>NZ_JADNQZ010000047.1 GCF_015709515.1 Methylocystis sp. H62
GCTCACCATGCGCGAAGTCGACGCGAACGGTTTCGGCCGCAAGGTTAGGGACTGGAACCGCGCGGCGCTTGTCGAGGAATGGCGAGAACGCTGGGCGGACCGTGTCAATGCGCGGCTGGCCGAACTCGACATAGACGCGAGCGTCGATCACCGTTCATTGGCGGCGCAGGGCGTCGCTCTGGAACCGCAGGACAAGATCGGCCCGGCGGCGCAGCGGATGGGGGAGCGCGGGTTCGGATCGGAGCGCATCGAGGATCATCGCGAGATCGCCCGCCGCAATGGCGAGCGGATCATTGCCGATCCTTCAGCAGCGCTCGACGCCCTGACCCGCCATCAGGCGACCTTCACCCGCCGCGACATGGCCCGCTTCGTTCACCGGCATAGCGACGGCAGGGAGCAATTCGACCGGGCGATGGCGGCCATGCGCGGATCGTCCGAGATCATCGCGCTCGGCAAGGATGGGCGCGGCGACGAGCGGTTCACCTCGCGCGAGATGGTCGACGCCGAGCGGCGGTTGCAGCGCGCCGCAGACTTGCTGGCCGAACGCGAGCGGCGTCGCATCGGCGAGAAGGAACGCGAAGCGGCCCTCGCCCGCGCGGCGGAAAGAGGATTGACGCTCTCAGGGGAGCAACGCGCAGCGTTCGAACATGTGACCGAGGGACGCGATCTTGGCGTGGTTATCGGCTATGCGGGGGCCGGCAAGAGCGCGATGCTGGGCGTCGCGCGGGAGGCATGGGAAGCGGCGGGCTTCGAGGTGCGCGGCCTCGCCCTGTCGGGGATCGCCGCAGAGAATCTGGAGAACGGCTCCGGCATCGCCTCGCGCACCATCGCCAGCATGGAGCGGCAATGGGAGCAGGGCCGTGAGTCCTTGTCCGTCCGCGACGTTCTGGTGATCGACGAAGCGGGCATGGTCGGGGCGCGGCAGATGGCGCGCCTGTTCTCTCATGCGGAGCATGCGGGCGCGAAAATCGTTCTGGTCGGCGACCCGCGACAATTGCAGGCGATCGAGGCGGGCGCGGCCTTCCGGGCGATCCATGAGCGTCATGGCGGCGTCGAAATCGCCGAGGTCCGCCGCCAGCGCGCGGACTGGCAGCGCGAGGCGACCCGCTCACTCGCCACGGGCCGTATCGACGAGGCGATCCAGACTTACCGCGATCGCGGCATGGTCCATACCGCCGAGACGCGCGAAGCCGCGCGCGACACGCTTGTGGAGCGATGGGACCGCGAACGAATCGCCGCGCCGGATCGAACGCGCATCATCCTCACCCACACCAATGACGAGGCGCGCGAGCTGAACCAGGCCGCACGCGCGCGGATGCGGGAAGCGGGCGCGCTGGGCGAGGATGCGCAAGTGACGACCGAACGCGGCGCCCGGAGCTTCGCGCCCGGCGACCGCGTCATGTTCCTAAGGAACGAACGCGGGTTTGGGGTGAAGAACGGAACGCTCGGCGCGATCGAGCAGATCAACGAGCGGCATATCGCGATCCGCACAGATGACGGGCGATTCGTCTCCTTCGATGTGAAGGACTACGCCTACATCGATCATGGCTATGCAGCGACGATCCACAAGGCGCAGGGCATGACCGTGGACCGCGCCTATGTGCTCGCCACTCCGGGCCTCGACAGCCATGCCGCCTATGTGGCGCTCTCACGGCACAGGGAGAGCGTCCAGCTTTGCTATGGCCGCGACGACTTCGCCGATCAGGCGCAACTTGCCCGAACGCTCTCGCGCGCGCGCGCCAAGGATATGGCGACTGACTACGCCCAGGACGATCCCATCCGCGCCTTCGCCGAGCGGCGCGGGATCACGTTTGGCGAACGCGTCGCCGAGATCGTGCGCGAGGCGCCCAGGATGGCGCGCGGCATGTTCGACGGCTTGCGCCGTGCGATGACGCAGCCGCCGCGCGCAGACGCCTTCGATCGGGGGCGCGCCTCTGACGCACCCGAGCCCCATCGCGGGGTCTTCGCCAGATTCCGCACGCAGGGCCCTGCCGTTGATCGCGCGGAAGCGGGTCGAGCCGGAAGTGAAATGACGCAGCCCGAAACGGAAAGGGCGGCGGCCGAGAAGGAGGCGACGGCGCGCCGTGCCGTCGCGCGCCACGCGCGCGCCGTCTCGGACATCTGGAAGATGCAAAACAAGCAGTTGCCCGTCCTGCCGCATCAGCGAAGCGAACTTGATCGGGCGCGCGCGGCGGTAAGCGCGATCGGCGAAGATGCGGCAAAGGACCTTGAGCGGGCCTATGGCCGCGATCCCGCGCTCGCGCCGGAAGCGGCGGGCGGGCGCGTCCAGCGCACGATCCGCGCCATGCGGCTCGAAGCGGAAATCCGCGCCGACCCCAAAAGGCGCGCCGACCGTTTCGTCGAGGACTGGCGCAAGCTCGATCGGCGCTATCGCGCCGCCAACGCCGAGGGCGACCATCAGAGCGTCAAACGCCTGCGCGCCGACATGGGCGCCATGACGAAAAGCCTGGAGCGCGACGCGCAGATGGAATCGGTCCTGCGCGGGCGCCGCCATGATCTCGGAATCGCCTTAGACGCGGGACGCAAGCTCGCCCATGACCTTGCGGCGAGCGTCGGGTTCGAAATGACCCGCGGCCGCGGCATGAGCCGGTAAGGGAGAAGGACTATGGAGAAGAGCCCGCCTTCATTCCCAGCGCCCGAGACAGATCCGGCGGCGGCGGCCTTCGCGCATCTCGCCGATAAGGTGGATGCGCTGGAGGCGGCCATCGCCAATCTGGCGTCCAGGCGCGAAGCCGCGCCCGATTACAGCGAGACGCTGGGAATGATCGCACACAATCTCAACGCTGTTGGCGCGATGGTGAAGACGATGCGGCAAAGCCCGGCGCTGCAGATCACGCCCGACGAAAGGGTCGCAAGGATCGCGACCGCGGGCGATCAGGCGCGCGCCGAAGAGCGGGCTACCATCGCGCGGGCGCGCGAGACGCTCGACAGGGCGACGGAGAAATTGGAAAGCCTTGCCGCCGCAGTCGCCACGACAGACGAACAGCGCCTCCGTCTTCTCTTCGCGGCCATCGCCGGCGCCATCGCCGGCGTCGTGCTCTGGTCGTTCCTGCTCGACGCGATCGCGCGGGCATTGCCGCCAGACTGGCGCATCCCCGAAAGCATGGCGACGCATACGCTCGGCGCAAGCTCGCCCTGGGAAGCGGGGTCGCAGCTGATGCGGACCGCCAACCCGCGCGCCTGGGCCGCGCTCAACGAGGCATCCGATTTTCTCCGCGACAATCACGAGACGATCGAGAAATGCCGCGAGGCGGCGACTCAGACGGGTAAGCCAATCCGCTGCGATTTGGGGGTCAAACCGCCACTTAAGTAACTTGCCGAAGGGAAATCTCATCCATCTCACGGACGATCTCGTCACCGACGTCGACTTCGAGCGAAAATCAGTCGAAGAGATCAATATGCAGGCCTGGGCTCGGTTGGCGCGAATGCTGGACAACACGTCCCAAGAATAACGGGTTGTCGACAGGGGGTAACTGCGTTGTTTCGAGCTACCGCACGCCGCTTCACCAAATCTCAAGGCGTAAGTGGGGCCGAGAGTGGGGCCGTAAAATTCCATGCAGCAGATTATACAATAATTTCAATTGACTGTGATGTAGTCTGGTCGGAGTGAGAGGATTCGAACCTCCGACCCCCTCGTCCCGAACGAGGTGCGCTACCAGGCTGCGCTACACTCCGACAGAAATGGCCGAAGCCGCTTCGGGCCGGTTTATAGCCACAGCAGGATTGCGCCGCAACTGGTTTCAGGCGCTTGGGCTGCGGACCCGCTCAAGCGTGACAAAAGCGAAGTCCGCTTCGTCCTTAGGACCGCGCGGCGGCGCTTCGCGCGCGACCTCGCGCCAGTCTTTGGGGTCGAGCTCCGGGAAATGCGCGTCGCCCGCAATATCGAGCGCCACTTCCGTGAGTTCGATGACGTCGGTGAGGTCGAGAAAGGCGCGATAGATCTCCTCGCCGCCCGCGATGATGATCTCGTCGACGCCAAGCAGCGCGGCCAGCCGACGCGCCGTCGCCAAAGCCTCCTGGGGATCCGCCGCGATATGCGCGCCTTCGGCCTTGAAATGAGGATCGCGGGTGAGCACGACGCTTTCTCGCCCCGGCAGCGGCCGTCCGATCGATTCGAAGGTGCGCCGTCCCATTATCATCGGCTTGCCCCAGGTGCGCGCCTTGTAGCGCTTGAGATCGCTCGAGAGCCGCCAGGGAAGGCCGTTGGCGACGCCGATCACGCCATTGCGTCCGCGCGCCACGACGGCGACGATTTTGGGCTCCATCGCCGCCTACACCGCGATCGGCGCGGCGATCGCCGGCCAAGGGTCATAGTTCTCGACGTTCACGTCTTCGTATCTGAAGTCGAAGAGGGAGCGCACCGACGGATTGAGCTTTAGGCGCGGCAGGGGCTTTGGCTCGCGTGAGAGCTGAAGCCGCGCCTGCTCGACATGGTTGAGATAGAGGTGAACGTCGCCGAAGCTGTGGATGAAATCGCCCGGAACACAGTCCGTGACCTGCGCGACCATATGCGTCAGCAACGCATAGCTGGCGATGTTGAAGGGCACGCCGAGGAAGACGTCGGCCGAACGCTGGTAGAGCTGGCAGGAAAGCCGCTTTTCGCCGCTGACCTCAGCGACATGAAACTGGAACAGGCAGTGGCAAGGCGGCAGCGCCATCTCGTCGACCTGGGCTGGATTCCACGCGGAGACGATCAGCCGGCGCGAGAAGGGATTGCGCTTGATCTCCTCGACGACATGGGCGAGCTGGTCGATATCCCTGTCGCCGTCGGGCCAGCGCCGCCATTGCATGCCGTAGATCGGACCGAGGTCGCCGTCTTCATTCGCCCATTCGTCCCAGATGGTGACGCCATTGTCGCGCAGATATTTGACGTTGGTGTCGCCCTGCAAAAACCACAGCAGTTCGTGAATGACCGATTTCAGATGCACGCGCTTGGTCGTCACCAGCGGGAAGCCTTGCGAAAGGTCGAAACGCATCTGATGGCCGAACAGCGACAGCGTTCCGACGCCGGTGCGATCGTCCTTGCGCACGCCTTCGTGCAGGACCTTATCCAGAAGGTCGAGATATTGACGCATTGAAGCCTGTGGACGCCTTTTCGTGAGATCCCTGGGTGGGAGTCAATTAGCAGGTCTCGTTCATCACGTAACGATTGCTCCAAGAGCGTTTCTGTAGTAACAAAAAAGCCCAATGCTGATCGAATTCGATCCCGCAAAACGCCGCGCAACGATCGAGCACAGAGGACTTGATATGGCGCGCGCCGGCGAGGTCTTCGCTGACGCGACGTTGACCGTCGAGGACGACCGCCATGATTATGGCGAAAAGCGGTTCATCTCGGTCGGTTTTCTCGACGGCCGAATGGTGGTCCTCGTTTGGACAAAGCGCGGCGGCGCGAGACGCATCATCTCCATGAGGAAAGCCAATGACCGCGAGCAAGCCATCTACGCCCCCAGATTTGGGCGATGATGCTCCGGATTTGTCTACTGAAGAGTGGCGCAAGAAATTCGCCGCCGCGCCTCTTCGGCGAGGGCGGCCACCAGCAAAGCGCCGCAAGGTTTCGACGACGATCCGGCTTGACCCCGATATCGTGGAAGCGTTCCGCGCGGCGGGCGAAGGGTGGCAATCGCGCATCAACGCCGCGCTACGCGAGTATCTGGAGAAGCGCGCACGATCCTGACCAGCCATACGCGGCGACAGAATTCGCACTACCTTTGCCCCATATAGCTTCTCATTGGCTGCATGCTCGAACACCCAGTCGAAATCCTGAAGCGACGCCTGCGCAAGTTGGTTGCATCCGCGCCCGGTATCCGTTTTCCCCGGCCAAGCCTTTGCGCGCAGACCCCCGCGTTCCTATATATGCGCGGTTAGGGGGGACTGTTTCCCCGCAATTTCGAGGATACAAACATGTCGCGTTTCTTCGCCCTTAAGCGTGGATCGCTGATTTCTCTTGCGCTTGCCACCCTGCTGGCGCTTGCGCCCGCCATCGCCGAAGCGCGTATGGGCGGCGGCGGCAGCTTTGGCAGCCGGGGGGGTCGCTCTTGGTCCGCGCCGCCTTCGACCCGAACCATGCCGGGCCAGGCCTCTCCTTTCGAACGCAGCGGCACGCCGCGTCCAACGCCTGGCATGGCCGGTCCGATGTCACAGCCTGGCGGCCTCTTTGGCGGCTCCTTAGGTCGCGGCCTTCTGGGCGGCCTCGCCGGCGGCCTGCTCGGCGCCGGGCTGTTTGGTCTGCTGACGGGTAACGGCCTTCTTGGCGGCATGGGCGGCTTCATGTCGGTCATCGGCCTGCTGTTGCAGATCGCGCTGGTCGTCTTCCTGGCCCGCATGGCTTTCAATTGGTGGACGCGTCGCAATGCGAACGCCATGGCTGGGGCGGGTCACCGTCCGAGCCCCGGCTTCACGTCGCCCTTCACCGCGCGCGCGCCTTTCGGCGCGGCGGGCTTCGGCTCGGGCGCTTCTCCGGAAGCGGCGATGGCGACGCCGATCAAGATTGCGGCGGACGACTTCAACGCCTTCGAACGCCTGCTCGGCGAATCGCAGGCCGCCTATAGCCGCGAGGATCTTGGCGCGCTGCGCGGCATGTCCACGCCCGAAATGGCCTCCTATTTCGACGACGAACTGGAGGAGAACCGCCGCAAGGGCGTCATCAACCGCGTCTCGGACGTGAAGCTGTTGCAAGGTGACTTGTCGGAGGCGTGGCGTGAAGGCGTCGACGAATACGCCACCGTCGCCATGCGCTTTGCGCTCAATGACGTGATCGAGGATCGCGCCACCGGCAAGCCCGCGCCCGGTTCGCCGGGGCCGACGGAGACGTCCGAGGCCTGGACTTTCCGCCGACCGGCGGGCGCCGGATCGCAGGAGTGGAAGCTCTCGGCCATTCAGCAGGCGGCGTAAGTTCAGCATTGGGCTGCAATCTTTTGCCCCTCCCGCAAGGGAGGGGCTTTTTTATTGCCGGTCCGGGCCCGACGCGGCGTCTTGACCCTTTGACCGGCGTCCGCAATGTGCGTCGCGCGATAGAATTTGGAACTATTGAAGCGCGCGCCTCCGATGCTGCATGATCTTTCTGCGTTGCCGATCGACGATGTGCTGCCGGCGATCCGCGCTGCGCTCGCGGCGTCGTCCAATCTCGTCGTCGTCGCCCCGCCTGGCGCCGGCAAAACCACGCGCGCGCCGCTCGCGCTGCTCGGCGCGGACTGGGCCAAAAGCGGCAAGCTCATTCTGTTGGAGCCGCGCCGTCTCGCCGCCCGCGCGGCGGCGAGCCGGATGGCGGCGACGCTGGGCGAGAGCGTCGGCGAAACGATCGGCCTGCGGATGCGCCTCGAATCGAAAATCTCGGCGCGAACGCGCATCGAGGTCGTCACCGAGGGCGTATTCGCGCGGATGATTCTCGACGATGCGGCGCTCGAGGGCGTGGCCGGCGTGCTGTTCGATGAATATCACGAACGCTCGCTCGACGCGGATCTGGGCCTGGCGCTGGCGCTCGACGCCCAGGCAGGACTGCGCGAGGATCTGCGGCTCATCGCCATGTCCGCGACGCTAGACGGCGCCCGCGTCGCCGCGCTGATGGGCGCTCAGACGATCGAGAGCCAGGGGCGCGCCTTTGGCGTCGAGACGCGTTATCTCGGCCGCGACGCCAACGCGCGCATCGAGGATTCTATGGTTCGCGCGATCGTGCTGGCGCTCCGCGAAGAGCGAGGTTCGATCCTCGCGTTTCTGCCGGGGCAGGGGGAGATCGCGCGCGTCGCCTCACGCCTCGCCGAGTCGCGCCTGCCGGACGACACGGACGTCGCGCCGCTCTATGGCGCGCTCGATCGCGGCGAGCAGGACCTCGCCATCGCGCCGGCGCGGCCCGGCCGTCGCAAGATCGTGCTCGCCACGTCGATCGCGGAAACCTCGCTCACGATCGAAGGCGTCCGCATCGTCATCGACAGCGGGCTGGCGCGTGTGCAGCGCTTCGAGCCGGATCTTGGATTATCGCGGCTCGAGACGGTGCGCGCTTCTCGCGCCAGCGTCGATCAGCGCCGCGGCCGCGCCGGCCGCACCGAGCCCGGCGTCTGCTATCGCCTGTGGGACGAGCCGCAGACGGCTTCGCTTCCGGCCTTCGCCGCGCCTGAAATACTCGACGCCGATCTTTCTGGGCTTGTCCTTGATCTCGCGGCCTGGGGGGTGAGCGACCCCACTCAACTCAAATGGCTCGATGCGCCGCCGGCGCCGGCCTGGAAGGAAGCCGTCGCGCTCGACCACGAGCTTGGCGCCCTTGACGCCGACGGTCGGCTTACCGACACGGGCCGCGCCATCCGGGCCCTGCCGCTCGCGCCCAGATTGGCGCGAATGGTGGTCGAGGCGGCGGGTCACGGCGAGGCCAAGCGCGCCGCGGAACTCGCCATGCTGCTCTCCGAGCGCGGGATCGGCGGCGCCGACGCCGACCTTTCGCATCGGCTCGAGCGCGCGCGGAGCGAAAACTCCAAGCGGGCGCGCGACGCGCTGCGCCTTGCCGCGCAATGGGCGCGGCAGGCGATGGCGGCGACCAGCGCAATGCCCCCTCCCCAACCCTCCCCCGCTGGCGCGGGAGAGGGGGCAGACACCGCCCTTCATGTTGCGCACCGCCGATCGTTAGCGTCCCCTCTCCCGCGGAGCGGGGGAGGGACAGGGAGGGGGCAGTTATCAGACGGCGCGCTCATTGCGCTTGCCTATCCCGATCGCATCGCCAAATCACGCGGCGCGCGTGGCGAGTTCCTGATGGCGAACGGTCGCGCCGCGATCGTGCCGGTCGAAGATCCTCTGGCGCGCGCGCCCTTTCTTGCCGTCGCCGAACTCACCGGCCGGGCGGCGCAGGCGCGCATCCTTGCCGCTTGCGCGCTCACCGCCGAGGAGGTCGAGGCGATCGCCAGCGAGCGCATCGAGACTCGCGATGAAACCGTCTTCGACGCGGCGAGCGCCAGCCTGCGGCGGCGCGCCTTCCGGCGCCTCGGAGCGATGCGCCTTTCGGAGCGCAATCTGGCGGTCGAGGCGTCGGAAGAAAATGCAAGGACGCTCGCGCGCGGCGTCGCGGCGCTTGGCGTGGCGCGGCTGCCATGGACGAAGTCGCAAATTCAGCGGCGCGACCGGGTCGCCTTTTTGCGCCGCGCCGAGGGCGACGAATGGCCGGACCTCTCCGACGCCGCTCTGGCCGTTAGCGCTGGAGACTGGCTTGCGCCGTTTATTTCGGGGCGCACGTTGCTTGCTGACATCGCGGCCGACGACCTCGAGGCGGCGTTGGCGCAGCTTCTTCCCTATGATCTGTCACGCAGGCTCGATGTGGAAGCGCCGGCCCATTTCGAGACGCCTGCCGGCTCGCGCCATGCGCTCGACTATGCGGCCGAAAACGGACCGATCCTTTCGGTGCGCGTGCAGGAGCTTTACGGCCTTTCGAGTCACCCGACTCTTGCGCGCGGACGCGCGCCCTTAACGCTCGAACTGCTGTCGCCGGCGCATCGCCCGATCCAGACGACCCGCGATCTGCCGAGCTTTTGGAAGGGCTCCTGGAGCGAAGTGAAGAAGGAGATGAGAGGGCGCTACCCGCGCCATCTCTGGCCGGATGATCCGGCGGCCGCGCAGCCGACGACGCGCGCCAAGCCGCGGGGCTCGTGAGCGCCGCGGCGTGAGGCGGAGCGCTGAACCTTATGGCGCGCTTGCGGTGGTGGCTCGCGTGGCGTCGCGCGGCAATCGCTCAATCGTTACTTTCGCTGTGCCGGTGTTGTTGTCGTAAAAAATTTGCTTGCGACCGTTTAAGGACACATGCGCAGCGTCGTTGACGAAAAGGAATAGCTCTCCCGTGTCGTTCGCAACGAATTCCGACACGAAGGTTTTGCGCGGGAAAGCCGAATTGCAGCTCTTGCCGTCGTAAGAGTAGCTGTCTCGAACCCAAGCCGCCTTGGCGGCGTCCAATTCGTCGGCGGGCAACGAATCGATGCTCAGCGACAGGCCGCCGTCGACACAGGATTTCGCACGGGGGTGATCCGCGCAAAAAGACTTATGTTCGGCGGTTTCGCTGTAATCTAGCGGGAGCATCGAGCATCGCCGACCGCGTGGGGAGAGAGCCCCGCCGCCGTCGATCGGGACCAGCGGCCACTCAGAATCCCCTCGCGCTCCGATGCGGGCGATAGGATGGAACCAAGCGGCTGAAGGCCAACGACGTAAGGCGACGCCGGCGGTCTGAACCCAACCTTTCGCATCGAAGCCGTACGGATCGGTGAGCATCAGCTGATCCAGCCAGGGATCATCGCTCTTGGGGTCGATGCTGATCGTCAGGCGATAGACGCCGCCGCGTTCAACTGTCCAGCGGCTCGCCCAGCAGGGATCATTCGTGGCAAACCGTGCAGATGCGCTCGCCACCCACTCTGAAGCGCTTGAATCCACGCAAACGCGACCAGATCCCTCGAGATAATTGAAGCCAATCCGATTGGCGGCGAGAAGCAGGGGCGTGAATACAAAGACAATCGCATAAGCGGCAGGCAACATCGCGCGGCCGACGCCAAGGACCGATCTTGCCGCACGCGAGCTTCGTATGGTGCGCACGAGTAGTGACGTTGCGTTCGGTTTGGAGTGAATGCCGCTTTTGACTTTGTCGTTCTGAATGTTCCAAGCCACGCGGGCGTGGTAGCGCGTGGCGTCCTCATAGGCGTCGCTCCTATTGCGAAGAACGAAATAGGCGAGCACCAGCGCTATGCTGAAAAACGGATGATTCAGCGCAGCTTTTACATGAGCGTAGAGATAGGACGGCGTGAAGGATAGGATCGTGTCGCCCACGCCGCGAAGGACATTTTCAGCGCCGGACATGAACCGCGACAGAGTGTCGCCAACTGGGCCGAGCACGTGGAGAAGCCATTGGAACGGGAGCGCAATTACTGAGATCTGGCTCCATATGCCTTCGTTGGAGTCGTCGATCGTTGAATCGAGCAACGGAAGAGCGAGCGCCGTGAGGAACAAGGCCACGAAGAAAAAATATGCAATTCGGTTCAGCCATACGTAGTCGCGGGCGATCTCCATCTGTTCCCGGTTGGGCGCGTCCAGGCTCTTCATTGCTCCCCGGGCAAAGTCGAGTTCGCGGCCATCGCTGCGTATGTTTGCGGGCTCAAACGCCGGGTCCGCTTGTCGAACGAGGGCGTAATCCGGTCCAGTCTCGGCGCGCGCGATGGAGCCGTCGGGCATGAAGACGTCGGCGCCCTTAGGCCCGGTTTGGGCTTGATGCGCGCTCGTCCCGCCAAGCGCCAGCGGCGCGTAATCGCCGCCTCCATCCACTAAGCGTTCAACAACCGTGTGGTGGACGGTCGGCCGGTAGTAGGGATTGCCGGCTGGATCCGTCAGGGTCACTTGCCGTGGATCGTACCGATACAACACCGCCACGCCGGCTCGAGAGTTGTGCAGCGGCCCAAATGGCGTGGCCGTTCTTCTGAATTCGTCCAGCGCCGTTTCGTGAAAAGTGAGCGCTCTGTCAGTCGCGGCTGTCTGAAGTTCCCGAACCATCCAGACCAGCGGGCAATGCGCGGTCATGTCGTCGGGATAACCGCCGCCAACGTCAGAATGCACGCCGGCGAACCAAACTTCCTGTATGCGTAAATCCGGCTCGTCGGACTTTAGAGACACGCGGATCGGATGGAAAGTGAGGCGCTCATCGTCGAGCGACAGAGCCTGTCGTATGCGATCAACCTTCTTCCAAATCGTATGATCGCCGCCAAACTTGATGGGGAACACAAAGCGATGAACGACCTCGCGCATTTCTTCGATCGGCACGCCATAGGCTTCCACTGTGTCGAATAGGCCGACAAAGTCGATGGAGAGTTTCTCGGGGTCGCGGTCCGAAGCCGCTTTTTGCACGTCAGCATAGCTCGGCTGCCCCCAAAGCCTTTTCCAGACGCCCAAAATGGCGTCTCGAAGCTTGGGCAGGCCCAAAAAAACCCAGACATTCTTTTTACGTTCCTCGTCTTGACCGCAGAAGGCGCGCCAAGCGTCTTCGGAATTGCGGAGCATCTCCTGGTGCGACACGCGCCGCCCGTTGAATTCGGTCGGCAACAGGCCCTGCGCGCGAATGAGGTCGATCAGCATCCGAATGGTGAAGGCGCCGCGGCTAAAGCCGAACATGTAGATCGCTGCGTCGGGCTCCCAATTCCAGGACAGGAAACGGTAAAGCTTGCGCACGTTTGACGGCACGCCAAAGCCGGTCGCGCCGTCAAGCATTGCGAGCGGCTTGAAGCCCTCGGTGCCGACGCCGGGAATGTAATAGACGACTTGATCTTTGTCTGAGAGGCAGAGCGCTTGGGAGAGCCGATTGATGTTTGAGACTTGCACCAGTCGCCCGTTTCCAGTGCCGTCGGCGAGCAAAATGATTTTCTTGGCCATAGCGAAACCTCGAAATAAAAAATCAAATGCAGTAACAAACGAAAATCCTACGAGTGCTCGCCGCGCTCTGCAAGCTTAAATTGAATCGCCCCAGGCCGAATTTGGCGCGGCGCGGATTTTCGCTTATGCCAAGGCGGCCAAGTCGACGCTCGCCTGGAGCGCTTATCGATCACATGGAATCATGTGATCGATAAGGAATCGCTCAAAATCAAAGTATTTGAGCCGGTTCTCATCGAAAAAGTCTGTCAACCTTTCGGAACCTGCCCAAGCGAAGGATTGTTGATGTTTCCCAAGCCCGTTGCCAATTTGCGCCCGAATACGTTCGAATATGAAGAGGCGCCGCTGATCAAATCGACCGGCTTTCGCGAATATGACGCGCGCTGGCTGTTTGGCGCCGACCTCAATTTGATGGGCGTGCAGGCGCTCGGCATGGGCCTTGGCGCGCTGCTGCGCGAATTGGGCGTCGCGCCCGAAATCGTCGTCGGCCATGATTACCGCAGCTATTCCTCATCGATCAAATTGGCGCTGGTGAGCGGCCTGATGGCCGCTGGCGTGCGCGTGCGCGACATTGGGCTCGCCTTGTCGCCGATGGCCTATTTCGCGCAGTTCGATCTCGATGTCGCCGCGGTGGCGATGGTGACCGCCTCGCATAATGACAATGGCTGGACGGGCGTGAAGATGGGCGCGCGGCGGCCCGTGACCTTCGGGCCGGAGGAGATGGGCCGCCTGAAGGAGATCGTTCTCGCCGGCGAATTTCACGAGGCGGAAGGCGGCTCCTATCGTTACATCGAGAATTTCGGCGCGCGCTACATCGACGATCTCACTCGCCGGCCGCCGTTCACCCGCAAGATGAAGGTCGTCGCCGCCTGCGGCAATGGCACCGCCGGCGCCTTCGCGCCGCGGATGCTGGAGCGCCTTGGCTGCGAAGTCATTCCGCTCGACGTCGCGCCCGACTACACTTTCCCGCGCTACAATCCGAACCCAGAAGATTTGCACATGCTGCACGCCATCGCCGACAAGGTGCGCGAGACCGGGGCCTGCGTCGGCCTTGGCTTCGACGGCGACGGGGATCGCTGCGGCGTCGTCGACAATAATGGCGATGAGATCTTCGCCGACAAGATTGGCGTCATGCTCGCGCGCGATCTCTCCAAGGTCCATCCGAATGCGTCATTCGTGGTCGACGTGAAGTCGACCGGGCTTTTCGCGACGGACCCCGAGCTCGTCGCGCGCGGCGTCGTCACGGAATATTGGAAGACCGGGCATTCCTACATCAAGCGCCGCGTCAGCGAGCGCAAGGCGCTCGCCGGATTCGAAAAATCGGGGCATTTCTTCTTCAACGAACCGATCGGACGCGGCTATGACGACGGGCTGCTCACCGCGGTCCATGTCCTCGAAATGCTCGATCGCAATCCAACGAAATCGATGGCCGAACTCTACGCGGAACTGCCAAAGACTTGGGGCTCGCCGACGATGTCGCCGCATTGCGACGACGAAAAGAAATATGGCGTGATCGACAAGGTGACGGCGCGCATCGAGGCGATGCGGGCGAAGGGCGAACAGATCATCGGCCAGCCGATCCGCGACGTCGTCACTATCAATGGTGTGCGGGTGACGGTCGTCGACGGCACCTGGGGCCTCGTGCGGGCATCGTCCAACAAGCCGGAACTCGTCGTCGTCGTCGAGAGCCCGGTGTCGCAAGCGCGCATGAAGGAGATGTTTACGGCGATCGACGGCGTGCTGCGCGAAAATCCCGAGGTCGGCGCCTACAACCAGACGATATAGAGCCGCTCGGAGGCGTCGGGGTTCTCGACAATTCCGACGCGGCGCCGAAAATGGAACCGATGCAGCGCGCGCTCCTCGCCGATGTCTTGAGCTTTTTGCGGTTCTATACGCGCCTTCCGATCGGCGAGGGCGCGCATGCGCCGCTTGACTTCGCGCGCATGGCGCCGGCGCTGCCGATCGCCGGCGCCGTGATCGGGGCCACAGGCGCGGCGGGTCTGTTCGTGGCGCGCATCTGCCATCTTCCTGCGCTCGTCTGCGCGCTCGTCGCGGTCGCGGTCCTCGTGCTCGCCACGGGCGCGCTGCACGAGGACGGACTCGCGGATGTCGCGGATGGGTTCGGCGGCGGCGCGACGCGCGAGTCGAAGCTCGCCATTATGCGCGACAGCCGCGTTGGGACCTATGGCGCCCTGGCGCTGTGTTTCTCGATCCTGTTGCGCGTCGCGGCGCTCGCGTCACTCTTTGAGCGAAGCGTCGCGCTCGCGGCCGGCGCCCTCATCTTCGCGGGCGCCTTGTCGCGCGTCGCCGGATTGGCGCCGATGATGCGGCTTCCGCCGGCGCGCGCCGATGGGCTGGGCGCGACCGTCTCGGCGCCCTCGCGCGAGATCTGGACTCGCGCCTGGCTCGTCGCCGCCGTCTTCGGTCTCGCGCCATGGCTCGCCGGCGCCGGCTTAATCCAGATCGCCGTCGCGATCTTCGCCGCCTTCGTCATCGGTGCGCTTATTACCAACCTCTCGAAAAAGCAGATCGGCGGCTACACGGGCGATGTGCTCGGCGCCGCGCAGCAACTCGCGGAGATCGCCATTTTGGCGGCGCTCTCGGCCAATTGAGGTCAGGCGGTTTCGGCAGGTTCGGCGTTGGCGGGTGTCCCTGCTTCCGCTTCGGCGAAGCGCGCAATGGCCGTGCGCACTTCATTCACGGCCCCAAGCAGCGTTTCGACTCCGGCGCCAGGTTTGACGGCTTCGAGCGCTAGCCGCCGACGGAACGACCGTGCGCCCGGCATTCCAGCGAAAAGCCCGAGAAGATGACGCGTCATCGCTGAGAGCCGCTCGCCCTTCGCGAGTTCGCGCTCGACGTAGGGAAGGAACGCGTCCACGGCGTCGAAGAGGTTGGCGACGGGCGCCGACTGTCCAAACAATTGTGGGTCGACCTCAAGCAGCAGCGCGGGATCATGATAGGCGGCGCGGCCGATCATCACGCCGTCGACGAATTGCAGCTGTTCTTGCATCTCGGCGATCCGCGTCAGCCCGCCATTGATGGCGATCGGAACGTCCGGCAGGGCGCGCTTGAGACGGTGCACGAGCGCATAGTCCAAGGGCGGAACGTCGCGGTTTTCCTTAGGCGAGAGGCCCTTAAGCCAGGCCTTTCGCGCATGCACGAACAGCGCGTCGGCGCCGCTTTCGACGCAGGCCTCGGCAAGCGCGAACAGCGCTTTCTCCGGGTCCTGATCGTCGACGCCGATGCGGCATTTCACCGTTACGGGAATGGCGACGGCGTCCTTCATCGCTTTGATGCAATCGCCGACGCGCGCAGGCTCGCGCATGAGACAGGCGCCGAACGCGCCGTCTTGCACGCGATCCGACGGACAGCCGACGTTGAGATTGACCTCGGCGTAGCCGAAATTCTCGACAAGCGCCGCCGACTTCGCCAGCGCAGCGGGTTCGGCGCCGCCGAGCTGCATGGCGACCGGCTGCTCGAACGGATCGAACGCCATCAGACGCGCGCGGTCGCCGTGGATCACCGCGCCCGTCGTGAGCATTTCCGTATAAAGGCGCGCGCGGCGCGACAACAGACGATGGAAGTATCGGCAGTGCCGATCCGTCCAATCCATCATCGGCGCTACGGAGAATCTAATATGCTGATGTGTCAGCATCGTAGATTTAGTCTCAACGGCGTAGGTCGCGTCATGCACGCTCCATTCAACGTCTCGATACGACACTTTTCCTTCGTTTTCGACTCAGTGCGACGGCGCGTTAACGCGCCGGAAGTCTCTCGACTGGCGCAACGGGGAATCGGCGTCTCGACGGCATTGACGCGATTAATAGTTCCATCATATTAGAAATATGGAAAAGCAAGAAGCCCTAGCCGCCCTTGTCGCGCTCGGTCATGAGACGCGGCTCGATATTTTCCGGCTGCTCATGCAAGCTGGACCTAAGGGGCTTGCCGCGGGGCAAATCGGCGAGCGGCTCGCGCTCCCGCCGGCGACGCTGTCGTTCCACCTGAGCCAGCTCAAACACGCGGACCTTGTGACCTTCCGGCGCGAGAGTCGGTCGCTGATCTACTCGGCGGCCTATCCGGTCATGAACGCGCTGCTCGCCTACATGACCGAGAATTGCTGCCAAGGCGCTGCTGCCTCATGCGAGGCCGCTACTCCTGCAACTTGCCAACCAGAGGAACCTCATGAAACGCCTGCACGTGCACGTGTCCGTTGATGACCTTACGGCGTCGATTAGGTTTTACAGCGCGCTTTTTGGAGCGGAGCCGACGGCCGTCAAACGCGATTATGCGAAATGGATGCTCGATGATCCGCGCGTGAACTTCGCCATTTCGGCGCGGGGCGGACAGGCAGGCGTCGATCATCTCGGGATCGAGGTCGAGACGAACGAAGAACTGAAAGAAGTCTATGGCTGCCTGCAACAGGCTGAACGGCCCGTGCTGGAAGAAGGCGCCACAACTTGCTGTTACGCCGAGTCCGAGAAGGCATGGACCTCCGACCCGCAAGGGCTTTTGTGGGAGACCTTCCGGACCACAGGGGAGAGCACGATTTACGGCGGCGACGTAGCGCTTGCAGGATTCCGCGCGAGCGCCGTTAACGGGGAGCCCTCCGCCTGCTGCGGCGCGAAGCCAGCGCCTGTGATTGAAGCCGCCTGTTGTTCTGGATCTCAGAATGACTGAGACCGTTTCAGGCGCAAGCCATGGCCGCATAACGGACGCCTGAGCGATGACCATCACCATCTATCACAACCCCGACTGTGGCACGTCGCGCAACACGCTGGCGATGATCCGCCAAAGCGGCGAAGAGCCGGTCGTCATCGAATATCTGAAAGACCCGCCAACGCGCGAGCGACTGGTCGAGTTGCTCAAAGCCATGGGCATTTCGTCGCGCGATCTGCTGCGCCAGAAAGGCGCGCCCTATGACGCGCTCGGCCTTGGCGATGCAAAGTGGACGGAAGAGGAATTGATCGGCTTCATGCTCGAACATCCGATCCTCATCAACCGTCCAATCGTCGTGACGCCGAAAGGCGCACGGCTGTGCCGTCCCTCGGAGGCCGTGCTCGATATTCTGCCCAATCCCGCCATTGGCGAATTCACCAAGGAAGATGGCGAAGTCGTCGTCGGCAGGGCCGCTCAACCTTAATCCTGAAAGGACGAATATGACGACCATTCAAGTTTTTGATCCCGCCCTGTGTTGCAGCACCGGCGTCTGCGGCGTCGAGACCGATCAGGCGCTCGTGACCTTTGCCGCCGACGTTGATTGGGCGAAGCAGAACGGCGCGCGCATCGAGCGCTTCAATCTCGCCCAGGAGCCCATGGTCTTTGCTGAAAATGCGAGCGTTAAGGGCTTCCTCGAACGCTCGGGGCAGGAAGCTCTGCCGCTGATCCTCGTTGATGGCGAGATCGCGCTCGCCGGACGCTATCCGAACCGCGAGGAACTTGCGCGCTGGGCGGGCGTCAAAAAGGTCGAGGAAGCGAAGCCAGGCGCATGTTGCAGCGGCTCCTCCTGCTGCTGAAAGGTCGATATGAAATTTCTTGAACAGGCTCCGCGCTTCCTTTTCTTCACGGGCAAAGGCGGCGTCGGTAAAACCTCGATCGCCTGCGCGACGGCGATAGAGCTTGCTGAAGCCGGACGCCGCGTGCTGCTTGTCAGCACCGATCCTGCGTCCAATGTCGGGCAGGTGTTTGGGGTCGGCATCGGCGATAAAATCACGGCGATTGACGCCGTGCCGAACCTGTTCGCGCTGGAAATCGACCCGCAGGCCGCCGCGCAGGCCTATCGCAACCGCATCGTCGGCCCCGTGCGCGGCAAGCTTCCCGAAGCCGTGGTGAAGGGCATCGAAGAGCAGCTTTCCGGAGCCTGCACGACGGAAATCGCCGCTTTCGACGAATTCACCGCGCTGTTGACGGACACAGCCATTATATCGGCATATGACCATATCGTCTTCGACACGGCGCCGACCGGACACACCATCCGCCTGCTGCAGCTTCCCGTCGCCTGGAGCGGCTTCCTTGAGGCGGGGAAAGGCGACGCCTCCTGCCTCGGTCCGCTTGCCGGATTGGAAAAGCAGCGCGCCCAATACAGCGCCGCGGTGGCCGCTTTGGCCGACGGTCAGCGCACCCGCCTGATCCTCGTCGCCCGCGCCCAAAATTCCGCGCTGCGCGAAGCCGCGCGCACGCATGAGGAGCTGGCGGCGATCGGCCTCCATCAGCAATTCCTCGTCGTGAATGGTCTGCTGCCAAAGGAAGAGGCGGCGCTCGATGCGCTCGCCGCCGCCCTTTACGCGCGCGAGCAGGCTGCTTTGGCGGCGACGCCCGATGCGCTTCGCAGCTTGCCCTGCGACTATGTGCCTTTGAAGCCCTTCAATCTCGTCGGGCTTGATGCGTTGCGTCAGCTCCTCGTTGCGACGCCGCCGCATATCGACGCGGCGGTTGGCGAACCCGTCGAGCTGCGCGCGCCAAGCCTATCGGAACTGGTGGATGGCGTCGCCGCCGATGGGCATGGCCTCGTCATGCTGATGGGCAAGGGCGGCGTCGGCAAAACGACGCTTGCGGCGGCGGTCGCCGTCGAGTTGGCGCATCGCGGACTGCCCGTCCATCTCACCACCTCCGACCCAGCCGCGCATCTCGCCGAAACGCTGCATGGTTCGCTCGACAATCTGACCGTAAGCCGCATCGACCCGCACGCCGAAACCGAACGTTACCGGCAAGAGGTGCTGAGAACGAAAGGCGCGAACCTCGACGCGCAAGGACGGGCTTTGCTCGAAGAGGATTTGCGCTCTCCTTGCACGGAAGAAATCGCCGTCTTTCAGGCGTTCTCGCGCATCGTCCGCGAAGCGGGCGAGAAGTTCGTCGTCATGGACACCGCGCCGACCGGCCACACGCTGCTGCTCCTGGATGCGACGGGCGCTTATCATCGCGAGGTCGCGCGGATGCTGGACGCCAAGGGCGCACATTACTCAACGCCGATGATGCAGCTACAGGACCCGAAGCGGACGAAGGTCCTTCTTGTCACCTTGGCGGAAACGACGCCCGTGCTTGAAGCGGCAAATCTGCAAGCAGATTTGCGCCGCGCGGGCATCGAGCCTTGGGCGTGGGTCGTCAATAACAGCGTCGCGGCGGCGCGTCCGCATTCTCCCTTGCTGCGTCAGCGCGCCAAAAATGAACTGCGCGAGGTCGAGAGAGTCGCAACAACCCACGCGCGCCGCTACGCCGTCGTGCCGCTGCTGAGCGAAGAGCCGGTCGGTGTGTCGCGTCTTCTTGAGTTAGCTGGCCGTGAGACCGAACCCGCGTAAGACGTCGTCGCCGGCTAATCTAATGTCTCGAGTTCACATCTCAGTTTCGTGCAACCCGTAGACGCCTCTCGCTTGTTGCCCACACGTCCCATAACCGGAGGGCCGCGCCTAAGCGGAGGCGGGCTCGATGATTTTGGCGTCTCCTTTTGTTCGCCGCAATTATGTATTTGAGGTAGATGCCGGAGCGACAAGGCCTCCGTCTTGCTTGCGTCTTAAAGCCTAGACTTTGCGCTTCGGGAAGGATGTAGGATGAATGCGAATAACGCTAAGCTTTTGACGGACAGCCAAGCTTGCGCATTCTTTGAAGACGCCGCGAGTAAGCTTCGGACCCATTTTGAGCGCCAAGTGCTTGCAGCGCTGCCGGATTTTGCGCGCCGAGCGCTTGAATGCGAGTTGAACGCACTCTCCAAATTGTCGAGCGCTGATCCTGTGCCGCCATTGGCGGAAATCTCGCTCGTGCGCGCAGAACAATGCGCCCATGACTTGCTGAGCATGAATTACGAAGGCGTCGCCCATTCGTTTTTCCGGCGCTGCGTGAGCGAAGCGTCGGCGGATATCGCGGCGGCGGTGATCGCCGCATCCGGGGAGGGCGGAAATATCGTGATTTTTCCGATGCCTTCCAGCAGAATGGCCGTTGGCCGCACGCTTTAGCTTTCTTGCGAGATCCGTCCGAACGGGTGGCACGGCGAAAGGCGGCGCGAGCTACGTGCGGAGAGTGGGAATGAAGAAGGAGATCGACGCCTATCTGCTCAAGGAGTTGCATCGCGAGTTGAGCGATATCGAGCAGTATGACGTCGATCCGCGCGTTCGGTTCGTTTACGACAAGGCGCTGGAACTCTACTGGACGCTCTCTCGCCTGCTTGGCCTGAGCCGCCTGCACGACGGGCGCTGGCGCGCGCCGGACGCCGCGAAGGCGCAGGCGCTGCGCACGCGCCTTGATGGCGCGATCCCACCGCCGGCGGCGCACAATCGTCTGCTCATCGATATGACCGCGACGCATCGCTTTCGCGGCCATACGGGCGTCCAGCGCGTGGTGCGCGAAATCGCGCGCGCCTGTGTCGAAAGCGGCGAAGCGCTGCCGGTCTATCTTGAAGCGGGCCGGCTCTACGGCCATTTCCAGCACGACAATTTGCCCGACGCGGTTAAACTGCAATCGGGCGACACGCTGCTCTTGCTCGATTCCGGATGGGGCTTCGTCGAGGAATATCCGCCGCTCTTGCGCGCAGCGCATGAGGTTGGCGCCGAAGTCGTCGGCTGCCTCTATGATCTTATCCCTTTGCGCTATCCTGCCGCGACCGCCTTAAAGAACAGCGCGCCATTCGCGCCCTGGTTCGAGAAGGTGCTGCTGCAATGCGACGCCATCGTCTGCATTTCGCAGAGCGTCGCAAGGGACCTCGTGGACTACGTGCGGGAACAAGGTCTCGCGACGCCCGCGAATATGCGGATCGGCTGGTGGCCGCTTGGCGCCGATTTTCGCGCGGGCGCTCAGGAAGCGCCCTCAAAGGCCGTCGAGCGCATCGCTTCAGCGCCGGCGCCGTTCTTCATGAGCGTCGGAACGCTCGAGCCGCGCAAGGCCTATCCCATCGCTTTGGACGCGTTTGAACGTCTTTGGTCGGAAGGGTGCGAGACGCGTTACGTGATCGTCGGCCGGCCGGGTTGGAACACGCGGGCGTTGCAACGCCGTATCAGACAGCACAACGAATACGGACGACGGCTGTTCTGGCTCGACAATGCGAGCGACGCCGATCTTTCGTATCTCTATCCGCGGGCGCGGGGCTTGATCTTTCCATCTTTCGTCGAGGGCTTCGGCATGCCGCTGATCGAAGCCGCGCATCACGGCGCGCGGGTGATCGCAAGCGATATCCCGGTTTTCCGCGAAGTCGGCGGCGACGACGCTGTCTATTTCGATGTTCTCGATTCGCAGGCGCTCGCCGAACGCGTGCGCGAAGCGCTCTTTGAAGCAAGAGAGATCAAGGCCCCGACGGTAACGACCTGGCGACAATCGGCCGCACGGCTTGTCTCAATGGTGCGGGGAGATCGCTATCAGATCGGCGCCGTCGAACTGGCCAAGGTTCTAGAGCCGCCGAATGAAGTCGCGGATCGCCGCGTTGCCTCACCTGCCGCTTCCGCCTATCTTCCGGCCGATTGAAGCGCAGCGAGGGCTCTCAACTCTCGCGTAGGGATCTTGCGTCGATGACCGCCAGCCTTTCCATCTGCATTCCCATCTATAATTTCGCGAAATTCATTCCTGAGACTCTGGATTCGATCCTCGGTCAGGACGGCGGGGATGAGGTGCAAATCGTCATCCTCGACGGCGCTTCGACCGACAACACCGCGGAAATTATTGCGGGCTACGAGCGCAAGCATCCGAATATCAAATATGTGCGGCAGCCTCAGAAAGGCGGCATCGACCGCGACATGGCGAAGTCCGTTGAGCCCGCGACCGGCGATTATTGCTGGCTGTTCAGCGGCGACGACATCGTCCGGCCGGGCGCGCTGCGTCGCGTGCTGAGCGAAATTCAAAGCGGCCATGATCTCTATTTGTGCAAGCATATGGAGTATTATTTTTATCACGACAGCTGGACCGAATATCCGACCGTCGCGTGCGAAGACGGCGCTGTCTACGAACTTTCAGATTCGCGCAGCCGCCGCGATTATTTCAGCAAGGCGGTCAACACTGAAGCATTCTTCAGCTTCATCGGCGGAATCATCGTGAAGCGTTCGACCTGGAATCGCGTGCCGCTCAATGAAGAATTCGTCGGCAGCTGCTGGGGGCATGTGGCGCGCTTTTTCGAACTGATGCCTGGCGGCTTGAGCATCAAAGTCCTCTCTGGCGCGCTGCTGGACCGGCGCCCCGACAATGACTCCTTCGCAGGCGGCGGCATGGTCAATCGCTATCGCATCGCCATCGACGGATTCCACAATATCGCCGACCGCTTCTTCGGCCACGACAGCATCGAGGCCTTCCACGTGCGGCGCGTGATCAAACATGAGTTCCATCCGCTCGCGATGCAGCTTGGAAAATTCATGTGCTTCGTCAATCCGGCCGGCGAAAGCCGGACGCTGATGGATAGCCTAATGAAAAAGGTCTATTGCGATTTTTCATTCGGCAATCTGCGCGCGAAATTCGCCTATGCAATGACGACGGCGGAGCGCTTCAGACGGCAACAGCCCGAACTCAGCGCGCATCATGAGAAACAGAGATCGCAGAACGAGAAGATGGACGAACGGCACGCAGGATAATCAGTTCACGCGAGATAACCAGTTCACGCGAGCAAAGGTTTTTTGAGTCGAGCGAAACCGCACATGCGCTGTCAGACAACGGTTCCATCCGACGGCGATTTCCACCGACGAACTGGCTTGCGGCGTTAAACCGCCCGGCGTTGGAACACCATGACTTGGGGATTTGTGAAGAACCTTTTTGTATAGAGCTCGTAGGAAGGATTCGATGGAGGGAGGCGGTTTGACCGGAAGTCGTCGACCTCATCCCAGAACGCATTGACAGTCGCTCCTGGCCTGCGGAGCCGCTTGTCTACTTCGCGCGCAAACCTTTGCGCCATCGAATGCATGCGGCTGGCGCAGCGGAACGAAGTAGGGACATAAGCTCTATGGCAGCTGCGGGAACTGTCGAGTTGAGATAGAAATCGAAGGGGGCGACATTCTCTTCGAGGCACGCGTGTCTAAGCGTATAAGCCAGCGATTCATCGGACTTTGCGTCCGCATAAATCTTCTCCATGGTGTCTTCATACAGGTATGGATTTTCAAATCCGCCGAGGAAGCTCATCGTATCCAGCGCGTCACCGGGAACGCCAATCGCGACTTTTGCAGAATTTGATTTTATCCTGCGCAAAAGCTTGTGTGAAAAAGATGAAAATATGGGTTCGCTTCCTTCATTTATTTGCCTTTCGACCACCGCTCCCGAAGAAAGCGCCAATCCGTCCAAGGAAGCTTCGGTTGTCGCTGTTATCACCACTCGGGGCCGGGATCATCATACGCGCAACGAGAAAGTCGTCGAATACGTTCGGCGGGATGATGAAATGCCGCTTCAGGTCAGCGTGCTCAGCAGCCAGATAGAAGCGGTTGACACCGTCAAAATAGGCGAACTCATAATCGTTCGAGAGTAGATGCGGCTCCCAATCCGCATGCGTCTCCTCGCGCGAGAGCGGCTTCGTCGACTCGACGAGAATGATCCAGGGACGGAATTTTCGCAGATCGAACGCGTTGATGACATTCGCCTCTTCGCCTTCGCAATCGATCTTTAGGAAATGCGTCGTCGCGGCCGAATGTTCCTTGAAAACCGAATTGAGTGTGCGCATTTCCACGTCGAGCTGTTCCTGCTCGAAATTGAATTTTGCGTGACCCTCGGCGATATCCGGATGTAAGGTGGACATGCCCGTGCCATGAATGAGCGTGATCACCGCGCGTCCATTGTGGGCGCCGACGGCAAGCCCGAGATTCACGTCGCGCGCGCGCTTTTCCTTAAGCAGCGCGAGATATTTCGGATTGGGCTCGATGTTCACGCCGCGCCAGCCGCGTTCGTAGAAATACCTCGTCACCGAATCGAGATCTGGATCCCACGCCCCGACGTCGACGTAGAAGCCGTTCTCGATCTCCGCGAAGGCCCGTTCGAGCATCACGTCTTCAAAATTCTGCGCGTAGGAAATCATCATGCAACGGGCCTTTTTCGTTGTTCGCGAGCGAAAAGGCTATACGATCTCGATCTCCGGAAAGGGGAAGATCATCTTGCCGCCGCTGGCGAGATATTCCTGCTCCCGCGCCAATATCCCGTCCTTGAAATGCCAGGGAAGCACGAGGAAATAATCCGGCTTCATCGCCCGCGCCTCGGCTTCCGAAACGATCGGGATATGTGAGCCGGGCGTGAAGCAACCGAATTTGTCGGGATTGACCTCGGCGATCGCCTCGACGAGGTCGGGGCCGATGTCGCAGAATTGCAGCACCACGTTGCCCTTGGTCGAGGCGCCGTAGCCGAGGATGCGCTTGTTGTCGTCCTTGAGCGCGCGCAGCAGGCGGCGCAGGTCCTCGCGATGGCGGAAAACGCGATCTTCGAAATCGCGGTAGGGGCGAGGCGTGTTCAGCCCCATCCGCTCCTCTTGCGCCAACAGCCAGTCGATCACCGCGAGATTGCGCTTGCGCTGTGTGTTCTTGTGGCCGGCGGTGACGGCGAAACTGCCGCCGTTGACCGCATTCATCTGCACGTCGAGAATCTCGAGATCGGCCGCGTTGAGAATTTTCTCGATGACCCCCAGCGAGTAATATTCGATATGCTCGTGGCAGATCGTGTCGTAGGAGGTGAGCCGCAGCATTGACGGCATATAGCTCTGCTCGAAATGCCATACCCCGTCGGGCGCAAGCGCCTTGGCGACTTCGCGGGCGAACCAGACCGGGTCGTCGAGATCGTAGAACATCGCGATCGACGTGACGATCTTCGCCCGCTTCGGCGAGAGCTTTTCAAACGCCTGCGAAGAGAAGAACTCCGGCGCGAGCTTGATATCGTCCGGATAATATTGTCGGAACTTGGCGCCGGTGGGATCAATGCCGATGCGCGTCAAGCTCGACGTCGTATAGGCCTTGAGAGACGTCGCGTCGTTTGAGCCGATGTCGAGCACCGCGTCGCCGGGCTTGAGATCGGCGAATCGCTCGAGATGGGCGATCTTCTGGGTCAGGTGTCGCACCATCGACTGATTGAGGCCCGAGCGATAACCGTAGTTCTCGCCATACATCTCGCTTGCTTCATAGCTGTGCGCGAGTTGCAGCAGGCCTGAATCAGGGCACCAGACGAGCTCCAGAGGTCCGACCGTGACAGGCGTCTCGCGAGAGCTCGGAAAAACGCCCGTGAGCGCTTGGTCGCCGAGCGTCAGAACCGAGACGAGATTGGTGGAGCCGCTAACGCGACACTTGGTGATTCTCTTCGTCATTGTTGAATTTCCTGGCGCATTCGCGAATGAACGTCCGCAGCCTTAGAGGCGCTGCCAACGAGGCGAGGAAGCCCTTCCGTGTATGGTCTCTTAGCAACTTACCGAAGTCTTGGCCTGAAGACGGCGAGAGTGTCAATCGCCCGCGTTAGAGCGGGTGATACTGATACAGCCAATTTTCCGAAAGCACCTCATCGCCGTTCTTGAGGAACAGGCGCATCTCCACAGGCTCAGAGCCTTCCACGGTCAGGTCGAATTGCGCCCGCCAATGGCCCGGCACATTATCAAAAACCGCTTCGGCGAACACGTAGGAGAATGTTCCGCGCGACGCCCATAACACCGGTTCGGGCTTCACCCCAAAGGGGAGCTTGGCGAGGGGCTCGCCCAGAAACTCCACCATGAATTTGCGCACGCCCTTGGGTCGCGGCCTGCCGGGCTGGCCGCCGTTGCCGAGCCTCGTCGCGACGCAGCGCGCGAGCTTGGTCGGATAGGGCTCGTCCGCAAGCCAATGCAGCCGATAGGAATATTCGAAGGAGGCGCCGGGGACGGCGGGCTTCTCGGGCGCCCAGATGACGACGATATTGTCGTGGATCTCGTCATCCGTCGGAATTTCGATGAGTTGAATCGCGCCCTTGCCCCAGTCGCCCTTGGGTTCGATCCACACGCTTGGGCGGCGATCGTAGAAGACGTTGTCGAGATAGTGGTCGTAATTGCGGTCGCGCTGCATCAGGCCAAAGCCCTTGGGATTGGCGTCGCCAAACGCCGACGCCATGACCCGGTTCGGATTGTTCAACGGCCGCCACAAGCGCTCGCCCGCGCCGGTCCACATGCTCAGCCCGTCGGAATCATGCACTTCCGGCCGCCAATCGATGGCCGTCGGCTTGGCGGTCTCCGAGAACCAGAACATCGAGGTGAGCGGCGCGACGCCAAAACGGGTGAAGGCGCCGCGTAGATACAGCGAGCAGTCGATGTCCATGACGACGCCCTTGCCGCGCGTCATCAGGAAGCGATAGGCGCCCACGATCGACGGGCCTTCGAGCAACGCATGCAGGACGACGCCGTCGGCGGTCTCCGGGCCGATGTAAATTTCAGTGAAGTCAGGGAATTCCTCGTTCGATCCCGCCTGCCAGGTGTCGAGCGCGACGCCGCGCGCTGACATGCCATATTGGCGCAATTCGCCGATCGCGCGGAAATATGACGCGCCCAGAAACGCCACCCAGTCGTTCTTCTTCCAGTCGAGCGCGCCGTCCTTCGCCTCCTGAATGCGAAATCCCGCGAAGCCGGCGCCGGGCGGCAGTTGGCGCGCGATCGAATCCGCCGGCATATTGAAGTAGCTCGTATCGTAAAGAACCTCGCGCGCCTCGCCGTTTTCGACGACATTCATGCGCACGGCCTTCTTGAAGAACATCCCCAGGTGGAAGAACTCTATGGGGAAGCGGTCCTTGGTGTCGGCGAAAAGCGCGTGATCGGTGTTGTAGGTGATCTGTCCCCACTTCTCGTAGTCGATCTGCGAGGTGATCTCTGGGGCAGGGATATTCGGCTTGCGGTAAGGCTCTTTGATAAGGCGCTGCGCCGTCTGCTTGAGCGTTTCGAAGGAGAAGGGCCGCGGTTCGCCGAGCCGAAGATTGGAGACGCTTGTCGCCGCCGCGCTGCGAGGCGCGCCGACCGCCCCGAGGGCGCTCGTCGCCGCCGCCGCTTTGATAAACGAGCGACGATCCTGCTTCTCGACCATCTCGGCGTCCTTGTTGCGAAGTTTGGGAGATGCGCGCCTGGGTCTGCCGCCGCCGCGAGCCTGTCGAGGGACGCGAGACATTACGGCGCGGACCCTAATTAGCCGCGAATCGGCTCATTGCGGATGGCGGTCCGCATGAAGAA
The DNA here is from genome assembly GCF_015709515.1 of Methylocystis sp. H62. GTDB lineage: Bacteria > Pseudomonadota > Alphaproteobacteria > Rhizobiales > Beijerinckiaceae > Methylocystis. The sequence goes on from NZ_JADNQZ010000047.1 coordinate 27,494, forward strand.
GTAGAGTCCGATCAGGCCGGCGAGGGAGAAGATGATTTCGAGCGCGCGGCTGATGAGGGGATCAAGCTGAAAAAGCCCGCCCAGCGCCCAGCCGGCGGCCCAGGATGCGCCGACAAGCTCGGTGCCGACCAAGATCGCCACGGCGACGAGCGTCGACAGGCGCGGATAATTGATGGGCTTCTGGCTCATGCCGTCATTCTCGAGCTCGACCCCTTAACAGGCGGCCGACGCCGCGCTCGAGTCGTGCTATAGCAAAGGCTGCTGCAAGGCAAGTCAGGCGGACCGGACCGCGACGCACAGACGAGTGCGAAGTCACGGATCTGGAAGGCTAATTGAGGCGCGTCACGATCGCGTTTCGCTTCTCGCAGTCTTTCCGCTTGTATGTTTTGGCGCCGCAACGATAATCGGCGCCGCCGAAGGCGCGGCGCGCTCGCCACGTCGCGAATTCGAAAGGGTGACGCTTGTTCCAAGCCGCCAGCAAGAGCTATCTGAACCGCAAGTCCGTCCACAAAATCATCGCCGATCACGCCGCCGCCGACGGCGACGGCCTTAAACGCGCGCTTGGCTGGGGGTCGTTGATGTCGCTCGGCGTCGGCGGCATCATCGGCGCCGGCATTTTCGTGTTGACCGGCACGGCGGCGGCGAATTACGCCGGGCCCGGCGTGATGATCTCCTTCATGCTGTCGGGACTCGCCTGCGCCTTTGTCGCGCTGTGCTACGCGGAACTTGCGTCGCTCATTCCCGTCGCGGGGAGCACCTACACATACACTTATGTGACGCTCGGCGAGATTTTCGCCTGGATCATCGGCTGGAATCTGGTGCTCGAATATGCAGCTGGGGCGGCGACTGTCGCGGTCGGCTGGTCCGGCTATTTCAATCGCGTCATGCAAGGGCTCGGCATACATGTGCCGCCCGAGCTGACCACCGCCTTCTTCGCTGATCCGACTGCGCATGGCGCGCCGCCCGGCGCCGTTCACGGGTTGTTCAATGTTCCTGCTGCTGCAATCATCCTGTTGCTGACCGCGCTGCTCGTGCGCGGCACGAGCGAGTCGACGCTTTTCAACAACATCATCGTCGCCATCAAGGTCACTGTCGTGCTGATGGTGATCGTTTTCGGCGCTGCGCATATCGACCACGCCAATTGGTCGCCGCTCATTCCCGACAACACTGGCGACTTCGGCACTTTCGGCTGGAGCGGCGTCGTGCGCGGCGCGTCGGTCGTTTTCTTCGCCTACATCGGATTCGACTCCGTCTCGACTGCGGCGCAGGAGGCGCATAATCCACAACGAGACGTGCCGATTGGCATCATCGGCTCGCTGATCATCTGCACGATACTCTATATCGCCGTGGCGGCTATCGCGACCGGCGTCGTCAACTACAAGGAGCTGGGCGTTCCTGACCCAATGGCGCTGGTCATGGATCGCACCGGCGTCTCGTGGCTCGCCTGGGCGGTGAAGCTCGGCGCGCTAGCCGGACTGACGACGGCGATTCTGGTGCTGCTCTACGGGCAGACGCGCATCTTCTTCGCCATGGCGCACGACGGCCTGCTGCCGCCGATCTTCGCGAGACTGCACCCGACTTTTCGCACGCCCGCCGTCAGCCAGATCCTCGTCGGCGTGATCGTGGCGCTCGCGGCGGGTCTGTTGCCGCTCGATATTCTCGGCGAAATGGTGAGCATCGGAACGCTGGCGGCTTTCGCGCTCGTCTGCTTGGCGGTGCTGCGCCTGCGTCGAATGCACCCGGAACTCCGCCGCCCGTTCCGTGCGCCCGGGATTCCATTGTTGCCCATCGCCGGGATACTGTCCTGTTTCGCGCTGATGGCCGCGCTTCCGCTCGACACTTGGCTCCGGCTGCTGATCTGGACCGTCATCGGGGTCGCCATTTACCTTTTTTATGGCATCAAGCACGCCAAACGCCTCCACTAGCCGCCTGGCGCGACGAGATTGATGTCCTAAACGCGTGGACGGGGGAACCCTTGGCGGCCGGCGAGGTTACGATTTAGTCCCGATCCTTCGACGCGGCGAAAGGATCGGGGCGTGACCTTTCGGAATGTCGAACGGGGTTCTCGCGATATGAATGCGCCGGCGATCGTCTGGTTTCGCAATGATTTGCGCATCTCTGACCATCCGGCGCTTTCGGCGGCTGCACGATCGGGAGCGCCGCTCGTCGCCCTTTACATCCTGGACGATGAAAGCCCCGGAGAATGGCGCACGGGCGCCGCGGCGCGTTGGTGGCTGCACCATTCTCTGAAGGCGCTGTCCCAGAGCCTCGCCGGCAGGGGCGTGTCGCTGACCTTGCGCCGCGGGCGCGCTCCCTACGTCTTCGAGCAGATCATCGCCGAAACCGGCGCTGGAGCCGTCTTCTGGAACAAGCTTTACGAGCCTTGGGCGATCCGGCGAGACGCCGAACTCGAGGCGCAGCTGCGCGATGATGCGGTAGAAACGCATTGTTTTCAAGAGTCTGTGCTCTTCGAGCCGGAGACGCTTCGCACCAAACAGGGTGAGAGCTTCCGGATATTCACCCCTTTTTGGCGGGCCTGCCTCGCGGCGCCGCCGCCGGAGCGGCCCCTTCCGGCGCCCGAAGTCCTGCACGCCGCGCCGCTTCCGCCGGACAGCGACGATCTCGACGCGTGGCGGCTGCTGCCCCAAAACCCCGATTGGGCGATCGGCATGCGCAAGGTCTGGCTTGTCGGCGAGACGGCCGCGCGCGCCGAACTTGCCGACTTCGCGCGCCACCATGTCGTCGACTACAAGGTTGAACGCGACTTCATGGGCCGCGTCGGCGTCTCCAGGCTTTCCCCGCATCTGCACTTTGGCGAATTGTCGCCACGCGAAGTCTGGCACGCGATCAGCGACCCCGGGAGCATCGGCGGCGAAGCCTATCTGAGGGAACTCGGCTGGCGGGAGTTCTGCCATCACTTGCTGATCTCCCACTGGGACCTGCCGGATCGCCCTTTGGACAGGACCTTCGAACGTTTTCCCTATCGCGACGACGAGACGTCGCTCGACGCCTGGCGGAACGGTCAGACCGGCTATCCGCTCGTCGACGCGGCGATGCGCGAATTGTGGATCACGGGCTGGATGCACAATCGCGCCCGTCTGGTTTCGGCGAGCTTTCTGATCAAGCACCTGCTCATTGACTGGCGGAAGGGAGAGCGCTGGTTCTGGGACACGCTGGTCGACGCCGATCTCGCCAATAATAGCGCCAACTGGCAGTGGGTGGCGGGCTGCGGGGCCGACGCCGCGCCTTACTTCCGCATCTTCAATCCCGCGCTTCAGGGCGAAAAATTCGATCCCGATGGCGCTTATGTGCGCCGTTACGTGCCGGAGCTCGCGGGGCTCGACGTCCGCTACATCCATCGTCCGTGGGCGGCGCCAGACGACGTCTTGCGCGCTGCCGGCGTCGTGCTTGGCGTCACCTATCCGCATCCGATCGTCGACCATAGCGAGGCGCGGGAGCGGGCGCTCGCCGCCTTCGAGGCCGTTCGGGCCCAGCCGTCGTTGCGGGAAGCGTAGCGGCAATGCCTCTTACGTTCTGAGCGGTCATTGGAGAAGGCGGAGCCGACGAGGCAGTCTTCGGCCTCAATGACCAGTCGCTCGCCAATGTCGCCGCGACCCGGTAAAGCCGGCGGCATGTCTCACGCCGTTCATCCCTTCGAAGAAATCCGTATCCTGTTGGCGGCTCTGCCCGGCCCGGATCTGCGCGCCGCGGCGGCGGTCCGCGCGCGCGATTGCCGGCTGACCAAGCCGCCCGGCGCGCTCGGTCGGCTCGAAGAGATCGTCGAATGGCTCGCGGCCTGGCAGGGCAGGGCGGAGCCTTCGATCGAGCGCCCGCTCGTCGCGGTGTTCGCCGCCAATCACGGCGTCGTGGCGCAGGGCGTTTCGGCTTTCCCGGCGAGCGTCACGCAACAGATGGTGGCGAATTTTCTCTCCGGCGGCGCGGCGATCAATCAGATCTGCAAGTCCTATGGCGTCGGCCTGAAGGTCTATGAGCTGGCGCTCGAACGGCCGACGGCCGACTTTACTGTGGCGCCGGCCATGGACGAGCGCGAAGCGGCGGCGACCTTCGCCTATGGGATGGAGGCGATCCAGGGCGATATTGATCTCCTCGCCCCAGGCGAGATGGGCATTGGCAATACGACGAGCGCGGCGGCGATCTATGCCGCGCTTTTCGGCGGACCCGCCTCGCGCTGGACCGGACGCGGCACGGGCGTCGACGACGCTGGGCTTTCGCGCAAGAACGCCGCGATCGACGCCGCGCTGACGCTGCATGCGCCGCATCTCGCCGATCCTTTAGAAATTTTGCGCCGGCTCGGCGGGCGGGAAATCGCGGCGATGATGGGCGCCATCGCCGCCGCGCGTCTCAACCGCATTCCGGTGGTGCTTGACGGCTATGTCGCCTGCGCCGCCGCAGCGCTGTTGCATGCGATCGCGCCCGAGTCGATCGCTCATTGCGTAGCAGGCCACGTCTCGGCGGAGGGCGCGCATCGCGACGTTCTGACGCGGCTTGGCATGCGCCCGCTGCTCGATCTCGACATGCGGCTGGGCGAAGGCTCGGGCGCGGCGCTGGCCATCGGCCTGATCAAAGCGGCGCTTGCATGTCATAGCGACATGGCCACGTTCGATAGCGCGGGCGTATCGGAAAAATCGGAATGATTCACGGAGGGCGGCTTCCCCTCAAGAAACTGTCACATCCGCAGCGCATTGAAGTCAAAACCGACCCCTAAGGAGCGCGGTTACATGAACTCCAATATTTCATCCGCCTACGTGGCCGTGGTCTTGATGGCGGCGCTTGCGGCGGCGCTGCTTTTTCATCTCAGTCGGATCCTGGGTCCGCAGCGGCTGCTTCATGCGGCCTATGCCGCAGCCGCCCTAGGGCTGTTTTATCTGCTGGGCGCGACCGCCTTCGGCTGGACATTCGACCGACAAGGCGCGCTGCTTTGGGTCTATCTCGCATCTTTCCTTCTCGCGGCAGGCGTTGCGGCGCGTCGGCGCATGATGCTCGGCGCGATTGGGCTGCCCTGGCTTTCGGCGCTGATCCAGCTCGGCGTCGTCGCTTACATGTTTGCGCCGGACTCATTCCGGAAGCCGCCGGTGACGGCGGCGCTGTTCCTGTATTTCATCTTCGAGGCGCTCATCTGGCTGCGCGGCCGGGAAGCGCAGGAGCCGGCGCCGTCTGTTGGAGCCAACGTTCGCGAGCGGCCGCCGCTCTTCACGCCAAAACGCCGTCGCGGTCTCGCAGAAGCTTCCCTGGCGATCGCGGGCTTCGCCGTCGCCTTTCTGCTTGTCGCGGGGCCGCAAGCGGCGCATGAGGCGTCGGAGCCAGACTCGGCGCAGCAGCAGTCGGAAATCGAGCAGACCGCTGCGATCGGCGAGACGACGAAAAGCGAGGAGCCCGCCCCGGAGGCGAATCCGTCTGCGACCAATGACGAGCCGAAGGCAGCGAGCCAAGAAGGCGAGCCGGCTGAAGCCGCCCCGCGAGTGGCCGGCAATGCGCCCGTCGAGACCCCGCCGACTGCGGCGAAGGACCCTGGCGTTTATACGGCGCGCGCAGGGGACACGTTTAAATCCATCGCCAGGCGGCTCTATGGCGCTACCAGCAAATGGCGCGCGATCGCCGAGCGCAACCCCGATCTGAAGTCGAAAAAGCTGCGCGCCGGTCAGCTCGTCAATCTGCCGTCAGCGCCGACGCGTTGAGGTGAGGAGATAGCGTGAATTCTCGGCGGCTCTTGTCGAACCGCCGAGACGCCTGTGATCGACTCCGCGCCGAATCAGCACATGCAGAGCGCTTCGGACGCCTGATCGTTCCAGCGGTCGCCGACGTAACGGTAGCTTCTGTTTGAGCGAAATCTCGAGCCGCCCTGATTGACGTGCTGCCATAATGTGAGCGTGCAGCCGTCCTTCACGCGGAATGACGAAACATTATCGTTCCACGACGGATTGTAGATCGTGCTTTCGCACCCGCCGCCATGGCCGTTCGTCGTGCATCCAAGGCTTTCGCCGCGCACCATTTTCATCCGCTCGAAATTGTGGAGCGTGTAGCCGGAGCCGCCATAGTCTCGATGCTGGAAAATCCGGCAGGTCGCTTGCGCGCTGGGCGAAAAAAACAAGAGGGCCGCCGTGAGGGCGGCCGCTGTATAGCAAGCCTTCATCTCAAACTCTCCGAAAAAGAAATTTAAATAGTCCGCATCTTTTGGTTAACGTGCCGCGTTCTGATTGGTTCCGCGATCCTAGATCGCGCCTGCATTCGGGCGGCATCGCCCAAATGCAGCTGAATTGATCGACTCCCAAAGTTTTAGAGCGCGCTCTACGCAGCGCGCTCTAGGCGACGGCGGTTGCGAACCGCAGCGTGTCCTGCTCGGTCATGAGGGCGTCGAGCCGCTGGTCATGCGGTTCGATCGGCACATGGTCGGCTTCCTGGCAGGAATAGGCGACGCCGATGGCGACGACCGGCTTTTTGGCGCGAAGCGTGGAGAGCGTGGCGTCATAGATGCCGCCGCCATAGCCCAGCCGAAAGCCGCGCCGATCGAAGGCGGCGAGCGGCGAAAACACAATATCGGGATCATAGGCCGGCTTGTCGTCGGAGGGCTCGGACAGGCCGAACGGACCTTTGACGAGGTCGTCGCCGGGCGCGAAGGCCCGAAAGACCAAGGGATGACGCACCTTGTGCATCACCGGCAACGTCACGCGATAGCCTTCGGCCGCAAGCGCATCGATGAGCGGACGCGTGTTCAACTCGCTGCGGATCGGCCAATAGACGGAAACGACAGGCGGGGCGCTCAGTTTCGCATCGCGCGCAAAGCCGGCGACCAGCGCGACGCCCCGGCGCGCGACGGAAGCGGCCGCCTCATGCGCTTCCTGTGGCGCGATGAGATCGCGGCGCGCCAGCGAACGGCGCCGCAGCTCGGCTTTCAAATCGCTCATGCGAGAGCAATAACAGGGAAGGAGAGTGCGGGCCACAAGAGCCGTGGGACATCGATCCCGGGAACCTACAACGTAGGTGGGCGCCATATGACCAAGCCCACGGGCGAGGCCAGGGACAGCTCCCATAAGGATCGATAAGGCCCCGGGGAATAATAGTCCTGCACGCACCCCGCAGCGCCGCCCGATGAATGTAGCGCTACGCGCAGCCGGGCGCCAGCCGGAGGCAAGAAGTTTTCTTGCAGCACTTTCGAACTTCTACATTTGGGGGGCTTGTCAACGTCGCAATTGGCGCTAACGTCGAATTATTAAAATTGTTTGGGAATTTTCCAATGGGCCCGTTCCTGATCGCCGCAATTATATGCGGTCTCTCTGCACTGTTATTTGCGACAACGCTGCGTCCGTGGCTGGACAGCAAAAGAGCAGATTCTGATTCAGACCAGGCGGCTATTCCCGGGGCGACCACAACTTGGGCCGAAGCGGGAATCAATAATCAGAGCTATGGATCACGATGGCTCGTCATTGCGGCAATATTGCTGCTGCTGCTCGTGGCTCTGGCGGAATACGAATATATTCAGCTCGCGCATGGCAGCATGAATTGGCAGTATTTTTTCGACGGCCCAATCTTTAGGCAAGTTGTTTTTGGCTCTGTATTTGGCGCATCGATATCTTACTGGCTACTGCGTAAAACTGTTAACAAGGATCACGCCAAAAATGACAAGCAGTTTATATATGTAGAGAACGAGCATGCTGAGCAAAAGCCCAGCGTTCCTGTCTATGGCAATCTCGATACACAGAAGTACCATATATACAGCGAGTTGGCAGTGTTCATCGCCTTTGTATGTATTTTCATTGTCGGAACATTGGACGAAGAAACGATAGCTAGAGTTGCTCAGTTGGGAGGTAACGTCAAACTTCCCGGGGGCGTGGAGTTTGCTTTCGGTCGAAACGAGAGCCGATCCAGCGAGACTTCAGTCGCGCATCTGGTGCCTCCTGCCAGCTCGCAAAACTCCTATGCTCCGCCAAGCGTATCGCAAGGCTTACAAAGTTTGGCGGAGCTAGGTCAGACGATGCGAAGAGACGCGCTGATCTACGCGTTAAGGAAACAGTTGATTGATGACACGGATAGCGCGGGTGAAGGATCGGACAGTCGAAACGTGAAAAAATCGGGTGAACCTGACTTGCTTGAGATCTTACGTGACCAGATCAAACTTGCCGACGAAGTGTTTGCTAACCTAGGAAAGTGCCTCGTAGAGGAAAACAAACAAAACCTTGACTACATCAGCTCAGGTGAAAAAATCCTTCCAATAGCGAAAACACTCAATAAAAGCCTTCGCACGGGCGATAAAATCAGCAATCATGAGTTGGACGCATTATTTCCAAGGTGTGGAAATCAAAATATTTTCAGTAAGACCAAAGGTGATAGGAGCTCGTCGCCAAACGGTATAATGTATATGCTGAATAACGATCGTGCCGCTGCTTTTTTAAATTCACATGACGCCAAGATTTTGCCGTATACGTGGATTGCTGTTGCTAACATTTTCGAATACAATCACAGGTACGTGGCTGCGATCGCGCTGCTAGAAAGCTGGCTGCGGAATAAACACTGGTCGATCCATGATAAAGATATCGCAGATGTTTTTGAAATTCGTGTCCGCAGCATGATTGGCGGCTACTTATATGAATGGATGAATTATCAGCCAATAGCAAAAACGCAAGCGGTGCTGGAGTACTACAGAAATAATTTAGACAATACAATTGAGCTACTGGAGCGTGTTATAGCGAACGTTTTTGCGAGAAAGAATCCGCATATATCAGATAATAGTTATGGAAAGAAATTCACAACAGCCGCGAACTGGGACTGCGAAAGACACAATCCCGATGCGGCTTGGAGCAAGAGCGTTGACATACCGGACAAAGATAGCTTGCCGCCCAAGCGGATGAAGCTTGCTCTTGTACATTCGCTGCTTACAATGAAGAAGTCTTGGATAAACGCTGTATTGGATGGTCAAGACTATAAATATCACAAGACTATGGCGAATGAATACGCTCGAGAATTGAAAGAAATGGACGTAAAGTGCATGGCTCTAGTGGGAGAGACCAAAGCTGATCCCAAAGGCGAGGATTACATACGCGTGTTACGAGCAGAAAATCTTGACGCCTATGCTCGGGTGACGCGGGCAAACGCAAATTTTCTAAGGGACGCGGCGGAGAGGAAATCTCGGTTGAGCGATGCGCTGTCCGCGGCTGAGGAAGGCCTTGAACTTGCAAAAGAAATCGCCGAACGCGATCGTAACGAGCGACGGTTCCCCAGAGAGAATTACGAAGTCTCTTTTACAACTTCGGGAACACCCGCGCTTGAGGTAGTCGAACGTCTTGGAGAGATCATTAATCGCGCAAATGCGGAGCTTGGAAGGCCTTAGGCGTGTGTTGTCGTTCCGGCATGATCATGCCGGAACGCGTATTTCAAAGCTTAAGCATCAGGGACCCGATGGGCCACCCGCCACTGCGACCACAACCTGTGCGGCCAAAACCGCGACGAGAAAGGCATAAAAAAGAATTACACGCATTTTACCCTCCATATCATAACCAGACAACATTAGGTCTGGTAACGACAGTGGGCAAGAACTTTCAAGTTTTTTAGACGTTCATGTACATTCAAATTCTGCTGATTCGGGTAATTTTTTCCTGGGCGTGTCATTCGTGCAACGCTGAATCCGCGTCAGCGTAAACAGACCGAAGGGCGCCAGCGGGCGGCGCTCGACGAGCCTCATCTGCGGGTTCCGATCGATCCAGTCGCCGATGATCGACCAGGGAAATTGCGGACGCCAGCCGAGTTTCGGCGCCATATGGCGGTCGAGCCAGGCCTCAAACAGCGCGATGGCGTCGTCCTTGCCGCTCACATGATTGACGAGCACGATTTCGCCGCCCGGCCGCAGCACGCGCGCGAGTTCGTCGAGCATCGCCTCGGGCTCCGGCACGACCGTCAGGACGTAAGGCGCCACGACGCAGCCGAAACTCGCGTCGGCGAACGCCATGCGCGTCGCATCCATTTTCACGAGGCCGGCGACATGGCCGAGACGCTCACGGCGCACGCGCTGCGCCGCGCGGCGCAGCATCGGCTCCGACAGATCGACGCCGACGACCTGCGCATTGGACGCGAACATCGGCAGTTCGAGCCCCGTGCCGACGCCGACGTCGAGGATCGGTCCGCGCGCGTTGGACGCCGCCGCGGCGGCGGCGCGACGGCCTGGCTTCAGCAGAATGTCGAACGTCAGATCATAAATCGGCGCCCAGCGCGCATAGGCGGCCTCGACATTGCTGTTGTCGAGCGTTTCGACTTCGGGCAAAAAATTCCTTGCTTCGCTCATCGAGGCGCCCTTCGCCCTTCTGCGGCGCGCAGCGGCGGCGCCTTTAATGCCATCGTCATCGCTGCAGGCTCGATCCCGGCGATAAATCCGCCGCCGAGCACGCGCGCTTCATTTTCTTCCGCGTCGTAGAAGACGCACGCCTGCCCAGGCGAGACGCCGAATTCGCTTGCCGCGAAGACGACTAGAGCGCGGCCTTCCCCGCCCGGGATCAATCGCGCGGGGACTGGCGGCCGCGTCGAACGCACGCGCGCCATGATGTCGAGGCCCTCGGGCGGCAGGGAAGAGAGCGCGCCGTCGCCAATCCAGTTCACGTCGCGTAGCTGCACCGCGCGAGTGTCCAGCGCCTCGCGCGGGCCGACCACGACCTGAGCCTTGGCGGCGTCGAGGCGCAGGACGAAAAGCGGCTCCGCGTCGCGGCCGGCGACTTTTGCGCCCAGCCCCAGGCCACGGCGCTGCCCGATAGTGTAGTGGATGACGCCGGCGTGGCGTCCCAGCACACGGCCGTCGAGGTGCACGATCTCGCCGGGCACCACTGAAGCTGGCGCAAGCTTCTCGACGACGTCTGTATAGCGCCCCGTCGGCACGAAGCAGATGTCTTGGCTGTCCGGCTTATCGGCGACCTCGAGTCCGAAGCGCCGGGCCATGTCGCGAACTTCGGCCTTGGCGTAATCGCCGAGCGGAAAGCGCAGCATCCGCAACTGCTCGCGCGTCGTCGCGAACAGGAAATAGCTCTGGTCGCGCGCCGCATCCTTGGCGCGGTAGAGCGCGCGGCCGCCGCGTCCGTCGTCGCGGGCGGATATGTAATGGCCGGTTGCGAGCGCGTGCGCGCCGAGGTCCTTCGCCGTCTCCATAAGATCGGCGAATTTGATGAACTGGTTGCAGGCGACACAGGGCACGGGAGTCTCGCCGCTGGCGTAGCTCGCGGCGAATTCGTCAATCACCTTCTCGCGAAACTTGCTCTCGTAATCGAGAACGAAGTGCGGAATGCCCAGTCGCGCCGCAACATTTCGCGCATCGTGGATGTCGCGCCCGGCGCAGCAGGCGCCCTTGCGGTGCGTGGCTTCGCCGTGATCATAAAGCTGCATCGTGACGCCCACGACGTCGTAGCCCTGCTCCTGCAGCAGAGCGGCGACGACGCTGGAGTCGACGCCGCCCGACATGGCGACGACGACGCGCGTCTCGCGCGGCGAGGAAGGCGGCGCATGATCCGATACGCTATTCGTCATTTTCGGAAGCGACGCCTGTTTTTTACGGAAAGTGGGCGAGATGGGTGAAGGCGCAAAAGCCTCGGCCCGCCGCGTATCGGTCAGGCCACTGTCACCATTTAGAGCATTACCCGTCCAAGAGGCAATCCTGCCGAAGTTTTTCGACGATCCGACATTCCCGCGTCATATTGTTCGCAGCCGCCATCGCTGCTATGACGCCGCGGCGTTTAAGGCGCGGGGATGGATATATGGCGGCGATGAAACTCCTGGCGGGCAACTCCAACAGGCCGCTGGCGGAGGCGATCGCCGCCCACCTCGGCGTGCAGCTCTGTCGCGCCCAGGTTCGCCGCTTCGCCGACCAGGAAATCTGGGTTGAAATCCTGGAGAATGTGCGCGGGCAGGACACGTTCGTGATCCAGTCCACATCCGCCCCGGCCAACGACCACCTGATGGAGCTCCTGATCATGATCGACGCGCTGCGCCGCGCCTCGGCGCGTCGCATCACGGCGGTCATTCCCTATTTCGGCTACGCCCGCCAGGATCGCAAACAGGGACCCCGCACGCCGATCTCGGCCAAGCTTGTCAGCAATCTGATCACGCGGGCGGGCGCGGACCGCGTTCTGACCGTCGATCTGCACGCCGGCCAGGTTCAGGGCTTCTTTGACATTCCAACGGACAATCTCTTCGCCGCGCCGGTCATTGTGGCGGACATCAAGTCCCACCTTGAGCTCAAGAATGTCATGGTCGTGTCGCCGGACGTCGGCGGCGTGGTGCGCGCGCGGGCGCTGGCCAAGCGCATCGACGCGCCGCTCGCCATCGTCGACAAGCGCCGCGAGCGCGCCGGCGATTCCGAGGTCATGAACATCATCGGCGACGTGAGCGGACACAATTGCATCCTCATCGACGATATCGTCGATTCGGGCGGAACCCTGTGCAACGCCGCCGAAGCCCTGCTCGCGGCGGGCGCCGGCTCCGTCTACGCCTTCATCACCCATGGCGTGCTGTCGGGCGCGGCGGCGGAACGCATCGCCAACTCCAAGCTGAAGCAGCTTGTCGTCACCGACACGATCCGCGCGACGGCCGCGGTCGAATCCGCCCCCAACATTCGCGTCATTCCGATCGGCCATCTGATCGGCGAGGCGATCGCGCGGACGGCGCGGGAGGAGAGCGTTTCGAGCCTCTTCGACTAGAGGTTCCGCCAAGCTACGTCGGTGGATTTATTGGTTTACGAGGGTTTGGGACGGAAACTGATGCGCAGGACGGTGAGGCAAGCGCCGGCGAAGCCGAGCGTCGTCGTCACGATGCTCGCCTTAAGATAGACGCCGAACAGAGCCGGGCCCCATCCTTCGGCCGGCGGGCCGTCGAGGATTGGAAACGCCGCCTGCAAGACGAACAGGCTCGAATTGGTGAAAGCGCCGATCACCATCGCCCAGCGCACGGGCCAGACCAAGGGAATGCGCGTTCCGTAGAAGCCCAGCAAGAGCGCGCTCATCAGCAGAAAATCGATATGCGCCTGCAAGACCCGTGAAAATTTCCCCGGGAAAATCGCCAGCATGAGCGGCGCTTCCATTTTGAGCGACACGAGACACCACGCCAGAATGAGCGCGACGAGAATCCATAGGGCGGCGCCCCTCAATAGGATAATGTTTGTGGTCTCGGCCGATCGCGCGTTTTCCGTCATCACGACATCCTCGGTTCTTCTCGGCCGATCGCCGGAAGCTCGATACATGCCGCGTTCAGCAGGAAAGCGCTTGACCGGGACGGCTGAAAAACTTGTCTGAAATGGATCTGCCGGGCGTGAGGGGGGTGTCGATGACGAAAGCGCAATTCCTTTCGACCGAAGCCGTGCCGCATGCCCAGCGCCGTGAGTGGCTCTGCGAGGTGATCGGACGTGAATACGCCCGCGCAGACGCCGACGCCCTGCCGACGCAGCCGCTGTTCAATGAAACGACGATCTATGGCGAAAGTGACGTGCGAATCTCGGCGATCCGCTCAAACGCCATCCTCATCGAAAGACCGAAGCGGCCTTCGTTGCCCGACAGTCACGACGTGTATCTCGCCGTTGTGCTGCTCTCGGGCGAATATTTTCTTGAGCAAGGCGAGCGCCGAGCGGCGTTGCGTCCTGGCGACATGACGATCTACGACGCCACCCGGCCGCACAAAATCTATTGTCCTGGCTCATTCTCGAAACTGATCGTATCTCTGCCGCGCGCCGCCATGCGAATGCGTTCGCCCGATATCGACCGTCGCTTGGCCGCACCGATCGCCGGCGCGCGCGGACTTGGCGCGATCACCGCCGCGCATATCCGTTCGCTCGCCGCGCATGCCGCCGTAATCGCCGATGAGTCGTTTGCGGCGGCGACGGACCATTGCGCCGACCTCATCGCCCTTTCCTTCGCCGATTCGCAACAGATTCCCGCGACCGCCCGCGGTCGTGACGCCACGCTGCGGCGGGTGAAGCGGTTCATTGAGAGCCGTCTCGGCGATCCACAGCTCGATCCGGCCATGGCGGCGCAGCGGCTGGGTCTCTCGTCGCGCTATCTCAATTCGCTGTTCGAAGCCGAGGGGCTCTCGCTGATGCGCTATGTGTGGGCCAGGCGTCTCGAGAATTGTCGCCGCGACCTCTGCGCCGAGCCTGGCGCGCCGATCGGCGAACTCGCCTACCGCTGGGGGTTCAGCGATCTCTCGCATTTCAGCCGCGCGTTCCGTCGGCGGTTCGGACAATCCGCGCGCGAGGCGCGTGCAGGTAGCAAATAGCTCTGCGTTCGCCTTCGCCTCCGCATCGGCATTCTCAAATTTCGCGCGCCATATCGACGAGTTTTGCGATCGTGCGCATATTGCGAGCCGTGCCATGCGTCGCAGCGGGAATTTTGAGTTTCGAGCGGCCCATCCCTGCGCCGTAGTGAACATAAATCTCGCGTGATCCCAATCGCATTTCCTCGTCTGCTTTGCCTGTGGCGCGATCTAACGCGTCAGGCGGCGGCGGATTATCGAGAAAGATCGCCACGGTGAAATTGGCCGGCTTTTCCGGGAAGGGATTTCGGTTGAGAACTGCCTGCATTTCATTGGCGGTGCGCACAAAAACCACGACGGGTTTTCCGGCATAGGCGAGCAGTCTCGCTTCCAGCTCCGACTTTACGCGTCTTGAAGAGGCTTTGCTTTCAAAGACGACGTTTCCGCTCGCGATATAAGTTTGGACATGATCGAAACCAGCGTCGACGCACATCGCCTTGAGTTCGGTCATGGCGACTTTGCCGGCTCCGCCGACATTTACGGCGCGTAACAGCGCGACATAACGGGTCATGCCAAAGCCGAGCATATCGACTTGGCGCGCGTCAATCTCAAATCGACACGATGCCGCTGAGATCAAATTGCGTGGCCATTCGACTCGACATTTATCAAATGACGGCGCGCTCTTGCCCAAGCTGGCGCCGAATGCCAGAAGGCCGTGTGACCGCAAAGATTTCTCTCGTTCTCGACCCCGTCCCGCCGCGCTTCAATCTCGCGCGCTATTGCCTCGCCGAAAATGCGCGGCTGCGGCCCGACGCCACGGCGCTCACCGTCGTCGGCGACGCCGGCGCGCAGCGCTGGACCCACGCTGAGCTCGATCTCAATGTCCGCCGTATGGCGGCGGGCCTGCGCGACCTCGGCCTTCCGGCGGGCGCGCGCGTCATGATCCGGATGGGCAATGAGGCCAACGCCGCGCTCGCCTATTTCGCGGCGATCGCCGCCGGCTATGTGGCGCTGCTCGCGTCCTCTCAGCTCACCTTCGAGGAAGCTGAGTTCATGGCGCGCGATTGCGGCGCGTCCGTGCTGGCTCTGGGCGCATCCTTCGAGAACGAGCCGCATCGCGGTGACTTCCATGTCCTGCGCGGCGTCGATCTAAAGCGCCTCGCGGAAAGCGCGCCCATCCCGGACTATGTCGACAGCGCCGCCGACGATCCCGCCTATCTCGTCTACACGTCTGGCACGACGAGCCGGCCGAAAGGCGTGCTGCACGCCCATCGCGCCGCCTGGGGCCGACGGCCGATGCGGGAGCATTGGACGGGGCTTGGTCCCGGCGACGTGATGTTGCACGCCGGCGCTATCAATTGGACCTATACGCTTGGCGTCGGCGTCGTCGATCCGCTGTCGGCCGGGGCCAGCGCGGTGCTTTACAACGGGCATCCAGATCCCGCCGCATGGCCGCGTCTCATCGAAACCTATCGTGCGACGATCTTCGCCGCGGTGCCCGGCGTCTTTCGGCAGATCCTCAAATATGGCGCGCCGGAAGCGGCCAATCTATCGAGCCTGCGCCATGCGCTCTCGGCCGGCGCGGCGCTGCCGTCGAGCCTGCTCGCCGATTGGCGCAGCCGTACGGGCAAAGACATTTTCGAAGCGTTCGGCATGAGCGAGATTTCGACCTTCGTCTCCAGTGGGCCGACGGCGCCGGTGCGTCCGGACTCGCCCGGCAGGCCGCAGCCGGGCAGGGCGGTGGCGGCGCTGCCGCAAGAGGGCGGCGAGACTCCGCTTCGGTCAGGCGAAACAGGCCTCCTCGCCGTGCGCCGGGACGATCCGGGCATGATGCTCGGCTATTGGAACCGTGAAGAAGAGGAGCGCGAGGCGTTTCGCGGCGCGTGGTTCGTCTCCGGCGATCTCGTCGAATTCGACGCCGACGGCTACATGTGGCGCCACGGCCGCGTCGACGAAGTCATGAATGCGGGAGGCTACCGGGTTTCGCCGGCGGAAGTCGAGAAAAGGCTGCTCGAGATCGACGGCGTCGTCGAAGCGGCGGCGGCGGAACGGCCGGGGCGCGACGCGACCGCGACGATCATCAAGGCCTATGTTGTGACGCGCGACGGCGCGGCGCGGGACGAAGCGGCCATCCTCGAATACTGCCGCGCGCATCTTGCCGCCTACAAATGTCCGCGCGCGGTCACGTTTCTCGACGCGCTGCCACGCAACGCCAATGGCAAGCTCAATCGCGCGGCCTTGCCGTAAAGAGAGAGGCCCGAAGGTTCGCCGGGGCGAGCGGCGAACGATCGGGCCCAGGTCCGCTCACAGGGAGGAGCGCGGACTACCGAAATTTCACGGGGCGAAGATTCTCACCACTTCGGCCCCGCCGTTCTGCCGCGCGACCCGGCCACGGGCGCGCTTCTTGACCTTCACCAAAGGAATCTCGCCGTTAATGGCCGCCTTCATATTGGGCGACGCCTTGAACGTGATGACTCGACGCGCTTCGATCGGCACGGGCGCGCCGGTGCGCGGATTGCGGCCCGCGCGCTCGCGTTTCGTGCGGACGATGAACGAGCCGAAGTCGTGCAGCTTGAGCGACTCGCCGGACGCGAGAGTCGCCGCCATTTCCTCGATCACCAGGTCGGTCAGGCGCTTGGCTTCGCGGCGGGACATGCCTTCAAGCCGGCGATGGATCGCCAGCGCAATGTCCTCGCGCGTGAGCGTGCCGCGTGCGCCGTCTTCATGCGACGCCGATTCATGTTCGACGTCTTCGCCATTGGCGCGCGCGACGAAGGGCTTCAGCATCTCTTTTGGATTCGCGATCGACATCAGCGCTCTAATCCCCAGTTTTGGGCCTGCGGAGTTTGCCTTTCCGCTTGGCCGACGGATTGCGCTCAACTTGCGTCGGAACCTGATTGCTCAGCAGTGCGGCAGGTCACATTGCCGAATGACCCTCTTTTCAATGCGCATCTCAGGCATCGACAAGAAGCCGCCGCACGTTCCAATTTGACGCAACTTGGCGCAATATCTCGTTAATCTGCAGATAGCGTGCTAACGCGCGGCGCTTGAGCCGTTCCTTCGCTGGACACTGGACGCACAGCGATTTCATGGAAAATTAACTGTCAGCGCCGGTGACGAGACGCCGGAAAGTGTTCCTTTTTGAAACGGCGCAGGCAGGAAAATGATCAGCCTGGATGAAAATGATACGCTTCGGCGTCGCGCCGCAGACGCCAGCAGAGCCCGCAGCAAAGCTGACCGCAGGATGAACGACGCGGCCATATCCGGTTCAGCTGGCGTGCGTCAGAGTGTAGGTATGGGCAGGCGATTTTGACGAGTGTTCTCCCCGACGCCTGCTCTCCCTAGTGACCGGAGCCGAGCATGTCACGCCAGCCTTTCATCGTCATCCTCGCTGTCACGCTGGCGCTCGCAGCTACCCCGGTTGTCGCGCAGGATCTGGGCGACGATTCCTCTGAACGCCATGCTCCCTACCAAAGCGAGAGCTTTGGTCATGCTCCCTACCAAAGCGAGAGCTTTGGTCATGGCCGCCACCAAAGCGACAGCTTTGGTCATGGCTATGATCCCTATGATGACGGTCGGGAAGCCTGGTTTGCGCCGGAGCCCTATCGTGGCTCCTGGGCGGACCACGCCGATGCCTATTACGGATACGGAGAGTGTCATTTTCTCCGGAAGCCGATTCTTGGTCCGTGGGGCGAGATCGTCGACTATCGCCGGGTACGAGTTTGCGATTAGCCGGCGGCCGCGCCACACGATCCGTCGCCGGCACCCCGCCCCTCTCGCGCGGCGACGGTGGAGAGCCTCCCGGAGAAATCCGGGAGGCTTCTTTTTTTCGGAAATGTTGGCGGATGAAGAGCTAAGGCTTGTTAGAGGGGGCGAAGGCCAAGCGCCTTGCCTTCCTTGGCGTCGCGCCGCCACACGCCGTCGGCGCCCTTCTCGAAATGCGCCTTGTGCCCCTTGCGGGCGGTGAGCACGAGCCGCCCCTTGTCGAGCCCCCAGCCGATGGGATCAAATATGACGACGCCATTGTCGCGACAGGCCGGGGCAAGCTGCGCCTTCAAGCCGGCGCCGCCGCGCGTGCGCGCATCCAGCGTCAGCATGCAGCCCGTATCCTTGTCTCCCTCGCGGAGAATCGAGTAGCGGCCAGAGGCCTCCGTCGGTCCGGCGGCATGTGCGAGCGGCGCCGAGACGCTCGCGGCGGCGACAAGGCAGAACCCCAGTAATTGCCGTCGTCGCCCAGAAAATATCGCCATTTGCGCCATGCTCCCGCCCGCGTGAAATCGCCACACTTTGCCTTTTTTCCCTGCCTGCGTCCAAGCCGATTCACAACGCGCCCGCGTCAAAGTGCGGCAGGTCGTCGCTTTTGCGCGCCGGGCCGTGGCGCGCTATCAATTTAAGCGGCGCCGCGCGGCGGCGAAGGAGTCAGTAGGATGGACCCAGCGTCCCTGGCCTTGGCCGAAAAATCCGCGCCGCGCTACACGAGCTATCCCACGGCGCCTCATTTCTCAAAGTCGATCGGCGACGGCGAGGCGCGCGCCTGGCTCGCGAATCTCGATCCTTCCGCGTCGCTCTCGCTCTATTTCCACGTTCCATTTTGCACCGCCATTTGCGCCTATTGCGGCTGTCACACGAAGGCGGTGCGCCAGGATGCGCCGCTCCAGTCTTATGCGCAGACGCTAAAGAGCGAAATCGTGCTCACTTCAGCGGCGACGCGCGCGCGGCGCGTCGCGAGCATCCATTGGGGCGGCGGCACCCCGGGCATTCTAGGCCCTTCGCGTTTCAGCGCCATCGTTGCAGTTCTACGCGATCATTTCGATCTTTCCGCCGAAACTGAACACGCGATCGAACTCGATCCGCGCATTCTTGACGGCGATCTCGTCGAGGCGCTTGCCGCCGCCGGAATTACCCGAGCCTCGCTTGGCGTGCAGGACCTGAACGCGCATGTGCAGGAGGCGTCCGGCCGCATCCAGCCCTATGAAACGGTGGCGCGCGCCGTGGAGTTGCTGCACGGCGCAGGCATTACCGCCATCAATCTCGATCTGATGTATGGGCTGCCCAAGCAGAGCGTCGAAGACGCCGCGCGCACCGCCTCGCTCGCGGCGTCGCTTGCGCCGCAAAGGCTCGCGGTCTTCGGCTATGCGCATGTGCCCTGGTTCAAGTCGCACCAGAAGCTGATCGACGCCGCGGCGCTGCCGGGCGCCGGCGAGCGTCTGGCGCAGGCCGCGGCCGTGCGGGCGACCCTCGAAGGCGCGGGATTCGAGGCGATCGGACTCGATCATTTTGCGCGTCCCGAGGACCCGCTAGCGATCGCCGCGCGCGAAAGGCGCATGCGCCGCAATTTCCAAGGATACACGATCGACGCCGCCGACGCGCTGCTGCCGTTTGGCGTTTCGTCCATCGGGCGGCTTCCCGAGGGCTATGTCGGGAACGCCACCGATCTTGCGGGATGGCGACGCGCGATCGAGTCAGGACGTTTTGCAACGACGCGCGGCGTCGCGTTCACGCGCGAGGATATCGCCCGCGCCGATCTGATCGAACGCCTCATGTGCGATTTCGATGTTGACTACGGCGCGGTGGCTGAGCGTCACGGCTATGCGGAAGACGCCTTCGACGCCGCGCGGGCGTCGCTCGACGTTCTCGCGGACGACGGCGTCATCGATGTGCACGGCCGACGACTCGCCGTGACCGAACGCGGAAAGCCGTTCGTTCGCCTTGTCGCAGCCGCCTTTGACGCCTACCTGCAGTCTGCGCCGGCCCGCCATTCCTCGGCGGTGTGAAGGGCGATTATGCAAGGAGGCGTTCATGACGCCGCTGACGCTTTTTCTCGCGAAGCTGATCGGCGCTTACGCGCTGATCATGTCCGCCTGGATGCTGGTGCGCAGGGACGTGGCGCTGCAGATGATCGAGCGCATTTCTCGCGAGCCCGTCGCCATCGCCTTCATCGGCATGATTCGCATCTCGATCGGTCTCGCCATCGTGATCGGCCATGACATCTGGAGCGACAGCGTCGCGGCGCTCGTCTCGCTTGTCGGCTGGATCACGCTGATCAGCGGTTTGCTGACGCTGTTTCTGCCGCCGCAAACGGTGCGCGACATTTTCGCCCGAATGGCCTATGAAAAGCGCTATCCCGTGTTTGCGCTCGTCTCCTTCGCGCTCGGCGGCGCGCTGCTGATCGCGGGCTTCAGCGCCTGACAAGATTCATATTGGCGCTTGTTCGCCGGCGTCGGCTCCGCCATCGTGACGCCTGGATTCGAACCGCACCCCATGCCCATCTGGACGCCCGAACAGGATCAAGCGTTGACCGCCGTCGCGCGCTGGCTTGAAACGCCGGGCGCGCGGCAGGTGTTTCGGCTCTTCGGATTCGCCGGGACGGGCAAATCGACGCTCGCGCGTCATCTCGCCGAACATGTCGAGGGCGACGTCGCCTTCGCCGCCTTCACCGGCAAGGCGGCGCTCGTCATGCGCTCCAAGGGATGCAAGGACGCGCGCACGATTCATAGCCTCATCTATCGCGCGACCGACACCGAGACCGAAGAGCCGTCCTTCGTTCTCAACGACGACAGCGCCGCCGCGCGTGCGAAACTCATCGTGGTCGATGAATGCTCGATGGTCGACGAGGAGCTGGGCCGGGATCTTCTCTCCTTCGGCAAGAAGGTGCTGGTGCTCGGCGATCCGGCGCAATTGCCGCCGGTGAAAGGCGGCGGCTTCTTCACCGAGGCCGAGCCTGACGTGATGCTGAAAGAAGTGCATCGGCAGGCGGCCGACAATCCGATCATCCGCCTGTCGATGGCGATCCGCGCAGGCGAGAGCGTCGAGCGCGGCGTCTTCGGCGATACGCGCGTCATTAGCCGCGATTCGCTCGATCCCGCGCTCGTGACCGGCGCCGATCAGGTGCTCGTCGGCCTGAACAAAACGCGGCGCGCTTATAACGGACGCCTTCGCCAGCTACGCGGGTTCACAGGCGACTTGCCGCAGTCGGGCGAGAAGCTCGTCTGCTTGCGCAACAATCGCAAGAAGGGACTTCTGAACGGCGCGCTGTTCACGGTAAAGAGCGCCGGCGCCCTGCGCCGCGGCAAGGTGAGAATGCTGGTGACGCCGGAAGATGGCGAAGCCGGCAAATTTCAGCGCGTGGCCGTCGTGCCACAACTGTTCGGCGCTGAAACCGACATTCCTTATGCGCTTCGCAAGGACTCGGACGAGTTCGATTTCGGTTATGCGCTCACCGTCCACAAGGCCCAGGGTTCGCAATGGGACGACGTGACGCTTTTCGATGAGTCCTTCGCCTTCCGCGAACATCGGGCGCGCTGGCTCTATACGGGCGTGACGCGCGCGGCGAAAAAGCTGACGCTCGTCATGTGAAGAACGGAGCCCGGGCGGCGTTGCAGTGAAGCTGAGAGTTATTTTCCCCAGGCGTCGATGGCGTCAGCGAAGACACGCTCGCCAGACGGGCCTTTTTCCATGTTGATCGTCGCCGCGCGGCCGTCGGCGAGCTGCATGGGCAAGTCTAACGCCGCGAGCGAGCGCAACAGGAGAATGTTGCGCGCCTCATGGTCGCCCCGCATCAGGCCGATGAGGAAATTGTTGTCGGTGATCGGCACGGGAATGCCGGCGACTTTTTCTCCCGACTGTGCATCGGAGCGGCGCATCTGGATGGGGCCGATGGCCTTGACGCCGCCGATGGGACTGCCGGGCGCGACTGTGAACGACACGTTGATGGTGTGCGAGGCCGAAAGAGTGGCGTCGGTGTTCTTGCGAAACAGCAGAGTCATTTTCAGCTTCGCGTCGGGAACCTCGATGTCGCCGCGAATGGCCGATCCCACGGGTTCGCCAGGCCCGCCGACGTTCTCCAGGCGCCAGACGGCAGAGCCATTGTAGATTTTATCGACTTTTGTGGGCTCGGCGAGCGAGCCCACCCACATCTCCGCCTTTTGCGCCACCGGCACGGCTGGGCTGCGCGGCGTGGGCGCTCTGGCCGTCTTGGCCGCTTGCCCGTCGCCCGCGACGCGGTCGTTGATCTTGCCGCCTTCGGGCCCACTGGAGGCGGACTTCTCCGGTTTCAGTTTGGCCAGATCCTCAGGCTGCTCGCGAAGCTGCCAGGCGAGCGTTCCGACGACCGCCACGAGCGCCACGACAACGCCGGCGACGGACAGAATGAGACGCTTCGAACGCTGCGGCCTCGGCGCTGGCGGCAGCGGCGCTGGCGGCCTCTGTGCTTCACGCAGCGGGACATCGTCTTCGCCCGTGATGGATGAGTGAGACGCCTCGCGCCAAGACGAATCCGCGTCATCGCTCGGCGTGCGCTCGACAGGTTTGTTCGGATGCGGCTTGCGTTGCGGCGCAGACGTCCCATCGCGAGATTGTGTCGCTTGCGCCTCGTTTGCGGCGCGCTCCGCTTCGACTCGCTGGATCGCGTCGTCGAGCGCGCGGCCTTCGGCGGCAATGTCGGCTTCTGCGACCGGCGGCTGGATGCCGCGCAACTGATTGAACAGCGCCTTGCGGGCGCGTTCATAGACCGCTTGGCGCGTGTCCGGCGTGGACTGCGGCAGAGCGGCGACCGCTCTCGCGATCAGAGAATGGTAGTCTGCCATGTTCGGTTAAGAGCACTTCCGGCTTTTGACGTCAATCCTGACGCCGTCAGAGTCCAAGAAAACCCGGGGATTTCGCGACGTCGGCGCCTCATGATCTCATCGGCGCCTCAGTTCACTCGATGTGTCGCCAAAATGGAGATCAAGCACTCCTGGCGTCAATGATCGCTTCAGCGCGATTCCTGCTTCATCCGCCGGGCTGCGCACGTGTGAGTATGGATAAGAGGTCGAGCATGAAGGATTCTTGCGACTCGGCGCTGGCGCGGACGTCGTTCTGATGGCCGGCTGTTTTGCCGGAAAAAATATTGCGACGCGCGCGCCTCAACCCTCGAAGGCTGCGCGCTAAACTTCGCCAAGCGGCGCTTTGGGGCGCGCCATCTGACGCGCGGGCGGCGGCGCGGCGATCAACCAATAAATCGTCCCGGCCAGCGCGCCGGTCAGAAAAAACAGCAGCGCGATTCGTAATTCGAGCGGACTCGCTTCGCGGGCGCGATCAAGTCCCATCGCGGCGCGGGCGATCCACGGCGACGCGCCGGCGAGCGTCGCGCTCGCGCCCGAATACCAGAGGAGCGAGCGTGCGCCGGCGATCTCGCCGATCAACGCCGCGACTGCGAGGGGCGCGACGCAGGTGGCGATGATCGTCGACCAAATGATGAATCCGAATGTCGCCAGAGGATCGCTCCATCCGCCGGCGCGCACGTCTTCTTCGACGAAGGCGAATAGGCCGGAGGTCGCGGCGGCGAATCCCGCCTCCCGCGTCGCTGGATCAAGGAGCGCCGAGACGATAAGAAAAATGGCGCCCGCGCCGACAGCGAGGATGAAACCGAAAACCAGGACCACGATTCGGCGCATCATTGGAGCCGTCTCTGCTGGCGCGCCAAGCTATGGTTCAAGCACCGAATCCCAATAGAGATAGTCCATCCAGCTTTCGTGCAGGTAATTGGGCGGAAACAGCCGCCCGTTGCGATGCAGGTCCGCGACGCTGGGCTGAAAGGGAGCCTGAGCCGGCGACATATGCGCCTCTCTCGGAAGTCGGTCGCCCTTGCGCAGATTGCACGGCGAACATGCCGCGACGACATTTTCCCACGTCGTCGCGCCTCCCTTCGATCGAGGAATGACGTGATCGAACGTCAGTTCATCATGTTCGCCGCAATATTGGCAGGTGAAGCGATCGCGCAGGAAGACGTTGAACCGCGTGAACGCCGGGTGACGGGTCGGCCGCACATACTCCTTGAGCGACACGACCGAGGGCAGACGCATCTCGAAGCTCGGGCTTTTGACGGTCTTGTCGTATTCCGAGACGATGTTCACGCGATCAAGAAACACCGCCTTGATGGCGTCCTGCCAACCCCACAGCGACAGCGGATAGTAGCTCAACGGCCTGTAGTCGGCGTTGAGCACAAGCGCGGGGCACGCCTGCGGCGAGACGGTCTGTTGACGAAAGTGTGCAGTCACCCTGCTTCCTCTCGGATTGCGGAGGGGCCTGACGGACCGCGCCAAGGTCCAGCCCTTTGCGATGCCGCATATTTTACAGGCACCACGACAGGGTTGTGAAGGCCTGCGACATGACTTCCGACGCTGGGGCGCGCGCCGGCTCTAGAAAAAGATAAACGCTGGCGAAACAGTAAGCTGCAAGAAACGGCCGATATACAGTATGTAATTGGGATGTCTTTGTTTCGACGACGTCTACTCAGAACTGTCGCCGCGCGCCGATCAGCAGCTCGTCCTCTGCTGTCGGATCGGCAAAAACGAAGAAATATTCGTAGGCAGACCGGCGCGCCCAAGCGTGGCCCTTGCCCACGCCCGGCGGCTTGGCGCCTACTGCCGGAGTGATTCGCCTTCTTCACACGGCCGACTGGCATCTTGGCGCGACCCTGCAAGGCTGGTCGCGCGACGCCGAGCACCGCGACGCGCTGGCGCAGCTTGTCGCCATCGCCCGGGAGCGGGCGGTCGACGCCGTCGTCGTGGCGGGCGACATTTTTGACAGCCTCAATCCGTCCGCCGACGCCCAGCGGCTGCTCTACGACACATTGCGCGACTTGCGCGTCGCCTGTCCGCATGCGCGCATCGCGCTCGTCGCCGGCAATCATGACCCGGCGGCGCGACTCGAAGCGCCGCGCGCATTGTTCGAGATGGCCGACGTCGTTTCGATCGGCGCCTTTGCGCGTCGCGACGGCGCCTTCGACGCCCGCGCGCATCTTTCGCCCATCCGCGACGCCAGCGGCAAAATTGGCGCACATTTGCTCGCGCTGCCTTATCCGCGCGCGGTGGATCTGCCCGTGACGAGCGGCGGCGGCGGCGCCAGCGCCGTGCGCGAGGCCTATCGCGAGGCGGTCGAAAGCGCGCGGCGCGAAATCGGCGCGGCCCCGCTCATCGTCACCGGCCATCTTCACGTCGCAGGCGCGCTCGAATCCGAAGGGTCCGAACGACGGATTCTCGTCGGCGGCGAACACGCCCTTCCGTCCGACATGTTTTCGCCGGATATCGCTTACGTTGCGCTTGGCCATCTGCATCGTCCGCAATCCGTCGACCGCGAGACGATCCGCTACTCCGGTTCGCTCATTCCGATGTCGAAGACCGAGATCGGCTATGCGCATGGCGTCAGCATCGTCGACGTCGACGCCAGCGGCGCCGTTGTCGTCCAGCATGCGCCGATCGTCCGCCCCGTCCGTCATTTGCGGGCGCCGGCGACAGGCGCTTTGTGCCTTGCTGAACTTGAATCCGCGCTTGCGGCGCTCGATTTGGACGCCTCGGCGCCGATGGACGCCTGGCCCTTCGCGCATCTTGCGATCAGGGTCGACGGCCCAGCCGTTGGGTTGAAGGCCGAGCTCGACGCCATCTGCGAGAAATTTCCGCTGCGGGTCGTTTCGACCAGCGTCGAGCGGCCGCAAGCGCCGGCGGCGGCCCCGACGCCGCTGCGCCTCGCCGAGCGCAAACCGATGGATTTGTTTCGCGAAGCCTTCGAGCAGGCGCACGGCGTCGCCCCGACCGACAATCATTTCGACTGTTTCGAGCGTCTTCTGCAGGAGGCGTGATATTGCGCATTCTGGCGATCAGAGGCGCTAATCTCGCCAGTCTCGCCGAAGGCTTCGCCATCGACTTCGACAGCGAGCCGCTGCGCTCGGCGGGCCTCTTCGCCATCACCGGGGAAACCGGCGCGGGCAAGTCGACGATTCTCGACGCGATCTGTCTCGCGCTTTACGACAAATTCCCGCGCGTCGTCGCGGCCGGCGCGAGCGAAGGCGCGCCAGATCCGTCCGGAGAGACGCTCGGCTCTGGCGACCCGCGCACAATTCTTCGCCGCGGCGCCGGACGCGGGTTCGCGGAGGTCGATTTTATTGGCAAGGACGGGCTGCGCTATCGGGCGCGCTGCGACCTGCAGCGCGCCCGCGGTCGAGCGTCGGGCGCCTTGCAAAAGCGCGTCAGGTCGCTGTGGCGAATCGACGAGGCCGGCGAAATCGTCGCGCCGGTCGAGAGCGGCATAGAGCCGGTCAATGCCCGCGTCGTCGAATTGACCGATCTCACCTTCGACCAGTTTCGTCGCACGGCGCTTTTGGCGCAGGGCGAATTCGACGCGTTTCTGCGCGCCGACGCGAAGGAGCGCGCCGAACTTCTCGAAAAAATCACCGGCGCCGAAATCTATGGCGTTCTGTCGCAGCGCGCCTTTGAACGCGCCCGCGAGGCGCAGCAGGCGACAGCCCTTATCGAAAGCAGTTGCGCCCAGATCGGCGTGATGTCGGAAGACGAGCGCGCCGCGATCGATGCAGACGTCGCAGCGGCCGCAGCCGAACGCGCGCAAGTCGCCGAAAAGCGCAGCGCCATGGCTGACGCGCTGCGCCGGTTCGACGCCTTGGCTCAGGCGCACGCAAAGCTTGCGCAGGCGATGTCGGCGCGCGAGGGCGCATTACGGGCGTTTGACGAGATGGCGCCGCGGCGCGAAACGCTCGCGGCGCTCGCTCAGGTCGAGCCGTTGCGCACGCCGCGGGACGAGATGCGGCGCGCCGAGGAAACGCAAAAGGCGGACATCGAAGAGGCCGCCGACGCCAAAGCGAAAGCGGGCGCCGCTCAAGAAGCGTTCGCCGCTCAGGAGGCGCGCGCGCGCTCGGCTTCAGAGGAAGTCGCCGCCTCGGAAGCGGAGATCGCCCGGTTCGCGCCGATATGGAGCGAAGCGGCGGCGCTCGACGCGCGCATCGCCAATCTGGCGCAGGAGGAAGGGAAGGCGCGCGGCGTCGCCGAGGGCGCCGCGTCGCGCGCTGCGGAGAAGCGCGCCGAACGCGCCGAAACAAGCGAACGGCGCGCCGATATTGAACGCGAGAAGGAGGCGGCGCTCGCCGATCTTGCGCGCCTCGCGCCGGCGCGGGCGCTCAGCGAACGCTGGCGAGACATCGACGATTGGCTGACGAAGCGTACCGAAATCTCGCAAGCCAAGCGCGCCTGTGATGGCGCGCTCGCAGCGGCCTTCGCCGACATCGATCGCGGCGACGCGACGCTTGCGGACTTTAACGCGCGCGACGCGCAAGACAGAGCCGCCTGTGAAAAACTTGCCGCGCAAATCGCGGACCGCGACGGCGCGCTCCTCGCCCTCGACGAACCTGCCGCGCTCGCCCGCGCTGACGATTTGGCGCGCGCCGTCGAGCTGATCGAGGCTTTGCGTAGATGCGCGCGCACCTTTGACGAGGCGGACGTCGCGGCGGCTTCCGCGCATCAGGACATCGCCCACTACGCTCAGGACGAAGCGGCGGTTCGACAGAAGCTTGAGGGAATACGTTCGGAGCGCGCGCGACAGGCAGCGCAAAGCGCCGAGGCCGAACGCTTTGGCGAGTTGGCGGACGCCGCGGCGGATCCCCATGCGCTGCGATTGCGCGCGGCGTTGAACGACGATGCGCCGTGCCCCGTATGCGGCGCGCGCGAACATCCTTTCGCCGAGACTCATGACGCGGCGAGCGCGTTAATCGAAGCGCTGCGCGCGCGGCGCGACGAGTCGCGGCGAACGCTCAGCAGACTGGACGAGGAGGCGGTCTCCTTGAGCGCGCGGGCGGCGCAGGCGCAAGCGCTCTATGACGACGCGTCGCGTCGCGCCGCACAAGCGCAGGCGGCGCGCGGGCGCGCCGAGGCCGAATATGCGTCGCTGCTGATCGCCGATTGCGCGCGAGATATGGCGCCGGAACTGGCCCCGCCGACATCGATCCTGTCAGCCTCGCCGCGTCTGCAATTATTGACGAAGGAGCTTGCGACCGCGCGCGATGGCGTCGCGCAAAAGCTTCTCGCCGCGCGTCGGCTGCGCGAGGAGCGCGATCGGCTGCGCGCGGAGCGCGACGCGGTTCGACTGGCGCTCGACGCCCGTCGGGAAGAGCTTGCGGCGCTCGCCATATCGCTGGAAGCTTTGCGCGAAGCGCGCGCGCGGTCCAGGGCGGAAGGCGCCGGACTCGTCGAGCGTCTGGAATCGCTCGATCGGTCGCTCGCGCCTTATCTGCAGCTTTGCGACCTCTCGGCCGTCGATCTCGATCGTGACGCCGCTTCTGCGCGCCGTCGGCTCGAGGCGGCGGGCGCGCATTATCGGCAGGCGCTGGCGTGCTCGGATGCGTGCGCCGAAAACCTCGCCGCGATCAGTCTCAAGGCGGAGCGCCTCGCGGCAGAGTCGGACGCCTTATCCGCCCGCGAGGCCGAAGCGAACGGCGATCATCAGGCGCGCGCAAGGAGCCTTACTGAGGCGACCGATGCGCGCGCGCTGCTTCTGGAGGGAGAGGCGACAGCCGCGCATCGGTCCCGCATCGAGGCGCGCCACAGGGCGGCGATTGCGGCGCGCGACGAGGCGCGCCAGCGGCTCGCTGAAGCTCAGCAGTCGAAAACCGCCTGCGAGACGCGTCACGCCCATTGTGCAAGCGCCGCGGAAAGCGCGGCGGCCCGCGCCGAGCAAGCGCGCGCGGCCTTTGCAATGGCGCTCGCCGGCGCTGGCTTCGACGAGGCGACTGCGGCGCCGCTTCTTGCAATGTCGCGCGAAGAGCAGACGGCGCTGCGTCGCGTCGTTCAGGCAGTTGAATCGGATTGCGCCGCGGCACGAACCGCCGTCATGGAGCGCCAGAAGGACTTTGATGACGCGCAGGCGGTCGCCCCGGTTGAAGCGTCGCGTGAGGTTCTCGCGGCTCAGGAGAAAGACATCGCTGGTCGCCTCGACGAATTGTCGGCGCGGCTCGGCGCGCTGCGCGAGCGTGGCGCGAAGGACGATGAGGCGCGGGAGCGCGCGGCAGCGCTCGGCGAGGAACTCGAGCGTGCGCGCACGAACGGCAAACTCTGGAGCGAGATCAACGACGCCATCGGCTCGGCGAGCGGCGACAAGTTCCGCCGTTTCGCGCAGGCCGCGACGCTGCAGCATCTCGTCGGGCTCGCCAATCAGCGCCTGGCGCTGCTTGCGCCGCGCTATGCCCTGGAGCGCTCGGGCGACGCCGGGTCGCTGGGCCTCCAGATCATCGACCGCGACCTTGGCGACGAGCGCCGTTCGACGCGTTCGCTCTCCGGCGGGGAGCGCTTCCTCGCGTCGCTCGCCTTGGCTTTGGCCCTTGCCGGACTCGAGGGGCGCGATTCATTCGTCGACACGCTGTTCATCGATGAAGGATTCGGCGCGCTCGATTCCGCGACCCTCGACGTCGTCATAGACGCGTTGGAGACGCTGCAGGGGCAGGGGAGACGGGTGGGGGTGATCAGCCATGTCGATTCGCTCCAGCAGCGCATCGCGACGAAAATCTGCGTCGAGCGGCGGGGCGGCGGGATTAGCGTGGTCCGACTACGTGCGCCAGGTTACGCATGACGCGTGATGCCACTAGCCGACCCTGAAACAAGCCTCCAATCGATTCTATTCGGAGGAGGACTCGCGTCGAAAAAGCCGCAAATGTGCGGAGAGGCCATGAGAAAAAAACTCCCGCTGTGGCGGTAAAGCCACAAAAAACAATGATCAGCGCCAAAGACTGTGGCGCCGGCGCCACACCTCTTGTGCCTTGCAACGTCACATTACAGCTAGGGCAAAGTTTGTCACGGGTCTGTCATCCAGCGCCGGCTTCACTGTCGCTCGAAAGTTAACGGGGGAATGGAACCAATGAAACCTGGAGTTGGACAACGCGCGCTCGCCATCGCTGCGTTCGGCTTATATGCGATGGCTTCGGCCGCTCCGGCCGCAGCCGACACTGCGTCCGAAATCCGCGCGCTCAAGGCGCGGCTCTCCAAGCTCGAAGCCGACGAAGCCCGCGCCCGGCGCGAGGCCAGGGTCGTGCACGCGTCACTCCCGGCCGACAAGGGGCCGCCTCCGCCGCCGCCGCCGCTGCACTGGTATGAAAGGCTGAGCCTGCGCGGCTATACGCAGATGCGCTACAATGACATTCTGAGCGGTGGCCCGAATTATTATGACATCAGAACGACGAACGACCGTTCGGTCGGCGACCGCCAGAACTTCTTCATTCGGCGCGCGCGCATCATTCTAAGCGGCGACGTCTCCGATCATCTGTACCTATATTTCCAGAACGACTTCGCGAGTTCTCCTCCAAATGCAAATTCGACTTCGGCGACCTTCGCCCCTTACGGGAACGCCGCCAGTCAGGCCGTCTATTATTTCTACAATCCCGTCTTCGCCTTTCCAGGCTACAACCAGGTCGGCAGTTACTCTAACGCGCCCGGCAATTTCGCGCAGATTCGCGACCTATACGCCGACATCTACTTCGACAAGGACAAGGAATTCCGCGTCCGCGCCGGCCAGTCCAAAATTCCATACGGCTTCGAGAACCTGCAGTCGTCGCAGAATCGTCTGGCGCTCGATCGCGCCGACGGGATCAATACCTGCTGTAAGGACGAACGCGATCTTGGTCTCTTCTTCATGTACACGCCCAAGGAAATGCGGCATCTCTTTCGCGATCTCGTGAAGAACAATCTGAAAGGCTCGGGCGATTACGGCATGTTCGCTTTCGGCGTCTACAACGGCCAGGGCGCCAACCGCATCGAACTCAACAAGGGCACGCATCTTGTCGCGCGCTTCACCTATCCTTACGTTTTCGAAAATGGTCAGGTGGTCGAAGCGAGCGTCCAGGGTTACACGGGACGTTTCATGCCTTATACGCAGGCGATCAGGCCCTCTTTGGGCATGGGGACGAACTGGGCGGGCTTCATTCCGTTGAACAGCCCGTACGCTACCATCGGATCGGCCTTTGTCCCTTATGTGAATGGCCCGGGATGGAGCAGCCTTGGCAACTTTAACTATTCTCAATACGGCGCCGTCAACACTTGGGGACCGGCCGTGGCCAATGGCGGCGAGGGCATTCGCGACTCTCGCGTCGCTATCACTGGCGTCATCTATCCGCAGCCGTTCGGTTTTCGCGCCGAATGGAACTGGGGCGTCGGGCCGCAGCTAAACGCCACGCAGACCGCCATCGAGGCGAAACGGCTGAATGGCGGCTATGTCGAAGCCAGCTATAAATATGAGGACAAGGACTTCGGCACTGGCGTGTATTTCCCCTTCGTCAAGTGGCAATACTATAATGGCGGGTTCAAATTCGATAACAACGCGCCGGCGGGCCGCGTCAACGAATGGGACGTCGGCGTCGAGTACCAGCCCTTGCCGGAACTCGAATTCACCGCGATCTACTCTCACATGGACCGCACGAATACGGTTGCAGCGCCCTATCGGCAGTTCCAGGCGGATCTGCTGAGGATGCAGCTGCAGTGGAACTACTGATCATCCGGTCAGACTAACTCTTGTCAAACGCCCCCGGTTCGCGCCGGGGGCGTTTGCGATTTCGGGACTTCCGTTTGCTCGTCTGATAACGAAATGACCTTGGTTGGGTTTTGGTGCGAGGACTCGAAAGATGAAGCTGATCGCGACGATTGCCTTGTCCTTCATGTTGGCGTTGGCAGGGTCAGCGCTTGCTGAAGATTATGAGAACGCCGTCAGCGCAACGCGACGCGGAGAGTTCGCTGGCGCGTTCAAATTACTCAAGCCGCTGGCCGAAAAGGGCGACGCGCGCGCGCAAGCGGACCTCGGCGCGATGTATCTCACAGGCAAGGGAGTCGCCGCCAATCCCAAGGAAGCGTTGAAATGGCTTCGCTTGGCCGCAGATCACGGCAATGTCTCCGCCCAATTCAATCTCGGCACCATGTATCTCGAAGGACAGGTGGTCATGAGGGATTACAAGGAGGCGATGAAGTGGAATTTGCTCGCCGCAGGCCAGGGACTGGCCGCGGCGCAAGTGAACATCGCCTCAATGTACTATGACGGCGTCGGCGTCGCGCAGGATTACAAGGAAGCGGCCAAATGGCTGCGGCTCGCGGCGGAGCAGGGCGACGCCGACGCGCAGTTGAATCTCGGCAACATGTATGTCGCCGGACAGGGCGTCGAGCGCGATCTGCTGCGCGGCTTCATGTGGACGCAGCTCGCGACGGAGTCGCTTTCGATGGGCGAGACCGAAAAGAAGGCGGTGCGGGACATGTCGGCAAAGTCATTGTCGCCGGAAGACGTCGCCAAGGCTCAAGCCATGGTCGCTC
This sequence comes from Methylocystis sp. H62, assembly GCF_015709515.1. GTDB lineage: Bacteria > Pseudomonadota > Alphaproteobacteria > Rhizobiales > Beijerinckiaceae > Methylocystis. The sequence goes on from NZ_JADNQZ010000047.1 coordinate 59,827, forward strand.
GCTGCAAGGAATCGAAGTTTAAAAATTGCGATTGATCTACGCGGGAACGCTCCCTCTTTTAGTATCCGCGCGCCTCCTCGAGCAGCCCGTTGAACGGAGGCTAAACGGCAGGCAATCTCGGTAACCATTCGTTAAGGTTAACGCCCCACCCTGTGCGAACGCAAAAAGGGACGTGCGGGGCTGGACTTGGCGATTCGGCGGGAGAAGCAAGCACTCGTCCTGGCGACGATGGGGGCATTGTTCTCGACAGGCGCCGGCGCATCCGACAGCGCCATCGAGGCGCGTCTGCGCATGCTTGAAGCGGAGATCGCCAGACTTCGTCCGCTCGAAGCCGAGGTCGCCAAGCTTCGTCAGGACGCGCGCCAATCGAAATCTGCGTCGCGAAGCTCGAATTCGAAAGGCCGTTCACGGCAGAGCGAAACGAATATCGTCAACGCCGCGGCGTCCAAGGGGTCGTCCGATACGCCCCCACGGCCGCCAGTGTTCGTCAGCTTCAAGAACGGCCTCTTCGTCGAGACCGAAGACAAGGCCTATAGCTTCAAGGTCGGCGGCCGCATCATCGTCGACGGCGGCGGCATCGCTCTGCCGCTCAACGGTTTCGATAATCAGGTCGGCGGGCGCCAGCTTCGGCTCGAGGTCGAAGGCAAGGCCGCGCAGATCTACTTCTACAAGCTGCAATACGACTTCACCGGAACAAGCCAGATAACTGGCGTCAATCATGTCTACGGCGGCATTCGCGACGCCTACTTTGGCATCCAAAGTCCGTTGTTCACGCTGCCTTTCGCCAAGGATCCGGCCTACGTCATGGTCGGCAGCATGTTCGAGCCCTTCAGCGTCGAGGCGATCAATTCCTCAAAATATCGCGACTTCATCGAACGCTCGCTTGCGGTCGACACCTTCCAGCCGGATCGTCATATCGGCCTTGCACTGGGCGCCTATGGCGACGACTGGACTTTCAAGGGCGGCATATTCAGCACCAGCTTCGGCGATGCGAGCCTGAACCCCGCGCGTGGTTATCCGGCGACCTGGGGTATTCCGCGACTTTACATACCCAACGCGGGCGGCGGCGGTCCTTTCCCGTCTAACACGACCTGGTTCCAAGCCACGGGAGGCGGGCAGTATTTCGACCTGACAGGACGCCTGACCTACGCGCCGATCCACAACGAGCACGATCTTCTCCATGTCGGCGTTTCCGGCCGCTATCACCAGCCAAACGATTCCACGGCGGCGAACAACGATCGGGTGCTTGCGCTGGGCAACCGCGTCAGATCGGAAGCCAATATCCTCGGCCAGGGCCTCATTGGCACCCCGGATCTTTCCTGCGGCACGATCGTCGGACCCATTCCACAGGGCGTCTTCAACAGCTCCGCCTTCGCCGGCAAATGCACCAAAAGCGTCGAATCCTTCGGACTTGAATTGGCGGCGTCGCATGGGCCGTTCGGAATTCAGGCGGAATATTTCGGCGCCTTTTACAACCGCGATCAAAACGCGATCAACCGGGCGACGTATCTGACGGCGGCGTCGGCGGCGACGGGCGTCATTCCCGTCAACGGTTCTCAGGTTCCGTTCAATCCGGGAGGCCGTTCGGCTTATTTCGACGGCTACTACATCCAGGGCACCTATTGGATCACCGGCGAGGAACGCGCGCAGTCCTATGACATAAAGGACAAGAACGGCGCGACCTTCGGTCAGCTCAAGATCAAGAACCCCTTCAGCGCGGGCGGCTGGGGCGCCTGGGGTTTGGCCGCGCGCTTCAGCTCCGTGGACCTCAACAACGGCCCTTATAACGGGAACACGCTCTATAACCTGCTCGCTTTGACGACCTTGGTTACGCCGAACCCATTCGCGCGCACATATATCGCGAACGCCGGCATTAACGGCGGCCGTCAGCAGAATCTTACGCTCGGCGTGAACTGGTATCCGGACGCGGGCTTAGCGTTCCAGTTCAATTGGACGCGGGTGATGAATCTCGTCGCGCCGCTGAACCTTTACAACGGTGGTCCACTCCCCACGCTTCTCGGCGCCAATTACACCGGCGTGCATCCCAATCTGTTTGAGTTTCGCGCCAAGGTCTATTGGTGAGCAGAACCTACGTCCCGGCAAATGACCGCCCGCGGCGGGCGTTTCCTTATATGCCCTCGGATGCTATATCTCGTGGAATCTAATCCGCCGAAAGGGAGCGTTCGGCTTCGCCGATGAGGTCGCTTGTGACCACGCTCAGGCGCCTCGTGGGGCGCCCTTTCCCGCGGCGCTACGGGTTGAGAACGCGCATGAACCGCTATGACCGCCAGCCTCAGCCCGCTGAAGAGGCTGTCGTCGAATATCTCGACGGCGAATATCGCGTGCGCAAGCCCGGCGCCTATGTGCGCTGCGCGGTGACGGGCGAGCCGATCCCCCTCGAGGATCTGCGTTACTGGAACGTCGATCTGCAGGAGCCCTACAGCGGGCCGCATGCCAAGCTGATGCGTCTTGGCGTCAAGAAGCCCGATTAAGGATCGGAAAGGCGCGGTTCATCCGCCTTACGCAGCCCGCGAAGCGCCTCGTCCAGAATGATCGCGTCATCGAAAACCAAGGTGACGGGTAGCGTATCAACGCCGAGCGTCGCAAGCTGACCGCCGATTCGCGCCGCATCCTTTTCCGTCGTGACGAGTCGGGCCCCATGCGCCCGCCGCAACATCGATAGCGTCGCGTAATCTCTTTGCGTGAAGCGGCGATGATCGCCGAACGAAACCCGCGCCGCGACATCGGCGCCGGACGCCTCCAGCAAGTTGAAGAATTTCTGTGGCCGCGCGATTCCAGCGAAAGCGACGACGCGCGCGCCTTGCATCGCGTCGGCGGCGTTCGCATCGGGCGCCAAACGCGCGGCGAGGATAGGTTTGTTCGCGCGCGCGGCGATGTCTCGCCCGGGCAGGCCGTCGCCGATGACGACAAGCATATCCGCCGCCGCAAGCTGCGCATCGAAGGGGGCGCGCAAAGGCCCGGCAGGGATGCAGCGGCGATTGCCCGCGCCATAATCCGAGTCGATGGCGATGAGCGTCAGGTCGGGCGCGACGCGACGGCTGTGGAAGCCGTCGTCGAGAATGACGACGGTGGCGCCGAGGCGCTGCGCCAGGTCTGCGCTCGCAAGTCGGTCTGCGCCGACGATCGTCGGCGCGACGCGCGCAAGCAGCAGCGCTTCATCGCCAATCTCGTCCGCGCCGTGACGCGTCACGTCCACGACGAAGGAGGACGTTCCGCCGCGCCGGCGGCGATAGCCCCGGGTGAGAAGCGCAGGGCGCTCTCCCGCCGTCTTGAGACGCTGCGCGATGGCGATGGCGAGCGGCGTCTTGCCGTCGCCGCCCGCACTCAGTCCGCCAATGACAATCGTCGGTAAATTCGCGCGCGCCGCGTCGCGCGCGAGCCGCTTGCGCGCGATGGCGCCGTAGAGCGCGCCGAGCGGAGACAGCAGCCGCGCCGCCGCGCCGTCGTCACGCCAGAAGGCGGGCGCACGCATCTCAAATAGCGGCGCCGCGCGTGACGATCATTGCTGGGCCACCGCCATTTGCGCGAGATAGGGTTCGACGGCTGTCATGATGCCGCGCGAGGCGCCGCCCAATCTCTCGACAGTCTCGGCGGCCGCGCGTCCCATCTTGCGCATGCGCGCGGGCTCGGAGAGAAGATAATGCGCGGCGCGCGCCAGCGAAGCGGCGTCTGTAACGCGCGCGGCGGCTTTTACGGCCGCGAGCTCGCCGTAAACTTCCGTGAAGTTTTCGACATAGGGGCCATGCAGGATGGCGCAGCCGAGCTTCGCCGGCTCGATTGGATTTTGTCCGCCGCCGGGCAACAGCGACTTGCCCATCAGGACGACCCCGACGCTTCGGAAAACGAGGCCAAGCTCGCCGACGCTGTCGACAACGTAGACGTCGACGTCGCGTCGCGGCTCGCCTTCCTGCGAACGCAGGGCCGCCGTCAATCCTCTGGCGCGCGCGGCTTCGACGATCTCGGCGCCGCGCTCCCGATGACGCGGCGCGATGATCGTCAGCAGCGACGGGGTTTGCGCGGCCATGTCGATATGCGCGTCGAGCACGAGGTCCTCTTCGCCGGGATGGGTGGAGACCGCCGCCCAGGCTGGTCGCGCGCCGATCGCGCCGTTGAACTCGGCAAGCATTGCAGAGTCGGCCGGCGGCGGCGGCACGTCGAATTTGAGATTGCCGGCGATGCGCACGCAGCGCGCGCCGAGCGCCAGAAAGCGGGCCGCATTATCCGAATCCTGCGCGAGGCAAAGATCGACGGCGCCGAAGACGGATTTCGCCGCGCCGGGAACAGCGCGCCAGCGCTCGGCGGATCTGCGGGAGATGCGGGCGTTGGCGAGAACCAGCGGCGCGCCGCGCGCGCGAACGGCCGCGACGATATTGGGCCAAAGCTCCGACTCGGCGAAGACCGCGATGTCGGGACGCCAATGATCGAGGAAGCGTTCGACGAATTTCGGGGCGTCGATCGGCGCGTATTGATGAAAGGCGCCCGCGGGCAAGCGCGCGCTGAGAACGCGCGCAGACGAGACGGTGCCGCTTGTCACGAGCACGTCGAGTCCGCGCTGAATGAAGCGGTCGATGAGCGGCAGCAGCGACAGGCTTTCGCCCACGCTCGCGCCGTGCAGCCAGACGAGTCGTCCGCGCGGCCGGGGACGATTCGACTCGCCCATGCGTTCGGCCAATCGCGCGGGATCTTCCTTGCCATGGTTGGCGCGCCAATTGAGCGCGGCGCTGGCGAAGGGCGTCGCCGCGATCGTCGCCAGCCGGTACACTGTCAGAAGCGACATGTTTCCAATCTATTAAGAATCCGGTCCACATTCGCCATCTGACGGCGTCTTCTCCGCGCGCGTGGGGCCAACCGGGATGGCGCTTCTATGCCTGGCAAAACCGGCGAATTTAGGAAGGCCGCCTATAGGGCCTCCACATCCGGATCGAGCAGCCGATAAAGGTGAACCACGAAATAACGCATATGCGCATTGTCCACCGTGGATTGCGCCTTCGCTTTCCATGCGGCGAGCGCGCTATCATTGTCCGGATAGATGCCGACGATGTCGAGCTTGCCCGGATCGCGGAAAGCGACGCCGTCGAGCGTCTCCAACTCGCCGCCAAACACAAGATGCAACAGCTGTTTTTCTTTCTTCGCCGAGGTTGCTTGCGTCGTCTTGTTCATAATTTTCCTTCCAAGACCTCCCGCGCCAGCGCGAGACTATCGTCGAACAGCGATTTCGGAGCCGCGATGAGCATGTCGCGGGCGAGCGACACACGATTATAGGTGAGCGCCACGCCCTCCGGCTCGCTCAACATGGCGCCCGCTTCTGCGAGGAGAATATCCGCGGCGGCGATGTCCCAGTCGCGCGCATTAGGCCCGGCGACCACGATATCATGCCGGCCGGCGGCGATATCGGCAAGCCGCAGCGCGAGCGAGGGCGTTCGCGGCGCCATCACGAATCCCCGCGGCGACGCGGCCAGCCGGTCCTGTATCGCACGAGGCGCGACGAGCGCTGCGCCAGCGATTTCGGCGCGCTGCGGCGCGATGAGGGGGGAGCCGTTGAGAAAGGCGCCGAGACCCTGCGCGCCGATATAAGTCTCGCCGAGCGCCGGCGCGTGGATGATTCCGGCGACGGGCCGGCCGCGAACCACGAGAGCGATGGAAACCGACCAGCGCGCGTCGCCGCGCGAGAACGCCAGCGTTCCATCGATCGGATCGACCACCATCAAGGCGTCGCGCGTCAGGCGCTCGGCCGTGTCGATGCTCTCTTCGGAAAGCCACGCCGCCTCGGGCGCGATCCGCGCCATCTCCTGGAACAGGAACCGATCGACGGCGAAATCCGCCTCGGTGACCGGCGAGCCGCCGCCCTTGTAGGACACTGCGGCGGTCGTCGTTTCGCCCAGGCGGAAGTAAGCCATGGCGATGTCGCCGGCCCTGCGCGTGACGCTCTCGAGTTTTGGGAGAAAAGCGGCGAGTTCTGCTTGGCTGGAGCCCATCATGATGAGGAGTAGGCGAGGCGCCGGCGGGCCGCAAGCGGGCGCATTGCGCGGAATAGGAGCAATTTGAACGAATTCGTTTTCATGGACTTCACCCTCATCGCCTAAACCATGCGTAGAAGCAATGATTTACGTGCTGTTCACCAGGCTTTTTAGGGCCTTCGCGGGCAGGCTGCGGCAATATAAGCGCCGAGACGGAATTCAAGCCGCAAGGAGCGATCGATGGTTGAGGCCAATACTGCGCGCAAGATCGACGAAAGAGTCTTCGTTCAGCGTGATCGCCGCGCCGACGGCGGGGCGCGGCGCATCCGCGTGACCCGGGAGGACGTCTTGATCTCTCGGCGATTTAGCGGCGTCTCCATGGTCATCTCGGTGCCCGTCACCGCCTATTGCGGCGTCGCCCTCGAGGTGCAGCCCGCGGACGACGGATCGCCGCGCTACGTTCTTTCGCTGGCGCACCGCGACCCGGACCTCGACATTCTTCTCGGCGATACTCAAGACTGCGGCGCCGCTGCGTCCGACTGGCGTCACTGGGCGGCCTGGCTGGGACTGCCGCGCGTCACCGAGGAGGAGGGCGCGTTGCGTTCGCTCGAGGCCGTCGCCGAAGAGATCGCCGCCTCCGCGCGCCGGCGCTGCGAGACCAGTCTGGGCAAGCGTCGTCCGCGATTTCTCATGCGCCGCAAGGCTGGCGACTCCCATCGCACCAAGGTCGTGCATGGCGACGAGCGCGAGATCATCTCTTACGAATGAAGCGTCTCCTGCGCGGCCGACGCGCCAAGGACGATCTTCTCGAAGCCGTCGCGGATCTCCTGCTCCTTGAGCTTCCTGCCGATGAAGACGAGGCGCGACTCGCGCTTCTCGCCTTCCTTCCATTCTCGCTGCAAATCGCCGTCGAGGATCTGATGGACGCCTTGGAACACGAAGCGTCGCGGCTCGTCCTTGAAGGCGACGATTCCCTTGCTGCGCAGAATATCCGGCCCGTCGCGCTGAATAAGATCGTTCAGCCACGGAACGAATCGTTCAGGATCGACCGGGCCATCGTGGCGGATCGAGACGGAATGCATCTCGTCGTCGTGGAAATGCTTCATCCCGGCGTGAGGCGCGTGATGATCTTCATGCGCGTGGCCATGGCCATGCTGATGGTCGTGGTCGTGATGATCATGGCCGTGATCGTCATGGCCGCAATCTGGACCGCATTCGTGATCATGGCCGTGATGCGCATCGTCATGATCGTGACTTGACTCTTCGGCTTCGAGAAACGCCGGCTCGATCTCCAGAATCCGGTCGAGATCGAAGGCGTTGCGCTCCAAAACCGCCTTCAGGGGAACGTCCGATCTCACCGTGCGATGCAAAGCGGCGTAGGGATTGATCGCGCGGATGCGGCCTTCGACTTCCGCGAGCTCATCGGCTGAAACGAGATCGGTTTTGTTCAGGACGATCACATCGGCGAAGGCGATCTGACTCTTCGCTTCCGGCGCGTCCTTCAGCCGCTCGCTCAGCCATTTGGCGTCGGCCACCGTCACCACCGCATCGAGCCGCGCCGCCTCCTTGACGTCAGCGTCCATGAAGAAAGTCTGCGCGACGGGCGCCGGATTGGCGAGCCCCGTCGTCTCGACGATGATCGCGTCGAACTTGCCGCGTCGGCGCAGCAGGCCCTCGATGATGCGAATGAGATCGCCGCGCACGGTGCAGCAGATGCAGCCGTTGTTCATCTCGAAGACTTCCTCGTCGGCGCCGACGACAAGGTCATTGTCGATGCCGATCTCGCCGAACTCATTGACGATGACGGCGTAGCGCCGGCCATGCTGCTCGGTGAGAATGCGGTTGAGAAGCGTCGTCTTGCCGGCGCCGAGATAGCCGGTGATGACGGTGACGGGAATTTTGTCTGTCAATGCCGCTTACTCCAGTTTCGATCGCCCGCACCCTGTCCCTCCTCCGCAAGCGGGAGAGGGGACCCCAATGATCGGCCTTGCGCGAAACTCTCTAAGAGGGCCGGGCCTGCTCCCTCTCCCACGAAGTGGGGGAGGGGTGGGGAGGGGGCTACGGCGCCAAGGCTTTCGCCAATTGTCTTACATTGTGGCGCATCATCTCGATATAGGTAGCGCCATCGCCCTTGGCGTCGGACAGCGCATCGGAATAGAGCACGCCGCCCATCTGGGCGCCGGTCTCGCTGGCGATCCTTTTGGCGAGGCGCGGATCGGCGATGTTCTCGATGAAGACCGCCCGAACCTTATGCGCCCTGACCGCGTCGATGATCTTCGCGATGTCGCGGGCGCTGACGTCAGCCTCCGTCGACACGCCCTGCGGCGCGATGAATTCGACGCCGTAGCGCGCGGCGAAATAGCCGAAGGCGTCATGGGTCGAAACCACCCGGCGCCGGTCCTGGGGAATCGCGGCGATCGCCTGCTGGATTTCCGCGTCGAGCGCGTCGAGCTTGGCGAGATAGGCGTCGGCGTTGGCCCTATAGGTCTTTGCGCCTTCGGGATCGACGGCCGTCAGCGCTTCCCGGATCGCCTCGACATAAACTTTGGCGTTGGCGACGTCCTGCCAGGCGTGCGGATCCTGTCCCTCTTCGTCCTTCCGCGCGCTGACGCCTTTGCCCAAGGTGAACACCTCGCCCTTGCTTTTGGCGGCGGTGACGAGACGGTCGAGCCAGCCCTCAAATCCGAGGCCGTTGACGAAAATGAGCCGCGCGTGCGCGATGTTGCGGCCGTCGGCCGGACTAGGCTGGTAGACGTGTGCGTCGCCGTCGGGACCGACGATAGTGGTGACGGCCACCCTGTCGCCGCCGACCTGCCGCACAAGATCGCCGATAATCGAAAAGCTGGCGACGACTGGAATTTTATGCGCCTGCGCCATCGCTGGCGCGACGAGCGCGGCGAGTGAAAACGCAAGCGCGCTGCGGCGTGTAAGCATCGCTTTCATCCTTCGAGATGCCGGCGCGGCCGTCTCAACCGCAGCACGCCGCCGGCGCGGCCAAAAATCATCGAGAAAAAATAGACGACGCCCGCGGCGAGAATGATCGCGGGTCCCGTCGGCGCGCTGGTCTCGTTGGAGAAGACGAGACCGCCGTAACAGCAAAGGGCGCCGATCCCTGCCGCGAGCGGCAGGGCGATGGCGAGATCGCGCGTCCACAACCGCGCCGCCGCGGCGGGAAGCATCATCACGCCGACGGCCATCAGCGTGCCAAGCGCATGAAAGCCCGCGACGAGATTGAGCACCACCAGGGCGAGGAAGAGGAAGGGCGTGAATTCGCCGAATGCGCTCGTCTGTCGCAAGAACAGAGGATCGAGCGTATCCAGCACCAGCGCTCGGTAGAAAACCGCCAGCAGAATGAGCGTGAGGGTCGAGACGCCGACGAGCAGCAAAAGCGCCGCGTCATCAAGTCCGACGACCGAGCCAAAGAGCACGTGGAGCAGATCGACGTTCGAGCCGCGCAGCGATACGAGCGTCACGCCCAGCGCCAGCGAGACGAGATAGAAGGCCGCGAGCGACGCGTCCTCGCGCAGCGTCGTAAATCGGGAGGCCGCGCCGGCGGCGAGCGCGACGACGAGTCCGGCGAAGAGGCCGCCGAAGGTCATCGCCGGCAACGACAGGCCGGCGACGAGATAGCCGACGGCGGCCCCAGGCAGGATCGCATGGGACAGCGCGTCGCCGGCAAGCGACATGCGCCGAAGGATCAAGAAGACGCCGAGCGGCGCGCCCGAAAGCGCGAGCGCCAGGGAGCCGACAAGCGCCCGTCGCATGAATTCATAATCGGCGAATGGCGTGACGAAAACGTCAGTGAACATGCAGGCGATCTTCGGCGTCAAACCCATCGCGCAGACATTCGCGCGCGCGCTCGTCGAAGGCTTCCGACATGGCGCGCGCGCGGACGAGATTCTTTTCGCAAAGGGCGTCGCGCGTGTCGCCCCAGAAGATGCATTCGCGGGCAAGCAGCAGCGTGCGCGGGAAGGCGCGGCGGACGATGTCCAGCTCATGGAGAACGGCGACGACGGTGCGTCCTTCGGCGCGCCACCGCGCGATCAAGGCCAGAAGATCGTCGATCGTCGCTGCGTCGATCGCGCCGAATGGCTCGTCCAAAAGAATGACCGGCTGATCCTGAACGATCAGCCGCGCGAACAGCGCCCGCTGCATCTGTCCCCCGGACAGGGTTTCGAGCGTCCGCGATTCGAAGCCCACAAGTCCGACCGTTTCGATCGCCGCGCCCACCCGAACCTGCTCGGCCGCGTTCAGCGCCCGGAACAGACCGACGCGCGCCAAAGCGCCCATGGCCACGAAATCGCGCACATTGATCGGGAAAGCGCGGTCAATGTCGACGACCTGCGGCAGATAGGCGACGGCGCGCGGCGACAGGCCGCCGAAATGGATTTCGCCGCCAAGCGGCGCCAGCAGCCCGGCGAGCGCCTTGAGCAGCGTCGACTTGCCGGCGCCGTTGGGTCCGCAGACGGCGAGTCCTTCTCCAGGGGCGATTTCGCCCTCAAGGTGATGAACCGCAGGGCGACGATCATAGCCGAGGGTGAGATTGACGAGCCGGATCGCCGGCGCATTGGCCGCCGCGCTCAATGCAGCGCCCAGTAGGCGCCGGCCCACAAGGCCGCAAGAAGCAGCGCGGCGACGATGAGACGGGCGCCGGCCGAAGTTCCGAGAGCTGAGAGCCGCGCCGCTCGAGCGCCGGAGGCTGCGCCGGCGTGCACATGCTGGGCCAGGGCGCGTTGTTGCGTCGTCATGTCGAACATAGCCAATGTTATATTATAACGCCGGGATTGAACAAGGAGTCATCCGCCTCGGAGTCATCCGCCTCACCCGCGCGGATAGCCGCCGTGGAGCGCCGCATTAAGTATAGGTTGAGGCGCGTTCGCGCCAATCGGCCGTGGACAGCGGAGGGCGATTCTGTTATCCCGTGCCGCACGGGTCAGGCGCTCCGTCAGCGCCCGGATACCTATTACCTATTAAAGCCGCTCAACGACGGAGCCGTCGCGGCGGGTCCCAAACACAGGATGGATACGTGCAAGTTCTCGTTCGCGACAACAATGTCGATCAGGCGCTCAAGGCTCTGAAAAAGAAGATGCAGCGCGAGGGCATCTTCCGCGAAATGAAACTGCGCGGTCACTATGAAAAGCCGTCCGAGAAGCGCGCGCGCGAGAAGGCCGAGGCGGTCCGTCGCGCCCGCAAGCTGGCCCGCAAGAAGCTCCAGCGCGAAGGCCTGCTGCCAGTGAAGGCGAAGCCGGTCGGCGCCCGCTGATCCGGCTCGAACCGTCGAATTCTTGCCGGATTGCAGGCGCTTTTTAACATTGCGCTCGAAGATACACGGGGAAGACGTATTGCGGCGGGGAGGATCTGAAAGCATGGGCTTTCGCCGTGCGGCGACCTCGCGTCGCCAAGCTTCGCCCCTATCCAGTCAGGCCCTAACGCGCGGCGCGGCGGCGCTCGCCATCATCGCCCTGGCAGGCTGCGAAACCGCGAGCGGCATCCGTCCGCCGGGACGCGGCATCGCCGAGATCGCCGACACCGACGCCAACTCCGCCTCCGTCAATATTGATTCGCTTAGCGAAGTGATTCGGCGCAATCCGTCGAGCGCTGAAGCCTACAACACCCGCGGCGTCGCTTACGCTCGGGTCGGACGGTTCCAGGAGGCGGTCGCCGACTTCACGCAGGCCATCAAGCTCGAGCCGAATAATTCGGCGGCCTACACGAATCGGGCGCTCGCGCTCCGCCAAATGGGCCAGAGCGACGCCGCCCGCGCCGACTTCGACCGAGCGATCGAAGTCAATCCCAAACATGCCCCGGCTTATGTCGGTCGCGCCAACCTGCTGCGCGCCCAGGGCAATCTTGATCAGGCGCTTGCCGATCTCGACCAGGCCATCCGCCTCAATCCTGAAAGCGCGCAGGCGTTTCATGCGCGCGGGCTTATCCACCAGAAGCACGGCGATGATGCGCGCGCCGTGACGGATTTCGACAACGCGATCGACCGCGATCCTTTTGCGGCGGCGCCCTATCTGGCGCGCGGCGAGAGCCTGGTTAAACTCGGCAAATTCGACAAGGCGGTCGAAGACTTCAACGCCGCGCTCAACGTCGACAGCAAGAGCGCGCTCGCGTGGGCCTGGCTCGGCGTCGCTTACGACAAGAGCGGCAACCGCTCCAAGGCGCAGGAATCTTATCAGCGCGCGCTCACGCTCGATCCGCAGCAGCCCCTCGCCAAACAGGGCATGGGACGCGGTTAGAGCCGGTTCCGAAAAAGTTGACAGACTTTTCGATGAGAGCCTGCTCCATCAATTGATTTTGAGCGATTCCTTCCGGATCACATGAGTCCATGGGATCGGGAAGCGCTCTAGTCTCGCGAGACGCGCTGGTCCTCGCGCCACTGCCGGTAAATCGCGGTCGCTAAGGCGACGGCCAGCACCAGGACGCAGCCTGCGATCGAAAGCCCAAGTTCGAGCGCTCTGTGGTTCGCGACATGCACGAATGCGGGCAGGGCGGGGTCGGCGGCCGCCATGTCGCCTGCGACCCAGCCGAGAAGGCCTGCGCCCGCCCAGACCAGCGCCGGAAATCTCTCCAGCACCTTCAGCAGCGCGCCCGCGCCGAACATCACAATCGGCACTGAAATGAGAAGCCCGAAGACGATGAGATTGGTCGAGCCATGCGCCGCCGCAGCGATGGCGATCACATTGTCGAGCGACATCACCGCATCCGCCATGATGATGGCGCCGACCGCGCTCCAGAGGTTGGGTTTGGCCTTGACGTCCGAATGCTCGGCTTCATCGATCAGCAGTTTCACGGCGACGATGAGCAGCAGAACGGCGCCGACGATTTTCAGATAGGGAACCGCCATAAGCTCGACGACGACGAGCGTGAAAGCGATGCGCAGAACGACGCCGCCCAGGGCGCCGAGAAATACGCCCCAGCGCCGCTGACGCACCGGCAGTTGCCGGCACGCAAGCGCGATCAAGATCGCATTGTCGCCCGAGAGCAGCAGGTTGATCCAGATGATCTCGAAGACTTCCCAGCCAAGGCTGAATTCCGGAGACATGCGCGCTTCTTACCTGCCGGGCGAGGCCCATTGCTGCGGTTGTCGACGAACGGAGTCGCTAGGACGATTCCGCCTCGCCCCAGTCCGCCTGATGCATTGGCGATGGGCGACCGTGCATCTTACACGACTGAAGCTTTTCATCTGCAGGCGCCGCGCATCACGCACTTGCAATAGCGACATTTTACCGAAGAAGGAAGGCGTCGCTAAGCTTATGTAAAGGCCGTTTTTTCTTTTTCACGCGGAACAAGGGCCTTCACCCTGTGTTCATCTTGGAAAGGCGCGGCAAGTTCGACAATGGCGTCGGTTAAGTGCGCGCTGCAGGAGGTTACTATGGGCATGGCACAGCCAAACGCCAACCTTATCTCGAGCGATAAGGTCGAAGGCACGGATGTGTATGACGCGGCCGGCAACAAGATTGGCGAAATCGATCATCTGATGATTGATCGCATGTCCGGTTCGGTTCGATACGCGATCATGACTTTCGGCGGCTTTCTCGGCATCGGCGAAGGCGAGCATCCTTTGCCCTGGAAAGCGTTCCGCTACGACACCAATCTTGGCGGATATATCGCGGATGTGACGGAAGAGCAGCTGCAGAACGCGCCTGAATTCGCGGGCGAAGAAAGCTGGAACGATCGCGATTGGGAAAGCCGGCTGCACAGGAACTACGGGTCCTCCCCCTATTGGGAAGACACCACGACGTCGACGTCGAGAGATCAGTCGACGTTAAGGTGACTTTGACCGAAGTGGGAACCCGCGGTAGGGCGGAGCCGTAACTGGCTCCGCCCTTTTTGCCGCCTATATATGCGTCGAAAGGATTATCCGAAGGGCCTATGAAATGCGCATTGGAGCCGCCGCACTTTTGCTTTTCTGGACTCTGGGCGGCGTCGCCGCCGCCGCTCAGTCGGTTGCTCAAGATCGTCATAGCGCAGAGATAGAATCCACTCTCACACGCATCAAACTTCCTCCCGGCTTCTCGATTGCGCTCTATGCTCTAGCGCCGCGGGCGCGCACGCTCGCCATCGGGCGAGAAGGAAAGGCGATTTTCGTCGGCGCCGAGGAGAAGGACGTCTATGCGATCACGCCCGGCCAGAAGACCGCTGCTGCGGTCGAACGCTTCGCGCCGTCCATGCCGTTCTCGATGCCGCATGGCGTATGCTTCTCAAACGGGGGCGCGCTTTTTCTCGTTGAGCGTAACCGCGTCACACGGTTCGACGATGCGGAAAACACGTGGCGCGACGCGGCGGCGAACGCCAAGATCGTCGTAAAATCAGGCGATCTCGTTCCAAGGAACGAAGAGAGTCGCGGCCATTCCTCCCGCGTGTGCCGAATAGGTCCGGACGACAAGCTCTACATTTCGCTTGGCCAGCCGCACAATGTCGCGCCGCGAGACAAGCTCGCGCTATACGAGAAAACGGGAATCGGCGGCATCATTCGGATGAATCTCGACGGATCGCAGCGCGAAGTCTTCGCGACCGGCATTCGCAATTCCGTCGGCATGGCGTTCGACACGGACGGGTCGCTCTGGTTCACCGACAATCAGGTCGACTCGATGGGCGACGATCGGCCGCCTGGCGAAATCAATCGCGCCGACAGGGCAGGATTGAACTTCGGCTTCCCCTGGTACGGCGGCGGACATGTGCGCACCAACGAATATGCGCGCGCTGAGCCGCCGAAGGACGTCGTCTTCCCTGTCGTGGAGACCGCGCCGCACGCCGCCGATCTTGGCGTGATGTTTTACCGCGGCGACATGTTTCCGAAGGAATATAAGGGCGCGATGTTTTACGCGCAGCATGGATCGTGGGACCGGAGCGTCCCGATCGGCGCGCGCGTGATGGTGACGCGCGCCGGGACGACCGCGAGCACGCCCTTCGCCGAAGGCTGGAACGACGGCTCAGGTTCCTATCTGGGCAGGCCCGTCGACGTCGCAGAGCTTGCAGATGGCTCGCTTCTCGTCACCGACGACCAGAACGGCGCGATTTACCGGATCACCTACCAAGCGCCGTAAGCTGCGTCGTCAGCGCACGCCCGTCATGACCCGTGCAGAGCGCCTCGATCATTCGACTCGCGTCGGCGCCCGGCGTGCGCGCAAGGGTGAAATCCGCGGCGCGGGCCGTTCCGCCGCGCTCGGTCAAGAGCTGCAAGGTCCTGCCGATCTGCGCATCGAGATGGCGTCTCAGCGCGGCGTCGCCCTTTTCCCGCAATCGCGCCGCGCGCTCTTTGGCGATCTGCGGCGCGACGTCCGGCATGCGCGCCGCCGGCGTTCCCGGACGTGGCGAGAACGGAAAGACATGAAGATGCGTGAGACCGCAGGCGTCGACGATGTCGAGCGTGGCGTCGAACATCGCTTCCGTCTCGGTCGGAAAGCCGACGATGAAGTCGGCGCCAAAGATGATGTCGGGTCGCGCCTCCCGCAACGCGTGGCAGAGACTGATCGCGTCCTGACGCGAATGGCGGCGCTTCATGCGCTTCAAGATCAGATCGTCGCCGGACTGCAGCGACAGATGAAGATGCGGGCAAAGTCGCTGATCTTCCGCAAAAGCCTCGACGAGATCTTCGTCGACCTCAATGCAATCAACCGACGAGAGACGCAGCCGTTCAAGCTCTGGAAGGCGACGCAGCACCAGACGCGCGAGGCGCCCGAGCGTCCAACCTTCGCCAAGGTCGACGCCGTAGCTCGTAAGATCGACGCCGGTCAGCACGATCTCCTTCTTGCCGCTCGCGACAAGCGCGCCGGCCTGCGCGACGACCTCACTGGGCGGCGCCGAGCGCGCCGCGCCGCGGCCAAAAGGAATGATGCAGAAGGTGCAGCGATGATCGCAGCCGTTCTGCACGGCAAGCAGTCCGCGCGTTCCCTCATTGCCCGCAAGCGCGCGATTTGGCGCATGTTCGGCGAGAACCCGTGTCACCCCTTCAATGTTGGCGAAGCCTGGCGGGTCGATCCGCGCCGCGCAGCCGGCGACCATGATCTCGGCCTGCGGCCGCTCGCGATGCAAGCGGCGGATCGCCTGACGCGCTTGTCGCGTGGCCTCGCTCGTGACGGCGCAGGTGTTGACGATCACTGTCTCGCGCGCGCTGGCGTGCGCTTTGGCGAGTTCTTGCGACTCGACGGCGTTAAGCCGGCACCCGAAGGTGACGACCTCGGCGTCGCGAAGCGGCGCGTTCACGCCAAGACGCCCTGAAAAATCTGGGGATCGAGCCTGGTTTCAAACTCGAATTCGACCGGCCCCGTCATAAGCACATGATCGTCGGCTCGCCATTCGATCGTGAGATCGCCGCCTGGCAGGCGCAGTCGCGCCGCGCGCTCGCTGAGCCCCGCGCGCGCGGCGGCGACGAGCGTCGCGCAGGCGGCCGAGCCGCAGGCCTTGGTCGCGCCGGTTCCGCGCTCCCAGACGCGCAGCAAAATATCGTCGCGCGAAAGCATCTGCGCGAAAGAGACATTGGCGCGTTCGGGAAAGAGCGGATGGCGCTCGATGCGCGGGCCGAGCGTCTCGAGATCAATCTGCGTCGCGTCGTCGACAAAGAACACGGCATGAGGATTGCCCATGCTGACGGCGGAGAAACGCGACGGCGCGCCGGCGACGGGCGGATCGAGCGCGACCTCGCGCGTATCCTCCACGGCGCGGGCGAGCGGAATTTCCTGCCAGTCCAAGCGAGGGCGACCCATGTCGACAGTGAAAACCGTATCGGCTTCACGGCGCGTTTCGATGAGGCCGGCGTCCGTCTCCAGACGCAGCGCGTCCTTGCCTTCGCGCGCCAGCGCATAGGCGACGCAGCGCGTGCCATTGCCGCAGGCGGCGGAGAGAGAGCCGTCGATATTGTAGATGCGCATATAGGCGTCGTCGCCTGGCCGGCGCGGCTTATGGAGCGCCATCAGCTGATCGAAGCGCAGGCCCGGCGCATTGGCGATCGCGCGCGCTTCCTGCGGCGCAAGCTCGTGCTCGCTCCCGCGCAAATCGAGAATGAGAATCTCGTTTCCGGCGCCGTTCATGCGCAGAATCGGAAGATGGTCGAGCGGATGCGCCATGGGGCAGCTTTTCGCCTATTCTCCTGGAGACGCGCTCGTATATAGAGAAGGCTGCGCCGAAGCGCCACTGCGGGCTCCCGCCGCGCGCGCGTCGCATGCGCGCGCGAAAAGGCCATGATGGCCGTTTAGGAAAGCTCGACATGGAAGAAGAACCGGGCTTGCTGGATAGCCTGCGACGCCACTGGCGTGTGCTGGCGATCTTCATCATTCTTGTCGCGGGCGCCGCGATCTATTCCGAACGTGCGCTGGTTCCGGTCGGCGGCGTTGAAGACGCGGACAGATCCGCCGCGCCGCAAAAGACCGCCCCGCCAAATGCGACGCCGGATACGAAACCCAGCGAGACGAGCGAGTCCAAGCCGAGCGAGTCGAAGCCGACCGAGGCCCCTCCGACTGACGCCAGGCCAGGCGAGTCCAGCCCGCCGCCGGGCGCAGCTGACGACGCGGCGCAGGCCGTGATGAGCCAGACCGTGACCGTCGACGCGCGCCCCGCCGCTGTGACCAAGGGGCAGGGCAAGTGGGAGGATGCCGGCAAGACCGTCGGCGAGGCTCTCGCCAGGCTCAGCGAGGCGGTCGGAAAAGCAGGGCTTGCGGCCAACGGACGGCCATTCGCGGTCTTCACCAAAACCGACGACACGGGCTTCGCCTTCGAGGCGATGGTTCCGCTTGCGGCGGCGCCGGAAGGCAAGCCCAAGCTGCCTGAGGGCGTCAGCATCGGCGCGTCGCCCGCCGGCAAGGCGCTCAAATTCCAGCATCGCGGCGCCTATGACGAGATCGAGGCCACCTATGAGGCGATCGCCGCCTATCTCGACGAGAAGGGGCTCGATACGAAGGATCTCATCCTCGAGGAATATCTCACCGATTTTAAGGGCGACGACGCGAGCGTCGACGTCGATATCTATGTGTTTTTGAAGTAAGCGGTTGCGAATCCACCCACAATGTTATAACTAAGTTATAACATTGTGGGATGTGCCATGCGCAGCGCGCTTCGAAAAATGGGAAACTCTACGGGCTTGATCGTCCCCAAGCCGTTCCTTGCCGAAATTGGAGCGGATGTCGGAGACGACGTCGAACTGACCGTCGAGAAAGGCCGCCTTGTCGTCACGCCGCTCAAGAAGCGCGTTCGCGAGGGTTGGAGCGATGACGCCCGCCGTATCGCCGAGCATGGCGACGACGCGCTTCAATGGCCGGAGTTTGGCAATGAAGGCGACGAAAAACTGACGTGGTGAAGCGCGGCGAAATCTGGCTCGCTGCGCTCGATCCGACGGTCGGGAGCGAAATTCAGAAGACGCGGCCATGCCTGATCGTTTCGCCGACGGAAATACATGACCACTTGCGCACCGCGATCGTCGCGCCGCTGACGACGGGAAGCCGCCCCGCCGGCTTTCGCGTCGCGCTGACGTTCAAGGGCAAGCGCGGGCTCGTGCTGCTCGATCAAATTCGCGCAATCGACAAGCAGCGGCTCGTCAAGCGCTTGGGCAAAGCGTCCGAATCTACGCTCGCGGCGATTCTCGCTGGCCTTCGTGAGGTGTTTGAAGATTAGCCGTCCGCGTTGTTTCGCCCAAACGCCGAAACGAAGCGGCGCCAGAGCGACGGCGCGCTTTCGCCGAAAGCCGACTCGAATGACGGCCCGAAAGGCCTGCCCGCTTCGAGCGCGCGAAGAAGCTGCAGGAACGCCGTTTCGTCGCGCATGCGCAGCCAGCGCACGAACATGCCGGCCTGCCGATAGGCGAGCCGCTGGCGCTGGGTGAGCGCGTCCTTCGCTGGATCGCGCGGCGGTTCGCGCTCGAAGCCGAGCCGGGCGAAGTCGATCCATCGACGCTCGTCGAGCACGACGCGATAGCCGTCGCGGATCGCCTGCGCCGCGTCTTCAATGCTGACGCCCTCAGCGCCGCCGCCGTTTGAGGCCATCACCGCGAGCCCTTCCGTGAACCATTGCGGCGGACGCGGCGCGCCAAGCGGCCGCCAGCCCGAAAGATGCACATGCGATAATTCATGCGTGAGAACGCCTGCGAGACGATCGCGCTCGTCGCCGCACAGCGTCGGCGACAACAGCGCCGCGCCGGCGCGCGTCACCGCGGCGATGCCGGGATCGTCCATGCCATTCGCGCGCGCGTAATTTTCATAGGATGCGTAGACCCCGACCGTTGGCGGCTGCGCAAAGGGGCGCCCGTGCGCGGTCTCGATCTGCGCGATTGCGGCGGGAAGCAGCGCGGCCGTCTCGGCGGCGCAAGCGCGCGCCTCTGGTTCGTAGCGAATGCGCGCATCGTCGGCGAAGGCGGCGAGCAGTCGCGGATCATTCCACGCGGCGCGCGCGGCGAGGCGAAGCTCTGGCCGCAACATTATCGCGATGGCGAGCGCGGCGGCGCAGGCGAGCCCAAACCCAAGCCCAATCCCAAGTGCACGGGTGACCGTGCGCGGCATGTTCGCGCGCTCCTTGCGCAAAAGTTACGGCGTCGTCGTGTCGTCCGGCCGATATTCGAGAATGTCGCCCGGCTGACATTGCAGAATTTCGCAGATTTTTTCGAGCGTGTCGAAGCGCACGCCCTTCACCTTGCCGGACTTCAGCAGGCTCACATTCTGTTCGGCGATGCCGATTTGCGCGGCGAGATCGCGCGAGCGCATTTTGCGCTTCGCCAGCATCACGTCGAGATTGACGATGATCGGCATCAGACGATCTGCGCGTTTTCATCGGCGATGTCGGCCGCCGTCTTCTGGATATGGGCGAGCGCCAGGAGCGTCGCGAGCAGCATGATTGTCGAAAGATCTTCAGGTCGCAGATAGACCGACACCATATGGCCGCCCGCCGCCTTGTGCGCCGTGAGGATGAGCGACGTTAGCGGTCGCGCGGCGATATCGACGAGCGCCGCGATAAGGCCTGCCAGCGCAAGGCAGCGCAGCCATCCTGCCGCATCGGGCGTGAAGATGCGCCCCTCGAGATAGCCCGAGAACAGTCTCCAGCCGGCGTAGCAGGCGACGACGAGCAGCGCCCAGATCACGACGCTGACGCCGAAGGCCGCAAGCCGCTGATCGGCGGACAGGCCTTCGACATCGACCTTCAGCGACGCAAAGCGCGAAACGACCAGCGACTCGTCGCTCCAGAACATCACGATCGTGATGAAAATCCAGAGGCAATAGGCGACGAGCGCGAAGCGCAGCGTTTGGCAGAGCCAGCCGATGCGGCGGCGCAGCGAGTCGAGGCGACGGTCGTCAAAGGAAGAAAGGGCAGCGAAGTCGGTCATGGCGGTCTCCTTGTGTCGCTTACGTTGACACGAGAAATATTTAATGTAAAACATTAAAAACTAATCGCAAAACATGATTCAATCTATGTCGCGCATTGTTCGTCGCCTGTCTAGCCTGGCGCTCGTCGCCGCCACGCTCGCCGCCTGCAGCCATGTGCCGGTCTCAACCATGTGGGCGCTGCGCAGTTTCGACGCCGCTTCCGTCGATCCGGCCGCGCTGCGCGCGGCGGTGCGCCTGCCTGAAACTTTCGAGCCGCAGAAGGGCGGCGTGACTCTGAAAATCGGCTGGTGGCGCGACGGCGAAGCGAAGTCGAAGCATGAGATGATTTTCGCGCTTAGGGAAACGACCGCGCCGGAAGACGTCGCGCCGCTTGCCGGCGAGACGAGGGCGGGAACGCGCATTTACGCCTATCGCGTCGACCCGGCCGATTATGCGGCGATCCGCGCCCGGCAGAAGGAATTTCTGGAAGAGAAGGCGCGCGATCCCGGCAAGACGCATGGTTCCTTCGGCGTCGGCGCCGACGCCTGCCGGCGCGGCGACTTCCCGGAAGGTCCGCTGCTGACCACGACTTATCTGCGCACGCAGCTCTCTAGCCCCTATCTCACGGTGCTCAAGAATCTCGACATGCGCGAAGCGGCGACGAAGGAAAAGCCGCTCGATGCGCTCGTGCCGCCTTGCGAGAAATTCGCGAACAAAGCCGAACCGCTGACGGCCGCGCGGTGATCGGACCGCGCGCGGACCGGCGTGCACGCGCACCTGGAGCCTCTCGGTCCAGGTGCGTCACGTATCGAAAAACGATTTCAGTCAGGCGGGCGCGAAGCCGGCTGCGACTGAGCCCAGAGCGATGAGGAGTAGCACAAGAAACAAATAGAGGCGCCTGCGCTGAACCGGCGTCTGCGACCGCGCCAAGTCGGGTCTGCCCGCCGGATAGAAGACTTCGACGACCGCATCCTTGGGAAGCCATGGCGTGTTGTGATGCATCCCATCGATGAAGATGTGGTCGCAACCCGTTTCATCTGCGAATTCGATGATCATGCGATAGGTATCGCCGGTTTCACCGCCCTGAGCCTTGTGGCCGCGAACTTCGCCGAGCGCCGAGCGGATCGGCGCGCGCAGCCGAGGCAAATCTTGAATGAGCAGAGCGACGAGAACAATCGCAACGAAGAACGCTGTGGTGGCGGCGGCCGTCGTCACGCCGCCTTCGCCTTCTCCATCATCTCGACGAAGCGGCGGAAAAGATAATGACTGTCTTGCGGGCCGGGCGAGGCTTCGGGATGATGCTGCACCGAAAAGGCCGGGCGGTCGGTGAGGGCGATGCCGCAGTTCGAGCCGTCAAAGAGCGAGCGATGCGTCTCGACGGCGTTGTCCGGCAGGCTGTCGCGATCGACCGCGAAGCCGTGATTCATCGAGACAATCTCGACCTTGCCGGTGGTGAAATCCTTCACCGGGTGATTGGCGCCGTGATGCCCCTGCGGCATTTTCTTCGTCTTGGCGCCGACCGCGAGCGCCATCATCTGATGGCCGAGACAAATCCCGAAGGTCGGCACCTTCGCCGCGAGCAGGTCGCGGATCACCGGCGCGGCGTATTTGCCGGTTTCGGCCGGATCGCCGGGACCGTTCGAGAGAAAGACGCCGTCGGGTTTGAGCGCCAAAATCTCTTGGCTCGTCGCGGTGGCGGGCGCGACCATCACTTCGCAGTCCTGTTCCGCCAAGAGACGCAGGATGTTCCGCTTCACGCCATAGTCGATCGCGACCACGCGATATTTGGGCGCGCCGCTGCGCGCGCCATAGCCGCCGCCAAGCCGCCAAAGCGTCTCGCGCCAGTCGTAGCGCTCTTTTGAGCCGACGCTCGGCACGAGGTCCATGCCGTCGATCCCCGGCCAGGCGGCGGCCTTGGCTTTGAGGGCGGGAATGTCGAAGCGGCCGTCCGGCGCATAGGCGATGACGGCGTTCTGCATGCCGCGCTCGCGAATAAGCGTCGTCAGCGCGCGCGTGTCGATGCCGCACATGCCGACGACGCCGCGCGAGGCGAGCCAGTCGGCGAGCGGCTTCTGGGCGCGGAAATTCGAGGGGTCGGTGCAGGGCGCGCCGAATATGGCGCCGACCGCGCCCGCGCTCTTGTCGAGATCGACGGTTTCGACGTCTTCGTCGTTGGTCCCGACATTGCCGATGTGGGGAAAAGTGAAGGTGACGATCTGCGCGGCGTAGGAGGGGTCCGTGAGGATTTCCTGATAGCCGGTCATGGCGGTGTTGAAGCAGACTTCGCCGACCGCTTCGCCGATCGCGCCGAGCCCGTATCCTTCAATCACTTCGCCGCCGGCGAGAACCAGCACGCCGGTGTGGAGGGGTTTCTTCCAGCCATTATCTTGATCGAAGGTCATATAGGTCTCAGCTCTCCGGCGCGTCACTGGCTTGACAGCGCTCTCGCCGCGCGTCATGGCCGGACTTGATCCAGCCATCCACGGCTGCGGCGCCACGTGGATGCCCGCGACAAGCGCGGGCATGACGCGATTGGCTGTGGATGTAATGCATCCGCCCCGGAATTGGAAACCCCAAGGACACAACATGCGCGAGAAGATTGCGGCGGACCTCAAGACGGCGATGAAGGCGGGCGAGCGCGCCAAGGTCGACGCGCTGCGGCTCATCAACGCCGCGCTGAAGGATAAGGACATTGAGGCGCGCGGCGCCGGCAAAACGCTCAGCACAGACGACGAACTCGCGCTGCTCCAGAAAATGATCAAAAGCCGGCAGGAGTCGCTGGAAATCTATGAAAAGGCTGGGCGCGAGGATTTGGCTGGCAAGGAGCGCGGCGAAATCGCGGTGATTTCCACTTATCTGCCGCAGCAGCTCTCTGAGGCGGAAGCGGCCGAGGCCGTGAAGGCGGCGATCGCCGAGACGGGCGCGGCCTCGATCAAGGACATGGGCAAGGTCGTCGCCGCGCTCAAGGCGAAATATACGGGCCGCATGGATTTCGGCAAAGCCAGCGCTGCGGTGAAGGCGGCGCTGTCGGGCTAATTACGGCCCCCTTCCGGCGCTTCGCGCCACCTTCCCCCGCTAAAGCGGGAGAAGGGAAGCGGCGCGATTCATGCCTTGCGACAAGAATTCGCGAGGCTGCAAGAATTCTCCAGCGTTAATGGCGGCGCAACCTGCTCCCTCTCCCGCGAAGCGGGGGAGGGCTGGGGAGGGGGCGATTCCCTAGTCTCTCCGCTCCACCCATGCGAGCATTGTCTCGCAGACGCCGTCGAGATTGCGATACACGTCCTCATTCGTCACCCGCAGGACGCGATAGCCGTTGGCGGCGAACAAGGCGTCCCTTTGCTTGTCGTAAGCAATTTCTTCATCGCTGGAGTGGGTGGCGCCGTCGACTTCGACGATGAGGCGCGCCTCGGCGCAGAGGAAATCAGCGATGAACGGCCCGCAGGGAGCCTGACGCCGGAACGACAGGCCCGCCAGCCGATGCGCACGCAGCACGCGCCAGAGTTTGCGTTCTGCATTGGTCGGCTCGCGTCGCAAATGGCGTGCGCGTTCCGTCATGATGCGGGACTGCCGCATGTGCCCCCTTCCGGCGCTTCGCGCCACCTTCCCCCGCTAAAGCGGGAGAAGGGAAGCGGCGCGATTCATGCCTTGCAACAAGAATTCGCGAGGCTGCAAGAATTCTCCAGCGTTAATGGCGGCGCAACCTGCTCCCTCTCCCGCGAAGCGGGGGAGGGCTGGGGAGGGGGCTCAGCGCCACAGCGCATAGAAATGGTGCGGCGGGCCGCGGCCCTCGCTCAATCGCAGCTGGTCCGCCGCCTCCAGCGCGCCTTCGAGCCAAGCTTTGGCGGCGGCGATGGCGTCGATCAGCGGCGCGCCCTTGGCGAGTTCGCAGGCGATGGCCGAGGACAGCGCGCAACCGGTCCCATGCGTGTTGCGCGTGGGGACGCGTCTGCCGCGGAAGGTGCGCTTCTCTCCGGCCTCGAACAGAACGTCGACAGGTTCGCCCTCGAGATCGCCGCCCTTGACCAGCACCGCGCGGGCGCCGGCGGCGCAGAGGAGCCCCCCCTGCGCCGCCATCTCATCGGCGTTTTTGGCGAGGGGCGTTCGCGTGAGCGCGCTCGCCTCATAAAGATTGGGCGTCACGAGACGCGCCAGGGGAAGGAGGGCCGCTGCCAGCGCAGCCTCCAGCCCCGCCGAGGCGAGGCTGACGCCCTGTGTCGGAACCAGCACCGGATCGAGCACGATGTTACGCGCCCCAAAGCGCGCCAGCGTCTCAGCGACGGCCCGGGCGATATCCGGCGTCGCCAGCATGCCGATCTTGATCGCGTCGGGGCGTATGTCCGACAGCACCGCGTCGATCTGCGCGACGACAATCTCTGGCGCGACGGGGTAGGAAGCGGTCACGCCCTGCGTGTTCTGCGCGGTGAGCGCCGTGACCGCCGCCATGCCGTAGCTGCCAAAGGCGGAAAACGTCTTGAGATCGGCCTGAACGCCGGCGCCGCCGGAGGGGTCGGAGCCGGCGATGGAGAGGAGGCGGGGGATTCGAGGCATGTCCTATTCGCTTGAACCCAAGAGCTCCTGCTCAACGACTGCAAGCAACTCCGGAAGGCGTTCGTGAATGGTTCCCCAGATGAGCAGTTGCTCAACCGCCTCATAGTCATGACGATAAACATTGCCCGCGCCTGCGATGGCGGACCACTGAATATGGGAATGGCGTTCTTTCAGTTCTGCAGGCAGGCGTCTCGACGCTTCCGAAATAATCTCAAGACATCGTGTTACCCCATAAAACACAAGCAGATTGTCGCGAAAGGCATCGTAGGTGAGACCTTCAACGAAACCACTAGCGAGACGAATGTTGTCGCGAATGTCGACAAGCCGCCTATGGGAATCAGATGCCCTAGAAGGCATGAATGGAATCAGTTTCCGCTGCGGGGCGGACATATGGCTTCAAGAACTCGCGATTAACGACATCGACTGGACCGGTGAAGAGTTCCGCGATGAAATCTTTAAGCCCGACGTACGAATAAATGTCTCGCACAGCTCCCGGCTCGATCTCAATCATAATGTCGATGTCGCTGTCAGGCCGCGCATCGCCGCGCGCGTAGGAGCCAAACAGCGCCGCATGTTGGACGCCGCGCGCGCGGAGAACGGCTTCGTTCTTGCGAAGGATGGCGACGATCTCTTTCGCGTTCATGAACGCAGCATAGCATAGGCGCGTCCTGCGCGCAGTCACGCCTTCGGCAGGCTCAGCACGCCAGCGTCGCCGTTCTCCGCGCCGAAGGCGAGACGGGCCCCCTTCTCGTCCCAGGCAAGCGCGCTGATCCGGGCGCGATCGTCCTCCTGCGCGGGACGGCGCACCAGAATCTCAGATCCATCGGTAAGGCGCGCGAGCATGACAAGGCCGTCGTCATAGCCCATCGCTATGACCAGAGCGGCGGGATGGAAGGCGACGCGCGTCACGATCGCCGAATGCACGCCGCATTCGCGCGGCGCCTGGCCCATCGGCCCCTCCTTGCCGGAGAACGGCCAGACAATGCAGGCGTCGGCGCCTGAGGTGGCCAGCCATTTCCCGTCATGCGACCAGGAGAAGCTGCGCGTTTTTCCCGGATATCCTGCCATCCGCATGTGCTTGCCGTCGGCGAGGCGCCAGCCGTGCAGCATATTCTCCTGCATCGAGGTGACGAGAAAGCGCCCGTCGGGAGAGATCGTGGCGTCAAGGTGCGAGCCGGCCCAGTCGAGCGCTTCCGGCTTGCCGGCGTTCGGAAACCACAGCGTCGCGCCGCCGTAATGGGCGATCGCCAGCCGGTAGCCTTTGGGAAAGAAGGCCAGGCCGCGCGAAGTCGACGGCAGATCCAGCGATTTCACGTCGCCCTTGGCCGATCGCGCGCGCACCACTTTTCCTGCTGTCCACGCCACCGCGCCGCCACGCGCGGCGACGGCGTCGATCCATTTGCCCTTTTCGTCGCCGATGACTTCGGCGCCGCCTTTCGCGTCGGTCGCCACAACGCGCCCGTCGTCGCCGCCGGTGACGAGCCGGTCGCCGTCCCGCGCGACTACGAGGATGGCCGCGTCTTGATGGGCCGGAATGCGGCGTCCCGCCGCGCCGTCGCCGAAATACAGCGTCCCGTCGGCGAGCGCGAAGACCGGCGCCCCGCCGAGGAACGCCGCGGCGGCGACAGGCTCACGAAGCCCGATTGTTTCGACTTTATCGACGAGCGTGGGAGACAGCGTCACGGCTAAGCATGGTCCTCGGCAGGCGCGCTCCAGCCGATCGGCAGGCGCGGGCGACGTTTCCGGAATTGTCCGCGCATCACGAGCGCAAAGGCGATGGCGTCGAGTCCCGCGAGGGTCAGCCACCACAGCTGCTCGGCCGCGGGACCGAACAGGCAAATCGCGAATCCCGCGCCGAGACCGCCCAAAAGGAAGGGTGCAAGCGCCGGACGCGACTGGCCGACGAACAGGCTGGTGCGGGCGGCGACGAGCGCCGCCGCGGCCGCGCCGAGCACGCCGAGATCGAACCAGATCTTGAAGATCAGGCTGCGCGGCGTCGCCGGCGTCAGATAGCCGCCGAGCACGCCCCAGGTGGCCGCGCCAAAGCCGTGTCCGATCAACGTCCGCCAGCCGTCCGCCTCGATCATCTGACCCCAGAAGGCGAGATGTCGGAAGAAGCCGGGCGGACGTTCGGGCCAGATCAGATGCGCCGCATAGGCGGTCAGCGGCGCGAGCAGCACGATCGCCGTCATGAGCGCCGCAAGGAAAATGGCCATCAGCCGGGCGCGGCCGAAGGCTGCGGCGAAAACAGCCGCTCCGACCGCCAGCGCCGGGACGCCGTTCGGGGCGCCGGAAAGATAGCAGGCGATGACCGTCGCCACCGCGAGGGCGGCGGCCGAATACCACCGGCCGCGGACGGCGAGGGCGCCCATGGCCGGCCAGACGAGCAGGGCCAATCCCAGACCGGCGCGGCCGAGCGGTCCGACATCGAGAATGTCGTCGAGCGTATATTGCGGCTTCACCAGCAAAGTGACGGCGGCAAGCGCAATCGTCGCTGCGGCGACGCCGATCGGCAACAGGTTGAGATTCGAGGTTTTGGTGCGCAGCGGCAGAAATCCGGTGGCGAGCGCAACCAGGGCGAGCGTCGCCGTGATTTTTGCGAAGCGTTCCGCCGGTCCCTCGAACGGGGTCCAGAGCAGCGAGAGCGCCGTCCAGGCGGCGAGCAACAGAGCGGCGAGAAAGGGCGGCGAGACCAAGATCGAGCGCATCGAGCGCCCCGACCCTTCCTCCGGCGTCAGTGTCGCGGCGGCGAGCAGCAACGCCGCGCCGATCGGCAGCAGCACATAAACCGTCTGACGCGCCAAAATGGGCGCGATGAGCGAGATCACGAACAGCAAAAACACGCCAATCCGCAGCAGCAGGCGGGAAGCCTCCTCTGCGGGTTCGTCGGTATTGCGGCGCGAAAGGACAGACATGGCGGAGGTGCGGTTGAGTAGGGGATCTTCTATAGAGATTAGAACGAAATCGCCGGCGAGTAGCCTGCCGCAACGCAGTAAACCTGGGAAAGACCCCGATTTTTAGGCGACTGTGGCGCTTTTGCCTGTTTCAGGCTGTTTGGCGCCACTCTTGGCGGACCGCCGCGTCGGGTTCGGTCGCCAGTCTCTGTGCGCCAAGCTCCGCCGCTCGCGTCGGCGCCAGTCTGCCGAGGGCCCAGACGGCGGCGCCGCGAACAATGGCGGCGGCGTCGGTTATGAGCCGCTCGGCCTCGGCGGCAAGCTCGGGCCGGGCCGAATTGCCGATGGCGATCAGAACATTGCGCAAAAAGCGGTCGCGTCCGACGCGTTTGACGGGGGAGCCCGCGAACAGCGCTCGGAACGCCGCATCGTCGAGGCGCGCCAATTCTGCAAGCGGCGGGGCGTCGAATTCGGGGCGCGCGGCAAGCTTCGCCTCGCGTCCGGCGCGCGCGTATTTGTTCCAGGGGCAGACCGCAAGACAGTCGTCACAGCCGTAGATGCGATTGCCGATCTTCGCCCGAAATTCGAGGGGAATAGGGCCCTTGTGCTCGATCGTCAGATAGGAAATGCAGCGCCGCGCATCGAGCCGGTACGGCGCGGGGAAGGCCGCCGTCGGGCAAACGTCGAGACATTTGGCGCATGAGCCGCAATGATCGCGCTCGGGCGGGTCCGGTTCGAGGCGAAGAGTCGTGAAAATCGCGCCCAGAAAGAGCCACGATCCGAATTCGCGTGACACGAGATTCGTGTGTTTGCCCTGCCAGCCGACGCCGGCCGTCTGCGCGAGCGGCTTTTCCATGACGGGCGCGGTGTCGACGAAAACCTTGGCGTCGCCGGCGCCGGCGCGGCCGAGGATGAATCCGGCGAGCTGTTTCAGCCGGCCCTTGATGACGTCGTGATAGTCGCGGTTGCGCGCATAGACTGAGATCGTCGCGCAAGCCGGTTTCGTCAGCGAAGCGAGCGGATCTCCGTCCGGCCCATAGTTCAGGCCGAGCATGACGAGACTTGCCGCTTCGGGCCAGAGCGCGCGCGGCGCGGCCCGCCGCTCGGCCGTCTCGCGCATCCAGGCCATGTCGCCGTGCGCGCCATTCCGCAGCCATTCGCGCAGCCGCTCGCCCTGCTCCGGCGCAACATCCGCCCGCGCGAAGCGGCAGACGTCAAAGCCAAGCTTGAACGCATGGGCGCGAATTTCCTCCTCCAGCGCCGGAACCGCAGGCGATCGAACATCATAAACTGCCGGCGAACCCATCGATGCGTTCGGGACAGACGCGTGCATGTCAGGTGGGCGCTTGAAGAGGGATCGAGACGATGAACTCGGCGCCAGGATCATGCTTTTTCATTTCGATCGTCGCACTGAGTTGGCGAGTAAACGACGCGATGATCCGCATGCCGAGCCCTTTGCGATCGAGCGGCGCGACGTCATCGGGCATTCCTGCGCCTTCGTCGCGCACGGAAACAGTGAAATTCTCAGCGCCCTGGCGCCCGACCGTCACCGAAATGATTCCCGACTGGCTTTCATAAGCGTATTTCGCCGCATTGGCGATGAGCTCGTTGACGATCAGCGCAGTCGAAACCGCCCGGTCGGTTGCGATGACGATCCCTTCTTCGATCTCGGTGCGCACGTCGCACTGCGCGACGCTTTCATCCAAATCGTGACACAGCGCTTCAATGTATTTGCCAACGTCCATGCACTCGACGTCCGAGCCACGAGACAGCTGGTCGTGCGCCTTTGCGATCGCTTCGACGCGGTGAGACGCTTCGTTGAGAAGTTCGGACACCCCTTCGTCGCCGGCGTCGTTGGCTTGCAGGCGGAGCATGCTGCTGACGATGGAAAGGCTGTTCTTCACGCGATGATTCATTTCTTTGAGCAGCGCTTCGTTGCGCGCGAGCGCCGCTCTTAGCTTGCGCTCTTCCCGCTCGCGTTCGATCGCCATGCCAAGAAGATTCGCCGCGCCCTGCAGAAAGGCGATATCCTGCTCCCTGAAATCGGCCGGCGAGCGGCTGTCGACTTCGAGGACGCCAAAGGGCTTTCCGTCACCCTGCAGGATGACGTTCATCGCCCGGCGAACGCCATGCTGACGCAGCAATTCCGGAGTCCTGAACCGCGTCTCCATTTCGAGGTGATTGGAGATGACCGGTTGGCCGCTGCGTAATGCGTATCCAGCAGGCGAATCGAGATCCGCGCCGACTTTTGCGACGCCCACCACGCCGCGACTCCAGCCGACGCCGGCGCGCACCAGAAACTGGTTCTCGGACGGGAGCAGCTCCAGCACTTTGCAGAAGTCCGCATCCAGTCCTTGCGCCGTAAGTTGTACTGTATCCGTCAGCAGCTGATCGAGCGAAGCGCCTTGGAGGGCGGAGACGCCGAGCTCCGCCAAAATTTCCTGCTGCCGGATCCGACGCTGGAGTGCGGGCGATGGTTCGCCGCCTTCGGCGGGCTTCGTCTCAACCTTTGCGAGCTCACGCTCGTTGGGTGCGCTCATACGATGTTCCCGTATTGACGGCTACTTGCCTCAATCCACCCGATGGTTGTCAAGCGCGGCCGCAGTGCGGCATGCAACAGCGGCGCTTGAGCCTTTGGATCAGGCGCGGCCGATCAAACAGCGCCTCTTAGAAATCCAGCTCCGCATAGTAGCGCCCGGGAGTCAGGCCTGGGGCCCGATAGGACAGCAGCGGACGAAACGCGGGGCGTGACTTGATGCGTTGATACCAGTGTTTCGCCGCCTCATCCTCGTCCCACGGCGCATCGCCAAGATAATCGGCGCAGGAGATATGCGCGGCTGCTGCGAAGTCAGCATAAGTCAAACGATCGCCCGCGAGCCAGTTGCGCGCATTGGTGAGATAACCAATGTAGCGAATATGGTGCCGGATGTTGGCGCGCGCCACACGCACCACGTCCATATCGGGCGCGCCGCCCGGAGGCGCAAAGCGCTTGTAAACTTTCTCCCTGATCAGCCAGTTCGTGACCTCGTCGAAAAACTTGACGTTGAACCAGTCGACGAGCCGACGCGTTTCAATGCGCTCCGCCATCTCCTGCGGCAGGAGTCGTTGCGCGCCGCGTTCGGCGCCATAGGTCTCGTCGATATATTCGGCGATAAGATTGGCGCCTGGCGCGACAAGGCCGTTATCGTCAACGAAGACCGGCGTGCGGCCAGCGGGGTCAAGCGCGAGAAACTCAGGGCGGCGGTCGCTCACGCGCTCCTCGATGAGCGTAGCGTCTATTCCATATTCGGACAGGACGAGCCGGATGAATCGCGAATGGGGGCAGAGCGGGTGATGATAAAGCGTGGGCATGAGGCCTTTTCGAGCGGACGCGAAGCGACGAGCTGCGCCGCTTCTGTATGCTGGTTCGGGTTAGCGCCGCTAGCCGGCGGTTTTACGGCTTTGATGAGCTTTTTAGCGCGCAGCTTTTGCTAGGATATGCCATGATTCGTTTGCTCTTCGCACTTTCGCTCGGCCTGATGCTGTTCACGGCCGCGGGGAACGCCGACACGCTGAAGGACGGCGTTCCAAATCTCTCAGTCATTGGCGAGGCTTACGAGGACGTCGCGCCCGACTTGGCGATCTTGCGGTTCGGCGTCGTCACCGAACGGCCGCTGGCCGCCGACGCCGCGGCGGAAAATGCGCGCGCGGTCGAAGCGGTTCTCGCCGAGCTCAAAAAATTAGGCGTTCCCGACGCTGAAGTGCAAACGCAGGGCGTAACGCTCGCGCCCGTCACCGTCGAAGAGCGAGACCCCAAGACAGGCAAACCCAAGCCATCACAAAAGTTTTTCCGCGCACGAAACGATTTGCGCGTGCGGGTGACTCGAATCGAACAGGCCGGCGAGATCGCCGGCGGTCTGATCGACAAGGGCGTTAACAGCTTCGAAGGCATCGATTTCGAAATCGCTCATCCCCGGCAACGGCTTGATGCATTGCGGCGCGAAGCGGTCAAGGACGCCGAGCGGCAGGCGAAAATCTATGCGGAGGCGGCCGGACTGCGGCTGTCCCGCGTGATCGAAATCCGTCCGCTCGAGGAGATCGACGCGCGCCCGCGCGCCTATGCGGCGAAGGCCGCCGCATCGTCAAGCGGCGCTGAAATTCCTTTGCGTCCAGGCCTGGAGCGTCTCTCGGCGCGCGTGAATATGGTCTGGGGGCTCTCGCGCTAATTCGCTCTGCCTGCTGAAGCGGCGAAAGCCCGCTGCGCTGCCCGCAATTTGTTCGCTTGAAGCCATATCGCGCTGCACAAATTCACGCTAAGCTCGCGTCAGCGACTGGTGGGCCGCAATGTGGGGGGTCGCGGATGGCTCATGTCATCTTTTACGAAAAGCCGGGCTGCGCCGGCAATGCGCAGCAGAAGGCGCTGCTCGTCGCCTCTGGACATGAGGTCGAGGTTCGGGACCTTCTGACCGAATCCTGGAGCCCGTCGAGCCTGCGTCCCTATTTCGGCTCCAAGCCGTTGCCGGAATGGTTTAACGCCGCCTCGCCGCGCATCAAATCCGGCGAAATCGACCTCGAGAAAGTCACGCCGCAGGAAGCATTGGTGATGATGATGCTCGATCCGGTGCTCATCCGGCGCCCGCTGATGCGCATTGGCGATCATTGCGAGGCCGGTTTCGACTCGGCAGCGGTCGACGCGTGGATCGGGCTGAAGCGGACCGACGAAACGGTCAGCGACGTGTGCGTGCGCTCCATCGCGAACGACACTTTCTAGCCTCCTCGGCAGCGCTGCGCCGCCATAAACTCGGCGCTGCCAAACCCCTCCAGATATCCATAATATGTAAATGGCGCCGGTTCGGCCGTGCGGCAGCCATCTAATTGCGGCCGGCGGTGAGTGGGGGAAGCCGCGGAGGAGGAGCCCTAAGCATGCAACCTTCGGCGGAAGGAAAGGAATATTGGGCGGTCGGAGCCGATGCGGCGCTTGAGCGCCTGGGCGTGACGCGTTTGGGCTTGAGCGAGGCCGAGGCAGAACGGCGGCTCGCCGTCCATGGCCCCAATAGCCTTCCGGCCGGCAGGCGGCGCAGCGCGCTCATGCGCTTCGCGCTGCAGTTCCATAACGTATTGATTTATGTGTTGCTCGCCGCCGCCTTCGTCACGGCGCTCATGCAACACTGGATCGACACCGCGGTCATCGTCGCGGTCGTTGTGATCAACGCGATCATCGGGTTCATTCAGGAGGGCAAGGCCGAAGAGGCCATGGAGGCCGTCCGCAACATGCTGTCGCTGCATGCGACGGTCATTCGAGACGGGAAGCGCGTCGTCATCGACGCGACCGATATCGCGCCTGGCGACATCGTCTATGTCCAGTCGGGCGACAAAATTCCGGCTGACATCCGTCTCATCCGGGTCAAATCTCTGAAGGTGCAGGAGTCGGCGCTCACCGGCGAGTCGCTGCCGGTCGACAAGGACCCGGCGCCGGTCATGGCGGATGTGCCGCTCGGAGATCGGGCGCCGATGGCCTATTCGGGGACCGTCGTGACCTACGGTCAGGGGACGGGCGTCGTCGTCGCCACGGGCGCCGCGACTGAGATCGGGCGCATCAACGCCATGCTCTCGGAGGTGGAGACGCTTTCCACGCCCTTGTTGCAGCGCATGGACGAATTCGCGCGCTGGCTCACGGTCGTCATTTTGGTCGTGTGCGCCGCCGTTTTCGCTTTTGGCGCGCTGGTCTGGGGATTCGACGCCGGCGAGATGTTCATGGCGGTGGTGGGGCTCGCGGTTTCCGCGATCCCGGAAGGACTGCCGGCGATCATCACCATTACGCTGGCGATCGGCGTGGAGCGGATGGCGCGGCGCAAGGCGATCATCCGCCAACTGCCGGCGGTCGAGACGCTCGGCGCGGTGAGCACGATCTGCTCGGACAAGACCGGCACGCTGACGCTCAATGAATTGATCGTGCGCTCGATCGCCACCTCCGGCGGCGTCTATGACACGACCGGGTCGGGATACGATCCGCACGGCGGTTTCCTGCGCAATGGCAAGGATGTCGTGGTGCGCGAGGACATTCACCTGACCGCGGCTTTGCGCCCGCTTGCGCTCTGCAACGACGCCGTGCTGCGCGAGAAGGACGGCGTCTGGAGCGTCGAGGGCGATCCGACCGAAGGCGCCTTGCTCGCCGCCGCCGTCAAAGGCGGCGTCAATCTGGAAAAGCTGGCGCTGGAGCTGCCGCGCACGGATGAAATTCCTTTTGAGTCGCAGCATCGCTTCATGGCGACGCTGCACCACGACCACGACGGCGCTGGCTACATTTTCGTCAAGGGCGCGCCGGAGCGGCTGCTCGAAATGTGCTTTTGGGAGCAGGACGTGCGCGGAGAGCAGCGTCCGCTCGAAAGCGCCTGCTGGCTCGACCGCATCATTGAGATGGCCACAAGCGGGCAGCGGGTTTTGGCGGTCGCCTCCAAGAAAGCCGGAGAGGGTCAACAGCAACTCGCGTTCGGCGACGTTGAAAGCGGGCTCGTCTTTGTCGGTCTGATCGGCCTGATTGATCCGCCGCGCCCCGAGGCCGTCGAGGCGATCCGCGCGTGCGCGACCGCCGGCATGTCCGTCAAAATGATCACCGGCGACCACGCCGCGACGGCGATCGCCATCGCCCGCGAACTCGGACTCGATCGTCCCGATTCCGTGCTCACCGGACGCGACCTCGACGCGATCGGCGACGAAGCGCTCGGCGAAGCGGCAAGCGCCACGACGGTGTTCGCGCGCACCAGTCCCGAACATAAGCTGCGACTCGTTCAAGCGCTGCAGAAACGCGGCGAAGTCGTCGCGATGACCGGCGACGGCGTCAACGACGCGCCTGCCTTAAAGCGCGCCGACATCGGCATCGCGATGGGCGTTAAAGGCACCGAGGCGGCGAAAGAGGCCGCGGAGATGGTGCTTGCCGACGACAATTTCGCGTCGATCGTGCATGCGGTGCATGAGGGCCGCGTCGTCTACGAAAATTTGAAAAAGACCATCCTCTACATCTTGCCGACCAATGGCGGCGAGGGCCTCACGGTGATCGCGGCGATCGCCATGGGCGAGACCCTGCCGGTGACGCCCGTACAGATCTTGTGGGTCAATCTCATCACCGCCGTCACCCTCGGCCTCGCGCTCGCGTTCGAGCCGCCGACCAAGGGCGTCATGCTGCGCCCGCCGCGTCCGTCGGGCGAACCGATC
Source organism: Methylocystis sp. H62 (assembly GCF_015709515.1). Classification (GTDB taxonomy): domain Bacteria; phylum Pseudomonadota; class Alphaproteobacteria; order Rhizobiales; family Beijerinckiaceae; genus Methylocystis. Next base: position 94,729 of record NZ_JADNQZ010000047.1, read on the forward strand.
CTCTCCCGCTACTTCATCTGGCGCATCGTCTTCGTTTCTTTTCTGATGCTGCTCGCGACCTTCGGACTCTACGAATTGGAGAAGGCGCGGGGCATGGGGCTCGACAGCGCGCGAACGGTCGCGGTCAACACGCTCGTCGCCTGCGAAGTCGCTTATCTCTTCAACGCGCGTTTCCTTTCCGAGTCGTCGCTCTCGTTGAAGGGTCTGTTCGGCAGCCGCGCGGTGCTGATTTCCGTCGCCATCGTCGTCGTCCTGCAAGCGATGTTCACTTACGCGCCCTTTATGCAGGCGCTGTTCAACACCACGCCGCTCGACCCGGAAATGTGGGGGCATATCGCCGGCGCGAGCGTCGTGCTGTTTCTGCTCGTCGAGGTCGAGAAGGCCATTTTCCGTTCGCCCGCGAAGGCTCCTGCGCCGCATGGCGTTCCTGTGGCGACGGCGACCGGCGCAGCCGCTGTCGTCGCGCCTGGCGACTGGGTCCGACCTGTCGTCGCCGGCCTATTGGGGCTGCTCATCATTGTCGTGAGCGGCGCGTTCTATCTTCACACGCGCGTCAGTCTCACGCGCGAAGCAGCGTCAGTGGGTCGAACGGTCGTCGTCAGCGGCGTGATCGCTCCGGTTGTGCAAACGCCGATCGATGCGCCTGCGGCTGGCGTCGTCGCGACGCTTTCTTGCGACGTCGGCGCGCAAGTGGAGAAGGGCGAGACATGCGCGACGCTCGATGTGCGTTCGTTCGATGAAGCGGTCGCGCGCGCGCAAAGCGGGCTGGCGGCCGCGGAGCGGCAACTGACGCAGCGCCAGAGCGCGCAGGCGAGGGCGCAGGCGAACCTGCAAAGACTGGAGGCGCGGTCGGCAAGTCGTTCGGCAAGTCGCGCCGCAAGCCGCAAGGCGCTTGCCGCGGCCCGGGGCGCCCTGGCGCGCGCGCAGACGCAACTCGAGCGCGCCGAAGCGGAAGTCGCTCGGCGCCGCTTGGCGGTGACGAAGGCGGAAGCGGGTCGAGCCGGCGCAGAAATTCTCGCGCCGGTCGCAGGCGTTATTGTCGAGCGAACGGCTGCTGTCGGCGCGCGCGTCGCAGGCGGCGCGCCGCTGTTCATGATCGGCGACGCCAAGACCGTTCGGCTTCGGGGGAAGGCGGAGGGCGAGGGCGCCCTGACGATCGCGCCGGGCGCAGCGGCGGTCGTGACAAGCGAGTCGGTCCCTGGCCGGACATTTTCAGGAAAGGTGAACGAGGCGCGCCGAACAGGTTCGGGTGCGCCGGTCGACGTCGTGGTCGAGGTCGATAATCGCGAGCTGGCGCTTCGACCGGGAATGGAAGTTTCGGCGCGCATCGGAATCGTGGAGGGCGAAGCCTGCTCGACCGGCCTGTGAGAAGAAGTGGGTTGCCGGGGGTGACCTCGCGGAATCACGATCGCCTGGTGGAGCAGGCAGTTTCGGCGAACCCGTCTCTGGGCGCCCTTTCCCTCAGAGCAGGGAAAAAAGCAGGGAAAAAGAAAAAAGCTGAGGGAAGTTGTCCGAGATCGACCCATTCCTGAGCGGCTCTCCTTTGTTCAGCCCTTCGCTTGGCGCCTGTGCAGTGTGCCTCAAATGCATCCGATATCAGAAAGCATCAGTGAGGCATGCTTGCAAGCGGCGAGAGCAGATAATTTGCAGAGCTAAGATCATCCGACGGGGGCGCGGCCCGCAATATCGCGTCGGCGCAGATCCTTGCGGATGAGCGGCCGATCGAGGGGCGTTCGAGCGGTCAGCCAGTTGAGGGCCTGCGATGTCGCGTCCACTTGGTCGTCGTGCGTTGAATTTGGGAAGCCAAGGAGCTCGTTCAAATAGGTTGCGAGCCACGGCGCCGATTCGGGCAGATGGACCTGTCCGGCTTCGAAACGCGCCGCTTGCGCCAGAAGCCTGGCGAGCTTGTCCCGCTCAGGCCGTTGCGCGATGGCCCGCAAATGACCGGTTCGATAGAGATCCTGGGCCAACGCCCGGCCGAGTTCCGTATCCTCGATTAACGTCGCGCTGGCGTTGTGGCGTTCGTGCAGTTGAATAATCGCACGCCGTAGCTCTGGGGCTTCGAGCCTAGCCCGGTAAACATCGAGGAGATAAAAATCTAGACCCAGTGCTCCCCAAACCGCGCCTACCGACCAATCGCTGGTCTCAGATAGCGTCGACGCCGTGTCCCATGAAACCACGACGCGGTCGAAGAGGGCAGGGGGTATCGCGTAATAGCGTAACCAGTCTCGTTTGATCACGTTGCCGCCCATGGGAACGGGCGCTTGCTGATACTGCGCCGAGAAATTCATGCTACCCTGGGCGCGGCGGATCTCTTCGAGAATATTCATCGGCTCGCGCTTTTCGTGCAAAACCTCGCCGGCGCGCCGAACATAAATGTCGTTCGGGCCATCGCTCAACTGAAACGTTTCGTCCTCGGGGGCGATAGCTGGGATCGAGACGACCTCCCATACGTCAGGCTCGAGATCGAGAAGACGGCCGACGAGGTCATCTTGATGCAGCCTTTGCATAACAATCACGATCGCCCCGTTCTGCTTATCGTCGAGACGCGTGCAGAGCGTGCACGGCAACATCTGCCCTCTTTCGTCGAAAGGACCTTTCGCACGCTCGAACCCGGCAAGGCCTACCATCACAATTGGCACATCGACCATATCTGCTGGCGGCTCTCGCAAGTCGCCGCCGGCAAGAACAGGCGGCTCATCATCAACGTCCCGCCGCGGTCGATGAAATCGATCACCGTCAGCGTCGCATTCACCGCCTGGACGCTTGGGCGCGATCCAACGAAGCGTATCATTGCGGTCTCCTACGCCGATGAGCTCGCTAAAAAGCTCGCGATCGATACGCGCAACGTGATGGAGAGCGACTGGTATCGCGCGCTCTTCCCAGCCTTGCAGCCGCGCTCATCCGTCCAACCCCGCCACGAATATGTCACCAGCGCCAAGGGCTTTCGTTTCGCCTCGGGTATTGGTGGCGCGATTCTTGGTCGCGGCGGCGATTTGATCGTCATCGACGATCCGATCAAAGCGCTCGACGCGCTCTCCGAGGCGGAGCGCCGACGTGTCTGGGATTTCTATATAGGGTCAGTCATCTTCGCCCTCACTATCTCCGCGGAATTGCGCGCCTTCATCTGCGACGGAGGCGGCCTTTCTTCGTCGCTTGCGGGAAGGTTTTGGCTCCCGATCGGCGAGGACGCGCTGAAGGATCGTAAGATCCTCCTCGCTCGTCTCCTCTTTCGGATCATCCGCGGGCGGGATCAACAGGGCGCAGCGATCGAGTATCGTCGTGATCGCACGCATTTCGCCTTTCAACCCGCCCTCGACGAGACGCATGACAATTGCGTCGATTGCCTGAATTTCGCGCTTTTCTCCGTCAATCGTGACGATGATCGGCCTCTGGAGTGCTGAGTTGAAGGCCTGCTGCAAATCGACGCTGCCTTTCCTTTTGCCTCCTGGATTTCCGGAGACACCTTTGGGCCAGCGGCTGTGCGTGGGCGGCTTGCCTTTGCCAACGCTGTAGTCGCGGGGCTTCGGAGAATTTTTGGATTTTGCCATGATCGCCTCCCCTCAAGCGGGGGGAAGGCGTTTGCGAATCCGTGTCGTCCTTGGCGGCGAGATGTCCCGGCCGGCTTCGGCAAGATTGGGGCCTTCATACCCGGCAGCTGCGCGACGAGCGGACTCCTCGGCGAACGAGAATCCGCTCTCGGCGTGGCGCGCCGGTTCGCTTGACCACCGTTCCCAACGGCGGATCGCGACGTCGACGTACTTCGGTTCGAGCTCGATCGCGCAGGCGCGTCGTCCGGTCTTAGCGGCGGCAATAATCGTCGTCCCGGACCCAGAGAAGGGATCGATGACAAGATCGCCGCGATCGGAAACGTCGCGGATCGCATCAGCGATCATTGCGCAATTTTTCACAGTGGGGTGGTCAGCGAGCTGCTGCTGGCGATCGCGTCCGAACCCTGCGAGACCGGGGTAGTTCCAGACGTTGGTTCGGCAGCGACCGTGGCGGCCGAGTTCGACCCTGTTCTTGTGCGGCGCGCCGCCTTTTTTCAGCACGAATGCTAACTCGTGCTGCGAGCGATAAAGGCTTCCCATGCCGCCGGAGCCTTTGTTCCATACGCACACGTTGAGCAATGTCAGGCTAGTCGCTCGGACCGAGTCGAGCACTTCCCGTTGATGCCGCCAATCCATAAAGAGAAACAGGATCGCGCCCGGGACCAGTGAAGCCGCCGTCGTTCGCAGAAATTCCGTGAGAAATTCCGTGAACTCCGCCTCGCTCATCTCGCCTGACGCCATTGCGAATTCCGGGTGGACGGTCTTGCCAAGTCCGCTCACATGGCCGGCGATTTTGACGTTGTAAGGCGGATCACAAATGGCGACCTGCGCAAGCGCACCATTGGTAGCGCGCTCGAAAGCTTTCGGATCGCGTGCATCGCCGCAAAACAGGCGGTGTTTTCCCAAGAGCCAAAGATCGCCTTGTCCGGAAACCGGAGCGCCGAGAAGGTCCATTTCGAAATCGTCATCGGGATTAGGCGCGTCGCCGCCTTTGCTGGATTCGATCAGCTGGTCGATTTGAGCGAAGGAGAAGCCAGTGGCCTCGATTTCAAAATCGAGCCGGCACTCAGCGTCAATTTCGATGAGGTTCGTAAATTCAATGGCGAGCAGTTTTTCGTCCCAACCCGACAATTCTGCTAGCCGATTGTCCGCAATGCGCAATGCCTTCTTCTGCGCTTCAACGAGATGATCGATGCGAATTACGGGAACTTGCGCGAGTTTGAGCCGCTTGGCGGCCGCCAGTCGGCCATGGCCGGCGATTACGATGCCTTCCGCATCGATAAGGAGCGGACTGACGAATCCAAACGCCTTCACGCTCTCCGCGATTTGTTCAACCTGATCAGCTGAATGCGCGCGAGGATTTTTTTGATATGCCTTGAGATTGGTGGGCTCGACGTATTCGACGCGGAGAGCCAATTCAGGCGAAAGCTCAAGGCGCCGCTCAGTCGATTGCGGCGGGCAATCGTTGTGGTCAAGCGCAACCGAACCCGAGGAGCGGGTGCTCTGTGGTTCGTTGGGAAAAGTACGGGCGTTGGCGTCGCTCATCGCGCGCTCCTCGAGGTTCGGGTTTCCGAAAGCCCGTCGCGCTTCACGCGACTGACGCTTTCGCCCGTGCTGCTCCTCAAAAGGCGCCTGCCCATCGGCGATGACGCCAAACTAACGACGAATTTTGCTCAGTCAAGCCCCCGCCAATGATGCTCGTTTTGAGCGCTTTCTGGCCCGGTACATCTCATATCCGATCGACAAAAGGCTGGACCGAGATTCGACGACTGTGGGAACTCGCGAATATTTCAGCGCTGTCGAACGTGTTGGCTCGCCATGCAGGGCGCTCGCTTGCCTTCCGGTAAACAATTCTGTACTACACCAAGAATTGCCGGACGCACGGCGCACGCATGCGAACGAAACTCAGGCAGTCGACCATCGCTACCCTCGAATGTCCTCGGGAGAGGGAGCGCGTTTATTTTTGGGATACCAAGCTTGGGGGCTTCGGGGTTGTCGTCTTTCTGAGCGGAAAGAAAACCTATGTCGCGCAATACCGCGACGACGGACGCTCTCGGCGCAAGACGATCGGCGGCGCTGAAACCGTGAGATTTGCCGAGGCACGCGCCAAAGCAAAGGCTTTAATAGACACGGCCAACAAGAAAGCGAGTCGCGAGCGCGCCTTCAAATTTAAATCGACTCGCTTGGGGAACTATGTCGCGGATCACAGGGCGGTCGTGTCGCTCCGTCTCCACAGAAAGCTACTCGCGAAGATTGACAAGTGGGCGGCCGACCATGGCCATGCCGCTCCTGGCGGACTTTCCCGCTCGGCAGCAATCCGAATGCTGCTCGACCACACCTTAGAGATGGATGGACGCTACTTGCCAGGCGGCCGACGTATCACGTTGGTGATCGAGTACGATGACCTCGAACGCAAGATATCCGGATCAAAGGCCTACGGGTGGCCCCAACGCAAAGCTGTGACCGACAAGCAAGCGGTGGCGAGGCGCGCCGACAGATACATGTCGCGAGATGGCGTCCCTAAACAAAGATGACTCAGAGGCAAGTTGCTCGCTGCGAGATGAGAAGATCGCAACGATCTCGGGAGAATGCATGATGTTCGGTTTGCCTCGTTGAAGTGACTTGGGTCGCGCTTAAAGTTCTGTGTAAATGCGAGAGGATAAAAAACGCATTACAATCGAAAAATCCTGCAAGTTGAAAGTTAAAATTGTGCGAAATAATCAACCGCAACATGCATGCGATAAGCCCACATTATTGGACATGCACGCGAGACGACAAGCGGGGCGGATTTGGCGCGAAAAGACAACGATAAAGCGCCGCTTTGGATTAAGATCCGATCATGTTGGAAATCGATTCGAGCGCTTTTCTGAACGCGCAACCGTCGCCCCGACGTATCCGCCGCGATCCGGCGATCGCGCCACGAAAAACTATAGAAATCCAGCCATTTCCGCGCTGGGCGCGCGTCGATGACGGCGTCAGCGATAACGCAACTGACGCTACTTCGCCGGTACCGCGCTCGCGGGGCTCGACGCCGTTTTGCGTTCTGGTGCCGATGTTTCGCACGCTGGCCAATACGGCGGAGCAGGGGCGCGCGGAGCCCATTTTCGCCGCCCTGCGTCAGCGCCTCGCGTTGCGTGCCGCGAGCGCCTGCGCTGCGACACCAGCCGGCCGGACGCCTGCATCGCCTGTTTCGGCTCTTCACGATGCGGTGCGTGAGATTGGATGAGGCGACGTTGGCGGCCGCCGTTGAATATGTGGGGGCGCCGAGCGCCTTCGACACGCAGGGTATTGACGAGCCGTTGCGCCAAACCGTCGCCAGGGCCAATGATCCGCTCGCCGCAGCGGCGGGCGCGAGCGCAGCGGCGATGCATGACCTGGGGGTCGTCCCAGCGATCGACGCGGAGATTTTCTCGCACTGGCCTGTCGACGTCGCCATGGCGCAAAAACTCGGCTGGAAGGCGCCGGTTCCGCTGCTGGCCACAGTGATCCTTCACCCCCTTGCGCCGCGCCCCAAACGCGCCGACCGCGTCCCGCCGATGGCGACTGGTCGAACGTGCTCGCCAGCGCTTACGCGCTCGCGGCGCGCGAGGCGGCCGATCTCGCCGTCGATCTTTCACGCCGAGCCGAAAAACTTTTCGATGCGGTGCCAAAACTGCGCGCCAAGGGAGCAGAGCGTGTGATCGAAATGCTGCTTGCCGACGATTGCGTCGGTCCCGCGCGCGCCGCGAATAAGCCAAGCTTTCCGACCGCAGTTCGCGGCGTCTGTTCGATCGGCTCGTTGAACTAGGCGCCGCGCGCGAGCTGACGGGGCGGCCGAGCTTTCGGCTGTACCGGCTTTAAGGCGTCGCAGGCGACAGATCCGAGTTGGCGGGTAGGGCCGACAATCAGGGTTTGGCGGCTTGAGAAATTGGTCGGGCGTTCGAGTGAGGACATTGAGGACAAGGTGAGGCACGATCATGGGCCGCCCTAAACCCGCGTTTCATGCAGGCGAGTTCCGAGAATCCTTCGACCCCGGTCTCGTCGATCTGCCGAAGGCTGCGCGCGCTGGCGGGAATGGATGGGACGCGTCGAATCCGTCGTTTTCGCCGCGCGTGGTCCGGTGCCGAGAGAGGCGCTCGCGCGGGTTGTCGGATCGTCCTGTAATCTTGACGACTTAATTAGCGACATCCGCGACGAATTGCGTGCGCGGCCCTATGAGCTGGTCTTTGTCGCCGGCGGCTAAAACTCCGTACCAAGCCGCGCTTCGCGCCGGCAATCCGAACGGGGGGCCGCGACGTTTGCGCGACGCCGGCGCGCCGGAGCTGACGCCGACGGAGATATTGGCCGTGACGGCGATTGGCTATCTGCAACCCGCCACGCGCGTCGATTTGTCCCGTCTTGCTGGCAGGGAGGTCAGCCGTGATGTCATTGGCGCGCTCAAGCGCCGCGGCCTGATCGACTGCGCTTTGCGCGCGCCGGAGCCCGGCGCGCCTTTCGCCTACGTAACGACCAAGAAATTCCTGGAGGTTTTCGGGCTCGCGACGCTGCGCGAACTTCCCGACATCGAGCGGCTCGAAGACGAAGGGCGTTTGGAGCGACAGCAGCCGGGGGCCGATCTCGATGCCGTTCTTTTCGCAGGGGAGGAGAATCTTGACGCTGAGAGCGACGTCGGGGAGCATTGGGAGTGATCGGTGATGGGGTTTCGCTGCTCACTGCTCGCTGCCTTCACGGCGAAAACACCGCCGCAAGAGGCGGGCGGCGGCTTGGCAGCGCGGCGCTAGGAGGACGTTTCGGTCAGGCGAGCTATTGGGCTTGCTAGGCCGAGAGCCGAGCTCACGGCCTTTGCCATTCCTTCCGCTTTAAGCAGCGTTGCGCCGCCATCTGCTCGGTTGTGCTGCAAGCAATATGATTATTGACACATTGTGCAGCGCACATCCTGCGCGGCTGCGTGGGAATTGCCCCGCGCGCCTAGACCAAAAAGGCATGCTCTATGTTCAGCAAATTCCCCGCGACAAAAGCGTTCGGCGCGGCTTCGTTCGGCGCTCCGTTTGCCACGGTGGTTACGTCGTCAACCAAGGGTCTAGAGGCCATTGCGGCCGAAACGACGGACTACGCAAAGGCGTCTTTCGAGAAAAGCCAGGCGTTCTTCGAGAAGCTGTTCGGCGTGAAAAAGGTCGACGAGGCGATCCAGCTCCAGTCGGACTTCACCAAATCCGCCTATGACGATTTCCTGGCCTACGCCATCAAGATTGGCGAGACGTATTCGGGCCTCGCCAAGGAAGCGTTCAAGCCGATCAATGGCGCGTCGCCCGCACAGCCGCCGGTCGTCGCGCCCCTGTCAAAAGCGCCGGTCGCCACGAAGCAGAACTGATTTTACACGCGGTTTAACGCGTCTTAAAACGGGCCAACATAAAAACGCTCGATCAGCTCCGCTGACCGAGCGTTTTTCTTAAGGCGATGGCGTCGGCGTATTCGGGGACAAGGGCTCCGGCTCTTCCGACGCGATGGCGCGCAGCACGCCCCCAGACCCCAAGCGCGCGCGTTGACGAAGCAACCGTCCGAGTGCGGCAGGTCCACGCACAATAATGAAAGCGGACCTCTTTGCCGGCGATGTAGCTGTCAGCTTGGCCAAATCCGCCTGCGCCTGTCCCGGGCCATGGCTCAAGGGAACGAACATCTCGCGCGATCACAGAACGGCACACGCCACATACTCGCGCACGATCGTGTGGCCGCTGGTCTGCCCCCTGAAAAAAGTGATCCTCCGTGAAGTATGGCTTTGAGCCTATGAGGAGGATTTGAGATGGGCAGGAAACGGCACAAGCCCGAGGAGATTGTCGCGAAGCTTCGTCAGGTCGACGTGCTGACGGACGCAAGGGCATTCGGTTGCGGAAGCCATTTGATCGATAGGCGTTACGGAAAGTGACATTTAACCGCCGCGCGCATTGAAGCGCGCTTCGCTACGCTCCGCGCGCCTCAATGCGCGCGACAACCCAGCGCACAAGGGCTTCACGGCCCTTTTCTCTCAATCAGACCGGTACACTTTTACGCCGCCATCTGGCACAATTTGTCGCCGCCGTTGACAGATGACCGCATCGGCCGAACGCGAGAAGTTGCGCAGCGCATCGCCGACCAGACGAGCGCGCAGAAACTTTGGATGAAGCGCAGGGCGCCCGCGCCAACGCCGAAACCAAATGGTCCGCCGCAATAGCCGGCGCACTCACAGCCGAAATGAGGACGCCGAAGAAGAGCAAACACATTCGACAGACGATGTGATCGCTTCGCTCGCGAGCGGCGGCGACGTTCTCGACAAGCCAAAAACGAAAATCGACAACTTGCGCGCCCAGATCGAAAACGCAAAACTCGAAAGCGCGAATTGGCGGCTTGCCGAGCAAGCCGTCGAAGCTCGCCGGCCTGCTCTCGGTCTGGCGGCGCTCTTTGTCGTCGTCGCCGCGCGCGCCGTCGTGACGAAGGAAGTCAACGCAGCTGCGACGATGTGCGCCTGCGAAGCGTTTCGCAACGAAGTTCTCGACATGCAAGGCGACTGGCGGCGCTCGCGAATTCGATGGAGTATGCCAGCGAACAGCGCAGGACGATCGACAACTTCGTCGATGACGTCGGTTGGCTCATCGATTCGCCGTGGCGCGATCGTCCGGCGGCGCAGCCGATCAGAGACGCGTTCGACAAGCTGTGCGCCGACGCGTCGGCAGCGTTGAAGGTTTGAAAATGGTTTCCCCGGTTTGTCTCAAAGGCGCTGACGCCGGACAAATTACGCCATGCACCAGCCGCGGTTCGTGTTGAATTCCGGCGTGCGGGTCCCAAGTGGCTCGAGGGCTGCGATGCAATGGCGCTGGTAGTTTAGAGGAGCACTGCCATGTTACGCAAACTAGCGATTGTCACAACGTTAGCTGGTGCGCTCGCGCTCCCCATGGCCGCGTTCGCCGAGTGGGGCGGAGGCTATGGAGGAACTCCTGGAGCGAGCGACACCGGAAGTGGAAAAGGGTCATCTCAGAGCAGAGAGAAAGGCGGCTACGGCGGCGGGCAGAAGAGCACTAACGATAGTTGGGGCAGCGGGAAAGGCAGTAGCGGCGCCGGTCGCGGTGGTGATCGTTGGGGCAGTGACGGCGGCGGCTATGGCGGGCGCGGCGGTGACCGCTGGGGCCACGATGGCGGGGACCGAGGGCGTCGCGGAGGCTATTGGGGACACGACTATGGCCGTCGCGGTGGGGATCGCTCGGGCCATGACCGCGACGGATACGGTGGTCGTCGCGGCGATCATTGGGGGTACTCGAACGACCGTATGTCATGTCGAGAGATGCAGCGCAGAGGTTACAGAATTGCCTGCCACGGGGAACACCGGGGGCATGACGACGGTGGCTACGGCGGCCGCGGCTGGTAAGATTCAAAGGCATTGAGGGCTTTGGCTTACGTCAGTCCTTAAAACGAGCGTCGCCGTCATCTTAAGGAATCTTAGTGCAAGAGGACGGCGGCGAACTTGGCGACACATAGGCCCGCCGATTTTGATCGGAAAAGTGAATAAGCGGTGGAATTGGATTGGCGCGGCGGCTCGCTTTACTGCTTGTGCTCTCGCCGCGACGTGAATATTTTGCCCTCGAGCTCAGCAGTGGGGCAGCGTGACTTGGGTCGCCAAAGTTCAGAAGCTATCGAATCGGTTGCGAGGACCGAAGGCATGGCTTGTAGCCGCAGCATGCTTTGGGGCGAGCTTGGCGATTCGTTTAGTGCTTGCGCCCTGGCTCGACTCCCTAAAATTTCTGACGTTCTATCCGGCTATAGCGGGCGTGACGCTGCTTTGCGGATGGACGCAAGGCGTCGCCGTATTACTGCTTTCAGCTGCGGCGGCTGGTACTTGTTTTACCCGCCGGCATACAGCTTTGAGATAAAGGACGCGAACACGGTGGTCGCGCTCGTCGGCTTTCTTCTGGTAGGCGGATTTCTCGTTGTTCTGGTCGCTGCAATGGGCGACGTCATAAAACGGCTCGAACGCGCCAATCGAGCGCAGGAAAGCCTATTTCGAGAGCTGCAACACCGCGTCGCCAACAACCTGCAGGTCGTTGTGGCCATGCTGCAGGGAGTCAGACGCGATTTGTCCGACGAAGCCACCGCTGAAGCCATTGCGAATGCCCAAGACCGCATCGCAATGATGTCGGATCTCCATGGCCGTCTCTATGACCGAAAGGCTTACGAGCACGGCTTGGCGCCGCTGATGTCGGACGTGCTCCACGAAGTTTTTCGTGATCTACCCGTTCTTGTCGTGGTCGAAATCGCTCCTGACATCGATCTTTCGCTGGACCAGATGACTGCGATCTCCTTGCTCGTCAATGAGGCAGCGATGAACGCGGCGAAGCACGTCTTTCGGAAGGGAACGGGGACGACCTTCAAGGTCGAACTGCTAAAGCAGAAAGACGGCTTGCGTTTGCTTATCCATGATGATGGACCTGGCATAAGGCGGGATTCAACGAGCGAACGTCAGTCCTTGGGCATGAGCATCATGCAAACATTTGCTCGGCAGCTTGGTGGCTCATTGCGAATAAACGGTCCGACGGGAACAACTCTGAAGGTTGAATTTCCGCTTCGGTCTAATCACTGAACCTGCGGCGGCAATGCTGTCGGTTCCGGCCGTGTACGGTTGTTTCAGAGCAAGAGCGGAACGTCGCGGATACGGAAGGCGTCTCGAACGGTCTTCTAGAGATCTTCCTTTGGATCCTGCTCGGTATTTTCGCGGTGATCTGTCCGTGCAGCTTCAATTAAATCTGCAAGCTGCTTCCTAAGGACGGGCCCGTGAATTTGCCGGATATCGTAGCCTTCGCGACGCAAATGTCTGACCATATCGCCGATGCGAGCATACTCTCCAGAGCGAGCCAGTTCGAACGCACGCTCAATGGTCGTTTTATTTTCCGCCATGCAAGCCATGTAGCTAGCGGTCTTCCAGGAGCTTTCAACCTTAACTTCCGTCAAGGACTCGGCTGCGCTGCTGTGAGCGCAAAGGCTATTTCTTTTTGTTGATCGGTGGCCCCTCTGGAGCGGGCGAGTGACCAATGGCAGCGGATCCGCAGCAAGCTGCGAGAACATCTCTGAGCTGCTCCCCCAATTGCTTCAGGTTGCGTTCGTGGTCTCGCTTACATGTTAGCGCGGCGGCGACTTTCCTGTGGCGCCATTTGCCGCCCTCTACATTCCGCAGCGCGCCAGACGAGCAGAGCGTGATCGAAGGGCAGGCCCTGGACTCCTTGTGCGCCGAAGGAATTCGTGCGTCGGCGAGGGGCTATGTAAAATATCACTATGCGATCGGAATGGCGGCTAGTCCCTCAAGCGTCACGACGCTGACCGACGCTGCGCGCCTTATTAAGAAACGCGGAAGGCTGAAGCGGGCGAGCGCAAGATGCAAGCGGACGAACCATAAAAAGACCCGCGACCGTGCAGCCGCGGTCAAGGGGAATTAACAGGAGTCGCTCTGCCGCGTCTCTTGGGCGACATCGACCAAATTGCCTCCAACGCGCGCCTAGGCAAGCGTGGCGGGCGCAGAGCTAACCTCGATTTTGGAGCGGCAACACCGATCTCCGCGAGTCAAACCGAGGCTCTCCTTCGACGAAAGCTCTGTATGCGGTATCCAACCCGCGAATGAGAAACGGCACAACCGTCGAAATGATGTCGGTGTCCTGACCGCTGCCTCGCCAAACATGTTCGCCCTCGCCTCATAGGAGGTCGCGCGCGCAGAAGGCGCTTGAAAAGATCCATAGTAAAAATTGCCTGCTGATTGACACGTGCATTCAACGCACGTTCAGTAGACGTATTTTAGCTTTCCCGTTAGCAACATCGCTACTCGTTTGGCGTTCGGGCTTAACTTTAGGGAGAGGCTCATGAAAGGATCACCGAATTCAGTTCCCAAGTTTGTTCACGAAAACATCGATGCTGTGATCGAAGCGGAGCAAGAAGCTGAGGAAGCCAGATCATGCGGCGAAGTTGTATATGAATTTGTTGCTGGCGTGATCGGCACATTGGGATTTGTGATCACAGAAATTATAGCCGTCTTTTTTTGGATTGCGATTAACGAAGGTTTGATTACGCCAATACCTCCATTCGATCCATATCCATACCATCTGCTAGGAGCGGTGCTCGCGTTGGAAGGTGTGCTAATTGCAGCATTTGTTCTGATGCGTCAAAATCGCATGAGCAAACTGGCCGACCGTCGAGCACACTTGGACTTACAAATCAACTTAATGACAGAGCGCGAAACCACCAAGATTATTGGTATGCTGTTGGAAGTAAGCGAGCGGTTAGATATCCAACATAAAGTGCTAGACGACGAGAGCCGTCAACTCAGCCGCCTGCTGACTATTGAATCTCTGATCGAAACGATGCGCGGAAAGTTTGGTGACTGACCTGACTGAGAAATTTGTTCGCAAACACGCACTCCGACGCACTGCAGAGTACGGACACGACTAAGCAAAGCTAGTTTACGGAAGAGCAGTTCATCGAGCGCTGCGACCGCGCATGACGACAGGTCGCGACACGCTCTCCGAGTCAGAATCCGTAACGATTGCGGCGTAGAAAGCGGCGTCCCGCTGCTCGTTGAAGCGCGAAGCGTCATCGCAGCTTTCCACGCCATCATCGCGACGATTTGCGAGCGCGGCTCTATGAACTCGTCCACGTTGCGGGCGGCTACCAGCTGCACACCAAGGCGCGGTACGCCGACGCCATACGCGTCCTCAGCAATGGCGGCTGCCACGCCGGACCGCCAGCGTTGACGCCGACCGAACTCCTTGCCGTGACAGCGATCGCCTATCTGAAACCGGCGACGCGCGCGGAGCTCTCGCAGCTCGCCGGTCGCGAAACCAGCCGTTACCTCATCGGCCGCTTGAAAGCTCTTGGCCTGATCGCCCGCGACCCGCGCGCGCCCACAGCAGGCGCTCCCTATGCGTATGTCACGACGAATAATTCCTGGAAGTGTTTGGACTGGGAAGTTTGCGCGACTTGCCCGATGGTCGCGAAGATCAGAAGACCGAGAAGAACCATTTTCGGTGCGGCGGCGCTAACGAAGTCAAACAGCAATTCGACGACGGCCCCCGGCGCCGAGAGTCATGGCGCGCCACAGCTTGGCGAGCGAGGCGCGCGTCGCACTCATTTCTGACGCCGGCGTCAATGTTTACTGTCGTGTGGACCATCTCATTGTTACGCCCTACCATCTTCCCGACGGCTGCATGGGCGGCATTTTCCGGAATTGAGTGCGCTAACACCATTCTGGCGGAATGAGACGCGCGCGCAGACTCAGACGGCAAAGGCTGTGCCGGCGTATCGTCCGTAACTGAGCAAATTTGCAAGCGTGGGCGCAAGATCAGTCCAAGGCGGACGGAAGGGCCAATCGAGTTCCGGCAGCAACCGCTTGGGCGCTGCCGGGACAATTTTGGATTCGAAGTTCGCCTTTTGTTTTGCCCTGAGCCTCCGTTGCTTTCTGGGTTGTATCTGTTCGCGGCGCTACTAGATGCGGTCGGTGCTGAGGCGCTTGCTACTTCAAGGTTGAAGCATTGTGTTGAGTAGTTCTTAGAGTGGCAGAGCGGAGTTGGGCTCTAACGCCGGGACGGATAGCAGAGAGAGTTCAATGGGACTCGCGGGGATTATGCTCACGTTTCAGGATGGTCATGAGTTCATTCACGTGAACATTTCGAATGTGAATATGGTCGAAAAGCACAGAGCCGGGTCCCGTCTACGAAGGCCACATGGCTTGCAGATACCAGGCGATCTAAGCGACGAGCAATTCCGCGTAGAGCTTGTTTCGTAAGCCATTGAATGGGTTGGAGGACATCGTTACTCTGACACGAGGCTTTGATGAACGAACGCACAATCAAGCGATTCCTGCCCTGGGTTGTGGCTACTGCGCTTTTCATGGAGCAGCTCGACGCGACGATCGTGAATACAGCGGTTCCCGCCATGGCGGAAAGCTTGCGGGTGACGCCTCTGAGCCTCAAGGCCGTCGCCGCAAGCTATGTGTTGAGCCTCGCCGTCGGCATCCCAGTGAGCGGATGGATCGCAGATCGTTTCGGGACGAGAAGGGTCTTTGCTACCGCCATCGCGGTCTTCACGATCGCGTCCGTGCTGTGTGGATTATGCCAAAGCGCCGGGCAGATGATCGTGGCCCGCGTCCTCCAGGGCGCCGGCGCGGCGCTGATGACACCCGTCGGCAGATTGACCATCGTGCGGACGTTCGAGAAGAGCGAACTCATGACAGCGATGAATTTCGTCATCATCCCCGCGCTCATCGGCCCACTGCTTGGGCCGACCGTCGGCGGCCTGATCGTTCATTGGTTTTCGTGGCGCGAGATCTTCTTCGTGAACGTCCCCATCGGGATCGTCGCTCAGTTGCTGATCCATCGCCACATGCCCGATTACCGCGCTGACACGCCGCCCTTCGTGGGTCGGCCTCGCGCTTTTCGGAAGCGGCACGGGGCTTCTGTCGTGGCTTCTGGAGATCTTCGGCGAGCACAGGATCGAACCTGTCGTCGGTGTAGTCCTCTTCGCCGTCGCGATTGCGTTGCTTCTGGCCTACTGGCTGCACGCGGTGAAAGCGCGTTATCCGCTACTTGATCTCGCCTTGTTCAGAAAGCGGACGTTCGCCGTTTCCGTCGTGGGCGGCTTCATGACGCGGCTCGGCGTCGGCGGCTTGCCTTTCCTCACGCCGCTACTATTGCAGGTCGGGCTGGGCCTTCCCGCATGGCAGTCGGGACTGCTGATGATGCCGACGGCGGCTGCCGCCATGGGCATGAAGATGGCGTCGAGACCAATTCTCGGCCGGTTCGGCTATCGCTCAGTTCTCATCGTAAACACGGTGATGATCGGCGTCACGACCTGTCTTTATTCGCTTGTCTCGGATCAGACGCCGCTTGTGGTGATTGTCGCCATCGGCTTGGCGCTGGGCTTCTTCAACTCGCTGCAATTTACGAGCATGAACAGCATGGCGTACGCGGACGTGGAACCGCAGGAATCGAGCATGGCCGCCACCATTGCGAGTTCGTTCCAGCAGATTTCCATGAGCTTCAGTCTCGCCATTGGATCGCTGGTCGCCGGCTGGTTCCTCGCGGGCGCGTCCCAATCGGATCAGCACGCCGTCATCCGCGCTCTTCACGGCGCCTACGTCTCACTTGGAACGCTGACCATCGTCTCCTCCCTGTCGTTTTGGCGATTGCAGGCGACTGACGGCGCTAGCTTGAGCCGCGCGAGTCCGGAACTGGCGTGATCTGGCTGAGGGTCAAATGTGGCCTGACGTCTCGGCTTCGTTGACGCTCGCCAGACACAACCGCTAGACGCGTTAACGAAGTTCTTGGCGCCCGACGGAATTATATTCCGAGGCTCTGACCTCTCAATGGACGCCGGGATCTTTAAGGAGACACCAGCATCCGACGCACGGAACAAATAAAGGCGAGATGAAAGGAAAAAAGCATGTCAAAAGCAAAAATTGAATGGAAGAAGGAGCCTGAGGCTGAGGACTATGACGGCGCGAAAAACTTTCTAACGCTAATATGCTCCGTTGCGCAAGCGTTACAGCTAATTGAACAGTTGCGGGGAAGCGACACTGTCGAGTACGCATCGAAGGACCTTCTCCGAGCAGCTGATTTGCCTTTGCTTAATGAATCTGACCCCCATGTGAGTGAGGACCTGAAGCGAATTCGTAAAGGCACTCCTTTGGCGCCCGTCCTGCTGGTTCGCGGGGAAATGAAAAAAGGCAATCCCTTGATCGTTGCTGATGGCTATCACCGGATCTGCGCTGTCTATAGGTGTGACGAAAGTGCATCTATCTCCTGTCGAATAGCGAAGGGCGGGTAAGTTCGGACGATCACGTTCCTCCACAGCGCCTTTCAACGGTATTAGCATCAAGCCGCCATAGCGTTCGGCTATGGCTGAGCCGCCGTTTCCTTCGATCTGAATGCTGCGTCGACCTGAATGTTAAGGCAGCACACCGTACTCTCCAGCTTGGTATGAACCTATCAGAAGACGGAAACTGTAGGACGCTGAACATTGTGTCATGGACGCGACGCCAGACAATTTCGCAGTCATTGCGTCGCGTGGCGCGCAATGCGGAAGCGCTTGAGCTCTCAATCGATGATCTCAGTAGCGATGATATTTCTGACCACGACGACAACAGGCGCCGCCGCTAGTCGATAAGGGACAGTTGCCCTGCGTCATGCGAACTGATTTCTTTAAAGTTGGAGAGGGTCACGCCAAGCAGGCGTATTCCCTTTGACGTCGGAAACACCGGCGCCAACAGTGTTTCGCTGATTGTCGCGAAGTCGATTAGTGAGCCGACGCCGCTGGACAAAGTTCGACTGCGAGTGATCTGCTGGAAATCGGCATGCTTTACCTTGAGCGTCACGGTTCTACCGCGAAGGGAGTTGGCCTCGCAACAGCGCCACACCTTGGCGACCAGCGGCGTCAGCTCTGCGCGCGCCGCCTCGAGATCGAAGATGTCGACGGTGAAGGTATCCTCGGCGCCGACCGACTTGCGCGGCCTGTCGGGTTCAACAGGGCGCTCGTCGATCCCGCGTGCTATCCTATAGTACCAGGCGCCTGACTTCCCGAAATTATGCTGCAGGAAGCCAAGGGACTTTGCCTTTAAATCCGCGCCTGTCTCGATGCCAAGACGCTTCATCTTCGCCGCAGTCGCAGGTCCAACGCCGTGGAATTTCTTGACAGCAAGGGCTTCGACGAATGCTGGCCCCATACGGGGCGTGATGACGGCCTGGCCATTCGGCTTATTGAGATCGCTCGCCGTCTTTGCGAGGAATTTGCAATAGGAAATTCCGGCCGACGCATTCAGTCCCGTCTCAGCCTTGATCCTCGCGCGGATCAATTCGGCGATCGTCGTGGCGATTGAGATGTTGTGGTGGTTCTCAGTGACGTCGAGATAGGCTTCATCGAGCGACAACGGTTCGATCAAGTTCGTATGCTCGGCAAAGATCACACGGATTTGCGCCGAGACCGCGCGATAGACCTCGAAACGAGGCGGCACAAAAATCAGCTCTGGGCATTTCCTCTTCGCTGTGACGGATGGCAGGGCGGAGCGTACGCCAAACGCGCGCGCCTCGTAGCTCGCGGCAGCCACCACGCCGCGGGCGGCCGATCCACCGACGGCGACCGGTTTGCCGCGCAGCTCGGTATTGTCGCGCTGTTCGACCGCCGCATAGAAAGCGTCCATATCAACGTGGATGATCTTTCGGTGCGGACCGGGCGTAGCTTGCGCTGCAAGTCCGCCAACTATGTCCGGCGTGAAAATTTCCATCGCGCCATCCCTCGCGCCGATCCCGACGTCTGCGCCCGCGCCTAAGGTTGTATCAGAGTATCGATATCAAACAGCGTTTCCTCATCGAGCGCACCGCGCCGCCGGTCGTGGTGCCATTATACAGATTGCTGCACACGAACCGTTTCTCCTAACGCCACATGCCCCGCATCCGGGCGCCGACATCGACGCGGACCCGCGGCGCTTCCTGTCCGGTTGCTTGCCCCGTCGGGACAATCGGCCAGGCCCGGCTTTCGAAGTGCTGCAGCAGGTTTGGAGGAATAAACCGTGTGCGCGAGGCATAGACATGGCGGTCCCCGGTGGCCGACTGACCATGGGTGAAGAAGCGCTGTGGCACAATGAGCGATAGGCTGTCTTTGGCCCGCGTCATCGCAACATAGAGCAGCCGCCGCTCTTCCTCGATCTCGGCGGAGGTGCCGGCGCCGAGATCGGACGGGATGCAGCCGTCGACGGTATTGAGTAAGAAGACCGATTTCCATTCCTGACCCTTGGCGGAATGAATGGTCGAGAGGATCAGATAATCCTCATCGAGCAAGGGGATCCCAGCCTGACCCGACGTCGCATCCGGCGGATCGAGCGTCAATTCCGTAAGAAAGCGCTCGCGCGACGGATAGCCTGCCGCGATATCCTCGAGCTGGAGCAGATCGGCCTTGCGCATGTCAGCGTCCTCGTGCATGCGGTCGAGATGTGGCTCGTACCAGTCGCGCACCTCCGCGATCTCCGCCGGCCAGCCGGCGCTGCGTCCGCCCAGTTGTTGAAGCAGCGCGACGAAACCCGGCCAATCGGCGGCGGCACGCGGCGGGCAGGGCAAATCACCGAGGATGCTGATCGGGTCCGGCCGATCCGCCATGGCGTCGAGAACCGTCTGCGCCGACGATGGTCCAACGCCCGGTAGCAATTGCATCACCCGGAAGCCGGCGACGCGATCGCGCGGATTTTGCGCGAACCGCAGCGCGGCCAGCATGTCCTTCACATGCGCGCTGTCGAGGAATTTGAGGCCGCCGAATTTGATGAAGGGAATGTTCCGCCGCGTCAGTTCGACTTCCAACGGACCGCTATGATGGCTGGCGCGAAACAGAACCGCCTGTTCCTTCAGGCGCATGCCACCCTCGCGGTTCTCCAACACTTCCTCGGCCACGAAGCGCGCCTGGTCGGCTTCATCGCGCACCGTGACGAGGCGCGGCCGCTCGGCCGATTCCCGGTCGGTCCACAGGTTCTTGGTGAAGCGCTCCTTGGCGAGATCAATCACGCCGTTGGCTGCGGCGAGGATCGGTTGCGTCGAGCGGTAATTGCGATCCAGCGTGATGATCTCGGCCGGCGGTGAGAACTCCGTTGGAAAATCGAGAATGTTGCGCACCGTGGCGGCGCGGAAGGAATAGATCGATTGCGCATCGTCGCCGACGACTGTCAAACCGCGACCGCCGGGCTTCAACGCCATCAGGATAGAGGCCTGAAGCCGGTTGGTGTCCTGATATTCGTCGACCAGAACATGATCCCAGCGTCCGCCGATATCGTCGGCGAGAATGGGATCACTGACCGTCTGCGCCCAATAGAGCAGCAGGTCGTCATAATCGAGAACGTTCTGGACCTGCTTGGCTTCGACGTAGCTCGCGAACAGCTCGCGCAACTGTTCTTCCCATTCCGCAGCCCATGGATAGTTGGCGCGAAGCACATCCGGCAGCGGCGCCTCGGCATTCACCGCTCGCGAATAGATCACAAGACAGGTCCCTTTGGTCGGAAACCGGCTCTCCATCTTAGAGAAGCCGAGCTGGTGCCGGATCAGATTCATCAGGTCGGCACTGTCTTCGCGATCGTGGATGGTGAATTGCGGATTGAGACCTATCTGCTCGGCATAGTCGCGCAGCAGCCGCGCGCCGATTCCGTGGAACGTGCCGGCCCAAGCGAGCGAGTCGGTGAGCACGCCGGCCTTGTTGCCCAGCACCTTCGCGCAGATGCGCTCGACCCGGCGTCCCATCTCGGATGCGGCTCGACGCGAAAAAGTCATCAGCAGGATGCGCCGTGGATCGGCGCCGCTGACAATCAAATGCGCGACCCGATGCGCCAGTGTGTTAGTTTTTCCCGATCCAGCGCCGGCAATGATCAGCAGCGGGCCGCCCATTTTGCCATTGGCAAGACCGACGCCATGCTCGACCGCGCTGCGCTGCCTGTCGTTCAACCTTTCCAGATGCGCCCCGCTCATGCCCGTCCGCCCATATTCACCGTTCCTCGTTCTAATCCATGACGCGGTCCCGAAGACTCTCAGGACTCCAATTTGGCGCATGAAGTAACTAAGAACAAATAAAGAACATAGCAGTGGCGAGATCCTTTGCAAAGCCTTAAAGAGCAGCTTTCCGCCATGGCCGAACCCGTGGCCAACGCCTCCATCGCCGAACTTCGGGCGCGCATCCAGCGCTTCGAAGGGGGCGTGAGGCGTGGCTGCGCGACGCTTCCATTCGGGCTTGCCCCAATCGATACCGATTTGCGGGAGGATGGGCTAGCCATTGGGGCACTGCAGGAGGTCGCCGGAAGTCGATGGTGCAGCACATGCGCCTCATCGCAAATGGCCCGCCGACCATCCGATCTTCGTGCCGAGCGCGTCCAGGGTGTGAAGTTGCATGGAATAAGAACCCCGCTTTGGGGGTGATTTGCATCCAATCGGGGCTCTGACTCACATTTGATGAAGTTTGGGCGCCGGCTTGTGTTGGTTCATTGAAGGACTCAACGACATGCCCCGCAGCCTTCGCCTCTCGACTTTTGTGCCACCCGGTTTCCACGTTGAAAATGCTGTCCAGGATGGCGGGGTCGCCATCATCACTGTTCGCCCCACAAGCAAAAAAAGCGGATGCCCGAGCTGCGCGGTGATCGCAGAGCGAGTCCACAGCCACTATCTCCGGCGCCTGGCCGATCTGCCGCTGGCGGGGCGACAGGTTCGGCTCGTCGTCATCGCGCGGCGGTTCCGATGCGATGTTGCTTCCTGTCGTCGCGCGATTTTCACGGAGCGCTTCAGCGCCGATGTCCTTGCGCCGTGGGCTCGCCGCACGGCGCGGCTGGATTGCCTCGTTCATCATCTCGGTCTCGCGCTCGGCGGCCGTCCTGCCGCGAGCTTTGCTCGCCGATTGATGCTGCCGGTTAGCAACGACACATTATTGAGAGCCGTTCGCCGGCGAGGTTGTCCGCCATTCCCCACCCCTACTGTGATCGGGATCGACGACTGGGCATGGAAACGCAATCAGCGTTACGGCACGATCATTTGCGACCTAGAACGACGACGGCCCATCCGTCTTCTGCCCGACAGGGAGCCC
>NZ_JADNQZ010000048.1 GCF_015709515.1 Methylocystis sp. H62
GTGTCCTACGATGTTCTCGGCGACGTGGTCTGCGGCGGTTTCGCCATGCCGATCCGTGAGAACAAGGCGCAGGAAATCTACATCGTCATGTCCGGCGAGATGATGGCCATGTATGCCGGCAACAACATCTCCAAGGGCATTTTGAAATACGCCAATTCCGGCGGCGTGCGCCTGGGCGGTCTGGTCTGCAACGAGCGTCAGACCGACAAGGAGCTCGAGCTTGCGGAAGCTCTGGCGAAGAAGCTCGGCACGACGCTGATCTACTTCGTGCCGCGCGACAATATCGTGCAGCACGCCGAGCTGCGCCGCATGACGGTGCTGGAATATGCGCCGGAGTCCGAGCAGGCGAATCATTACCGCAATCTCGCGGTGAAGATCCACGCCAACCAGGGCAAGGGCATCATTCCGACGCCGATCACGATGGACGAGCTCGAAGACATGCTGATGGAGCACGGCATCATGAAGGCGGTCGATGAGAGCCAGATCGGCAAGACCGCGTCCGAACTCCAGGCGATCGCCTAACCCGTCAACGCATGAGCGTCGACCTCCCGCACGCGGGAGGTCGACGTTATGTTGTCAGCGGAGCGTGACGTGATGGTGCGCGCATTCCCGAATATCGACAGCGGCGGCTACGCATCTGCGGTGACGGAGAACGGGCGAAGCGTTACTGACGCTGCGCGCGTGTATCGCGACCTGACGGGAGTTTTGCCCGAGGCGGCGAACATCGATGGCGACGCGCATTTCGACCGCCACGTTCTGGCGTCAATCCTCGCCTTAGCGTCGAGCGAGGGCGGAAGTCTCGCGGCGCAAGCCGGTCTGACGGACACTGAACTCGGCGATCTCTTTTCTCATTGGTTTCTCGCTCGAAGCATTGAATCGTCTGGCGACCACGAGGCGAGTGTCGTCGACGCCGACGAAATCGGAATTGTGCGAGATCTGCTTCTTGAAAATCGCTCCAGCGATGGGGACCACGGCCGCTGGCTCGCCGCGATGATCGCGCGCCGCGCCATGGAGCCCAACCATCTTTGGGAGGACCTCGGGCTTCGCGACAGAACGGAACTGACGCGGCTGATCGCGCGCCATTTCGCGCCGCTTGCGCGGCGCAATGACAAGAACATGCGTTGGAAGCGATTCATCTACCGCATGATGTGCGAGAACGACGGTTTCGTCATGTGCAGCACGCCGGTGTGCTCGAACTGCGCGGATTACGCACTCTGCTATGGCGCGGAAACAGGGACGAGCCGCGTCGCATCGGCGGCGCAATCGCCCGCGACGTCCGCCGAACAGACAGTGTAAGTTCATTCGAACAACTTTTGTCGAGTTTTCGACAATCTCATAATTTGCTGGTCGGACTGGCGGTTTTTGCCCGCGTTAGCGATGGCATGTCGATTGCTTGATACAGGCACAGGCAAGTTCATCTCGGAGGCTCCAGTATGATCACGGTCTCGCAGGCAGCCGTCGCCGCGGTAAAGGATGCGATGGCGCGGGCCTCTCAACGAGAGGGTGGTCTGCGCATCCTGGTCAAGGAAGGCGGCTGCGCCGGCTACGAATATGTCGTCGATCTTGATCCTCAGCAGAGAAGCGACGACATCGTCGTCGAGGCGGACGGCGTACGCGTGCTGATCGATCCGGCCTCGCGTCCGCGCCTCGAAGGCATGACGCTCGGCTTTCGCCAGGATCTCGCCGGCTCCGGCTTCACCTTCGAGAATCCCAACGCAAGCTCCACCTGCGGCTGTCAAAAATCCTTCAACTGAAGGAGCGCCCGGATGCGTGAAGCGATTGTGCGGTTGTTTCTTGGTTGCATAGAAGCGGGCGCCTCGAGCGTTCGTATGAGCCGATGACGACATATGTGCCCCGAAAGAGTTGGCTCCCTCCCGTCGCGTCGCCGACGCAGAGAGCGCTGGATGTGGTGTTGAACGACACCACGCTTCGGGACGGCGAACAGGCCCCCGGCGTCGCTTTCACCTGCGAAGAAAAGCTCGAAATCGCACGCGCCTTGGCGCGCGCTGGCGTCACTGAACTCGAAGCCGGAACGCCGGCGATGGGCGGCGTGGAGATCGCGATGATCCGAGCGATCGTCGACGCCCAATTGCCGTTGCGCGCCATCGCCTGGTGCCGAATGCGCGTCGAGGACGTCGATGCCGCGCTGGCGACGGGCGTTTCGATGGTCAATCTTTCCGTACCCGTCTCCGAGACGCAGATACGTGCGAAATTGCGCGGCGGGCGCGCCCAGGCGCTGGAGATGACGCGGCGCGTCGTCGCTTACGCACGCGACAAGGGGCTCGACGTCGCGGTCGGCGGCGAAGATTCCTCGCGCGCCGAACCAGAATTCCTGATGGAGACGATGGCGGTCGCGCGCGCCGCCGGCGCTCGCCGATTCCGGGTCGCGGACACGTTGAGCGTGCTTGATCCTTTCGCCGCTTTCGATCTGATCGCTAAACTGCGCGCGCAGAGCGATCTTGAAATCGAAATCCATTGTCATGACGATCTGGGTCTCGCCACCGCCAATACCCTGGCTGGCATCAAGGCAGGCGCGACGCATGCTTCGGTCACCGTGATGGGGCTCGGAGAGCGCGCCGGCAATGCGCCGCTCGAGGAAGTCGCCGTGGCGGCGCGTCAGTTGCACAAATATGAAACCGGGATTGTGCTCACCGAATTGCGCAACGTCGCGGCGCTCGTCTCCGCCGCGGCGCGTCGGCCGATCCCGCTCAACAAATCCATCGTCGGCGAGCACGTCTTCACACATGAGTCCGGCATTCACGTCGATGGGCTGCTCAAGGACCCCCGCACCTATGAAGCCTTCGATCCGAGCATGCTCGGGCGCGCGCATGAGATCGTCATCGGCAAGCATTCCGGCTCGGCGGCCGTCACCGCGATACTGCGGCAGCTGGATTTAGAGGTCAGTGTCGAGGAGCTCGGCGAGATCGTCTCCTGCGTGCGCGCCCATGCGCTTGATCACAAAGGGCCGGTCAGCGGCGAGGCCTTGACCTCGATCTGGCGCAGCGTCTGCGCGAGCACTCACGCGAGAGGCATGTGAGCGTCATGTTCGAACGAGTCGCCACAATGACCAACCAGGCAACGCAGGCTAAGGCGGCGACGGCGGCGACCTCGGCGCCCGAGCCGACGCGCTTGCAACTGATCCGCGAGGATCTGGCGTGCGTGGCGACACGCGATCCAGCCGCCCGCGGACGCTTCGAGACGCTGCTCACATATCCCGGGCTGCACGCGGTCATCTGGCATCGCCTCGCCAATTGGCTGTGGATCAACGATCATCGCTTCTGGGCGCGTCTCCTCTCCTGGTTCGCGCGCTTTCTGACCAACGTCGACATTCATCCCGGCGCGACGATTGGCCGACGCTTTTTTATCGACCATGGCGCCGGCGTCGTCATCGGCGAAACGGCGGTCGTCGGCGACGACGTGACGCTCTATCACGGCGTGACGCTCGGCGGCGTCTCCTGGTCGCCGGGCAAGCGCCATCCGACGCTGGAAGACGAAGTGATCATCGGCGCTGGCGCGAAGATTCTCGGTCCCATCACGATCGGCCGCAACGCGCGGGTCGGCGCCAATTCCGTCGTGATCGAAAGTGTGATGCGCGATGCGACGGTGGTCGGAATTCCGGCGAAGATCGTGCATCGCGACGTCGGCCGCTGCACATTCGATGGCCGCATCAACCTCAATCACCATCTGATGCCGGATCCGGTCGGCGAGGCATTCTCGGTCCTGCTCGATCGCGTCGAGTTTTTGGAGACGCGCGTGTCGCATCTGCAAAGGCGTCTGCGGGAACGCCAGTCGACCGTCACAGCCGCTGATGGCGCCGCGCCAAAGACGGAACCGGTGGAAATCATATGAAGGAGACCAAAATGTCGGAGCCCGCCGTTCTGGAGCAATTGAAAACGGCGTCCTGCGCCGAAGAGTTCTTCGCGCTGCTTGGCGTCGAATATGATCCGAAAGTGGTCAATGTCGCGCGCCTGCATATTCTGCGGCGCATGGGACAATATCTCTTCAGCGAGGATCTAGCCGAGCTGGACGACGCGACGGTGACCCAGCGCTGCAAGGACTTCTTGGAGCGCGCCTATCAGGACTTCCTGAAATCGACGCCGATCGACGAACGTCTGTTCAAGGTTCACAAAGACGCCGTCAAGCCGGCGGCGCCGCCGTCATTGGTGCAGCTCAACGTTCTGAAGTGAACGCTTAGGGATCAACGGGGACAACTCGAATGCATATCGTCGTCTGCATGAAGCAAGTGCCCGACTCGGCGCAGATCCGCGTTCACCCGGTGACCAACACGATCATGCGCCAGGGCGTTCCGACGATCATCAACCCATATGATCTGTTCGCGATCGAAGAAGCGTTGCGACTGCGCCAAAAATTCGGCGGCGCGGTCACCATTCTCACCATGGGTCCGCCTTCCGCCGAGGACAGCCTGCGCAAGGCGCTCACCTTTGGCGCCGATCGCGCGGTGCTGTTGACCGACCGCTTCTTCGCCGGCGCCGACACGCTGGCGACGACATATGCGCTAGCGACGGCGATCCGCAAGATCGGCGTGGAGTTTGGCCCGCCGCACGTCGTCTTCACCGGCAAGCAGACGATCGACGGCGACACGGCGCAGGTCGGTCCCGGCGTCGCCAAGCGGCTCGGCCTGATGCAGCTCACTTATGTCTCGCATATCGACAACGTCGATCTTGAGGCGGGAACGATCGACGTCGAGCGGCGCAGCGAAGGCGGCGTTCAGAAACTGCGCAGTAAAATGCCCTGCCTGATCTCCGTCCTCGAGGGCGTCAACGAGATGCGCATTGGTTCGCTGAGCGATGCTTTGACGGCGGCGCGCGCGACGATCATCAAATGGAGCGCGCAGGACGCCGGCGTCGAGGACATCACCAAATGCGGACTGCGCGGCTCGCCGACGATTGTCAAGCGCGTCTTCGCGCCGAAGCCGCGTGCGGAAAAGGCCCAGTTCATCGAACTCGGCGACAAGCCGGGGGACGCCTTCGTCGATGAATTGTTCAAGCGCCGGCCGAAACTCGAATCCGAGCTCGGACAATTGACGCGCGGCTATTGATCTTGAAACAGGAGCGCGACACATGAACGATAAGGCAAAAGCTCCTGCTCCGGCGGGGCGCGCGGCGGCGAAAAAAGAGCTGCCTGAACATCTCAAAGCCTACAAGCACGTCTGGGTCTTCATCGAGCAGGAGCGGGGACAAGCGCATCCCGTGTCTTGGGAGCTGATGGGCGCGGGGCGGATTCTCGCCGATAAGCTCGGCGTCAATCTCGCCGCGGTCGTCGTCGGCGCGCGCAACGAGGCCACGCAGGCGGTCGTGCGGGAAAGCTTCAACTATGGCGCAGACCTCGCCTATCTCGTCGCGGACGATATCCTCATGGATTACCGCAATGAGAGCTACACCAAAGCGATGACCGATCTCGTCAACGCCTATCAGCCGGAAATCCTGCTGCTGGGCGCGACGATTTTGGGGCGCGATCTTGCCGGCTCGGTGGCGACGACGCTGCTGACTGGCCTTACCGCCGATTGTACGGAACTGGACGTCGATGCGGAAGGTTCGCTCGCGGCGACGCGTCCGACGTTCGGCGGCTCGCTGCTCTGCACGATCTTCACGCTCAACTATCGCCCGCAAATGGCGACCGTGCGCCCGCGCGTGATGCCGATGCCGGAGCGCGTCGAAAAGCCGATCGGCCGCGTGATCGAACATCCGCTCGGCTTGGTGGAAGACGACATTGTCACGAAAGTGTTGTCCTTTCTGCCCGACCGCGATTCGACAAAGTCCAACCTGGCTTTCGCCGACGTGGTCGTCGCGGGCGGCCTCGGCCTCGGCTCTCCGGAAAACTTCCAGCTCATCCGTCAGCTGGCGAGCACGATCGGCGCGGAATTCGGCTGTTCGCGCCCGCTGGTGCAAAAGGGATGGGTCAGCTCTGACCGGCAGATCGGCCAGACCGGTAAGACGATACGGCCCAAACTTTATATCGCCGCGGGCATTTCCGGCGCGATCCAGCATCGCGTCGGCGTCGAGGGCGCGGACTACATCGTCGCGATCAACACCGACAAGAATGCGCCAATCTTCGATTTCGCTCATGTTGGAATCGTCACCGACGCGGTACGGCTTTTGCCTGCACTCACGGAAGCGTTCTCGAAACGATTGTCTCCGCATCAGCGCGACCGTCTAGCGAGCTAGGGGAGATAGGCATGATCGAAGAAAGATTCGATGCGATTGTCGTCGGCGCCGGCATGGCCGGCAACGCCGCCGCCCTGACCCTGGCGCGCAAGGGACTTAAAGTCCTGCAGTTGGAGCGCGGCGAATATTCCGGCTCCAAGAATGTGCAGGGCGCGATCCTCTATTCCGACATGCTGGAGAAGCTTATCCCGGATTTCCGCGAGGACGCGCCGCTGGAGCGCCATCTCGTCGAGCAGCGCTTTTGGATGATGGACGACAACTCCCATACGGGACTCCATTATCGTTCGGACGAATTCAACGAGGAGCGTCCCAACCGCTACACGATCATCCGCGCGCAATTCGACAAATGGTTCTCCAAGAAGGTTCAGGAGGCCGGCGCGGTCGTGCTGTGCGAAACCACGGTCCTGGAGTTGCTGCAGGACGCCTATGGAAAAGTCATTGGCGTGCGCACGGACCGCAAGAACGGACAGGTTGGCGCGGACGTTGTCGTGCTGGCGGAAGGCGTGAGCGGGCTGCTCGGCACAAGAGCCGGCCTGCGCAAGACGCCCGACAAGAGCAATGTCGCTCTGGCGGTGAAGGAAATGCACTTCCTCCCGCAGGAAACTCTGGAAGCCCGCTTCAATCTGCGCGGCGACGAAGGCGCGGTCATCGAGGCGGTCGGCACCATCTCGCAAGGCATGACCGGGATGGGCTTCATATACACCAACAAGGAGTCGATCTCGCTTGGCATCGGCTGTCTCGTCGCGGACTTCGAGAAGACGGGACAGACGCCGTACGGACTGCTGGAAAAGTTCAAGCAGCATCCATCGGTGGCGGCGCTCATCGCAGGCTCTGAAGTCAAGGAATACGCCGCGCATCTGATCCCCGAAGGCGGCTTCAAGGCGATCCCGCAGCTCTTTGGCGACGGCTGGGTCGTCGTTGGCGACGCCGCGCAGTTGAACAACGCCATCCATCGCGAAGGCTCAAATCTGGCGATGACCTCCGGACGGATCGCCGCGGAAGCGATCTTTCAGATCAAATCGCGCCGCGATCCGATGACCAAGGAGAATCTGGCGCTCTACAAGAAGATGCTCGACGAGTCCTTCGTCATGAAGGATTTGAAGAAATATCGCGACATGCCGGATCTGCTTCACATTCAGGCGCAGAACTTCTTCCTGACCTATCCGCAGCTCGTCTCGAAGGCGATGACGAATTTCCTGCGCGTCGACGGCACGACGAAGCGGGAAAAAGAGAAGACCACGTTCCGCTCCTTCCTGGCGGCGCGTTCGCTGACCGGACTGGTCGGCGACGCCTTTCGGCTGGCGCGCGCGTGGAGGTAGTTGGGCGCGATGCCCCTCTAGCAACGGAGTAGGACAATGAGCGCAGAAGCAGCGGTCCGGGTGGAGGACAAGCTTTACCTCAATCGCTATCTCGTCGACGCCGGCCGCGCCCACATCAAGGTGCGTCCGCACACCACGCCTTCGCCGCAACTGCTCAGTCTGGTAAACGTCTGTCCGGCGCACTGCTATGAAATGAACTCGACCGGGCAGGTCGAGATCACGACCGACGGCTGCGTCGAATGCGGCACCTGCCGGATCATCGCCGAGCCGAGCGGCGACATCGAATGGAACTATCCGCGCGGCGGCTACGGCGTGCTGTTCAAATTCGGCTAAATCATCGACGCCGATCAGCCGCGCAAGGCGAGCCGGGAATGAAATTCTATATGACGCCCGGATCCTGTTCCACGGGCATACACATCCTGCTCGAAGAGATCGGGCTGGTGTTCGAGGCTTATATCGTCAATCTGGTCAAGGGCGATCACCTCAAGCCGGACTATCTGGCGATCAACCCGCATGGGACGATCCCGACTCTGTTGCGCGATGACGGCGTCGCGCTGACGGATTTTCACTCCATCGCCCTATGGCTTGCGCAGACCTATCCGCGCCGCAAGCTCCTGCCGGAGAGCGTGGAGGCGCGCGAAGCGGCATTGGCCGCCATGCATTTTTGCGTTCAGCATATTCATGGCGAAGGCTTTCGACGCGTGTTCACGCCGGAGCGCTACGCCGGGCGGCAGGCCGACATCGAGGCGATCAAGGCCGAAGGACGCGAAATCGTCGTCTCGGCGCTGATCGCGATCGATACGGAACTCGCGGGAAAGGACTATGTCGCCGGCGGCTTTTCGGTCGCCGACGCGGCGCTGTTCTATGTGGAGTTTTGGGCCGACAAGACGGGCATGACGCTGCCGCGCAATTGCCAGGCGCATTACGCGCTTATGAAAACGCGCCCGGCCGTGCGTCAGGTGCTCGCTGAAGAAGGCTATCGCTGATTCAAATTGCGCACTTCAGCTGATAGGCGGCGCAGTTTTCTTCGTTTCCTCAGCATCAACATTGAGTGATGCAGCCGCCGCGCTCAATGGCGCTTGTCATGCGCATTATCCGGATCGTTGCGCATCCAGTCGGCCAGCTTTGCGAGATTTTCACGCAGGCCTTCACGTATGCCGACGTCTTCGATCGTCGTATCCAGCGCGCCGTTCATGCACAGCATCCAGGCGTCGCGCTCGGCCGGACCGATGCGCAAATGGCTATGCCGCATGCGCAGGCGCGGATGCCCCTTCTTGGCGGAATAATCCTTGGGGCCGCCGAGCCATTCGGCCAGATAGACCTTCAAAATGGCGCGCGTCGGTCCAAGATCGTCCGCGTGAACGGCGCGTATGCCGCGCGCTTCCGGTAACTCGTCCATGTTGCGGTAGAAGGTTTCGACAAGCCGGTCGACCGTGTCGAAGCCGCCGATGCGATCGAATATGGATACGGTATGGTCGATAGTGGTCGTCGTCACGGCCTCGAGCCTCAGTGATAGGATACGGTAAGGGGCCGTGTCCAATGGCGTGTGTGGGCCGCTTTGGCGATCACGCGATAGGCGGCGTCCGCTATGGCGCGCCCATATTCGTCGGTGCCTGTCCAAGTCGAGGCGCGCCCGCGCGGATCGACCTCGACGAGTTTGACATCTTGCGGCACGACGACCCCGTCGCGCGCAATGCCACGCAGGAAGCCGTCCATCGGCGAAAGGACGCGGTGACCGTCGAGGAGCCCGAGGAGGTAGTCCTTGAAGATTCTGGCGCCAACGTCGAGCGGCGTGCGCCAAACGCCATCTCGGGCGGAATAGACGAAGCGGCCGCGGCCGACGCCGCCAAGATAGCGCGGAAGGTGGTCGTTGGGCCGAGTTTCGCCGGTTTCGACGAGGTCGCCGGCATGGTCGGGATGCGTCTCGATGGCGACGTCGCAGTTCAAGCCGGCGGCGAAATGCGGGCCGAGGCCGATGGCGAGATTGGCGATCTTGCGCAGATTGGTCGTCATGCGGTTCTTTTGCATTCGCGCGTCGATCAACACGTCGGGGGTGCGGAGCGCGAGGAGATCGGTCAGTTGCAGCGAGGTCACCGCGACGACGCCGGTTACCGTCAACACCCGTACGATTTCCAGCGCAGTCTCGCCGCGGTAGCCCTGAATGCCGTCGACCTCGGCGCGATCTTGGAAAAGAGCGTCGTGGAACGACATGCCACGCCGAATGACGGGCGGGTAAGGGTCGTGACTGAGCACGACGCGGTAGCCTTCCCGCGTCAGACGCGCAGCCACCGCCGAAGCAATCTCATTCGCGCCCAAAACGATCACGAAGGGGGCGCTTCGCTTGGACAGAAATTCGCAGAATCGCACGTGTGTCATCGTCCCCCCGCGCCCCAGCGAAAGCAAGACGCACGCCAGCGACTGAAGCGACGCGCGTCTTCGCTGCGTCGCCGAATGCGCTACAAAGCCACGTAAACGAACTTCCCCGCCTTCAGTCCGGGATAATTTTCGCGCAAGGCGTTCGCGATCTTTCCGACGAGTGTCTTGTCGGCGGCGGCCGAGACGCCGACGAAATCAGTTCCCTGCATCCAGGTTTCGAAGAAGCAGTGCAGCGTCTCGTCGTAGTCGGCGCCGGTGGGATTGGCGGTCTTGTCGCTAAGATCGGCGACTCCCGCGGCGCTGACCTCGAGACGCCAGTCGCGGTCGTCTTCGACGGACGCCATCAGCCTGGCGAGATCGTCATTCGTCCAATCGGTCTTCAGATCCACCGCCATGCTCGCCCACCTTCCTTGCGTGATCGCGGTCTCGCAATATGCGGACCAGCGTTGTTCAGGGTTCTGCGAAGATCGGCGCGACGCCTTCGGCGTCGATGTAGACGACGCCGTCTTCGATCCGCACCGGATATTCGGCGAGCGGCGTCGCGTGCTCGTGGGTGGGTTGGCCGCTGTTCATGTCCCACGACCAGAAATGCAGCGGACAGGTCAGCGTCGTCCCATCGAAATCGGCGTCCGCCAAGGGAGCGTTGGTGTGCGGACAGACTCCCTGAAACGCCTTTACGACGCCGTCTTCCGGCCAGGCGAGAACGATGAGTTGCGCGTCGGCGATAACCACGCGCATTCCGCCCTCCATGAGGGTGTCTTCCTTGCAGACGCGAACAAACATGAAGGCGCTCCGTGCTGCTGGCTGCGAATTTGCATCGACGGCGAGCAAGATTCGAGCCGGGACGGATGGGAGGCGACGCCGTGCATAACAAGCGCTTGGAGGCGTTTCGCAATGATCCGGGCGGCGCCTGGACGCCCGCCGATTTTGAAATCACCGCCTCGCAATATGCGATCAAGTTCCGCAAGGTGACGGGAACGCATGTCGTGTTCACGCATCCTTCCGTGCCCAATTGCGTCGCCATCCCGATGAAGGCGAAGGTGAGAAGCGTTCACGTGAAGGCCTTCGTCGCGATGGTAGACCTCATGGATGAGTTGGACAAATGAGCGAGGCGCCCGTCTATCGAACCGAGCTCGGCCGCGGACCGCCAGAGGAGGGCGGCTATTACGTGCTGTCTTATCCAGAGATTCCCGGCTGCTTTGGCGTCGGCGGCACCGAGGCGGAGGCGGTGGAGGATGGGCGCCGCGCGCTGATCGCCGTGCTCGATGCGCTAAAGGCGGTCGACCGGCCGCCGCCAGAGGCGCGGGGGGAGAGCGCGTGAGGACGGAACATCATGGCTCCGCCACGGCGGCGTTGCAGGAGTCTGCGGGCTGCGTCAACGCTGTGCCGGCGCTTTCCGTTCCGATGGGGTTCCGGCTGCTGGCGCTGCGTTGCTTTCACAATGATCCTGATCCGCCTGCCTTCGCCTGGCTCAATCAGCGCATCTTTCGCACGCCCGACCGCATGGGTCGGCACGGGTTGTTTTTTGGCGCCGCTTTTCGGCCGGAAATCATGGATTGGCTGATTGCGCGCGTCGGCCGGCCCTCGTCGCGCGAGAGCGGCAAGCCGCAGCGCAATCCTGACTGGCCAGACATCCTCTGGCGTAGCGCGGAACGGACGTGGCCCGACGATACGCGCACCACGGAATGGTCGATCGAGGTCGTCTTTGCGAGCGAGAATGTGGCGAGCGCCTTTCGCGAACGCTGGCGCGAGCGACTGTCCGGCGGATTCGACGACTGAGTCTGCTACGCCGCATGCGCCGTGTCGAGGCCGCGGAAGATCGCGCAGCGGCGGAAAACGGCGACGCTCGGCGGCACATTCTTCTGGTGGCAGAACTTCGCCGTGAGCTTCGCCAACCCCTTTATGTCGCGGCCCGTGGCGGCAGGGAAAATCTCAACGAGGTCGTCGATGAGCGCGTCATCGACGTTGAGCGCGAATTGCTCGGTCATCACGCGCCAGATCCGGCGCTTCGCGTCAGCGTCTGGCGGGTTGTATTTGATCAGCGCGATGCAGCGCGAGACGATCGCCTCGTCGATGTCGTCGACGCGGTTCGTCGTCAGGAAGAGCAGACCATTGAAATATTCGAGGACGCGCAGGAAAACGCCGACGACGGCGTTCATCGCGATGTTGTCGTCGCGGCGCTTGATATAGACGTCCGCCTCGTCAATCAGCATCACCGCTCCCCAGCGCTGGGCGCGCGTCAAAATCTCTTTTAGCGCCGTCTCCATCGTGCCGACGTTGAGGCCCAGTTGTCCCGAATGCACGCGGTACAAGGGACGCTGGATGATTTCCGAATAGACTTCCGCCGTCAGCGTTTTGCCGACGCCGGGCGGGCCGGCGCAAAGAACCGTCGTGCCGCCGGATTTGCCTTGGACGATGTCATCCATCAGCACGTCCATTTCGGCGGTCAGAATGTCGATGAGATCCGTCTGCTCCTCCGGCAGCACCAGCTTGCTCTTCAACTCGGGCTGATAGCGATAAGGCCGCATCTCGTCGACATGCACCCAGACGTGATGGTGCAGATCGAGATGGAACATCAGAATGTAGGGATGCACGGGAACTTGCGTGAAGAGTCCCGGCGGAATCTGTTCGCGCAGCTCGGCGATTTCGTCCTCGCCGGAGAAATTGTTGCTCTTGCCCGCCTTGCGCAGAAAATGCCCGAGCACGTCGCCCGGCGCCTCCAGCGTCAGATTGCGCGCCGAGAGCACCGCCTCGTCATTGACGAGGCGCGCCTCGCCGCCGCTCGTCGAGAGCACGATGACGTCCTTGCGCGTCCAGTCCGTGTCGCGATGCGTGGCGTTGGGATCTTCGGCGTGAAAGCCGGAGCCCTTGCCGGAAAATTGCGCGCCATAGCGGCCGCGCCAATCAAAATAAGTCTCGCTCGCCGCGTCGAAGGCCTCGATCAAAGCCGGCGTCTCGCGCAAGAAGCCCTTGGCGGCGAGGATTTCGCTGATCGTTCGGCCGACGACATCGGGCGCCATGATGCGCATGAGATTCGTTTGCAGCGTGCCCTTGGCGTTGGCCTTCAGTTCCACCAGGATTTTGCCGGCCTCGTCATTGGAGGTCGGCACATAGTCGAAGCGCGTCACGACATAGGGCAGCGCCTTGGCGGCGACGCTCGCCGTGAACAGCCAGCCGCGCAGCCCGTCGGTCATCAGATATTTGACCAGCGCCGGCAACACGTCCTCAAGATCGCCCGCTTCGAAGCGCTTGCCCTGCGACTCGAGCGCCGAGCGCAGCGTCGCAAGCTGCGCGGCTCTGGCGCGCAATTCGGGACCCGATTGCTGATACAGCTCCTCGAGGAAATCGAATTCGGCGCCAGAGAGATGCGCGAGATCGAGTTCGACTCTGTCGCCGAAACGCAGTTGCGACGAGAGCCCCGAATGGGCGGGAAAGCGCGCAATCAGCGCTTCGACATGCGGCCTTTCAATTTGAATGTTCATGTTCGCTCGCGCATCTCGTCGGGGTAGGCGGGGAGCGTCAGCATGCGCGGATCTTCCAGCGCGGCGCCGACGGTGAAGTGGTAGACGTCCTGAAAGGCGTATTGCTCTGGCGACAGACCGAGCATCGCGTGAATCTCGTCGTCGAAGAAGCAACCGATCCCCGTGCCGGAGAGGCCGATGGCGCTGGACCAGAGATAGAGCGCCTGGCCGATCGCGCCGGCCTCCCAGTGCAGCCGGCGATAGCCGAAGCCGCCGTCCTCTTGAA
Organism: Methylocystis sp. H62; assembly: GCF_015709515.1. Taxonomy (GTDB): domain Bacteria; phylum Pseudomonadota; class Alphaproteobacteria; order Rhizobiales; family Beijerinckiaceae; genus Methylocystis. Next base: position 13,628 of record NZ_JADNQZ010000048.1, read on the forward strand.
GCGTGCGATCGAAATCGGCGATCATCGCGACGGCGAAACAGCCCTTGCCGGCGATCGCCTGGCGACAGGCGTTCATGCTCGCCTCGCGTTCGACCGCGCCTTGCCGCAGGCGAAAGAGTTTAAGCGGCCCGATCTCGATCGGCGTCCAAAGCAACGCCAGCGCCGACATCTCGCGCAACCGCGCCGTGGTTTCAGCGTCGCGCTGCAGCAGATAGAGTCCGGGCTCCACGCCTTCGACGCGATGCACGAAGAGCAGCAGATTTAGTCGCGGCGGCCAGGAGAAGGGCGCCAGGCAAGGCTCGGCGCCGAGAAGCGTCGACGTCAGCATGGCGCAAAACGCCTCCTGCGAGAGGCGGGCGATTCCGTCCATACGCTGCGCGCTGCGCCGACGCCGCACCACGCGCCCGATGTCCGGCAGCGGGAACGGGAAGGCGGGTTTGGGCGCAATGCGCGACATGGGCTCCAATGTCGGCGTGTGGGGCTTGACGCAGAACCGCGTCGCGCGGTCGACGAGCGGCCAGCCGTCGTGGTCGTCGCTCAAGCGATTTGCCGCGCCCGACCAGGTTCGCGGCGCGCGCGCAAGGTTGGAGACGTCAATGGCGGGAGGCGCGTTCCCATCAGCGGCGATCCACAGAAGCGCATCGGGATGTTCTTCCTCGCGCCGATGAGAAGCGTCCGGCCGATCGAGTCCGAGCAGCGCCGCAATGTCGGCGTCGCCCGGTTCGCACAAAAGACGCGCGCGCCAGCCCAGCGCGGCGGCGGCCTCCGCGGCGGCGCCGATCGCATGGCCGACGTCGAGTTGGCAATAGCGAAACGCCCGCTCGCCATATTTCCAGCTTTCGCGCCAGGGGACGGAACTCAGTCCGAGCAGAAAGCCACCCTCGGGCAGAACGAGCGGCGTTTCAAAATCAGCGCGCCGCTCCAGCGCATGATCTTCCGGCGCATAGTGATAAAGCGCGGCGGTCTCGCCGAGCCCCTCGGCGGCGTTGGCGAGGAGATAGGCTTCGGTCGGATGTAGATTGCCGGAAGACGGATTGTTGCGAAGCGCCCACGTCGAGCCTTCGTAACTTTTCCAGGCGCTGATCCCGAAGCCGAGCTCCATGAACAGGCCGAGCGCCACGCGGTCGAGCGGCGCGGCGCGCAGCGCGGGGCCGGGAAAAGGCGCGGTCTCTTCGCGATCGCGTAGCGGCAGTTCGATGCGCGGCGCGCCCTCGAAGCGCCGGAAGGGCGAAGGCTGCGAGGTCCAGTCGAGAAAGGCCGGCCCAAGCGCGTAGCGCGTCGGGGCATGTTTCGTGCGCCTGTGATAGCCGCGGATGTCGCTTGGCAGAGCGTCGGCGTCCTGCGGGCGTTCTTTCAGGCTCTGAATTTCGGTTTCGGCGTCAGCCATGCGGTCTCCTCGTCGACTTCTAATTCAAGAAGGGCGCCCAGTTTTGTAGGTTGAGAATAGCCAACGAGATCAATGACCTTTACAGGCCCGGGAAGGAATGCGCCCAGATAGCGAGGAAGAATGTCGCACAAGACCGCGACAGTGGAGACGCAACCCAGGACTTTTGGCCGATAGGTGACATTGTCGGTTCGCCGGGGCTCAGGTCTGCGGCGACTCCAAGGGTATGCTTCTTGCTACTTTCTGCGCTCTGTTCCGCATCTTGATCGGACGACGCGATGGACGAAACTCTGCGTGAAGTGATTGTGGCCAAGAAGAGCGAGGAGGCCCACAATATGGCCTCGTTCGAACTGGTCGATTCCACCGGCGCCGAACTGCCGACCTTCTCGCCTGGCGCGCATGTCGACGTCACGCTTCCCGGCGGTTTGGTGCGGCAATATTCCTTGTGCAACAGCGCCACCGAACGCCATCGCTACGTCATTGGCGTGTGGAACGACGCCAACAGTCGCGGCGGCTCCAAGGCGCTGCATACGCAAGTGAATGTCGGCGACAAATTGCAGGTGGGCTTGCCGAGAAATCGGTTTCGCGTGCCGCGGCAAACGAAACGCGCGATCTTGATGGCGCGAGGCATCGGCGTGACGCCGATCCTGAGCATCGCCGACCATCTCAAGCGCCAGGACATTCCCTTCGATCTGCACTACGTCTACGCAATGATGTCGCCGCGTTCATTCAGCGAGATGATCGCGACGTCGAATTTCGCGGAGAATACGAAATATTATTATGAGGCGAGCGAACTCAATCAGCTGCTCAATCCAGTGACCCTTCTGCAGGACCAACCGGAAGAGACGCAGCTCTTCATCTGTGGCGTGGATTGGTGGCAGGATCCGATCATCCACCTCGCCGAGCAGAAAGGTTGGGCGAAGGAGCGGATCCACGTCGAAAGATTCACCGCGAAAGTGCCGCCGGCCGTGCTCGACAAGGTCTTCGAAGTCAAGATCGCCAGCACCGGAGCCGTTTATAAAGTCCCCGGCGACAAGACCGTCACGGCTTTCCTCGAGGAGCAGGGCGTCAAGATTCCCACGTCCTGCGAACAGGGCATGTGCGGAACTTGCAAGATCCAGGTCATCGAAGGCGAGCCGGACCATCGCGACAAGCGTCTCTCCGATCAGGAAAAGGCGGACGGCTTTTTTCTGGCCTGCGTCTCGCGCGCCAAGAGCAATCTGCTGGTGCTGAATTTGTAAGGCTGCGCGCAGGCGCCTTATGGCGTAGACACGGCCCATCGCACACCCTTGATCGTTTCGCCTGACCGCGCTAGTGTCTACTTATGTTGACACTGGCTGAGCGACCCCGCTTGGCGGCGGCCACCGGGAGGAAGCCCCGCGCCGCCGTGATCGGCAGCGGCTTTGGCGGGCTTGCCGCCGCGATCCGGCTGGGCGCGCGCGGCTACAGCGTCACCGTTCTGGAAAAGCGCGATGCCCCCGGTGGCCGCGCCTCTGTCTATCGTCAAGATGGATTTACGTTCGACGCCGGGCCGACGATCATCACGGCGCCCTTCCTTTTCGAAGAGCTTTGGACGCTCTGCGGGCGCCGGATGGCCGACGATATCGAATTGCGGCCGATGTCGCCCTTTTATCGCATCCGTTTCGCCGACGGCGCCTGTTTCAACTACAGCGGCGACATGGATGCGATGCAGGCCGAGGTCGCCCGCTTCTCGCCGCGGGATGTCGAGGGCTTCACGCGCTTCATGGACAAAAGCCGAGAGATCTGTCGCATCGGCTTCGAAGAGCTTGGCGATGTTCCCTTCTCCTCGCCGCTCGACATGGCGCGCATCGCCGGCGATCTCATCAGCCTTCAGGGCTACCGCAGCGTCCATGGGCTCGTGTCGCAATTCTTTCGCGACGAGCGGTTGCGCACAATCTTCAGCTTCCATCCGCTGCTCATCGGCGGCAGTCCGTTCCGCGCCAGCGCGATTTATTGTCTGATCGCGGCGCTGGAAAAGCGTTGGGGCGTGCATTTCGCGATGGGCGGCACGGGCAGTCTTGTCGCCGGGCTCGTCAAACTCATCGAAAGTCAGGGCGGCGAGATGCGCTGTAATGCGGAGGTCGGCTCCATCATCGTCGAGAAGGGCGTCGCCAAGGGCGTGCAATTGGCGTCGGGCGAACGCATCGACTCTGACATCGTCGTTTCGAACGCGGACTCAGCCTGGACCTATCGCTATCTTTTGCCTGCGTCCGCTCGGCGTCGGTGGAGCGATCGCAAGCTCGATCGCGCCAGCTACTCGATGGGACTTTTCCTCTGGTATTTCGGCGTGCGGCGCAGATATGAGGACGTCGCCCATCATACAATTCTGCTCGGGCCGCGCTATCGCGAGCTGCTGAAAGACATCTTCGAGCACAAGACCCTTGCCGAAGATTTCAGCCTGTATCTGCATCGACCGACAGCGACGGACCCGACGCTCGCGCCGCCGGGCTGCGACACATTTTACGTTCTTTCGCCGGTGCCCAATCTCGAAGGCGGCCAGGACTGGTCAGCGCTCGCGGAGCGCTATCGCCAGAGAATTGAACAGAACCTCCAAGAGACGGTCTTGCCGGGCCTCGCTTCTGAAATCGTCACCTCGCGGGTCGCGACTCCGTTGCATTTCGAAGCAGAACTTAACGCCTTCCACGGCGCAGCCTTCGGACTGGAGCCGATACTGACGCAAAGCGCATGGTTTCGTCCGCATAATGCGAGCGAGGACGTGCGCAATCTCTTTCTCGTCGGGGCGGGCACGCATCCCGGCGCCGGACTGCCGGGCGTTCTGTCGTCGGCGCGGATTCTCGACAAGGTGGTGCCCGATGCATCCGTTTTCGCCTGACGTCGCGTTCGCCGCTCGAGGCGATCATGCCGCCTGCCGGGAGGCGATCCGACAGGGCTCGCGTTCTTTCTTTGCGGCTTCGCTGATCTTGCCGCGTCGCGTGCGCGCGCCTGCCTATGGGCTTTACGCCTTCTGTCGTCTCTCGGACGATGCGGTTGATGTCGAAGGCGGCTCCTTTTCCGCCTTGGAACGGCTGCGGGAGCGATTGGCGGGCGCCTATGAGGGCCGTCCGTATCCCGTCGCCGCGGACCGCGCGATGGCGGATCTCGTGCGCCGTTACGCCATTCCGCGCGCCGTGCCTGAAGCGCTGCTCGAAGGTCTCGCCTGGGACGCCGAAGGGCGCCGCTATGAGACGCTCGATGAACTCCATGATTACGCCGCGCGCGTCGCCGGAACCGTCGGCGTGATGATGACGTTGATGATAGGCGTGCGCGAGCCGCAGACATTGGCTCGGGCGTGCGATCTCGGGATCGCCATGCAACTGACCAATATCGCGCGCGACGTCGGCGAGGACGCGCGCGCCGGCCGGCTCTATCTGCCGCTTTGCTGGCTGCGCGAGGCGGGCGTCGATCCTGAAGGGTTCCTCGCGCGTCCCGCCGCAACGCCGGAGCTCAAGAGTGTCGTTCGACGGCTGCTAAGCGAAGCCGACGCGCTCTATACGCGCGCGCGGCGCGGCATCGCGCAACTTCCTCTTTCATGCCGGCCTGCCATTCTCGCCGCTGCGATGCTTTACGCCGAAATTGGTTGCGAACTCGAAGGGCGCTACGCGCTCGACTCGATCACGCATCGCGCGCGCGTCGGCGGCGCGCGCAAGCTGGCGTTGGTCGCAAAGGCCTGTGCAGCGTCGCCGCTGCTTTCAGGCGGCGCGCCTTTGCCGCCGCATGGCGCCGCGATGTTTCTGATCGAAGCGGTTGCGCGGCATCCGGTCCGGCCGCTGCGCGGAGCAGACAATGGCGCCGTGCCGCAGTTCCTGCGCGTGCTCGAAATATTCGAACGTTTGGAGCGCGCCGAACGCTACGGCGACTAGCAGATGTTGGATGACTACTTCGGCCTTGTCGAAATGGTCTTTTCCTTCGGCCTGATCATCGGTCTATGCGTCTGGCAGCTTTGGGCGCTGGAGAAGGCAAGAAAGCGCCTGAGCGACGAACAGTCGAAGTCTGACGAGAGAGGCTGATTTTGCGCGGCGTCAGGCGCGGCGCGGCATGCGGAAGGGCAGCATCAATCGCACGAGCGGATGTGCAAAGCGATCGAGCGAGAGACTCTCATTGATCCAGTTGACCGTCTCGCCCTGAAACTTCGCCGAGACAAGCGAGCGAGAATAGAAGGGCGCATCCTCGAAGCTGCGCAGCGGCTGGGCGACTCCATCATCGGCGCGCGTGCGGCGTTGGACGCGCCATTTCGTCAAAGGCAGCGGCGCGAGGGGCGGAGGGTCAAGCGTCTCCATCTCGCCCGATGCGCTGAATCGCAAGGCGAGCGACAGCGGAGCCTCCCGGCGACGCTCGGCGTCGTAGAGAATTGCGGCGTCGTCGCCGATATTGGCGCGCGACCATGTCCAAAAAGCAAAGGCCTTTTCGAGCGGCTCGTCGCCGGCGTTGGTGTCGAAATAGCCGTGGCCTTTCCAGCGCAGCTCTGGCGCATGAAGATCAAGCGACACGCGCGCCACGGGCGCGATCGGCCGCCAGATATGATTGCCCTTGGTCTCCAGCGTGAATTCCTTCGCATTCATCGCCAAGGGCTCGACAACAATTGCGCCGCGGATCGGCTTGGGCAGGGGCGTCGCAATCTCGTTAAGGCGGATGGTCAGCGCGCCGTTGCGCCATTCGAGCGAACTCGGTCCGATCAACAGAACGTCGCTGGTGCGCTTCAAACTGCTGCGGCCGCGTTCGGTCATCGCCCAGCGCGCGCCGCGCGGCCCGTAAAGCGCGACATTGACGGCGCAATGATTGAAGGGGTCGGCCCATCCCGACCAGGCGTAATAGGGCGAGAAGACGCTGCCGATGAAAGCGATGACGGTCAGGCCATATTGGCCGTCGTCGCTCAGCGCGTCGACATACCACCAGCGATAGCCGCTCGGCGCAACGGCCGCGTCGAAGCAAGGTCCGCCATCAGACTCTTCGCAGCGAGACGACCCGAGATCGCCGCCATCGGCACGCCCGGGCCCGGATGCGCGCTGCCGCCCGCGAGATATAGACCCGGAAGAAGCGTGCGCGACCCCGGCCGCGTGAAGGAGGCCATCCAGCCGTGCGACGCCTGGCCGTAGATCGCTCCGCCAGTCGCCGGGAAGAGCTGCGCGAAATCCTTGGGCGTCGTGCGCGCGATCGCCTGCCGCGGCGCCTGGATGTCGAGACCACAGTGGGCGAGAAATCGAAAGGTCCTTTCCTCGCATTGGCGTAACTCCTCAGTCGAAAGTTCTCCTGCGCCATCGGCGGCGGGGGCATTGACGAGCGCAAAAAGCCTTTCGTCGCTGGAACGGACGTCTTCGTCGCCGCGATCCTGCGCGCACACATAGACCGTCGGCGCGCGCGGCAGCCGTCGATCGCGGAAGATGTCGTCGAATTCGGCGCGGTAGTCGCGCGAGAAGAACACATTGTGATGGGCGAGGGGAAAGCCGCGGGCTGGCGCCTGCATGGCGAATGTCATGGCCGAAAGCGATGGCTGCGCGCGCGGCGCGCTGTTCAGCGCGGCGATTGCGGACGCGCCGAGAAGTCCCGCCCGCAGCGCGCCGGCGTCGCCGTTCATCACCACCGCATCGGCGCTGATGATCTCGCCCTGTTCGGTCTCGACGCCCGTGGCGCGCCCGCCCTCGACGAGAATGCGTTTGGCGCTTTGGCCATAGAAAATACGCGCGCCGCGGTCGCGGGCGAGATCGGCAAGCGCGACGGCGAGACGATGCATGCCGCCTTCGACGCGCCAGACGCCGTCCATCTCGACATGCGCGACGAGCATCAAAGTCGCCGGCGCCAAAAACGGCGAGGAGCCGCAATAGGTCGCGTAGCGCCCGAACAGCTGGCGCAGGCGAGGATCGCCAAAATATTTGCCGAGTTCATCCCACATCGACGAAAAGGGCGAAATGCGCGTGAGATTGGCGAGGCCGGAGACGCCGGCGCGGCGCACGAGATCGATTGGGCTCGGCCGTTGCGCGAGAATGAAGGAGTCGCGCAGCGTCTCGTAGATGCCGCGCGCGCGCGCGCAAAAGCGCGCAAAACCTTCGGCTTCTCTTTTGCCGGCGAAGGCGTGGATGGCGTCGAAGCTGCGCGCCGGATCAGCGAAGAGATCCAGCCTTTCGCTTTCGCTCCAGGCGTGGCGCGCAAGCGTTTCCAGGCGAAGCAGCTTTACGCGATCGGAAAAATCGGCGTCGGCTTCATCGAAGATTTGGTCGAAGACCCATCGCATTGTCATGACGGTGGGGCCGGCGTCGAGCGCTACGCCGCCTGCTTCGATCTCACGCATCTTGCCGCCGGGAGACTGCGCGCGCTCGAGCACGGTGACGTCGAAACCGCGCGTCGCCAGCAGCAGCGCGGAAACGAGCCCGCCGATCCCAGCGCCGATGACGACGACGCGATGCGTTCTCATTCGATTTCATCCCGATCGCAGATAGCGGCGCACGAGCGCCGCGCCGCTGCATCGCCACGTCGGAAAAGAGTTGATCGAACTTCCAGCTTGTGTCAATCTATATTGACATAAATGAAGACCACAAAACATTACATAGCGGAGGCGGGCCATGCAAATTGCCGACCGTATCGAACAGGCGCTCGACCAGGCCGTGGCGCTGGCGCAAGGCCCCGGGGCGCCGCCGCTGCTGGCTTCGGCGCTGCGCTACGCGGTTTTTCCCGCAGGCCACCGCATCCGCCCTCAGCTTTGCCTTGCCGTGGCCGGCGCCTGTGGCGACGCCGATCCAGAGTCGGCTGACGCCGCCGCGGCGGCGATCGAACTTTTGCACTGCGCCTCGCTCGTCCACGATGATCTGCCTTGTTTCGACGATTCCGCCCTGCGTCGCGGCAAGGCCTCGGTCCACGCCGAATATGGCGCGCCGATCGCCGTGCTGACCGGCGACGCGCTGATCGTTCACGCCTTCGCGACGCTCGGGCAGGTTGCGGCGCGCGACCCGGCGCGCATGGCGACGCTGCTCGGCATCGTCACGGAGGCGGTCGGCTCGCCCGGCGGCATCGTCGCCGGCCAGGCCTGGGAGTGCGAAGTCGCCGTGCCGCTCGCCGATTACCAGCGGGCGAAGACCGGCGCGCTCTTTGTCGCCGCGACGCGGGCCGGCGCGGCCTCGGCCGGCGTCGCGGCGGAGCCCTGGCGCATGCTCGGCGACAAACTCGGCGAGGCCTATCAGGTCGCGGACGATCTGCGCGACGTGCTCTGCGACTCTGATGAACTTGGCAAGCCGATCGGCCAGGACGCCGTGCGCCTGCGCCCCAACGCGGCGGCGCAGCTCGGCGTCGGCGGCGCCAAGGCGAGGCTCGAGGAGCTGGTCAGGGCGGCGGTGGAGTCCATTCCCGATTGTCCCGGGGCCATGGAGCTGCGCGCGCTGATTAAGGCGCAGACGGCGCTGTTCTTTCCCAAACAGCTCGCCCGCGAAGCGGCCTGAGGGGCCGGCGGGTGTCGGCCGCCTCACATCCCGCGCCTGGCGGTCGCGCCGCCTGGCGCGAACGCTGGCTCAACTGGCGCAACGGCCTCGTCGCCGACCCGCGATTCCAGCGCTGGGCGGCGATTTCGCCGTTCACGCGTTTCATCGCGCAGCGCCGCGCCAAGGCGCTTTTCGACCTTTGCGCTGGCTTCGTCTATTCGCAGATCCTGCTCGCCTGCGTGCGGCTGCGCCTGTTTGAGACGCTTGCGGCCGGCCCGCAGGATGTAAGCGAGATCGCTTCGCGACTCGCTCTCTCGCCCGAGGCCGCGCATCGCCTGCTGCGCGCCGCGGCGTCGCTCAAGCTCTTGCGCGCACTGCCGAATGACCGTTTCGCGCTCGACGATCTTGGCGCCTCGATGCTCGGCAATCCTTCGGTCGCCGCCTTCGTCGAGCATCACACGCTGCTTTACGACGATCTGCGCGACCCGGTCGCGCTGCTGCGCGGCGAAACGACGACGCGGCTCTCGGATTTCTGGCCCTACGCCAAAGGCGACGAGAGCGATGAGGCGGCGTGCGGCCCCTACAGCGATCTTATGGCGCGCTCGCAAAAGCTCATCGCGCAAGACGTGCTCGACGCCTACCCATTCGGTCGCCACCAATGTTTGCTCGACATCGGCGGAGGCGAGGGCGCGTTCGTCGCCGCCGTCGCGGCAAGGCATCCGGCGCTGCGCCTGCAGCTTTTCGATTTGCCGCCGGTCGCAGCCCGGGCCAGCCGTCTCCTCGCGGCGCAGGGGCTGTCGCGGGTCGAGATCCACTCGGGGAGCTTTCTCGAAGCGCCGCCGCCCACCGGCGCGGACGTCGTCACCCTCATTCGCGTGCTGCACGATCACGACGACGAGAAAGCTTTTGCCGCGCTGCGCGCCGCCTACGCCGCCCTGCCGCCGGGCGGCACGCTGGTCATCGCCGAACCCATGGCGCAGACGCCTGGCGCGGAAGCGATCGGCGACGCCTATTTCGGCTTCTATTTGCTGGCGATGGGCAGCGGCCGCCCCCGCCGCCAGGCTGAAATGACGCGGCTGCTCCAAGCCGCCGGCTTTGAACGGATTCGCGCCCTTAAATCGCCGCGTCCGCTCTTCGCCAGCGTGCTGACTGCGCGACGTGTGTAATATTTACTTGACGCAATTTAATGTCAATATAGACTGACGATCGATCCAAGTTGGTTCACCTTCAGCGCACATGCGCGAAAGGCCGATGATGTTGGAAGCGCTCGCCATCGTCCTTGAAGAGCCTGGAAGGCTGGCGCTCAACCGCCTGCCGCTCGATGCGCCGGGCGCCGCCGACGTCGTCGTCGAAACCGCCTGGAGCGGAATCAGCACCGGCACCGAGCGGCTCCTCTATAGCGGGCGCATGCCGGACTTTCCGGGCATGGGCTATCCGCTCGTCCCCGGCTACGAGACCGTCGGCGAAATCGTCGAAGCGGGTCCTGACAGCGGCTATAGCGTCGGTCAGCGCGTCTTTGCGCCGGGAGCGACCTGCTACGGCGCCGTTCGCGGACTGTTTGGCGGCGCCGCCTCGCATCTTGTCGTCAAAGGCGCTCGCGTCGCCGCTATTCCCAGAGAGCTTGGCGACAGAGGCGTGCTGCTTGCGCTCGCAGCGACCGCGCAACACGCGCGCGGCGACGTCGCGGCGCAAGGCGCCGAGCTCATTGTCGGACACGGGGTCCTTGGACGGTTGCTCGCGCGTCTTTCCGTCGCCGCCGGCGGCGCGCCGACCGTGTGGGAGCGCGATCCGCAGCGCGCCGAAGGCGCAGAAGCCTATCTCGTGACGACGCCGGAGGCAGATGCGCGCAGCGACTATCGCGTGATCTATGACGTCAGCGGCGATCCGACGATCCTCGATGCTCTCATCGCGCGTCTCGCGCCTGGCGGCGAGATCGTTCTCGCCGGCTTTTACGAGCGTCCCCTCGCTTTCGCCTTTCCGCCCGCCTTCATGCGCGAAGCGCGCCTGCGGGTCGCGGCCCAGTGGCGCCCCGACGACCTCAAGACCGTCATTGATCTCGCCGAAGACGGACGTCTTTCGCTCGAAGGCCTGATCACGCATCGGCGCTTCGCGCTGCAAGCGCGGGACGCCTATCCGATTGCCTTCGACGATCCGCGCTGTCTCAAGATGGTTCTCGATTGGAGAGCGGTAGCATGAATGACGCGCAAGGCTTTCTCACCGCCGCCGAACTCGCCAATCCGCCCGCGCATCTTCTGCGCGAGGAAGCCGCCATAGAACCAGATCCGGCGCCGACGACCGCGACCAAAGACACACAAATCATCGCGATCTACGGCAAAGGCGGCATCGGCAAGAGTTTCACTCTCGCCAATCTCTCCTACATGATGGCGCAGCAGGGAAAGAAAGTGCTGCTCATCGGCTGCGATCCAAAGAGCGACACGACCTCGCTGCTGTTTGGCGGACGCGCCTGCCCGACGATCATCGAAACGTCGACGAAGAAAAAGCTTGCGGGCGATCAGGTCGCGATCGGCGACGTCTGCTTCAAGCGCGACGGCGTCTTCGCGATGGAGCTCGGCGGGCCCGAAGTCGGACGCGGCTGCGGCGGACGCGGCATCATTCACGGTTTCGAGCTTTTGGAAAAGCTCGGCTTCCATGAATGGGGATTCGACTACGTCCTGCTGGACTTCCTTGGCGACGTGGTGTGCGGCGGCTTCGGGCTGCCGATCGCGCGCGACATGTGCCAGAAGGTCATCGTCGTCGGCTCGAATGATCTGCAGTCGCTTTACGTCGCCAACAATGTCTGCTCGGCGGTGGAATATTTCCATAAGCTCGGCGGCAATGTCGGCGTCGGCGGCCTCGTCATCAATAAGGACGACGGCACGGGCGAAGCGCAGGCCTTCGCCAAAGCCGCCGGCATTCCGATCCTCGCGTCGATCCCGGCGGACGACGACATCCGCCGCAAGAGCGCGAATTACGAAATCATCGGCCGTCCGGAGGGACGCTGGGGCGCGCTCTTCGCCGAACTCGCCGCAAATGTCGCCGGCGCGAAACCGCACCGCCCCGCGCCACTGACGCAGGACGATCTGCTCGGCCTTTTCTCCGGAGAATCGGTCGGACGCGATGTCGTGCTCGAGCCGGCGACGCTGCAGGACATGTGCGGCGCAACGCTGACGCAGAAGCCGTCCCTCGAAGTCGTCTACGAAACGGTCTGAGGCAAGCTCAAGATGGATGATCTCGGCTCCAACACGGTCGCTCTCGACACGGCGAATGATGTCGCCGCGGCGCTGCAGACGGATGGACTGGGCTGTCATGCGGGCAAGGAGAGGCTGCGCTCCGCCGCCGAAGCCGCCGGCATGAGTGACACGCTCGGCCAATATGCCAAGGACTATCCGCAAGGACCGCATGATCAGCCGCAGAGCATGTGTCCCGCCTTTGGATCGCTGCGCGTCGGCCTGCGCATGCGCCGCACGGCGATGGTGCTCTCGGGCTCCGCCTGCTGCGTCTATGGCCTTACCTTCACGTCGCATTTCTATGGCGCGAAGCGCACCGTCGGCTATGTGCCGTTCAATTCCGAGACGCTCGTCACAGGCAAATTGTTCGAGGACATTCGCGAGGCGGTTCACGCCCTCGCCGATCCTGAGACTTATGACGTAATCGTCGTCATCAATCTCTGTGTGCCGACGGCGTCGGGCGTGCCGCTGCGACTGCTGCCGAAAGAGATCAACGGCGTGCGCGTCATCGGCATTGACGTGCCGGGCTTTGGCGTGCCGACGCATGCCGAGGCAAAGGATGTGCTCGCCGGCGCCATGTTGCGTTTCGCGCGGCGCGAGGCCGAGCAGGGTCCAGTTCAAGCGCCGCGTGCGCCGCGCGCCGAAAAGCCGACGATCTCCTTGCTCGGCGAAATGTTCCCGGCCGATCCGATGCAGATCGGCGCGATGCTGGATCTCATGGGCCTCGCCACCGGCCCGGTGACGCCGACGCGCGAATGGCGCGAACTTTATGGCGCATTGGATTGCGCGGCCGTCGCCGCGATTCACCCGTTCTACGCCTCCTGCGTGCGCGAATTCGAATCCGCCGGGCGCGCCGTGGTGGGCTCGGCGCCCGTCGGTCACGACGGAACGGCCGCCTGGCTCGAGGCGATCGGCGCCGCGTGCAACGTTGCGCGCGAAAAGATCGACGCGGCGAAAAACCGCCTGCTGCCGGCAATAAAAGGCGCCCTGTCAGCGGCCCCGATCGCCGGACGCATAACGCTCTCCGGCTATGAAGGCTCAGAACTCCTCGTCGGACGCCTGCTCGTCGAATCCGGCGCCGACCTTCGCTATGTCGGCACCGCCTGTCCGCGCACGCGCTTCTCCGACGCTGATCGTGAATGGCTCGAAGCGAAAGGCGTGCATGTGCAGTTTCGCGCCTCGCTCGAACAGGACTTCGCCGCCTTTGACGAATTCAAGCCCGATCTCGCCATCGGCACGACGCCGGTGGTGCAGAAGGCGAAGCAGAATGCGACGCCGGCGCTCTATTTCACCAATCTCATCTCCGCGCGCCCGCTGATGGGCGTCGCCGGCGCCGGCTCGCTTGCGAAAGTCGTCAACACGGCGATCGCCAATCGGGCGCGCTTCGACGAAATGAATGATTTCTTCGAAGGCGTCGGCAAGGGATTCGCGGCCGGAGTCTGGCAGGACGTTCCGCGGGACCGTCCCGAGTTCGCTAAGAAGCAGCGCGCGAAAACCGCGGCGAAGCCCATCGAGGAGATGGGCGCATGCTAGTCCTCGATCACGATCGCGCCGGCGGCTATTGGGGCGCCGTCTATGTCTTCACGGCGATCAAGGGCCTGCAGGTCATCATCGACGGGCCGGTCGGCTGTGAAAATCTGCCCGTCACCTCGGTGCTGCATTACACCGACGCGCTGCCGCCGCATGAACTGCCGATCGTCGTCACCGGACTGTCGGAAGAGGAACTCGGGCGCCACGGCACCGAAGGCGCGATGAAGCGCGCGCACGCGACGCTTGATCCCGATTTGCCGAGCGTCGTCGTCACCGGCTCGATCGCCGAAATGATCGGCGGCGGGGTGACGCCTGAAGGGACAGGCATTCAGCGGTTTCTGCCGCGCACGATCGACGAGGATCAATGGCAGTGCGCCAATCGCGCCATGAGCTGGCTCTGGAGCGAATATGGCGCGAAGAAAGGCAAGACCCCGAAGCGCAAAGCGCGCGCAGCCGGCGAGAAGCCACGCGTCAACATCATCGGGCCCTGCTACGGCGCTTTCAACATGCCGTCCGATCTTGCGGAGATGGAGCGGCTGGTCGAAGGAATCGGCGCCGAGATCAACATGATCTTTCCGCTTGGCAGCCATATCGCCGACACGCCGAAACTCGCGGACGCCGACGTCAATATCTGCATGTATCGCGAGTTCGGCCGCCATCTTTGCGAGGCGCTGGAGCGTCCCTATCTCCAGGCCCCGATCGGGCTGCACAGCACGACGAAATTTCTGCGCACGCTCGGGCAAGAACTGGGTCTCGATCCCGAGCCGTTTATTGAGCGCGAGAAGCACACGACGATTAAGCCGCTGTGGGATCTGTGGCGATCGGTGACGCAGGATTTCTTTGGAAGCGCCAACTTCGGCATCGTCGCGACGGACACCTATGCGCGCGGCGTGCGGCATTTTCTCGAGGACGAGATGGGCCTGCCCTGCGCCTTCGCCATTGGCCGGCGCCCGGGCGAGAAGACGGACAACGCCGCCGTGCGCAAGGCGGTGAAGGAGACGGCGCCGCTCGTTCTCTTCGGCAGCTACAATGAGCGCATGTATGCGGCGGAAGCCGGCGGACGCTCGATTTATATTCCGGCGTCCTTCCCCGGCGCGATCATCCGGCGCCACGCCGGCACGCCGTTCATGGGCTATTCGGGCGCCGTCTATCTCGTGCAGGAAGTCTGCAACGCGCTGTTCGATGCGCTTTTCAACATTCTGCCGCTGGGAACCGAGCTCGACAAGGTTGAGCCGACTCCCGCGCGGCTGCATCGCGAAATGTCCTGGGATGAGGCCGCGAAATCGATGCTGGACGATCTCGTGGAAGCGACGCCGCTGCTGGTGCGCATCTCCGCGGCCAAACGCCTGCGGGACGCCGCCGAACGCGCGGCGCGCAGCGCCGGCGACGACATGGTGACGGCGGCGCGCGTCGAACGCGCGCGCGATCTGGTGATGGAAGGGCGGGGCGCATGACGCAGCGCAGACTGACGCCGGTGAAAACTCTCGTTCTCGCATGGAAGGAGAAGCCATGAGTTCCGCGATCTATTCGACGCCCGATTTTCGCGCGACCGAATTCAAATTCCAGCTGCTGCTCGGCGTGCTGTTCCCGGCGTTCCTCGTCGCGACGGCGGCGCAGCGCCTTTTGCAGCGCGCGCGCAGCCATGGCGAAGCGCCGCAACCATCGACCGCGTCGGTCGTCGCCGAAGCGCGCGAGAACATGCTGATCGTGATCTCCTACGCCTTGATCGCGCGCGCCATGTTGCAGAGCTTCGCCCGGGAAAGCCGGGCGGAACGCCTGTCGTGACTCTCGGGTTGCGATGCTACCGCCGCGTAAGGCGTGCGCGGCAATTCTAACGGAGGTCAATAGATGGCCATCGAGAGAGAAAGGAGTTCTCTGTCAGGTCTGACAGAGCCGGAGGCTATGGAATTTCATAGCCTCTTCGTCAGGAGCTTCCTGATCTTCACCTTCATCGCGATCATCGCGCATGTGTTGGTGTGGTTCTGGCGGCCCTGGTTGCCGGGTCCCAAGGGCTACGCTCTGCTCGACGGCGTGACGAACGCCGCTCATGCGGCGCTGTCGCTCCTCGGCTGATAGGAGATCGGCATGCACAAAGTATGGCTGCTTTTCGATCCGCGTCGCACGCTGGTCGCGCTCTTTACCTTCCTGTTCACGCTGGCGCTGCTGATTCATTTCATTCTGCTCAGCACCGACCGTTTCAACTGGCTGGAAGGACCGCGTCCCGCGCGCACAGGACAGATCGAACAGACGATTCACGGCGGCCCGCCCGCCGCGTTCGGCTGATCGGTTCGACGCACATCACGCGCTGCGGACGGACGCGTTTCGCTTCCGCCCGCGGACGCAGACAATTTGACTGGCATCCGAGGGAGGCGCGGCCATGGCCCTGCTGAGTTTCGAGCGAAAATATCGCGTGCGCGGCGGCACGCTCATCGGCGGCGACCTCTTCGATTTCTGGGTCGGCCCGTTTTACGTCGGCTTCTTCGGCGTGACGACGATCATCCTTTCGTCGCTCGGCACGGCGCTGATCATCTGGGGCGCGGCGATGGGCCCGACCTGGAACATCTGGCAGATCAACATCGCCCCGCCCGATCTTAAATATGGTCTGGCGCTCGCGCCGCTGAAGGAAGGCGGGCTCTGGCAGATCATCACCTTCTGCGCGACCGGCGCGTTCATTTCATGGGCGCTGCGCCAGGTCGAAATCTGTCGCAAGCTCGGCATGAACTATCATGTGCCCGTCGCCTTCGGCTTCGCGATTTTCGCCTATGTGTCGCTCGTCGTGATTCGTCCGCTGCTGCTGGGCGCCTGGGGCTTCGGCTTCCCCTACGGCATCATCAGTCATCTCGATTGGGTGTCGAACACCGGCTACCAATATCTGCATTTCCACTACAATCCCGCGCATATGATCGCGGTGTCGTTCTTCTTTACGACATGTTT
The DNA here is from genome assembly GCF_015709515.1 of Methylocystis sp. H62. Lineage (GTDB taxonomy): Bacteria > Pseudomonadota > Alphaproteobacteria > Rhizobiales > Beijerinckiaceae > Methylocystis. The sequence continues at coordinate 30,127 of NZ_JADNQZ010000048.1, forward strand.
CGCCTTGTCGCTGCACGGCGCGCTGGTGCTATCAGCGACCAATCCCGGCAAGGGCGAGGCCGTGAAGACGCCCGAACACGAAGACACATTCTTCCGCGACTCGATCGGCTACTCCATCGGCACGCTCGGCATTCATCGGCTCGGCCTGTTCCTGGCGGTGTCCTCCGCATTCTGGAGCGCGGTGTGCATGATCATCAGCGGCCCGTTCTGGACACGCGGCTGGCCCGAGTGGTGGAACTGGTGGCTCAATCTTCCCGTCTGGCGCTAACGCGTAGGGAGACGAACCGTGGCCTATTATCAGAACATCTTTACGCAGGTTCAGGTCCGCGCCGATGCGCCGCACCCCGGCGTTCCCGTTCCCGGAATGAAGCGAACGAGTTGGGCGACGTTTTCCCATCTTCTCGGACGCATCGGCAATGCGCAGATCGGGCCGATCTATCTCGGCTATCTCGGCACGCTGTCGCTTGTCTTCGGATTCATCGCCTTCGAAATCATCGGCCTCAACATGTGGGCGTCGGTGAATTGGGATCCGGTGCAGTTCGTGCGGCAATTGCCGTGGCTGGCGCTCGAGCCGCCCAAGCCGCAATACGGAATCAAGATCTTTCCGCCGCTCAGCGAAGGCGGCTGGTGGCTGTTCGCCGGCTTCTTCCTGACGTCATCCGTGTTGCTGTGGTGGTGGCGCATGTATCGCCGGGCGCGCGCCTTGGGTCTCGGCACGCATACGGCATGGGCCTTTCTTTCGGCGATCTGGCTCTATCTGGTGCTGGGCTTCATTCGTCCGCTGCTGATGGGCAGCTGGAGTGAGGCGGTGCCGTTCGGCATTTTCCCGCATCTGGATTGGACCGCGGCCTTTTCCATCCGCTACGGCAATCTCTTCTACAATCCATTTCACATGCTCTCGATCGTCTTCCTCTATGGATCGGCGCTGCTGTTCGCCATGCATGGCGCGACGATTCTGGCGGTCGGGCGCTTCGGCGGCGAGCGCGAGATCGAGCAGATCATCGATCGCGGCACCGCGTCGGAGCGTGCGGCGCTGTTCTGGCGCTGGACGATGGGCTTCAACGCAACGATGGAGTCGATCCACCGCTGGGCCTGGTGGTTCGCCGTGCTGTGCCCATTGAGCGGCGGCATTGGCATTCTCCTGACCGGCACCGTCGTCGACAATTGGTATCTCTGGGGCGTGCTGCATGGCATTGCGCCGGAATATCCGCATGTCTTCGCGCCGGTCGTCGATCCTGCGCTCACCACGGGAGGCGCGCCATGAGACTGGCTTTCTCTCTCCTCGGCATCGTCGTGGCGACGCTGCTCACGGTCGCCATGCTGTTCACCCCCGGATGGGTTCGCCCGCCGATCATCAGCACACAAACCGGTTACCGCGGCACGGGCCAGGAGCAGCTCATCAGCGCCCAGAACAAGCGCATTCTGGAAGCGGCCAACGCTTTGCCGGCGCCGATCGATAAGGCGTCGCCCTCGGGCGAGCGCGCGACCAGCGCCTACAAGAACGTGAAAGTGCTGACCGACCTCAGCACGGATGAGTTCAACCGTCTGATGGTCGCCATCACGCAATGGGTGTCGCCCGACCAGGGCTGCGCCTATTGCCACACCGACGATCTCGCCGACGACGGGATTTACACCAAGATCGTCGCCCGGCGCATGATTGCAATGACGCGTGACATCAACAAGGAATGGACGTCGCATGTCGGCGATGTCGGCGTGACCTGCTACACCTGTCATCGCGGCCAGCCTGTGCCCAAAAACGTCTGGTACGAAAATCCGGGCGCGCGGCACGCTGGCGGCATGGCGGCGCATAACTATGGTTTCGGCCATCCATCGACATCGAATGGAACGACGGCGCTTCCCGTCGATCCGTTTACGCCGCATCTGCTCGGCGACGATAATATTCGCGTCGTGGGCAAGACTCCGTTGCCGACCACGCAGGGCGCCTCCATCCAGCAGACGGAGCAGAGCTACGCGCTGATGATGCACATGTCACAAGCGCTCGGCGTTAATTGCACCTTCTGTCACAATAGCCGCGCATTCCTGGACTGGTCCCAGAGCGCGCCGCAGCGCACGGCCGCCTGGAACGGCTTGCAGATGATGCGCGAGGTGAACGCCGTCTATCTTGAAACGCTGAAATCACTCTATCCCGCCAATCGGTTAGGCCCGCTCGGCGACAGCCCGAAGGCCAATTGCGGCACCTGTCATCAGGGCGTGAGCAAGCCGCTTTACGGTCAGAGCATGTTGCAGGACTTCCCCGAGCTCGGCGGCAAGGCCGCGCGCTGACCGTCGGCTTTCGCCCGGCCGACGGCCACATCGGCCGGGCGCTTTTTGGCCATTTTTGACAAGGATGGTCGCGCACGTCTCAATACCGGCAGTTTGCAGCTTTGCTTTCGTTTCGCTGGGCGCAAAGCAGGGAGGATGACGCCGTGTGCACAGTGGAAAGCGCGCTGCAAGATGATTGCGTCAGCGTCGTTCAAAGGCGAGACGACGAAGGCGCCTATATGATCCGGATCGGGACGCTCGAGACCGTCGTCACCATTCGATTGCGCCGGACCTGGGGTTCGCGCACGGCCTATCGCTTGAGCCACGCGATCAAGACGCCGCGCCAGCCGAGCCCCTTTTGGAGCTGCGCGTCGGAGGCGGATACGCCAGGCGATGCTTTGCGCAAAGCGATCAGCGGCTTCACGATGCATTATCGCAAAGCGGTGGGCGAAGGCTATGCGCCAGCCGAAGACTGGCTCGTTCCAGCCGGAAGCTAGACGCGCGCCGTGATTGCGAAGAGCGCAAGCGACAAAGCAATCGAGGGCGGAGCGCGAGCTCATGGATTGCTCCGCGCGTAACGGCGCGCTTACCAGCGCACCTCGAAGACGCAGGCCGCGGCGCCCATCGCCGCGCATTCTGTTTCCGTGACGCTCAGCGAAGGCCCGAGCATTTCCGCGAACACACGCTCAAAAGTCGCGGCGAAATAGGCGCAGGCCGGCGCCTCTGTGCAAAGCCCCTTGCAGATCGGCGACCGGGCGACGCGCAAACGCAGATGCGGCGCGAAATCATAGGAGAACTCGCCGCTTCCTGAAAACGTCCAGGCATGGCGCGCAATCGCCGCGACGAGAATCCGCGCCGCAAGCGGACGCGGCAGGATTTTTAAAGCGCCTTGGACGAATATGGGAATGCGGTTGGCGAGGAGATAATCTCCGGTGCGCCGTCCCGCCTCGCGCGAAACCTCCGCGGCTTTCGCTTCGCCGAGACGGTCGATCGCCGCCCGATGCAGCCGCGCGACGTCGTCTTCGGGGGTCATATGCGTCGGCGGCGCGCAGAGATAGCGCGCAAGTCCCGCGTCTTCAAAAATGTCGCGGCGCAGCGGCGCGCCGCATGCGTCGGACAGCGCCGCCGCCATTTGCGTGATGGCGTTCGGTCCGATCAGACCGAGGCGCGCCGTCGCGCCTTCAGCGCGCGCGATGCTCATGCGGCGTCGCGGAATCGCGCATGATGGCCGGCTCGAACGGCGCGTCGTCCGCCTGCTCGACGAGCTGTTCCTTGCCGCCGCCGCAGGCCATGGCCTGCGCCGCCTCATGCATCGTGCTGGCGGGGCGCTTATGCGTGACCTGCCACTCGACATCCTCGTCGGCGGCGCGCCGGCGCGTCGCGTCGAAGTTGAACTTCACTTTGGAGCGCGACTGCGGCCCCCAATAGTCGACTTTGCCGAGATCATAGAATTTTCGCTCAAAGCCGGCCTTGAGGAAGGCCTTGAGGCAGCCGAGGAGATAGCGTCGTCGCTGTCCGCTGCCGGCCCATGGATAGGAGAACAGCGCCTTCTTCATGTAGAAGCGACGATAATTGTTCATCACCCGGTCGAGCAGTTCGCCGCGGTCCATCGCCTGCGGTTTGATGATCGGCGTGACGAAATTGTATTTTTCATAATCGAAGATCTCGACCTTGTCGCCGAGCTCCTTGAAGAGATCAGAGAACGGCCAGGGCGTGTACATCGACCAGTTGGCGAGGTCCGGCTTCCAGTCCCGCGCCATCTGATAGGTTTCTTCCAGCGTTTCCGCCGTCTCGTTTTCGAGTCCGACGATGAATTGCGCCTCGACGACGATGCCGGCGCTCCGCAGCAGCTCGATCGCCTTCTTGTTCTGTGCGACGGTCGTCTCCTTGTTGAAGAGATCGAGCTTTAGTTGCGCCGCCGCCTCGGTGCCGAGCGAAACATGGATCAATCCCGCTTTGCGGTAGAACGGCAGGAGCGCTTCATCGCGCAAAATGTCGGTGACGCGGGTGTTGATGCCCCAGAGAATATTGAGCTTGCGGTCGATCAGCTCCTGACAGAAGGCGACGAATTTCTTCTTGTTGATCGTCGGCTCCTCGTCGGCGAGGATGAAGAAGCCGACGCCGTGATCGCGCATCAGCGTCTCGATCTCATCGACGACTTTCTTCGGATCGCGAATGCGGTAATCCCGCCAGAACTTCCACTGGCTGCAGAAGCTGCAGGTAAAGGGACAGCCACGCGCCATATTGGGAATGGCGACCTTCACGCCGAGCGGGATGTAACTGTATTTGTCCCAATTCAGCAGGCTCCAGTCGGCGACGATGGAATCGATGTCCTTCACCGTTGGCGCTGCGGCGGTCGCGACCGCCTTGCCGTCCTGTGCATAGGCGATGCCCTTGATGGCGTCGCGTTTTGCAGGCCAGCCGCCTTCGTCGATCGTCCGCACAAGATCGACGATGATCTCCTCGCCTTCGCCGCGCACGATCGCGTCGATCCACGGCGCCTCGGCGAGCACCTGACCGTACATGAACGTCGCATGGACGCCGCCGAGCACGGCGATGGCCCCGGGCGCGGCCTCCTTCGCGATCTGCAGCACGCGCTCCGCCTTGTAGATCGACGGCGTGATCGAGGTCACGCCGACGATATCGGGCGCATAGTCGACGATCTCTCTGCGCAAATCCTCATCGCCGATGTCGAAGGTCATCGCGTCGATGAATTTGATGTCGGCGTAGCCGGCCTTCTTGAGCGCGCCGGAAAGATAGGCCACCCAGGCCGGCGGCCAATTGCCGGCGATCTCGGCGCCGCCGGAATGATAATTCGGATGAATGAAAAGGATGCGCATGCTTTCCCTTTCCGACGTTTGTCAATTGCACTGATCGTAAATCATACTTGACGTTTTGCAACGGAGATTGACATTTCAGGGCGTTATGAAACGCGCGACTGATCGCCTCAGGGCGTGACGGTGGCCGGTTCTTCGCAGTGACGGCGCTGCGCGGCGTCCCAGAGGTCAAAAATCAACTTCGCGTGCAGGTCGGGGGCTTCCTCATGCGCCAAATGGCCAAGGCCGCCGACTTCCTGGACGCGTGACGTCGACAGGCGCGCGGCGATGTTGCGTGCGCTCTGCGGCCGCACGGTGCGGTCATTGGCGGCGACGATCAGGGCAAGCGGCGTCGAGAGGCGCGGCAGGTCGCGATTGAGCGCATGCAAATCCCAATGCGCCATCATGGCGAGCGCGCCTTCGACATGCGCCGGATTGCGCATCAACCTCGCGTAAAGATCGACGCCGCGCGCGTCGAGCGTCGAGCCGGTGCCGGCGAGAAGTCGCGCCACCGCGGCGCGGTCCGCCGACCAGGCGAAATAGCGCGGCGCGAAAGGGTTGAGGAACAGCGCCTTGGCGAGCGACGGCAGCACGTGGCTGGCGACGCCGCCGAAAGGCGTGAACGCGCCGTTGAGCGCGACGATCAGGTGCGGCGCGATCGCCTTGTCGAGTTCGAGGCGCGCCGACACGGCGGCGCCGGCGGAATGGCCGACGACGATCTCCGGCAGGGCGCCGAGCGCGCGCAGCAGGGCCGCGAGCGCTTTCGCCATGCCGGGCAGCGATTGCGTAGTCGCGCCCGGCGATGTCGAGAAGCCGTGGCCGGGAAGGTCGGGGGCGATGACGCGAAAACGTGACGCAAGCAGCGGCGCGAGGTCGCGGTAGGAGTGCGCCGACGCGCCCGCGCCATGCAAGAGAAGCAGCGACGGACCCTCGCCCATGAGCTGCACGTGCCAGCAGACGCCGCCGGCTTCGATCATGCGGCTGGCATGCCGGTTCGGCCAATCGGCGCCGTCCCGCTCGAGAGTGAGCCGCGCGACGGGCGCGAAGAGATGCGGGAGGATCACGGCGCCGGCGCGGCCGCGCGTACCGCCTGCGATAGAGTCGCCGCGTCGGCGAAGGGCATTTTGAGATAGCGGCCGTTCATCGCCTCGGCGATTTTGCGCGTCGGGGCGTCTGCGCGCGCCGCGGCTGCAGGCGACGAGTCGATGGCGAGCGCCGCGAGGCCAGGCGCGCGTAAACGCCGCGCCGCGTCGAGCGCGTCGTCGAGCGCTTTGGCGCGATCGGGCGCGCCCTTGCGGTCGATATTGCCGCGCCCGTCGGTCAGCAGGATCAGAAGCGGCGTCTGGCCCTTGCGCCTGACGCTTTCCGCCAGCGCGCCGGCGGCGTCGAGCCCAAGCGCCAGCGGCGTGCCGCCGCCGCCCGGCAGCGCCGCGAGCAGCCGCTTGGCGCGCGCCAGCGAACGTGTCGGCGGCAGCAGGATTTCCGCGCTCTTGCCGCGGAAGGCGACGAGGGCGACGCTATCGCGCCGCACATAGCAATCGGCGAGCAGCAATTCGATCGCGCCCTTCACCTCGCCGAGACGCTGCATGGCGGAGGAGCCCGAGGCGTCCACGACAAAGATGGCGGTGGTTTCGCGACGCTCGCGGAAACGCGTGACGCGAAAATCGTCGGCGCGCACGCGCACGGCGAGCCCGGCGTCGTCAGCCGCATGCGCGCGCCGCAGCGGTTGCCAGGGCGCGGCGGCCCGCAAGGTTTCGATGAGGCAGAGGCGCCCCTCGCGCAGCGCGCCGCGCCTTGCGCCCAGCGGCCGGCCGCGCCGAGCGGAGACGAGAGCGGCGCCGGACTTTCCGCCGCGCGCGGCGGGCGCGCGGGTTCGTGCGGTGGTGGCGAGCCGCGCCAAGACATCAGCCGGAATGGCGGAGCGGGCGGCGGCGACCACGAGATCGTCGGGCGCCGGCGCTTCGCGCGGCTGCGCATTGTCATTCTTGGGGTCGGCGTCATTTTTCGCTGGGCCGGGCTCGTCACCCGCCTCTTCGGGAGGGACTTCGCTCTCTTCGATCGGCGGCGCGCATGTCGCGCGCGGCGCCAGCGCCAGGCAGGCGGCGACCGCGAGGTCTTCGTCGTCGATCACATCGGCGCCGCGGAGGGCGCAAGACGCGCGGGCGACGCGCAGCGCCAGCAGCGGCGCGCGCAAGGAGTCGATGCCGAGCCGCGCGGCGGCGGCGACGAGCGCTTCGATCGCCTTTGTAGGCGCGATGACCGACGGGAGTCGCGCGCGCGCCGCCGCGACTTCCGCGGCGCTTGTGCAGCGCGCTTTGACGGCGGCGCGATGGCTCACCTCGGCGAGGTCGAGATGGAAAGCCAGGCGGTCGAGCAGCGCCGTCGGCGGCCGCTCGTCATCGTCATGGCCTTCATCGAGGGCGACGACCCCGATGCGCGCTTGCTGGCGGGCCGAAAGTCCGTCGCGCGCGAGTTCGATCTCCCCGGCGTCGAGCGCTGCGGCGATCCGCGCCGCCGTCGCGCCGCCGAGGCGCTCCGCCATGGTCAGCAAGAGGACGCCGCCGTCCGCTTGCGCAAGCAGGCCGGTTTCGGCGACGGGCCGTCCCGCGCGCAACGTGGCGGGAAGATCCAGTCCGCCCAGCAGGCGGTCGTCGGAGATGGCGAGCGGCGCGCGGCGCATCGGCGCGCCGCTCGGGAGATAGTCGCGCAGCAGGGCGAGCCAGGCGTCGCGCGCCGGCCCCGGCGGCGCGCGCAGCGACACGCCGGAACCCAAAGGGTCGACCGCAAACAACGCGGCGGCGTGGCTCGCGCGCGCCCAGGCGGCGGCCTCGCCGTCGCCGCTCATGCGCTGAAAATCTCCTCGATGGCGCGCGCGACGCGCGTCGCCGAGCCGATATCGTCGAGCGGATTGCGCCGCAGCCGGTGGCCGAGCGCGAAGGGCGCGACGCGCCGCAGCTGCGCGTCGCCGACGCGCTCCACGCCCTCAAAACTCGCGAGCGCGCGGGCGGCGCGCAACAGCGTCAGTTCCCCGCGCAGGCCATCGGCTCCGAGCGCGACGCACAGCCTTGCGGCCTTCTCCAGCGCTTCGTCCGGCGCCTGGACTGCGCCGAGGCGTTCGCGCCCCGTCGCAATCCTGCGTCGCAGCTTGTGCTCTTCGACCGACCAGGCCTTGGCGAAGCGCGCCGGATCGCGCTCGAATGCGTCGCGCCGGCGCACGACTTCTATCCGAACCGGGATGTCGGTCGGCGTCTTCACGTCGACGGCGAGGCCGAAGCGGTCGAGGAGCTGCGGACGCAGCTCGCCCTCTTCGGGGTTGCCGCTGCCGATCAGCACGAAGCGCGCCGGATGGCGCACGCTCAATCCCTCGCGTTCGACGACATTTTCGCCGGACGCGGCGACGTCGAGCAAGAGGTCGACGAGATGATCCTCGAGAAGATTGGCTTCGTCGATATAGAGAAAGCCACGGTTGGCCTTGGCGAGCAGGCCGGGCTCGAAAGACTTCTCGCCCTGCGTCAGCGCCCGTTCGAGATCGAGCGCGCCGACGACGCGATCCTCCGTGGCGCCGAGAGGCAGATCGACGACCGGCGCGGCGCGCAGCGTCGTTTTGAGCCCGCCCTGCGCGGCGCGTTTTTTACAGCCGTCGCAAAGCGCGGCGGTCGCTGCGGGATCGCAATTATAGGCGCAGCCGACGACCGAACGCATGGGCGGCAGCAGGCGCGCCAGCGCGCGCACCGCCGTCGATTTTCCCGTCCCGCGATCGCCAAAGACGAGCACGCCGCCGACAGACGGATCGATCGCGGCGATCACGAAGGCGAGCTTCATGTCGTCCTGGCCGACGATCGCGGTGAAGGGAAATGGCGCGAGCGAGTCGGGCGGCGAGAAATTCTGCGCCGCGAGCGCGCCTTCAGCTTGCGTGCGGCGCGCCTCTATCGCGCGCGTCGTTGTTCGGGAAAGCTTGACCGGAAGCGGCGACATGCACGGTCCTCTCGGCTTGGCGCGAAGTAAACTTACACGCCATGTGTCATTTTAAATTGACACCTTTAGCCACTCCGCGCAAGCTCGCGTGACAGATTTAGTCAATTAATCGGCACAAATTGACGGCTGTGGCGTAGCAATTTTCACCAACAGGCTCCATTCTCTGATGTGGGCTGAATGAAACCGGGGGTCTGTTCATGTCTGCTGGCGTCAACGCCGGACGCCTTGAGGGGCTATGGGACGTCCTGGCGTTCCCTGCCGTCGGCCCGTTGGGGATCGGCTATGCCCGATAGGTCCAATACCCGCCCCGATCTGACGCTGACGCTCGACAAAGACGGCGTCATCCAGAATGTCGTGCGAGCGAAATCACTGGCGAAGGAGCCGCTCGACGCGTGGCTCGGCCGGCGCTGGGGCGAGATGATGGAGCCGGCGATCGACGACGGCGCGCTGCAGAAGATCGAGGATGTGCGCTTGGGCGGCGACTCCTCCTGTTTTCAGGTGCGTCAGCGGTTTCCGAGCGGCCGCGAACTGGCGATGGAATATACGACCTTCAGTCTTGGCAAGAAGGCGGGTTTTGTCGCGATCGGACGCAGTCTCGAAGCGATCGGCGAATTGCAGTCGCGTCTTCAGCTCGCCCAGGAAGCGCGCGAGCGAGACTACTGGAAAATGCGCGAAATCGAGACGCGCTATCGCATGCTGTTTGATGCGACGAGCGAGGCTGTGGTTCTGGTCAGCGTCTCCGATCTGCGCGTCGTCGAAGCCAATCTTTGCGCAACCAAGAATCTTGATCTCGCCCCCGGTGCGCCCTTCTTGGCGCGACTCGACGATCGCCACCGGCGCGTCCTCGACGAAATGCTGGCGAAGACCCGCGAAGAAGGCCGCGCGCCTGGCGTCGTGCTGCGCGCGACGCCGTTCGGCGAACTATGGAGCCTGCGCGCGTCCTTGATGAATGCGGAGTCGGGCGCGCTTTATCTTTGCCAGCTGACGCCGATGCGTGATCCGGGCGCAGCTGACAGGGCCGATGGCTTCTCGATGAGAACTTTCGTCGATCGGATGCCTGACGGCTTTGTCGTCGTCGACCGCGACGGCGTCGTACAGGCCGCAAATGACGCATTCCTAGATCTCGTGCAGATCGGCTCGGAAGCGACGGCGATCGGCCGCAAATTGACGCGATGGCTCTCAAGCCCCGGCGCCGACGCCAATCTGGTGATTGCGCTCGTTCAAAAACACGGCGAAGTGCGGCGCTTTCAGACCACGATTGACGGAGAGCTTGGCCAATCGATCAGCGTCGAGGTTTCCGCTATCGGAAACGACGCCTCACAGCCGAGCTACTTCGGGCTGCTCATACGCGATTCTGGTCATCGCCGTGCGACCGCAGAGGCTCCGCCAAGAGCGGTCGCCGATGCATCCGTTGCGGTGGACGATTTTGACAATCGAACGCTGGAGCAGATCGTCAAGATGACCACGGAAACGATCGAGCGCAAAGCCATTGCGCGTGCGCTCGAACGGTTTCGCGGCAATCGCACGGTCGCCGCCCGCCATTTGGGTTTGAGTCGGCAGAGCCTGCATGCGAAACTAAAGAAATACCAACGAGAATAAGTTACAAAAGCCATTCCATTCGCAGGCAGGGGAAGCTAAGCCGTGACCCTCGATCCCGCCGCCTCGCCAGCCTTTGGTCAGGCGAATCTTTCGAACTGCGAACGCGAGCAGATTCATTTCGCCGGGTCGATTCAGCCGCATGGCGCGCTTCTGGCGGTTCGCGAGTCGGACGGCGTCATCGTGCAGCAGAGCGGCAACGCAGCGGCGTTTCTTGGCTACCCCCAATCCTTGCGCGGCGCGCATCTGCGCAAGCTTGGCGGCGACCTCTGGAACCGCAGCCGCCTTTACCTTGACCGGCCCGTCGACGCCATCCCCGTGGCCCTGCGATGCGCCGCCGGCGTCCGGGGAGAGCCTCTCAACGCGCTCTTGCATCGTGCGCCGCACGGCGGCCTCATCGTCGAACTGGAATATGCCGGTCCCCCCGTCGACTATACGATCGCTATTCAGCGGGGCGTGGACGCCATTCTCTCATCTTCGACTTTGCGTGGGCTTTGCGACTCATGCGCCGGGATGTTTCGCGACTTGACCGGCTATGACCGTGTCATGATCTATCGCTTCGACGACGAAGGGCATGGCGAGGTCTTCTCGGAGACGAAGCGCCCCGAGCTCGAAGCTTTTTTCGGCAATCGCTATCCTGCCTCGGACATTCCTCAGATCGCCCGACGTCTTTACGAACGCAACCGCGTGCGGCTGCTCGCAGACGTGGACTACACGCCGTCGGCGCTCGAGCCGCGACTTTCGCCGCTCACAGGCGAAGAGCTTGACATGTCGATGTGCTTCCTGCGCAGCGTGTCGCCCATCCATCTTCAATATCTGAAAAACATGGGCGTGGCCGGTACGCTTGTCGTGTCGCTCATGGTTGGCGGAGAACTGTGGGGCTTGATCTCCTGTCATCATTATTCGTCACGTCTTATCCACTTCGAAATGCGCGCCGTCTGCGAATTGCTGGCTGAGGTCATGGGGACGCGCATCGCCGCGCTGGAGAGTTTCGCACAGGGCCAAGCCGACCTTTCCGTGCGCCGCCTGGAGCAGCGCATGATCGAAAGCGTGACGCGCGAGGGCGACTGGCGCGGCGCGCTGTTCGACGGAGCGCGTTCCCTGTTGCTGCCGCTCAACGCCAGCGGCGCGGCGCTGCTGTTTGAAGGCAAGATGCAAACCGTCGGCGATGTCCCAGGGTCCGAAGAAATCCGCGCTCTTGGCCAGTGGCTGCAAACGCGCCTCAACGACGGCGTCTTCGTAACATCCGCCCTCTCTTCGCAAGAGCCCGCCTTCGCGCCGTTAACTGGCGTCGCCAGCGGAGTCATCGCGACGCGCATTTCCAGCGAACCTGGCGAGTTGCTGATCTGGTTTCGCAAGGAGCGCGTGCGAACGGTGACCTGGGGCGGCAATCCCTTCAAAGCGCCGTCCGACGGGGACGACCCAAACGAGCTTTCGCCGCGCCGCTCCTTCGCCCAATGGCATCAGGTCGTCGAAGGCACTTCTGACCCCTGGACCGCCGCGGATCGGGCCGCGGCGCGATTGATCGGCGAGAGCGTCACCGATGTCGTCGTCCAGTTTCGTTCTTTGCGGATTCTCGTCGCGCAAGATCAGCTCGAACATGTCCTGCGCCAAGTGCATTCCTCGAGCCAGCAGATCGTCGTCGCCGGCGCCGACGGCGCCGTGCTCGAAGCAAACTCAGCCTTCAACCTGCTTCTGGGGTTGCAGCGACCGCTTCGTCATCTTGATGAATTGAGCGCCCATTTCGCCGATCCGGAAGAGGCGGAGAAAAAATTGCGCGCGCTGCGCGACAGCGGCGCGCCCTGGCGCGGCGAAGCGATGCTCGTTGATCGTATTGGCGGCGCACGACCGATCGCCGTGCGCGCCGATCCCGTGCTGGCGTCGCGCGACCGTATATTGGGCTATGTCATTCTCTTCACCGACCTTGCCGAGCGGAGGTCGGCGGAGGCGGCGCGCCGGAATTTTCGCGACAATCTCCTCTTGAGCCAACGGCGGCTGATGCGCCGCATCGACTCGAGCGCCACGCTCGCCGTTGAGAATGTGATGTCGAGCATTATCGACAATGCGCAGCTCGCCGCGTTGGAGATCGCGGACGGTTTGGACACCGCCAGCATTCCCGACACGCTCGAGAGCGTTCGGGCGTCGGTCGCTCGCGCCGCGGAAGTGCTCGAACAGATTTCGATCGGCGGCGCTTCGGACGCGGGCGGGCGCTCGCCTTCGAAAAGCTACGGCGGAAAAAAATGACCAGGTGCGTTTCCGTTCGCGAGGAGCTTCGCGCCGCAACGCGAGAGACGCATCAGCGCTTGCATCGGCATCCCGGACTTTCGGCGGCGGCGCGCGGCGCCATCGGTCTTGGCGATTACCGTGAATTGCTGATGCGGCTCTATGGTTTTCACCTAGCCTTCGAGGATACTCACGCAAGCGCCATGCAGAAGCTCGGCTTTATCGCGAGTTCGCGCGCTGAGCTTATTGCATTGGATCTCGCCGCGCTCGGCATCAAGCGCTTCGATGTTTCGCGCTTGCCGCGATGTGCGGCGCTGCGTGCGCCTTCGAGCGAGGCTTGCGCGCTCGGCGCGCTCTATGTCGTCGAGGGCTCTGCGCTTGGCGGCGCGCTGATCGCCGAAGCGCTGGCGCCGGTCGTTGGCGAGGCGCGCCGGTTTTTTCTCGGCGGCCCATCACGGCCCGCGGTCTGGCCAAGCTTGCTGGCGCGCGTCGAGACGCTCGCGCCTGGGGTGCAACGCGCCAGCGCAACATACGCCGCCGTCGAGACGTTTCGGATCTTCGAAGAGTGGATGCTCGACTGGCGCGCCGCCCCGTCTTGCCTCGATCGCTTGGCGGTCAACTCCGGCAGCGAAACTAGAGGCGGCGTTCCGTAGCGTGGCGCGCCGACGCGCACGGCTGACGCAGGACCAGCTTTTTCGCCAGAATGGTCGCTGTCGCCGCATCAGACGCGGTGGCGTCCGCGCCGACCTGCGCAACGAGATTGGGATTGCGTTTGAAGAGGGGCCCCCCGACCATCACGCCGACATCGGCGTTCGCGGAGGATTCGCGCACCGCCCGAATGGTGCGCGCCAGCGTCTCCAACTCCGACTCGGCGCTCAGCGTTATTCCGAAGACGCCAAACCAACCGCGCGCCGAAACGCCGGCGACGCCGTCGGCGTCGAGGTCCCTCTCGACGCGTACGTCCCAGGAGGCGTTGCGCATGAACACCGCGACCATGTCAACGCCGAAGACGTGCTTTTCACCGGGAAGCGTCGCGAGCAGCGCGCGCTGGCGCGGATCGCACGCCGCCGATTCCTCGACGCCGCCGAAGCGGCACATCAGCTTCTGCATGCGTGCGACGCCGAGCGTGACGTCGACGAAATCGCAGCGGTCCTCTTCCCATAGAACGCCGAGGTGACGCGCCGCTTCGGCGAGAAGGCCGACGAAAAGCGTTTCAAGCGAATGGCCTTTGGCCCGCATCTTGTCGAAGAACGCCGATGATTCATCGCCGTCGTCGCGCGTCAACAGCGCGCCGAAGGTTTCGATCTCCTCGGTTTGAAACGCCTTCTCCGGTTCATGCGCCAGCAGCGCGTGGTGCATCAGCTGGAGACGCGGAACGATGTCGTCGAGGATCACGCAGGCGAGTCGCGCCTGCCGGGCCTGGAGGTCGGATCGAACGATGACGTCAGGCTCGGGCCAGTCTTGAAATTCATTCGGGCAGGGAGTCGCGCGAGGGATCGCGCGTCGGGCGGAAGCGGGATCGAATTCGCCTAGATCGGTCATCGTATGGCCTCCCGAGCCGGTCGCCACGGCGATGGCCCGCCGGCGCCCATGCCCCGAAATCATCGTTGGTTGCGTTCCGACCTTCCGAACGGACATTTCAAGCGCTACATCTTGACGGCCATCCGGTTTTTCGGGCGAGCGGCCTCGCCTCTATTATTATGACAATGAAGAGTTTTTTAACGTTTCCTGAGTGCGCCATTCGAGCCATGGCAGGTCATCGCCCGAATGAAAGCATTCAAACGCACAAAAACGCGATAGTAAAGCTTAATTGACGATAGCTTTGCGTTAAGCTCGGTTGTGTCATGCAGCACGGACACATGCGAGAGCCCGGCAATGGGCTTTAGAATCCGTTCGCTGCGACATCGAGCAGGGCAGCACAATGAAAAAGATGCGCTCAATTTTTTTTGCGCTGGTCGCATTCAGCGCCGTTACGCTCTCGCTTCACGGTTTATGGGAGTCCGAAGCCGGTCTGGTGATCGAACGTCTTCACATCGGCGACATCCCTGTCACGGTGATGCGCAAGTTCGACAGTCCGCCGGCGCCGGCGATTGTGATCGCCCACGGCTTTTCCGGCTCGCAGCAATTGATGGCGCCGATCGCAACGACGCTCGCGCGAAACGGCTATGTGGCGGTCACCTTCGACTTCTCCGGGCATGGCCGAAATCCGACGCCGATGCCGGGCGGACTCGCCAAACTCGAAACCAGTACGGCGGCGCTCCTCAAAGACATCGACGAGGTCGTGCGCTTCGCGCAGCGTCAGCCCTGGTCCGATGGGCGGGTCGCGCTTGTCGGCCATTCGATGGCCACGGATCTCGTCGTGCGTCACGCGATCCGCGATCCGCAGATCGCCGCGGTCGCAGCGCTGTCCTTCTTTGGCGAGGGCGTCACGCGCGACCAGCCAAAAAATCTCATCATCATCGACGGCGCATGGGAGTCGCAACGGCTGATCGACGCCGGCGCGCGCGTCGTTTCGCAGTCGGCTGACGCGCCCGCGCAGGCGGGCGCCACCTATGGCGACATCGCGCGTGGAACGGGGCGCCGGCTGGTGATCGCGCGGGGCGTCGAACATATCGGCGTTCTCTACAGTCGCGACGCGATGACCGAGACGCTCAATTGGATGAACGCCGTCTTCGGGAGAAGCGAGGCCGGCTATATCGACGCCCGCGGTCCCTGGCTCGCGCTGCTGTTTGCGGGCCTCGTCGCCTTGATGTGGCCGCTCGCGCATTTGCTACCGCGGGTCTCGCCGATTCCGCTTGGCGCAGGGCTGCCATGGCGGCGCTTGGCGCCCATCGCGATAGCGCCTGCATTGCTGACGCCGCTTATCTTATGGAAGGCGCCGACGAATTTCCTGCCGATCCTGCTCGGCGATTATCTCGTGGCTCATCTCGCGGTCTACGGCGTCCTGATATTTGCCGGCCTGTGGCTCGCACAGGGCGGCTTGCCCGTCTTTCGGCCGCCGCGATGGAGGCCTCTGCTTGTGGCGGCGGCGGCGCTTGCCGCTATGTACACGCTCGTTCTCGGCCTGCCGCTCGACGCCTATGTCATCTCTTACCTGCCGACCGGCGTTCGCGCGCCGCTTGTCCCAATAATGTTTATCGGTTGCGCGCTCTATTTTCTCGCGGACGAATGGCTGACGCGCGGCCCTGGCGCCGCGCCGGGCGGCTATCTCTTCAGCAAGTTCTGCTTCATCGCCTCACTTGCGATCGCGGTGGCGCTGAATCCAAGGCGGCTGTTCTTCCTCGTCATTATCGCCATCGTCATCGTCATTCTGCTGACGGTCTATGGCCTCGTCGGGAGATGGCTCTATGCGCGCACCCGCGATCCCCGCGTCGGCGCGCTCGGCGCAGCCTTCGGACTCGCCTGGGCGCTGGCCGTCACGTTCCCGATCGTCGACTGAATCTTGCGCGGCTCCCACCGAAGCGCGAGATCGGCGAGATGCGCCAGGAAGGCCATAGCGAGACTTGCGGCGATCGCCAGCCCCGGCGCGCCCGCGAGGGCGCAGCGCAGCGCGACGAGCAGAGCCGCCCCAGCTAGAAGATTGCAGAGAAAGCCGGCTGGCGGCGGCCCGCGCCGGGTGAGTGTTCGCAGACCAAGAATGCCGATGGCTTCGAGCGCCACGAGGATCAAGATCCAGTCGATGAGTTGCGGGTCTGCCACGAAGGCGCTCATGCGCGTTCCGCCGGGCGTTTGGCCTTGGGCCAATAGGTTGCGAAGGGCTTGTTCAGTTCGACCATGCGCCAGTTGAGACAGCCCGCGAAGCTGACCCAGGCGAGATAGGGCAGCAGCAATGCCGCTGCGAAGGTCGAGATCGCGCCGACGGCGATGACGAGCGACAGGACCGACAGCCACAGGAAAACGAGTTCGACGAGCGCCCAGTCGGGCCGCCGCAGCTTGAAGAACAGCGGGCTCCAGGCGATGTTCAGCACGGCGTTGATCGCAAAGAGCGCCAAAAGCCGCACCCGCGCCCCATCGTCCGGCGCCTGCTCCCAGGCGAGAACGCCGCTCGCCGCGGTCAGCAAAAAGATCAGCGTCCAGGCCGGGCCGAACAGCCAGTTTGGCGGACGCCAGGGCGGAAAATTCAAGCCCTCGTACCATTCGCTGATGTCCGTCGCGAGGCCGCCGATCATCGCCACGAGCGCGACGATCGCGGTCGCCACAGCGACAAGGGTCCAGCGATCGGCGGCGAGCGAGTCCATCATGGCGAGGCGAGCCTCAGGAGATGGGCGAGGTCCTTGAAGAAGATGCGCACATGCGCCATCGGATCCGCGCGCACGAGCTCCTTGTTCATATAGGCCTCCCAGGTGAGGCGCTGAACGTCGGGATCCTTGCAGATAGTGACGAAGGCTTCGCGCAGCCGATCGTTGCGATACCAGAAATATTGCATCATCCCGAGAATGAAGAAGACCCGCCCGTGCAGCTTCATGAAACGCTTGCGCGCCATCGAGAGCGCGCGCGCGTCTCCCGTGCGCAGGCATTCTTCGACAGAGTCGGCCGAAAGTCGGCCGCCGAGCATGGCGTAATAAATGCCTTCGCCCGACGCGGGCGCGACGACGCCAGCCGCATCGCCGGCGAGAATGACGTCGCGGCCATTGTCCCAGCGCTTGAGCGGTTTTAAGGGAATCGGCGCGCCTTCGCGGCGCACGGTCGATGCATCGGAGAGGCCTGTGCCGTCTCGCAGATCGCGCACGGAGTCTTTAAGTGAAAAACCCTTGTTGGCGCTTCCCGTGCCGACGCTCATCGTGTCGCCATGCGGGAAAATCCAGGCGTAGAAATCCGGCGAGAGCGCGCCGCGATAATGAATCTCGCAGCGATCCGGGTCGCTCGATTCAGCGGGCGGCGTTTCGATGACTTCATGATAGGCGAAGACGAAGCGCGTCTTATCGGCGCCGGGCACTTCCTGGCGGCCGACCTGCGAAAGCGCGCCGTCGGCGCCGATGACGATGCGCGCGCGCAGAGTTCTCGGCTGGGCATCGCCCTTTGCGCGATACTGCACGCGCGCAACGCCGTCCGCGTCGCGCGTGATCCTCTCATAGGCGCCTGTCAGGCGGGTCGCGCCATAAGAGGCGGCGCGGCAGCGCAGCCATTCGTCGAATTCGCAGCGGTCGACCATGCCGACGAAGCCGCCCTTGATCGGCATGTCGACGGCGACGCCTTTGGGGGAAATCATCCGCGCCGAGGAGACGCGCGCTTTCAGCAGATGATCGGGTATGCCGAAGTCGCGGATGAGCCGGGGCGGAATGGCGCCGCCGCACGGCTTGATGCGGCCTGCCTTGTCAATGAGCGCGACGTTGCGGCCGCGCCGCGCGAGATCATGCGCGGCCGTCGCGCCTGCCGGTCCGCCGCCGACGACAGCAACGTCAAAGAGCGCGTCTTCACTCATCAGCGGCTCCTTTAGGACTGCGCCGTCGCGATATGCGGCGGCAATGGCGCGCTCGCGCGCGGGGGCCGTGGCGCGGCGACTCGGCTCGCGAGCGCGGCCGAGACGACGAAAAGCAGGGCTTCGCCGACAAAAACGAGCGAATAGGCCGCAAGCGGCGTCGCGACGGCGAGTTTCGCGAGATCGACCAGAACCGTCGCGCTAAAGCCGCCGAGGCCGAAGGCGACGGCCTGCGCAGCGCCCCACAGCCCCATGCGCGTGCCCGTGCGCTGGTGCGCGCCTGCGCCCGCAAGACCCATCATTGAACCAATCGCGGCGACCGCGAAAGCGCCGTTTGAAATGCCGAGCGCGAAGACAGATGCGCGCAGCGCCAGTGAGAATCCGGCGTAGCCGCTTGCCGCCACGCAGATGAGCGAAGCGGCTGACGCGGCGCAGCCGGCGACGGTCCACATCCGCAGCGAGCCCAGACGCGGTCCGCCAATCCCGGTCGCGGCGAATGCGACGCCGATCATTCCGAATAGAACGCCGCCGTGCTGGAGGCCAGCGAGCTTCGTTGTCGATCCCGGAGTCATGCCGAAGACGACGCCGGCGTAGGGCTCAACGAGCAGTTCCTGCATACTGTAGGCGAGCATCGAAACGAAGATGAAGATGGTGAACCGGCGCGCCGCCGATTCGCTCCACACCTGCATGAAGGCCGTACGGAAGGGCGGCCTCTGCGCCGCCGAAACCGGCGATGGGGCGTCCGTCTCCAAGCCAATGACGGCGATCGTCGCCGTCAACCAGGCCACGGAGCAGACGCAGGCCGTGACAACGACGAGGCGCTGCATCGAAAAGGGGTCAAGAAAGTGCCCTGCGAGCGGCGCGCTCACCGCGAAGCCGAGGATCATCATCACCCACACGGTCGTCGCGGCGGCGGCGCGGCGCTCAGGCGCCACGCGCGTCGCCAGCATGGCGAGCACCGACGTGCCGGCGGCGCCTGCCCCCATGCCCACCAGAAGAAAGGCGAGGGCGGCGAGCGCCAGACCTGCGACGAGGTTTGTCGCGGCAAGCGCAGTGGCGAGCGCTGCGCCGACGCCGCCGAGCGCCAACGCCGCGAGGCCGCCGACAATCCAGGGCGTGCGACGCCCGCCGACGTCGGCGCCATATCCCCAGGCGGGGCGCAGAACCTGGATCGCGTAATGCGAGGCGACCAGCGCTCCAGGCACAAAGGCCGGCAACGCGAGTTCCACCGCCATCACGCGATTGATGGTCGAGGTCATCAGAACGACCACGGCGCCGAGCGCGGTTTGGACAAGTCCGAGCCGGATAATGCCGGACCAAGCGAGCGGCGGCGCGTTCATTCGATGTCCCCTATCCGCGCATGGCGAAAGCGCTGACCAGCATGCCGAGCACGTAAAGAGTCGTGCCGGTGGCGTTATAGAAGGGCGCCTGTTCGCGCGGATGTGCGAGAAGTCTGCGCATCAGCGCGAATTGTCCGGCGAGCAGCGCCGCGACGATCGCCGCATAAACAGGGCGCTCCCAATAGGCGAGCAGTCCGACGACGACGAACTGCGGCGCCGCCATGACGTAGCAGGCGAAGCGCGCCGCTTCATTGACGCCGAGCTGCACCGGCAATGACAGAACGCCCATGCGACGGTCGCCGTCGACCGACTTGAAGTCATTCAGGGTCATGATGCCGTGCGCGCCGAAGCTATAGAGCAGGGCGAGCGCGATGATGCGCCAATCGGGAAGCGCGGCCGCCATCACGGCGGCGCCGGTGAACCAGGGCAGGCCTTCGTAACAAAGCGCGACGGCGGAATTGCCCCACCAGCCATTCTGCTTCAGTCGCAGCGGCGGCGCGCTATAGATCCAGGCGAGAACGAGGCCGAGCACCGCGGCGGCGAACACCCAAAGGCCGAGCGCCGCCGCGACGGCGAGCGACAATACGGTCCAGAGGCAGGCGATGTAGAAGCCCCAGCGGCCGGGAATGCGCCCCGAGGGAATTGGCCGGTTCGGCTCGTTGATGGCGTCGACGTGACGATCATACCAGTCGTTGACGGCCTGGCTCGTGGCGCAAACCAGCGGCCCGGCGAGAACCACGCCGGCGAGCGCAAAGGACCAGCGAGAGAGCGGCGAGACGCCGGACGATACGATGCCGCAGGCGAAGGCCCACATCGGCGCGAACCATGTGATGGGCTTGAGAAGCTCGAGAACGGCGGCAGGTTTCGGCGTCTGCATCATGCGACGCTATGCTTGACGCGAATTTATGTCAATGTAGATTTACACATGACTGTCAGGCTTGGCGGTCACTCGCCGTCGCCCGGCGCTTCGTCGTCGTCGAGGTCGCCAAGCCCGTAGCGGCGCAGCTTGGTGTAGAGACCCTGGCGGCTGAGGCCGAGCATTTCGGCCGCCGAGGCGCGATTGTCATGCGTCAGCTCCAGCGCGGCTTCGATGCACAATCGTTCGATGAGATCGGTGGTCTCGCGCACAAGATTCTTCAGCGGCACGCGGCCCACAAGATCGGCGAACTGCTCGGCGGTTCGCGGCAGCTCATGGCCGCCGAGCCGCTCGCGGCCGGCGCGCCAGCCGGCGCTGCGGATGCAAAAGCCAAGATAGTGGCGTGCGCCCTCGGCGACGTCGACGGCGGAGATCTCGACATCTTCGGAGGAGCCGTATTGGCCGCGCGCGAGCGTCGAGAAATGGCGCACGACGCCATGCGTCTGGAGATTGGCGAAGAGCACCTCGGCGTCGACCCCGGGCCGCCCGATCCAGCGCTCGATCGGTTCGCCGCGCAACTGTTCCTCCGACCCCGCTTGCGCCAGATCCACGAAAGCCGCATTGGCGGCGAGAATCCGCCGGTTGCTGTCGGTCAACGCAAAGGCGTCCGGCATCCGCTCGAGCGCGTTGAGCATGCCGGTCTTTTCGCCCGAGAGCGCCGTTGCGCCGCCCATCCGCGACAGTATGACAATGATGTTGGCGGCGCCGTCCTGCCGAAACAGCGCGCCAGAAAGCAGCAGCGATTCCCTGCTTTCGGCGAGCTGGGCGTGGACATTGTCGACGCGCGGCGCGACGAGCAGCGCGGTGACGAAAGACTGCGCGGCGCGGCGGCTCGCCTCGTCGAAGAGATCGCCGAAGGCGGCGCCGACGATTTTTTTGGGGGCTTTGCCGACCAGCGCGACCGCCGCGGGATTGGCTTCGGCGATCCGACTGCCGGCGCCGTCGAGGATAAGAATCGCCTCTGAGGAGAGCTGGAACAGCAGCCGATAGCGCTTCTCGGCGTTGCGGATGCGGTGATATTCGCGCTCCATCTCCTGTTGCGCCTCGGCGACGCGCTGCTGCAGCGCGGCGAGCGGCCGAAGATCGCGGCCGAACGCGACGATCGCGCCGCCGGCTGCGGCCCGCACGGCGGTGTAGCGGACCGGGAGGTCCGGACCCGAAGCTGACGGATGGTTGACCTGCCGCCCGCGCGGGGTCGTCCCCTTTTGCGCGTCGCGCAGCAGCGCTTCGATTTTCGGCCGGCTCTCGATTGTCACCGTATCGATCCAAGGTCGACCGACCCATTCGCGCACGGGCGCATTGCATTCCGCGCTGGCCGCCGCGTCGACGATGACGCCTTTCGCGTCAACGATGAGCGTCAAATCCGCGGCTGCGGCGAGAAGGCCGGCGATTCCTTGCGCATCGAGCGCGCCGAGCCGTGCGTCGGCGCTGAGAAATCCCGTCGTGGTCGCGGAGGAGGGCGCGTCGCTCACAAAGAGTTTCTTTCGGTTTCGACCAGATTCTCCGACAGGCGGTCTGTGCGTTGATGCTTACAAACTCGCCCAAAGCTTAGCAAGAAGGCTGCCTCTCTCGGCCGCCCCGCGCCGCAACCGGCGCTCGCATGCGATATTGCGCGCATTGCTCAAGACCTTCCGGCCGAGTCTCGCTGTAATGGCCGGGACGCGTCGCAATCGTCGCGCGTCGATAAAAATTTTTCCGAGTCCAACTGGGACGCCCGCCGGCGCCTACTTGTAAGGACCATAAACCAGGACAGCGGTTTTGTCATGTAAACATAACGTCAATTTTAGTTGACACTTTCCGGCAAACGGCCTTAAGCTTCCTCCAAGGGTGAAGCGCACCGCGCGCAAACGGGGCTAATCACTCGCAAAAACAATGCGGCGCGAGGAAGCGGGCATGAGCGATCACCGGCCTCAAATTGCCAGACCGCTGTATACGGCCGAGGAGCGCCGCCGCCGCGACGCGTCGGTTTGGACCCTCGTCCAGGGCGTGCTCGCGCCCGCGCAGTTCTTCGTCTTTCTCGTCAGCCTGATTCTCGTGCTGCGCTATCTCGCGACCGGAGAAGGCGAAGCCGCCGCGACGGCGTCGGTCGTCGTCAAGACGCTGGCGCTCTACGCCATCATGATCACCGGCTCCATCTGGGAGAAAGAGGTCTTCGGCCGCTATCTCTTCGCGCCGGCGTTTTTCTGGGAAGACGTGTTCAGCATGCTGGTGCTGGCGCTGCACACGGCCTATCTCGCCGCGCTCGCCTGTGGCTGGCTCGATGCGCGCGGGCTGATGTTCCTCGCGCTCGCCGCCTACGCCGCCTACGTCGTCAACGCCACGCAGTTCCTGCTCAAGCTGCGCGCCGCGCGCCTGCAGGAGCCCGCGCGGAAAGAAGCCGACATGGAATGTGCGCTATGAATGCGCTCGCGCCCCTTTCGGGACTCGCCAACGGCGCCTGCGACGCCGCGCCCGTCATCCAGGAGCGCGGCCAGCGCGAAGTATTCTGCGGATTGACCGGCATCGTCTGGCTGCACCGCAAGATTCAGGACGCGTTCTTTCTCGTCGTCGGCTCGCGCACCTGCGCGCATCTCATCCAGTCGGCGGCGGGCGTGATGATCTTCGCCGAGCCGCGCTTCGCCACCGCCATTCTCGAAGACCGTGATCTCGCCGGCGTCGCCGACATTGACGATGAACTCGACGCCGTCGTCGATCGGCTGCTGGCGCGACGCCCAGAGATCAAGCTTCTGTTTCTTGTCGGCTCCTGCCCATCGGAAGTGATCAAGATCGATCTTTCGCGGGCGGCCGCGCGCCAGTCGAGACAGCACGCGCCGCGCGTGCGCATTCTGAGCTATTCGGGCAGCGGCATTGAGACGACGTTTACGCAGGGCGAAGACGCCTGTCTCGCCGCTCTCGTGCCCATGCTTCCGCCCGCGCCGGAAAATGCTTCACCTTCGCTGCTGGTCGTCGGCGCGCTGGCCGATATCGTCGAGGACCAGTTCGCCCGCCTCTTCGACGTGCTGGGCGTCGCGCCTGTTCGCTTCCTCCCCATGCGCCGCGCCGCTGACCTGCCGCCGGTCGGCCCCAGCACGTCGTTTCTTCTCGCCCAACCTTTCCTCGCCGATACGGCGCATGCGCTGCAGGAGCGGGGCGCCCACTGGATCGAGGCGCCGTTTCCGCTCGGCGCTGAAGGCACGACGCTGTGGCTGCGCGCCGCAGCGAAAGCCTTCGGCGTTTCCGAGGCGCGTTTCGACGCAGTAACGTCGCCGGCGCGCGCGCGCGCGGAGCAGGCTCTCGCCCATTATCGCGACGCGCTCGCCGGCAAGCGGGTTTTCCTCTTTCCGGACTCGCAGCTCGAGCCGTCGCTTGCGCGCTTTCTCGCGCGCGAAATGGCGATGCGGATCGTCGAGATCGGCACGCCCTATCTGCATCGCCGTCACATGGCCGCCGAGCTCGATCTGCTGCCGAAGGACGCGCCGATCGTCGAAGGCCAGCACGTTGAAAAGCAGCTCGATCGCTGTCGCGCCGCACGTCCAGACCTTGTCGTCTGCGGGCTTGGCCTCGCCAATCCTCTGGAGGCGGAAGGCTTCGCGACGAAATGGTCGATCGAACTGCTGTTCTCGCCCATTCAGGGTTACGACCAGGCCGGCGATCTCGCCGAACTTTTCGCGCGGCCGCTCAACCGCCGCGCCCGGCTCGAGGTCTAGGCCATGCAGCTGACGCTCTGGACCTATGAAGGACCGCCGCATGTCGGCGCCATGCGCGTCGCCGCCGCCATGCGCGGCTTGCATTACGTGCTGCATGCGCCGCAGGGCGACACCTATGCCGATCTTCTTTTCACGATGATCGAACGGCGCGATACGCGCCCTCCCGTGACCTATACGACGTTCCAGGCGCGCGACCTCGGCGCCGACACGGCGGAACTGTTCAAGAGCGCGGCGCGCGAGGCCTATGAGCGTTTCTCCCCCCAGGCGATGATCGTCGGGGCGTCCTGCACGGCGGAGCTGCTGCAGGACGACCCCGGCGGTCTCGCCAAGGCGCTCGACCTGCCGTGTCCCGTCATTCCGCTCGAACTGCCCGCCTATCAGAAAAAGGAGAACTGGGGCGCGTCGGAGACGTTTTATCGTCTCGTGCGCAGCCTTGCCGGCGCGCGCCGCGACAGGCCATTACGCGATTGCAAGAGCTGCAATATTCTTGGGCCCACGGCGCTGGGCTTTCGTTGCCGCGATGACGTGCGCGAGATCGCAAAACTGCTCGCTGCGCTCGGCGTCGACGTCAATGTCATCGCGCCGCTTGGCGCAAGTCCGAAGGATCTGACGCGCCTCGGCGACGCCGATTTCAATGTGCTCCTTTATCCGGAAATCGGGCTCGCCGCCGCGCAATGGCTGGAGCGCGCGCATGGCCAGCCCTTCACCCGCAGCATTCCGATCGGCGTCGGCGCGACGCGCGACTTCATCGCTGAAGTCGCCCGGATGGCCGAGGTCGATCCCGCGTCGGCGTTGGAGACGAATGACTCTCGTCTGCCTTGGTATTCGCGCTCGGTCGATTCGACCTACCTCACCGGTAAGCGCGTCTTCATCTTCGGCGACGCGACGCACGCCATCGCCGCCGCGCGCATCGCGCAAGATGAGCTCGGCTTCGAGGTCGTCGGCCTTGGAACCTATGCGCGCGAATTTGCGCGCGACGTTCGCGAGGCCGCCGCGCGCTACGGGGTCGAGGCGCTCGTCACCGACGACTATCTCGACGTCGAAGCGAAAGTCGCCGAACTGCAGCCCGAACTCGTGCTCGGAACGCAGATGGAGCGTCATATCGCCAAGCGGCTCGGTCTTCCCTGCGCGGTGATCTCGGCGCCCGTGCATGTGCAGGATTTCCCTGCCCGCTACTCGCCGCACATGGGCTTCGAAGGCGCGAATGTGATCTTCGATTCATGGGTGCATCCGCTGATGATGGGCCTTGAGGAGCATCTTCTGACGATGTTCCGCGACGACGCCGAGTTCCATGACGCCGCCGCGCCCTCGCATCTTGGCGAGAAGCAGCCACACCGGCAGCCGTCCGCGGCGGCGGTCGTGAGCGACATCATCCTCGCCTGGGCCGACGACGCCGAGAAGGAGCTCAAGAAGATCCCCTTCTTCGTGCGCGGCAAAGCGCGCCGGAACACCGAGAAATTCGCCGCCGAGCGCGGCCTTTCGACTATCACCGTCGAGACGCTCTATGACGCAAAAGCGCATTTCGCACGCTGAGGCGACGCCCGTGAAAGTCGTCATTGTGACGATGGACACGCATGTGGCGGCCGCGACTGATCGCGCCCGCCGTGCGCTTTCGCGCGAAATTCCCGGTCTTACGCTCAGCGTCCACGCAGCGTCGGAATTCGCCGCCGGCCCGAAGGCGCTCGACGCCTGTCTCACGGAGATCGCTGAGGCGGACATTATTGTCAACGCCATGCTCTTCCTGGAAGAGCATTTCACGCCTCTGCTCGCCGCCCTTGCGGCGCGCCGCGATCATTGCGACGCCATGATCAGCATCATGTCGGCGAGCGAGGTCGCGAAGCTGACCCGCATGGGACGCTTCGACATGAGCGCGCCGACCTCCGGTTTCATGTCGCTTCTGAAACGCTTGCGCGGAAAGAAGGGCAAGTCCGAGGCCGCCGGCGCCAAGCAAATGAAAATGCTTCGGCGTCTGCCCAAGATCCTGCGTTTCATACCAGGAACGGCGCAGGATGTGCGCGCTTATTTCCTGACGCTGCAATATTGGCTCGCGGGCTCTGACGAGAACATCGCCAATATGGTCCGCTTGCTCATCGATCGTTACGCTGACGGTCCGCGGCGCATGTTGCGCGGCGCGCTGAATCCCCACGCGCCGATCGAATATCCGGAGGTCGGCCTCTATCACCCGCTCTTGCCGGGCAGGGTGAGCGAAAGGCTCGATCAATTGCCCGAGCCCGCCGGCGACGCCAAGGCGACGATCGGCCTCTTGGTGCTGCGTTCCTATGTGCTCGCAGACAACGCGCGCCACTATGACGGCGTTATCGCGGCGATGGAGGCGCGCGGACTCAAGGTCATTCCGGCGTATGCCACCGGACTCGACGCGCGGCCGGCGATCGAGAACTTCTTCTTGCGCGACGGCAGGCCTATCATCGATGCGCTCGTCTCGCTCGTCGGATTTTCGCTCGTCGGCGGCCCCGCCTACAATGACGCGAAAGCGGCCGAGGAAATTCTCGCCAAACTCGACGTTCCCTACATTGCGGCGCATCCGGTTGAGTTTCAGACTCTGGCCGAATGGCGCGGCTCGGATCGCGGCCTGCTCCCGGTCGAATCCACCATCATGGTCTCCATTCCGGAGCTCGATGGCTCGACAGGTCCGATGATTTTTGGCGGACGTCCGCAGGAGGCCGGATCATGCGCCGCCTGCGTTCGCAACTGCGTCTTCCCGGCAAGCGACGGCGCGCGGGACATGCAGGTCTGCGTCGAGCGCGCGGAGATGCTCGCCGCGCGAGTCGAAAAGCTCGCCGTTCTGCGACGCTCCGAGAGAGCGGCGCGAAAAATCGCGATTGTGCTCTTCAATTTTCCGCCGAACGCCGGCGCGGTTGGAAGCGCCGCCTTTCTTTCCGTCTTTGAGTCGCTTCATCTCCTGCTGCATGAAATGAAGCGCAGCGGCTATGCGATTGAGCCGCCGGCGACGCTCGAGGCGCTGCGCACAGCCGTTATCGAAGGCAACGCCGCGCGTTTTGGCGCCCAGGCCAATGTCCACGCGCGTGTCGTCGCCGACGACCATGTGCGCCGCGAAACGTGGCTCGGCGACATCGAATCGCAGTGGGGTCCGGCGCCTGGGCGCCATCAGAGCGACGGCGGCTCAATTCATATCTACGGCGCGCGCTTCGGCAATGCCTTCGTCGGCGTCCAGCCCGCCTTCGGCTATGAGGGCGATCCGATGCGGCTGCTGTTCGAGAAAGGTTTTGCGCCGACGCACGCCTTCTCGGCCTTCTATCGCTGGGTGCGCGAGGATTTCGGCGCCGACGCCGTGCTGCATTTCGGCACGCATGGCGCGCTCGAATTCATGCCCGGCAAGCAGACCGGCCTCTCCGCTGACTGTTGGCCCGACCGGCTCATCGGCGATCTGCCGAACTTCTATCTCTACGCCTCCAACAATCCGTCCGAAGGCGTGCTGGCCAAGCGCCGGTCCGGCGCGACGCTCGTCAGCTATCTGACGCCGCCCGTCGCCAACGCCGGGCTTTATCGCGGACTGAACGAGTTGAAGTCTTCGATCGCTCGCTGGCGCGGCGTCAGCCCCTCCGAAACGGGCGAGCGCAATGAACTCGCCGAGCTCATCCAAACCCAGGCGGCGGCGCTCGACCTTTGTGCGGCGGCGCCGGCATGGCGCGGCGGGGCGGAACAGCAGATTGCGAAACTCGCGAGAGCCGTTCTCGAACTCGAATACACGCTCATCCCGCACGGCCTGCATGTGGTGGGCGAACCCATGGCGCTGGACGCGCGCATCGACATGCTGCTGGCGATGTCCGAGGCGTCGGGCGCGCAGATCGAGCGTGAGATAATCGAGGCGCTGACGCAAGGCGCTTCGCCCGAAAGCCTCTCCGACAATGAGGCGGCGGCCGAGACGCTGCGCATGCTTGCGCGCGCCGACGCCGCGCTCGCGCAGGATCACGAACTTAAGGCGCTGATCCATGCGCTCGACGGTCGCTTTGTGCGGCCTGTGCCAGGCGGCGACGTCTTGCGCACGGCCGACGTGCTGCCGACGGGACGCAATCTGCACGGCTTCGATCCGTTCCACATCCCGAGCGTCTTCGCCGTGCGGGACGGCGCGCGGCAGGCGGCGCGGCTCATCGGGCGCCACATGAGCGACGGTGGCGACCTCCCGGAAACGATCGCGCTTGTTCTCTGGGGCACCGACAATCTCAAGACGGAAGGCGGGCCGATCGCCCAGGCGCTGGCGCTGATCGGCGCGGAGCCGCGATTCGATGGCTACGGCCGGCTTGCCGGCGCGACCCTTCTATCGCTGGAAAAACTCGGCCGGCCGCGCATCGACGTGATGATTTCGCTCTCGGGGATCTTCCGCGATCTCCTGCCGCTGCAGATCAAACTGCTGGCGCAGGCGTGCTTGCTGGCGGCGTCCGCCGACGAGCCTGTGGAACAGAATTTCATTCGCAAACACGCGCTCGCCTACATAGGCCAGTTTGGCGGCGATATGGAAACCGCGGCGCTCCGCGTTTTCGGCAACGCTGACGGCGCCTATGGCGCCAACATTAACACCATGATCGACGGCGGCTGCTGGGACGACGAGGATCAGCTCGCCGAGGCCTATATGCGGCGTAAGGGTTTCGCCTATGGCGTTTCCGGCCAGCCGACGCGACGCAACGAGGTGTTGCAGAGCGTCCTTTGCAGCGTCGACTTCGCTTACCAGAACCTCGACTCGGTCGAACTCGGCGTCACCACGATCGATCATTACTTCGACACGCTTGGCGGCGTCAGCCGTTCGGTGAAGCGCGCCAAGGGCGTCGCCGCGCCCGTCTATATTAGCGACCAGACCAGAGGCAACGGCGTGGTGCGCACGCTCAATGAGCAGGTCTCGCTGGAGACGCGCACGCGCACGCTCAACCCCAAATGGTATGAGAGCATGCTCAAGCACGGCTACGAAGGCGTGCGTCACATCGAGTCGCATGTGACGAATACGCTCGGCTGGTCGGCGACGACGGGACAGGTCGAGCCATGGGTCTATCAGCGCCTCACGGAAACCTACGTGCTCGACGCAGAGATGCGTCGGCGCCTGGCGCAGCTCAATCCCATCGCCTCCGCGCGAATCGCCAACCGTCTCATTGAGGCGCATCAGCGTCGATACTGGACGCCGAACGAAGAAACGCTGGCGGCGCTGCAGCAGGCCAGCGAAGAGCTCGAAGACCGGCTCGAAGGCGTCGTCGAGGAGATCGCGGCATGAACATTCCGATCCGCAAGCCGGTCGAAACCGACTCCTTTCAGGTCGAACTGGATCCGGCGATCAGCATCGGCGCCGCGAAGGTCTTCGCCATCTATGGCAAAGGCGGGATCGGCAAAAGCACGACCTCGTCGAATCTCTCCGTCGCATTTTCAAAACTTGGCAAGCGGGTGCTGCAGATCGGCTGCGATCCCAAGCATGATTCGACCTTCACGCTGACCAAGCGCCTCGCGCCGACAGTGATCGACGCGCTCGAATCCGTGAAGTTCCATTCCGAGGAATTGCGCGTCGAAGACTTTGTCGTCGAGGGCTACAATGGGGTGATGTGCGTCGAGGCCGGCGGACCGCCGGCCGGCACGGGCTGCGGCGGTTATGTCGTCGGCCAGACCGTAAAGCTCCTCAAGGAGCATCATCTCCTCGAAGATACCGACGTCGTGATCTTCGACGTGCTCGGCGACGTCGTCTGCGGCGGCTTCGCCTCGCCGCTGCAGCATGCCGGCCGGGCGCTGATCGTCACGGCCAACGACTTCGATTCAATCTTCGCGATGAACCGCATCGTCGCCGCGATCCGCGCGAAGTCCAAGAATTACGAGGTGCGGCTCGGCGGCGTCATCGCCAATCGCAGCGTCGCGACCAATGAGATCGACCGCTACAATGACGCGGTCGGCCTCAGGCGCGTCGCGCATTTCCCGGATCTCGACGTCATTCGCCGCAGCCGCCTCAAGAAATCGACGCTCTTCGAGATGGAGCCGTCGCCCGAGCTTGAGGCGGTGCAGAACGAATATCTACGCCTCGCGGATGAGCTTTGGAACGGCTACGCGCCGCTCGACGCTGCGCCCATGAAGGATCGCGATCTCTTCGAATTTTTGGGGTTCGACTGATGACGACGCCAAGCTATGTCGCCAGACGCGGCGAACTCGAGGCCTATTTCGACCGGACCGCCGTCGAGGCGTGGAAGCGCCTGACCTCCGACGCGCCGGTGAATCGGATTCGCGCCACGGTGCGCGCCGGCCGTGAGGCCATGCGCAACCGGCTGTTGTCCTGGCTGCCGCAGGACCTTCGTGGCCAGCGCTTGCTCGACGCCGGTTGCGGCACGGGCGCTTTGGCGATTGAGGCGGCGCGTCGCGGCGCCGAGGTCATCGCGGTCGATCTTTCGCCGACGCTGATCGGTCTGGCGCAGGAGCGCGCGCCGCGCGATTTCGGCGCGGGCCGCGTGACCTTCGCCGTCGGCGACATGCTGAATCCGGCCTTTGGGCGTTTCGATCATGTCGTCGCCATGGACAGTCTGATCCATTACGAGGGCGCCGATATCGCGCGAACGCTCGCCGCTTTGGCGCCGCGCGTCGACGGCAGGCTGATCTTCACCATCGCGCCGCGCACGGCGGCTCTTGCGGCGATGCACGCCCTCGGACAGCTGTTCCCGCGCGGCAATCGATCCCCGGCCATTGCGCCGATCTCGCTTTCTTCACTCGAACGCCACATGGCGGCGCAGAGCGCGCTCGGCGATTGGCGCGTCGCGCAAACCGGGAAGGTCGTGAGCGGCTTTTACATCTCGCAGGCTGTGGAGGCGCGACGCTCATGAATCGCGCCAGCGCCGTTCTGGTCAAAGGCCTGATGCGGATCGGTCCGCAGATTCTGCCCTTTGCCGACGCAGGCTCCGCCGAACTGCCGATGCCGCGTCTGCTGCGGCTCTCGCTGTTCCAGGTGACGGTGGGCATGGCGGCGGTGCTGCTCATCGGCACGCTGAACCGCGTGATGATCGTCGAACTTGGCGTGCCCTCCTGGCTTGTCGCGCTGATGCTGTCGCTGCCGCTGCTCTTTGCGCCATTGCGCGCGCTCATCGGCTTTCGCTCCGACACGCATCGCTCGGTGCTCGGCTGGCGGCGCGTTCCTTACATCTGGTTCGGCACCATGCTGCAGTTCGGCGGCTTGGCGATCATGCCGTTTTCGCTGCTGATCCTCTCCGGCGATACGACGGGACCGATCATCATCGGACAAGCGGCCGCGGCGCTGGCGTTTCTTCTCGTCGGCGCGGGATTGCACACCGTGCAGACCGTTGGACTCGCGCTCGCCACCGATCTCGCGCCGGCGCATACGCGGCCGCGCGTTGTCGCGCTGCTTTGCGCCATGCTGCTCGTCGGCATGGGGGTAAGCGCGCTCGCCTTCGGCGCGCTGCTCGCCAATTTCAGCGCCATCCGCCTCATTCAAGTCGTGCAGGGCGCCGCCGTCGTGACGATGGTCTTGAATTGCGTGGCGCTCTGGAAACAGGAAGCGCGCGGCGCGCTCCCGCCCGTGCAGAACGTCGACTTCTCGGAAGCCTGGAAGCGTTTCGCGAGCACCGGCCGGGCGCGCCGACGCTTATTCGCCACGGCGCTCGGCGCTGCCGGCTTTAGCATGCAGGACATCTTGCTCGAGCCCTATGGCGGACGCGTGCTGCACTTGCCTGTCAGCGCAACGACGGCGCTCACCGCGATGCTGGCGCTCGGCAGCGGCGTGGGACTCGCCATCGCGGCGCGCTGGCTGACGCGCGGTGCCGACCCCCATCGCGTCGCCGGTGTTGGCGCGGTCGTCGGCGTCATCGCCTTCTTCGCGGTGATCTTCGCGGCGCCGGCGGATTCCTCGACGCTGTTCAGCATCGGCGTCACGCTGATCGGGCTCGGCGGCGGCCTTTTTGCGCATGGCACGCTCACCGCCTCCATGCAGACGGCGCGGCCGGAAGATCGCGGGCTTGCGCTCGGCGCATGGGGCGCCGCGCAGGCGACCGCGGCCGGTCTCTCCATAGCGGCGAGCGGCGTGATCAATGACGCAGGCTCGATGCTTGCCGCCAGCGGCGCGCTGGGCGAGGCGCTTGTGAGCCCCGCCAGCGGCTACGCCATCGTCTACGCCATCGAAATCCTCCTGCTGCTCGCGACGGTCGTCGCGATCGGACCTTTGGTCCGCTTTACGAAACAGGACGGCGAAGCGCCGACGGACTTCGATCTCGTTCCCTCGTCAAGTTTCAACTCCGGAGTGATGCAATGATACGCGGAGCCATCACCAGCAATATCGATGTCGCCCAGGTCGTCCTCTATGCCTTCTTTATCTTTTTCGCCGGCCTCGTTTTCTATCTGCGCCGCGAAGATCGCCGCGAAGGCTATCCTCTGGAATCCGAAGTTGGTCCGCAGAGGGATCGCGGGTTCCTAATGATCCCAACGCCCAAGACCTTCCTGCGCGGCGACGGCGCTAAAATTCAAGCGCCGAGTTTTAAACCCGATCCACGAACGCCGAACGCCACGAAAGTGGCGGTCTGGCCTGGCGCGCCGCTGACGCCGAACGGCGATCCCATGCTCGCCGAGGTTGGTCCCGGCGCCTATGCGCTGCGCGTCGATGTGCCGGAGAAAATGCACGACGGCCGCCATCTCATCGCGCCGTTGCGCGTCGCCACAAATTTTGCGGTGTCGAGCGAAAATCCCAATCCCATTGGCATGGAGGTCGTCGCCGCGGATCGACGCGTCGCTGGCGTCATCAAGGACGCTTGGGTTGATCGCGCGGAAGACTTTCTGCGCTTCTATGAAGTCACGCTGAGCGAGGGTCGAGGCGACGTTCTTCTGCCCGTGCCCTTCGCCAAGGTCGATGGCGCGAGGCGACAGATCCATGTCGACGCGATCCTTGCCGATCAGTTCGCCAACGTTCCAAGGACACGCAATCCCGATCAGGTGACGCTGCTCGAGGAAGAAAAGATCGCCGCCTATTATGGCGCGGGCACGCTCTACGCGACGCCCGCAAGAGTGGAGCCGCTGCTGTGAAGGCCATCAATCTCGAGAAGCTCTTGCCGGAAGACGTTCCACAAGGAGAGCGCATCTTGTGGCACGGCCGTCCTCAGTGGACGAGTCTCTTCCGCCGCGCCTACCGAGGCGACGTTGTCGCCGGCTACTTTGCGGCGCTGACCGCGTGGAACGTCTTCGACGCCGCGGTTCAATCTGGGGCGGGGTCAGCCGCGCTGGCGGGCGCTCGCACTCTGGCGATCGGTCTTGGCGCGCTGGCGCTGCTCGCCTTGCTCGCCTGGGCCTCGGCCCGCACGGCGCTCTTCATTATCACCTCGCGCCGCGTTGTGATGAAGATCGGGGTGGCCTTACAGGTCTTTTACAATCTGCCGTTCTCGCAGATTAGAGCCGCCGGCTTGCGCGTCGAAAGCGACGGTTCGGGCGATGTCATGCTGACGCTCTCACCCGACAAGCGAATCGGCTACCTGCATCTTTGGCCCTTCGCGCGGCCGTTCCGCTTCGCGCATCCAGAGCCCGCGCTGCGCGGCCTCGCCGATGCAAGACATGTCGGCGACATCTTGGGGCGCGCGCTTGTCGCGGCCGCGGCCGAACGTGGCGACATGTTCGTGATTGGCGAAGACGACACGGTCGCATCCGCTTCGTCGCAAAAAACAAGCATGCCGGCGGGCGATGCAGTCGCAGCGTGACGGATGGGAAGGGCTACGATCATGAGCCAGGCGTCTATCGGCAAGAGTCAAAGGCCTTCGAGCGCACATGACGGCGTGCCGCGCCCGATCCTACGCGGCGCCGGCGTTTTCATCGTCTTTGCTCTGCTTGCGACGGGTTTGACCC
Source organism: Methylocystis sp. H62 (assembly GCF_015709515.1). GTDB lineage: Bacteria > Pseudomonadota > Alphaproteobacteria > Rhizobiales > Beijerinckiaceae > Methylocystis. Next base: position 64,191 of record NZ_JADNQZ010000048.1, read on the forward strand.
GATTCACTGGCGTCGGCGCGGTGCATATGCCGTTGAGGAATGCGGTCGAGAGTCTCGCATTGCTCTTCGAGGATCGCAATGATGGCTCAGTCGCCGTGCGCGACGCCCGTGACGGCGCGCTCTTTTATGTCGTGCAGCCGGGCGCCTACGGCTTCATTCGATCGACGTTGCGCGGGCTCGCGCGTGAGCGGCGCCGTTCGGGCCTCGACGCATCGACGCCCTTTGCCTTGACGCGTTGGAGCGACGGCACGGTTTCGCTCGAAGACTCGGCGACCGGGCGGCGCGTCAATCTGGACGCTTTCGGACCCGACAATGCGCGCGCCTTCGCGCAGCTCTTTACTGAAAGAAGGCGCGAGCCATGAACTGGTTGCTCCCCATCACCCGCCAGACGTTCGACGCGCCCTGCAGGGTCGAGATCGGCCACACCGCCGAAAGCCTCTTCGCGCATGTCGAGATCGAAGGCGATTTCGACATCAGGCCGGGCGATCGCGTGCTCGTGCAAAATGCGCCAACCGAAACGCCCTTCGGCTATCGTGTGACGGTCGAGCGCCGCGCGACGATCATTCGCGCCGGCCTCATCGAACGGTTGTGGGCGCGCTTTCTTGGCAATTTTGAGCTTACCGAACTTTACGACGTCAGCTTCACGAACAGGAGAGCGCTATGAACGCCCCGTTGCGCCACAACGTCTCGATCGAAGCGACCCGCGTCGCCCAGGAAAATACCCTTCTGAGCCCGCGGTTCTACACGACGGATTTCGCGGAGCTTGACCGGACAGATGTCTCTCCCGTTCGCAAGGAGTGGGATGCGCTGATGGAGGAGATGCGCTCCGACCCCAACAACAAGCATTTTCAGCGCACCGAGGAGTTCGACGCCGGCTTCGTCTATTCGGAAAAACTCGACAAGGAATTCCGTGACTTTCTCATCAGCTCGATCACCGCGGAGTTTTCAGGCTGCGTGCTCTATGCCGAAATGAAAAAGCGCGCGCACAATCAGGATATGAAGGACCTCTTCGGCTTCATGAGCCGCGACGAGGCGCGTCACGCTGGATTTATCAACGATACGCTGAAGGATTTCGGCATCGGCATCGATCTGAGCTTTTTAACGAAGACGAAGAAATATACGTTTTTCAAGCCGAAGTTCATTTTTTATGCGACCTACCTGTCCGAGAAAATCGGTTACGCCCGCTATATCACCATCTTCCGCCAGCTTGAGCGCCATCCCGAGCGCCGCTTCCATCCGATCTTCAAATGGTTCGAGAAGTGGTGCAACGACGAGTTCCGTCACGGCGAGGCCTTCGCATTGCTGATGCGCGCCAATCCGAAGCTCGTCTCGGGCCTCAATGTTTACTGGATCAAATTCTTCCTGCTTGCCGTTTTCGCGACCATGTATGTGCGCGATCATTGCCGCCCCGCATTCCACGCGGCGATCGGCATGAATCCTGACGACTACGACTTCAAGGTGTTGCGCCTTACGAGTGAGATCTCTCGCCAGGTCTTTCCGATCACCCTCGATCTCGATCATCCACTGTTCAAACCCGGCCTCGACCGCCTAGTGGCGATTGAACGCGCGATCGCCGCGGCCAAGAAGCAGAAGGGCGTCGTCGCCCGAGCCAAGCAGGCGGCGCTGACCGCGGCCGCGGCCGCGACCTTCGCGCGGCTCTATTTCCTGCCCGCGAAATCCAACGCGCTGCCGGCGCAAATTCGTCTTGCGCCGGTGTGGTGAGGAGCGCCGCATGTCCGACTATGCACCGCCAATCGTCGCAACGCTCCTGCTCTGGTGGGGGAGCACCGGCGTGCTGCTCTATCTCGACGGCCTTTCTCGCCGCACATTCGTGTGGAGCATGGCGGGCGCGACCGCGCTGTTCACGCTGGCGCTATGGGGCGTCGTCGCGACGCGCAGCGAAACGACGGCCTCCTCCGCCTACTATGCGTTCCTTTGCGGATTGATCGCCTGGGCGTGGCAGCTTGTGAGCTACTACATGGGCTTCATCACGGGTCCGCGAAAAACGGCCTGTCCGCCGCATTTGCGCGGCTGGCCCCGCTTCGTCGAGGCGGTGCGCACCAGCCTCTATCACGAAATCGCAATTATCCTGTGCGCAGGCGCGCTCGTCGCGCTGACTCGCAACCAGCCCAATCAGATTGGCGCGTGGACCTTCCTCATCCTTTGGTGGATGCATACGAGCGCCAAGCTCAATCTCTATTTCGGCGCGCCGAACCTAAGCGAAGAGCTGCTGCCGGAGCATTTGCGCTATCTGGCGACCTTCATGACGCGCAGGCCGATGAACCTGTTTTTCCCGCTCTCGGTGAGCGCCTCGACCATCGTCACCGTGCTGATCGCGCAAAAGGCGCTCGTCGCGACGACGCCGTTCGAGCTTGTCGGCTTTACAATTCTCGCGACGCTCATGGCGCTCGCCGTCGCCGAGCATTGGTTTCTCGTCGCGCCGCTACGCGCCAATGCGCTCTGGTCATGGGGCGTCAAAGAAACTTGTCCGGACGAAGCGAATGAATACGACTCGCTTCGTATCGTCGCGATCGAGGCGCCTCTGCGCCGCTCGCGCGTCAGTGAGGTTTAGCGCCCGCAGAATGGCGCGTCTAGGGAAGTTACGCCGATGGAGAGTCACATGAATCCGATGGCTTTGACGTACGACCAGCATTTTCAGTCGGCGATCGCGCAGTTGAAGATGGAGAAGCGCTACCGGGTTTTCGCCAATCTCGAACGCGACGCCGTTCGCTTTCCCACTGCGCTGTGGCGTCCCGAGGGCGAAGAGCACGCGCCTCGCGAAGTCACGATCTGGTGCTCCAACGATTACCTCGGGATGGGCGGCCACCGCGCTGTGGTCGACGCGGCGCGCGACGCTCTGGACCGCCACGGCGCCGGGGCGGGGGGCACGCGCAACATCTCCGGCACTCACAATCCGATCGTCGAGCTTGAGGCGGAACTCTCCGATCTGCACGGCAAGCCCGCGGCGCTCGTCTTCACATCGGGCTGGATCTCCAATCTCGCCGGCATTTCGACGATCGCGTCGCTGCTGCCGAATTGTCTTATCCTTTCCGACGCGCTCAATCACAATTCGATGATCGAAGGCGTTCGGCGGTCGGGATGCGAAAAGCAGATCTGGCGTCATAATGACGTCGGCCACCTTGAGGAATTGCTGAAGGCGGCGGGCAAGGAGCGGGCCAAGCTTATCGTCTTCGAAAGCCTCTATTCGATGGACGGCGACATTGCGCCGGTCGCGGAGATCGTCGCGCTTGCTGAAAAGTACAATGCGCTCACCTATGTCGATGAAGTGCACGCGGTCGGCATGTATGGCGCGCGCGGCGGCGGCATCTGCCAGCGCGAAGGCGTCGAAGGCCGCATCGACATCATCGAGGGCACGCTCGCCAAGGGCTTTGGCGCGCTCGGCGGCTATATCGCCGCGAGTCCGGCGATCGTCGACGCCGTGCGCAGCTACGCGCCGCAATTCATCTTCACCACCACGCTGCCGCCGATGGTCGCGGCCTGCGCTCGCGCCGCCGTTCGTCATCTCAAACATTCGGGAGATGAACGCGCGCGTCATCAGCACATGGCGATGTTGACGAAACATGCCTTGCGCGCCGCCGGCCTGCCGGTGATGGATAACAAATCGCACATCGTGCCGGTGATGGTCGGCGACGCGGCGCGCTGCAAGGAGGCGAGCGATCTGCTGCTGCGCCGCCATTCGATCTACATTCAGCCGATCAATTATCCCACCGTTGCGCTAGGCACGGAGCGCCTGCGGATCACGCCGACGCCGCGCCACAATGAGGCGCATGTCGCCGAACTCGTTGAAGCGCTGGTCGACGTCTGGTCGTCACTCAGATTGCCTTTCATCGAGGCAAAAGTCATACCGCTGCGCGCGCGCCAAGCCGCCGAGGCGCACTGCACCTATCCGGAGATGAAACGGGCGGCCGAGTAAGAAAGAGCCGAGTTTTATGGCTGACGGCGCCGCAACCATATAGCTGGGTTCCGGCGACGAACATGTTGGAGATGCTCGTCGGACGACGAGCCTTTCGCCGAACAGCTCCGCGCCGCAGCATGCGCGTTTCGGGCGCTTTGGCGGCTCACGGGCCGGTCCGAAGTTGGGCGCGTTGCGCGAAAATGCAGCTGGCGATCAGTCCGAGGATCGCGAATAGGGTGACGACGGAGAACACGTAATTGTGCCCGGCGGCCCCGGGCCACCGGTCAAGCAAATAGCCCATGAGCGGCCCCATAAAAATATCCGGCGCGTAGCCGATCACCGAGAGCAAGCCAACCGCGCTCCCCGTGTGCTGCATAGGAATTTTGCCATCTTGCATGATCGCGAAATACAGGCCACGCAGCGCGAAGACGCCGATGCTGGTGAAGACGATCGTCAAAACAAACGTCCATACCATGCCTGCGTCAATCGCGCCGGAGGCCAGCATGGCGCTCCCGGCTGCGAGCAGCACGAAACAGCCGATGATCATGAAGGGCGCGCCAAGCCGCTCAGCCAGGTAGCCGGCGCCAATGGCGGCAAATGGTCGTATCCAGAGCGATGCGACGCCGGCCCGCGCCGCCTCTACCTGATTGAGGCCAATGACTTGATTGGCGTACAGCGAAAAGTCGTCGATCGCTTTAAAGCCCACATAAGCGCACAGGATCACCGCAGCCTGCAGCCAGACTGACGGCATCGCGAACACGCGGGCGATGTCGCTTAACGACGCCGTCGCTTGCGCCGGCGTTTTACGCTCCGGCAGCGCCAGCCGGATGAGCAAGGCGGCGCCGCAGGTCATCGCGGACAACAGCAGGATGATCCACCGCAATGATTCCGTGCGCAGCGCGAGACTGGCCGTCTCGCTGTCGTCTGGCAGCAGCGCGGCGAACAGGACCACCATGATCGACGCCATGACGGCCGCGAGCGCGCCTCTGCCGCCCTCGAGCAATCCAAATGCGCGACTTTGCGAAAAGCTGAGGCCCCACTCACGCGTCGCGCGAATCAACGGCGCCCAGAACAGCGCGATCGTGGTGATTCCCCAATACCCGTATAAGATCGCCAGCGTCGATGGGGACGGAACCGCCATCATCACAAGGCCGCCGACGGCGGTGGACGTCAATGCGACAGTCAACATTGTGCGTGCGGGATATCTGTCGGCGAGCGGGCCGCCAAACAAATACGCGGCCATTGCAACCACGCCATAAACCGAATAGGCGGCGCCGAGTTCGAGATTGGTTATGCCGAACACATCGAGGAGGGTGGGCCGGAATACGCGAGGCAATACGAAAGGCAGCAAAAAAACCGATTCCCCGGCGACAATCAGCGCCGCGATCGCCAGTCCACGCTGCGGCGCGAAGCGCGCGTCATGTGCGAGCAGTGGCGCCGGCGCGACGATTGGTCATGCGCCTCCTGAAATAACGTCATCCTCGTTGCGTGTGTTGCGCGACGCATGGCCCCCTTTTCGTCCAGCTTGCGACGCAAGCTGGCGATCGACAGAAAAGCTGCGCTTCGCGGCGTTGACTGCAAGCCCGCCTTTGCGTCCCGCCGCCGACGCAAGCTCGGGATTTTTGGCGAAACTGCGCTGGTCGCCCGGCACGCTCTTGCCGCCCTTGCGCGCAATTTCACGTTGCCGCTCCGGCGTCATCGACGCGAAACCCCTTCGGGACTTGGTGGCCGCCGTTACCGTATCCATCAGTCGCGCTCCAATTCTTTGTCGAAGACGCCTCCGCAACAACCGAAGCTGCAGAAGCCGCTCAACAGCAAACCAGGCAAAGGCGCCGGTTTATGACCTTGTCGAAAGGCGGCTGAGCGATATTCATTTTGGCTAAGACTAAGCGGCTGCCAAGCTGGTAATCTTACGTAGAAAATTGATTTTTCGACCCATCAGAATCGATCAGTTCTCGATGGCCGTCGCGAGACCGTTGGTCTCGAGCTTACGAGTAAAGAGCCGCCTTTGACAGTAAGACGTCGTTAGGGATTCGCTCGGGTCGGCCCTGATGCTGCGTAACGGAATCTTTCCGGTTCCAAGTGCTCTCTGTGCTCTTCGTCCTTAGAGGCGCGCAGCGCGCCTATACACTGAATACAACAAACCGGCCGACACAATATTCCTCATACGTAAGTCTACCAATTTTGCCTTGCGCGCGGCCGTGCTTTTATGCCGAAGGAGCCGATCTCTCCAAGTAAATGCCGGTGTAAGGGCGCAACAGCGTCTTGAGCAGAGCACGAAAACACGACGGGAGCGTCCAATGTTGTCGGTGTCGCGGCGTGGGGAGCAGTCGAGTCTCGGACCGCAGGAAGGGGTTGCGACGGTTTCACCGAAGCAGAAACAGCTGCTTGCGAGCTACCTGCTGAACCTGCAAAAGGGCGAGTGGTTCGTATTCGAGATGATCGTGCTGGATATACAGGGACTTGTGGATATCGGCGCACAGTCGCTTGCGACAGACGTGTTCGTCGTCCTTCGTATTTTCATGCAGGACCGTCCGCAATTCGACGCCTTGGTGCGACGTAACCGCAAGTTCAAAGGCTTGTCAGAGAATCACTCGACGCGGCGGAAGCTCGATTCGCTGCTTGCGGCGAACGGCGAGAGGCAAACTCAGTCTGCGCTCCACGCTCAGAGAGACAAACAATCCCTGGCGTGAACTCTGCCGCCACCCATAGATCTTGGCGCGCCCTGCTGCTCAGTTCAGAAAGCCGCAATCTATCCGGAGAGGCGGGCGCGCCGCAAAAAGAATAGCGACCGGGGCGAGGCGCTGATACGCTTACGGCGATCTAAGCTGGAGTTCGCGTTTGCCGAACCTGCCGCGTATGCCGGCGAGCAAGACGAAGTTTTGGATTGAATCAGGCCAATAGGGTCGCTTCGGTGGATGATGCTGGTCCCAAAGTATCTGGCGTTAGTCTTAGAGAACTCGAACGCCTGAAAGCCATTAGCGGACTGGCTGCGACTCTCGCCCACAATATCAATCAACCGCTGACTGCGGCGAGCGCCTATCTCAGGGCGGCGCAGCGCCTCACAGGAGGGCTTCCGAAGGAGTCGGTCGCGCCGATCGTTGGAGCGCTCGACAAGGCTGTCATGCAGATCATGCGCGCCGGGCAGTTCGTCCGCAGTCTGAGCGAGCTTGTTGCGCAGGGCGAGCCAGAGAAGACGCTCCTGAGCGTTAATTCGCTGATTGAGGAGACGCTTTCCCTCTTTGAGGCGGAGGCCGCCGAGGCCGGCGTCTTGATCAGCAAGCGGCTGACCAAGGACGACGATTTTATCGTCGCCGACCGTGTCCAGATCAGACATGTTCTGGTTAATCTTATACGAAACGCCATCGAAGCGATGCAGGATTTGCCGCGACGCGAGCTGGTGATTTCCACACAGACGCAGGCGGCAAAGGCCATACGCGTTGAAGTTCAAGACACTGGCTGCGGACCTGGCGGCCGGGAAAACGCCGATCCGCTCGATCTTTTTGCAATGCGGAAAGAGGGAATGGGCATTGGGCTGTCGATTTCCCGCGCAATCGTCGAAGCGCATGATGGCCGTCTTTGGGCTAAGGTCAATCCCGAAGGCGGCGCTATATTCTCATGTGATCTTCCGTTGCGAGGGCGAGAATTTAGCGGATGAATTCGGGAACGGTATTTGTCGTGGACGACGATGCGGCGGTGCGCGACGCCCTTCAGCTTCTACTCGAATCTGAAGGATTCGCTGTCTCGAGCTTTCCCTCGGCGCCAGCTATGCTTTCGTCCATCGGGCCGGAGAGCGCCGGGTGCGTCATTGCCGACGTTCGCATGCCGGAGGTGAGCGGACTCGACCTGATTCTCGAAATGAAGAACCGAAATCTTCGTCTGCCGATCATTATCATCACCGGCCACGGCGACGTGCCTCTGGCCGTCGAGGCCATGAAGCGCGGCGCCGTCGATTTTCTCGAGAAGCCGTTCGATGACGATGCGCTCTTCGCAGCCGTCAGGCGCGCGCTATCAAAGCACGACGCCGTGCAGTCGCGTTATGCGGAAGAGCGGCAGATCTCCGAAAGATTTAAGTCGTTGACCAAGCGGGAGCGGGAAATTCTCGAAAGGCTCGCGGAAGGCCGCTCGAATAAGGTCATTGCTCATGATCTCGGCATCAGTGTGCGCACCGTGGAAGCGCATCGCGCGAATGTCATGGCGAAAATGCGCGTCAAGAACCTCGCAGAGTTGGTCCGGATGTTTCTCAACGGTCGGAATATGAGCTTGGGCGCGTGACGTCGCGAAGCGCCATCCGCCAGACTCCGCGTCGTCGATCATGCGTCGCCGGTAATTTGGGTGCGCTGAGGATGCCTTGCCGAAATGCGCGCGCTAAGTATCCAAGTGAAAATCGCGGAACGCAAGAGGAGCGAATTGGTCATGCGAGCGCCACTCTCCCCGGCAGACGCTGTCCAACGGAACGAGTTCCCCGTAACGACGCCCTCGGCGCCGCGTGTTCTCGTCATCGACGACGACAGGGACGTCGCCGACAGCATGGCGATGCTGCTGGACGTATTGGGATGCGACGTGAGAACGGCCTATAACGGAGCGGTGGGCATCTCGCTCGTATCCGCTTTCCAGCCGAGGATCGTGTTCCTAGACCTCGGCATGCCCGAGATGAACGGCTATGAAGCCGCGCGTCGCATTCGCAGCGAGCCGGCCGGTCAGCAGGCGCAGCTTATTGCGCTCTCCGGCTGGGGGCAGGATCTTGACAAAAAGCGCGCCCGTGACGCGGGGTTCGACCGCCATCTGGTCAAGCCGGCCGATATCGACATTTTGGAAGAAATCCTCGCCGCGTATGGGGACGAATCACAGCAGATTTAGGCGACATATCGGCGCAGGCGTCTTGGCGCGCCTTCTCTTAGCAAGCCTTTATTTCAGGACCTCTACCGCGTCAAACCGCTTTAGGCGCCTTGTTTGGCGCTCTCACCCCTTCAGGCGGCGGCGCGCGCGGGGGGCGATGGCGGCGTGAGCCGCAGCTGGAGCGAGGGCCGTTATTGCCGCGCCGCAGCTAGATTTTTCGTAGACGCCAGCGTTAGTAAGGATGTCCGGCGGCGGGCCCGTCCTGACATTTCCTTGCGGGGAACATCGTGACGACTAACTCCCTGGCGCGGCTGCGCATGCGGTCCGCGGATACGTTGCGCGGAAGAGAGTTGCGCGGAAGAGAGTTACGCTTACGCTTAAGCCGCCCGGAATCAACGTCTTCGAGGCGTCCATTGCGCCGGCCAAGCTGATCAACACGGCTGAATCGCTCTGCTTGGCGCCTGAGATATTCCTGTCCCTCGGATAGCAAATGACCTTTTCAAAGATGGACACGTTCTGGGTTGTAAACTGGTCAACGGATGTCGACGGAAAATGCAGTTCCATTGGCCGGCAATGGCCAATAGTTACCGGACAATCAGCCGAAGCTGCGATGGGAGAAGGATGGCTGAAAGCCTTCCACGCCGACGATCTGGAGTTGGTGAAGGGCGAGCTCGGTTTGGCGGGACGATCAGAGCGCCCGTTTCAGATCGTCGCCAGGCTTAAGCGCCAGGATGGCCAGTTTCGCTGGGCGTTAGCGGTCGGCGCGCCGCGCTATGATGCGCTGGACGCATTCATTGGCTACGGCGGCTCCATTATCGATTTCCATGATCGGATAGATATAACCGAGCGCAAAGAGCGCTTGGACGCGCTGCGGCCAAGCGAAGCGCGCGATCGTTCGCTCTTTGAGACGAGTCGCGACGGCATCGTCACCGTCGATATGAGCGGCCATATTCTCGAAGCCAACCCCGCCTACCAGAAGATGCTCGGCTACACGCTCGAAGAGCTGAAGCGTCTGACGTATCAAGAGCTGACCCCAGAAGTCTGGCGCGACATGGAAGCGGCGGTCGTGCGGGAGCACATTCTTCCGCGCGGCGAATCCGCCGAATATGAGAAGGAATATATCCGCAAGGATGGAGCGGTATTTCCGATAAGCCTGCGAACGTGGACCGTTGTCGACGAAAAGGGCCGTGTTGTCGGCATGCGCGCCTTCGTGCGCGACATCACCGAACGCAAGCAGGCCGAGGCGGCGCTGCGCGACAGTGAGGAACGGTTCCGCGTCTCCTTCGCCAACGCCTCGATCGGCTTCGCGATGAACGGGCCGGACGATACGCACCTGGACGCCAACCGCGCTTATTGCGTGATCACCGGCTACACGCGCCAGGAGCTTCTTGCCCTCAAGGGTTCGGAGCTGATCCATCCGGATGATTGGCCGGCCAACAGGGCCTTGGCCGAACGGATGCTTGCGGGCGAGATCCCGGGCTTCGTCATCGAAAACCGCTATGTTCGAAAGACCGGTGAAAACATTTGGGTCCGCAAGAGCGTTTCGCTCATTCGCGCGGCCGACGGCGAACCACGGTGGATCATCACTCTCGTCGAGGATGTCACCGAGCGCAAGCTGGCCGAAGAGGCGCTGCAGCAAAGCCGCAACGATCTCGACCGCGCCCAGGAGGTTGGAAAGATCGGCTGGTGGCGGATGGACGTGCGCCGGAACGTTTTGACCTGGTCGGACGAGAACCATCGGATCTTCGGCGTGCCGAAGGGGACGCCGCTGACCTACAACAGTTTTCTTTCCATCGTGCACCCAGACGACCGGGCCGATGTTGACGCAAAGTGGCAGGCCGGCCTTCGCGGCGAACCCTACGACATCGAGCATCGCATCGTGTCCGGGGACGAGGTCAAATGGGTGCGCGAGAAGGCCTATCTGGAATTTGACGCGGCGGGCGCGCTTCTTGGCGGCTTCGGCATCACGCAGGACATCACGGAGCGAAAGCAGGCAGAGGAGGCGCTCCGCGAGAGCGAAGCTCGGCTGCGGCTCGCGACCGAGGCCGCCAAGATCGGCGCCTTCGACTGGCGCATCCTGACGGACGTCAACATCTGGACGCCGGAATTAGAGGCGATGTATGGGCTGGGGCCGGGCGAGTTCGGCCGGAGACGGTCGGCCTGGGAGCAGTTGGTGCATCCAGACGACCGCGCGGGCGCGGTCGCCAAGGTTAACGAAACGCTGGGCTCGGGCGAGCCCGTCGAACATGAGTGGCGAGTCGTGTGGCCCGACGGCAGCGTGCATTGGGTTGCGGGGCGGTTTCAAGGTTTCAAGGACGCTGCCGGCAAGCCGGTCCGCCTCACGGGCGTGAACATCGACATTTCCGAGCGCAAGCGGGTCGAGGAGGCGCTGCGCGAAAGCGAGCTGCGCTATCGCTCACTCGTCGAAGCGGCGAGCGCAATCACATGGAGCTGTCCGCCATCCGGACTGCATCAAAAGCCGCAACAGGAATGGATGGACTTCACCGGTCAGACCGCCGAGGAAATGCTGGGCGACGGCTGGACCAAGGTCGTTCACCCTGATGACCTCGAGGCCGCGGCGGCGCAGTGGCGCGCCGCGGTCGGTCGCGGCGAGCCGTTTTGGAGCGAGCACCGCATCCGCCGACATGATGGCGAGTGGCGCTGGATGCGCGTTCAGGCAGCGCCCATTTGCGACGCAACCGGCGAGATCGTCGAATGGTTCGGCAGCAATACGGACATCGACGATCTCAAGCAGGCCGAACTGGCGCTACGGGAAAGCCAGCAGCAGCTCGCGCTGGCGCTGGAAGCCGGCCAGCTGGGATTTTGGGACTGGCACGTGCCCAGCGGCCGAGTCCAGTTCGGCGGCAGTTGGGCCTCAATGCTTGGTTATGAACTCAGCGAAATGGAACCCGATGTCCGAGCCTGGGAAAGGCTGATTCATCCCGACGAGCGTGAAACCGTTGCCGCTCGATTGTCCGATCATCTGGAGGGGCGGACCGAATTCTACGAATGCGAGCACCGTCTGCGTCACAAGGATGGGTCTTGGCGCTGGATTCTGGACCGCGGGCGGGTCGTGGAGCGGGACGCCGTTGGCCGGCCGCTAAGGGCGATCGGCACTCATGCCGACGTGACCGCGCGTCATGAGGCCGAAAGCGCGCTGCAAGAGGCCGACCGCCGCAAGGACGAGTTCCTCGCCACTCTGGCGCATGAATTGCGCAACCCGCTCACCCCGATCCGGAACGCCGTGCATATCTTGAAGAAGAAATATGGTCCCCAATTCCCTGACGCTCCGCTGTTCGCGATGGTTCAGCGACAGGTCGATCATCTAGTTCGTCTCGTCGACGACCTTCTTGAAGTGTCACGGATCAGCAGCGGCAAGGTGGACTTGCGCCAGGAAAACGTCTCCGTGTCGGATTTCTTGCGGCACGCTTTGGAGTCCTGTCAGCCGCTCATCGAAAACAAGCGCCACCGCGTAACCGTGAAGGTCGCGGATGAGCCGCTGCAGGTTTTCGGGGACTCCGTCCGTCTGGCGCAGATTGCGGCCAATATCATCAACAACGCGGCGAAATACACGCCGCCGGGCGGGCGCATTGAAATCGACGCCGCGCGCGGGGATGACGAAGTCGTACTGCGGGTTCGCGACAATGGCGTCGGCATCAGCGCCGACATGATGCCGCGCGTCTTCGATCTTTTCGCGCAGACGGACGACCAGATTCGGCTTTCCGAAGGTGGGCTCGGCATCGGGCTCGCGCTTGTGCGCAGTCTTGTCGAGATCCACGGCGGCCGGGTGGAAGCGCGCAGCGCGGGCGTCGGCCGCGGCAGCGAATTCATCGTCAGTCTGCCGCTCGCGGATCGCGCCTATCCGGCTTCGTCACGATCCTCCGGAGACTGACGCCGTGTTCTTGCAGCCTCAATACTATTCTGCGGCAGTCGGCGCATAGTTTGGATTGGATTCGGTGAGAACCGCGTCGAAGCCTTCGAATTCGGGACCGCCCAGATAGAGATCGCGGTTCTGACCAGCGTTTTTGTGGGCCTCACGGAAATGTTCGGAATGCGTCCAATCGATGAAGTGCTGCCGAGTTTCCCACAGCGCATGGGACGCATAGAGAACGTGGTCCTCCCGCTCGGGCCCCTTGAGTAAATGGAAGACGATGAAGCCGGGCCTTTCCTGAAGCCGCGACTGACGCGACCGCCAGACGTCCTCAAAGGCCTGTTCCTTTCCCTTGACGATTTTGAAGCGGTTCATTGCGACAAACATGACTCGGCTCCTGTCATTGGTCTCGGCGGGTCCCGCCGGCGTTCTTAGCTAATCGTCCTTAAGGCGAAAGGCAAAGAACGTGGTTGAAGCAGGGAGCGGCTGGGACTCGATGGCTATGGTCCCTGATCTGACGTTCGCCGCAGGCGTGATCAGCAACTCTCCGCCATATGGCATGCCTTAATGCTCTATCGCGCGGTAGCGGCTCCGCTAAGACCGCAACGCATTGTGGACCGGGGCGCCAAACTAAGTTAGGAGCGAAATCTCGCGGCCGCGTGAAGGTAGAGTCGGAGATCGCCGCTCGCAAGCATTTCCGAGAAACGCTTTTGAGGTCCTCGCTGACCATGGCGTGTGTAGAAATTGTCCATGAGTTGGACAAGCGACTGCGGTTGCGGATTTTGTCCGATGCGGACGATTTTGCGCAGATGGAAGTAGCGCTGCGACAGCTTCCCGGCGTCGCGTCCGTGCGCGCCAATCGCGCCTGCGCATCGATGACGCTGGTATATGACGGACAGCCGGAGGTCCGCGGCGCCATTCTCGCGACCGCACGTCGAACGCCTTTAATGGCCGCGGAGGTCTGGCGACCTCCGCCAGCCGCCAACGCCAGGCGCGTGACTCTTGCAGCCGGCGCGATCGCCGCCGCGCTCCTGCTTCCCGCGCCGCTCGCCGCAGCGGTCACTTGGCTTAACATCGCCGGCGTCCTCGCGCGCGGCATGCTTGCGGCGTCGCGCGGCAAGCTGAAGACCGACGTTCTTGATGCGCTCGCCATCGGCGTGCCGGCGGCGCGCCAGGAATATGCCACCGCCAGCGTGACCCGCTTCCTTCTCGCGCTGGCGGAGCATATCGAGGCCACCACCGTCCAGCAGTCAGACGAAATGCTGCGTTCGCTCCTGCGACAGGCGCCTGGCGACGTCTGGGTGGAAGGCCGCGACGGCGAGCTCGCGCGTGTGCCTTTCATGCAGCTTAAAGGCGGCGAGCGCGTCGTCGTCGGCGCCGGCGAAACCATTCCGGTCGACGGCCCGGTGGTCGCCGGCGACGCTTATGTCGATCAGTCGTCGGTGACCGGCGAAAGCCTTCCCCTGCCGCGCGCGGTTGGAGATCAGGCGCTCGCGGGCGGCGTTGTCACCGACGGACGGCTCGTGATCCAGGCTGAGCGCGTGGGCGAGGCTACGACCACCGGGCGTATCGCGCGCTATGTCCAGGAGGCGCTCGACCGTCCGGCGGAGATCGAGACTGTGTCCAGCCTCTTTGCCGATCGGCGCGTCGGCATTACGCTGGCCACGGCTGCAGCGGTGTTCGCGCTCACGCGCGACTGGCGCCGGATCGAATCCGTCTTCATGGTCGACTATTCCTGCGCCGTGAAGCTCGGCACGCCGATCGCCATAAAATCCGCAATGTACCGGGCCGCGCAAGAAGGCTGTCTGGTCAAGAGCGGAACGGCGATCGAAACGCTTGCCGGAGTCGACACGATCGTCTTCGACAAGACCGGCACGCTGACCCACAACACGCTGGAGGTCACGGACATTTGTCCGCTGGACCCGGGAATCGATGAAGAACGGGCGGCTGCGATGGTGGCGTCTCTTGGCGAACACACGAGCCATCCCATCGCGCGCGCCGTTGTCGGGCTCGCGCAGCAGCGCCGGCTCGCCCATATCCCGCATGAGGCCGTCAATTTCATTGTCGGTCACGGCGTGGAAGCGAATGTCGATGGACGTCGCATTCGGTTTGGCAGCCGGCATTATCTCGAAGACGACGAGCACATTTCATTCGCGGACGCCCGCAAGACCGTGCGAGCGCTTCAAGAACAAGGCAAATCGCTTCTCTATGTCGCCGCCGACGAGCGCCCGATTGCGGTCTTCGCCTTGCGCGATCGATTGCGGCCGGAGAGCGCGAGCACGCTTGCGCAGTTGCGCGCGTTAGGAGTCAAGCGCTTCGTGATGATCACGGGCGATCGTCAGGCGCCGGCGCTGGCTTTCGCGGAGACGCTTGGCATCGATGCGGTGCATTACGAACAGCAGCCGGAAGATAAGGCCAAGATCATAGCGGCGCTCAAGCGGGAGGGGCGCCGCGTCGCTTATATCGGCGATGGCGTGAATGACGGTCCCGCATTGATGGCGGCCGATGTCGGCATCTCGATGCCGCGCGCCGCCGATATTGCTCGGGCCACCGCCGACATCGTGTTGCTGGAAGACAGACTCGATTCCGTCGCCACGATGCTGACCATCGCCCGCGAGGCCATGGGGCTGATCCATTCGAACTTTAAAATCGCGGTTGGGGTGAATTCGGCGATTCTGGGCGCTGCGGCGTTCGGCCGTCTTTCTCCTCTCGCCGCCGCCACGCTGCACAATGGGACGACGATCGCCGTCCTGCTGCGCGCCCTGCTGAGCGGACGAGCGCAGACTCCCGCCACAGCGAAGATCTCACGCGCTTCAGTCGCACTCGAGCGCAGCCGGGCGCAAGAATAATAGCAGCGCTCCTTCCGCTCGGCGGCGCAAGCGCCCGCCGGGTGAATCGCGATGAGCTGCAAGCGTTGCGCCCAACCACGCGATCTGAAGCTCGATGCGTCCACGAGTTCGGACGCAACTCAGACCAGCACCCTCGCGATTTCCTCGGACCGGTCCGCCGCGTGATCGGATTCTATGGCTTTGGCGCTGCACGGTGACTGCGTGCGAGTCGTTTTGTTTACAACTTAAGCAACAAAGTACTATCTACTTTGGAATGAGAATAAATACACGTTATATATGGTACATATGTCACATGTGCTTAAAAGACTTCCGAAATAACGACTACATAATTGACGAAAAAAAAATATCCGCGCTATGTGCTGCATACAACGCGAGGCATCGCACTGCACACTAGTAGAGGCAGAAGAATGACTAAGAAACATTCCAAATTTTCCTGCCTCGAATCTTGGGTGATCGGGAAAAAATCCCTGCTGGTTTGTGGTCTCGGCGCGCCGGTTGTGATCGCGCTCGAAATCGCATCGGCTTCGGCGCAGAACGCCTCGCAAACACTGCCGCCGGTGACCGTGGATGCGCCGCGTGAAAAGCCGCAAGCAAAACCGCTGCAACAAACGCAACGACCAGTGGCGTCAAGCGCACGGGCGAGCAGCGTTCACCCGAGCGGCCCGAGACCGCATGTGGCTTCGACGACGCGCGGCGCGACTTCCGCCGTCCCGCAGGTCGGTCCTCCGCTGCTCTCCGGCGCCAACGGCGTCGCGCCGTCTCCGCCAACGGGCGAAATCGGCAATCTTCCGCCCGCCTATGCCGGTGGCGAGGTCGCTCGCGGCGCCCGGCTTGGCATGCTCGGCAATCGCGATTTCATGGATACGCCGTTCAATGTGACGAGCTACACGTCGGCGCTGATCGAGAACCAGCAGGCGCGCACCTTGCAGCAGGTCCTGGAGAACGATCCGTCGGTCCGCATGGCCACGTCGGCCGGGCACATTCGCGAGAATTTCAGGATTCGCGGCTTCCCCGTGCTTGGCAGCGAACTCGCGCTCAATGGCATGTATGGTCTCGCGCCCGACGGCCATGTGCCGACCGAATTCCTGGAGCGCGTCGAAGTTCTCAAGGGTCCGGGCGCGCTGCTCAACGGGATGGCGCCCTTCGGCGCGGTCGGCGGCTCGATCAATCTCGTCACCAAAAATGCCAGCGACGCGCCGATCACCAGCGTCAGCACCGACTACACATCCAGTTCTCAGTTCGGCACGCATATCGACGTCGGCCGGCGCGGCGGCGACCACAATCAATTCGGCGTTCGCTACAACGGGGTTTACCGCAGCGGCGGGACCGCGCTCGACGAGCAGTGGAAAGTGCGCGGCCTGAATGCGCTGGCGCTCGATTTTCGTGAAGAGCGCGTCAGGCTGTCGATCGACGCCTATCACAGCCAGGAAATTTCCAAGAACGGCAGCCCGTTCTTTGCAAGCTTCACTGGCATTGGAGTAGCGGCTGCGCCAAGCGCAAGCAAGAATCTGTTTATCGGTACGAACGCCCGCTTCGAGAACGCGGCGGTCATGGCGCGCGGCGAACTCGATATTGCAGAAAATGTCACCGTTTTCGCCGGCATCGGGTTTTTGGACAGCCGAAACTTCGGCTTCACCAACGGAACCAACGCCCCCAGCGTCAATCTGCTCGGCAACTTTACTGGACCGCGAATCGTCAATCTGCGCGGCTACACCAATACGCTGTCGACGCAGGGCGGCATTCGCGGCCAGTTGGACACGGGCCCGCTGCGCCATCAATTCGTGCTGAGCGCCTCGGCGCTGAAATTCAGCCAAAGTTCGGAGTTCGGGTTCAGCGGATCGTACCGATCGAACATCTATGTCCCCGTCGTGCCGCCTCAGGCGCCGCCGCCGGCGGTCGTTCCGAACACGGCGTTTAATCCCAGTCGGCTGTATTTCGAGACCGATCCGCGAAAGACCGGAGAGAACTATCTGGCGAGCCTCGCCTTCGCCGACACTATTTCCGCGTTCGACGATCGTATCCAGTTCATCGGCGGCCTGCGCAGCCAACGGGTGATGACCAAGACGTTCCAGGCCAATACCGGCTTGGAGACCAACTCCTATGATAGCCATCGTCTCTCGCCGGCCTATGCGTTGATCGTGAAGCCGTTCGACAATCGGCTGTCGCTTTACGCCAACTATATCGAGGGCCTCAGTCAGGGGTTACGAGTCACCAATCCGCTCGCAACCAATTTCAACGAGTCGTTTCCGCCCTTCGTCTCCAAGCAGATCGAAACCGGCGCGAAGCTGGATTTGGGCGTTCTCGCGAATACGCTGAGCTTCTACGAGATTACGCAACCCACTCTTTCGACCGTGACGAGCGGCGGCCTGCTCAGTTACAAGCCCGTCCGGCAACGCAACCAGGGCATCGAGTGGAACGTCTTTGGCGAGCCGATCCCGGGCGTCCGCGTGCTGGGCGGGGTCACCTATATGGTCGGCGTCATCACCCAGAGCGCTGACGGAAAGACCACCGGAAAGAACGCCTTCGGCATACCAAGATGGCAGGCGAACTTCTACGGCGAATGGGACCTTCCCTATCTGGTCGGGGTGACCGTGGAAGGCCGCGTCATCTATACGAGCGCCCTCTATGTCGACTCGTTGAACTACTACCGAATTCCTGAATGGACGCGCTTCGACGCAGGCGCTCGCTACACCACGAAGATATACGGCACAGACATGACGCTGCGGGCGAATGTGAACAATCTGTTCAATCGCAGCTACTGGTCTGGAGCGTTTAACGACGGTTTCGCCACGCTCGATGCGCCGCGCACCGTCCTCCTGTCGGCGACCTTCAACTTCTAAAGATGGGAGCGGACGATGAACCTCTCGCCCGCAGCTATTCAATTCGCCGCCTGCGCGGCCATCGCGACGGGCGCCGCCGGCCTCTATCTCGGCGCACAGAACCAGCGCTGGCTGTCGCGGCCTCTGCCTGCTCCGTGGAGCGGCCTCGCTGGCGCGGCGCTGCTGCTTCTCGGCGTCTTTCTCTGGAGTCAGGTGGTTCAGCTTTCGACCGCGATTTTCGCGGCGCTCGTTTTGATCATGCTTCTGTTCATCGCTTTTCCGTGCCTGGGGGCGCTGCGAACCTTGATCAGGAACACGCCATGAATCAGATCCGACGCGATTGGGTCAGTAAAACCTCGGCCGGCGTCATTCTGGGCTTCAGCCTCGCGATCGGTCTTGCGGGTCTCTTCGCGTGGCTCAGTCCCGGCGGACTCGCAACTCCGAATAAATTTCAGCTGGTGATGTGGCTGATCGCGCCGATCTGGCTGACGACGCTGACTCTTTGTTTCTTTTTTTCGAGCGGTATGCGCGCCTGGCTCTGGCTGGGCGGCGTAAATCTACTGGCGTACGCCGGCCTCTTCGCCTGCCGCCTTTTCCTTCGCTAATCGGGACAACGCACGATGCGCAGCGACGTTGTTCGACTCTATAAGGTTGTCCATACCTGGACAGGCATCACCGCCGGGATGTTTCTGTTCATCGCCTTCTACGCCGGCTCCATCACGGTGTTCGCCGAGCCGCTCGCGCGCTGGGTTTCATCCCCCGCGCCGGTCCGTCTCACGGCGCTCGCGCAGTCGGACGAATTGATCGCGCGCACCCTTGCCGCTCGGCCTGACGCAGCGAAGGAATTCACACTTTATCTCACCGATACCGAAGATGTTTGGACGCGCCTCACATGGCGGAAAGGCAAGGACGACAAGACGCCATGGTCGGCGGAGCTTTCTCCAGCAGGCGAGGTGCGCCTTGCGCAGTCATATCGCTCGAGTCTTGCCGACTTCGTCGACAACATTCACCGAACCGCTGGCATTCCAGGCGCGAACGACATCGGTGAGACCATCATGGGGGTCGTGAGCGCTGTCTATGCCGTCGCGCTTGTGTCAGGCTTGATCATCGTTCTGCCTTCGCTCGTTAAGGATCTCTTCGCGCTGCGAGTCGGCGCCAATCTCAAGCGCATGTGGCTCGACGCGCATAACGTCGTGGGCGTCGTCAGCCTGCCGTTCCACATCGTCATCGCGCTGAGCGCCGTCGTTTTCTCCCTGCACGACCAGCTATACGACGCGCTCGACTACGTCGTCTATGACGGCCGTCTGAAGTCAGTCATGGCCGCGAGCAACCCCTTCAACTCGATCAAAAAGGACGAGCGACCCGCGCCGATGCTGCCCGTCAACACGCTCCTTGAGCGGGTGAAGGCGGCGTCGCCAAGTTTCGTCCCAGTCGAAATGCGTTACCGAAACGCCGGGCTTCGGGGCGCCTCGGTTCAGGTTTGGGGTCATGACACCCGCTATATGACGAGAGGCAAGGGGTTTGCGGTCATCAGTCCAGTCACCGGCGAGATCGCCAACACGGACTATCTGCCGGGCAGAGAGGGAACTTGGACGGGCGTCGTGGCGACGTTCTTCGCCCTGCATTTCGCCACCTTCGGCGGCGATGCCGTGCGCGTCTGCTACTTCCTTCTCGGCGTCGCGGGCGCCTTCCTTTTCTATTCCGGCAATTTGCTTTGGATCGAATCTCGTCGGCGAACTGAACGGAGAAACGGCGGGCCCGTAATTCAGAAGACATCGACGCGGCTGATGTCCGCCGCCACCGTCGGCGTTTGTCTCGGCGCGATCTGCGCGATCTCCATCACGATCGTGGCGGCGAAATGGTTGAACGGCCGCGTCGCGAACATCGACGTGTGGCACAATGGCGTTTATTACGCCGTGTTCGTGGCGAGCGTGCTTTGGTCGTTCCTTCGGGGAGCCGCCGCGGCCAGCGTCGAGCTTCTCTGGCTTGCCGCGATAGCCGCCGCGGCAATTCCTTTCACCACACTGTTCAGTTGGACATCGCCTGCGCTCGGCATGCAAGGTTCGGCGAGCATGGCCGCGCTCGGCGTCGATCTCGTCGCGCTTTCCGCCGCACTATGTTTCGTCTGGATGGCGCGCTCTGCAGCTCATCGCGTCGAATATGGGCCCGCCGACAGCGTCTGGTCCGCGTCACACCGGCAATTGCAGGAGGACGCGCGATGACGACGCCCTGCGAGCAATTGTTGGAAGCGCGCTTCGGCCAAGACGTGGGTTCGAATCGTTGGTGGCGCCGCGTCGCCATCGAAGGCTGCCCAATTGTCCAGGCGATCGGCGGCGACCGGGCGCGCGTCTTGTTCTTGTGGCGAGACCCCGAAGGCGATGCGACGGCCTCGAGGACTCTATCGGTTTATATCGATATCTGCTCAGTCACTGATCATCAAAGCAATGAGTCCGCCTCTTTAGAGCGGATCGCCGGAACGGACGTCTGGCATTGGTTCTTTGAGGTCGAGGCTGAATGGCGCGGAAGCTATTGCTTCATTCCTCTCAACGACGACCATCTCCTTGGCGCACATGGCGTCGGCCGCGAAACGACTCCGAAGGAGTGGTGGCGTTCGGCGTTGAAGTTCGCGCAGACCGATCCGCTGAACCCCAACTTTGGCCATGTCGGTCTGCGCGGACAGCCATTATCCGCGGCGCATCTTCCACAGGCGCCATTCCAAACGGCGTGGCGTGACGTCGACCGCAATAACCGCGCAGCAGCCGATCAAAGTCGCCTGCATCTCATGGAATGGAGCAGCGCTCGGTTGCGTAACACTCGCCGTGTTTGGATTTATCGCACGGGCGCGACGACACAAGAGAGCAAGCTTCCTCTTGTCGTGCTCCTGGACGGCCAATATTGGGCCAAAGCCATGCCGGTCTTCTCGGCCCTGGATCATGCCACGCAAGCCGACTTGCTCCCGCCGAGCGTCTATGTGCTCATCGACTCGCTGGATGCAAAAATACGAACGCGCGAACTCGCGTGTGACGAAGCCTTTCTGGAGGCCGTTCAACAGGAGCTATTAACAATAGTGGCAGGCCTCGCGCCGTGCTGCCATGATCCGAGCAAGACCGTCATCGCGGGACAGAGTTTTGGCGGACTCGCGGCGCTTTTCGCCGGACTTCGCTCGCCAGAATGCTTCGGTTGCGTGCTCAGCCAATCTGGCTCGTTTTGGTGGCCGGGAAGCTATGTGGGGGAGGAGCTGCGCCCGCACGTTCCGGACACGCGCAGCCATGCGCGAGACGTCGTCGCCGATTTGATCGAGAGCAGCAAGAGCGGCGTTTCCCGTCTGCGCGTCTTTCTGGAGGCTGGAAGCTTTGAGAAAGTCATTCGCGTCGCCAGCGACCGCACTCACCGGACTCTCATCGACGCGGGGCACGACGCCCACTATCGCGTCTATTCGGGCGGGCACGATCCGCTCTGCTGGCGTGGCGGATTGATCGACGGACTGTCCCGTCTGCTCGCCGACCATCGTGCGGCGCCCGCGGGCGTTACGGCGTCTCGCTCGGACGCTTCAAGACGCGATTACAAACGCGACGGAGTGAATGTGTGAACGACGCGCAGCCAAATCCATTCGACGACGAAAGCCTTACGTTTCTCGTTCTGGTCAATTCCCAGGGGCAGCACAGTCTCTGGCCGACATTCGCCCCGAAGCCCGCAGGTTGGCGACGGCTCTTCGGCCCGAGCGATCGGAGCGACTGTATAAACTTTGTCGATGAGCATTGGACGGACATGCGCCCAAAGTCTCTTCGTGAGGCCTCTCGTCCGCGCTAACAAACGATTTCGTCGACAGCCTTTCCTTCGAAGGGAACGATAAGTGCTTCTTGCCCCGCCTTTGCGACCTTCCTTGCCGATCGCGCTTGAGCTCCCGCTCATTGCAGCGCAGCCGGGCATCTGGATGGGCGATCAGGTTTCACCGACGCTAAACGCCTTCATCGTTGCACAATATGTGGAGCTGAATGGCGACGTCGATCTTGAATCGCTGCGCCTTGCCATTCGCATCGGACTTTCCGAGGCCGATACAGTTCATGCCCGATTTATCGAGACGGAGGGCCGGCTCTCGCAAATCATTCCTCAACGCATAAATGCTGGGGAGTCGCCCGATCCGGATGTCGTTGACGTCAGCGAAGAACCCGCTCCGGAGGCTGCAGCGCTTGCCTTCATGCGCGCCGATCTGGCGGCGGATCTGCCGTTGGATGGCGACGCGCTGCTTTATCGGCACGCGCTGATTCGTCTCGGTGATACATCGAACGGCGAGCGTTGGTTCTGGTATCAGCGCTACCACCATTTGATGGTCGACGGTTTCAGCTTTGCCGCCATCGCGCGGCGCATCGCCGATATCTACACGGCGCTAAGGCGCCGTAAGCCTTTAAGGGATTCGCCTTTCACCTCCTTCGCCGAGGTCGTCGAAGAATACCAGTCCTACGAGGGCTC
Source organism: Methylocystis sp. H62 (assembly GCF_015709515.1). Taxonomy (GTDB): domain Bacteria; phylum Pseudomonadota; class Alphaproteobacteria; order Rhizobiales; family Beijerinckiaceae; genus Methylocystis. Next base: position 86,955 of record NZ_JADNQZ010000048.1, read on the forward strand.
GAAGGCGCAGGAAGCAGACCGATTGTTTTGGCTCGGCCACGCCCAAAATCTGCCGACCCCGATCGCATTGTCGCAGCCGAGCGCGAAGACGCCCCAGGCCGGGGCTGTGTCCTTGCCGCTGCGGCGACGAATATCTCTTCCGCCAGACGTTATGACGGCGTTCGAGGCGCAAGGCGCCGCCGTGCGCGTCTCCGGCGTCGAAATGGCGATGGCGGCCGTCTTCGCGTATCTGCATCGGATGAGCGGCGCCACGCGATTGACGGTCGGCATGCCTTTCATGCGCCGCATGGGATCCATCGCGCTCTTCGCCGCAGGTCCTGTCGTCAACGTCCTGCCTGTGCAACTGAGCATCGACCCCTCGATGTTATTGTCGGAGGCGGCGACAGCGCTTGCCTTGGAACTGAGGGCGGTGCGGCGGCGCCAACGGTACGAAGCCGAACAGCTGCGGCGCGATCTCGGGCTGGTCGGCTCGGATCGCTCTCTCTACGGGCCGATGCTCAATCTCAAGATGTTCGATTATCGGCTCGATTTCCATGGCGTCGCGGGCGTAACGCATCAGCTCGCGTCGGGGCCGGTCGAAGACATGGAACTCGATCTTTATGTCGACGACGGCAGGCTGACGATCGATCTCGTCGGCAATTGCGATCGCTACGACGAGCAGGATCTGGAACTGCACGCGAAGAGGCTCGCCTGTCTTGTGGAGCGCCTCGCGGCAGATCCCAAGCTCGCAATCGGCGCGGCGCCGCTCCTGACCGAAGGCGAGCGCGCGCTGATCGCGGCGGCGAACGACACAACGAAAGATGTTCCACGGCTGACGTTATGCGACATGCTTGCCGCCCAGGCGGCAAAGACGCCAGACGCTATAGCGCTCGTTGATCCAGACCATACGCTGACCTACCGAGAGGTTCGGCGGCAGATCTCTCGACTTGCGCAAATGCTTGCAACCGCGGGGGTGGTCGCTGAGGATCATGTCGCGATCGCGCTTCCCCGGATTGTTCACTTAAGTCTTGCGATCATGGCGGTGCTGGAAACGGGCGCCGCCTACCTGCCCCTCGATATCAATTATCCCGACGAGCGACTGGCCTACATGGCTGAGGACGCAGCGCCGCGCGTGATCATCACCAGCGAGAATCTGCGAAGCCGGTTCGAAAGTATGGGACCGGTTCTGATCTTCGATGATCTTGCGCCCGGCGTCGAAGATTATCCTTCAGCGCCAAAGACGGCGCTCACGCTGGGCCACCCGGCCTATATCATCTACACGTCAGGCAGCACCGGGAAGCCGAAGGGCGTCGTTGTTTCTCACGGCGCGGTCGTCAATCTCCTGTACTGGCTTCAAGACGAATATTCGCTGACCGCCGCCGACGTTGCGTTGCAGAAGACGCCCTGCAGCTTCGATGTCTCCGTCGGCGAGTTCTTCTGGCCCTTGACCGGCGGCGCCCGCCTCGTGATGGCTCCGGAAGAAGTCGACCGGGATCCGGAAGCCCTTCTGCAGGTCATCCGCGACTATCGGGTCACGACGATGAATTTCGTGCCGTCGCTGCTGGCCGCCTTTGTCGCCGGCGTTCGGACGACGGCGAACGCCGCGCGTGACGCTGCAAGCCTGCGGGCAGTGTTTTGCATTGGCGAGGCCCTGTCGAAGGAACTCGCCGAAGCCTTCGGAAATCTTTTTCACGCGCCGCTGCATAATGTCTATGGACCGACGGAAGCCACGGTCGAGGTGACGTATCAGCCTGCATTCGGACAGGCGCTCGCCTCGGCGCGGGGACCGGGCGTGCCGATCGGGCGGCCTTTGTGGAACACAGGCTTGCGCATATTGGACGCGCGCTTGCGCCCTGCGCCGATCGGCGTCGCCGGCGATCTCTATCTGACAGGGGCGCAACTCGCGCAAGGCTATTGGCGCCGTGCTTCGCTGACCGCCAGCCGGTTCGTCGCCGACCCCGAAGCCGATGGCGAGCGCATGTACCGCACCGGCGACATCGCGCGCTGGCTGTCCGACGGAACCGTCGATTATCTGGGTCGCAGCGACGATCAGCTCAAAATACGCGGCCAGAGAATCGAACTCGGCGAAATCGAAAGCGCTTTGCGGGATCAGCCTGGCGTCGCGCAGGCGGCGGTGATCGCGCGCGTTCTCGGCCGTGGGGATGCGTCGGCGCTTGCTTCTGACGCTCGACAACTCATCGGCTATGTCACGCCCGCGACGCGCGGCGACGAACTCGACGGCGAAGCGCTGCGCGCGGCGCTGGGCAAGCGCCTTCCTGCCTATATGACGCCGATTGCGATCATGATTTTGGAGGAATTGCCGCTGAGCGCCAACGGCAAGCTCGATCGGAACGCTTTGCCCGATCCGTCTGAAGCGGCTCAGTCGAAAAGCCGCCAGCCGCTTCCTGGACCCGAAGCGATGCTGGCCGATCTTATCGCCGACATCCTGCGCGTAGACCACGTCGGCGCCGATGACGACTTTTTCCTTCTCGGCGGCGACAGCATTTCCGCGATAGGTCTTTGTGCGGCGCTGCGTCGGCGCAGCGCCTTGTTGCGGCCGCGAGACATCTTCGAGTGCCGCAGCGTCGCGCGTATGGCGAAGGCGCTCGAGTCGAAGTCTGAGGTGGCGCCCGCCGAAACTCTTGAGAGCAGCGAAATCAGCGAGGCGGAGCTGGATGCCTTGCGCGAGCGTTACGGTCCTATCGCCGCCGTATTGCCTGCCTTGCCGTTACAAGAAGGACTGCTGTTCCATGCCCGGCTCGGCGAGCAAGCCAGCCGCTACAACGCTATCTCCCGCTTTGATTTCGAAGGTCCGCTTGATGTCGAAAGACTGAAGGATGCGCTGGAGACGCTGCTCCGCCGTCACCCCCAGCTGGCGGCGGTCTTCGATGTTCAGCAGGGCGCGGCGCTGCAAATCCTTCCGCGGCTCGATGAGGGTTCCAGTCTACGTCACTGGCCATGGAAGCGTTGTAAACTCGACGCATGCGATGAAGAGCAGCAGTTCGCGGAACTCGATCGTCTCGAGCGAGCGGAGCTCGACCGCGATTTTCTTGGCGCCGAGGCGCAAGAGCGAATGATGGCGCAGGCGACGCTCGTGCGCCTTGCCGGCGACAGGCATGTTCTGCTCATCTGCTCGCATCATTTGATCGGCGACGGCTGGTCTTCAACGATCATGCTGCGAGAGCTGCTCGGCGCCTATGCGGGTCATGCGCTGCCACCTCTCACGCCCGACTATCCAACGGTCGTGCGTCGCCTCACAAGCCGCGACCCGGCCCCTGCGCGTCTCGCCTGGCGAGAGGCGCTGCAGGGCGCTGCGCCGACATTGCTGTATGAAGACACGAAGCGCTTCGGAGCCATTCATGAATTGCCGCTTCGACTTCGGCCCGGATTCCTGGAAGAACTTGAGACGCTGCGCCGCAGCCGCGGGCTGACGCTCAACTCGCTGATGCAAGGCGTATGGGGCGCTTTCCTTGCAACTATGACGGGCCGCAGCGACGTCGTGTTCGGATCGCCGATGTCGGGACGTTCCGAGGCGATCGAAGGCATCGAAGCGCATATTGGACTTTTCACCAACACGCTACCGGTCCGCTTGCGGCTGCGCCCAGATCAGCCGCTGCTCGAGCAGCTTGTCAATGTCCAGCAGCGCCAAATTCGGCTGCTGGAGCATGACGGCGTTGGGCTTGGCGAAATCCAACGACTGTGCGGCGTCGCGAACCTCTTCGACACATTGCTCGTGGTGGAGAATTATCCGGAAGATGCGAATCTGTTCGCGGCGGACTTCGGCGGTCTGCGATGCGTCGGCGCCCGCAACCGCGGCTATACGCATTATCCTTTGACGCTGATGGTTCTGCCGGGGCGCGAACTGGAGCTGCGGCTCGAATATCGCGAAGGCGTCAAGGAGCCGGAGCGCATTGCCCGCCGTGTGACGAGACTGCTGGAACAGCTCGTCGACCGACCCGATGCGCCGCTCTCTGTGATGGACGTTTTGCTCCCTGATGAGCGAGATCTTCTCGCGCGCGTCAACGCGACGAAGGTGGAAATTCATCCGAGCACCCTGTGCGAGCTGTTGGCGGACCAGGCGCAGCGCACGCCGGACGCCATAGCGCTGGTCGACGGCGATCATGCGCTGTCCTACCGCGAGGTTCGGCGGCAAGTAACGGCGCTCGCGCGCAACTTCGCGGCCATCGGCGTCACGACCGGCGACATCGTCGCGATCGCGCTGCCGCGTTCAGTTCGACTGGTTATCGCGCTGATGGCCGCGCAAGAAGCGGGCGCCGCCTATTTGCCGCTCGACACAAGCTATCCGGAAGAACGTCTTGCGTATATGGCGCAAGACGCTCGACCTCGCCTCATCGTCACGACGCGAGAACTGCAGGAGCGCTTCGAGCAATTGGGCGCATCGCTCGTCTATGATGAGCTGTCGGATGGTCCGAGCGAAGACAGCTTGAACAGAGTCATCCGCCCAAGCCCCGACGATGCGGCCTATGTCATCTATACTTCCGGCTCGACGGGTCGTCCTAAGGGCGTGACTATCTCTCACAAGGCGATCGTCAATCGATTGCGCTGGATGCAGCATGAGTACCGATTGACTGCTGACGACGTCGTCTTGCAGAAGACGCCAAGCAGCTTCGATGTTTCGGTATGGGAGTTTTTTTGGCCGCTGATTACGGGCGCGCGACTCGTCGTCGCGCCGCCGGAAGCACATCGCGATCCGCGCGAGCTGCTTCGGCTCATTCATGACCACCGGATCAGCGTGATCCATTTCGTTCCGTCAATGCTCGCGACCTTCGTCGCGACGGCCAAATCCGAATCCGGCCATGCGGCGGACTCCAGCAGTTTGCGTCTCGTCTTTTGCAGCGGCGAAGCGCTGTCGAAAGAATTGGCCCGGTCCTATGAGACGCTGTTCAGCGCGCCGCTGCATAATCTCTACGGTCCGACAGAGGCGGCTGTCGACGTCACCTATCAACAGGCGTGCGGAGTAGGTGCAGAAGACGCTGCTGAGGCGGCCAGCGTTCCCCTCGGCCGGCCCGTGTGGAACACAGGCTTGCGGGTTCTCGATGGCTGGCTGCGGCCGACGCCAGTCGGAGTCGCGGGCGAACTTTATCTTTCCGGCGTGCAACTTGCCGATGGTTACCTCGGCCGCCGATCGCTCACGGCCAGTCGTTTCGTCGCCGATCCTTTTGCGGACGGCGAGAGAATGTATCGCACAGGCGATATCGTCCGCTGGTTCGGGAGGGGAACCGTCGAATATCTTGGTCGAGGCGACGACCAGATCAAGATCCGCGGTCAGCGGATCGAACTCGGCGAAATCGAAAGCGTGCTGCTGGAGCAGCCTGGCGTCGCGCAGGCCGCGGTCATAGCAAGAGCGACGGGCGAACGCGTGGGCGGCGGCGCCGATGAGCGTCAGTTGATCGGCTATGTCGTTCCATCAAAGGATGCGGAACTCGACGGCGAGGCGTTGCGCGGCGCGCTTTTGCGGCGTCTGCCAGGCCATATGACTCCGACTTCGGTCATCTGCCTCAAGGAATTCCCGCTGAACGCCAGCGGCAAACTTGACAGAAAGGCGTTGCCGGCGCCGGGAAATGGGCTTCAACGCCAAGGCCGCAAGCCGCTTCCGGGAATTGAAACGACTCTTTCAGAAATATTCGCGCGTGTTCTTGGGATCGATGAGGTCAACGCCGACGATGACTTCTTCGCGCTCGGCGGACATTCCTTGCTCGCCATGCAGCTCGCCGCGGCGTTGGAGGCGGAATTCAAGACGCCTGTCTCCGTCGGCGAAGTCATCGTCAATTCGAGCGTTGAACGGCTTGCGCGCGCGCTTTTCGACGAACAAGCGGGCGAAGAGCGCAAGGCGGGTTTCGGCGAAGTGCTGCATCTGCGCTCGGGCGCCGATGCGCCGCTGATCTGCATTCATCCAGCTTCCGGCTTTTCGTGGCAGTTCAGCGTCCTTACCCGCTACCTCCAAAGCGACAGCCCCGTGATCGGACTTCAGTCGCCGCGGCCGAACGGAGTCATCGCCGTCTGCGATACGATGGATGAGGTCTGCAAGAGACATCTCGACACGATCCGCAGCATACAGCCTCGCGGGCCCTACCGCCTGCTTGGCTATTCGCTCGGCGGCGTGGTGGCGCAGGCGATCGCCGCGCGCCTGGTTGAAGACGGCGACGTGGTCGACTTTCTCGGACTGCTCGACACCTATCCGCCGGAAATCCAGGACTGGAGCAGACCGCCGACGGAAGACGAAGAGCGCGAGATCGAGAAGGAGCGCGCGCTGTTCATGAACGCCTCCAAAGACGCTCTCGACTCGGCCTTGGCGAAGGAGAAGGCGGAGATGTTCGGCAATATCATGCGGAACTACGAAGATTCAGTGCGTCTACTCTCCACCGCGAGGACGGCGCGCTATCCCGGAGCGGCGACGCTATTCGTAGCGAGGCGGACCTTGCCGCCGGGAATGGACGTCCAGGAGACCTGGCGTCCCTATGTGGGCCAGCTCAACGTCGTCGACCTGGACTGCGCCCACACGGACATTGTCTCTCCGCGCTCCCTGCAGGCTTTGGGGCCAATCCTCAACGACTTGCTGCGCGACAGAGAGGCGAGGAGCTAGGGGATGGACACTCAGCGCGCCCCAGAAGCGTCGCAAGAGACGCGCAACGAAGGCCATGCCGTGTCGCCGGGTTCATCTCGTGATCCGGCGGGCGCCGTCGCCAAAAACATCGTCAAGAACATCGTCAAGAACAAATCCACTCTGCTGTTGGACCTCAGTCTGCTGCGCGACAATGCGCCATTTCGCACCGTCGTCATCGCCCGAACCCTTTCGGTGTTTTCGCTGGGCATGCTGACAGTAGCGGCGCCCGTCCAAATCCAGGAATTGACCGGCTCGCCTATGCAAGTCGGAATAGCCATGGCGCTGGGCGGCGGCGGCGCCTTCGCCGGGCTGTTGGCGGGCGGGGTGCTCGCGGACCGGTGGGATAGACGCAAGCTCATCCTCTTTGCGCGGTCGGTATGCGGCATTGGCTTCGCGGCGCTCGCCGTCAATGGCTTCAGCGCGTCGCCGTCAGTGCTGGCGATCTATGCGTTGGCGCTATGGGACGGATTTTTCAGCGCGCTCGGCGTTACTGCGCTGCTCGCCGCAACGCCTTTTCTCGTCGGCCGCGAAAATCTTGGCGCTGCCGGCCAGTTCAACATGCTGACGATTCGCATGGGCGGAATCCTCTCTCCGGCGCTCGGCGGGATGGTGATCGCGTCTTTCGGCGTGGGCTGGAATTTCCTTGCAGCCGCGATCGGCGCGCTGCTCACCGTCGCTCAGCTCATGCGGCTTCCACCGATGCCTCCTGCCAGACGCGAACCGCAGCACCCCCTGCGCGCGCTCGGGGCGGGCGTAGGCTATCTTTTCGTTAACAGGCTCGTCGGCGCCGTCGTCGCCGTGGGCGCGCTTGTCAGTCTCGGCGGCGGCGTCCGCATTCTCTTGCCGGCGCTTGCCGAGGACATATACCGCGTCGGGCCGTCGGCGGTGGGGATGATGTATGCCGCAGCGCCGCTGGGCGCGACGGCAGCCGCCTTAACAGGAGGTTGGCTCGGCGGCTTTGCTCGTTCCGGAGCGCTGCTGCTCGCAAGCGGCCCGGCGGCTTTCGTCGCGCTCGGGTCGCTCGGATTTGTCAGCGATCCAGTCGTCGCCTTTATGGCGCTCGCGGGCTTTGGCTATTTGAGCTCGATCGCATCGCTTCTGCAGTTCACGCTTGTCCAACGCCACACGCCGGAACATTTGTTGGGCCGGGTCAATGGTCTATGGGCCGCCCAGGCGGTCACCGGCGATGCTTTTGGCGCGCTTGCGCTTGGAGGCCTGACTCGCGTTTTTCCGCTGACGTCAGCCATTCTCATTTTCAGCCTTATCGCGCTTCTTTCGAGCGGGGCGATGGCGATCGGATTTCGTTCGCTTCGTTTCGCCTCGTCAAAGAGGAGCGAGGATTTGCCTTCGACGAGCGCCGAAAAGAGCGAACGGCCGCAGCCTCAACTCTCGAAGACCGAGAAAGCTTGATGTGCACGCCGTGCATGTCGGCGACGCTTTTTGATGAAGAACGAAATCGATAGCGGTAGGTAGAGGTGCGACATGAATGCGATTAATCTTGCTCCTTCAGTTTCGACCATTGAAGCCAATACCAGCTTTGTGTTCACTTCGCCGCATCGAAGCATCAAAGCATTCGGCATCGCCGAGAGAATTTGTCTTTCGGCGTGCGGCGCGGCGCATTCGGATAGTTTCCTGCAGACGGCCGTGCAGGGCGCAATCAATCGGGCGCGGCAGGCCGGACAGGTAAATCCCATTGTTGCGGGCGCCATTCCTTTCGACATACGGCAGCCCTGCTCACTGTTCGTGCCAATGAGTTATACGGATTTCGCAAGAGGGTCGCTGATGGTCGAGGAGCGACGCTCGGAGCGGGCGCCCACGGTGCTCGGCATGCGTAGCCTCCCCGACAAGGACGCATTCAAAGACGCCGTCACGCGCGCGATCACAAGCTTTCGCGCCGGGAAAATGTCGAAAGCGGTTCTATCCCGCATCCTCGAGATCGAACTCGCGCAACCGGTCGACGTCGCAGCGATCTTGAACGCCTTGGTGAAGCAAAATCCCAGCGGCTATCATTTCAAGGCGCCCTTGACCGATGGGGCGATATTGCTTGGCGCAAGTCCTGAGCTCCTGATCCGAAAGGACGGCGCCGCCATTCGCTCCAATCCCTTGGCCGGTTCGGCCAAACGCAGATCGGACCCGGAAGAGGATCGGCTGGCGAGCCGCACGCTGTTGCAGTCGAACAAGGACAATTTCGAGCACAGGCTCGTCGTGGATGAGATACAGGAAGCGCTGGAGCCCGTATGCAAAGCTCTGACGACGCCCGCTGGGCCAGCGCTCATGAACACGTCGACGATGTGGCATCTCTCGACGTTGATCACCGGCGAGCTGGCGAACCACCACACGTCGGCGCTTCAACTAGCCTGCCGTTTGCATCCGACGCCTGCGGTCTGCGGCTATCCAACCGCCGAGTCGCGGTCGTTGATTGGCGCTCTGGAGCCATTCGACCGCGGCGTTTTCAGCGGCGCCGTCGGATGGTGCGATTCAGAGGGTAATGGCGAGTGGGCGGTGGCGATAAGGTGCGGAACGGTTCACGACAAAGCCATTCGACTCTTTGCCGGCGCCGGCATCGTCGAAGCTTCTGATCCGGAATCCGAATGGGCGGAAACTGAAGCCAAGTTAGGCACGATGCTGCGCGCCTTCGGAATAGAAACGGGGGAGCGCCCGGCATGCCGATAGAGTTCACGCCCTGGCCCGAAGCCTTCGCCCGTAGATATCGCGAGAAAGGCTATTGGCGCGGCGAGCCGCTGACGGAGATTTTGCAGCGCGCCTGCCATCGTCATCCTGGCGCCGTCGCGCTCATTTGCGGCGAGCGACATCTCACTTACGCTGAGTTGGACGCCAAGTCCTCGCGACTTGCGTCAAGCCTCATGCGACGCGGAATAGAGCAGGGCGATACCGCGCTCGTTCAACTTCCCAACGTCGCCGAGTTTTACATCGTTTTTTTTGCGCTGCTCAAAATGGGCGTGGCGCCGGTCAATGCGCTGTTCAGCCACGACAGGCTGGAGATGACCGCCTATGCGCAGCAGCTTCAACCCAAGCTTCTCATCGCGTCCGCCGAACATCGTCTCTTCGCGGACGGCGTCTATGTCACAGGCTTGCGGAGCTTCGCGCCGACATTGAGCGTCGTGGCCATCCACGGACGAACTGAATATGCTGAAAATCTTGAGTCGCTGTGGGAATGTGACTCAGACGGCGCGGCGGACGAACCGCGCCCTTCTGCGGCCGATCAGGTGGCGTTTTTCCAATTGTCGGGCGGCAGCACCGGCGTTCCCAAGCTCATTCCGCGCACCCATGACGACTATTACTATAGCGTGCGGCGAAGCGCGGAAATCTGCGGTCTGACGGCGGAGAGCCGCTACCTGTGCGCGCTACCGGCGCCGCATAATTATCCGCTCAGTTCGCCCGGCGCGCTCGGCGTCTTTCACGTCGGCGGAACAGTGGTGATGGCGCGAAATCCAAGCGCGGATCTCTGCTTCGATCTCATGCGCCGTCACAAGGTAAACTTCACGGCCATTGTGCCGACGATTGCTTCGTTATGGCTTGACGCGACTGTTGACGCCTCTCTGAAAGCGCCGACCTTGAGCGTGATGCATGTCGGCGGCGCGCGACTGAGCGAGACGGTCGCCCGCCGAATTGTCGCCGTCTTCGGCTGTCGGCTGCAGCAGGTTTTCGGCATGGCGGAGGGGCTCGTCAACTACACGCGTCTCGATGATGCGCCCGAGCGCATTTTCACGACTCAAGGCCGGCCGATGAGTCCCGATGATGAGCTGAAAGTCGTCGATGCAGATGGCGAAGAGGTCGCCGCGGGCGAAGTCGGAGAACTGCTGACTCGCGGTCCCTACACGATCCGGGGGTACTATCGCTGTCCCGAATACAACGCCCGCGCTTTCGATGAAGATGGTTTCTATCGCACAGGCGATCTCGTCGTGATGACGGCGGACGGCGATGTGAAAGTCGTGGGCCGCAAGAAGGATCAGATTAACCGGGGCGGCGAGAAGATTCCTGCGGAAGAGATCGAGAATGTGCTGCTTCAGCACGAAGCTGTGGTCCACGCGGCTCTCATTTCCATGCCTGACGCCGTCATGGGGGAGAAAAGTTGCGCTTACATTGTCACGAGCGACGCGGCGCTAAGACCGATCGCCTTGCGCAAGCACCTCCGCAGCCAGGGTGTCGCTGAATTCAAACTCCCTGACCGTTTTGAATTCATCGATCAAATGCCGCTTACCGCCTTCGGGAAGGTCGACAAGCAAACGCTTCGCGACGACATCCAGGCGAAGCTCAACGTCTAAACGCAAACAGGAATTGACCATGGCCATACAATCCCTTGCATCCTACGCCATGCCGGGCCCGGATTCCTTCCGAATAAACAAAGTCAATTGGAGTTTTGCGCCCGAGCGCGCGGCGCTGCTGATCCACGACATGCAAGACTATTTCGTCGGCTTCTACGGCGAGGAAAGTCCACTCGTCGATCAGCTCGTTTCGAACATTCGTAGGCTGCGCGCCTTTTTCAGGGCCCACGGCGCCCCCGTGATCTATACGGCTCAGCCCATTGAACAGAGCGACGAAGATCGCGGCTTGCTAAATGACATGTGGGGATCTGGTCTGAACGCCCAACCGCATAGACGCAAAATTGTTGAGCCTCTATTGCCGGACGCCGGGGAGACAGTGCTGACGAAGTGGCGCTACAGCGCCTTCAAGCGTTCGTCGCTGGCCGAGATGATGAAGGACATGGGCAGAGATCAACTGGCGATCTGCGGCGTCTACGGCCACATCGGTTGTCTGTCGACGGCGCTCGACGCCTTCATGCATGACATCAAGCCTTTCATGATCGCCAACGCTATCGGCGATTTCTCGCTCGAAGATCATCTCATGACTCTGAACTATGTCGCCGGACGCTGCGGCATGGTGATCGGCGTCGACGACGTGCTCGCCGCGCGAAACACGCATTCTGCGCCTCTGACCAGAGAAGACCTCAAAAAGCAGCTCTTGTCGGCGCTCGATGTCGAGGAGTCAGACTTCGACCCCGACGAAAACCTTATCGATTACGGCCTCGACTCGGTGCGAGTCATGATGCTGGTCACCGAATGGCGCAAGCTCGGCATAGATGTGGGTTTTGACGAGCTGGCGAAAAAGCCGACCTTGAATGGCTGGTGGGACATCATCGATCGCCGGCTCGCAGCGGTCGTCTCCGCGTGACGTCTCGGCGGTTGCGAATGGATTTTTCAGGAAAGCGGATCTGGGTCACCGGCGCCGGCCAGGGAATTGGCTATGCGACGGCCGCTCAATTCGTGGCGCTCGGCGGCGACGTTGTCGGGCTGGACAAGACGTTCGCGGGCTCGATCTATCCTTTCGCGACCGTGCGCCTCGACGTCAGCGCGCGCGATCAGGTACAAGAGACCTGTCGGGCTTTGCTGAAAGAGCGTCCGAGATTGGATGTGCTGGTTAGCGCCGCAGGCGTGCTGCGTCTTGGTTTGACGGAAGAGCTGAGCCTGGATGATTGGGCCGCGTGCATGAACGTCAACGCGTCCGGCCCCTTCCACCTGTTTCAGCAGACCATTCCGCAGTTCAAACGGCAGCGCTCGGGGGCGATCGTCAGCGTCGGCTCCAACGCCGCGCATACGCCGCGCATGCTGATGAGCGCCTATTGCGCCTCGAAGGCGGCGCTGACCAGTCTGACGCACTGCGTGGGCTTGGAGCTCGCGCCGTATGGCGTTCGCTGCAACCTCGTATCCCCTGGCTCCACTGACACCGCCATGCAGCGCTCCATGTGGCGCGCGGCAGACGCCGAGGCGCAAGTGATCGCTGGAGACCTTGAGTCCTTCAAATTGGGAATTCCGCTGGGAAAGATCGCTGCCTCCGAGGAGATCGCAAGCGCCGTCGTGTTTCTTGCGTCGGATCTTGCCAGCCACATCACGCTTCAGGACCTTGTCGTGGACGGCGGCGCGACGCTTGCCGCTTAACGGCTGATCGACGCACCGCCGGCGGGCCTCCGACATGCCTGCCGGACGTCCGCCCGCCGTCATGCCCGTCCCGCAGCCGAGGCAGAGCGGGCGCAGCACCGACATCTGCGCCTCGGCGTTGGTCTTTGGCGAGACCGCTTCGACAAGTTATAAATCACCAGCGCGATTGCGACACTCAAGCTTTAGAGCGCCAGCCCCTGGCCGGAATGATGATCAAAATCAACATCCTAATGTCAACGATGTTAGCCTGCTTGGCCATCGTTGTGTCCACGCCCGCATGCCCGGAAACCAGCTCCCCTCCCGCGAAAAAGATGCAGGTTGTGGTGTTGGAAAGTCCGCCGTTCGTCATGAAGACCGACCAGGGATTCACTGGATTTGCGATCGACCTGTGGGAGGAGAGCGCCAAACGCATGGGCTTGGATTACGAATATCGGGAAGCATCAACTCTCCAAGAGCTTCTCGATTCAGTAACCACGGGAAAATCCGATGTTGCCGTCACCGAGTTGACGATAAACGCCGAGCGGATGGAGCGAATGGATTTTTCCCAGCCGTGGTTCGATGCGGGCTTGCAGATGATGATTCATCAAGCGCCCCCCGCTGGTTTCTGGAGTTTCTTCAAGCAGCTTGAGGAGAACGGCCATCTTAGAGTGTATCTTTGGATGGGGCTCGGCGTGATCGTCGCTTCTTTTCTCCTTACGGCGCTGGACAGGCGCCTGGACCCCGAGTTTCCAGCGGAGTGGAAACAGGGCTTTTCCGAGAGTTTTTATCACGTCCTCTCGGTGCTGACGTCTGGGAAGACAAATCACAAGCTGGTGTTCGGAAGTTACGGGACGATGATCGCAGGTCTCTGGCTCGTCATGGGCGCGGGCGTTGTGGCTTACATAACCTCCTCGATCACCAGCGTCATGACTGTAAACTCTCTGGAACGGCGCATATGGGTCGCAGACAAAGGCAGGATCGAGGATTTAACGGATCTTAAAGGCAAGATTGTTGGCACGCTCAGCGGGAGCGTCGCGAACATGTATGTCGCGAAGGCGGGGCTGTCCGGCCGGGGATTCAGCACCCTCGGCAGTCTCGTCAATGCGCTAGCGGAAAATCGCGTGGATGCGATCGTCGGCGACCAGCCTTCCCTCGTTTATCACCTACATCAGCACCCTGATTTACCCGTGATCGCCGTAGGTAAGGTCGTAAGACACGAAAAGTATGGGTTCGCCCTGAAGGCCGGGAGCCCAATCCGTCTGAAGCTCTCGAAACAGGTGATGCTCGCCTGGGAGACCGGCCTGATAGACCGTTTACGAAAAAAATATCTTGGCGGCTGAGCGCGCACGAAACGACGTGGCGCAATTGCGAATTAAGAGATAGCGTGTCGCCGATAACTACAGGAGAACTTATGGCACACTTTCGGATTTTGGTGACCGCGGCTACACTTGGTCTTGGTTTTGCTTTCGCGCCTACAGCATCGAACGCCATGCCGGCGGCCTCGGTGAATGCTGCGGTTCAGGCTCCGATCGAGAAAGTTTATGGGGGATGTGGCGTTTACGGACACCGTGGCCCATATGGCGGTTGCCGGGCTGGCGGGCAGGCTACTGGGCGCTATCGCAGGTAAGCGCTATTCTTTGGCCAATGCAAAGCACCCGAGGACTTGACCTCCTCCGGGCGACGCACTTGAGACCTGGTTGGCGAGTTTAAGACGGGCTCTCAAGATTCTAAAGGAGGGGCGCTGGCTGCTGCGCCCTTTCCGCTTTGAGTTCTTTGGGAGGGAGCCTTTGGCTGGCGCTCCATTTTTTGGAAGAGATTGCGCTGCACTCCGCAGCCTGGAAACGCCTCAACTCCGCTGACGACCGCCTATAGCCTAGCGTGACATCGGGTAAGCAGGTCGACGATTAGATAGACCTTCGTCGCCCAGAGTTCGGAGCCGCGGTATTCGCGGCGCAAGTAGTAGAAGGGCGCCTATCGACGCGGAGCCAATGTCCGCGTATCGAGGGCGGGTACGATCGCTTCGAGGATTTTCCGTGACATCAAATACAGATCAGCCGAATACGACCGAACTCGCCGCCGAAATCGTGGCGGCCTTCGTTTCTCGCAATTCGCTTCCGGTGTCGGAGCTTCCCGCTCTGATCTTGTCCGTGGATGCGACGTTGCGCCGCCTCGCCACGGGCGCGCCGGTGACGCCGGCTTCGCCAGCCGAGCAACCCACGCCCGCCGTCTCCATCCGTAAGTCGATCACCGCGGACCATCTGATCTGTCTGGATGACGGGAAGCGGTTCAAATCGCTCAAGCGGCATCTCGCAACGCTGGGGATGACGCCGGAGGAGTATCGCGCCAAATGGGGCTTGCCCGCCGACTATCCCATGGTCGCGGCGAATTACGCGGCGCGGCGCTCGGACCTGGCGAAGAGCATGGGGCTCGGTCAGTCGCGCGACAAGGCGGCCCCGGCAAAGCGCGGGCGCAAGCCGAAGGCGAGCGCTTAAATTGGTGAAGCGGGTGGTGATCTGAGAGGCATTGCCCGTCCCAAAACGCTCGTGATCGGCCTTATCCACCGAGGCGCCTATGAAACCGCTTCTTCCCTGCAGCGGCATTCAACGCATGGGTCTTTGCACCACGCGTCGCGAATCAGCCTTTTGGCGGCTTTGATCGCGAGGGCAGGGTCACTTCGATGTAAATCGAGGTTGAGATGGACGCGCAGGAAATCGGCCCAGCGAAACTCGGCGAAAGGCGCATGATCCTTCGGGCATCCGCAGTCCCGGCGCAGTCGGGCTATGAGGCTCCGGAACGGATCGTCCGCCAAGTCCTGGAGCGCGTGCGGCAACTCCGAAAGGGTCCGCGGCGCGCCGCTAGAGCAAACCAAGCCGCGTTTTCGTAGCGCCACGAAAAACTGATTAGCATCGAGGCTGGACAGGTCTTCGATCTGACGCACTGAAACTAAGTCGATGCTCTCCTGAAGAAGCGCGAGCGCCATGTGATGGCCGTCAATCAGGAAATATTGCGCGCCAGGTCCGCATACAGCAGGAAAAGGGTGAGACGCGAGAAAACGGAGTTTTTCTCCAGCCGACAAGGCTCGCCACTTCGCGCGCTTAGCGCCGACCTCCTCATATCCGACCGCTGTCTGGGTCGGTCGCAGCTGCGCAAGCTTGACTGAAACAGTTTTCGCGGCGGCTTCCATTCTTGGCAACCATTCTGACGCCGTCTTTGACGTGGCCACGCCGGCTCGCGCTCACAAAGCGCTTGTGGGGGTAGGGGAAACGGTCTGGCCAGATCCCGCTGAAGAAAACGCCCAGACTGAGCGGGCGCATTCAGGAAGGAGTCCAGCTGATCCTGTGAGCGAACCGCCGTCTGCTGCAATGCGGTCATTCGACGCGCGGATCAGCCTGCCGGTTTTCCTTCGGCTCAATATGAAGAGCCTTGGCGAAGCTTTGGAAAGCGGCGATCGACGTAGATCGTCGACGCGCTGCCTGCTCCCTTGCCGGAAACGGAACGGATCAGATAGAGTTGCGCACATGTCGGCGTGCCGCTGGCTTCAGCGCAACTTTCATGGGGACGCTTTGATATGACTGGGCTTCTCACGCCCGTTTTTGTGCTTGTCTCATTGGCCTTCACATTGCTGTTCTGGTTGGGAGGATCGCGCTATTTGAGCATCCGAAATCGGGAAGTGAGAGTTTCCGAGATTGCGCTAGGCCAGCCGGCATGGCCCAGTCGTCTGACTCAGATTGATCGCGCCTATCACAATCAATTTGAGCTTCCCCTCCTGTTTTATGCGCTCGTCGGCCTCGTCATCGTCACCGGCGCGCAACCCTCGGGCTTCCGATTTCTCGAATGGCTATTCGTGATCCTGCGTCTCGCCCATGCCTATGTTCACGTGACGTCGAATCAGCTGCGCGCAAGATTTTTGCTGTTTGCCGCCGGGGCGACGACGCTGCTCGCGATGTGGGTCCTGTTTGGCGTCCGCCTTTTTGGCGGCGGTAATTAGATTGTTGCGCAGACGTTCGTCGCGCGCGCGCCGCTATCGCGAGACATCTGCTTCGCCATTCGGCGACAACGACCGATTGCGCCTCGTGAGTAGTCTGACCCACGGCCAATCGGCGCAAGCTTGAGATGGTAGGCGTCGAGCGACCGCTTTGACAGTCCTCTGACCATTACTATTTTACGCTCATGGATCTGCCGATCGGCGAACTGTTCATCTTGGGCTTTCGCGACCCGCTCATACCTGGCTGGCTGCAGGATTTTGCCCGTCACTTCGGCTTGGGCGGAGTCATTCTTTTCGACTACGACTGTACTGATCGGAAATTCGAGCGGAACGTCTATGGCCCGGCTCAGCTTGAGGAGCTTTGCGAGCGTCTTCACGCTCTCCCCTCGCGCCCCCTCATTTTTATCGATCAGGAAGGCGGCAAGGTCCGCCGGTTGAAGGAAGAGCGGGGCTTCCTCCCGCTGCCCAGCGCCCGCCAATTCGGGCGATTGACCCCTGCGGAGCGGCAGGCCGTTTTACGCCCGTCCTATGCGCAAATGCGACAGATCGGCATCGATGTGAACCTGTCGCCGGTCGTCGATCTCGACATCAACCCCGACAGCCCGGATGTGGGGTCCGTCCAGCGCAGCTATTCAAGCGATCCCAAGGTTGTAAAGGCATGCGTGGAGGCGCTGGCGGAAGTCGCCGGTTCGGTGAATTTGAAACTTTGCCTGAAGCACTTCCCCGGTACCGGCGGCGCGAAGGTCAATCCCCACGACCACGTCATGGATCTTTCCGAGTGCCTCACGGACGCACAAGTCGACGTGTTCCAGGAGCTGATCTCGCGCGTGCCGATGGTTCTGTTCAGTCACGGCATCGTCAACCAATGGGAGAAAGACACGCCCGTCTGCCTCTCCGCCGTCGCGGTGAATAAAATGCGCGCCTGGGCGCCGGACGCCTGCATCCTGACCGACGATCTGCAAATGCAGGGCGTGCAAAAGCTGATGTCGACGGGCGAAGCCTGCATGAAGGCGGTTCACGCCGGCGCGGATTTCATCCTCATCGGCAACAACATGAAAGACGAGCAGGAGCAGGCGGCGGAATTCGCGCGGCGGCTGCTCTCGGCCTGTAAGCAGGATGCGTCCATGCGGGCGCACGCCGAGGCCTCCATCGAGCGAATTAGAAAGCTGAAATTCGGATGAAGCGCGGAGCGCGCCGAGCCACAAACTGGCGCGATTGAGCCCTAGTCGTGCGTCACATCCTCCCGAATGTTCTCGCGAAGGTCCGCCGCCTTTCGCCGCTCGACCATCAAGCTCATGGCGCGACGTAAATGGCCCTCGGCCTCATCCAGCGCCGCCGCCGCCTCGGCGAGCCCGTAACCCTGCAGCAGCAGAAAGGCGAGCTTCACGCTTCCGCCTGCGCGATGCAAGGCCTCATGGATCTCCTCGTCGCCGCGGCCGGTCAGCCGGGACAGGATTTTTTCGCTCCGTCGGACCAGTTTCTTGTTCGACGCCTGCACGTCGACCATGAGGCCGTCATAGACGCGCCCGAGCAGGATCATGACGAGTGAAGACAGCAGGATAAGCGTGATTCGCTGGGCGGTTCCCGCCTTCATCCGCGTCGAGCCGGCGATCGGTTCCGCGCCGGTTTCGAGAAAAATCGCATAGTCGGCCTCCTGGAGAAGCGGCGTCCCGCGATTGTTCGCGACGCCGATTGTCAGGGAGCCTCTGTTTTTCGCCTCGCGCAAACAGGCGAGCGTAAAAGGCGTCGTGCCGCTTGCGGCCACCGCGATGGTGACGTCGGACGCCCCAATCTCATGGCGCCGAACCAGTTCGATCGCCTGATGGTCCTGGTCTTCGGCGCCTTCAACAGCGTGTAGCAGGGCGGTCTGTCCGCCCGCCATCAGGAGCAGAAGTCGATCTTGCGGCCAGCCGAAGGTCGGCATGAGCTCCGCCCCGTCCTGAGCAGCCAAGCGGCCGGATGTGCCGGCGCCGACGTAAACGAGCCGTCCGGGTCCGCGCAGCCGGCGCTCAATCGCTAGCGCCGCCCGCTCGATCGCGGGGCGCGCGGCGCGAACGGCGGCGACGGCGGAAAATTGCCCTTCGATCATGGAATCCAGGATCTCGGCCGGTTCCCAGACGTCGATTTTGGCATAGCGCGGACTTTGGCGTTCGGTCTCCGTCGGGCACATCGGCGCATTCCAGGTGATAAGCCGCATATGGCCAAATGGTGGGGAGAGTTCAAGCTAAGCTTCCTGTCAGCCAGCTCATGACGCCGGCGCCGACGCGGGAGCTGCGCTGGAACTTGCTTTCCCGCGCGTCCGGCTCAATCTCTGTGCTGATGGGTTTGACCGAAAGCCTAAACCAATGACCGTCCTCGACGCGCAGATGATTTCCGATATGCGAGAGGCGCCGGCGGCCGTGCGACGGCAGGGTGACGGGCTCGCCGAGGTTCTCCCAGTTCTCGCGGATCGGTTACGGCGCAAGCCGCCGCAAGTCGTCGTCACCTGCGCGCGCGGCAGTTCAGCGCACGCAGCGACCTTCGGCAAGCATCTGATCGAGCGATACATCGGCGTCGTGGTGGCGCCTGCCGCGCCCAGCATCACGACGATCTATCATCGGCCTCTGCGCCTGGCTGACCAGCTCTTTCTGGCGATTTCACAGTCGGGCGAAAGCAGCGACATCATCGAACAGGCCGCTGCGGCGCGCTCTTGCGGGGCCGTGACCGCCTGCATCACAAATGACCCGGCGAGCGGACTGGCGCAGGCTTGCGAATTCCTGTTGCCGATGGCGGCGGGCCCCGAGCTCAGCATCCCCGCGACCAAGACCTTCATCGCATCGGTGGCGGCGCTCGCCCGACTGGTCGCCTTTTGGGCCGAGGACAAGCCGCTCGCGAACGCGCTGACGGCATTGCCGGATCGTCTCGCCGCCGCCGGCGATCTCGACTGGAGCTGCGTCCTGGAGAAGATCGCAGGCGCCGAAAGCCTCGTCACGATTGGACGGGGTCCCACACTCGCCATCGCGCGCGAGGCCGCCCTGAAATTGAAAGAAACCTCGGATCTCCACGCGGAGTGCTTTTCGTCGGCCGAATTCCTCCACGGCCCGGTCGCTCTGGTGGCGCCCGACTATCCCGTGCTCATGTTTGCGCCGACCGACGCCGCCGCCGCCGGGATGACGCAGCTCGCCGCGGATCTCAGGGCAAAGGGAGCCGCGGTCTTCATCACCTCATCGGAGGCGGGAACGCCGGACCGGCTTCCGGCCTTGTCCCCTGAACATCCCGAAACCGACGCGATCTGTCTGATCCAGAGCTTCTACGCCATGGTCGTGCGGCTGGCCGCGATGCGCGGAAAGAACGCTGACCGGCCGCGCCACCTGCGCAAGATTACGCGCACCCGATGAACGGCTGCTCTCGACGCGCGGTGGCCGCGGACGTCGTCTTCGACGGCGAAAAAAAACATCACGACTGTGCCGTCGTGATTGAAGGTCAGCAAATCGCGGCGCTGACGCGGCGATCGGATCTTCCTTCTTCGATTGAAGTCTACAACGTCCCCCAAGGCGCATGGCTCGCGCCGGGCTTTATCGACATTCAGGTCAACGGCGGCGGCGACGTCCTTTTCAACGCCGATCCGACGCCCGCCGCTTTGGCGAAGATGGCGCAGGCGCATCGCAAGTTCGGCGTGACGTCGTTTTTGCCGACGCTCATCACCGACAGCGATAAGGCTATGGCGGCGGCGCTTGACGCGGTCAGCGCGATCATGCCGCGCGAGCCCGGCATTCTCGGAATTCATCTCGAGGGCCCTTTTCTCTCTCCGCAAAAACCGGGCGTTCATCGGCGAGAGTTTATCCGCCGTCCACAAGCCCATCATCGCCAGATGCTCGGCGCGTTTCGTGCGGGCGTCTTGCTGGTGACGCTCGCGCCCGAGGATGCGCCCGACGGCTTCATCGCCGAACTTGTCGCTGCGGGCGCGAAGGTCTCGCTCGGTCATTCGATGGCGACTTATGAGCAAACCCGCGCCGCAATGGCCGAGGGCCTGACGGGCTTCACGCATTTGTTCAACGCGATGCGTCCGCTTTCCGCGCGCGAGCCCGGACCTGCCGCGGCGGCGCTCGAATCGCCCGACGCCTCTTACGGGCTCATCGTTGACGGCGAGCACGTCGCCCCCGCCATGCTGGGATTGGCGATGCGCGGCGTCGGGCGTCCCATGCTGGTGAGCGACGCCATGCCGCCGGTCGGCGGGACGAAAGTCGAGTTCAATCTCCTTGGCGCGCGGATCATGGTCCGCGACGGCAGTTGCCGCACGCAGGAGGGCGCGCTTGCAGGATCGTCGATCGAGATGGCGAGCGCGGTTCGCAACTGCGTGCGGCTTCTCGGACTGCCTCTGGAGCAAGCCCTGCGCTGCGCCTCTCGCCACCCTGCCGAGTTTCTAGGTCTCGGACGCTCGCTTGGCCGCCTCGCGCCGGGATATCGCGCCGACATGGCGGCGTTCGACCCGACGGATATTTCGGTCTCCGCCGCCTGGGTCGCCGGCGAAAGATCGGATTATTGTCCCGGAGCGTAGCTCGTTGGCCGATCTAGGTGCGCGACCGCCTCGCTCAAGCGAATCTTGCGCATCCACAAAAGTGCTTGCCGGGCGAAGAACTCTATCGCAGACCTATCTGACTTATCGATCCATTCAATGGATTGGATCAAGCTCGCTGCGCGCATAGGGAGAGACCGATGTCTGCCGATCAAAACTTCCCGTCGGAAAAAGTGGTGTCGGAACTCGCCGCGCCGCAGGGTGTGCGGCCTCTCAATCAGCGTGGCCGGGTGGAACGTCGAGAGGTGCTGCGCGCCGGCGCCGCCGGAATCATCGGGACCATTTTCGGCGGCAAATCCGCCAATGCGACAGGGCTGTTCTCACGCCTGATGGGAGACACGGCGTCGGCGGCGGAGGCGAGCGCGCCGCGTCTTGCGACGCTTGGCGACTACGTCTGGCTCACGCCGACGAAGCTCGGCGGGGGCGCTCAGGTGCAGGATCTTGCGACCGGCAAGACAATGGCCTGGATCGAATATTGGAATTACGGCGACAGCTGCCCGATCGCTCATCATCTCGCGGCCTTTCCTTCGGCCGACCCGCGCAAAGGCTTCGAGTTCGTAAACTCGACCCAGGGTGCGCAGAACGTGCTGATTTATGGCATCCCCACGCAGATCCGGGAACATGGAATGCTCGATCCTTTGTGGGGTCAGGGCAATCAGATCTATCGCGTCGGCTTCGACGGGCAGCAGATGAGTTTGCTCGAGAACGTCGCCGAGACCACAGGGATCGGACTTGGCGTGCACACCGTCATCTTCCCGGATGCGTCTGGTTTCACGGTCGCGGACGGACAAAAGGATGTGGTCGCCTTCTTCAATCGCGCGACCGGAAATCAGAAGACGACGGTGATCGACGCCTTCCGTTTCGACTGGCGTGGAAACGAGCCGGACGGCGTGCTCGAGGACAACTGGTTCAAGGGAGGGACCGTTCGCGTTTCCCGTCTCGTAAAGGCGCCCGACACCGGGCTCTACGATTATCGCGGCGTCAAGGGAAACAAGCTCGATTGGGAGATGGTGCCGATGGGCGAGTATCTCGCCTATTCGGGACAGCTTCCGGGCGACTCGGTGAAGACGCTGACCGGCGCCGATAATTGCGTCCACCATCCGATCCATCCGCTCTCGCTGGTGACGCTTCGCATGTTCGCCGTCGGCGTCGTCATCGACCGCACGACGATGGAGCCGGTTGCGTGTATTTCTTCTCCGGACGGCACGACCAAGGAAAGCATTCCGGTCAAGAAAATCGCCGACGGCATTTGGGACATCAAGCTGGATAATGTCGTGTCCTCCGGACACGAATGCGGCTTTGGACCACACGGCAAATGGTTCACCATGACGAACAACACCCGCCAAAACAGCATGGGCGTGTTCGATTGTTCGGACCGCGATCCGCGCAACTGGAAGCGAGTCGCCGAGTTCAAGGATTCGCACTGGGTCGGCTCGACGCCGAGCCCGTTCCACATCACCTATTCGATGGACGGCTCAAAGATGTTTGTCTCAGAGCTGCATCGCAAGCCGGCGAAAAGCGCCATCGTCGTCGTCGACACCAACACCTGGACGACAATCAAGCGCTTCGAGAATGTGGGCGTTGACCTGCAGACGATGCATGTCACCTATGACGGCAAATATGTGCTCGCAATCTTCAGCGGATTCCAGCGGCTCGAAGGAGGAACCTTCGTCTTCACGCAGGATACGCTGGAGCCCGTCGGTTATATTCCGAACTTTGGCGGTCACCACGACTGCGTTATTGTTCCGCGAAACAATGAGGAACTGATCCACAGCCGCTGCACCACGGTCTGACGGGAACGGCGAACCCGCAAAGGCGACTCGCTTGCGTCCGGCGACGAGCCCCTCAAGCGATCGCTCCTCCTCAACGAATCGGCCCGGCGTCACGCGCCTGACCGCATCGCCCTGCAGATAATGGTTCACCTATGACGAAACGCCATCGCTCGCGCTTCCTGCTGGTGCGGCTCGGCGCTCAGAACGTCGGACGCCGGCTGCTGCGCAGTCTCTTGCTCGGCATGGCGGTGATGATCGCCGTCGGGGTTGTCTTCTCCGGCTTCGTCACCGGCTGGTCGCTGCGAGAAGGAATTTTGACGACCTTTTCGCGAATGGGCGCCGATCTCATTGTCGTGCCGCATGGCGCCTTGGTGAACATCACCAGCACGTTGCTCACAGTGCAGCCGACGGATCTCGATCTGGATGCTGCTCTGGGCGACAAGCTCAGAGCCGTTCCCGGCGTGGCGACGGTCGCCGCGCAGCGTCTCATCCGCGCGAGCGTCGAGGGGCGCGCGATCAATCTAATCGCCTATGATCAGGCGACCGATTTCACCGTCGAATCCTGGCTGCCCGCGGGCGAGAAACCCGTGGCCGCGACCGGGGGCCTGCTCGTTGGGGAGCGGGTCGCGCTGAAGACTGGCGAAGCCCTGACGATTTGCGGTCGGTCGCTGGTCGTGACGGGACGATTGGGCCGAACGGGCGTGGGTCCCTTTGACGAATCCTATTTCATCACCTTTTCCGCGCTCGACGAGCTTGTCGCCGCCGCGATCCGGGCGCGCCCTGCGAACATCCCTGTTCATCCGCCCGCGTCTTCGCCTTCGAAAGGGGATGACGCGACGCATCATGATCACGCCGCAGGACGGGCCGAATGCCTTCCGCCAATCGCGCAGGATCGTGTCTCTGCATTTCTCTTGCAACTGTCGCCCGGCGCCTCGGCGGAGCAAGCGCGTTTCGCCATTGGACAGATCCCGGCCATCAAAATCGTCACGGGCAATCCGATCTTCACCGCCGCGCGCCAATCGCTCGGAAGTCTCTTCGGGGGCGTGGCGATTTTTGCTGGCTTGCTGATGCTGGCGATCTTCTTTCTCGTGTCGTTGTTGTTTTCCGCCATCGTTCAGGAGCGCTATCGTGAACTCGGCGTGTTGCGGGCCATTGGCGCACGGCCGGCGCAGATCATATCCATCACTTTGATCGAGGCGGGGCTCATCACAGGCTTTGGCGGCCTGTTAGGCATCGGCGCGGGTTTCTCGCTGATCTTCGTTTTTGCCCGTTCTCTCGGCTTTTACTTCTCGTCTCTCGGCGTGCCGTTCGACGCGCCGCCTGCCGGAATCATATGGATCGCCGCGGGCGCCGCGGCGCTCTGCGGCGTTACGATCGGCGTCGGAGGGGCTTTCGTCGCCGCTTGGCGGACACGGCGTCTTGAACCCTACGCGATGATCCAGATGGAAAGCGCGCGATGATTCTTTCCGCCACGGGTTTGCGGAAGCATTACGGCGGCGATCCTGGCGTGGACGCGGTAATCTCTGCCGATTTGATCATTGGCGCAGGCGAGTTCGTTTCGATCGTCGGACGATCTGGCTCTGGTAAATCGACGCTGCTCGCCATGGTCGGCGGGTTGACGCCGCCGACGGCGGGCAGGATTCAACTCGCGGGGGACGAGCTCTGGGATCTTCCCGAGGCGCAGCTTGCCGATATCAGGCGAGAGCGGATCGGCTTCGTCTTCCAGTTCCAGAGTCTCCTTCCGAATCTTCGCGCCATCGACAATGTCGCCTTGCCGGCGCTTCTGGGCGACGACGTGACGCCGGAATGCGCCTATGCGCGCGCGCAAGACCTTCTCGCCCGCGTGGGTCTGAGCGATCGGATGACAGCCTTCCCAGGACAGATGTCCGGCGGCGAGCAGCGTCGCGTCGTCATCGCTCGGGCCTTGATCAATGAACCGCAATTGCTTCTCGGGGACGAACCGACAAGCGACCTCGACGAGGAGACGGAAGAAGAAATCTTCACGCTGCTCGACAATTTGCGACGAGAGGAAAATTTCGCAATAGCGCTCGTCACGCACAACCATGCGCTGGCGCAACGCGCTGATCGCATGTTCGAGATGCGGCAAGGAATTCTCCTTCCGAGCGATGCGCCGCGCGCCTTCGTCGCTGCGCCGATCCGGCGCTCCGAACCGTCCGCGCCAAAAACGCCCGCGCCGGTCGGCGCCGATGCAGACGGCGCGCGCGATTTCGAAAAACTTGGCAAGACGCTGTGGGCGACAGCGGGACGCATCTTCGCCGCCGCGGCGCTGTTGTTCATTCTCGCGTCGTCGGCCAATTACGGCGTGGCGCGCTACCAGCAGTATGAACTTGACGCCGGTCGGCAGCGACTCGCCGCCCTCGAAGAACTTGCGACGTCCACTTTGCAGAGCGACATCGCGTCGATTACGCAGCTCGGCGACGGTCGTTATGAGGTGACGATTTATCTTGAGAACACAAAAGCCGAACAACCCATTTACGTCATGTCGCCGAGCGTGCAGGGTTTCGTGCAGGTTGGAGTCGGCTGGCAGGAAGCGCCGCTGACGCCGATCGACGACGCCACCGCCGCGGTGCTGAAAGTCACAGGGCGGCAGCTCTACCGCTTCGTTTTTGAGGCTCGCCTCACGAAATTCACCGAATTGTTGCCCCACTACATGCATGTGCGCTTCAGCAACAGCATGCTTGTCAGTCCCGAGAGCACACCCACGAATGAGTTATTTCAGCGCGTCGACAACTACTATGTCTATCTGAAACCAGACAATGTCGACGACGCGACGATCGCAAAGGATGTTCGGTTTCCCGGGCCGCCGCCGCTCTGGATCTGGATGCCGCCGCACTGACGTCTCTCCCTCAAGTCGATGGGCGCAATCCTCGCGCTACGCGGTTGCGGCGTCCAAAATCGCCGCTGCTTCGATAAGGTCGAAGTCGGGAATGCGCGCGTTGGTCAAAGGGTCTTCGCCCGATATCCATTGCTCGAGCGCATGTGGCGCGGAGAGCGCGCAATTGAGCGCTCTGTTGACTTCATAGAGTCCCCACGCCAGTCCGGCGCGCCGCAGCGCCGCCATCAGGGCGTTCTGAACGAGGCTGCGGACGACGAGATGCGGCGTGGAGATCGGCGCTTCAACGGCTTCGCCTCTCACCGCCGCAAGGCATAACGCCTTGTCGAACGCCGCATGACCGCGGCAAGCAAGCGGACGAATTTTATAGGCGAGGCATAAGTCGCCTTCGATCAGCGGGCAGGCATGCTGGGCGGTCAGCCGCTGTTCTTCGGATAGGCCGCCAACGGCCTGATCGGCGTCGGCGATGCGCTTACCGAGCATTATGCCGCGCTCCTGAAAGGCGGCGGCGTTGACGGAAATGAAGCGCGCGAGCAGAAATATCTCCGGCGCCGTCGCGACGACGCGAAGGCGGCAACAGGCCGCGCATTCTCCCTGACAGGCGAGCGCTGGCGCGCCTGCCGCCTGAAGGGCGACGTTGTGCGTGAAGCTGTCAAAAGCTTGCGCGCAGAGCAGCGCGACAAGCTCCGGGCGCGCCCCGCGCGAGCCTATCGTTTCGCTGAAGGCATGCGACGCGGCCTTGAAGAAGGCAGAAGGGCTGATATCCCCGCTCATCGGCTTTTCCACCCCTGCGCCAGTAGAAGACGATCGGCGCAGCGCTGGCTTCGCTCACGCCGACTTCGGTTGCGAACTCCAACTCATAAGACCGCGATACCTGCGGAGCATCGTGCTGGTGTAGAACGCTGGGTAGATTGGCGGGTCGGAAGAGAAGCCTGAAACCGGAGAGGATCTTCGGCCACCTGGGGCGCTCCGGCGCCATCCGTGATTCCGCCTCGATAGCGGATGTGGGGGGGAAAGGTGGTAGCGGAGGTCCGCTACCGCCGATCCCCCCGACTGAGTCCATGGGTATTTTCGCTTGCGCTCGCATTGACGGCCAAAATGCGGGACAGGGGGCGGACACTTCGGGTATCGCCTGCGACAGAGGTTTGATTCGTTCGATCAATCGACTGCAATATGCTGCGATAAGCCCACATTATCGGACATATAGGAGAGAAGACAAGCGCGGCGGATTGGCGTGGAGTTTAAGCATAAAGCGCCGCCGCGACTTGCCGGCGGAGTCGATCTGAGGGACGATTCCACGCATGTTGCAAATCGATTCGGCCGCAGTTTTGGATGCCCAATCTTCGTCGCGCGCGCCGAAGAAGCGGCGTGCGCTGACCCGCAGCGATGAGGCACAAAACCCCCGAAAACCCATAGAAATCCAGTCGCTGCCGCGCTGGGCGCGGTTCGAAGCCAGCGCCCGCGGTGACCCCGAATCTAAGGCCTTTGTTGCTGGCGCCAATCTTCTCGCCCTCGACCAGATTTTGCGATCTGGCGAAGCTCGCGGCGAACCTTGTTTGGCCGGCGTCTTGCGTCAGCGCCTCGCGCTGAAAGCCGCCGCGACCTGCGCGCGGCTCGCGCGGCTGCGCGAGGACGAAGCGGCGTTGCGCGACGCCGAGCATCTTTCCGGCGTGGGCGTCGAGACCACGCCAGCCGGACGCATTCATCGACTGTTTCGGCTCTTCGCGCCGAGCGCCGTGAAACTCGATGCGCAGACTTTGTCGGCGGCCCTCAAACATATCGGGGCGCAAGGCGCCCTGGAGGCGCACCGGTTCGTCGACGCTTTGCAAGAAATCGTGACAAACGCCAATGAGCCGCTCGCCGTGGCGGCGGGCGTGAGCGCAGCGGCGATCCATGATCTAGCGGAGTTTCCCGCGATCGACGCGGAAATCTTGGCGCTCTGGCTCGCCGACGTCGCTTTGGCGCAAAAACTCGGCTGGCGTTCGCCGATGCCGCTGCTGGCGACAGTGATCGCGTATCCCGCTCTGCGCCTTGGGCAACAGGGCCAGCGACCGCGTCCGGGCGATCGCGGCTGGTCGGACGCGCAGGCGAGCGCCTACGCGCTCGCCGCGCGCGACGCGGTCGATCTCGCTGGCGCCTTGTCGCGCCAAACGCAAAAACTTCTCGACGCCGCGCCAAAGCTGCGCGCCAAGGGAGCAGAGCGGGTCGTCGAGATGTTGCTTGACGACGACTGCATTGCGCCGGCGCGGGCGGCGAAAATGGCAAGGCTCTCCGACCGCGGCGCGCGGCGGCTGTTTGATCGGCTGACCGAACTTGGGGCGGTGCGGGAGCTGACTGGGCGAGCGAACTTCCGACTCTATGGATTGTAGCTCTTGCGGGCGACGCGCGAATGAATGGATGAAGAAAACGCGGTAAGACTCAATGGGAGGCCGAGGTCATGGGTCGTCCGAAAAGGCGCGAAATATACGACGACTTCGATCAGGTTCTGACCGACCTGCCAGAAGCCGCGCGCTGGCGGGAATGGATGGGGCGGGTCGAAGCGGTGATCTTTGCGGCGCGGAACCCGGTGCCGCGCGAGGCGCTCGCCAGACTGGTTGGCTCAACCTGCAATCTCGACGATCTGATCGCCGACATCCGCGAAGACTTGCGCGCGAGATCCTATGAACTCGTCTTTGTCGCCGGCGGCTACCGACTGGTTACCCGGCCGCGTTTCGCGTCGGCGATCCGGGCGGCGAGCGGCGACGACTTACGGCATGCAGGCGCGCCCGAACTGACGCCGACAGAGATTCTGGCGGTGACGGCGATCGCCATCTGCAGCCCGCTACCCGCGGCGACTTGTCCCGTCTTGCTGGGCGGGAGATTAGCCGTGACGTGATCGGCGCTCTTAAGCGTCATGGTCTGATCGATGGCGCGCATCGCGCGCCAGAACCCGGCGCGCCTTTCGCTTATGTGACGACGCGGAAGTTTCTGGAGGTGTTTGGGCTGGCGACTCTGCGCGATGTGCCGGATATCGAACGGCTCGAAGACGAAGGCTTGTTGAGCTGGCCTCAATCGGAAAGCAATCTCGATGATGCGCTTAGTCTGTTGGACAACAATGAAGGCGTCGACCCGATGAAGCGGAGCGGGACGATCTGGCCGAGGAAGACCATCTATTCAAGCCGCTGCGAATTGCAGGCGGGAGTCGCGCCTAAGCGAAGCCTCGGAACGATCGCCCAAAATTTTGTGAAGCGAGTGCACCAACCCACGCAACAAACCAGCTGACATGCCTTCGGTCGCGGTTTTCGTACAGGATTTCCGGGCCCGCACCATTGTTTCCGAGCCAAAGCTTTCGCGTCTTAAGGGGTCGCCGGCGGTGAGTTGCTCCTCCTCGCTCAGGGACTAGGCGTAAAGGAAGCTGCTGATGTGTTCAGGATTAGACGACGGTCAGAACCCAGATTGCTCGCATGCTCTGCAAAACGGCGTTTCCGGCCAAGGAGATCTACGGCATCTGCTTAAAATTGCTTGGCGCCTACGAGCAAGGAGTAAGCCCAACGGCTCAAAAGAATTTGTGTCCGGTTATCTGGAGAGGGAAGGCCATGGATCCCGAATTCATTGATCGAATCTATGAATGTTCGTTCCTGCCGGAGCTCTGGCCCGGCGTTCTCAATGAACTCGCACAGCTAGCAAGCGTTCCAGGGGCGGCCCTGTTCCTAACCGAGAGTGAAGTTGAACGTTGGGTTCTTTCGCCGCCGCCTGAAATGAACGCCAACGCCCAGGCGTTCTTGGACGCTGCGGCAAAATTTGTAAACGAGCGCTGGTTCAACCGTGGAACCATTTTTCCACGTCTTTTTGCAGCTCGCCACTCCGGCTTTTTGGTTGATCTTGACCTCCTCGCGGCCGACGAATTGGAGCGGGAGCCCGTCATCCGCGATCTCATGCGTCCGCTAGGTTGGGGGTCGACAGTGCTCACTGCCGTTCCTCTAACGACGGGGGAAAATGCGATGTTCATTATGGCGAGACCGATAGGGGGATCCCCTTTCGACCGAGCGACAATAAATGAGCTTGACCAGGTGCGCCCCCATCTCGCCCGAAGCACGCTCTTGGCGGCCCGCCTATTGTTGCAACAGGCGCGCGTCGCAAGCGAAACGCTTTCTGCTCTTGGCATTCCTGCTCTGGTTTTGAACGATCAGGGTAAGGTTCTCGCCGCCAATTCCTTGATAGAAGCGCTTGCCGATTATGTTCAATGGCGCGCCTATGACCGGGTATCGCTGATGGATAAAGCCGGCGAAAGATTATTCCGGGACGCCATCGCGAGCATCAATTTAAGTGACCAGACTGTGCGGTCATTTCCGGTTCGTGATGCGCATGGGTCGGCGGCAATGGTCGCGCATGTCATTCCAATCCGTTTGTCGGCGCGGGATATATTTGTCCGCTGTGCGACAGCGCTCATCTTGACGCCGGTGACGCTTCCTGAGGCGCCGCCAGTCGAACTCGTTCAATCGCTTTTCGATCTAACGCCTACCGAGGCGCAGGTTGCACGCTGCCTGGCGTCTGGCGAGACGGTCAATGACTTGGCCTCTCGCCGCGGGCTTTCGCAGAGCACCGTCAAGACCCATGTCCGACGCATCTTGGAAAAGACCGGCTGCAATCGTCAAACGGACGTCGTTGCGCTGCTTACCGCAATATCCGCCACGCGGCCCGCGAATTCGTCCTGACCGGCTGCGCTGCGATGATTTGATATATTTCCTGTCGTCATCATTTCTGATGACGTCTGCAATTCACCTGGGTGACATCTTTTGCGTCTGTTGACGTAGCCAGCTAAGCCGCGGCGATAAAAATAGGCTCGCTGGTATGACGGCCCGCGCTTCGGGGGAAGATTTTGGATCGGTGGGATCCCAAGCAAGCGATGTTGCCGATCCTTACTGCTGCGCAAAGCGGCAGTCCACTCGGCGTAAGCGAGGACGATCTTCGCGCACGTTTTGCCGTCATTATAAGAAACGTGCGCGAAGAACGAGGCTGGAGTCTAGATCGGCGCAATGAAGCCAGGCTAATCGCTTGGGCGCTAGAGATGCTTGCTGAGCGTCGTGCAGACCGGTGAATGTGTCGGCGACAGTAGCTATCAATGAGGTGTTATGAGCAGCTGATTATTCGTGGTTACACGGAAAATCGCCAAATGGATTCGTGCTGTGTCGGACAAGCAAAAGTTGTCGAACGACGAAACAACGACGATTGGGAGTTGCCTGCCATAAGCCGCTGCCGACGCAGATGGTCGGTCTTTGGCAAAGCCAGAGCTAGGCGTTCAAAGGCAGGCAATACTGGGCCCTGAGTCAGGCTAGTGCGCGCACTGATCTCCATTTTGTCGATCACCTTGCTTTTCAAATGGATGGAAATTGATCGCGCGGGCTTCCTGTGCAGCGCGCCGTGCAATCTTCACGGCTGCCAATTGCATCCGCCTGCGTGGTCGGATCGATTTTTGTCCCTTGTCGTCATCATTTCTGATGACGGCAGCCAGTTCATTTTGCGCGAGGATGTTTGCCGACTATCGAGACGCGAGCAGCTCAGATGTCTCAGGTCGGCGAGGCAGCTGAAGGTCATTGACGAGAGGTTGGCGGCATTTTTGGAGCGGTCGGGGGCTTCGATCTTCCCTCGCATAAACCATGGCAGACGCTTGATCGAGCTATGCGCTCAGTTCCGCGTCAAAAGATTCTTTTCTCCCTAATCAATCAAGAACGTGGGAGGTTGCCCGTGCGCATTCTCTTTCTGACTTCTGTTCATAACAGCCTTAGCCAGAGGCTTCTGACTGAATTGACCGATCATGGTCATGAAATTCGGGTAAGGGTTGTCGCGAAGCCCGAGGAAATGACTGAAGCCGCCACCCAAGAAGCGCCAGACCTAATTATTGCGCCCATGTTGAAGATCGCGATTCCTAAGGAAGTTTATTCACGCAATAGGTGTCTAATCGTCCACCCCGGCATCAAAGGTGATCGAGGATCATCGTCGCTTGATTGGGCCATTATCAACAACGAACCTGCATGGGGCGTAACCATCCTGGAAGCCGCCGAGGACTTCGATGCTGGCCCTATTTGGGCGTCTCACGAATTCGCCTTCGATCAGGATCTTCCGACGAAGAGCGGGCTATATCGCGGCCCGGTTACCGAAGCCGCCTTGCGCGGGGTGCTTGAAGCAATCGGACGAATCGAGACGGGCGAGCTTCAGTCTGGCAGTTGGGGGCCGGAACCGCTCGCCGAGGCGATGTCATATGCGCGCGGCCGCCTACGCCCGCCGATGAAGCAATCGGATCGCGCCATTGACTGGACGCGTGAAACGACCGCGTCGATCGTAAGGAAAGTGCGCGCGGCCGACAGCGCTCCGGGCGTGCTAAGCACATTGTTAGGCGTAGACTGCTTCCTCTACGGCGTGCATGAGGAAGATCGCCTTAGAGGCAGCCCGGGTGAAATTATTGCTTGGCGGGACGGCGCTATCTGCATCGGCGCTGTCGACGGATCGGTGTGGATTTCTCATCTGAAGGCCAAGAGCGGCCCCAACGGGAATAGGGAAATCTGCAGCATCGCTGAGACAGGCGCTCGCTGCGGACTATGCGCCGAAGATCTTTGCGCTGTCGCTGGTGTAAAACTACCGGCCACGCATGTATTGGGCTCCTTGCTTTGCGGAGTGCCCGAAAAGCCGCTACCGGTCGATGCGCCGGTTGACCATCGCACCTTCAGAGAAATTGTCTATCGCGAAGAGGACGAGGTCGGTTATCTCTCGTTCGATTTCTATAATGGCGCCATGAGCACGACGCAGTGTCAGCGTCTGCGCGACGCTTTCCTATACGCTCGGTCACGTCCTACGAAAGTCATCGTCCTTCTCGGCGGCCGCGATTTCTGGTCGAATGGCATTCATTTGAACGTAATCGAGGCGAGCGCTGACCCAGCCGAGGAGTCTTGGCAAAACATATATGCCATGGACGATTTGGTCCATGAAGTCATCAACACGATGTCCCATGTCGTGATCGCAGGAATTCGCGGAAATGCTGGAGCGGGCGGCGCAATCCTCGCGTTGGCGGCTGATCGAGTTTTTGCAAGGCCGAGCGTAGTCCTCAACCCTCATTATCGTGGGATGGGAGAACTCTACGGTTCTGAATACTGGACGTATTTGCTTCCGAAGCGCGTCGGGCAGGCGAAAGCGCTTGAACTCACCCAAACCTGCCAGCCCCTGGGCGCACGAATGGCTTTAGAGATTGGTTTTCTCGATGATGTCTTTGGAGAAGATTTGGACGCGTTTGAAGAAGACCTGAGGCTGCGTGCCTTGGAGCTCGCGAGAGAGCCGAAACATCGTTCCAGCCTTCAGCAAAAGTTCGCGCGCCGATCAGAGGACGAATCGGCCAAGCCGCTGTCGAATTATCGCGCCGAGGAACTCGAGAGGATGCGGGTCAACTTCTTTGGATTGGATCCTGCTTATCATGAAGCTCGTCGTCGTTTTGTTTTCAAAGGGAAGCGACCGGAACGCTTGATTTCTAATGCGACCTCGTTTGTTCAGACCAGCCACGTCGGCGATCGTTCGAAATCTGATTTCGACAACTACACGCCATCCGAGCCTGCGCCATCAAGTTGAGTTTGCACCGGCTTGCGGCGATGACAAGCAATGTCGGTCGTCCTAACTCGGCCAAGGCATTGGTATAGAGACAGCGGGCCGTGAACCGAAGCTTGTTCGCAGCGCCTCTTCAATTATCCCGTATCGGGAAGCCTTTCCTTGGGTGCCTCGGATCCTCCGGCCGGTCCGCTTTGCCTATGTTTGAGTCGCTCTCGCGGTCAGCGCCGAGAGCCGCGGGCGCGCGCGTCGCGCGACCCAAAGACTTGATGGCGGATTCCGTTCAAGCTCGTCCCTTTCGAGCCGGGCCACCTCGACGTCGATTTCCGGCGCTCCGTCCCCAAGGTCAGTGACGATTTTCACCCGCCAAACCAGCTTTTGCATAGGCTCGCCTCTCTCAAAGAGGCGATTGTAACCTTCGAAAATTTACATACTCCCCACGACTTTACATGCTCTCGTCGCGCCTCGGCTTCATGTCGAGGCGCGATCCGCAATCGAGGATGAGGAGCACTGGTCGCGCCTCATCGCGGCGCTGGCTTGTTACGCCCCCGATCGATCCGGCGCGCGCCGAGGCCTTCGCGCATTGGGGACAAAGAGCCTTGCTCGCGTCGGGCGACAGAATTTTCTCACCGGTCCTCAGTCACGTAAAGATTCTGCTGGATCCTCTGCGTCCGCCTGAGGCGAAGTGCTTTTTCGGTTTGTGGGAGTGCGCAGCCGCGCGGGGACCGTTAAACTAGCTGGGGCAGCTATGCTGCTCGAAGGAGCGTCGGCGTCGGCTTGAACAGCCAGTCGAAACGCGATTTGAAGCTTGGCGGTTCGTAGGACAACTGCTCACGCAGGTTTCCGTTCATGACCGCTGTCGATTTCGGTTTCAAGATGAGACTCACGATCTTTTGAAAAACAGTGGCTTAGAAAAAATCAGTCTCAATCCGATTTCGGTTTCAATGGGTCTGCGTCACTTTACGTGCACATGGCCGTTTCGAATGGAAGCATTCGAGCTCGCAGCAGCTCAATGCCTGCGCGGCCATACATGGCGCGCTTTAATGTCTTGAGGCGGTTGATCTGCCCTTCGGCTTGGCCGCTGCTCCAATGTTCTACGATGGCGTTCTTGACGGCCTCGATATCTCGGCTCAACGTTCGCGCAAACTGCTGCATTGAACGCACACCGCAATGCTTTGCGTCATGAAGCCAATTATTGAGCTTGTCTGGATCATCGCCGCGCAGAATGCTTCGAAAGCGTATTGCGAGTTGGCGCATCACGACGAAGCTGGGCGAGGCCTGCTTCAAAACGACGACCTTAGCGTATGCTTATCCCGCAGGCTGGGAGAAATCATCACATCGCGTTCGTCGTCGCCGTCCTGCCCAGGCAACAAAGGACGCGCAGATGATCCTGTGGCGCGGCTGAGCTGCGCCTGAATAACATCGCGTAGGTTCTGCAGGATATGGAAGCGATCGGCGACTTGCCGCGCCTGTGGCGCGCCTTCGCGAGCGCCCTGAGCGAACAAACCGCAGCGATCACGACTGATGATCTCGATTTCGGGATGCTGCTTGAGCCAATTTGCGGTTCCGGTCATGGAGCGATCCGGCAATACATCGATCACTTCGCGCCGTTCCAAGTCCACGACGATGGTCCCGTATGTGGAACCCTTTCGCCAAGCCCAATCGTCGATTCCGACCACCCGAACGCCTAGCTCGGCACTCCGCACTTTTGCTCGACGCTTGAGATGGTGCAAGATCGTATCGTCGCTGGTCGGCATGCCGATGCGCTTCATCAACCTTTCGCCTGGACGGCCGCCAACGCTGTGGCCGAAGAGATGAAGCAGTTCGGAAGCGCGCTGCGTCCGGCGCGCGAAAGGGGTAGCGATTTCAGGCAACCGCTCGACAAACGTCTGCCGCTCACACGTCTTATTGCAACAGCGCCAACGCCGCATACGCAACTTCAGCGTCACGCTCGCTCCTTGCGCCGGAAGGTCTTGAAGTTTACGCTCGTGCCAGCCGTGCCGATGGGTTGAATGCTGGCCGCAGTCAGGGCAACTGCCGGGACCCTCGGTCATCGCCATGATGCTCCAATGACCGTCCGCCTGCACGGCGTCTAAAACTCGCACGCCAAGTCCGGAAGCCCAGCCAAATTTCTCTTGCATAAGACAAAGCTATCGCCCGACATCCGTCGAGACAAATCCGTTTCAGAAATCGATGTCGACCCACACAGAGTGAGGGAGACCCATCAAACGTGAGAATATTGAAGGCCGATATTCTCACTTTTGATGGCTATTCCGATTCAGAATCAGATAATCTCAAGCCAAGATGGCTCCCTTCAGTCTAATCGAATGAAAAGAAGTCGAACCTTGACGGACCAACATTATCAACATTGGCCAAAGTCCCCGACTGAATCTCAATTTTGACTTTGCTAAGCCACGTTTCGGCTGAGAAACTCTGCTGCGCCTTCCAGGACGAACCGTCGGCGCTTGTCTCGAGAAATACCGAGGAGCCCGCATGTCGGACGCGCCACCAGGCATGCTCGATTGGATCGAATTGTATATGCGGAGCAGTCCAATTCCCGCCATCGGCCTTCTCCAAGAAGAGCAACTGCCCGGAACGAAGAAGCCGATACGCATTGTTATTGTCGACTGCGATCCCAAAGAACGTTATGGCGTTCGAATCTGATTCGGCGAGATGAATTGTGACCGCTCTATTCGTAAAATCCCAAGCGTCGCGCGAAACGTAGCCGGTATAATTCGGCGCATCAGTCCACGCTGTTACTGGATAAGCAGAGGCTGGGCGCTTCTGCCGGAAGGGCATGCGAATCTCAAGCGCGCCCTCGCCCTGCGAGACACATCCCGCTCCTCCAAGCCCTGTTGCAGAAACGTTTGAAGTGATCCACTTTGATCGATCCTGAAAGAACGCTGAGAAGTCCTCACTCAGGGTTTCTTGTTTCCCCTCCTTGAAAGAGAAATTCCGGAATTTAGCTGCGGTTGAGGACGCGGGAGCATAGCTCCCGGCTCCGATCTCAACGTAGGCTGATGCGATCCAATTCGGGTTCGCGATCTTGCGCTGGACCTGCCATTCGACGTTATCAGCGCTCGTCTCGAAGAAAACTTGACTTCTTACGCTGCGGAGGCGCCACCACCGATGCATTTTTCCGACGTAATCGATGGACGTCGTGGAAACAGAACCATTCTCATTGGATTGGAACAGAAGCGAAGGCGTCTGTACAATGATCCGATACCAGTTATTTGCGTCTTGAGCTATCGCTAGGTAGGTGTTGGAATTGCCGTCCGACGTGGTTTGCGTCACTTCAACGGACGCCTGCATGTTCGTGAAATCCATCGCTTGGTGAGTGGCGTAGCCCGCGAAGTTCAAACCAGACGCGCCAAGAGCGGGAGCAACGGAGAGTACGCCTCCCCCTTGTTTTATTTCAATGCCCTGACCTGTGGGGCCAAGAGAAATCGATTTAACATCCCAGAGCCCAGCATCGACCACATTGGAGTAGAACGACTCGCTGAACGAGTTTTTCCAAGTGGGGCGCATGCCGGAGAGTCTTTTCAGCACATTTCGCGTGATCTGCTGCGCAGTTTCACTCACATACGAGGGACGGGAGCAGGTGGCGTCATAATCATCGAGGCCCCAGCTCCACTGCACGGTGTTCGCATTAAAAACCGTTGAGCCATGGCCAGTGTCGTAAATGGTCGCCTCAGCGCATGGCGGGCACGCGGTAAGATCGCTCCCATAGGGTGATTTGCCGATCACGATCGCTCCAGGCCTACGGGTTCCAACCTCCACTTCGAGCCCAATCAAGCCGCGTAGTCTTTCCCCATCCGATGCGCCGGTGCCCGTGTAAAGCCAAGGAAAACCACTGCTGCCGTCAACGTTCGCGGGGACAAAGGGCACTGAAAGGTAGCTACCACGAGAGTTGAACTCAGCATCAAATCCAGGCTCTCCAGCGACGCCGCCCGTCCCCAACATGTTCACTTCGGGATTGTTCGCGTTCCTCCAAAGATGGGTTTTAAGATCAATGCCATTTCCGGCGTCAAAAGTGTCCGGCAATGCGCTCAGATATGTTACGCGTGTCGCGATATCACCTGCTTGGCCAGTCCCTGCGTTCTTGAACGCGACCATGATTCGATCCGGGCGATCTCCGCTCGGCTCAAATCGAACCTGCCAGAAAGAGGTGTTCGACGAGAAAAACGCTAGGCTCAACCCCGCATCGCGCGCGGCCTCGACATTCTCTCGCATTTTGCGCGACCAATACTCATCGTGGCCGACCGAAAGAAGAACTTTGTGCTTTAGCAGCGACGCCGCAGAACCCATCTGATGGGTGTCGATGCTGGTTATGTAACTAACATCGAACCCCTCACGCTCGATAAAGCGCACCATATTGTATTCCCATCCCCCAACGGTATCGAAGAGATCAGAATTGAGATGCCCGAGAAATTCACCCGAACCGATGGTGCTAGCCACATTAGGGTTGTTCGATTTCCCGCCCGTGCTGCCCATGTTCATCACTGCGTAAGGCCGGTTGAAGGACACCTTCAGGGCTCCGCAACCTCTTGGCTCACCGCCGTGCCCGACCCAGTCGGGACAATATATAGACTTTCCAATTCCCTTGCTTGTGTCGCCTCCGTCGACACCCCGACCGACCGGCGGTCCGGGCCAGCTATTGTATGCCTGCCAATTCGCGACCGCCGACTGGAAAAGAAATTTCGAAGCGGTCGCGTCGTCT
This sequence comes from Methylocystis sp. H62, assembly GCF_015709515.1. Classification (GTDB taxonomy): domain Bacteria; phylum Pseudomonadota; class Alphaproteobacteria; order Rhizobiales; family Beijerinckiaceae; genus Methylocystis. Next base: position 124,950 of record NZ_JADNQZ010000048.1, read on the forward strand.
CTCACAACGAATATGATGTAACTTTGCTTGCCGCTATTGGCTGTAAGCTTCACCAAATAGAATCCGGTCGTCCAGGTGCGGGTGGTTTCGCCGGAAATCGAAAAAGAGACTTTCCAGTTGCAGTCTATCGTCCCGAATTCCGGGTCGATCGATGGCGTTTCCTGGACGCCGCCAGAAACACTCGTCGGCCCGAGCACGCTTCGCCCGCCAGCTCCTGCGTACCAGCCCATGCGATAAACTTGATAGATGAACGTCGGACTCGAAGTGCTAACGAAGAAATCGATTGCGCTTCCTTTGTTGACGCTAGTTAACGAGGCGTAACCTTCGATCTCTTGCGCTGTCGCCGGATTCGTAAGCTTCCATGAAGTAGTCCCGCCGAGCGCATTCTCTATTTCGATCGCGTTGAATTTCTTGCTCGAAGCGTCAGTGATGTCAGACCCCTGCTTGAGCGGTGATTCTTGGCTGAATGCGATTCTACTTTCGAAGCTGATTGCCAAGTATAAAAGGAGTATTGCGCATATCGCCCGCCGATGTATAGTATCGCGCATGATAATCTCGAAGTTTAGTTGAACTAACGAAGCTTAAGCTGATTCCCTAGGCCTTAGGCCAGGATTGCCACGTCGTTATAGACGTCTTGAAGTGATGTCTGGAATTTTTTGCCGTTCAAAGCGTAATGACTGCGGCTGTGAGATCGCTGAAGTGAAGCCTTTTGTATGAGAGGATGTGATCGTCACATCGGCCCCTTCTCAGCACAGTAGCCTCCCGATCGCGACGACTTCACCAGTGCATGATCGAAGACATGAGGATCCGCACCTGTCGCGGGCGACGCAGCAATCATATATCGATGGAGTGGCGGGGTTCAACTGCCATTTTAAGTTCATCCAAAGATCGACTCGGCGCGGATGGGTCCACGCTTATCAATCGCATCTGGTCGCGCCATTCCTGGGAACACATAAATCAGGTGTTGCTGAGTTGATGCCACAATGGTAAAATTGATTATTGATAGATCTTGGAGAGCGAGATGAAATTACTTATTTGCGATTTATCCCGACCATTCAACATCAATCGTCGTCTACTCTTGCAAGGAACGGCCGCTTCGGTCATTTTTGGTGCCGTTAATGCTAGTGTTGCTTCAACCGGTGCGGATGTCTTGTTCGTTCGCAATGACGGGCTGTTCGCCGTGGGGAATGTCGCAGGCGGCAAACTCAACATGACTTCCGATGGAAGTGGCGCCGCCCCGAATTGGACGCATGTGGTCCCAATACAAGACAAGGTGCTGTTCGTTCGCAATGACGGGCTGTTCGCCGTGGGGAATGTCGCAGGCGGCAAACTCAACATGACTTCCGATGGAAGTGGCGCCGCCCCGAATTGGACGCATGTGGTCCCAATACAAGACAAGGTGCTGTTCGTTCGCAATGACGGGCTGTTCGCCGTGGGGAATGTCGCAGGCGGCAAACTCAACATGACTTCCAGTGGAAGTGGCGCCGCCTCCAATTGGACGCATGTGGTCCAAGTACAAGACAAGGTGCTGTTCGTTCGCAATGACGGGC
>NZ_JADNQZ010000049.1 GCF_015709515.1 Methylocystis sp. H62
GGCTCTGACTCACATTTGATGAAGTTTGGGCGCCGGCTTGTGTTGGTTCATTGAAGGAATCAACGACATGCCCCGCAGCCTTCGCCTCTCGACTTTTGTGCCACCCGGTTTCCACGTTGAGAATGCTGTCCAGGATGGCGGGGTCGCCATCATCACTGTTCGCCCCACAAGCAAAAAAAGCGGATGCCCGAGCTGCGCGGTGATCGCAGAGCGAGTCCACAGCCACTATCTCCGGCGCCTGGCCGATCTGCCGCTGGTGGGGCGACAGGTTCGGCTCGTCGTCATCGCGCGGCGGTTCCGATGCGATGTTGCTTCCTGTCGTCGCGCGATTTTCACGGAGCGCTTCAGCGCCGATGTCCTTGCGCCGTGGGCTCGCCGCACGGCGCGGCTGGATTGCCTCGTTCATCATCTCGGTCTCGAGCTCGGCGGCCGTCCCGCCGCGAGCTTTGCTCGCCGATTGATGCTGCCGGTGAGCAACGACACATTATTGAGAGCCGTTCGCCGGCGAGGTTGTCCGCCATTCCCCACCCCTACTGTGATCGGGATCGACGACTGGGCATGGAAACGCAATCAGCGTTACGGCACGATCATTTGCGACCTAGAACGACGACGGCCCATCCGTCTTCTGCCCGACAGGGAGCCCGCGACCGCGCAGGCTTGGCTGGCCGCTCAGCCGCAGATCGCCATTGTCGCGCGTGACCGCGGCGGCGCATATTCGCTGGCCGCCACCAAGGCGTTACCACAGGCGATACAGGTCGCCGATCGCTGGCATCTGATGGAGAACGCCAGCCACGCCTTCCTCGACGCCGTGCGCAAATCCATGCGTCAAATCCGCTCCGCAATCGGCGCGGCGACCGTCGATCCCGCCCTACTCACCGCCGCCGAGCACATTCAATACGAGGGATATCTGCGTCGGGAGGATGCGAACGCCGCGATCCTTGAGCGCGCCATGAATGGAGCCCCGATCAAACAGATCGTTCGCGAGACCGGGCATAGCCGGGGACTCGTGCGCAGGATTCTGCGCGGCCAGCGTTCAGACGTATTCCGAACGCGCGAAAGTTCATTGGAGCCGCATCTTCCTTGGCTCGACGCGCAATGGGCCGCTGGCCTTCAAAATGGCTCCGAGCTTTGGCGGCGTCTGAAAAGACAGGGCTTTCGGGGTTGTTTGCGGGTCGTCTCTGAATGGGCTGGGCGTCGGCGCCGCGCCGAGAAAGCTGACGCTGGAAGCTTGCGCCGCGTCCCTTCGGCTAGAACCATCGCGCGGCTGATGACGACTGGTCGCGACGCGCTTTCCAAGTCAGAGGCTGTAACGATCGCAGCGGTAGAAGACGGCGTCCCGCTGCTCGTCGACGCGCGAAGCATCATCGCTGCTTTCCATGCGATGATACGGAAGAAGGATGAGGGAGAACTCGACGCCTGGATTGAACGAGCGAAAGCAAGTCTCGTCGCGTCCTTAGCTAACGGGATCATGAGAGACAGGGCTGCCGTGCGAGCCGCAATCATCGCCGCTTGGTCCAACGGACAGACCGAAGGACAGATCACAAAGCTGAAACTCGTTAAGCGACAAATGTATGGGCGCGCAAAACTCGATCTACTCGAAGCGCGCCTCATCGGCGCAACCTAATCAGCGCTGCACCAATTGTGCGTCAGAGCCAAATTTGCACGCCGATAAGGGGTCAAACTCCAGCGCCGATTGACAGCTTGGCGATGGTCATCTGATATTTGATGGAGCGCGCCTGCTTTTCGGCGACCTCGGCGTTGAGAAGATCGCCGACGATCTGCGGCGGCTCATGCTGTCGCTTGATGCCGGTCGTCATCACTTCATCGTAGGCGTTCCTCATGCCGTAGAGTTTGAGTTCGCCCATCAGATCGAAGATTTGCGTGCGTTCCATCATCAGCCTGAACTCCTCAGTTGATCGTATCTTGCGCAATCGGCCAGCGGGACATGCCTCAGCTTCAGGGCGTCCGGCGTGAGGATCGTCAGCGGCGGGTCGGGATCGCGGCGCCGTGCGAGGATGTTGAGAATGACGTCGGCGGAATGCACGCCCTGATCCATTGCCTCGGCGCAGGCGGCTTCGACCGCCGGCAAGCCGTCATCCAGAACCGCCGCGAGGATTTTCACTATTTGCCGGTCGCCGTCGGCAGAGCCCGCGAGCTTGCGCCGGATTTTCCCCATGGCCGACGGCAGCACCCAGTCCTTAAACGAAGGCGCGTGCGAGCGCGGCATCTACGACAATATGAAGACGGCGGTGGAGACGATTTTTGTCGGCAAGGAGCGACAATATAATCGGCGCTCCTTCAGATGTGCGGGCATTATCTTGTCGAACCCGTCGCCTGCACGCCGGCGTCTGGCTGGAAGAAAGGCCAGGTCGAAAATCAGGTCGGACTGGTGCGCGAGCGCTTCTTCACGCCGCGTCTGCGGTTCAAGAGCTATGACGAGTTGAACGCTTGGTTGCTCGACAAATGCGTCGCCTACGCCAAAGCGCATCGCCATCCCGAGATTGTCGACAAGACAATCTTCGAGGCGTTTGAGGAAGAGCGGCCAAAGCTCATTCCATTACGCGGTTGCTTCGACGGCTTCCACGCGGTGAGCGTAGAAGACCTGCCTGGTTCGCTTCGACAACAATAAGTACTCGGTCAAGGCGAGCGCTGTCGGGCGCCCCGTCGAACTCCACTGAATTTCCTCGCACAGGCGCCACTCCGACCGTATGCCCACGCAATGCCCGACGATCAACATACGGATCATTGGCTCCGGATCAGCCGAATTTTTTCAACGGTGTCCCCGCCATAAACGGACATAGGCTCCCAATCTCTTCCGATGACGAGAATTTCGGGCGAACTCGACTTCTCCGAGAAGCGCGCTCTTGAGGGAGACGCAGGGGGCTCGTCGCAGAAATTTGACTACTCGCGCCGTGAGGAGGCTCATCAATACCGAACCGGAGTTGCCGGCGAGCGACGTGCAGTCACTTCGCCGCGGCAACTGCCGCGCCAGGCCTCGTCACGCCGGTTGGTGCCGGCAACCGCGACCACTTCCTCGTAGCGCGCCGGCCACACCACGAACTTTACGCAGTTGCCTGGTCAGGGGGCACTCTCAGGGTCGATCCTTGCGCTGACATTCTCGAACAAAGCCGCGGAAGAGATGCGGGAGCGACTATCGGACTCGCATCAGGATGCGGCGATCGAGATGTGGGTCGGAATCTTTCATGCTTTTGGGGCTGGAGATGGTCACGAAGTGGCCGGGGCGATTAGGGCGAACGCCGGATCTCAAAATCACTCGATCAGACTGATCAGCTTGCACTTTTGGAAGCCAACCTCGCGCGCCTACCGCTGCGCCACTACCGGAACCTGTTCGAACCCGCTTACGAGTTGGTCTACGTCCTGCAGGCGATCTCTCGCTGCAAAGATGAGCTGATCACACCGAGGAATATCTCGCCGAAGCAACCGCTACGCTTGCTCAGGCGCGGCCTGATGAGGTCGACTCTGCCGAGAAGGCGGTCGAAGTCGGAGAATTCTACAAAGTCTACCAAAACGCGTTGCTTGAGGAGAACACCGACGATTTTGGCGATCTCGTCATGCTGCCGGCACAGTTGATAGCGGAGCACGAGGACATTCGCACGGAGTACCAGCAGCGGTTCCAACACATCCTGGTGGACGAATCAGGACGTGAACTTCGCGAGCGCCCGACTTCGAAGAAGCTTGGTGCAGAATAAAGAACAAAATCAGCCTGAACGGTTGATCGGATCAATTCGCCGTGAGTGCGTGGACGATCTCATTGTTTGGAATGAGGCGCATCTGCGCGGGATTCTGCGATACTACAATGAGATCAGAACCCATCTGTCGATAAGCAAAGATGCGCCGATCTCGCGCGCCGTTCAGCAGATTGGAATCGTCAAGTCACGGGCCGTTCTCAGCAGACTTCATCACCACTACGTCCGGATCTAGTTTTCGATACACACAGCCTGAGATCTGCGAGATGGAGGCGACCTCGTCGATGCGCATGAAGACACAGCGCTCGCTTGCGCTCGAGACAAAGTCCGGGCGGCTCAGGAGTCACACTGTGTACGCTATTGCGTTGACAATTGACCACGACGCTCATTCAGTGCACTAGTTTGAGATCAATCAATGCTTCGATTGAACCCGAGGAGCCGTCGTCCGTCATGCGTTGGGTCGTGACGTTGGCGCGGCTCGTCAAACGCGCCAGCTCGGAGGCGACGGCCTTTGCGGCGGACTCATCCTCTGGTCTAAAGAAGCGGACCTCAACTTTGTTTCGTGCAGAGACCAACTGTTGCGGCGATTGAACGACATAGCCATCTGCGATCAGCGCGTCGCGGAGGCGACCGAGCCGATCAAGATCATCGCCCGCGTATTGGATAGAAATCCGCGTGCAGAATGGCCGCGCAGTCTCCACTTCCGCCCAATATTGCGTCAGCCCGCTCGGACGTTGATAACTTACCGGCGCGCTACGGATCACGACCTCGCTGTTCACGGCGACAAGGCCTATCGCCTCGGCCATCGAATAATCGTCCTGCGGTTTACTGGCGCGCAGCCTCATGTCATTGTTGGCGATGACGCTGACGCGATCCCCTGGCTTTAGCTCCGCAATCGAACCATCTCCGGTGACCTTGCGGTTTTCATCGCTGCCGAGCCAGAGCCATCCATCGCAGGAAAGCGTATCGCGAGTGGTGGGAGCGTTAATGGCCGGGGGGCGTACCTTGCTGGCGCCCAGCGTCGCTTGCGTTGGCTCTCTAGCCGCCATCTCAATCTGCGCACGTTTCTGGTTATTGGAGGGACGCGCAATTTCGCGTGAGAGAGCGATCACCGGTTTGGCGTCGCCCGCTTTCAGTGCGTCAACGGCGGTCTGAAGCTGCTTGACCACCTCGGTCGCGGCGGGCGCGTCGTTTGTCCGAGCGACAATGCTCGCCTGTTCGCTGGCGCCAGCATCGCCATAGTCCTTTACGAATTTCCTCAACGGACCCGGGTCGCCCTTTTCGATCTTGTCGAGCGCATAGCGGAGCTTTAAAAACACTTCCGCCTGTTCTGCTCGGCGCGCGGTCGAAGCAACCTCCATCTTTTCTTGCTCGTTTTTTGCTTCTCTAAATTGTTCCCTGACCCTCCAGGCAACCAAGCCTGCTCCCACGATGGTCAAAGATGCCACCATGATGGCGCCTCGCCGAAACAACTTCTCGCGTCCAGCTTTTTTGTCGCTATCCTCAACGAGCATTCCGATGTCGGGGTCGCGGTCCATGACCGCGCGCGCTTCTTCAAGTGCGGAGCCGGACAGGAGATAGCCTTTTCGCAGCGGACCGGGATTCGCCTTATATTGCCGGGCCAGCGCGGCGATGCGCAAAGTCATACGCGTCTTGAAGAGTTTTGCCAGTTCGTCTTCGCTCAGCTCGCGATCGACGAGCGCAGATGGCCGCACCGGTCGATCGGATGTCAGCTCGATCGTCGGCGTGTCGCCTTTAAGGGGCTTGAGTTCAGGAAGCGCGCAGCGGGGCTTCGCCCTATCGATTGCTTCCCGTGATCGATCCGCCGAGGGCGCGTCGTCGCGCGCTTCACGGCTCGATCGTTCGGCGGACCAAAAAAATAGCATGTTGCGCAATCGGTCCCGGTCACGCCCTGCAGGCACACTTTCGCCGGCATCGATCACGTCTGTCGTAAACGATTCAATCTCTTCGAGAGAGACGCGACTTTCCAGATTCCGAATCATCAGCGCCTGATGCCGACGGCGCAATTCACGGGCCAGGTTTATCGCAGCATTGGAGCTCGCATCTGCAGACATACGCATCTCCGGGGCTACGGGTTAGTTAGAAAGACGCTACAAGTTTCGCGCACGCGTTGTTCGAGAAGTTCGTCAAGGCCCACCTGCAATGCGCCAATCAGCGCCAATTCCTCTTTCAACGCCTTGTCGACCGCGAGAAATCGCTCGCGCGGCGTCGTCTTGAATGCGCTGAAGGTCTTGACAATCTCCTCGAACGCCTCGTCTCGGGACATCTCGACTGACTGGGCATTCTTTGTTTTGAGTGCGCGGTCATATGCGTCGAGCGCCATGCCAACTAGCGCTTCAGCCGAATTGCCGACACTGGGCGCATCGGAGAGATAACGAACGAGGCGGCGAATATCCTGCCAACGCTGGACGAAGGGCTTGAGAAAACTGGGATCGCGGTCGCCCAGTATATTTTCGAGCGCGTGTAAGCTCACATCGGTGGCCTGCCACATTGCGTGTTCGAGCACGCGCCCGCGCAGCGCCTCGCCAAGCTGCGCCATCGCGACCTGAACGAGATCGAATCCAGCGTAGTCGGACTGGGATAAATCGTTGATCGTACCGAAAGCGCGGCTAATCTGGCGGATGGGCAAATCACGCGAGAGGCCAAACATCGCGCCGTCGATTTCTTTGGGCAGACTCAGCAATGTTTGCCGCAATTTTTCGAGACCGGCCGCCTGCGCATCCCGGCTCGCAGAGTTCAGATCATCGCTAATCGCAGACAAGCTTTGAGCAGTCTGTTGTCCCAGCATCAGATGATCATGTCGCAAGCCGGGTATTTTCTCGGTGACGATCAGTTCGGCGTCGCTCGCCTGTTTCGCCAGCGCGGCAAGGGGCAGAACGATCGTCTCCGGATCATCGTCATCGTCGGGGTCGGGGTCGAGCCAGTCGGCGCTGCCGACCTGAAGGATATGCAGGGCGTCGTGCAGCCCTTTCAGCGCCTGCAAATGCGCGAGCGCGTCGCGCAGCTGGACGAAAGCGTCGCGATGGCGACACACCATGTCGAAGGCTTTCTCATCGCCCTGCTTCGCGCCGACCGCGCCGAAGCTTGGATTTTTGGCGATGAGATTGAGTAGGCGTGCAACGCCGGTCGACACAATCTGCAACGCGCTCTGAAGTCCGATCGGCGCCAACACGAGGTCCGGCATCTTGCGCAATAACGCTTCCTTGAGCGCGTCATTGCGCCACTGATCCTCGATCACGCGGGACAGGAACGGGCGCAACATAACTTCGTTATTCACGCCGCGCAGGCAGTTCCGCATATTCTGCGCCGGCGTTAGATTCGGGGACATTGTATCTTCTGGATCGGAAGGACCGGGATAGCGCGCGAAGGCGACGCGCATCAATTCGTCTCCACTAAACGGCTTTATTGCGTCGGCGATCGATTCGACGAACGCGGCGTCCTGCTTTTGCGCGAGCGAGAGATCGTAGCGCGGCATCGCTTCACGGTCCTAAAAGAGAGCCCTCATGGGCGTCAACAATGCTTTTGCGAATCAGCCCCGTCGGGACACCCTGATTATATGTCGGCGGTTTGCGTTTGGGGTCGCCCAGATGGTGTAGCGCCACGAGATCCCACTCAGCCGTGAAACAGGGCGACCCAGACGAGCCGGGATCGGTATTGGTGTTATATCGCAGTCGCAAACCGTCATGCAGCAGACCGATGACCGCTTCGGTGTCCTGCGCGATCATCGATGGCTTACCTTCAGGATGCTGCACGATGTAGAGTGGCGAGCCCTTGATCAGGGGCGGCCCTGCAACGAGCCGCACATAGCCGCGTTCCGGCAAAGGCCGCTTGAGTTTCAACAAGGCGTAGTCGAGTTCGTCCGGCTTTGGCGCCGGATTATCGGGATCAGCGGTGAGTTCCGCTGGGCTACAGGGGCGCTCGACCAGGATCGCCTCAACGTCGATCGTTTGCGACGGAGCAAGGCTCCCGTCAGCCTTACGTATGTAGTCAAAAGCGCAAGCCATGGCGTTTCCCCCGCCGAGTTTGCGCGCCTGCTCGGCGACATGCCAATTGGTCAAAACTGCCTGTTCGCCGACAAGGAAGCCGGTGCCAATCGGCGCGCCATTCGCGGTGACGGCGCAGACCTGGCGCAAGATCGCGCCGAGCTTTGCGTACCATGTGCCCGCGTCGACCGCGACAAGACTGGGCTTTACGACCTTTTGCAGGCCTGGGCCTTCATTGACGCCGAGGTCCTCGCCGCCTTTTTGCAGGGCGTACAGCGGCCGAATTTGCGTTGATCCGTCGATGCCTGGCAGCACGGCGCGAATTGTGTTCCGTAGTTCCTCGTTGAATACAGATTCCCTGTAGACGGCTTTGAGCAGCTGATCCGTGACGCGATCCTGGTTCAGCTGGTTGAGCACCGTATATACCGCCTGCTTCAATCCAACCGCCGGCCCGACATAATCTCCCAGGCTGTCGCCGGTCGACAGGCGTAGAAGCCGGTCGAGCTTGGGGTAATCGAATGCGGATTTGATCGTCTTCGCCAGAGAATCGATTTCCTGGGGCGTAAGCTCGCGCATAATCTCAGCGCCTCTTGCGCTTGACACCCGCGCGGCGAGCTACTTCCACACCGCGGTCATCGAATTGATCGGCAGCGAATACCTCGGGCGCAAACGCAATGCCGGCCATCTCGGCGATCGCCGATAAGGGGCGCATGCTCGGAAGGAAATTTTCTGGCACAGCAAATTCGCTCGTGTCGACATCTGAGAGGTCCTGCTCCAGGACGAAGCCGTAGGCGCCGATTCCCTCTTCCGTGCGGGCGATGATGACTTTCCAGAATTTGACGGGAATTTGCACGACCGCCCGAGTCTTGCCGCCAAAGCGGCCGAGGAAGCGCGGATCGTCATGCGCCAGCACGGGACCGGCTAAGATAGTGAGCCGCTCGCTTGCCGCCTGTGAAAAGACCGAGTTCTCGAGGTCGCCCCAATTGTCTTTGCCATTGGCCGAGCGGTTGAACCCAGCGACCTGAGGCGAGCAGTTCGTGACATGATAGGTATCGCCATTGGCGCGCACGACGTCTTCGTAAGTCTGCCCCCATGTGACGTCCTCGCGGCGCACGATATGGCCCTTGTCGAAGCTGCCGTCGTCATTCGTATAGAAGATGTCGGGCAGCTGCAGTTGAGCGCCGATGCGGTTGTCGGCGAACCAGCGCTCCTGATCGTTGGGGCCGAGACCGGTGAGCGCTTTGCGCGAGTAGTTCTTCGCCGGATCAGGTTTCTTGAGCTTGGACTCGGTGGTCAAGTTGGACGCCGCGACGATGGCAAGGTGACGGGCGGCGTGCAGTTTGATCGAGAAATTCTGATAATCGAGGCTGTCGCCGCTTGGCGTCTTCACGAGGACGCTTTTATCGGCCGGCTCCGGCATTGGCACGTTTACGCCGAGGAAGTGGGGATCGTAGCCCTTTCGAGACCCGTAGTTCACGTCATGCTGCGGCTCGACCATTTTTTCTACAAGATCTTCGCCTGCGGCTTGGGCGGCTTCATGCATAGTCGCCGCGAGGTGAGTCGTGTCCCCGAGTCTGATCGTAATGTGTAGCGGCACAGTTAGGTGAACGGCGCCGTCGATGACGCGTGGCTGCGCCGCTTGCGGCTGAGCCGCCGCTGTCTGAACGGCGGGCTTTGGCGCAGAAGTCGCTGGCATCGCGTCTCGCTTCTCGTTGGTCGGATTGGCGCGCTCTTCGGCGTCGGATCCCGTCCACCAACTCTGCCAGGGCGTTTGGCTCATGGCTGGGCCCGCGCCATCGAACAGCACGCCCGCGTCGCGCACGCGTCCGTCTTTCGCCAGTTCGCACATTGGCGCCGCATAATTGCCGATGAGATAGCGGCCCGCGAAATGCAGCCCGACTATGGCCCCATCCTTAACGTCGATAACCGCCGAACCCGAATTGCCGCCAAGAGTCGAGCAATCATGTCCGACGGAGCTGACGATCTTCTTGAAGCTCGAGACGTCCTCGCGACCGCCAAGTCGGCCGGGCTGCAATTGCTTGACGTAGAAAACACCCTTGAAAACGAGCTGCTGGTCGCCGGCGTCATTGCGCCGGTCGCTCGCGGGATAGCCGATCGCGACAACCTCGCGGTCCAGATAATCCGCCGCGTCTTTCGGCGAAAGAAGAAGAGGCGCCGCATCGGCGGGGAGCCCTTCAACTTCAAGCACCGCCATATCCCAATAGGGATGAATGAGCTTGACGGACGCGACGCGCAGCATGACGCCTTGGCCGCGATCCGGTGAAAAGGCAAGATTGAAGCCCGGCGTGACGCCATCGATGAAACTGACGCGTTTATCGCCGAGCCCGCTGGCGAAAAGTTCGGCGACGTGCCGGTTTGTCATGAGACGATTTTGTCCCACGACGAAGCCGGTGCCGCCATATGGGGCGTCGATCCCTTTCACCTCAATCCGACCGATGGATTTTTGCCAGCTCCAAATCCGGCTTCGCGTTTCCGGCGTCGCGAGATGCGCCCAGACTGGATGGCTAATGGTGAAATCAGCGCTTTCGAGCGGAATCGCCGGGCGCTCCTTGGCGTTAATGATAGCCTCCAAGCCGGCGATCTCCGCCGCCGTCAACGTCTTGCCGCTCGCGACGCTTTCCAGCCCGGTATTCGCGGCGTTCATCAGCTTCTCCGGCGCGCCTCCGGGGAGTTCAAGGCCGGCTGAAGCGGGCATGCCTTCGGTGATGGGTTCGGAGAGTTTGAGCTCCTCGATCGATCGCTTGCCGATGACCCGTTTGACGTACTGGGCGACGCGTTCCTCTCTTGTCATGGCAATCCTCCGCTTTCGTGACGGCAATAGACGGATCTGACGCAAGCGCCGAGGCTTTTAAATTGGCCTAGGTTCCGTGCCTCCTTGCGACAGGATGCAAACAGCACTTCAATAGTTGACGCAGGGCGTTCGAAGCCGGTCCGGTCGGTCGGACGTGAGTCCGTCTGAATGAGTCGCGGTGAAGGCCCTGTAAAAAGGGTTGACCCGCGTCCTGAACTGCTCTCGGAGCCTGCGCGCAGCTGGCGATCAATCGAAAAACATATCCGAAAGTAGTGACCTCAAACACTCAACAACTCTCGGCTTTTCATTTTGTTAGTTTGCCACAATTTTTCCGTGCCGCAAGAAATTCCATATGGGCTTCGGACTCATAACCAGCAGCTGACGGAGGCGGCAAGGCATACGGCGGCGAGGAAGTTCGCGGCGAGCCGATCGTATCTTGTTGCGATTCGACGAAAGTTCAGTCGGCCGAACAGGCTCTCAATGGCGTTGCGATTGCGGTAGAGAAACGGCGAGAAGCAAATTTTCCAACGCCGGTTCGCCTTTGGCGGAATGTTCGGCATTGCGCCTGTTTCCTTGACCTGGCGGCGGATCGCTCGCTGTTTTAACCCTTGTCGGTGTGCAGGATCGATGACGGCGGCAGTTGCTCCAGCGAGACGCGCCAGCCGTGCAGTCGGCGACGTGTCCGCCGGTCAGTAAGAATGCGATCGGACGGCAAGGGCGTCGGTCAGCGCATGGATTTTTGTGGTGCGTCCGCCACATGATCAACCGATCGCCTGATGGCGCTCCCCCTTTACCGCCAGACGCGCAGCGATGTGCCTTCACGGCGGAACTATCGATCAGAACCTGCGCGGGCGGGTCGCCCGTCCACGCGAGGGCATGAAAGATTTCGACCCAGACGCCTTTCGCCGACCCGCGGACGAAACGATTGTAGAGCGTCTTGCGTGGGGCATGACGTCCGGCGCAACGGCCTCCAATGGAAGGACGCGCCGAAAGGCGACGGGCCGCACAAGACGCTTTACAAAGCGGGCAGACCTGCAAACAGTCTTCAGGGGGGGGGATCAAGACGGCGGTGGAGACGATCTTCGTCGGAAAGGACCGGCAATATAATCGCTGCTTCCAGTTGTTCCTGGAGCGAGAACTGAATGTCGACGACAATGCAGTTGTGTACTGGGATCACGGGCAGTGGAGAGGCCGCTGACTTTATTGTTCTAAAGCCTGCCGCTGATGACGGCGTGAACGTCACTTTATACCATTGCAAGGCCGCTGGCGGCGCGCAGCCCGGCAACCGTGTCGACCACGTCTATGAAGTCTGCGCACAAGCCATAAAGTCAATTATTTGGTGTGATCTTCCGCGGCTTGTTGATCGTTTAATAGACCGTATGCAGCGCAGGAAAGGTGTCGGCAAGCTGGTGCGCGGCGACGTAGCCGCCATTCGTGCATTAGCATCGCGCAGGCCTGTTAGGTTTGGAGTGATCGTGGTTCAGCCCGGTGTGACCAAAAGTGGTTTGGGGCCGCGGCTGGCGGAAGTTTTGGTGGCGGCGAACTCTCACTTAGTCCGTGCCGGACACGACGAGCTTGAAGTTTCGGGGAGTATCTGATCAACCGCCGTTTATATGGCGCGCGTCAGGCCGTAGTTATGGAAGCATACATCATTGCTCACAATTATGTGCGCAATAACCAGGCGATTGCAATAGATCTGGCCGCAGAATGCTCGTTAGCGCGCGGGGAGCAGGATGAAGAATATCATTGTCTGTTGTGACGGCACGGGAAACGAAATCAGCGAGAACATTTCGAATGTGCTGAAGCTCTATCGCGTCGTCCGCAAGACGGGCAAAACCGATCCGCAGCAAAGGGTTTTTTACGATCCCGGTGTCGGCACGCTCGCGCGCCCAAATCCCTGGACAAAGCTCAAGCAGGATACGGTCACCTTACTAGGTCTCGCGACCGGTTATGGTCTGGATGACAACGTCCTCAAGGCTTACACCTTCCTGATCAATCACTACGAAGAAGGCGACGACATCTTCCTGTTCGGGTTTAGTCGCGGTGCCTATACGGTGCGCGTCCTGGCAGGGCTTATCCACAAGGTCGGCTTGCTCGCGCCGGAACAATGTAATCTCGCCGATGCCGCGCTCACTGCCTACAAGCAGACAAGTTCAACGCAAAAAAAACCAGACGACAAACCTGCGGACGCGGAAAACGAGCGGCAAGCGCCACCATCGACGCGAGATGATCCGGCCTCACAATTCGCGCGCATCGTTTCGACGCGCTGGCCTACAATCAAATTTCTCGGCGTTTGGGACACCGTCGCTAGTGTCATCGTGCCACGTCCTGACCGTTTCTACGCTTTCAGTCTCCAAAAACTGGAGTTCACGCAGGTCAATCCGAGTGTGAAGGTGTTTCGCCATGCCATCGCCATTGACGAGCAGCGCAGGATGTTCCGCCTTGCGCCGTGGCAGGAGTTCCAGACATTCATGCACAATCGCTTCAGCGCAACGAATAATGCCGAGCCGCAGGACGCGCTTCAAGTTTGGTTCGCGGGCGTACATGCCGATATCGGCGGAGGTTACGCTGAAAAAGAAAGCGGTCTTTCGAAGTTTCCGTTACTTTGGATGATCGAGGAGGCGGTCAAATATGGCCTTTCGGTTAGCCGGCAGACCGTCAATCAGTTGGCCTGGGGTATTCAACGCAAAGGAAGTCCGTTCATCTATGTGGCACCCGACATCATGCGTGATCCACATCAATCGATGACGACGGCTTGGCGCAGTCTGGAATGGATACCGAAAGCAGACAAATACAAGGAATGGAAGGATCGCCGGTCGTGGCTTCGCCACTACATTCCGAAAGCGGAGCCGCGTCTAATCCCTCATAACGCCTACATTCACGAGTCCGTCCTCAACCGGATGAAGGCGGTGTCAGGCTATCAACCGATCAACCTTCCATCGAGCTATCAGGTGATCCCGCTGCTTTCCGGTCCAGATGCACCGCGTTGAGTCTCTGACGATCGAGCAATGCCATCACGAAGAAATGTCAGTCGGCCGGCATAGTTCTTTGGCCATTTCGGGAAGCTCCTCGATCGTCTTATGACGTTCGTTCTAACCAATCGTCTTGTGAAGTTTCTAACATCCGAGCGCCAGAAGTTAATCACGTCGAACTAAGTATCTGAGGTCGATCCAAGTAATTCTGGATTTCGAGATCGCGTCGACGCACACAGGCGCCTGTGAGCGCATCTGTTCTCGGTCGCTTGATCCTGTGACGTCATAACCCACGATTCCCGCGCAACCTTCCCAAACGATTTTAGCCCGGCCGTAGAGCATTTTGTTTGTAAGCGGCACGAGGACTGGTCCCGCGGCCGGTCGGCCCCCATCGGGTGATCCAGCAGCGGAACAGTCCTGCCGAGCGTTACCGCGTCTCGGCCGAAAACGAGGGATATTTGTCCTTGCGACGGATAGGAGCGCGAGCGAAGATCGCGAATGGATACGCAGTTAGAGACCGGCTTGCGCAAGTCCTCAAATTAGTGAAACAAGCCGAAGAGTTCCCTTGAGCCGCTTCGATTGCGAATTCGTCCGACCGATGTCGAACACTGGGAGACAGGCCGATGACGAACTACTCAGACTTATTAACGCAGCTGCAGTCGCTGATTGGCGATGATGCGAACGACAATAACTTATATCGACAAGCATCGAACGCCATTGAATGCCTCTTGGCGCAACAGGAAGGGCTTCAAATTGAATTGCCGCTGCCTGAAGAGCCGACAGATCATGAGGCGGAGGGCGCAATGCTCTATGTGATGTCGCGAGGCAAATGACCTAACCAAAGCCTTTTGCAAATGTCGGCAGTGCGGGCTGCAGCGCTCCGCGTAAAGCTTGAGGGCGGATGATTTAGGATCCACAGCGCGCGAGCGCTTGCCAAGCCCCTTTATCGCATGGGGGAAAAATGAGAATTTTGACTGATTGCTCGTTTCTTTCCAAGAACCAGATAGAGAAAATTGAAGAGAAATACTGCGCGAGATATGTCTTCGAAACGCAACTCAAGCTAAGGAGTGATGAGTGGAGTGATTTCTCATCAGCTGTATTTTTGGCATCGTCACATTGGCGGCTTGCCAGCTTTGACCTCTGCCTCTTATCCTGAACGATGACTGAAATCAGCTACAGCGGCTATCGCTTTCCACCCGTAATCATTCAACAGGCCATCTGGCTGTATGTCCGCTTCGCGTTGAGCTTTCGCGACGTCGAAGATCTCTTGGCTGAGCGCGGGATCACCGTATCCTATGAAACTGTGAGACGATGGGTCAATCATTTTGGACCCAGGATCGCGGCTGCGCTGCGCAAGCGCCGGCCGAAACGCACATGACATGGCATCTCGATGAAGTCTATCTCAAGATCGATGGACGTCTGGTCTATCTATGGCGGGCCGTCGATGGCGAGGGCGAGGTTCTGGACGTCCTGGTCCAGACCAAGCGGAATAAGGCCGCAGCGCTGAAATTGATGCGCAAGCTCTTGAAGAAATATGGCTTTCTGCCAGAGAACTTGATCACGGACGATCTGCGATCCTACCAAGCAGCGGCGCGTGATCTTGGGATCGCGCATAAGCATCGCACTGGCCGATGGCGAAACAACAGGGCGGAGAATTCGCATCAACCGACCCGACGACGAGAACGCAAGATGCAAGGTTTCAGGAGCGTTGGATCAGCGCAAAGATTTCTCTCCTTTCATGCAGCGGCCCACAACACTTTCAACGTTCAACGTCATCTCGTTTCAGCAAAAACGCACCGAGCTTTTCGAACCTCGGCCATGTACACATGGCGTTCGGTCACTGCTGCAGCATGAGCGCCATTGTCACCACGATCATTCGCGTCGATCGTTCGACAACGTGACAAAGCCTACGGAATATATGACCCGATATATGCCCGACGGGCGCATCGCCTTGACCGATTCCGCTCAAGGCGTACCCTGACCAATAGTTCCCCATGACCCCGAGAGCTGATCCGCGCGGGCGGGCGGCGAGGCCGTGCGTCCCTCGCCGCCTGCCCACGCAGGACATCGCCACCGCTCGAAGGAGTTTCCATGGCGGAGAAAGAGCAACCCAAGCAGCCGACGCATCGCGCCTATTCGGTCATCCGTCGCGAGGGCCAGGACGACTTTTGGCGGAACGTCGGACTCGTGTTCCCGCACAAGGACGGCGGCGGCTTCAACATCATGCTGCAAGCCTTCCCGCTCGACGGCAAGAGCGTTTGCCGGGAGATCGCCGACGACGAGCGCGACGAAGCGCCGGCCCAACAGCGGCAACGCTCGATGAACGGATGCGCGCAAGGATCGCATCGCCGTTGAACATGGCGACCCATCAAACTCAAAGAGCCGCTTCCGGGCGGCTCTTCTGTTTCGCGGCTTCGATTTTGCTGCCTATTTGCTACCTAGAAAGAAAATCGTCGGCGTCGGACTTTTCATAAACTTTTGATTTAATTGGTGAGCGCACAAGGGCTCGAACCTTGGACCCGCTTATGAGTCAGGGGTTCCTGGGCCTCCGGCCCACCCACGACAAAGTCCGAAAGGACTGGACTTCGTGGGGTAACAGAGCATTGCTGTGTGTCACGGCGCCTCCGGATCCTCGCAATCTCGCCGAGGCCACTCCTCCACCCCGCTGGCTGTACGCCGACTGCGGGGTTTGGTCAGTGGCAGCGCAAGCTGTCGTGACCAAAGGAGGACGAAGTGCATAAATTGACCGACGGCCAACGCGTCGTGCTTTCGCGCGCCGCTCAGCGCGATGACGGCACCGCGAATCCTGCTGAAATTTTGAAAAGCGCCGCGGCGACCAAGGTCGTCAAATCGCTGATCGCGCGCAAGCTGATGCGCGAGGTAAGGGCGAAGGCTGACATGCCGGTGTGGCGCCGCGATGCGCAAGGGCGACCGTTCAGTCTGGTGATTTTGAGCGCCGGACGCAAAGCCATCGGCGTTGTTGACCAGGTCGTCGAGAGCGCGACTCGAGAACATGTCAGAGCATCTTCGAACGCAGGTTCCCCCAGTCGTCGGAGCGAAAGGAACGGCCGAAAAGGGCTTCCGACTCCTCCAGATTTCGAACAACCTCATGCTCCGGTCGTTTCAGCGGCTCACCGCGTGCGCGCGGGCACGAAGAAGGCTCTCTTGATCGAGCAGCTGAGCGGATCGGCGGGGGCTTCGATCGATGCGCTGATGGGGGCGACCGGATGGCTCCCGCATACGACCCGCGCGGCGCTCAGCGGATTGCGCCACGCGGGCTTTTCTATCGAGCGGTTCAGAAGAGACGATGGCGTCTCAGCCTATCGCTTGCATGGCGGTCCAGTGTCACTGAAAAGCGTCAATCCAATATCAGATCGGCATAATGTCGCGACTGCTCGGGCATGATGGCCATGTCCGTAAACTCCACTGTTCGGGTCGAGGAGGCCGGGCACAAGCCGGCCCAGATCGCGTCCGAGGCCGAACGTCTGCGACATGAGATCGCGCATTTGCGCGATCTCGATATCGACAGTCTCCGATTGCAGTGGCGTAACCTGTTCGGCCGTACGGCTCCGAACCATCTGCCGAAGTTCTTGCTGCTGCGAATGATCGCCTATCGGATGCAGGCGAATGCCTATGGAGATCTCGGCAAGAACGCTTGCCGGACGCTCGATCGTCTGACGCGCAAGAGGGCAGGGGAGGGCGGCGCTGAATCGGCCACGCAACCATGTCGAGCCGAGCCTCGGAGCCTCCGCGCAGGAGCGCTGCTGAGGCGAGAGTGGGCGGGCGTCACGCATCACGTCACCGTCGTTGACGAGGGTTTCGTCTGGAATGGCGCGACATATCCGAGCTTGTCGAAAGTCGCTTGCGTGATTACTGGGACCCGCTGGAACGGCCCGCGCTTTTTTGGCATGCGCGCCAAACGAGCCGAGTCGCGCTCAGCGCCGGGCGCTTGTGATCGCGTCGAGGTGGAGAGTGGGCCATGAAACGCGCGCGGCCGGAGCGGAGCCCGACGCAGGCTGACAAAATCCGCCGCTGCGCGATCTACACGCGCGTGTCGACCGATCATGGGCTGGAACAAGACTTCAACTCGCTCGACGCTCAACGGGAGGCCTGTGAAGCTTATATCAAGAGCCAGGCGAGCGAGGGCTGGACGCTGGTTCGGGCGCATTATGACGATGGCGGCTTCTCCGGCGGCAGTATTGACCGTCCGGCCCTGCAGCGGCTTCTCGACGCCGTCCGGCTGAATAGGTTCGACATCATTGTCGTCTATAAGGTGGATCGCCTAACCCGATCGCTCGCCGACTTCGCCAAACTGGTCGAACTGTTCGACGCCCAGGGCGTCTCGTTCGTTTCGGTGACGCAGTCCTTCAATACGACGACCAGCATGGGGCGACTAACCCTGAACGTGCTGCTCTCCTTCGCCCAATTCGAGCGTGAGGTCACCGGCGAGCGCATCCGCGACAAGATCGCCGCCTCGAAGAAGAAGGGGATCTGGATGGGCGGCGTGGCGCCGCTTGGCTATCGGGTCGAAGATCGCAAACTCGTCGTCGACGAGGCCGAAGCCGCGACCGTGCGCTCCATTTTTGAACGTTATTTGGCGCTCAGCTCGATACTGGCGCTGCTCGCCGAGCTGCGCGAGCGTGGCGTGCGGACAAGACGCAGAACGCTGTCGAGTGGACGCGAGATTGGCGGCGTCTTCTTCACCAAGGGGCCGCTGGCCCATTTGCTGAAGAACCGCATGTATCTCGGCGAGCTCAACCATCACGGACAGAGTTATCCCGCTGACCACGCGCCGATCATCGATCGGAAGACGTTTGAAGCGGTTCAAGCGCGGCTTGCGCAGAACCTCGTTGCGCATCGCCGGATCCGCACGCCATCTCACGCTCTGTTGATCGGCAAGATTTTCGACGACCGCGGCAATCTGATGACGCCGAGTGACGCCGTGAAGTCGGGCGTCCGTTATCGTTATTACGTCTCGCGGGCGATTACCGAGGGGCGCAAGAACGAGGCCGGCTCGATCGCGCGGGTCGCCGCCGTCGAAATCGACCGCGTAGTGTGCGACGCGCTGGAGACGGCGATTAAATCGGAGTCGGCGACCGTCTCCAAAGGCTTTGGCCAGATCGGCGTGGCGATCCCGTCAAGCGCTGGTGAACTCAACGATGAAGATTCTCGGATGCAGATCGCGTCTCACGTTACGCGCCTCACTATCCGCAATGATGCGGTCGAAATTGAGCTGACCGAAGCGGGCGAGAGAGCGATTGGAAGAGGATCGATCGTGGTTCCTTGGCGGCGGCGTGCGAGCCGACCCCGCCGCGAGATCATTGTTCCGCCGGATTCGGAAAATGGCGACCGACGACCGATCCGATCCGAGACCAGGGCGACTTTGCTTCAGGCCATCACGAACGGCCGCGCTTGGCTTGATGACATCGTCACGGGCCGCGCCGCCGGCATCGAAACGATCGCTGTGCGTGAGGGTCGCAGCAAGCGCTCGATCGCAATGATAATCTCGCTGGCCTTTATCGCTCCCGACATCGTCGAGGCGGCTCTCAGCGGTCGCCTGCCACGCGGCGTCGGCGTCAGACGCTTGGTCGACCTGCCGCCGGATTGGAGCATGCAGCGACGGGTGCTGGGGCTATCGGGGCCTCGGTAACGGCGTCCGGTTTCTTTGCCATTGGCGGACGGCGTAACCGTAGCCGTCTCGCTCTTCTTTGAAGCGGCGCATGCCCTGCCGCTATGCGCTTTCCTCTATTCGACCGTCGAGGAATTTCGGCTTCAGAGCGCCTATCGCACTCGCGCATTTTTCACCTCAACGACGGACTTGCGAACCAGTCTCCGCTAAACAGCGAACCGGTCTCTGGCAGTCGGCGCGCCGAGCGCCAGGAAACGAAATCCCTCAGACAGAGACAAAGAGCCGTCTGACGCCGTATCGGGCTCGATTCGGGTCTCCAACTTGCCGGAGACACGCCGCTCGCGGCGCAAGGCCTTTGATTTTGCGGAACGTTTTTCAAATGACGAAATGACTGTAAAAACAAGTAAGTGCGTGGTGGGCCGGGCAGGACTCGAACCTGCAACCAGACCGTTATGAGCGGCCGGCTCTAACCATTGAGCTACCGGCCCCGAGACGGGGAGGCCCGTCCTATACCGCAAGCCGGGCGCACGCAATATCGCGGGCTTGCATCACTCGCTCTCACCCTGCGCTCGTGTTCGCCTGGCGCGGGGGCCATGTGCATGCGCCAGCTTGTCTTGCCACGGCCCGCGCCGCGCCTGTAAGGCTTCTTGTATGGACGAACATGACGCGCGCACGGCGATCGTTGACGCCGCGCGGGAGATGGAGCGGCTGGGCCTCAACCACGGCTCTGCGGGCAATCTGTCCCTGCGCGTCGGCGACGCCGCGCTCGTCACGCCAAGCGGCGTTCCCAGCCGCGAACTATCGCCCGAAGCGATCGCGCGCATGCCGCTTGCGAGCGATGGCGCTTTCGACGGTCCGTTGCCGCCGTCGAGCGAATGGCGTTTCCATCTCGACATCTACCGCGCCCGACCCGACGTGAACGCCATCGCGCATATGCATTCGCCCTATGCGACGACGATCGCGACCTTGCGGCGCGATATTCCGGCCGTGCATTACATGATCGCGGCCTTCGGCGGCCCGACCGTGCGCTGCGTCGATTACGCGCCCTACGGCACGGCTGAACTGTCGCGTCTCGTCGTGGCGGGGCTCAAAGATCGCGACGGCGTGCTCCTCGCCAATCATGGCGCCATCGTCACCGGCGCGACGATGCGCAGAGCATTGTGGCGCGCCGTCGAACTCGAAGCGCTCGCGCAAGTCTTCTACCTCGGCGCGCTCGCCGGCGAACCCGTCGTGCTTTCAGATGATGAGATCATGCGCACGGTGGAGCGCTTCAAAACTTACGGAACGCGCGAGAGTTCGCGAGAATGACACTCAACCAGCGAGGTCCGAGAACAATCCCCTCAGCCCTTGTTCCGTTGCGGCGCAGACGCCGCGCTCGGTGATCAGCCCCGTGACGAAGCGCGACGGCGTGACATCGAAGCTGAAGTTGCGCGCCGCCGATCCATCCGGCGTGAGCTGAACCTCGAACGTCGCGCCATCGGCGCCTCGGCCGCTGATATGGGTGACTTCGCGCGCGCTGCGCTCTTCGATCGGAATGTCGCGGACGCCGTCGGCGATGCGCCAATCGACGGTCGAAGACGGCAGGGCGACATAGAACGGCACGCCATTGTCATGCGCCGCGAGCGCCTTGAGATAGGTGCCGATTTTGTTGCATACGTCGCCGGCGCGCGTCGTACGGTCGCTGCCGACGATGACGAGATCGACAAGACCATGCTGCATCAGATGGCCGCCGGCGTTATCGGCGACGACGGTGTGCGGGATAGCTTCGCCCAGCAGTTCGAAGGCCGTGAGGCTCGCCCCCTGGTTGCGCGGACGCGTCTCGTCGACCCACACATGAATCGGCGCGTCTTGCCGCGCCGCAGTGTAGATCGGCGCCAAAGCGGTGCCCCAATCGACGGTGGCAAGCCAGCCGGCGTTGCAATGGGTGAGGATGTTGACAGGACCGTCGCCGCGGCGCGCTTTATGAATGAGTTCGGCGCCGGCAAGGCCGATGGCTTGGCAGGCCGCGACATCTTCTTCCGCGATCTTGGCGGCTTCCGCATAGGCAAGGTCCGCGCGGACCGAGACCGGCGCCGCGAAGAGCAGCGCGCGCAGCCGATCGAGCGCCCAGCGCAGATTGACGGCCGTCGGCCGCGTAGCAAGCAGCAGAGCGTGGGCGCTTTCGATCGCGGCGTCGCTTGGATCGCGCCAGGCGGCGAGCGCCAAGCCGTAGGCGCCGGTCACGCCGATCAGCGGCGCGCCGCGCACCGTCATCGCGCTGATCGCCGCAGCGGCGTCTTCGCAGCTGGCGAGCGTTTTCGTCTCGAAGCGATGCGGGAGCACGGTTTGATCGATGACATGCACGCGGCGCCCATCCGAATCGAGCCAGATCGTTCTGTAGTCACGGCCGTTGATTCTCATGTTGTTCGTTCTTGCCTGCTCAAAAGTCGCGCTTGGATGATGTCGCCATTCGCGCCATGTTAGAGCGCGCGGCGGCGCTGTGCTAGAAAGCTTTCAAACGCGGCTGCTCCACTGGACACATGGCGCAAGAATTATCGGCGCAAGAATCGGCGCAAGAATTTTCGGTTCGATACGCCGAATCGCTCGACTCCGTCGGGGCTGAGGCTTGGGACGCCTGCGCCAATCCGCCCGGCCTGCCGGACGCGGTCGGCGAGCGATATAATCCTTTTGTCTCGCACGCATTCCTGCGCGCGCTCGAATCGTCGAAGTCGGTCGGCGCGCGCGCCGGCTGGGCGCCGGCGCATGCGCTCGTCGAGGATTCGCGGGGGCGTCTTGTCGCCTGCGCGCCGGCCTATATAAAGACGCATAGCCTCGGCGAATATGTGTTCGATCAAAGCTGGGCGCAGGCCTATGAGCTTGCCGGCGGACGCTACTATCCGAAGATTCAGGTGGCTGCCCCTTTCACGCCTGTGACCGGGCGCCGGATGCTGATCGCGCGTGATGCGCCGCAAGGCGCGCGCGAGGCGCTGATCGCCGCCCTGCAGGGATTGCGCAAAGCGAGCGGCGCGTCCTCCATTCACGTCACGTTCTGCACGGAGGAGGAATGCGTCGCGCTGAGCGGCGCCGGATTCATTTACCGCGCCGGAGAGCAGTTCCATTTCGTCAATGAAGGCTACGCCGACTTCGAGGATTTTCTGGCGCGGCTCACGGCGCGCAAGCGCAAGGCGATCAAGCGCGAGCGACGCGAAGCGCTCGGCGACGGCATCACAATCGATCTGCTCACGGGAAGCGACATTCGTCCGGCGCATTGGGATTCGTTCTTCGAGTTCTACCTGGACACAGGCGCGCGCAAATGGGGCCGGCCCTATCTGACTCGCGCCTTCTTCGACGAGATCGGCGCGCGCATGGCGGATCGCATCCTGCTGGTCATGGCGCGACGTGGCGGAACGCATATCGCCGGAGCGATCAATTTTCTGGGCGACGACGCCATCTACGGGCGCAATTGGGGGGCGCTGGAAGCGCTGCCGTTTCTCCACTTCGAGGTCTGCTACTATCAGGCGATCGAATTTGCGATCCGCCGCGGTTATAAGCGCGTCGAGGCCGGCGCGCAGGGCGAGCATAAAATCTCCCGCGGCTATGGGCCCGTGATCACCCATTCGGCCCATTACCTGGCCGACCCACGCCTCGCCGAGGCGGTTTCGGACTATTTGACGCGCGAGCGCGCAGCGGTGGCGGAATGGGCCGCCGAGCATGCGGCCGAGCTTCCTTACAAGAGCGAAAACGGCGACTGATTTTCCTTCGCTGTGTCCCTGCAGCACTTGCCTCATGGCCCGAAACTTGTAAGTCCTGAAGCCGTTTGGCGCGAACCGCTGCGGAATCACATGACATATTGTTGCGGCATACTGGTGCGCGATGGACTGGTGATGATCGCCGATACGCGCACCAACGCCGGGCTCGACAACATCTCGACGTTCCGCAAGCTGTATCTGTTCGAGCGGCCCGGCGAGCGGGTGCTGATGCTTGCCGCCTCGGGCAGTCTCTCGGTGACGCAGGGCGTCGTGAACCTGATCGGCGACGGGATCGAGCATCCAGAGAGCGGCGTGGTGGAAAGCGTCATGAATACGCCCAACATGCTGCATGCCGCGCAGCTTGTCGGGCGCGCGGTGCGCCTTTCGCGCGCCCAGATGGGCAACGCCGAGGGAGAGCCCGCGGCGCAGGGCGTCAGCTTCGACGTTTCCTTGCTGCTCGGCGGTCAGATCGCCGGGGGGCCGCTCCGGCTTTTCATGATCTATACCGCCGGCAACAGCATCGAATGCACGCCCGACACCAATTATCTGCAGATCGGCGAGCACAAATATGGAAAGCCGATTCTCGACCGCGCCGTCACCTATGACACCGACATTTATGATGCGCTGAAGATCGGGTTAATCTCGATGGATTCGACCATGCGCTCGAATATTTCGGTCGGGATGCCAATCGATATCGCGCTGCTGCGTCGCGACGCGCTGCAGACGGAGGTCGCGACCAGGATCGGTGCGAACGATCCGTATTTTCGGGATTTGCGCGTGAGCTGGTCGAAAGCGCTGCGCGAGGCGCATATGGCGATCCCCAAGCCGCCCTACAGCGGCCACGACGCGTGACGATTGTCGTGCCGGCGGACGCTGCAGCGATCGCCCGCGCCGCAGCGATCCTGCGCGAGGGCGGCCTGGTCGCCTTCCCGACCGAAACCGTCTACGGCCTTGGCGCTGACGCCACTCAGGCATGGGCGGTCGCCCGGATCTACGACGCCAAAGACCGACCCTCCTTCAATCCGCTGATCGCGCATGTCGCCGATCTCGAGGCCGCGCGTCGCGAGGCGGCGCTGCCTGAGCCGGCGCTGCGTCTCGCCGCGGCCTTCTGGCCGGGGCCGCTGACGATCGTCGCGCCGCTCGCGCCGGGCGGCTTCGTCTGCGATCTCGCCCGCGCCGGGCTGCCGAGCGTCGCGGTTCGGGTTCCCGCGCATCCCGTCGCGCAAGCGCTGATCGCGGCGCTCG
Organism: Methylocystis sp. H62; assembly: GCF_015709515.1. Taxonomy (GTDB): domain Bacteria; phylum Pseudomonadota; class Alphaproteobacteria; order Rhizobiales; family Beijerinckiaceae; genus Methylocystis. Next base: position 24,098 of record NZ_JADNQZ010000049.1, read on the forward strand.
GACGGCCGATCGCGGCGCCTTCGGCCAACCGGTCGGGGCATGTGAGCCCGGTGACGGCCGCGCATGTCGCGGAAGATCTTTCGGGCAAGGTCGACATGATCCTCGACGGCGGTCGCACCGCCGCCGGGCTGGAATCGACGATCGTGTCCTTCTGTGAGGAGTCTCCCGTCTTGCTGCGGCCCGGCGCGATCGCGCGGGAGGCGATCGAGAAAATCCTGGGTGAGAAGCTTTCGGCGCCAGAGCGGGCTGAGATCCTCGCGCCGGGCATGACGCCGTCCCATTACGCGCCTGCCGCCCGGCTGCGGCTCGAGGCGCATGAGCTCAACGAAGGCGAAGCGGCGCTCGATTTTGGCGGCCGGCTCGCCGCGCGCGCCGAACCCGGGACCGTGGTGCTCGATCTTTCGCCATCAGGCGATCTCTTCGAGGCGGCGGCCAATCTTTTCGCCCATTTGCGGGAGTTCGACTCGCGCCAAATCGCCGACGTCGCCGTGGCGCATGTGCCGGAGAGAGGACTGGGCGAGGCGATCAACGACCGGCTGCGACGCGCCAGCACGCCGAAGCTGGATTAGGCCGCGAGCGCCGTCGGCGTGGCCGCGTTCAGAACGAAGTCCTGCGTCACCGGGGCCGGCTGGCCTTTCATATAGGGGCACTCGTAGCCGCGCGCGGCGAAGTCGCCGATGCCGACGGCGCACATTTCCACCGCGAGTCGCGTCAGGCGGTTGAGCACCGGCTCACGCACCCAGGAAAAGCGCGGGGCGTCGGGCGCGACGGCGCGCATCGCCGCCTTGCGGCTCACATTGTTCTCATAGCTCATACGCGCCTGCCAGCCGGCCTGCGGCTCCTGCCAATCGTTGACGACGATGACCGGTCCGCGCAGCACGCGCGCCTCGTGTTCGGTGCGTTCGATCAGGGCCATCTCGCCGCGCCTCACCCCCGCCAGGGTGAAGAGAGTTGGACGCGCGATCGGCGCGCCGGCGATAAACTCGACGGCCGCCTCGAAATTTGCGCAATGTTCGAAAGCATAGCGCAGCACATGGTCCGGCGGCCAACCGCCTTCGCTTGCCAAGGCGTCGCGCAGATTGAGGACGGCGTCATAGGCGAAGCCGAGGGAGCCCTGGGTGCGCCGCTTCATCGGCGCCTGATTGATCGAGGCGCAAAAACGCCCTGGAGCCATCGCGCTGAGCACGCCAACCGCCCCCGGCCAGGTGGCGTTGTAAAATTCGCCGGCCCGGCCGGATTGCAACGCGATTTCGACGCCCCTGCCGAGGCCCTGAAAGGGCCAGTCGAGCGTGCGGCGCAGGCGCGGCAGTCCGTGCTCGTCCTCGTAAGCCTGAGTGGTGCAGGCGAAGAGATAGGACATGTTCAGCGTCATCGCGCCGGGAAAGCCGAGAATGGCGACGATGCGCTCGAGCTCCGCCCGGTAGGCCGAGGCGGAGCGCTTCAGCCAGTTCGCGGCGATACGGTCTATCGACGGCAGGCACAGGCGGCCGACCGGCGCCGCCGCGCCAAGACAGGCCTTGCGGAGCGCGGTCGCCGCCTGGACCCGAGCCTGCGCATGTGCGACAGGGCCGCCGTTGCGCACGTCGAGGAAGTGAATCGCGTCCATCATCGTCCGGCTGTCAGAAAAGCGTCATGTAACAGATATGGATTTCACATCCCTCTGTCACAATACAGTAAAAATTTAGGGTCCAGCCTCGCGGCGTAAAGTCGTTGCGCGCCCGCCGCCTAAGAATCGGATACAAATCCCAAAGGAAAACGCGCTTGCTCTTCGAGAAACCAATGTCGGACGCCGTCGCCGTCGCTTTTGAGGCATTGAAGTTCCACGCTTCCGCTTTGGCGCGGACGCGAACGCTTGATCTTTTCGCCGAGGACCCCGCGCGCTTCAAAAATTTCAGCGTCAAGCTCGACGATTTTCTCTTCGACTTCTCCAAGCACAGAGTGACGCGCGAAACGATCGCGCTGCTGATTTCATTGGCGCAGACGCGCGATCTCGAAGCGAGGCGCGAAGCGTTGTTCTCTGGCGAACGCATCAACAACACCGAAAGGCGCGCCGCCATGCATATGGCCCTGCGCGATCTCTCGTCGCGGCCGCTTCTCGTCGGCGGCGAAAACATGCGGCCTCTGATCGAAGCCGAACGCGAAAAGGTTTTCGCTTTCGCGCGCGCGGTGCGCTCTGGCGACATCCGCGGCGCGACGGGCGCGCCTTACAGCGATGTGGTCAATATCGGCATCGGCGGCTCGGACCTTGGTCCGGCGATGGCGTCGCGCGCGCTCTCGCCCTTTGCCGGCGAGGGGCCGCGCATGCATTTCGTCGCCAATGTCGACGGCGCCGATCTCGCCGATACGCTGCAAAATCTCGATCTGGCGCGCACGCTGTTCATCATCTCCTCGAAGACATTTACGACGCAGGAGACGATGGCGAACGCCAGAAGCGCGCGCGCGCGCATCGTCGCCGCGCTCGGCGAGGCTGCGGTAAGATCGCATTTCGCCGCCGTCTCGACGCGGCTCGACAAGGTCGCCGAATTCGGGATCGATCCGGCGCGCGTCTTCGGCTTCTGGGATTGGGTCGGCGGGCGCTACTCGCTGTGGTCGTCGATCGGCCTTGCGCTCGCGATCGGCGTGGGGCCGGAACATTTCCTGCAGTTTCTGCAGGGCGGACACGAGATCGACACGCACTTCCTCGAAGCGCCGCTTGAGCAAAACATTCCCGTGCTGATGGGACTGCTCGGCGTCTGGCACAGAAACGTGATGGGATGCTGCGCGCATGCGGTCATCCCTTATGATCAGCGGCTCGCGCGGTTTCCGGCCTATCTGCAACAGCTCGACATGGAGTCGAATGGAAAGTCGGTGACGCGCGAGGGCGGCCGCGTCAGTTATAAAACAGGGCCGGTCATTTTCGGCGAGCCCGGCACGAATGGGCAGCACGCTTTCTTTCAGTTGCTGCATCAGGGAACCGACGTCGTCCCGATCGACTTTCTCGTCGCGGCCGAGCCAACCGCGGCCGACGAACATCATCATGAATTGCTTTTCGCCAACTGCCTGGCGCAAGCCGAAGCTTTTATGCGCGGTCGAACGCTTGAGGACGCGAAAGCGCAATTGCGCGGGCAGGGGCTGAGCGAGGAGGAAATCGCACGCCTCGCGCCGCATAAGACGTTTCCGGGCGATCGTCCGTCAAGCGTGCTGCTTTACCGACATCTCGATCCGCGCACGCTCGGGCGACTCGTCGCGCTTTACGAGTACAAGGTCTTCGTTCAGTCGGTGATCTGGGACATCAATCCCTTCGACCAGTGGGGCGTTGAACTGGGCAAGGAGCTCGCCAATCGTTTGGCGCCGATCGTCGAAAATAAGGACGAATCGACGCAAGGGTTGGATGGATCGACGGCGGGTCTGATTGCGTGGAGAAGGTCGCATTGAGTCGAGTGTGATGTGCGCGCCTTTTCGCGCGCCTTTGCTCTGGATTCCCGATCAGGCCTTCGGCCTGTCGGAAATGACATCGCGTTGCTGAACATACGGGGTTGTCATTCCCGACGCGCGCGAAGCGTGCAATCGGGAATCCAGGGCAAAACCTCAAACCGCCTTCGCCGCCAGAATGCTCGTCAGCGCCGGCAACGCATTGCGCAGGAGTCGGAATTTGCCAAAGCCTGCTTCGCGCAGCAGCGCCTCAATCTCTTCGACGCGGCGCGGCGCGCCGCGACCCATGGCCAGCGTGTAGAAACCGTAATACGCGTCGAGCGGCTCGGCGCCTTTGATCCCGGACATGCCTTCGATGATGAGCAGCGTCGCGCCGGGCGCGAGCGCCTTGCGCACGTTGCGCAAGAGTTTTAACGCCGACGCGTCGTCGTGGTCATGCACGATGCGGATGAGCGTCGCGACGTCGGCGCCCTCCGGCAGAGGATCGTTGAGGAAGTCGCCGCCGTAGATGTCTGTGCGCGCCAGCAGACCAGCCTCTTCGAGCCGCACGCTTGCGCGCGCCGCCACGGCGGGAAGGTCGAAGAGAGCAAGCTGCAAATGCGGCGCGCGAGCCGCGGCGGCCGCGAGAAACACGCCTTCGCCGCCGCCGATGTCCAAGAGGCGCCGATGACGCGAAATGTCGTAGGCGTCGAGCGCCTCCTGCGCGACCATCGGCTGCGTCGCAGCCATGAAGGCGCTGTAAGGGCCGACTTGCTGCGCCGACAACGCCTCGGGCGCATCTCCGGCTGAATAGGGCCAGTAGTCGGCGAGCTTGCCGCGCTTTTCCTGGCGCAGCAGCGCCACGGGATCCGCGAGATCTGCGTAAAGCAGCGGCTGGTGCTCGACGATCGCGAGCGCCGCGGGATTCCCGGCGAAGGCGGCGCCGAGCAATCCGAGCCCGTATTTCGCGCCGCGTCGCTCGGCAAGGCCCAGCGAAGCGGCCGCCTCGAGCAGGCGCCGCGCTGCGGGCTCGGAAAGCGCGAGTTTGGTCGCCAGCGCGTCGATGCTCAACGGGCCGTCGCGCAAGACGTCGAAGAGCCTGAGTTGCGTGCAGGCGACGAGAACCTGGGAGTAGACGAAGCCGGCGGCGAGATCGAGGCCGGCGCGCGTGCCGCGCCGCGCCAAAGGGCGCGTCACCGGGTTTTTCAACGCCCAGCGCTGGAATCGCGGATTGGCGACGAGCCTGTCGCGCGCGCTGCGCAATCGCTCGCGCCATTGATCGAGTAATGCCAAAACGGTCTCTCAGCTTAAGGTCTTACACTTAGGATTCAGGTCTTGGCCTTAGCATGTCGCCGGAACGTCGTCTCGGGCAGACGCCGCCGTTGCGGCGCAACGGTCCTTCCTGTAGAAAAGCTCTGCGCCTGCGCCCGTAGCTCAGCTAGATAGAGCGCTGCCCTCCGAAGGCAGAGGCAAGGTCTTTTTGCTGAATTTTGGCGTGTAAAAAATCGACTGAAAACAAATGCTTGGCGAAACTCGAAGGAAGCAGGAAATCCGCTCCCGAGGTCGCGGAAGCATCACGGAAGCAAACTGAAAGGAGGTTGTAGCGTACGAGTGGCGATGATCGGCACGGCTAAGGGGCTTGGGTCGTTTGCGCCTATTCGATCGTTGAATTCGGGATTGACCGTTTTCGATCTCGGAAACTATCTTCATATCGATGCGCCCGTAGCTCAGCTGGATAGAGCGCCACCCTCCGAAGGTGGAGGCCACACGTTCGAATCGTGTCGGGCGCGCCAACTCACTCAAGAGTGTCGGTTCTCACGAACGCTGACTCCTTTTCTCACGAATCGGACTCCTTTTTCCCAAACTCTTCGTTCGCAATAAGTCGGACTCGTCCATCTCAATAGGCCCGACTCTACGGCTTAGTCGATTGGAATCGTTGCTTCTACCGCGCCTTTCGCGCCTTAGCAGGCCACCTCGTAGCGCGTCATTGGCTCGCCGAAGGCCGAGATCTCGCTGATTGAGCGGGATGCGCGTCGGCCCATCCATTAGCGTTCGTAGCGGTGCAAAGAAATGAACGGCATCGGCAACATTGTCGGCTTGATCTAAGTTCGAAAACCGCTCACAGGGGTGTATGCCCCGCAGCAATCCCTACGCAGACATTGCACCAAGAACCGCTCTCGGACGCGCCTTGGTGGCGCACATCCGCCGGTTCCGACCGAACAAGCTAAAGCGACTAGGCTACCCTTCGATAGGCACGCTCGATACGATCGCTTCGAGGGCGACGAGAAGCGGGATGGGCACCAAGCTCTCCGTCGAATGCCGAGCGATGAGGCTGCTACTGATCCAGCCTTACTGCTACGCAGGGTTCAAGGAGCGCTTCTTAGCGGCGTATAATCGCGCCTTCCTTCTGGCTTGCCCCCTCTATGCCAGGATCGTGCGAGAAAGCCACAAGCTTTCAGGGGTCTCGTTTGACTATACACTGCCGCTCTTCGACCCTGCGCTCGTCCACGCCTTGGAGGAGGAGGCACCCTCGGACCCGACGATCGAGGCTTTCGTCAAGGACATCGTTAAGCGGCTTGACAAGACCAAGGGGTGGGTCGACACGCGGGCTTGGCGGCAGGCGTTCGAGATCTACTCAGAGGCGCTGATCTACAGGATGATCAGGGACGCTGGCAGGGGGAAAATCACGATCCGGCGGTTCCCGGAGGCGGATGCCTCGACTCCGGACTTTATATGCGAACTGCTGACGTGCACGCCTCCGAAGACTTTCTACATCGAGGTGAAGACGTTCGACATCGTTGACGCCGATCAGCGACATGACGAGATGATCGACGAGGGCATCCTGACGCAGGACGACCTCGACAAGCACGTCGCCGCGGGTAAGCGCGTAGCGTGTCAAACGCCATTGAATCGGGACCCCAGTTTTTCATCCAAAAGGGACCCCTTTCCCGATGCGCATTTTCTGCCGTTGTTGGCGTGACGGAGGGAGGGCGTAGCCCGAACGGAGTTACGCCAACAACGGCAGCGGTCTGACCAATCGGGGCAGCGTCAGGCGCGGTTTTTGAAGCGCCAACTTTCGTTGCCGGTTTCGACAATGTCGCAATGATGGGTGAGGCGATCGAGCAGCGCGGTCGTCATCTTGGCGTCGCCGAAGACGCTCGGCCATTCGCCGAAGGCCAGATTGGTCGTGACGATCACCGAGGTGCGCTCATAAAGCCGGCTGACGAGATGGAACAGCAATTGGCCGCCGGCCTGCGCGAAGGGCAGATAGCCGAGTTCGTCGAGAACAACGAAGTCCATGCGGGTAAGATAATCGGCGATGCGTCCCTGGCGCCCGGCGCGGGTCTCCGACTCCAGGCGGTTGACGAGGTCGACGGTGTTGAAGAAGCGCCCGCGCAGACCAGCGCGGATGCAACTGCGCGCAATGGCGATGGCCAGATGCGTCTTGCCGGTTCCCGTGCCGCCGACGAGAACGATATTGCGCTGCTGGGGGACGAAGCCGCCGCCGGCAAGATCGCGCGCCAGAGTTTCGTTGACGGTCGCGCCGTCGAAGTCGAAGTCGTCGATGTCTTTGGCCAGAGGGAGCTTGGCGATGGTCATCTGATATTTGATGGAGCGCGCCTGCTTTTCGGCGACCTCGGCGTTGAGAAGATCGCCGACGATCTGCGGCGGCTCATGCTGTCGCTTGATGCCGGTCGTCATCACTTCATCGTAGGCGTTCCTCATGCCGTAGAGTTTGAGTTCGCCCATCAGATCGAAGATTTGCGTGCGCTCCATCATCAGCCTGAACTCCTCAGTTGATCGTATCTTGCGCAATCGGCCAGCGGGACATGCCTCAGCTTCAGGGCGTCCGGCGTGAGGATCGTCAGCGGCGGGCCGGGATCGCGGCGCCGTGCGAGGATGTTGAGAATGACGTCGGCGGAATGCACGCCCTGATCCATTGCCTCGGCGCAGGCGGCTTCGACCGCCCGCAAGCCGTCGTCCAGAACCGCCGCGAGGATTTTCACCATTTGCCGGTCGCCGTCGGCGGAGCCCGCGAGCTTGCGCCGGATTTTCTCCATGGCCGACGGCAGCACCCAGTCCTTGAACGGCGCGCCGTTCCTCAACGCGCCGGGCTTACGGGCCAGAACCGACACGTAATGCCAGGGATCGTAAGCCGTCTCTTCGCGGCCGAAGCGGCGGCGATGTTCGCCAACGACAATCCCGTCCTGCCGGATGACGACGCGATCGGCGTAGGCGTGGAGTTCGACGGAGCGCCCGACAGCGCTCGCCTTGACCGAGTATTTGTTGTTGTCGAAGCGAACCAGGCAGGTCTTCGACACCGCTACGCTCACCGCGTGGAAGCCGTCGAAGCAACCGCGTAATGGAATGAGCTTTGGCCGCTCTTCCTCAAACGCCTCGAAGATCGTCTTGTCGACAATCTCGGGATGGCGATGCGCTTTGGCGTAGGCGACGCATTTGTCGATCAACCAGGCGTTCAACTCGTCATAGCTCTTGAACCGCAGACGCGGCGTGAAGAAGCGCTCGCGCACCAGTCCGACCTGATTTTCGACCTGTCCCTTCTCCCAGCCAGACGCCGGCGTGCAGGCGACGGGTTCGACAAGATAATGCCCGCACATCTGAAGGAAGCGCCGATTATATTGTCGCTCCTTGCCGATAAAAATCGTCTCCACCGCCGTCTTCATATTGTCGTAGATGCCGCGCTCGCACGCGCCTTTGAAGAAGGCGAAGCCGCGGTCATGCGCGTCGAACACCATCTCTTGCGTCTCGCGCGGATAGGCGCGCGCAAACAGCATGCGGCTGTGGCAGAGACGCATATGCGCGACCTTCACCGTCACCGTCGCGCCGTTCAGCACGACGACTTCGTGGCTCCAGTCAAACTGATAGGCTTCGCCCGGCGCAAAGCTCAGCGGCACATAGGCCTGCGCCAACGCAGCGCCGCGCTCCTTGCGCCAGCCAATCGCGTAACGGCGAACCGCCGCATAGCTGCCTTCATAACCAAAGCCCCGCAGCTCTTCGAAAAGCCGCACATGCGTCAGCCGTTCGCGGGGCGCTTTCCCCTCGTTCTCCAGCAAAAGCGAATCCAGCCGCTCGCGCCAGGGACCGATCTTCGGAAGCGGCTGCGTCTCGCGTTCGTAACGGAACTCCGTCGCATCCGAACGGATGACCTTGCGCACGACCTTCCGCGACACATGCAGGTCCCGGCAAATCTCTTTGATCGGCTTCTTCTGGACAAAATAGGCGCGGCGTATCTTCGCAATCGTTTCCACAACAAGCATTCCAATCTCGGCCTCCCTTGCATCAGGAGGCCAGTGTGGACCCTTAGCTCCGGGGGCCCGATTGGATGCAAATCATCCCCAAAGCGGGGTTCTTATTCCACGCAACTTCACAAACTGGCTACGCATTGGGGTGTGTTGGCTGGTTGAGAAGCGCTCGCTTCAAGCATGGCAAACTGCTGAAGCCTTGCTTTCGATTTTGTTCCCCGAAGGCAAAAGCGCCTCGCGCTTAGCCATCCGTGCGATCCAGAAGGGTAAATCCACGGAGTTTCGATTGGCGGTCGCAATGACCGGGCTCGCCCACGAATTGGTCAGCGCAGCCCAGGAAGACAGAGACCGAGAGCGCCAGATTTCTGCAGGCCTGCGTGATCGACTTGCCGAGACGCGGTCAAAGCTTGAACGACTTCAAGCGGAGCTTACGCTGTCAAAGAGAGAGCTAGAGCAACGTATCTTCAAACTGGCTGAAGTTGAAACAACGCTCGCCGCCGAACGCCAGCACTGGGGTCACGACCTCTCAGAAGCCAAGGCCGGACAAAGGGTGCTTCTTAGTGAACGAATCGGACCGCTGCTGCAAGACGCAGTGGACGCGTTAGAGATCGAACCATCCGCTCCCAGCCTTGCATTGAAGCGGATGAAAGCCGTTCTGTCCATTATTGAAGAGGCCAAAACGTGAAGGACGTTGTCTTTGGAATAGATTTTGGCACCACAAATAGCCTAGCTGCCGTGACAGTCGGAGGGCGAGCGTTGACCTTGGTCGATCAGGTGACTTTGCGACCTCACCCGTCAGTTATCTGGTACCGCGGTGGTGACATAGTGGTCGGTCGCGAAGCCAGGCAGAACATGGATCTGACCGAGGCCGGTGCGCCTCCGGGATTCGTTCGTTCGCCTAAAATGTCATTGAGGCGCGACGGCCCTATCTTTGTTGACGGTCGACTTATTGAACCGACCGACGCTGTCGCTGAAGTTCTGAAGCATCTCAAGAATGATGCCGCGGGCGCGCGAGGATCAGCCTCTGGTAAGAACCTGACGCGCGCCGTCTTTACCATTCCTGTCGACTTTGGTGGCCCAGAAAGACGAGCGCTACGACAAGCCGCAAGAAAGGCCGGCATCGGTGTTGTGCAATTTGTGCATGAGCCCGTTGCAGCGCTTTATGCCTATCTTCGTTTGAGGCCTGATCTGGGCCGCGAGCTTGCACGCCTGGAAGGACGCTCAGTGCTTGTTTTCGACTGGGGCGGAGGCACTCTGGACCTGACCCTCTGCCGAATTCAAGGGGGGGCCATTATGCAATTGGCGAACCTCGGCGATAACGAAGTCGGCGGCGATAGGTTCGATGAGCGCCTCCGAAATCACCTAAGATCCAAGCATGCGACAGCTCATGGCATTGAGGATATTACTGCCCTCGAGCAACCAGGCATGGCCGCGAAACTGTTGCATCAGTGCGAAATACTCAAGATCCAATTGTCTAATCCAAAGACAGATAGCGAGGAGGTGATCGTCCGGAACTATCTCAAGATGGACGGACCCAGTAAGAATCTCTTGCAGTCAATTAGTCGCGACGAACTTGATAGCCTAAGTTCTAGTATCGTGGCGAAGGGCTTGGCGAGAATCGACGAAATTCTTGGGCAAGCGCATCTTACCTACCAGGATATTGAGCTGTGTCTCGCCACCGGTGGGATGGTCAATATGCCTGCCATCCGTAATGGTCTGACAGAGCGCTTCATCGGAAGAGTCCCGAAACTCGACAATGGAGACCGAATTATTGCCGAAGGTGCGGCTTGGATTGCCAACGATGGGCTTCGTCTCACACTCTCGAAGCCGATTGAAATTCTGGTCGCAGATACATCTGGGCGGGGGACTTACCATTCCCTTGTCGATGCAGGCTGGACGCTGCCCCTCGAGAACGAAACACAGAACGTGGCCAATACACGCCTCTTCTGCATTGACCCGCGAGAAGGAAAGGCCGTCGTCGAGGTAGCAAAGCCTGCAAAGCTCGGAAAGGTACTACCCAGCGACCCACGGCGGACACTTTGTATTGCGAAAGTCGAGGTTGATGCAAACGCGCAGCCACTCCTTGAGCGGATCGAATGTCACCTGCAGATCGATCACGATTATATCGCACGTGTCACACTCCGGTCGACAGGGCGTGGAGCTAGCACTTGTGAAGAATTTCATGATCTTGAGTTTGGACTTTCCCTCGCCGGAGTCGCTCCACCGGGTGTCAGCACAGATGAGGGAAAGGCCGGGTCTCTTCGCGGTCCGGCGGGAGAAGCACGGGCTCTCGCAAACAGCAATTTGCTCCAGCGCACAAACGTTGCCCGATACGACGAGCGGAATAGCTCTGATGGGGAGGCTTGGAGATATGTTCCGGGAGATTTAGTCGCAAAATGGCGCTCCGGTTACTTTGACACGAGGAACGGTGCTGCATCAGGCAGACAACTTGAGGAACGAAATTTCTACGTTCCCTGCGCCCGCTGCAAGCGAAAGACAGATAAAAGCCGAGGGGCCTGTCATTGGCTGCAGCGGCGCGTGTGGTGCCCGGACTTACCCCGCCAGCCCATCGGTGCACGATGCTGATGGTCGTCAGGCATGATCTGCAGAGGACGTGATTTGGAAGCGCTTTGTCCACAATGCTTAGTCTATGCCGCCATATCGTCTTCCGTGCGCGGTCGCTCGTCAGCGGCTTTTTCTAAGAATCGGTTTAGAGCAACCTTCCTGGAAGCCCGATCGAGCGAATAGGCAGTCTGCTTGAACTCCTTGCCGTCCAGCAGGCCCTGGATGTAGCCGGCAATCGCGTCCGCGGCCATGATCAGGGCTGTGTCGAGCGGATGGATGTATTTGCTTGTAACCGTGCCTCTCGAATGGCCAACCAGCGCCGCGATCGTGACCTCGGTGAACCCGAGATCGTTAGCGATGCTGGCGAAGCTGTGCCGCAGGGCGTGCGGAGTCACATCTGCGAGCGGCGATTTCCGAAAAATCTGCTTCCAATGGTTCGGGAAGCTGCCGAAGGCGTTGTCGTCGCCTGATCCGGGAAACACATAGGTTTCTGCGTGGCTGTTCCTGTGCGCTTCTAGAGTCTCAATCACAGGGAGCCCGATGGGACGTATCGAGTCGCCCTCCTTGCTGTCGGTAAGTCGCAGGCAGCTTCCATCGATATGGGCTTCGCTCCATTTGAGACCGACGATCTCACTTCGGCGGCAGCCGGTCAGGGCGATCAGACGAATGATCTCGACCGCGATTACATATTTGTCGTTCCGGGACGCGTTCCGAAGCATTTCTCCAAGGATGCGATATTCGGCTTCCGTGAGGCGGCGGGTTCGCACATTGTCCTTCGGCTTTCGAACGCCATGGGCTGGATTGCGCTCGATGATCCCGGATTCGACAGCATAGGTGAGAATGCCGCCCAGCAGCCCGACGGTGCGTGTCGCAGTGCCGGGGCCGCCCCGCACGATCGCCTTGCCCCGTAGTTTCTTCGTCTTGACGGAAGCGCGCGTCAGCCCCGCCATGATGTCCTTTAGAACCTTGTTGATGTCGGCCTTTGTGAGGTCCTTGACGCGCCGGGTGCCGATGAGCGGGATGATGTGTCGGTGAATACGGCCAGTGTCGGTGCCGATCGTAGTCGGCTTCTTCGGGCGACCGCCTTTGCCGAGGATCAATCCGGCTTCCAGATCGCGCAAATACAACGCGCAAAGCTCCTTGACCGTGATCGCCTTGTGATCGAGCTGCCGCTCTTCCGCAGGGTTGCCGCCTTTGGCGATGTGGCCGAGTTGAATCTTGGCTTCCTGGCGGGCCGCTTCCGGTGTCCATACCCCGTGCAGGCCGATAGTGTAGCGACGCGTTCGGCCACCGGCACGATACTGGAGAAGGTAACTCCGCTTGCCCGAGGTGAACATGCGCAGGCCGAAACCTGGAAGCTCGTCGTCCCAGATGAAATAATCCCTGTCGCGACTAACCGCAGCGTCGACGACTCTCTTGGTCAGCTTGGCCATAAAGCGCTTCCGGAATGATTCCTACCCTGCGTTCGCGGAAGCACCACGGAAGCGGGCCGAAGGAAAATCTCGGTTGGTGCAGCGTGCTCTCGGCGATGGTCTAATTCAAGAAAAACTAGCAGTCGTAGTATGTTAGAGGAGCTTTTCGTATCGCCGGATACCGCAGCGAGAGGCAGGTTAAATAACTCCGAAGGCAGAGGTCAGGGGTTCGAATCCCTTCGGGCGCGCCACTTGCCTAAAAAACCGCGAACACCCTTGCCGATTTGTTCTCCGGCGATGACCGCCCGACTGGCCTTTGAGCCGTGGATACGGATGACCTTGTCGTCCCCTTCGATGTATCTCGTGGACCGAAGAAGAGTTCGCCGCATCATAAGCATCCAGAGGAAAGGCGGCGCAATGGCGCGCCGCCTTTGAAAATAGAGCGTCGCGGTCAGAACCTCACGGTCAGCCCGGCATAAAAGTTCCGACCCATGCCGGGCACCTGACGCACGCTCGCAAGACCCGCATTGCGTCCGAAGAGGAACGCGTTGCGCGAATAGTTCGTCAAGTCGAACCCGCCAAGCGGCAGCGAGTAGAGCGCATCGGTGACATTGTCGACGCCAAGGTCGATGCGCATATTGCTCCAGTCATAGGCGGCGCGGAGATTGAGCAGCGCATATGCCGGGGTCGTGAATTCGCCCTTGTTCGCCGACACGTGATCCTTGGGCGCGACGAGTTGCGTTTCAGCGGCCATGCTCAATCCGCCGATCTGGTGCTCGAGCGCAATGCGCGCATTGGCCGGCATCAGGTTCCACAGACCGTCGCCCTTCTTGACCAGGAACGACGCGACGGAGCACAAGCCGTTGCCCGGGGGACAATACTGCGGATTGCCGATGTCGAGATTTCGTCCATAGACGAAACTGACGACGCCGACCGCCTGCAGCCTGCCGTATTCGGGCGATTCATGCAGCTTCACTCTGCCCGAGCCGTCGACGCCATAGAGCTCCGCATTGAAATTGCGGAACTGCATGATCTGGAAAATATAGGAATTCGCCACCGGAAACGTGTTGAAGGTCCCGCCGGTTCTCGCGCCGTCGATATAGTTCTCGACATAGGTGTAGAAGGGCGAAATCCGCGCTTCCCAGTTGTTTGCGCCGGACATGTCGCGCCAAGCGCCGGTGAACGCGACATTGTGCGCCACTTCCGGCTTCAGATTGAGGTTGCCGGTATAGCCGTTGCCGTCGCCGAACCAGTTGAACATCGCCGTGAACGGGCCGGCGACCGGCCAAGTATAGCGTTCATAGAGATTGGGCGAGCGCGTCTTGCGCGAATAGCCGAACTCGTAAAGGCTGCCAGGATCCGGCTCATAGCGCGCCAGAGCGGTCATGTCGAAATTGATGTCGGTGCGCGCGCGATTTTGCGCGTTGAAGATATTGACCGCCAAATTATTCGCGCGCGCGAGCAGGGGTGAGTTGGGGAAGATAAACGGCGTGTAGCTCTGACCAGGACCAGTGTCCATCCAGACGATGTCGTTACGCACGCCGATCAGGCTGGACCACTGAGGCGTCCAGCGGCGCTCCCATTCGACATAGGTGCCAAACCGATTGCGCTGGCCGCCATTGATGTTCACATTCGCGAAAGGTCGGCTCAGACTGCCGGGCGGCGTGGCGAAACCCTGTGCCAAGCCGGTGAGATCGGAAGGCCAGTAGTCCTGCAGTCGGTAGCCGTGGAACTCATTGCCGATGCGGAAAAGATCCTGATCGCTGTATGGAATTTCCGCTTTGACCGAATAGCCGAAGTCACGGCCGAGCGCGATCATCGGGTGATTGAGCCAGAATCTGTCCTCCAGGAATCCCATTTTGTGGAAGACCTGATGCCAGTACGCGCGCGCTTCCAGCGTGCCCCATTCGAAGGCGCCCTTGTAGAGGGCGTCCAGCGAATAGGAGCGATTGCGCGTCATGTCCATGCGCTGGTTCGGAAAGCCCTGATAGGGAATATTCTGATAGGCGCCACGGAAGGTGAACAGATGCCCCTCGTTCTGGTAGCCGAGCGTGACCGCGTGATTTTCCGACATGAAGTTCGTCGAGAGAACTTTGTCGCCATTGCCGCCGGCGTGATAGTCGGTCGCCCGTTGCCATGACCCGTTGTAGAGCAGGCTCCAATGGTCGTTGGCCATGTTGATGTTTGCTGAAACGCCGACGCCGTTGTTGTTGCCTCGGAAGAACGCGGAAACTGTTCCCGTCGCCAGCACTTCGTTGTTCGGGCCAAATCGCAGCGTCCCGGGAACTGGCAGCGGCAGATAGGGAACAGGCGGGTAGGGACTCGCGGCAAGAATCGGCGACACCGGCGCGCCGCCCGGACCGACGACCGCCGGCGCGACGACGGGCGTTGCAAAGACCGGCGATTTCGGAGTGACCAGAATAGAGCCGCCGATCGAATCGCCGCCTTTGCTGACTGACGAGACCGCGGTCACGACTTCAACGCGGCCGATCGTGTTCGGATCGGTGTAGCTCAACGGCGAATTCATGTGATTGGCGCAGGAGGACGTGGCCTGCACGCCGCCGACGACAATCTTCAGGCGATCGTCGGCGAGGCCACGGATCGCCGGGAGGCCGGAAACGCCGCCGCCGGTTTGAACGCTCACGCCCGGCTGATGCTCGAGAAGCTTCGCCGTATCCGTTTCGGGAGGTTTTTCCTCCACGATTTCTTTTTGTGTGACGACCGTCTCGTTGGCCTTATCCAGCGGCGGCGGCGTTGGCGTCCCCTGCGCGGCGCCGACGACGATCTGCGGAAGAGAGACTTGGGCCTTGGCGGTCGCAAGCGAGGCCAGGATCAACGCGCAAGCGCTTGCGCCGCGCAGTAGGGCGGGACGGTACATTGGATGAGTTCTCCTGATCCGCCGGCGAACGGCGGTTGAAACGGTGCGTGTTTTGTTTCGTCAGGAGAGCGCGGGAGGCGCGCGCGAGCGCGTTTCGCCGGGACGGCGTCGTTCGCGCGGTTCGAAAGGCCAGGAGTCGAAAAAGACCAGGGCGGTCGGCGGCTGTTCGAGCCGTGCGATCGGCGGCCTTTCGGAAATGATCGGCGGAGTTCCGATCGGGCAGGCGCCGCAGTGCGCGTGCCAGCCGTGCGTTGGCGCGCCGTTCGGCGCCGTCTCGTCCGCAGCGGCGTGACTTGTGACGCAGAACTCTGGCGTCGCCGACAGGGCCGAATGAGGCGCGATCGTCGCCTGCAGCAATGCCGAAACGACGAAAAGCGTCGCAGCAAGAAAGGCGCGCAGGCCTTTCCGCCTTGCGTTCGTCTTTGCTGTCTTCGTTGAAGCTGGAGGTGACATGCCGCGACGCCGATTCATTTCGTGCAACTTAGCCGCTACGTTTTCTTCCGTTTCCCCCCGATCGGGAGGGCGCCGCTCGGCAATCGCGTAAATTCTTGTCCTTGTTGCAGATGCGCAACACAGAAGCTAAGGTGCGATGGATTGACGCCCTGGTGTTTCTCCAGGTTCTTCTAGGGCTCCAGGGCAGTGTGACGTTCGCTGCGCGGCAAGCGCCATCGCGAAGACCGGCTTTGCGAAGGTGTGGCGAGAGGTCGCACCGGGTGAAGACATGACCATGACCTTGACGAAAGATGCGGATGCGCGCGTCATCGTGGCGATCAAAGCCGCGGGCGCGGAAGCGCAGCACTGGCCCGATACGCTCGACGAGATTGCGCGCTTGCTGGATGCGCGCTTTGCAGCGTTGCTGTTCGAAGACCGTTGTTCGGCGCTTTTGGAGCTCAAGCATTCGACACGCGCCGAGAAAGCGTGGATCGTCGAATATCTGCGCAATCATCGCAAACTCGATCCGGTCAAGGCGCGCGTCCTGGCCGAGATTGGCGTCGGTCGGGCGTTCTCGTCGGAAGACTTCGTCTCTCTGGAAGAGCTTCATCAAAGCGGCGCCTACCAGCGCTGGATGGCGCCCTTCGGCCTGGCCGATATGATCGGGGGAGTCATTCACCGATCCGAGACGGGCGTCTGCCTATTCGTCGCCTTTCGCGATGAGGCCGCAGGTCTCGCCGACATCGAGGCGAAGAGGCGGCTTGACGCGCTTCTGCCGCATCTCGCGACGGCCATCGCCAGCCACAAGCCGGCGTCTGACACATCGGCTCTCGTCGAATTGTTCGCGGAGCTGACGTCGCCGGTGCTCGTCGTCGACTGCAGGATGCGCGTCGTCCATAGGAATCGCAGCGCCGACGAGATGCTCGGCGAAGGCGACGCGCTGGCGATCTTTGGCAATACGCTGACGGTGCGCGATCCGCACGCGAAGGAGGCTTTGGAGCATGCGCTCGCCCAGATCGGCGGCGCTGATGCGGAAGCCTTCGCGATCATGGTGAAACGCGGGGAGTCACGCTGCTGCGTGATGCATGTGCTGCCGCTGTCCAAGGGATTGTCGGCGCTGTTTTTGCGCAGGCTCGCGCTCAATTCCAGCGAGGGTGGAGCAGTCGCCGCGGGCGTGTTCGGCCTCACCGCCCGCGAGAGTTCGGTGCTGCTCGCCATCGCCGAAGTGGGCGGCGTCCCGGCGACCGCGCGCGCGCTTGGTCTGAGCGAGGGAACCGTCAAAGGTTATCTGAAAAGCATTTTCCAGAAGACCGGCGCGACCCGCCAGGCGGATCTGGTCAAGCTCGTGCTTGCTCTGGAATCCCCCTTCCGCGCGCCGGAGCGCCACCGGCTGCCGACGGAGACGCTAATCGCCGCGTCGCCGGCGCCTCTTGAACGACGCCGCAGCGCTTCTTAAATCGTTGCCAGCGCGGGCCGTAACGGACGCGCTAAGAGGCGCGGCGCGATAACGCTAGCGCGCCGCATGTCGCTCAACTGGAGGATATGTCATGCGTCAGTTCGATCTCTCTCCGCTGTACCGCCAGACCGTCGGCTTCGACCGTCTGTTCAACCTGCTCGATCAGGCCAGCGGTTTCGAGACGTCTCAAAGCTACCCGCCTTACAATATCGAGCGCACGGGCGAGAACGCCTATCGCGTGACCCTCGCGGTCGCGGGCTTCTCGCGCGAGGAACTGTCCGTCGAGACCAAGGAAAACACCTTGGCCATCAAAGGCTCGAAAGAGCCGGCGCAGCCTGCGGAAGGTCGCGAGGTCCTGCATCAGGGCATCGCCGCGCGGGCCTTTGAGCGTCGCTTCCAGCTTGCCGACCATGTGGTCGTAACTGGCGCCAGCCTCGTCAACGGCTTGCTGCACGTCGATCTCGTGCGCGAGATTCCGGAGGCGCAGAAGCCACGCCGCATCGACATCGGCGTGACGACGCCGTCCGCGACGATCGTCGAGTCAAAGGCTGCGTAACGGCGAAAGTTCCGAAAGAACTGCCAGAGGCGCCCTTTCGGGCGCCTCTTTTCTATCCGCCGGTCTTTGGCTTTGCCGCGCTGTCGGGCGTCTTCGCCGTCGCTGAACCTTTAGGGACGGAAGCCGCCGGCGTGGACGCCGTCGGGGTCACGACAGTCGTGCCGCTCGAACCTGACGGCGGAACGATCGCCCGGCGCGAAGAGCCTCCGGCGGCGCGGGCGGCCGCTGCGCGCTTCGCAGGGGTGGACGCGCCAGGCGACGGGGCTGACTTTTCGGCGATCTGCTCCGTTGGAGGCGCGGCGCTTGGCGCATGTTCAGCCGAGACCGGCGCCGGCGGCGTCGGAGCGCTCTCAGGGCTTTGCGGCGCCTGCTGCGTCGCTTGCGTTTGCGGCGCGCTGGCGGGATCTGCTTTCGGCTCCCCAGACGCCGAATCCGCCGCCGGCTTGTCGGCGGGCGTTTCCTTGGCGGCCTGCGCCGAAGGAACAGCGCCGGAGTCCGGCGCCTTGTCAGCAGAGGCTGGCGCCGGCTTATCTGAGCTTTCGGCGTTTGGCTGCGGCCCCTGGGCCGCTTGCGCCGGCGCAGGGACGCTGGCTTCGCCGGACTTTGGCTCTGGCGGAGCCGAAGTCGTGGGCTTTTCGCCGCCGCTATTGGCGGTCGCCGCCGGAGGCGTAGCCGTTGCATCGGCGCCCTTCTGCTCCGTGCCCGGCGCAGGCGGCGTCTCAATTCCCTGTGCGGACGGCGTCCTGGCGCTCTGAGCGTCAGGCTTGGGCTCCTGCGACTGGGCGGCGGCCGGCGCGGTCTTTGGCTCGATCGGCGTAGCCGCGGACGGGGCAGGGAGGGCTGCAGCAGGCACCGTCGCAATCGGCGCGGCGGAGCGCGTCTCGGGCGTCGTGGTCGGGGCGATTGCGCGCGAACTCTTCGGCGCCGCGGTTTTCTGAGCCGCCCGAGCGCGCTGTTGACTGGCGCTGTTTGACGACTTATCCGCCAAAGCTGCGCCGCCGGGCTGCTGGCGTCCGCGATCCGCCGCCGGGCCGACAGCCCCGGGACCGCCGGCGCCCGGGGGCGGGTATGGAACTCCGCCGGTCGACGGGGGCGCGCCGTAAGAATCGCCGCCGGAGGGACCGTAATCGCCCCCGTAGCGCGGTCCCCGATCATACATAGGCCGAGGCCCAAGTCTCACCGCGCGCAAAATACGGCCCTCGTAGGGGTCGATGATAAAGCGCATCTCGCCCTCGCGGCGACTGACGCCGGTGGCGACGATCTGATCGCCTCGGCGACCGAGCGGTCCGACCAATTGAAAGCCGGTGCGCCCGAGGATCGAAGCGACGGCGGGACGGGAGGCGAAGGCCGGCGGACCCGCGTCGGGAATTCGAGCGCGGAAGATGTTGGCGAATGGCCGAAAGAAAAACTGCGCGAAGGCGTGCTGCGGAACGGCGGCGCTTGCCGCCAGCGCCAA
This sequence comes from Methylocystis sp. H62, assembly GCF_015709515.1. Taxonomy (GTDB): domain Bacteria; phylum Pseudomonadota; class Alphaproteobacteria; order Rhizobiales; family Beijerinckiaceae; genus Methylocystis. The sequence goes on from NZ_JADNQZ010000049.1 coordinate 43,507, forward strand.
CACGAACGGCAGAACGGCTTTCCCCTTGAATGACCGCATTGTTTCTTCCCTGTTCAAGCCCTCTCGGCGCGCGCGGATGCTCGGACAACATTGCGGCGAGCATTGGACCGGCAAGCGCCGAAAGCCCAAGCGATTGCTTGTCATATCAGCGCAAATCTGGCACTAACATAGCCCGCAAATATGTCAGCCTTGCTGACCTTAAGGCGGCGCTCGCTCTTGGAAGCTCTGTTTCATTTTCATGGTCGCCGCTCGACACGCGCCGCGGCCAACGTAAATGAGAGGGCCTGCAAAGTGGCGCGTCTCTTGCCTTGCGCCCGAGCGCGAGACGAGGACGCGCAGGATTCGCAATCATTGCGAAACCTGCGTTACGGGAATGCGAGAGTCGGGCTGCGACGATTTAGGTCACGCCTACGACAGTTTTATGGTTCGATGAGCGGGCGGGAGGGGCGCAGGAAAAGGCGCGCGGTCCTGTCGAGGAGACGCCGAAATGACGAAACCCGCCGAGCACTTCGCTGAAGCCGGACCGCAGCCGCTCGGCCGCGATCCCGCTCTTCCGCAGGCGCAAGGGCTTTATGACCCCGCCAAGGAGCATGATTCCTGCGGGGTGGGCTTCGTCGCCAATATGCGCAACGAGAAGTCGCACGCCATCGTCGAGATGGGCTTGCAGATCTTGCTCAATCTCGATCACCGGGGCGCCGTCGGCGCTGATCCCAAGCTCGGGGACGGCTGCGGCATCCTGCTTCAGATCCCCCATGCGTTCTTCAAAGCGGAGTGCGCGAAGCTCGGCATAGAGCTTCCCGCCGCCGGCGATTACGCCATCGGGCAGTTTTTCTTGCCGCGCGATCCCGAAACGCGCGCGCGCGCGCGCGGCATCATCGATAAGTCGATCGAAGAAGAGGGGCTCGTCGTTCTTGGCTGGCGCGATCTACCCGTCGATTCGAGCGATCTCGGCGAGGCGGTGAAGGCCGTCGAGCCGCATCACGCGCAAATCTTCATCGGGCGCGGGCCGAACGTCGCTGACGCCGACATCTTTGAGCGGCGCATCTATCTAGCGCGCAAGGCGGCCTCGAACGAAATTTACCGGCTCGGCAACGGCGGACGGGAGTTTTACGCCGTCTCGGTCTCTTCGCGCACCATCGTCTACAAGGGCATGGTGCTCGTCTCGCAGCTCGGCGAATATTTCCTCGATCTCAAGGACGAGCGTTTTATTTCGGCGCTGGCGCTTGTGCATCAGCGCTTCGCGACGAACACTTTCCCCTCCTGGCGGCTTGCGCATCCCTATCGCTTTGTCGCGCATAATGGCGAAATCAACACGCTGCGCGGCAATCTGAACTGGATGGCGGCGCGCCAGGCGTCGGTCTCCTCGCCGCTGTTTGGCGAGGGGATCAGCAAGCTGTGGCCGATCTCCTATGAGGGCCAGTCCGACACCGCCTGCTTCGACAATGCGCTCGAATTCCTTGTGCGCGGCGGCTATTCGCTCGCGCATGCGGTGATGATGCTGATCCCGGAGGCTTGGGCCGGCAATCCGCTGATGGACGCCGACCGCAAGGCTTTCTACGAGCATCACGCGGCGCTCATGGAGCCGTGGGACGGTCCCGCCGCCATGGCCTTCACCGACGGGCTCCAGATCGGCGCGACGCTCGACCGCAACGGGCTGCGGCCTGCGCGCTATCTCGTCACCGACGACGGTCTCGTCGTCATGGCTTCGGAAATGGGCGTGTTGCCGATTCCCGAAGAGAAGATCGTGACCAAGTGGCGTCTCCAGCCCGGCAAGATGCTGCTTGTCGATCTGGAGCAGGGACGCATCGTTTCCGACGACGAGATCAAGAAGGAGCTGTCGAACTCTCATCCATACAAGGAGTGGCTGGCGCGCACGCAAATTCAGCTCGAGGATCTGAAGCCCGTCGATACGCGTCCCGCGCGATGGGACGTGTCGATGCTCGACCGTCAGCAGGCCTTCGGCTACACGCAGGAGGACCTCGATCTTTTGCTTTTCCCGATGGCCGTCACAGGCCAGGAGGCGATAGGCTCCATGGGCACGGACACGCCCGTGTCGGCGCTCTCCGACAAGGAGAAGCTGCTCTACACCTATTTCAAGCAGAACTTCGCGCAGGTGACCAATCCGCCGATCGATCCGATCCGCGAAGAGCTGGTCATGAGCCTCGTGTCCTTCATCGGTCCGCGCCCCAACATTCTCGACCATGAAGGTTCGGCGAACAAGAAGCGCCTTGAAGTGCGCCAGCCGATTCTGACGAGCGAGGATCTCGAAAAGATCCGCTGGATCGGCACGGTCGAGGATAGTTTCGACACCAAGACGATCGACGTCACTTACGACGCCTCAAAGGGCGCCGAAGGCATGCACGCCGCGATCAAGCGGCTATGTCAACGCGCCGAGGAGGCGGTCAGCGGCCGCTACAACATCATTATCCTCTCGGACCGTATGGTCGGTCCGGACCGCATTCCGATCCCGGCGCTGCTCGCGACCGCGGCGGTGCATCATCACCTGATCCGCAGGGGATTGCGCACCTCCGTCGGCCTCGTCCTCGAGACCGGCGAGGCGCGCGAAGTGCATCATTTCTGCTGTCTCGCGGGCTACGGCGCCGAGGCGATCAACCCTTATCTCGCGTTTGAGACGCTCATCGCCTCCGCGGAGGAGTTTCCCTCCGACGTCGACGGTCCGACCGCCGTCAAGCGCTTCATCAAGGCGGTCGACAAGGGTATTCTCAAGGTGATGTCCAAGATGGGCATCTCCACGTACCAGTCGTATTGCGGCGCGCAGATCTTCGACGCTGTGGGTCTTGCGCAGAGCTTCATCGATGAATTCTTCACCGGCACGACGACGCGCATCGAAGGCGTCGGGCTCGAAGAAATCGCGCGCGAGACCGTGCGTCGCCATCGCCTCGCGTTCAGCGACGCGCCCGTCTACAAGGAGGCGCTCGACGTCGGCGGCGATTACGCCTACCGCATCAGAGGCGAAGCGCACAGCTGGACGCCGCAAACCGTGTCGCTGCTGCAGCATGCGGTGCGCGGCAATGCGCGAGACAAATATCGCGCTTTCGCCAAACTCCTGAACGAGCAGGACGAGAAGCTTCTCAATCTGCGCGGTCTGTTCCGCGTCAAAGGCGCCGAGGAGGACGGTCGGAAGCCGATTCCGCTCGACGAGGTCGAGCCGGCAAACGAGATCGTCAAGCGCTTCTCGACGGGCGCTATGTCGTTTGGCTCCATCTCGCGCGAAGCGCATACGACGCTCGCCATCGCGATGAATCGCATCGGCGGCAGATCCAACACCGGCGAGGGCGGCGAAGAGGCGGATCGATTCAAGCCGCTGCCGAACGGCGACTCGATGCGCAGCGCCATCAAGCAGGTGGCGTCCGGCCGCTTCGGCGTGACGACGGAATATCTCGTCAACGCCGACATGATTCAGATCAAGATGGCGCAGGGCGCGAAGCCCGGCGAAGGCGGGCAACTGCCTGGCGACAAGGTCGACGCCGTCATCGCCAAGGTGCGCCACTCGACGCCCGGCGTCGGCCTGATCTCGCCGCCGCCGCATCATGACATCTATTCGATCGAGGATTTGGCGCAGCTCATCTTCGACTTAAAGAACGCCAATCCGCGCGCCGCAGTGTCGGTGAAGCTCGTTTCGGAAGTCGGCGTCGGCACGGTCGCCGCCGGCGTCTCCAAGGGCCGCGCCGATCATGTGACGATCTCCGGTTTCGAGGGCGGCACCGGCGCGTCGCCGCTGACGTCGATCAAGCACGCGGGCTCGCCGTGGGAAATCGGGCTTGCCGAAACGCATCAGACGCTCGTGCTGAACAATCTGCGTTCGCGCATCGCCGTGCAGGTCGACGGCGGATTGCGCACCGGTCGCGACGTCGTGATCGGCGCGCTACTTGGGGCGGACGAGTTCGGCTTCGCGACGGCGCCGCTCATTGCGGCGGGCTGCATCATGATGCGCAAGTGCCATCTCAACACATGCCCGGTCGGCGTCGCGACTCAGGATCCCGTTCTGCGCAAGCGCTTCGTCGGCCTGCCCGAACATGTCATCAACTTCTTCTTCTTCGTCGCCGAAGAGGCGCGCGAACTCATGGCCTCCATGGGGTATCGCAGCTTCGACGAAATGATCGGGCAGATGCAAATGCTCGACAAGGAGAAGGCGATTGCGCATTGGAAGGCGCGCGGGCTCGATTTCTCCAAGCTGTTCTTCAAGCCGCAGGGAGAAGGCGGCGCGATTCGTCACAGCAAGACGCAGGATCACGGCCTGGATAAGGTCCTCGACAACAAGCTCATCGCCGAGGCGCGCGCGGCGCTCGATCGCGGCGCGAAGGTTTCCATTGAAACGCGGATCCGCAACGTCGATCGCGCCACGGGCGCGATGCTCTCCGGCGAGGTCGCCCGCATCTACGGCCATGCGGGACTGCCCGAGGACACGATCGATATCCGCGCGACCGGCACGGCGGGTCAGAGCTTTGGGGCGTTTGTCGCGCGCGGCGTGACGCTGCGTCTGGAAGGCGAAGCCAACGACTATGTCGGCAAGGGCCTCTCGGGCGGCAAGCTGATCATCTATCCCTCGCGCGACGCCGGGCAGATTGATCCCTCGAATTCGATCATTGTCGGCAACACCGTTCTCTATGGCGCCATCGCCGGCGAATGCTATTTCCGCGGCGTCGCCGGCGAACGCTTCGCCGTGAGAAATTCCGGCGCGCTCGCCGTGGTCGAGGGCGTGGGCGATCACGGCTGCGAATATATGACGGGCGGCGTCGTGGTGGTTCTTGGCCAGACCGGCCGCAACTTCGCGGCCGGCATGTCCGGCGGCATCGCCTATGTTTTGGACGAGGACGACGCGTTCTCGACGCGTTGCAATCTCGCGATGGTCGACCTCGAGCCGGTGCGCGACGAAGAGACCGTCATGACCGAGACCTATCACCAGTCCGGCGATCTGGAAGGCCATGGCCGCGTCGACGTGATGAGCGACATGACGCGCTTCGACGCCGAGCGTCTGCGCCAGTTGATCTCAAATCACCTGCGCTACACCGGCTCGACGCGCGCGCGCGACATTCTGGCGGATTGGCCAAATTACGTGGGCAAGTTCCGCAAGGTGATGCCGGTCGAGTATCGGCGCGCGCTCAACGAACTCAACGCGCGTAAAGGACTGCCGCAACAGCTGAAGGCTGCCGGCGAGTGACTTGGGCGACGGATGAGCGGAATGCTTGAACGTAGCCTTTGCCTTTGTCAGTAGCGATTGTTAAAGAGAGGGAGTCGGGCTAACCTGCTTTAAACTCGGCGGTTTTTCCTTGACGGCGGCCAGGAAGCCTGATGCGAGACGACTCCAGAGTGTACAGCCTGCCGCGCTGGCCCGCGATGCGTTGGCTCGTCAACCCGGGGCATGGCGCAACTCGCGATATCCAAGTGGCGTTGATTGGCGGGTTGTTCGGAACCCTGCCAGTCTTCTTTGGCGGCGTCATCAATACGATTGTCGTGTCGGGAGCGATTGCGGCGCGCGAACAGACGCTCCCTTTCGTCGCTTGGTTCGTCTTTGAAATCGTGCTCGGAGTCGTGCGTCTGATCGTGCTGAGCATCTCGCGTCGCGAGGCTCTCGCGCATCGCGAGACGCCGACCGACGTCTATCTCCTGCTTCAGCTTTTCTGGAGCAGCGGCGTCGGTTACGGCGCCTTCATAAGCCTCGCGGGCGGCGACTGGGTGTCCGCGACGCTCGCTTGTCTGTCTGGGACCGCCATGGCCGGCGGCATTGGATTTCGCAATTTTGGCGCGCCGCGTCTCGCCGGCGCAATGATCCTGACGAGCCTCGGCCCGTTTCTGCCGGGCGCCGCCCTCTCTGGCGAACCGTTGCTTTATCTCGTGTTTCTTCAGATTCCCCTCTATCTCGCCGCCATGATCGCCGCCGCCTACAGCCTGAATAAAATGCTTATTGCGACGATGCAGGCCGAACGTTTGAACGACCACCGGGCCAAGCATGATGCGCTCACCGGCCTGTCGAACCGCGTCGGTCTCGCCGCCGCGGTTGACGCGAACCTGAATGACGCGCCGACGCAGGGCGGCGATTTGGCTGTCCTTTTTCTTGATCTCGACAACTTCAAAGCGGTCAATGACACCTATGGACACGCCGCCGGAGACAGGCTGCTCAAATCGGTCGCGGAGCGCTTGCGCCAATCTCTACGCGCGACCGACGTGGCGGCGCGGATCGGCGGCGACGAATTCGTGGTGCTCGCCAGGAGTTTGACGAGCGAGCAGGCGGCGGAGCTGAGTCACCGGCTGACCAATTCCATATCGGCGCCTTACGACCTCGGCGATGGCGCTTGCACGACGATCGGAGTCAGCGTCGGCATCGCTCTGGTGCCGGAACACGGCGCGGACGCCGAGGCGCTTCTCGCGGTGGCCGACGAAGCGCTTTACGAGGCGAAGGCTCAGCGGCAGGTGAAATTGCTGCACACCCTCGTTAAGGAGGATCAGTCTCGCCGCATGCCTCCCACGGCGCGCGGCATGAGCCCCAGCACGCGATAGTGCATGCTGGCGACGGTCGGCTCATAACGCCGAAGCTTCGCGGCTTGACGGCGAGCCCTCGAAAGCGTTTAGAAAACATCCAAGATTGCAGCGGCTCAGGGCGCGCGGAGCGGTAGGCGAGTTCGCCTTTCGGCGCGAGACTTCCGCGCCAATGAGAAATGCCGTTGCGGCCGCGAGGCGCGGCGCGAGAGGTGCGCGATACGATGGGTAAGGTGACCGGGTTTCTCGAGATTGACCGGCATGACCGCAAATATAAGCCGGCGGCCGACCGCATTCGCCATTATCGCGAATTCGTCATTCCGTTGTCGGACGAGACCACGCGCAGCCAAGCCTCGCGCTGCATGGATTGCGGCATTCCATTTTGCCACAACGGCTGTCCGGTCAATAATCAGATTCCCGACTGGAATGACCTCGTCTACCATGGCGAGTGGCGGCGCGCGCTCGTCAATCTCCATTCCACCAACAACTTCCCGGAGTTCACGGGCCGCGTCTGCCCGGCGCCCTGCGAAGCGTCGTGCACGCTGAATCTTCAGGACCAGCCGGTCACCATCAAGACCATCGAATGCGCGATCATCGATCGCGGCTTCGAGCAGGGCTGGGTGGTTCCAGAGCCTCCCAAGCGCAAAACAGGCAAGAAGATCGCCGTCGTCGGCTCCGGGCCGGCGGGACTTGCGGCGGCGCAGCAGCTGGCGCGCGCCGGCCATGACGTGCATGTCTACGAGAAGCAAGCAAAGGCTGGCGGCCTGCTGCGCTACGGCATTCCCGACTTCAAGATGGAGAAGCACCTCATCGACCGTCGCGTTCAGCAGATGGAGGCGGAAGGGGCGGTGTTTCACTGCGGCGTTCATGTCGGCGTCGATCTGTCCGCCGACGCGCTGGTCGCGGGCCATGACGCCGTTGTCCTCGCTGGCGGCGCCGAACAGCCGCGCGATCTGTCGATCCCGGGCCGCGAATTGCGCGGGGTTCACTTCGCGATGGATTTTCTGCCGCAGCAAAATCGCCGGGTCTCGGGCGAGCCGCTCTCGACCAACGAGCCGATCCTCGCCACCGGCAAACATGTCGTGGTCATCGGCGGCGGCGACACCGGCTCGGACTGCATCGGCACCTCGGTGCGCCAGGGGGCGCTTTCGGTCACCCAGCTCGAAATCATGCCGCTTCCCCCCGAGAAGGAAAACAAGCTGCAGACGTGGCCCGACTGGCCGCTGAAGCTGCGCACGTCCTCCTCACACGACGAGGGGTCGTCGCGCGAATTTTCGGTGCTGACGCGCGAATTCGAAGGCGCGGAAGGCGCGGTGAAGGCGCTGCGCTGCGTGCGCGTCGACGGGAAAATGCAGGAGGAGCCCGGGAGCGACTTCAGGCTTAAGGCCGATCTCGTGCTTCTTGCGATGGGCTTTGTGTCGCCGGTGCGCGAAGGCCTGCTCGAAACGCTCGGGGTTGATCTCGATTCGCGCGGCAATGTCGCAGCGGACACGCGCGCCTATCAGGCGTCTCGGGAGAAGGTCTTCGCCTGCGGAGACATGCGGCGCGGACAATCGCTCGTCGTCTGGGCCATTCGCGAGGGACGCCAATGCGCCCACTCAGTGGACGAATTCCTGATGGGCGAAACCAATCTGCCAAGGTGAGAGTAAATGGTCAGTGAAAAGCTAAATCTCTGGTATTGTGATACCTTCGTCAGCACGCCCTGGCAGTTTTACCTTCTCATCGTCCCGCTCATAGGGGCCTTCTTCTATGGCCGCGGGAAATACAAGCTCGCCTGGTCTCTGATCGGCGTTTGGCTCGTCATCCAATTGATCTTTTCGGCGCTCACCAATCTCGTGTTCACGTGCTCGCTCGAATAGGGCGCAAATGAAAAGGCCCCGGCAAACCGGGGCCTTTCGTTTGACAGAGAGCCGGCTTACAGCACGACGACCGTGGCGCCCACCTTCACGCGGCTGAACAGATCGGTCACGTCATTGTTCAGCATGCGGATGCAGCCCGACGAAACCGCCTGTCCGATCGTCCAGGGCTCGTTCGAGCCGTGGATACGGAACATCGTGTCGCGATTGCCCGAGAAAAGATACATGGCGCGCGCGCCGAGCGGGTTGTCCTCGCCGCCAGTCATGTGGCGCGGCAGATCGGGACGGCGCTTCAACATCGCCACCGGAGGCGTCCAATCCGGCCATGCTTCCTTGCGGCCGATGTGCGTCCGGCCTTTCCAGGTGAAGCCCTGGCGGCCGACGCCGACGCCGTAGCGCACGGCCTGTCCATTCGGCATCGACAGATAGAGATAGCGGTTGTTTGTGTCGACGGTGATGGTGCCAGGACGCTCATTGGTCGGGTCCTGCACGATCTCGCGCGTCGTGGTCGGATATTCGCGCGCGAGCCGCGCGTCTTCCTGGTCCCCGTAATAGGCCTGCGGGTCCTGCGCAGCGTAATTGGCCTGCTGATCCTGGCCGCCATAGTAAGCTTGCTGCTCACGCGCGTCATAGTAGGACGCGGTCATCTCCTGCGCGCCCGCCCGAGGATCAAACAGCGCCATGAAGGAGTTTTCCTGAGCGCTGACGGCGGAAGACGAAAGTCCCGCAAAAGCTGTGACGGCGGCGACCTTCAGAAAGCGGCTGGCGGTGAATTCACGGCGGGACATGACGGCGGCTCCACAATTTCTCTGTCGTGCAGAGAGAATGCAGAACCCCCGAAAAGCGTTCCGTGCGCGAACGCACAAATCGTTAGCGCGGCTGAGAAGGCGCGTTCGCCGCCGGGCGCCAGCTGTAGTCGTCGGCGCGATTGCTGCGCGGATTTTGGTCCCCGCCCTCGACGAAAACATGCCGCGCGAGCGCCTGCGCGGGCGTGCCGGCGTCCGCCGCCGCTTTGCCGGCCGGGGTTCGCCTGGCGAGCTCTGTCGCCGCTCCGGCGCCCGTCAGTTGCTGCGTCGGGCCGACGGCAGGTCGTTCGGGTAAGCTCGGCGCCGCCGACGGCCCGCCGACGGGCGAGCGGAATACGATCGGCTGACCGTCCGCTGGGGCCGCCGCCACTGGTTGCTGGGGCGCAGTCGCGCCCGCCGACTCAGGCTGGGGAGTCGCCGGCGCGCCAGCGACGGGCGCCTGCTGGCGAGAGGCGTCGTAATATTTCTTGATCTCGCCTTCGACGAAATGGGCGACGCTGCGCGCGCCGGCATCGGTGAAGTGCACGCCGTCCGCGGAGCGCAGCTTAACGATCTGGCCGTTGATGTCCGGCCCGAAAGCGCTGTACTGCCCATGTTCGTCGGTCATCGCGTCCCAGAGATCGACATAGGGAACATTGGCGTGCGCCGCGCGCGCCTTAAAGATTTCATTGAGCTGCGCCATGTCGGCGGACAGCCGCTCGTTCTTCATGACCGGCAGACCGACCCAAATGACCGGAATATTCTTTTCCTTGAAAGCCGCGATCACCGCATCGACCCGCGCTGCGTAGATTTCGCGCCATCGCGGCGACAGCGGCTCGATTGATTCTTGACCCAGCTGGATCGCTTGACGATCATTGCTGCCGAGCATGACGACGGCGACATTGATTTTCTGCGGGTCGGCGGCGATCTCTTTCGCCGCCTTGGGCCAATCGTAGAAGTCTTCGCGCACGAGACCGCTGCTTTCCCGGCCTTTTCGAAGGATGGCGACGTCGGGGCGATCCGAAAACCCGTCTTTCAGGCCGTTTGCGAGAAGCAGTCCCAGAGTGTCGCCAATCGTCGCGACAACGAATGTTGGCTGGGTGACGGTCGTGTTCTGAGCCTGGTCCGGGGCGGCGCCGTCCGTACGCTTCGCCGCGCGTCGCGGATTGTCCGTCTGGCCGTGCCAGTATGTCGGGGCGCGATTCTCGCGGTGCGGCATAATCCGTCGCACTCTCGGCTCGCCACGAGGCGCCCAACCATGCTGCGGATGGCCGCCAAAGATGCCGCCAAAAAATTCCGTAAAGGGGTCCTGCGCGAAGGACGCGCCGGGCGTCGCGCTCGTCAACAATGCGCCAAGAAAGAGCGCCATAACACGGCGCAGGGTCTGTACGCTCCTAGACATGGACGCCATTATAGCGCGTCCCGAACGTCTTGGCATCCTTGTTACGATTCTTCGCTAAATAGTGTGCCGCATAGCCTTGACGCATGGAGCGGTTTTGGCGTCAATCGTCAGCAATCGAGCGGGATTTAGGAGAAGCGAGATGCGGCGCCGTAACCGGAGGTCTGGCGAAGTTTGGACGCGAGCCGCTGCGGCGGCGCTTTTCGCGCTTGCTGCGGCCACGGCGGCCGCCCAGCCGGCGCGCGAGGAAAACCCGCCGGCGGAATTTCGAATTCTGCCTTACTCAGGACTGACGCCCTACTGCGTCGATCCGACGATTCTCAACGAAGTCGTCAAGGGTTTTGCTGCAAGAGAAGCCTGGTTCTGGAATTCGCCTCTGGTCATTGTGGCCTTTGACGGCGTCGAGGACATCGGCGCCCGCAACAACGGCCTGAGCTATATTCCCCGTCGCTATTGTCGCGCACTGGGGCTTTTTAACGACGGCGTGAGGCGCGAGGTCGTCTATAATATCGGAGAATCCTTGGGCTTCATCGGCGCGGGACCTGGCGTGACATGGTGCGTCGTCGGGCTCGACCGTAATCATGCCTTCAGTCCGAATTGTCGAGCCGCAGGGCCTTAGCGTCCTTTTGCAGAGTCGTTTGAAATGAGAAGAGTTTTCGTTCGTTGCGCCGCATGGGCGCTCATTGTTGGCGTGCTGGCGTCGGGCGGATTTTTCGGCGCTGTCGCGAAGGAAGGCGACTGCACGGGAGAGGATTGCGCCACTCGCGCAGCCTCGCGGTCCGGCGCGGCGCGCGACTTCGACTTTTACGTGCTGGCGCTCAGCTGGTCTCCAGGATTTTGCGAAAGCGTCGAGGGCGCGCGCGACCAGTGCGAGCCGGGAAAGGGACTTGGCTTCGTCGTTCACGGGCTCTGGCCGCAATATGAAAGCGGCGTCCCGAACGGATGTCCGGGCGCGCCTTCCCCATCGCGCGTCGCGCTCGAAAAAGCGGCAGGCTTGTTTCCCGACGAGCGGCTGGCGCGCTACGAGTGGCGCAAGCATGGAGTCTGCAGCGGCAAAAGCCCGAGCGACTATTTCGCCGACGTGGCGCGCGCCCACGCCGCCGTGGCCATCCCGCCGCTTTTCGTCAAACCTGCCCGCGACCAGACCTTTACGCCGATCGACGTCGAGCGCGCCTTCTATGAAGCCAATCCACGGCTGCGGCCCGGCATGATGGCCGTGTCGTGCCGGCGGGGCGTCATGGACGGCGTGCGCATCTGCCTGTCCAAGGACCTGCGCGAGTTTCGCGCCTGTCCTGCCGTTGCGCAGCGCGGTTGCCACGTTCGAGAAATCAGCGCGCCCGCGCCGCTGTAGCGCCTATGAACTATCGCCACGGGTTTCACGCCGGCAATTTCGCCGACGTCTTTAAACATGCGCTGCTTGTGCGCCTCTTGGCCTATCTGAGACGCAAGGAAACGCCATTTCGCGTGATCGAGACGCACGCAGGAGAGGGCGCCTATGATCTTTCAGCGGAGGAGGCGGCGCGCACGCTCGAGTGGCGCGGCGGCGTTGGACGTCTCGCCGATCTCTCCGGCGCGAGCGCCGAAGTTCGCGCGCTGCTTGCGCCCTACATCGATTGTCTCGGGCCGCGCGACCACGAGGGAAAGCCCGCGCTCTATCCAGGTTCGCCGTCGATCGCGCAGAAACTGATGCGCCCGCAGGACCGCGCGATTTTCTGCGAGCTGCGGCCCGACGCCTTCGCTGCGCTGCGTCGCCGGTTCGCACGCGACGAGCGCATTAAGGCGATTCATATCGACGGCTATTTGGGGCTTGGCGCTTATGTTCCGCCCAAGGAGCGGCGCGGGATCGCGTTGATTGATCCGCCTTTCGAGCGCGAGGACGAGTTCGAGGCTGCTTTTGACGCCTTCAATAAATCATATGCAAAGTGGAATTCTGGAATTTACGCGCTGTGGCATCCCGCAAAGAGCGATCGCGACATTCGAAAATTCCACAACAGGCTGAGGGAAAGCGGCATACGGCGCATCCTGCAGCTTTCATTGAGCATTGGCGGAGACGGTGAGGGGTTGCGCAGCTGCGGAATGGCGGTCGTCAATCCGCCATTCGTGTTCGAAGCAGAGGCGCGCACGCTCCTTGCCTTCCTCGCTGCGCGGATGGCGCAAGCCGAAGGCGCTGGCTGCGAGATTGCGTGGCTCGCAGGCGAATGAGCCGATCAACTTTTCCGAGCCGACTTTGGCCGGCCTTGGAAGAGTAACTCGAACTCAGGAGCGTAGTGTCGCGCTCACCAGCGGCGGCGCCAATACCGACGCCGAGCTCGCCGCCAGTATCGACGGCGGCGCCACCAGCTTTTTTCGATCGTTGCGTTTTCCATGTCTTCGGGCGTGGCGACGCCGAGTTCGGGGCGCGCGGGAGTCAACCCTTCTTGCGGCGCCAGCCCAGGAAGCGCCTGCGCTTGCGACACGACGACAGTCGCGCCAAGGCCGGCGAGCAGCGCCGTAATGAATGTGCGTCGTTCCATTTTAACTTCTCCCTGCCAGCAGGACTCAAACTGCTGCGCCGTCATGCATGTCGGTCTTTCGACATCTGGCCCAATATGCGCGCTTATCAAGTCCATCTGGCGGAGCCGTAAAGGTTCACGGGCGCGCTACGGCGCCGTTGTGGGTTTCCTGCACGGATGATAGGAGCGGCCATGCTCATCTTGCGTTATTCTCCCGCTTCGCCCTACGCCCGAAAGATCCGAATCGCCGCCGAATTGCTCGGCTTGTCGGAAAGGATCGAAATCGCCCCCGCCGATGCGGCCGATCCCGCCGACAGTCTGCGGCGCCAGAACCCGCTCGGCAAAATCCCGACGTTGGTTTTGGAGGACGGCTCAGCGCTCTATGACAGTCGCGTCATCGCCGAATATCTGGATCATCTCGCCGGCGGCGGGCGGATCATTCCGACCGAGCCGACGGCGCGCTTCGCGGCCCTGCGGCTGCAAGCGCTCGGCGACGGGATCAACGACGCCGCTCTATTGATCCGCTATGAAACGTTCAATCGCCCGGAAGCCATACGCTACGATGCGGCGATCGCGCTTCAGCAAGGCAAAATCGATCGGGCGCTCGGCGCGCTCGACGCCGCCCCCCCGACCGGTTCGGTCGACATCGGCCATATCGCGGTCGCCTGTGCGCTTGGCTATCTTGATTTGCGTTTCTCTGGCGCATGGCGAAAGAACCACCAGCGTCTCGTCTCGTGGTTTAAGGAATTTGCGCACGCCGTCCCCGCCTTCGACGCGACGAAGGTCTAATTCGGCCCTAGCGCATATGGCGCCGGTCCGGGAGATCTGCTCTGCCAAAAAGCGAAACTGTCAGCCTATTTGCTGGCGATTTCGCTTGGAGGCTTCCAGTCGCCTCCGGCCGAGGGACCAGTCTGTGCGGCCGGGATGCGCAGGCGTTGACCCGGCTGGATTTTGTCGGGATCCGTCAGCATCGGCCGATTGGCCTCGAAGATCTCCATATATTTGGCGCCCTTGCCGGCGCCGTAATGCGCTTCGGCGATCTTCCACAGCGTGTCGCCAGGCTTCACGACGTAGAAGGTCTCTGTCGAGGACGCCCCTGCGGCCGCGGATTCGTCGGCCTTAGGGGTAGCCGCGGCCGTTTTCTTGAGCGCGTCTGGGGCAGGCCCCGGTTTGCCTTTTCCGGTCAGAAAATCCAAAAGTCCCATGCTGGAGTCTCCTTCGTAGGTCCGGCCATTCACGCCGGATGCGACTGATCTATTGTAGCGCTCCGCTCGCAACTCGCGAGTGTAGGCGTGTCCGAAAGGCAGCGCCAGGGTGCCGCTTCCGGGCAATCGTCGCCGGCGGGCGGCAGGTTCTGGCGCGAAGGCGCGCACCGTCTCGCGGAACCGCGGAAAATCTCTTATACCCGTGCGATGATCGCCACTTCCGCCACCACCGCGCGTACGGCCCTCTACCCCGGCACGTTCGACCCGTGGACCTTTGGCCATCTCGACGTGATGGCGCAGGGCGGGGCGCTCTTTGACAGGATCGTCGTTGCGATCGGCGTGCACCACGGCAAGGAGCCATGGCTCTCTTTCGACGAGCGCGCGGCGGTCATTCGCGAGGCCTGCGCCGGCTTGGGCGCGTCTTGCAGCTTCGAGGTCGCGGGCTTTGACGGACTTGTCGTCGAGGCGGCGCGCCAGCACGGCGCCTGCGCCATTCTCCGCGGTTTGCGCGATAGCGCCGACTTCGACTATGAGATGCAGATGGCGGGGATGAACGGGACGCTCGCGCCCGACATTCGCACGATTTTCCTGCCTGCTTCGCCGAGGCTACGCCATGTCAGCGGAACCTTCGTGCGCCAGATCGCGGCGCTTGGCGGCGACGTGTCGGCCTTTGCGCCGGCCGCCTCCGTCGCCGCACTTGAACGCGCCATAAAAAAGCGCGGCAATACATAGGGAGGCTTCATGAAATTTACGCGCCGTCTCATCCTTGCCGCCGCGGCCGTCGCCGCGCTCAGCGCCACGCCCGCTAGAGCGGCAGACGATCATCTCCTTTATCTCGACACGAAGGATGGCCGCGTCACCATCAAGCTGCGGCCTGATCTCGCGCCCAAGCATGTCGAACGCATTGAGAAGCTGGCCAAGGAGCATTTCTACGACGGTATTGTCTTCCATCGGGTCATCGACGGCTTTATGGCGCAAGCTGGCGATCCAACCGGCACCGGAATGCAAGGTTCGCGCTATACGGATCTGAAGGCCGAGTTTACCGATACGCCGTTCAAGCGCGGCACGCTTGGAATGGCGCGCGAAGGCGGCGACGTCAATTCCGGCAATTCGCAGTTCTTCATCGTCTATGCAGACGCGCCGCAGCTCAATGGCAAATACACCGTATTCGGCGAAGTCGTGTCGGGAATGGACGTCGTCGACAAGATCAAGAAGGGTTCGAAGTCCAATAACGGCATGGTCGACAATCCGGACAAGATCATCAAGATGCGCGTCGCGGGCGACGAGAGCTGAGACTTAATGCGTTATGTCCGCGCTTGCTGGGCGTAACGTCGCCGCCCTCTTCGCAAGCAGCCGGGCCATGCCCGGCTGCAGCGCATGAAGGACCGGCTTTTAGACAAGTGGAGAGGGAACCAGAATGACCGAAGCCGCCGACACCATGACGCTTGAGACGACGAAGGGACCGGTCGTCATCAAGTTTCGTTCAGACCTCGCGCCCAATCATGTCGCGCATATCAAGAAGCTCGTCTCGGAGAGCTTCTATGACGGCATCGTCTTTCACCGCGTGATTGACGGCTTCATGGCTCAGACGGGGTGCCCGCGCGGCACGGGCACGGGCGGATCGCAATATCCAGACCTCAAGGCGGAATTCAGCAGCACGCCGCATGTGCGCGGAACCTGCTCGATGGCCCGCGCGCAAAGCCCCGACAGCGCCAATTCGCAGTTCTTCATCTGCTTCGATGATGCGCGCTTCCTCGACAACAAATATACGGTGTGGGGCGAAGTGGTCTCCGGCATGGAGAATGTCGATAAGATCAAGCGCGGCGAACCGGTGAAAGATCCCGACAAGATCGTCAAGGCGACGTTGGGTTGATCGACTGACGCGACAGGGTCGAGCCTTGGGTCAAGCATGCGCCCCGGCCTTGGGCGCATGTGCAGTAAAGACCTGAGTTGGACGCAGGATTCGGAACTATCTCTCCAGACGCTGGTTGCAAAGTATCGTTCGCCGAGACGGGCGAGCGGAACAGTGGAGAGTATCCGATGAAATCGCTCAACTTGTTGATCGCTACAGTAGCGGCGATCGCGCTTTCCGCCAGCGTGACGGCGAATGCAGCGCGCGATCGCACGGGCGCGAGCTCGAGCAAGAATCAGACTCAGACTCGCAGCACTCAGCAGGAGAAGCCAGGTCAAGCAGCCAAGGATGCGGAGGATACGACATCTCGCAGCGGCTGGCGCGAAATGGGCCGCGACGACGACGCTTCGCAGACCTGGCGAGGCAGCGCCGCGCGCGAACGAATGCGCGATCAGGACCAGCCGGGCATGGACCGCACCATGGAACGCACCATGGACCGCACGGGCATGGATCGGCAGACGACGAGAGGACGATCCGCAGCTGAAATGCGCGAACTGGATCAGCTCGGCTCCGCCCGCGTGATTTTCTATAGGCTCGGACCCACCGACATGCGCATGTCGCAGCTGATCGGCAGCGATGTCCGCAACCTGCAGAATGACGACATCGGCGAGATCGAGGACGTCATCTTCGACAATAACAGGAATTTGCGCGCGGTCATCGTCAGCGTCGGCGGTTTCCTCGGCATCGGCGAGCGCCATATCGCGATTGACCCGTCATCAATGGTCGTTTCCCGGAACGAAGATGGCGACGTCGAAGCGGTTGTGAACTCGACTCGCGACGATCTGCGGAACGCTCCGGAGTTCCGGTTCGACGAGCGTCGCCGACGCGTCGGCTCATACCAATAAGCGCTCGCAGCGGCGCCGGTTGATCGGCAATCGGCGCCGCTGACCGTTCTGGCTTGACCTGACGGAGCTTATGGTTTTTGCAAGCTCCGTATGCGCGTTGATCTCTTCGACTTCAACCTCCCGCAAGATAGCATCGCTCTTCGGCCCGCCGATCCCCGCGACAGCGCCCGCATGCTCGTCGCGGGGATCGGCGGGCTTTTCGAAGATAGGATCGTCCGCGACCTGTCGAATTACCTTCGTCCGGGAGACGCGCTCGTCGTCAACGACTCGCGCGTCATTCACGCGCGGCTTTCCGGTCGGCGCTTTCGAGATGCGTTGAGCGCCAATGTCGAAGCGACGCTGATCGAACGGCTGGACGCTTCGCGCTGGCGCGCGCTGATGCGCCCGGCAAAGAAGCTCGCGATCGGTGATCGCATATGCTTTATGGGCCACGGGCGTGCAATTGACGCCCGCGTCGAAGCGAAGGGCGAAGACGGCGAGATCACGCTCGTTTTCGAGCTTCAGGGACCCGCTCTGGATATCGCAATAGAGCAGGCGGGCGTCATGCCGCTGCCGCCCTATATCGCCGGCAAGCGTTCGGCCGACGCGCGCGACGAAAGTGACTATCAGACGATCTTCGCGCGCGAAGCGGGCGCCGTCGCCGCGCCGACGGCCGGCCTCCACTTCACGCCGCAGCTGCTCGCAACTCTCGAGGCGCGCGGCGTTCGTCTTCATCGGGTGACGCTGCATGTAGGCGCGGGCACCTTTCTTCCCGTGAAGGCGGAGGACACGGATCTGCACAGGATGCATGAGGAATTCGCGCGGCTTGACGCTGAAACGGCGCAGGCGCTGAATGACGTGCGAGCGGGAGGCGGGCGCATCGTCGCGGTCGGCACCACCGCGCTGCGCGTGCTGGAAAGCGCAGCCAACGACTCCGGACGGCTTGCGCCTTACGCTGCGCGCACGCGGATCTTCATTACGCCCGGCTATCGTTTCCGCGCCGTGGACATGCTGCTCACCAATTTCCATCTCCCGCGCTCGACGCTCTTCATGCTGGTCGCCGCATTCGCCGGCCTCGAGCGCATGAAGGCCGCCTATGCGCATGCCATCAAAAGCGGGTATCGCTTTTATTCCTATGGCGACGCGTGCCTGCTGCAGCGTTCCGAAACATGAGCGAGCCTGGCGACATGCGCATCCTCGCGCTCTGGCGTGACGATCCGCGAGAGGCGCCGATGACCATTGACGCACGGATTGACGATGCGCGCATCGTTTCGACATGGGATCTTTTCGGCGCATTCGCGCTCGATGCCGACGGCCTGCGTCCGTTTGTCCTTCGGCGAGACGGACGAATCGATTTTGGTCTTGGAGAGAGCTGGCGATCTGATCTGCGCGAAGCGACGATAAAGGTCGGGTCAGAGTTCTCTGTGTGGTTCAATGAAAGCGACAGCGGCCGCTATCGCATCGTGAAGCTCGCCGTACTCGGCGCGAAGGACAATAAGTGACGCAGGCTTTTTCCTTTTCCGTTCTCGCGATCGACGGTCTTGCCCGCCAGGGTGAGATTCAGACGCCGCGTGGAAGCATCCGTACGCCGGCCTTCATGCCGGTCGGCACCGCGGCGACGGTGAAAGCGATGTTCGTCGAAGACGTGCGCGCCGCGGGCGCCGACATTCTGCTCGGCAATGTCTATCATCTCATGCTGCGGCCGGGCGCAGAGAGGATCGCGCGGCTGGGCGGGCTGCATGAATTCATGCGCTGGCCCTATCCAATCTTGACGGATTCCGGCGGCTTTCAGGTGATGTCGCTTGCGAAGTTGCGCAAGCTCGATGAAAGCGGCGTGACCTTTCAGTCGCATATCGACGGTTCACGCCATCATCTTTCGCCCGAGCGTTCGATGGAAATTCAGGATCTCCTCGGGTCGGACATTCAGATGCAGCTTGACGAATGCGTGCGCCTGCCATGTTCCGAAGGCGAGGCCGAACGCGCCATGCGTCTTTCGCTGCGTTGGGCCGAGCGTTCACGCAAGGCGTTTTGCGAACGCCCGGGCAGGGCGGTGTTCGGCATTGTGCAAGGCGGCGAATCGAAGCGGCTTCGAATCGAAAGCGCCCAGGCGCTCGCCGGCATGGATTTCCATGGGATCGCGGTCGGCGGTCTGGCCGTCGGCGAACCTCAGGTCGTGATGCTCGACATGCTCGAGACGACCGCCCCGCATTTGCCCGAATCAAAACCTCGTTATCTGATGGGCGTGGGCGCGCCGGATGACATCGTTGAGGCCGTCGCGCGGGGAATCGACATGTTTGATTGTGTGATGCCGACTCGCGCCGGCCGCCACGGCCTTGCCTATACGCGCCACGGACGGGTGACGTTGCGCAATGCGCGCCACGCCGACGATCCGCGGCCGCTCGACGCGCAGTCATCCTGCCCCGCCGCGCGCGACTATTCGCGCGCCTATCTGCATCACCTCGTCAAAGCGGGGGAAATCCTCGGGATGATGCTGCTGACGCAGGCCAATGTCGCCTATTATCAGGAGCTGATGGCGGGCCTGCGCGCAGCCATCGGCGCCGGGCGCCTCGCCGACTTCATCGCCGAGACGCGCGCCAAATGGATCGAGGGCGAAAGCGCTTAAGTCACATCAGCCGAGTTTACGGCCGAGATAATATGGTTTACGAAAACAATATTCGGCGGGGGCGGAGCATGGGCCGCTACCATGAAGAGCTCACCAGAAGATTTTTGATCGGCGTTCGGCAGGAAGCGCCAGCAAATGCTCGTCGGCAGACGCATCTGGGACGCGAGAGCGTTCGCGCGCGCCCGTCAAAATCCAAACTGGCGTCGATGGAGAATGGGATGTCGCATCCTGGCGAAATTCTTGCCCGTCATCTGCAGGACCTCGGTCTGACGGCGTCGGATCTGGCGCGTGATATCGACGTGCCGGTCAATCGGGTCACCGCCATTATCAATGGCCAGCGAGGCGTCACCGCCGATACGGCGCTGCGACTTGGACACTGGTTCGGCGTCCAGCCCGAAGATTGGCTGGAGCTGCAGACGCAATATGAGCTTTCGCTCGCGCGCCGCGCGGCCGGAGCGAGGATCAAGTCATTGCCAAGCCTCGCCGATCGTCAGCGCGACTGAGGCATGGGCGCAGTTCAAAAGCTCGCGGAAGCGGAATTTTTTCAGGACCTGCTTTGGTCCGCAGAATTCGGCGCGGCGACCCGCGCCGTTGTCGCTGAGGGCGTTCCTTATTACATCAACGCCTTTTGGACCGCCGGACAAAGGCGCGCGCATCCGCTGCATGAGATCAGCTATCGCGCCTGTTTCAAGCCGCAGCTCCCGGCCTTTTTCATCGATCGGCTGACGCAGCCGGGAGACGTCGTCTGCGATCCGTTCATGGGCCGCGGCACGACCATCCTGCAGGCGGCGCTGATGGGGCGGAGGCCCATCGGCTCCGACGCCAATCCTTTGTCGCTGCTGCTGACGCGGCCGCGGCTGCGGCCTCCTGCGCTTTGCGATATCGAGGCGCGGCTCGCGGCCGCGCCCTGGGGGCGCGGCGAAATTGAGCGCGAGGACCTTCTCGCATTTTACCACGCTGAGACGCTGCGGCAGATATGCGCGCTGCGTCGCTATCTGCTGATCCGCGCAAATGATGGCCGCCTCGACGCCGTGGATGGCTGGATCCGCATGGTGGCGCTCAATCGATTGACTGGCCACTCGCCGGGATTCTTTTCAGTCTACACGATGCCGCCGAACCAGGCCGTTTCCGTGAAGGCGCAATTGAAAATCAATGCGCGTCGGGAACAAACGCCGCCGCGGCGCGATATCGCCGAGCTGATTTTCAAAAAATCGCGCGCGCTTCTGGCGGAGGACGCGCCGGCAGCCTGCGACGCGCAGCTCGTCGTGGCGAACGCCGCCTGTTTGGAGCATATCGCCGATGCGACAGTCGATCTCGTCGTCACGTCGCCGCCTTTTCTCGACGTCGTCGACTATCGCGGCGACAATTGGCTGCGAAACTGGTTTGCGGGAATCGACGTCGAGAGCATCCGCCTCTCGCAGCTTCGCGCGCCGGAAGACTGGCGCGCGATGACTCGCGACGTTTTCCAAGAACTGGCCCGTGTCGTGAAGCCGGGCGGTCACGTCGCTTACGAGGTTGGCGAGGTCAGGGGCGGGGCGCTCCCGCTCGAACAGCTGGTCTGGCGCGCGCTCGATGATCTTCCGTTCGAGCGATTGGGCGTGCTCGTCAATGAGCAAAGCTTCACAAAGACCAGCAATTGCTGGGGCGTCGCCAACAATGTGAAGGGCGTCAACAGCAACCGAATCGTGATCGCGCGGCGTTTGTGATCTCGCATCAGCCGGCGCGCAGAAGGCGCACGGCGTCGTCGCGTTCGAAGAGGTAGAGCAGGGCGCGCAAGGCCTGGCCTCTGTCGCTCGCAAGCTCGGGATCGCGACGCAGAATCAATTCGGCGTCGTCGCGCGCCACGGCGAGGAGTCGCGCATGGGCGGAAAGATCGGCGAGCCGAAAGCTCGGCAGACCCGCCTGGCGCACGCCGAGAATTTCGCCTTCGCCGCGCAGTCGGAGATCTTCTTCGGCGATGCGAAATCCGTCCTCGGTCTGGCGGATGATCATCAGCCGCGCCTTCGACGCTTCGCTCAACGGGCCCTTGTACAGAAGCAGGCATGAGGACTTTCCCGAGCCGCGTCCAACGCGTCCGCGCAGCTGATGCAGCTGCGCAAGGCCGAAGCGCTCGGCGTGTTCGATGACCATGATCGTCGCTTCGGGAACGTCGACGCCAACTTCGATGACCGTGGTCGCCACCAGAATTTTGACCTCGCCGCGCTGAAAGGCTTCCATCACCGCATCCTTCTCGCCGCCTTTCATTCGGCCGTGAACGAGGCCGACCGCCGCTCCAAAAAGCTTCGACAGATCGGCGTGCCGCTCTTGCGCAGCGGAGAGGTCCAGCTCCTCATTCTCCTCAACAAGCGGACAGACCCAATAGGCCCGTGCGCCCTCCGCCAAGGCGCGGCGCAGCCCGGCAATCACCTCATCAATTCTTTCGGCCGGAAGCGCGCGCGTCGAGATCGGCGTGCGGCCGGGCGGCTTTTCGTCGAGCGCCGAGCAGTCCATGTCGCCGAAGGCGGTCAGCGCCAGCGTCCGCGGAATGGGCGTCGCGGTCATCACCAGCACGTCGACGGCGTCGCCCTTGGCGCCGAGCGCCAGCCGCTGCTCGACGCCGAAGCGATGCTGCTCGTCGACGACGGCGAGGCCGAGATCGTGAAAGGCGAGATCGCTTTGCACGAGAGCATGCGTGCCGATGACGACGTCGACGTCTCCCGCACCAATGGCGGCGTGGAGGGCTGTGCGCTCGCTTGGCTTGGCGCGGCCTGTCAGCAGCGCGACGCGCAGTCCCGCGGAGGCGAGTGTTGGCGTAAGCCGATCATAGTGCTGCCGCGCGAGGATCTCGGTCGGGGCCATCAAGGCGCTTTGCCGGCCGGTCTCGGCGACGCTCGCGATGGCGAGCGCCGCGACGACAGTTTTGCCGGATCCGACGTCGCCCTGAACGAGTCGAAGCATGCGCTGTTCCGACGCAAGATCGGCGCGGATTTCGTCAAGCGTGCGCTGCTGCGCGCGCGTCAGGCGAAACGGCAGGGCGGATTCGATCGGTCGGGCGTAGCGGCCGTCGCCCTTGTGCGCGCGACCCGGAGGGCGACGCATCTTGGCGCGGATGAGGCGCAGCGCGAGCTGGCTCGCGAGCAATTCATCGAGCGCGAGACGCTGACGGGCAGGATGCTGCGCCGAGAGCGCATCAACGCTTGCCGGCCGGTGCGCCGCGCGCAGCGCGTCTGCAAAGGCGGGAAGTTTGTTGGCGGCGAGAACGCTGGCGTCCTGCCATTCTGGAAGGTTCGGGAGGCGCGTCAGCGCTTCTTCCGTCGCGCGTAAAACGTAACGCGCCTGCAAGCCCTCGGTGAGGCCATAGACGGCCTCAAATGCGGGGAGCTTCGCCAATCCGGCTTCGTCGAGCACGCGGTCCGGATGCACGATTTGGCGGCGACCGTCATAAAGCTCGATGCGTCCCGAAATCCAGCGCGTCGCGCCAAGCGGCAGGCTGCGTTCGATCCAGTCGGGATTGGCGAGAAAGAACACGAGCTCGACGTCGCCGGTGTCATCCTCGACGAGCACGCGATAGGGCGATTTCGAATATCGGCCCTGAGGGCGACGATGCTCGGTGACGCGCGCCTTCAACACCACCATCGTCTCGAGCGGCGCGGCGGCGATCGTGGGCCGCACGCTGCGGTCGATAACGGTCGACGGAAGATGAAAAAGCAGATCGACGAGTCGCGCTTCCGTTCCCGGCTTGGCGAGGAGCCGGTCGAACAGTTTGGCGGTCTTCGGCCCGACGCCGGGCAGTGCGGCGATGCGACCGAAGACGGGATCGAGCAGAGAGGGACGCATGAAGGTTCGGTTCAGCTCGCCGACGCGGAACGGGTCATTTGATCTCGACATCATAGCTCGGCGCGCCGTCCGCGCCCTTGTAAGTGAAATGCCACCATTCGCGCGGAAAATTTTCAAAGCCGTGGCGGCGCATCAAGCTCACGAGCGCGTCGCGATGCGCCCGCGCCGTCTTCGAGGTTTTAGCTTTCGTCCATGAGCGCGTATCGAAAAAATCGAATGGCGTGCCGAAATTCCAGCCTTTGACGCCGATATCGACGGCCAATCCCGTCGAATGGGTGGAATGTTCGGCGATATAGCCCTCGGGAAACAGCGCGCTCTTCGCGAGGCGTGGATAATGTTCGGTCTTCGTCCGCTGGTCGGCGTTGCGCGACCAGTCGACGAAGGCCGAAACGGCGCGCAGCGGCCGGTAGCAATCGTAGACGACGAGCGAAATTTTGCGGGCGCGCGCATCCTTCTGCGCGGCGGCCAGCGCTTTGGCGGCCTCAGTGCGCAGCCAGCATTGCGGCGCGTCATAGCCGGGCACCGGCGCGCCAGTAAAATTATCGGCGCCGGCATAGCGCATCTCCTGAACGATAGTCGGCGCAACGTCAGCAAGGCGCGTGAAGCCTGGCGGCGGCTCGCCGGCGTGCGCATGTGGCGCGGAAAGCGCCCCGATAAAAAGAAACATCACTCTGCGCATGGCGGCTCCACGTGCGTTGGCGCAATTCGCTGCTCCCGAAGCCTGACTATAGGTCTTTCCAACGCAATCGGGAGGCCTTTGATGTCCGAGAAACTCGCGCCTTTCGCCGGCCTCACGCTCGCCGCTCTCGCCGCCGCGATCGCATGGGGCGCGACGGCGCTCGCTGGCGATCGTTGCAAGGCGATGGGCGCCATGGGCGCTTCGATCGCCATCCACGATCAGCGCAAAAATGTCATCGGCGCCATCGAAGACGGGAAGTCTATTATCGTGCAGCGCTATGGCGAGGACGATCACGGCAGGCCTTGGGCCTATGTGGCGAGCCCCGGCGGCAAACGGCTCGGCTGGCTCTATCGCGAATTCATCAGCTGCTCTTGATCGGGGCGTCATGAGGACTGACTATGTTTCGGAAGTTCGACGGCGCAGTTGGAGAGACGCATGACAATTCGGATTGGCCGTCGGCAGTTTCTCGCCGCCTCCGCCGCCGCTGGCGCGGCGCTCAACGCCGCCGCGGCGAGCGCCGAGAACGACGCCGCTGTTTTGCGCAAGGGCGGGGTTAACACGCCGCTGCCGTTGCCATTTGATCCCGCGAAGATCAAAGGGCTTTCGGAAAAGCTCCTCATCTCACATTACGAGAACAACTATATCGGCGCGATCAAGCGCCTCAATGCGATCGGCCAGGAACTTGCGGCGCTCGATTTCGACAAGGCTCCGGGGTTTCAGATCAACGGCTTAAAGCGCGAAGAGCTTATCGCCACCAATTCCATGATCCTGCATGAAGTTTATTTCGCCGGGCTTGGCGACGGAAGCAAGCCGGGCGCCGATTTTGCGCAGGCGATCGATCGCGATTTCGGAGGATTCGCGCGTTGGCGGTCCGAATTCCTGGGCATGGGCAAGGCGCTCGGCGGCGGCTCCGGCTGGGTCATTCTTGCCTATGACAAGCATGGCAAGCGGCTCGTCAACTCTTGGGCGAATGACCACACGCAGAGCATGGCTGGCGGCGATCCCCTGCTGGTCCTCGATATGTTCGAGCACGCCTATCAGATGGATTTCGGCGCCAAGGCCGCCGACTACGTAAAAGTTGTGATGGAGGCGTTCAACTGGTCGAACGCCGATCGCCTCTACGCCAAATATAGTAAGACGTAGCGACCGCGAAGATCATCCCTTCGCCTTGGCGAGGCCGCCATGCGCCGCCGACCAGGCGACGGGATCGGCGATGAAGGCTTCAACTTCGTTGAGCGCGTCATCGGGGAAATATTTGTGCTCGCGGGCCACGGCGAGCACGTCTCGCCAGGTCGCGAGCGCATGCAGGCTGATGCCGAGCGCGGCCAGCTCCTCGCGCGCGCCAGCGAAGATATCATAGAAGAAGAACACGAAGACATGGTCGCAGCGCTGCCCCGAGTCGCGCAGCGCCTGCACGAAGTCCTTCTTCGAGCCGCCGTCGGTCGCCAAATCCTCGACCAGCAGGGCGCGGCCGCCCTCCATCACATCGCCTTCGATGCGGGCGTTGCGGCCGAAGCCCTTGGGCTTCTTGCGCACATATTGCATCGGCAGCATGAGGCTGTCGGCGATCCAGGCCGCGAAGGGAATGCCGGCGGTCTCGCCGCCCGCCACGACGTCGAGCGACTCATAGCCGATGTCGCGCTCGATCGTCCGCGTCGCGAATTCGACGAGGCGACGCCGCAGCCGCGGAAAGGCGATGATCTTGCGCATGTCGATATAGACCGGCGACGCCCAGCCGGCGGTGGTTATGAAAGGCTTATCGACATTCACGAGCACCGCTTGCACTTCGATCAGCGCCTTGGCGGTCTCTCGCGCGGCGGTTTGGCGGTCGTTCGACATGGATGCGGCGTGCCCTTCTTAGAAAAACGCCGCGCAGCCATAGCCTATTTCGCGCCGCCGCGCTCGCTGGTCTGACCGAAAAGTATTTCGCGCTCCAGCGCCGTAAAATCGAGACGCGACCGCTCATAGGGCGCGCCGGCCGCATAGGCGCGGATCACCGCCGGCCGGGAATGGATCGCCTCGAACCAGCGCTTGAGATGCGGGAAGTCGTGCAGATCCTGGCCCTGATCCTCATGCGGAACGATCCAGGGATAGCAGGCGATGTCGGCGATCGAATATTCGCCAGCGAGAAAAGGCGTCTTGGCGAGCTGACTGTCCATCACGCCGTAGAGCCGGCCTGTCTCAATACGGTAGCGCTCGATCGCGTAGGGAATTTTTGCGGGGGCGTATTTGGCGAAGTGGTGGTTTTGACCGGCCATCGGGCCAAGCCCGCCGACCTGCCAGAACAGCCACTGCAGCGTTCGCGCACGCGCATGGAGGTCTGTGGGAAGGAGCCGCCCGGTCTTCTCCGCGAGATAGACGAGAATCGCGCCCGATTCGAAGAGCGCGACCGGAGCGCCGCCATCCGCCGTCTCGCGGTCGATGATCGCCGGCATGCGATTGTTCGGAGAAATCGCGAGAAACTCGGGCTTGAATTGGTCCCCTTTGGTGATGTCGACAGGCTTGATCCGATAAGCGAGTCCCGCTTCCTCGAGAAAAATCGTGACTTTGTGGCCGTTGGGGGTCGGCCAGTAATGAAGATCGATCATGGACGCAGTCCGACGGGAGACCAGACTCTGTTGTAAGCCCTCGCGTCGCAAGATCAATCGCTCAGGTCATGCTAGGCTGGGGGCCCGGGAGTGGATCGCCATGCTGATCAGATATTCGAAGATTTTGCTGACCGCTGCGCTCGGCGCGCTCATTCTGCTCGTCGCCATCAACAATGTCACGGACTACGACACGAATTACCAGTTCGTCAGCCATGTGATGTCGATGGATCAGGTGCCGGCCGGCAGCCCGCTCGAGTGGCGCGCGGTCACGAGTGTGACGCTGCACCGGATGTTCTATGCATTTATTATCGCGATCGAATTCTCCGCCGCTGCGCTTGTTCTCGCCGGCGTGTGGCGGCTGTTGCTGAGGCGCAAGGCGGAGGCGGCGCGATTCAACGCCGCAAAGAATGTCGCGATTGCGGGTCTTGCGCTCGCCGTTGGCCTCTACCTGTTCGGCTTCATGGCCGTCGGCGGGGAATGGTTCCAGATGTGGCGGTCCATGCCAGACGCCGAGCAAGCCGCGTTCCGGTTCATCGGCTGCGCGGCGCTGGTGATGCTGTTTCTCGGTCAGCGCGACGACTAACGCGTCACAGCCGCTTCAGCATATTGTATCCGAGCAGACCGCCAAGTCCCGCCCCGACGACTGCGATGAGCGGGCCGCCGATCGCGACGCCGGTCAGACCGCCGAGAACGGCGCCTACGCCGCCAAAAAGATATTTGTTCTTTTTAACGGTGGGGTTTTCGTCGGTCAGTTCGTTCTCAACGATGGGATTTTTGTCATCCGCCATTGCAAAGTCCTCGTGAAAGAGCCGCAGTGGCGAATTAAGCAGAGCGGCGCTGAAATCAAGAGCGGGTCCGAAGAACAGTCAGGAAGTAGCGATTCGGTCACAGCTACGGATCGGCGGCGGCGACCCGGATGCATTGACGTTGCGATCAATCTCGCCGCGCCAAATTCTCCTCCGGTGCGCCCAGCTCCAAACTGATCCCCTGCATCTTGAGATGAGCCCAGTTCTTGAGGTCTTTCACGGTAAAGCCTTTCAAGAACGGATTTCCATTGACGATTTTTTCGCGGGTTTTGCCCGGCTGTCCGTCGACGCTGGCGATCACGGTAGCCGCATCGACCTCTTCCGGCGCGGACAGGATGGCCGCCGCGCCGCCGGGTCCGGCAAAATGCGCCAGATAAAGAGATCCGGGCGTGACCGGCAGACCCTTCTTCATCAGGATCGACGTGTTCTGCTCGACATAGCGCGCCGTCATTTCTCGAGAGAGGTCAGGGTCCTTGCGTAAGTCGAGAATCTCTTTGTCGCTCAGAGCGCCGACGAGGTCGGGACGGTGCTTCTTGATCAGCCCCATCCAGGTGGCGCTGATGAACTGTCCCAGTCCGGCCGCGGAGGAAAACTTGTTTCTAGCGTCCGGATTTCCCTGTGACTCGGACAGGGTGATCCTGTCGACCAGAGCCTTGAGCGACGAGGCGGCCTGATCGGGAAAAGCTGGAAAATGAACGTCGTGGAAGTGCAGTTTCAGTCCGAATCCGACGGCGAAGATCAGCATTAGAGCGACTGGAGAAACGCGTGTGCTTTGTTCGTCGTGGGCCTGCCTGCGCGTGGCGCAAGCTTCTTCCCGATAAGGCGCGGTCAGGCTGATATATTCAGCGGTCTGTGGTTGTATTTGCGCGCTTTTGAGAGAGGACAGAACACTTTGCAGCGTCTGGTCGTCGAACCCCAGATTGATCCTGATCTCGACCTTTCTTCCTGCGTCTGAACTCTCTCTGTCAGAGACCAACGTCGCGTGTTCGCAAGCGGAAATTCTGACCGCGGCTTCTGCCCCCGCGCAAGCTGGCGAAGCTTTGTCCTCGCGTGCTCGCACGCTCGCTTCTTGGGACGTCTCGTTTGGAGAGCTTGCCTCGTCCATCAGCTCACTCCTCGCTTGTGTGGCGAATATCCAATGGCAGACGAAGGGAGCAGCATCCTGTTATCAAACTGTAAACGATGCTTAGGAAAGCGAGCTTGCGCGGGTCTGGGAAAGGCGCAGCGCCTCGGCGCTTTGAAAATCGCCTCAATCTTCCGACGCCTGCTTCGAGCCTGAAACTGATTGAGGAAGATCGGCATTCAAAATTCGCGAGAGGGCTGGGAGCCTCATGAAGAAGCATTTTATTGCCGTGGAACGAACGATTTCCTTCCGGATCAATTCTATTTTCTGAATCATGGTGTTTGAAATATTTGCGTGGCTGCGGCGCAAGTCGCGCAGGTTGTTAATCCATTCTCAAGCAATCAGCGTGAGGCTCAAAAATCTTGCGCTCCCATTCGAAGGCTTGCCATGACCGAGCAAACGGGATTTGCCGCCCTCGACCTTAGCCCTGCCGCGGCGCCTGCGGCTGATGTTCCGGAGCTGAAGGTAGGGACCGCGGACGCGGCGATCTCCGCAGATGTGTCTGATCATTCCAAGGCGACTGCCGCGCAACGCCTGCTGCCGGCGTTCAAAAGCGCTTTCATCCACGGCTCACGGCTTCTTTGGACTGCGTTGCTCTATGGCGCCGCCGCACTCGCCGGCTGGCTCATCGCCGAGGCAGCCTGGCCGACGGTCTCCGCCTTGCCGGATCTCGTCCGAACGATGGCGACGCAGGAAAACGCCGAGCGCGCCGCCGCTCTGCGAACCGCGCAGAAGACGGAGGAGGACATTCGTGCGCTCCGCGCTGAGATGGAGGCGATGCGATCTTCGATGCAAGCGGCGTCTCCCGGCGCCGACGCTGTCGAAACTCTTGGCAAACGTATCGACGCGATGAAGACGGAAACGAACTCCGCAATCGGCGCGCTGTCCGGTCAGGTCGAAGGACTGCGGCGCGACGCGGCCGCCAAGCCTGCGCCGACAGGCGCGTCCTCGGAGCAAGCCGGCGCGCGTTCGCCGCGAAGCGAATACGTCATCCTCGAACAAGGCGCGTCGCGGCGGACGACCGTCTCCGCGACCGTGAAAGTCGGCGAGGGACTGCGGCGCCCCAAAATACGTCGCGGGGACGCGTTCGAACCGGCAAGATATCCGGACGCGCCCGGCGCGCCGCGCCCGCTCGGCGCCTACGGACGGTAGGATAGAGGAGTCGACCGGATCGCTTACTATCGTGGCGCAGCTTGGGCGACCTGAATCGAACTTTGTACGCGCCCTAAATTGACGGACGACTTATCCGTCCAAGGCGAGGTAATGGCGACCGCGACTAAAACTATTCATCGAAGAGAATGCCCAGTTTGGAGGCCTGGAGGATTGGAGTTTCCCTCACGCGCAGTTTTGTTTGCTCGCCTATGCTGCTGCCGCAAGCGAGGAGCAGTTACAACGTTCGGACCTTCGAAAATGCTATTTGGCTTGGCCGCCTACGACACAAACGAAGCGGTCATTGAGATTGACCTCGACTGATCCGTTGTCGCCCTCGAAGATCATGACGCCAGCAAGACGTATCACCTGGGAGCCCTCTGCATACATGACAAACCTGTTTTTTGCGAGCAGCGCTGCCGCGTTAAACGGCCGCGGTCCAATCTTGGATATTACATATGTCAGACAGACGCCGCGGTCGTTGCAATATTTCTGTCCCTCAAATCTTACTACATACGCAATATGTTCGATGTTCAACATGCGCGGCGCAGCATCGGGTGGTATCTTGTCGCCCAAGAGGCGCTCTATATCCCGAATTCTTCCTCGAGGCGGCGGCGCCGTAATTTCATGTGAACTCGAGAAGGCGTAAGCTCCCGTGGAGCATTCCAGCAGGGCAATTACGATTGGGATAATGTAGGACGTCCTCACAATCCATGCTCGCCGAATGGACAGCTTTCGAAAACCTTAGCCTCGGCGTTTTGGTTTGCTCGTCAGCAACGGCGCCGTCCAGCACTCAATCTACTAAGTGGTGCCCCTGGCCGGAGTCGAACCAGCACTCCTTGCGGAACTCGATTTTGAGTCGAGCGCGTCTACCAATTCCGCCACAGGGGCCCTGCCGGCGGGAAGCCGGCGAAGCGGCGCGGATATTAGCCGCGCCGCGGCGCCCGTCAACCCGCGAAACTTCTTTCTTCAACGCTTACGTGCTATGCGCGGGCAGCGCGCCGCGCCAACCCCGGGAACAGATGAAAAAGCTCTACGACTGGACCATGTCGCTCGCCGCGAGCCGGCATGCGCCCCTGGCGCTCGGCGCGATCGCTTTTGCGGAGAGCTCCTTCTTCCCAGTGCCGCCCGACGTGATCCTCGTGCCGATGACGCTCGCCGAGCCGAAGAAGGCCTGGTATTTCGCCGGCATCTGCACGATCGCCTCGGTCGCGGGCGGGGCGCTCGGCTACGCGTTCGGCGCGCTGTTCTACGATACGATCGGCCAGTGGCTGATCAATCTCTATGGCTACGGCGAGAAGATGGAGGCGCTGCGCGCCTTCTACGCGCAATGGGGGGCGATCTTCATCCTGGTCAAGGGCTTCACGCCCATCCCCTTTAAGCTCGTGACCATCGTCTCGGGGCTTCTCGCCTATAATTTCCCGCTGTTCATCGTGCTGTCGATGGTGACGCGCGGCGCGCGGTTTTTCGTGCTGGCGGCGGCGATCAATCATTTCGGCGATCCGATCCGCGCGAAGCTCGAAAGCCACTTCGGACTTTTCATCGCGTCGCTGGCGGTGATCGTCGTCGCCGGATTCGCCCTTGCGGCGAAGATGTTTTGAGCGCGAGAGTCAATCGAATGGCGTGGCGCAGCGTCGTTCATTGCATCTTCGAGCCGCGCAACGCCTCGCTCCTCATCCTCGCCGCCGCCGTGGCGGCGATCGGCGGCGCCTGGGCTTATGAGTCGCTCGGCTATCTGCCGTGCGAGCTTTGCTACAAGGAGCGCGTGCCGTACTACGCGGCGTTCGCGCTCGCGCCGCTTGCCGCCTTCGCCGCGCAGACGGGCAGGAAGAGTGTGGCCCGCGCAGCCTTCCTGGCGATGGCGCTGCTTTTTGCCGGCAACGCCATCCTTTCGATCTATCATTCGGGCGTCGAGTGGAAGATTTTCGCCGGGCCGTCCGACTGTTCGGGGCCGCTGTCGACCGCGCCGTCGGTCGCCGATTTCATGAAGCAGCTTCAAGCGGTGAAAGTCGTGCGCTGCGACGAGCCGAATCTATGGATTTTCGGCCTGACGTTGGCGAATTGGAACGTCGCGATTTCCGCGGCGCTGGCGTGGATGGCCGTCGTCGGCGCGCGCCGCATACGATCTTAGTTCGGCGCCCAGTCGGCGCTCATGGCGTCTTGACCCGAAGTTCGTTGAGACGCTTTCCTTTAGCCCGCCGCCAGCCTGGCGCTCGCCCTGAGCTTTTCCGTCTCACTCTTCAGCTGTCCGCAGGCGGCGAGAATGTCGCGCCCGCGCGGCGTGCGCACCGGGCTGGCATAGCCGGCGTTGAAGACGATGTCGGAGAAGCGCTCGATCGTTTCCCAATCCGAACATTCGAAGGGCGCGCCCGGCCAGGGATTGAAGGGGATCAGATTGATCTTTGCCGGCAGGCCTTTCAGGAGCCGCACCAGTTCCCTGGCGTCGGCGGGCGAGTCGTTCACGCCCTTCAGCATCACATATTCGAAGGTGATCCGCCTTGCGTTCGACGCGCCGGGATAGTCGCGGCAGGCCTGCAGCAGCTCTTTGATCGGATATTTCTTGTTCAGCGGCACGAGTTCGTTGCGCAGCTCGTCGCGCACCGCGTGCAGCGAAATCGCCAGCGCCGGCCCGCATTCTGAGCCTAAGCGTTCAAACTGCGGCACGACGCCGGAGGTCGATACGGTGATGCGGCGCTTGGACAGCGCCAGCCCGTCGCCGTCGGCCATGACTTCGACCGCCGCCATGACATTGTCGAGATTATAGAGCGGCTCGCCCATGCCCATGAAGACGATGTTGGAGACGGCGCGCACGCCTTCGCCGGCCGGCACCAGCCCGTCCGTCGGCCGTTCGCGATCAGGAAAATCGCCGAGCCGCTGCCGGGCGACGAGCAATTGCCCGACAATCTCGGCGCTCGTCAGATTGCGCACGAGCCGCTGCGTGCCCGTGTGGCAGAAGCTGCAATTCAAGGTGCAGCCCACCTGCGATGAGACGCAAAGCGTTCCGCGGTCGCGTTCGGGAATATAAACGCATTCGACTTCGGCGCCCTTGTCGAAGGCGTCGACCGGCTGCAGCCGCAGCAGCCATTTGCGCGTGCCGTCGACGGAAATCTGCTCCTCGACGATCTCCGGCAGGCGCAGCGCAAAGGCGTCGGCAAGCTGCGCCCGCATCGTTTTCGAGACATTCAGCATCTCGCCAAAGTCGCGCGCGCCGCGGAAATAGACCCAATGCCAGATCTGCGACACGCGCATGCGGATCTCGCGCTCGGGAAGCCCGAAGGCGCGCAAGGCGTCGCCGATCTCGGCGCGGGTCATGCCGGCGAGCGAAGGCTTAAGCGTCATCGTGGGCGCAACGGGAGTGTCGGATAGGCGCATGAAATCCTCGGAACAGCGTTCCTTATATCATGTCTTCGCGCGATATTTTGAGAGCGCCATCCATGGACGCTGCGCGGATCAGCCGGCGGGCGCTTCCCTGTTCTGCATCGACTGCAGGAAGCGTTTCCAGTTTTCAGGCGTCACGACCTCGCGGTAGCGGGCGGTCTGGGCAGGGTCCAGGAATTCCAGCATGAATGCGCCTTCGACCCACACTTCCGACAGCTGGAACAATCCGCCGCCGCGATCGCAAGCCCGCGCCGGCCAGCCGGCCCGTGTCGCGATGGCGATAATCTCCTCCGCGGGCCGAGCCACGCAAATCGCGAGATGCGCTTCGGAAAGACGCGTTCCCTGATTTTGCGGGGTCCAATAGCCTTCGTCAGGGCCGCAGGCCAGCACATGGCCGCGCGGCGCGATCTCAAGCTCGACTTCGCCGTCGCCCGACCACGCCATCCAGGAGTTGGTGCCCGCAGGCGGGAAGGGCGTCGCTTCGCCCTGCATGATCTCGGCAAGCACTTTGGCGACGACTTCCGGATTGTCCGCCGGAATGGAAGCGTGGGCGATGCAGGTCATTTTTCTTCTCCATCTCGAAAATCACTTGCCTGTGAAAAATCGCGTTCATCGGCGGCCGAGCGGCGACCGAGCAGAACGGCGATCGCCTCGGACGCCGCGCGGCCGGCCTCAACGCCGTCCATTCCCCAGAAATCCCTGAGCGCCGACCAGGCGTAGGCGCTGTCGATCAGCTGGACGATCGCGGCGCGCCGGCGCTGGGCCACGCCATCCATCTCGGGCAGCGCGTCGGCGACGCAGGCGAGCATCGCCGTCTGACGCTGCGGGTTCGAGCTTAAGCGCATTTCGCGGCCGGTTTCGGATGAGATCGACGCTCTGATCAGTCCCTCGTCTTCGTCAAATCGAGGGAAAAGCCGCAGCGGCGTGGCGATCAGATCGTCAGCGGTCTGCGGAAAGCCCGAACTGCCGACGCGCGCCTGCATGCGCGGCCAGACCGCCTTCAAGAGATCCTCGCGGGTCAGGAAGTGACGGTAGACCGTTCGCTCGGTCACCTTTGCCCGCTCGGCCACTTTGGCGATGGTGAGGGCGTCCAGCTTTGCCTCGCGCATCTCGTCGATCGTGGCGTCGAGAATACGCATTCGCGTATGATCCTTGTGGGCCTCGCGAAGAGATGTCAGTTCATGTGACGTCATGTCATAGTGTATGACATTTGCCTCTCGCGGATGTCAAGCGCGCGTGCGATCTTCAAGACTCGATCGTGCTTTCAAGGCTCGCTGCGACGCCGGGCAGGGGGCGTTTATTGATGTCATTCAGCAAAACCGATAAACGCTGCGCGCTCACGCCCAAGAGGGCCGACGGAGCGACTCCTTGCACAGCGCCGCGCCAGACGCATCCGATCCTTCGCTCAAGGCGACCCGCCGGGAGTGGATCGGGCTCGCCATCCTCGCTCTGCCCTGCCTGGTCTATGCGATGGACTTCACGGTGCTCAATCTCGCCATTCCGGCGCTGACGGCGGAGCTGCGGCCGAGCGCGTCGCAGCTGCTGTGGATCATCGACATCTACGGCTTCATGGTGTCCGGCTTCCTGATGATCATGGGCGGGCTCGGCGATCGCCTCGGCCGGCGCAAGGTGCTGCTGCTGGGCGCCGCGGCGTTCGGCGCCGTATCGATCCTGGCGGCATTCTCGAAATCGGCGCAGATGCTGATTTTTGCGCGCGCCGCGCTCGGCGTTGCGGGAGCGACCCTCGCGCCGTCGACGCTGTCGCTGCTCGCCAACATGTTCCGCGATCCGTCGGAACGCACCTTTGCGGTCAGCATGTGGATTTCGAGCTTCTCCGCCGGCGCCATCATCGGGCCGCTCGTCGGCGGCGCGCTGATCCAATCTTTCGGCTGGGGTTCGGTCTTTCTCGCGGGCGTCCCGGTGATGGTCCTGCTGCTTGTGCTCGGGCCGATGCTACTGCCGGAATATCGCGATCCCAAGGCGGGCCGATTGGATATCGCGAGCGCGCTTCTGTCGCTCGCGGCGGTGCTGTCCTTCGTTTACGGATTGAAGCGCGCCGCCGAGGCGGGCTTCGGCGCCGACGCGATCGGAGCGGTGGCGGCAGGCGTCGCGCTCGCGTTCCTGTTCCTGCGCCGACAGTCGCGGCTCGAAGATCCTTTGATCGATCTCGCGCTGTTTCGCTCGCGGTCGCTGAACACCGCGCTTTGCATCAACATGCTCGGCGTCTTCTTCATGTTCGGGTCGTTCATTCTGCTCGCACAGTATTTTCAGCTCGTTGCTGGTTTGACGCCGCTCGATGCAGGGTTGTGGTCGACGCCGTCGGCGATCGTCTTCATGATCGGCTCCTTCGCCACGCCCGCGCTGGCGCGCCGCATCGCGCCGGTCAATCTTCTCGCCGGCGGGCTCATCGTCGCCGCGGCTGGATTCGTCGGCCTCGCGCTGGCGGCTGGATTCTACGGGGTGCTTCTATCGTCTCTGCTCCTCGTCGGCTTCACGCCGGTGATCGCGCTGACGACGGAAATCATCGTCACATCGGCGCCGCCCGAGCGCGCCGGCGCGGCGTCAGCCTTGTCGGAAACGGCGATCGAACTCGGCGGCGCCCTTGGCATCGCCGCGCTCGGCAGTCTCGGCACGCTGATCTATCGAGCAAAAATGGCCGCCGTCGTCGCGGGGCTGTCGGCGGACATCGCTCGGGCGGCCGGCGCGACGCTTGGCGGCGCGGCGGATGCGGTCAAATTCTTGCCCGCCGAGCAGGCTGAGCGGACGCTCTCCGCCGCGCGCGACGCCTTCTGCGCCGGTTTTCAGGCGACCGCCTGGTTGGGCGCGTTGGGGCTTGTCGGCGCCGCGTTCGCGACGAAGATTGCGCTCAAGCAAGCGCGTCCTCCGGAAGGCGCAGGCGAAAAGCCGAGTTCGGCCCCGGCGTAGCATGTCGCCCGTCATGCGCTTGTCACGGCGCGCGTCGAGCTTTAGCCTTCAGCGCATTCTGTTGTTTTTTGCGCTTGGGGGATTTCATGAGACTCGCCTCATACAATGTCGAGAATCTTTTCGATCGCGCACGCGCCATGAATCTTAAGAGCCTTTCTCAAGGCAAGCCTATTCTCGAGAGGTTCGCGGAGTTGAATGCGCTGCTAGCGCAGCCCTCATACAGCGCCGCCGACAAGAAGCGCATGGCAAAACTTGTCATTGAACTCGATTTGGAAAAATCCGACATCGGCGATTTCGTGATCCTGCGGCGCAACAGGGGCGGACTGATCAAACGCCCCAAGTCAGGCGGCGTTGAGATTGTCGCGAGCGGGCGCGCCGATTGGGTCGGCTCGCTGGAGTTGCGCGACGAGCCCGTCGACGAACAGGCGATGCGGAATACGGCGCGGGTGATGAGAGATATCGAGGCGGACGTTCTCGGCGTCGTCGAAGTCGAGAGCCGGCCGGTGCTGCGGGATTTCAACGCGGACGTCGTCGCTGCGCTCGGCGGCGAGGCGTTCCGGCACGCGATGGTGATCGACGGCAACGACACGCGCGGCATCGACGTCGGCCTGTTGACGCGGCAGGGGTTTCCCATCGGCGTGCTGCGCAGCCACGTCGACGAAATGCTGGACGAGCGCAATCCGATCTTTTCGCGTGATTGCGCCGAGTTCGAGGTGTCGTCGCCGTCCGGCGCGCGCCTGCTGGTGATGCTCAATCACTTCAAGAGCAAGGGTTTCGGCTCGCAGCAATCATCCAACGCCAAACGTCGCGCGCAGGCGAAACGCGTCGCGGAGATCTACGACGAGCGCATCGCCATGGGGATCAAGAACATCGTCGTGATGGGCGACTTCAACGACACGCCGGACAGCGAACCTTTGAATCCTCTCATCGAAGGCACGGATCTGAAGGACATCTTTTTGCATCCGAAATTTGATGACGGCGGTTTCCCAGGCACCTACGGCAGTTGCGCCGCGGACAACAAGATCGACTTCATTCTGCTGTCGCCGGCGCTGTTCGAAAGGGTCAAGGGCGGCGGCGTGTTTCGCAAAGGCATGTGGCCCGGCGCGCGCGCAAAACGCTGGGAGGCCTATCCCGAAGTCGCCCGAAAGGAAGACGCAGCGTCGGATCATGCGGCAATATGGGTGGACATCGACCTTTAACGCGACATTCGCTCGATCAGCGCCATGGCGGCGGCGGGGTTGCGTTCCTTAGCGCCGCTGATGACGTAGAGAAAGACGTCGCGGGGCGTCGCCGCCTTCTGTTGCGTTCGCGCGACATAGTCAAGCCCGCCCGGCGCAGCGCCGCTCGCCCATTGTCGCGCACGCTGCGTCCATTGCTCGAGCGCGTTATCGTCATAGCCGAGTGGAGCATCGGGACGCGTTCCCATGATGCGCGCATAGACGAAGGGCGCCGTCAGATCGGCGATAAGCGGATATTTTGAATCGCCAGCGACGACGATGGCGACCCCATGCTGACGCGCCAGCGCGATGAATTCAGCCGTCTTGAAGCTCTCATGGCGCGGCTCAATCGCGTGCATCAGCGGTAGGCCGCCGATGTTCTTTGGCAGCAGGGAAAGAAAGGCGTCGAAGAACCCCGCGTCGAATTTCTTGTTGGGCAGGAACTGCCACAAGATGGGTCCGAGTTTGTCCCCAAGCTCCATCACGCCGCTTGCGAAAAAGCGGTCGATCGACTCTCCCGCTTCTCGTGGCGTCTTGCGCATCACCGCGAAGCGCGGCGCCTTGACGCTGAAAATGAAATCTTCGGGCGTTTCGTCGCGCCATTTGGCGAAGCTCGCGGCGCTCTGCGTGCGATAATAGGTGCCGTTGATTTCAATGGAGGCGAGCTTGCGGCTCGCATATTCGAGTTCGCGCTTATGCGCGAGGTCAGCGGGATAAAAGGATTCGCGCCAGGGGGCGTAATTCCAGCCGCCGACGCCGACATAGACG
This sequence comes from Methylocystis sp. H62, assembly GCF_015709515.1. Classification (GTDB taxonomy): domain Bacteria; phylum Pseudomonadota; class Alphaproteobacteria; order Rhizobiales; family Beijerinckiaceae; genus Methylocystis. Next base: position 81,550 of record NZ_JADNQZ010000049.1, read on the forward strand.
CGTCCGGTCTTTCGACTCATTTGCGTTCCAGCGTAGTATGGACTGGCGAGGGCTTGAGAATTAGCTCCGCCGCGCCATCTTAGCGGCGTCGTCGACAACATATTTGTCTTCGTCGCCGGCTGTCGATGGTTGAAGCTGCGGCTTCTCGTATTTACCGGGGTTCGTTTGGGGAGAAGGCGCCATGGCGGCGAATTTTTTCTGGAGATTTCTATTCGCGCTGACCGCGACCGCGCTCGCCGCCTGCGATCGCGGCCCCGAAATGCCAGAGAGCGCTGGCTATGGACCCAATCCGACGCTGCCGTCGCCGCATCCGACCGGCGCCTTTCCTTACGTGAATATCGCGCGCGCCGTGGGCTGGCCAAGCGGCGAAAAACCCACGCCCGCCGAGGGGCTGGGCGTTGAAGCTTTTGCGACGGGGCTCGATCATCCGCGCTGGCTGTACGAATTGCCGAATGGCGACATTCTCGTCGCCGAAACCGATGCGCCGCCCAAGTCCGAAAACGAAGGCGGCGGCGGGGTTCGCGGCTTCTTCATGGGCCTTTATATGCGCCAGGCCGGCTCGAATAAGCCGAGCGCCAACCGCATCACGCTGCTACGTGACGCAGATGGCGACGGCGTGGCCGAGACGAAGGAGATTTTTTTGGAAAATCTCAGTTCGCCCTTCGGCATGGCGCTGGTGGGCGATCAGCTTTACGTCGCCAACGCCGATTCGCTCGTGCGCTTTCCGTATAAGGAAGGCGACACGCGCATCGAAGCGCAGCCGGAGAAGGTCGTGGATCTGCCTGCGGGACGCAATCATCACTGGACGAAGAGCCTTGTCGCGGATCCTGTGGGCTCGCGTCTTTACGTGGGCGTCGGGTCCAACTCCAATGCGGGCGAGAATGGCATGGAGGAAGAGCATAATCGCGCCGACATTCTGGAGATCGATCAAGCGACCGGCGACACGCGGGTTTTCGCCTCGGGACTGCGCAACCCAGTCGGGATGGACTGGAACCCCGCGACAGGCGACCTCTGGGTCGCGGTGAACGAACGCGACGAGATCGGCGACAATCTGGTGCCCGACTACATGACAAAGGTGCGCGACGGCGCCTTTTACGGCTGGCCATATAGCTATTTCGGACAGCATGTCGACGAGCGCGTGCAGCCGCAGGATCGGGAACTCGTCAAGCAGGCGATCCGGCCGGACTATGCGCTCGGCTCTCACACTGCCTCGCTTGGATTCACCTTCGTCGGCGATTCCGCCCTCGGGCCGTTCCAGAACGGCGCGATCATCGGCCAGCATGGATCGTGGAATCGCAGTCCCCGCGTGGGCTACCGCGTCATTTTTGTAAAGTTCGAGAATGGCGCGCCGGTGGGCGCCCCGAAAGAGGTGCTGACCGGCTTTCTGAACGAGCGCGGCGAAGCGCGGGGCAGGCCGGTCGGCGTCATCGTCGATAAGCGCGGCGCGCTGCTGGTGGCCGACGACGTCGGCGGCGTCGTGTGGCGGGCGAGCGCCGCCAAGAAGGAAATCGACTAGCCGGCTTCGCTCGCATTTGGCCGCCGCCTATGCTATCGGCTGCGGTCAGCCCGGTTTTTTCGGGCGGAGTCAAGGGTCTGGCGCACATGTCCGATATTTTCCATGAGGTCGATGAAGATGTCCGGCGCGACAAGGCGGCGGACCTTTGGCGGCGCTATCACACGCCGATCCTGATCTTCGCCGTGCTGATCGTCGCTGCGACCGGCGCGTGGAGCTATTACCAGACCAACCGTCAAAAAACGGCGGAAGCCGCGAACGCCCGTTTTGAAGCCGCGATCGCGCTCGCCAACGAAGGCAAGGCTCAAGAGGCAGCGGCCGCTTTCGACGCTGTCGCCAAGGACGCTCCCAAAGGCTATGCGGCGCTCGCGCGCATCCGGGCTGCGGAACTGCGCGAAGACAGAGCGCGCGCGCTCCAGGAATTGGAGGCGATCGCCGACGACAAGAATGTCGACAAACTGAATCAGGAAGTCGCGCTGCTGCGCGCCGCGCTGATCATCCTCGAGAGCGGCGACCGCCAGAAAATGGAACGCGCGCTCGGGCCCATGATGACCTCGAACGGCGCCTTCCGCTTCTCGGCGCAAGAATTGAATGGTCTCGACGCGCTGGCCAATGACGATTTCGAAGAGGCCGAGAGGGACTTCAACGTTCTGCTCAGCGATCGCGACGCTCCGCAATCCGTGCGTCAGCGCGCTGCGGCCTATCAGGGGCTGCTGCACGCGAAACGCGGACCCAAGCCGGCGGCGGCGCCGACGGCGGGAGCCGGGGGAGCCGCGAGCGGCGGCAATGTCACCGTGACGCCGGTGATCGAGCCGGAACAGGAAGGCGCTGCGCCGTCCGGCGAGGCGCCGTTCGAGGTGAAGCCCTCGAAATAGTTGGCGAAGGGGCGGGCAGCGCAGCGAGAAACGAGTCATGTCCTTTTCGCTCGCGATCATCGGCCGGCCGAACGTCGGCAAATCGACGCTGTTCAACCGGCTGACCGGCAAGAAGCTGGCGCTTGTCGATGACCGTCCCGGCGTCACCCGCGATCGCCGGGAGGGCGAAGCCAAGCTCGCAGATCTGCGCTTCACCATCATCGACACGGCCGGGCTGGAGGAAGGCCGGGGACCGACTCTGGAAGGGCGCATGCGCGCCCAGACAGAGAACGCGATCCTCTCCGCCGACGCAATTCTCTTTCTCATCGACGCGCGCGTTGGCGTCACGCCCGACGACAAATATTTCGCCGATCTCGTCCGTCGCGCCGGCAAGCCGGTTATTCTGATCGCCAATAAGGCGGAAGGAAAGGCCGGCGGGCCAGGCGTCTACGATGCCTTTTCGCTGGGTCTTGGCGATCCCGTGCCGTTTTCCGCCGAGCATGGCGAAGGCATGAGCGCGCTCTATGACGCGCTGCGCGAGGCTCTGCCCGAGGAGACCGCCGAACCTTTCGAAGACGACGTCGCCATTGAAGAAAATCTGCGCAACGACGATGAGGACGGCAGCGACCTCGATGTCACGAAGCCGCTGCGCATCGCGGTCGTTGGACGGCCCAACGCCGGAAAATCGACGCTCATCAACCGCATTCTCGGCGAGGAGCGCCTGCTGACGGGACCCGAAGCCGGAATCACGCGCGATTCGATCTCCGTCGATTTCGTGTGGCGCGACCGGAAGATGAAGCTCTTCGACACGGCCGGTCTGCGCAAGCGCGCCCGCGTCGTGGACAAGCTGGAAAAGCTGTCGGCCGCCGACGCGCTGCGCGCGGTGCGATTCTCGGAAGTCGTCGTGCTGCTTGTCGATTCGACGATCCCTTTCGAGAAGCAGGATCTCTCGATCGCCGACCTCGCGGCGCGCGAGGGGCGCGCCGTCGTCATTGCGCTCGGCAAATGGGACCTCGTCGAGAACCGCGACGCGACGCTCATCAAGCTGCGCGAAGATGCAGAACGCCTGCTGGCGCAGCTGCGCGGCTGTCCGGTGGTTCCGGTGTCGGGCGCGACGGGGCAGGGGCTCGACAAGCTCATGCAAGCGATCCTCGCGGTTCACGAAATTTGGAACAAGCGCATAGGGACGGGGCGACTCAATCGATGGCTGCTGACGCAAATCGAGGAGACGCCGCCGCCGGCGGTCTCGGGGCGGCGCATCAAGATACGCTACATGACGCAAGCCAAATCGCGGCCGCCGCATTTCGTGCTCTTCGGCAATCAGCTCGACGAGCTGCCGACGAGTTACGAGCGCTTTCTGATCAACGGTCTGCGCAAGACCTTCGACCTTCCCGGCGTGCCGATCAGGATTTCGAAAAAGTCGGGGGAGAACCCGTTCGAAGGACGTCACAAGGGCTGAGCGACTCTTGTGTCATGACGCCGCTCGCGAGATTGTCGCGCCATGCTCAAGCCTTCTCCTGAAAAACTTCTCGCGCTCGGCATGTCGTTCTGGAACGCCAAGACGCTGCTTTCTGCGGTGGAGCTCGGCGTCTTCGACGCGCTCGCCGACGGCCCCGCCGAGCTTGCGACGCTGACGACGAAGCTCGGGTTGCACAAGCGCTCCGCGCACGATTTTTTCGACGCGCTTGTAGCAATGAAAGTTCTGGAGCGCGATGCGGCCGGGCGCTACGCCAATACGCCCGAGACGGATTTCTTCCTTGTGCGCGGACGGCCGAGCTATGTCGGCGGGCTGCTGGAGATGGCCAATGCGCGTCTCTATGAGAGCTGGGGACATCTGTCTGAGGCGCTGAAAACCGGTCGCCGACAGAGCGAAGATCAGGACGCCAGCGATCTTTTCGCGGCCCTCTACGCCGATCCGCAACGTCTGCGCGGCTTCCTCTCCGCGATGAGCGGCGTGAGCGCCGGAGCCGCCCAGGCGATCGCCGACAAATTCTCCTGGCGGGACTATCGGACCTTCGTCGACGTCGGCGCCGCGCAGGGCATGGTTCCCGTCACGATCGCGCGAGCGCATCCGCATCTTTCGGGCGGCGGCTTCGATCTTCCCCAAGTCGGACCGATATTCGAAGAATTTGTCGCCGCCAACGGGCTCGCGGAGCGACTGCGGTTCTATCCCGGCGACTTTTTCAAGGACGATCTGCCCCAAGCCGACGTCATCATCATGGGGCACATCCTTCATGACTGGGATATCGAGCAAAAGCGGATGCTGTTGAAGAAGGCCTTCAACGCCCTTCCAGAAGGCGGCGCGCTGATCGTCTATGAAGCCATGATCGATAATGATCGTCGCGAGAACGCTTTCGGCCTGCTGATGAGCCTCAATATGCTGATCGAGACCGACGGCGGCTTCGACTTTACGGGGGGCGACTGCGAGGGCTGGATGAAGGAAGCCGGGTTCTCCAGCTCCCGGGTCGAGCATCTGACGGGACCGGATTCCATGGTGGTCGGCGTCAAATAGAGCCGCCGCGCGCGCGAACGCGTCCAAGGCGCCTGCGACGAATCCCCGCGCCGCCGCGCCGGATTTTGGTTGGACAGAAGCTAGTTTTGAATTATTCTAATTCCTGTGTCGCGGCCTAACGGCCGCGCCGACTCGAATACTCGGAGGCAAGAAAATGGCTATGCTCAAGGGCAGCAAGACCGAAGAAAATTTGAAGGCCGCCTTCGCCGGCGAATCGCAGGCGAATCGCCGTTATCTCTATTTCGCTCAAAAGGCCGACGTCGAGGGCTACAATGACGTGGCCACCGTGTTCCGCTCCACCGCCGAAGGCGAGACCGGCCACGCCCATGGCCATCTGGAGTTCCTGGAGGTCGTCGGCGACCCTGCGACCGGCCTGCCGATCGGCAAGACCGCCGATAACCTCAAGGCCGCCGTCGCCGGGGAAACCCACGAATATACGGACATGTATCCCGGCATGGCGCGCTCCGCCCGCGACGAGGGCTTCGAGGAGATCGCCGACTGGTTCGAGACGCTCGCCAAGGCCGAGCGTTCGCATGCCGGCCGCTTCCAGCGCGCCCTGGACGAACTGAAGTAAGCAGAGAATTACGTCCTTCGCGTCATGGCCGGGCTTGACCCGGCCATCCACGCGATGGGACCGGCGAAAGGCTCAGAGCCTGACCCGCGCGCCAGCGGCTGGGCTTCAGCATCCCTGTCGTGCGGCGACCGCTCCGCAGCATCCCCGCGTGGATGGCCGGGACAAGCCCGGCCATGACGGCCGTTGTGTTTTGGAACAGCAAAGATGAGAGAAGGCAGCCTCGAGGCTCCGATCCGGTATCCGCTGGATTGGCGGAGCGCCGATTTCTATGACGATGCGAAGCTCGACGCGGAAATGCGCCGGGTTTTCGATATTTGTCACACGTGCCGGCGCTGTTTCAATCTGTGCGACTCCTTCCCGCGGCTGTTCGATCTCATCGACGAATCGAAAAGCGGCGAGCTCGACACTGTCGCGAGCGCGGACTTCAAGAAGGTCGTCGACGCCTGCACCCTCTGCGACATGTGTTTCATGTCGAAGTGCCCCTATGTGCCGCCGCATGAGTTCAACATCGACTTTCCGCATCTGATCCTGCGCTACCGCGCGGTCGAAGCGAAAAAGAACGGCGTGCCCGCGGTCGATCGCGCGCTTGCCGACACTGACCGCTACGGCAAATGGGCGACGCTGATCTCAGGCGCGGCCAATTGGGCGACGCGCCGCGACAACACGACGATGCGCGGCCTCGAAGAGAAAGTCGCGGGCGTCGATCGCAACGCCGAGCTGCCAAAATACGCGAGCAAGACGCTTGAAGCGCAGGCGACTGCGAATCCGCCCGCGCGGAACGACTCGGCGCCGGCCAAGGCGCGCAAGGCGGTGCTCTACGCCACCTGCTACGGCGACTACAACGATACGTCGATCGGCATGTCGGCGCTCGCCGTGCTCGCGAGGAACGGCGTCGAGACCAAAGTCGTGCATCCGGCCTGCTGCGGCATGCCGAAGCTCGAACAGGGGATGCTCGACGACGTGGCGGAGGCGGCGCGCAAGGTCGCCGCGGCCTTCGCGCCCTACATCGACCAGGGCTACGACATTGTTGCGCCGGTGCCGTCCTGTGCGCTGATGCTGAAATTCGAATGGCCGCTGATTCTGCCGGAGGACGAAAGCGTCAAGCGTTTGGCTGAGGCGACATTCGACCTTTCCGAATATGTCGTCGACATCGCGCGCAAAGAGGGGCTGGCCGAAGGCATGGCGCCGCTCGATGGGGGCGTCGCCTTCCATGTCTCCTGTCATTCGCGCGCCCAGAATATCGGCCAGAAAGGCGCCGAGCTGCTTGCGCTGATCCCTGAAGCCGATGTCGCCGTGGTCGAGCGCTGCTCGGGCCATGGCGGCGCCTGGGGCTACAAGAAGGGCAATTTCGAAACGGCGATGAAGGTGGGCAAGCCCGCCGCGCGGCAGTTGCAGAACGCCGACAAGAAGCACGTCGTTTCCGAATGCCCGCTTGCCGGACTGCATATCGAACAGGAGATCGAGACGCTCGGCGGCGAGACGCCGAAGCCGGAACGCGTCGGCCATCCGATCGTGCTGATGGCGAGAGCTTACGGGTTGTCAAACCCGTAGCGGCTGGACCCGAACCTTACCCTCCCCTTGAGGGGGAGGGTCGCGCCGAAGGCGCGGGGTGGGGTGGCCCGCCCCTCGTTTTCGTTGTAGTCACCCCACCCCGAAGCGCTTCGCGCTTCGACCCTCCCCCTCGAGGGGAGGGTGTTAGATGCGAGGCGCCTCATGACAGATCGTCACCAACTGACCCCCGCCGATATTCTCCCCTGGGCGGAATACGCCAAGGACCGCGCCGAACATCGCAAGCGCCTCACCGCGATCAAGCGCAACCGCCGGGTCGAGGTCGGACCTTACGTCACCTTCTACTTCGAGAATTTCGACACGATGTGGATACAGGTGCAGGAGATGCTGCACATCGAAAAAGGCGGCGCGGCGCAACTCGCCGATGAGCTTGCGGCCTATAATCCGCTGGTGCCCAAAGGCAAGGAACTCGTCGCGACATTCATGATCGAGATCGACGACGCGCTGCGGCGGGCGCGCGTATTGTCGCAACTCGGCGGAGTGGAGGAGACGGCCTCCATCGAAGTCGGCGGCGAGCGCGTCGTCGGCAAGGCCGAGCAGGATCAGGATCGCACCACGTCTGAAGGCAAGGCGAGCAGCGTGCAATTCGTGCACTTTCCCTTTACGCAGGCGCAGATTGCGGCGTTCAGGGAGCCGAACACGCGGGTGATTTTGGGCCTGTCGCATCCCAGCTACAGCCATATGGCCGTGTTGTCAGAAGCGACGCGCGCATCGCTGGCGGAGGATTTCGGCTGAGCCGCTAAAGCCGGTCAACGCGCGTTTGCGCCGACCCCAGCGTCGGACGAAATGCGCGCAGCACGACTTTCAAAAAGCCGGGCGACAATCTTCGTTTGTCCCTGCGAGATGGATCGAGCGAAAAGGATCGCTCGAGAACGTCGTAATTATATTCCGAGACAACGACCCAAGCCTGTTTGTGCTCGTTCAATCCGAGTCGGCGAATTTCGAGCGGCGGTATTTCCACGGCCTCCTGGTCGTCCCGCGGCGGCGTTCCGGTGATCGCGAGCAATGCAAGATGGGTGAGCGCATCCGGGCCTTTTGCTGCAACGGCGACGCAGACGGGGCGTTCCTTTCGGCCGTCCGTTTCTCCGCGATCACGTTGCCAGAGCCAAAGATAGGGATAAGCCGAGACAATCTCGCCGGTCGAAAGTTTCGGCGCGTCAGCCAATCTACTGATCCAAAACGCGGTCGATTTCCTTGGTCAGCAGATCGGCGAGAGCAGGCGGCGTTTCTCCGGCGCCAAAAACATGTTGCACGTCGGCGCCCGCGCGCAGGCGGTTGAAGTCTTCGATCGACATCATGACAAAACGATCCTTCCGATGCTCGGTGATGACAACAGGCTCGCGCGCTGCGACGGCTTTGACGTCGCCGAGATTTTTATCGAGGTCTACGGTGGTGAAGCGGCGCATGGCTGATTTTCCAAAAAAATCCATTATATATAGATATGTTGGTTATTCAAGAAGCGGCGCTGCTTGGCGTTTCCGTGCGGACCTTGCAGGATTGGGAGCAAGGCCGCCAACCCCTCGGGCGCCGCGATGACGCTCCACAAATCGCCGAGCTTCGTCCCGAAGTCTTGCGCGATCTTGCGGCGTGAATCGCTACCTGAGAAAAGCGAAAGAACGCCGGCCATGCCCGCGCTTGTCGCGGCCGGGACAAGCCGGGCCTTGACTGCGGTCGAAAGAGCAACGGGATTGCAGGCGGCGGCGCTTGTCGATAAGTCGAATGCCTGACTTTTCTTCCTGACCCGAGCTAGCCTTGACCATTCCCACCACTCGCGACCCAGTCTCGCGGCGGCGGACGTTTGCGATCATCTCGCATCCCGACGCCGGCAAGACGACGCTCACCGAAAAGCTGCTGCTGTTCGGCGGCGCGATTCAGCTTGCCGGCGCCGTCAAGGCCAAGCGTAACGCCCAGCAGACGCGCTCGGACTGGATGAGCATCGAGCGCGAACGCGGCATCTCGGTCGTCACCTCGGTGATGACGTTCGAATACGGCGGTTGCGTCTTCAATTTGCTCGATACGCCAGGCCACGAGGACTTTTCGGAAGACACCTACCGCACGCTGTCCGCCGTCGACGCCGCGGTGATGGTGATCGACGCCGCCAAGGGCATCGAGGCGCGCACGCGCAAGCTCTTTGAAGTCTGCCGCTTGCGCGACATTCCGATCGTCACCTTCATCAACAAGCTCGACCGCGAGGCGCGCGATCCTTTCGATCTCATCGACGAAATCGAGAAGACTCTCGCGCTCGACGCGACGCCGATCACCTGGCCGATCGGTTCGGGCAGAAGCTTTGCCGGCACCTACCGCTTCGCGACGAAAACGGTTCGGCGGATCGACGAGGACGCCGAACCGTTGCAAACGAGCGGGCTCGATGATCCGCTCTTCGATACGCTCCTGCCGGGCGGCGCTAATGAATGGCGCGAGGAGGCGATGCTCGCCGAAGAGGGCAACAAGCCGTTCGATCTTTCGGCTTTCCGCGAAGGCCATTTGACGCCCGTCTTCTTCGGCAGCGCGCTGCGCAACTTCGGCGTTCGCGATCTGATCGACGCGATGGCGGAATATGCGCCGAGCCCGCGCGCGCAGGAGGCGGACAAGCGTCTGGTCGAGGCGAAGGAGCCGAAGATGACCGGCTTCGTCTTCAAGATCCAGGCGAATATGGACCCGAACCATCGCGATCGCATCGCCTTCATGCGCGTCTGCTCGGGCCGGCTCACGCGCGGCATGAAGGCGAAACTCATTCGCACGGGCAAGAATATTCCGATCAACGCCCCGCAGTTCTTCTTTGCGCGCGACCGCTCGATCGCCGACGAAGCATACGCCGGCGACGTTGTGGGCTTGCCCAATCACGGACAACTGCGCATTGGCGACACGCTGACCGAGGGCGAGGAGATCGTCTTTCGCGGCGTGCCGAGCTTCGCGCCGGAAATCCTGCGCCGCATTCTCATCGGCGACGCCATGAAGGCGAAGAAGCTGCGCGAAGCCTTGCAGCAGCTTGCGGAAGAGGGCGTCGTGCAAGTCTTCACGCCGCATGACGGCTCCGGTTCGATCGTCGGCGTCGTCGGCGCGCTGCAGCTCGATGTGCTGGCGACGCGGCTCCAGGGGGAATATGGATTGCAGACGCGCTATGAGCAGTCGCGCTTCGCCATCTGCCGCTGGATTGCATCTGACGACCCAGCGAAGCTGAAAAGCTTCATCGATTCGAACGGCTCCAGCATCGCCGACGATCTCGACGGGTCGCCGGTGTTCATGAGTTCGTCGGCGTTCCAGCTCAACTATGACGCCGAACGCAATCCGGCGATCACATTCTCGGATGTGAAGGACTATCAGAAGCGAGCGGCGTAGGCCGCCGACAGCGGCGAAGAAAACCGCTCACCTGCAGTAATCGATCGCGAAGACGTCGTTGGTGAAGGCGCCTGAATAAAGGATCTGCCTCGGAAGCGAAGTGATGAGCGTAATGTGCGCGTTCAGCAGCTTGCCATAGGCCTGAATGATGTATCCCCCGTTCTCTCTTGCAATGTCTTCGACGGCGTATGCGTCGGTTCGTCCATCGTCCACTATCGCGAGCGTCGAACTGATCGGGGAATAGGCGACCGTATAGGGGGCTGCATAGAGATTGTCGCTATGGCGGCAGAGCAGCGTCAAAGGCTTCGCTTGCGCCGAATTTGCAAAAACCGAGGCGGTCGTAACCGCTAACAACGCCGCTGCAATGTTCACTTTCATCACCCATGTGTTGCTTGGGGCGAGTTGAAACATGCCTTGTTTGCGCGACGACGACAAGACGCGGCGCCCGGCCGGCGCAAAGGGCTAGGCGCCCTTGATCAGCGCCAAGAACGCCCCGACGAGCGCCACGGTCGCGGCGAGAATGAGGACGTTTGCGGAGAACTCCAGAGCCTTTTGGGTCTCGGTCAGGACCGCGGAGAAATAATTGCTGTGCAGCAGAGCTGTCATGTTTGTTCCCTAAGACGCGCCGCGAGCGGACGGGAGCGATTGGTCAGGTTTAGACTCCGGCGAGTCCACGAAGACTTAAGCCCGCCAGCGTGTCGACGAGCCGCTCGAGCGCCTCTTCGTCGAATTTGAGCGAGAAGGGCGGCTGCGCCAGCCGCTCCGCGTCTCGCACGAAGAACATCGGCTGCTGGGCAAGCCACAGCATCGCGAATGTGACGGTCTCCGCGGAGGCGTCTTGCGGCAGGAACCGCCGTACGACCCGTTCCGCCAAACGAAAGATGCGGGGTGGCGAATGCGCGATGAAGGCGCTGAAGACTTCGCTCGGCTGCACGCTTTCCCAGGCGAAGATGCGCAGAAAGCGGCTGACGCGATCGCGCTTGACGAGCGGCAGCAGAAACTGATGCAGATAGCGTCGGAGCGCGTCCTCAGGCGAAAGCGCATCGAGCTCTTCGGGGTCCAAGAACGCATTCTCTTCGAAGGCGCGCGTCGCGGCGATCAACACTTCGCGATAAAGTCCGTCCTTGCCGCCGAAGTGGTAATTGACGGCCGCCTGGTTGGCCATCGCCCTTTGGGTGATGAGCCGCACCGAGCCGCCGTCATACCCATATTCCGCGAAGACCGACGTCGCCGCTTTGATGAGCGCGGCGCGCGTCGTCTCCGTCGAGCGAGACGCGACGCGCGCCTGATCCAGATTACTCAAGGCATCATCCTCAAAAAGGATATAGGTTGACGAGGCTAGTCACTGCGCCGCCGAGCGACGTCGCGCCATTCCACGCCTTGCGGCCGAGCGGAGCCAATTTGGATGAGAGCCCTGTCGGGTCGAGCTTGGCCAACAAACTCCGTTCCTGTTGCTCCGCGTTCTCGCCCATCGTCTGGGGAGAGGCGGGCGGCTCGGCGTTGGTGGTCGGAAGCGCCGGCGGCGTCGACTCGACAGGGTTTCTCTTTTCCGGAGACGGCCTGCGCAAGGCGACGACTTTCGTCGGCCTGACAGGGATCGTCTCCGTCTGTTCAGCGGCGGCTTCGTTCGACCAATCCGAGATGCGCTCCTGCGGATAGACGGCGAACAGCGCCGGAGCCGGCGAAGCGTTTTTCAACTTCAAGGATGGGCGCTCCGTCTCCGCGGAAGCGATCCGGTCGATGATTTTGCCGCTCACCGGGTCGGTCGTGAAAGCGATTTCCTTCAACGCTTCGCCATTCTTCCATTGCGGCGGCAGGAAAGCGATGAGCCAGGTCGCGACGAAGCAGACCGCGGCATCGATGAGCAGCCTGCGTGACTTGGCGCTAAGCGCGGCAAATTTTGTTTCCAGATGATCGCTCATGACGAACCTCCGTTTAAAACGACTGATTGAAATTCAAACGCTCGTTTGAAGCGAAAATATGGCGATGCGGCGACGCGTTATTTCTGGCGATTTGGGCGAGCGCAACATGCGTCATTTTGGCGCTTCAGGAAACGGAGACGCTGGCGTGCGAAGCTTGCGCGGCCCACCCAAAGCCCCCACAACAAAACTGGGCTGACGAAGCACGCGCGAGACTTGGCTTGGGCTTAGACCCGCGACGACGGCCGCTCTTCCCGTCGCGGCTTCGCCGTGATAAGCGACGCGTCTCACGATGCGCGTCCTAAGGACCGGCTTCGCCGATAAGACCGGGAGCCGGTTTTTGTTTTCGTTCAGCGCCGTTAGGCATAGAGGTCTATCCAATGAGCCAATCCGGTTTCTTCACCGCCTCCCTCAGCGCTTCCGATCCGGAAATCGCGAAGGCGATCGAACTCGAACTCGGCCGCCAGAGGCATGAGATCGAACTGATCGCGTCGGAGAACATTGTCTCAAAGGCGGTGTTGGAGGCCCAGGGCTCGGTTCTCACCAACAAATATGCCGAGGGCTATCCGGGAAAGCGCTATTACGGCGGCTGCCAATTCGTCGACATCGCCGAGACTCTCGCGATCGACCGCGCCAAGAAGCTGTTTGACTGCGGTTTCGCCAATGTGCAGCCCAACTCCGGCTCGCAGGCCAATCAGGCGGTGTTCCTCGCGCTTCTTCAGCCGGGCGACGTCTTCATGGGGCTGGATCTCGCCGCCGGCGGTCATCTGACGCATGGGTCGCCGGTCAATGTCTCCGGCCGCTGGTTCAAGCCGGTGAGCTATACGGTGCGCAAGGACGATCAGCGCATCGACATGGAGCAGGTCGCCGCGCTCGCTAACGAGCATAAGCCGAAGCTCATCATCGCGGGCGGCTCTGGCTATTCCCGCATCTGGGACTTCGAAGGCTTCCGCAAGATCGCCGACAGCGTCGGCGCCTATTTCATGGTGGACATGGCGCATTTCGCCGGTCTGGTCGCCGCGGGACTTCATCCGTCGCCGCTGCCGCATGCGCATGTCGTCACCACCACCACGCATAAGACGCTGCGCGGTCCGCGCGGCGGCATGGTGCTGACGAATGACGAGGCCATCGCCAAGAAGATCAACTCGGCGGTCTTCCCCGGCCTGCAGGGCGGTCCGCTGATGCATGTCATCGCCGGAAAGGCCGTGGCGTTCGGCGAGGCGCTGACCCCGCAGTTCAAGACCTATCAGCAGCAGGTCAAGGACAATGCGCAAATGCTCGCGCAGACGCTCGTCGACGCCGGTCTCGCGATCGTGTCGGGCGGCACCGACAACCATCTGATGCTCGTCGATCTGCGCCCCAAGAAGATCACCGGCAAGGCGGCGGAAGCCGCGCTTGGCCGCGCGCACATCACCTGCAACAAGAACGGCATTCCCTTCGATCCGGAAAAGCCCTTCGTCACCTCCGGCATTCGTCTCGGCTCGCCGGCGGCGACCTCGCGCGGTTTCGCCCAGAACGAGTTCAAAGAGGTCGGGCAGATGATCGTCGAGGTGCTCGACGGCCTCTCCTCGAAGGGCGAAGAAGGCAACGCCGCGACGGAAGCCGCGGTGAAGGAAAAGGTTCACGCGCTGACCGCGAAGTTCCCGATCTATTGAGCGGGGTGTCCAACCTTCTCCCGCTTGCGGGAGAAGGCGCCACGTCGAAGGCGCGACGGATGAGGGTTCTCTCCGTCGCATGGACTGTGATAGCCCTCACCCGACCCCGCTTCGCGGGGCCACCCTCTCCCGCATGCGGGAGAGGGGAAAGGCGCCCCACATGCGCTGTCCCTATTGCGGCTCCGTCGACACGCAGGTGAAGGACTCCCGTCCTGCCGAGGACTCGTCCTGCATTCGGCGTCGCCGTGTCTGTCCGACTTGCGGCGGCCGCTTCACGACCTTTGAGCGCGTGCAGCTGCGCGAAATCATCGTCGTCAAGAAGTCGGGTCGGCGGGCGCCATTCAATCGCGACAAGTTGACGCGCTCGGTTGAAATCGCCTTGCGCAAGCGTCCGGTCGAGGCGGACCGCGTCGAGCAGATGATTTCCGGAATCGTTCGTCAGCTCGAAAGCCTCGGCGAAGTCGAGGTGGAAAGTCAGCGGATCGGCGAATTGGTCATCGAAGGCCTGCGTTCGCTGGACCCCGTCGCCTATGTGCGTTTCGCCTCGGTGTATCGCGATTTCCGCGAAGTTCGCGACTTCTCCGCGGTGATCGATGAATTGGAGAGCGGCGGCGACGGCGCGGCTTTTGCACCGGACTCCGACGACCCAGAGAAGGCATGACGATCCACGAAGCCTTTCCGCAGACCGCGACCGACGACGCCTATATGGCGGCGGCGCTTGCGCTCGGCCGGCGCAATCTGGGCCGCACCGCGCCCAATCCCGCGGTCGGCGCGCTGCTTGTGCGCGACGGCGTCGTGATCGCCCGCGGCTGGACCGCGCCGGGCGGGCGCCCGCATGCGGAGGCGATCGCCATGGCCGCGGCGGGCGAGGCGGCGCGCGGCGCAACGCTTTACGTCACTTTGGAGCCCTGCGCGCATCATGGGGCGACGCCGCCTTGCGTCGACTCGATCATCGCCGGCGGCGTCGCGCGCGTCGTCACCGCGCTGGAGGACCCCGACCCGCGCGTCTCGGGCGACGGCTTCGCCCGATTGCGTGAAGCGGGAATCGAGGTCCTTATTGGTCCCGGCGCCGCTGCGGCGCGCGCCGATCATCTCGGGCACGTTTTACGCGTCACCCGTCGCCGCCCGATGATGACGCTTAAGTTGGCCATGACGGCGGATGGCTACGCCGCAGGCGCCGCGCATGATCCGCGCCTGCACATCACCGGACCTATCTCTGACGCATTCACGCATGTGCAGCGATCGCTGCATGATGCGATCATGATCGGCGGCGGCACGGCGCGCGACGACGATCCGCTGATGACCGTGCGCCTGCCGGGCATGCAGCGGCTCAAGCCGCTCCGCGTCGTGCTCGACGAGAAGCTGTCGCTGTCGCCGCGATCGCGCCTGGCGTCGACGGCGCGTGAAACGCCGCTGCTCGTGATCGCTGGAGCGGCCGTCGCCGATGAAGCGGCCAAAGCGTTTGAAAACGCCACCGGCGCAGAGGTTGTCCGCATCGCGACGCGGGAAGGCCTGCTTGATCTTACCAGCGCCCTAAGACTTTTGGCAGATCGCGGCGTCACCCGCGTCTTCAGCGAAGGCGGGCCGCGCGTCGCCGAAAGTCTGCTCGCCGCGGATCTTGCCGATGAGGTCATCCTGCACACCGCCGTCAAGCCGCTCGGGCGGGCAGGCCGTCCCGCGCTGACCCCTGCGGCGCGCGCCGCCCTCGAGGACGATTCGCGTTACCGTCTGATCGAAACGCGCGCGCTCGGCGCCGACACCATGACCCGATACGCGCGGGTCGACTGATGTTCACCGGAATCGTGACCGATGTGGGCGAAGTTATTGCGATGACGCCGCGCGGCGAACTGCGCCACCTGCGCATCGCCTGTTCATACGATCCCGACGGCATCGCTCTGGGCGCCTCCATCGCCTGCTCGGGCGTGTGCCTGACGGTCGTCGCCGTCGCGCGCGAGGGTGCGCGAACGATCTTCGAGGTCGACGCCGCCGCCGAGACGCTCGCCGTCACGACGGTCGGAACATGGGCCTGCGGAACGCGCGTCAATCTCGAACGCGCGTTGAAGATCGGCGACGAACTCGGCGGCCATATCGTCACCGGCCATGTCGACGGCGTCGCGCGCACCATATCGCGCGACGATTTCTGCGATAGGGCGCCCGAAGGACGCCCGTTTGAAGAAACACGCATGTCCAGATTCTGGATCGAGGCGCCGCGTGCTCTGTCGCGCTTCGTCGCCAAGAAAGGCTCCGTAGCGCTCGACGGCGTTTCGCTCACGGTGAACGACGTCGACGGCGATCGCTTTTCCGTGCTGCTCATTCCGCATACGCTGAGCGTTACGACGCTCGGCGGGCGCAGAGCAGGGGATGCGCTCAATATCGAAGTCGATCTGATGGCGCGCTATGCGGCAAGGTTGAGCGAAGCGCGGTAGGCTGAGTTTGGCGGGAGGATGTGTATAACGGCCATACCGGCTGACAGAGCGCCGCTCGTGTGACATAACGCGCCGAGAAAATTGGTTCGCGGATTTCCCTCCCACAAGGAGAGGGTGGCCCCGGCCAGGGCGTCCGTAGGGACGCCCTTTGTAAACGACAGGCTTTTGGCCGAGTCGGGTGTGGGGTTTTGCGCCTCAGCGATACGCTGTGGCGGCGCGTCCCGCACCTTTGCAATTGAGAACGCGAACCCTCGCTTGGCTGCTTCGCAGCCCAACCTTCTCCCGGCGGGAGAAGGTTGCGTGCACTCATGGAGTCGCCTGAATGGCTGGTTTTGCACCCGACGACGCTGACTCTGCGCCCGTTCCCGGCGCGCATATTCTCGTCGTCACCACCAAATTCAACGCCCACATCGTCGCCATGCTGCGCGAAGGCGCGCTTGACGCCTTGCGCGCGCTCCAGGCGCAGGCGACGGTGATCGAAGTCCCCGGCGCGCTGGAGATCGCCACAGCGGCCGCGATCGCGCTCGACGACGCCGAGCTTGCCGGCGCGCCCTATGATGGAGTCGTTGCGCTTGGATGCGTCATCCGCGGCGAGACCTATCATTTCGAACTCGTCGCCAATGAAAGCACGCGCGCGCTGATGAATCTTTCCGTCTCGCGCCGCCTGCCGCTCGGCAACGGCGTGCTCACTGTGGAGAATGAGGCGCAGGCGATCGTGCGCGCCGATCCCAAGCAGGGCGACAAGGGCGCTGACGCGGCGCGCGCGGCGCTCGCGCTCGTGCGCCTCAAACGGGGCGTCGTATGAGCGTCGATCAACGCTCGGCGTCGCGTCTGGCGATCGTGCAGGCGCTTTACCAAATGGAAGTCGCCGGCAAAGGGCTCAACGAAATTTTCGCCGAGTTCGAGTCTCACTGGATTGGACGCGAGATCGAAGGCGCGCAATATAAGCCGGCGGACGCCGCCTTTTTTCGCGACGTGCTGCAAGGAGTCCTGACCGACCAGGTCGCGATCGACCGGCAGATCGATCGCGCGCTGTCCGGCGGTTGGCCGTTGTCACGATTGGAGTCCGTCATGCGCGCCGCCCTGCGCGCCGGCGTCTATGAACTGCGGTCGCGCAAGGACGTCCCGGCGCGCGTCGTCATCAAGGAATATGTCGACGTCGCCGGCGCCTTTTTCGGGCCGACCGAGTCGGGCATGGTGAACGCCGTGCTCGACAGGATCGCGCATGAGGAGCGCGCCGAAGAGTTGAGTTGACAGGAAAGCAGCCGCCCGTCTTCCTCGTCCTTCGAGACGCCCGCTGCGCGGGCTCCTCAGGATGAGGAAGACGGCGGCGCCCAAACCTCGCCCTCATGCTGAGGAGCGAGAGAAGCTCGCGTCTCGAAGCACGAGGGCGAAGCCATGCAGCGCTACAGCGAAGACGACATCATCGCCCGCATCTTCGCGCCGATCGCCGGCGCGGCGGCGCTTGGACTCAAGGACGACGCGGCGCTTCTCGCGCCCGAAAGCGCGCCGCTCGTCGTCACGACCGACATGGTTGTCGCGGGCGTACATTTCTTCGCGGATGATGACCCTTCGCTGATCGCCAAGAAGGCGCTGCGCGTCAATCTCTCCGACCTTGCCGCCAAAGGCGCGGAGCCGATCGGCTTTCTGCTGGGCCTGGCGCTGCCGGCCCACTGGACCAACGCTTGGCTGGACGCTTTCGCCGCCGGGCTCGCCGAGGATGCGCGCGACTATGGCGCGCCGCTCATCGGCGGCGATACGGCTGCGACTCCGGGGCCGCTGACCATCTCGATCACGGCGCTTGGTCGCACGCGGCGCTTCGTGCCCCGCACCGGGGCAAGGCCAGGGGACGCCATCTTCGTGTCGGGCCCGATCGGAGACGCCGCGCTGGGTCTCGCGCTGCGCCGCGATCCGGCGCTGGCGCGACGGCTGTCGGATGAGGCGCGCGACTATCTGATCGGGCGCTATCTCCTGCCACAGCCGCGCCTCGATCTCTCGACGTGGCTTTGCGCCAACGCCAGCGCCGCGATGGACATTTCGGACGGACTCGCCGGCGATCTTGCAAAGCTTTGCCGCGCCTCTGGCGTGAGCGCGATTGTCGATCTCGCCTCGGCGCCGCTTTCCAACGCGGCGCGAGAGGCGATCGCCCTCGACCCCGCACTCTTTGAAACGGCGATAACCGGCGGAGACGACTACGAAATCCTCATCGCCGCAGGAAGCGAAGCGCCGCCTGCCGCGCCAGCCTGTCGGATCGGCGAATTTGTGGCGGGAAGCGTACCGCCGATTTTTCTCGACGGACACAAAAAGCCCGTCTTTTTCAAAAAATTGTCCTTCCAACACTTCTGAAAAATACGGGATCGCGCAGCATTGCCGTGCGGCCACGTTTCTGGCAGAAAGCCCGCTGGAAAGCTGCTGTCCCCGCCAGATTCGCTCGGCGGGGCCGCTGCTCCTTTTTTTGTTGCGCGACTCCGTTCGCGGCGACGCGACCAATTCGGCCATTCCCCGGTCGAGGAACGAAAAGGCGAAGCCAAAATGGTTCTGTTTCTAACCATCGTCTTCGGATTGATGTCTATCGTCTATGGCGTGAAGACCTCGCAGGAATTGCTCGCAGCCGATCCGGGGTCGGCGCGGATGCAGGAAATTTCGGGCGCCGTCGCCGAGGGCGCGCAGGCCTATCTCAACCGCCAATATAAGACCATCGCCATGGTTGGCGGCGTGATCTTCGTCATTCTCGTCATCCTGCTCGGCTGGGCGGTCGCCTTCGGATTCATGCTCGGCGCGGTGCTCTCCGGCGCGGCCGGCTATATCGGCATGAATGTCTCGGTGCGCGCCAACGTCCGCACCGCGCAGGCGGCGACGAAATCGCTCGCCGGCGGCCTCGACATCGCCTTCAAGGCCGGCGCGGTCACCGGACTTCTGGTCGCCGGCCTCGCGCTGCTTGGCGTCGCGGTTTATTACGCGATCCTCACTTGGTTCGCCGGCTACGCGCCTTCGGATCGCACGGTCGTCGACGCGCTGGTGGCGCTGGGTTTCGGCGGGTCGCTGATTTCGATTTTCGCCCGTCTTGGCGGCGGCATCTTCACCAAGGGCGCTGACGTCGGCGCCGATCTCGTCGGCAAGGTCGAAGCTGGCATTCCCGAGGACGACCCACGCAATCCCGCCACGATCGCCGACAACGTCGGCGACAATGTCGGCGATTGCGCCGGCATGGCGGCCGACCTCTTCGAGACCTATGCGGTGACGGTCGTCGCCACCATGGTGCTCGCCTCGATCTTCTTCGCCGGTCAGGAAGGCCTGTCGTCGGCGATGATCTATCCGCTCGCGATCGGCGGCCTTTCGATCCTCACGTCGATCGCCGGCACCTATTTCGTGAAGATGGGCGACGACGATACGGAATGGGGCAAGTTCGCCGCGCCCTATTTCAAGAAGCTCGGCATCGATGATTCCATCATGGGCGCGCTTTACAAGGGCCTCGTCGCCGCGGGCGTGCTGTCGATCGGCGGGCTCTTCCTGGCGACGACCTTTACCGTCGGCTGGGGCGAGATCGGCAAGGCGAATGGCGAAGCCATCCACGGCTACGGCCTGTTCCTCTCCGGCGTGCTGGGCTTGCTCGTCACCGGCGCGATCGTCTACATCACCGAATATTACACCGCCACCGGCAAGCGTCCGGTGGTGTCGATTGCTCAGGCGTCGGTGACGGGCCACGGCACCAACGTGATCCAGGGCCTCGCCGTGTCGCTTGAATCGACAGCGGCGCCGGCGCTCGTGATCGTTCTCGGCATTATCCTCACCTATGAGCTCGGCGGGCTCTATGGCACCGCGATCGCGGTGACCACGATGCTCGGCCTCGCCGGCATGGTCGTAGCCCTCGACGCCTTCGGCCCGGTCACCGACAACGCCGGCGGCATCGCCGAAATGGCGGGCCTGCCGAAAGAGGTGCGTCGCAATACCGATGCGCTCGACGCCGTGGGCAACACCACGAAGGCCGTCACCAAGGGCTACGCCATCGGCTCGGCGGGCCTTGGCGCGCTGGTGCTCTTTGCCGCCTACACGAACGATCTGAAGCATTTCATCGATACCGACGTGCCGTTTTTCAAAGGGCTGGGGAAGATCGACTTCGAACTCTCCAATCCCTATGTCGTCGCGGGACTCATCTTTGGCGGCCTCATCCCCTATCTCTTCGGCGGCATCGCCATGACGGCGGTGGGGCGCGCGGCGGGCTCGGTGGTCGTCGAGGTGCGCCGCCAGTTTAAGGAAAAGCCCGGCATCATGGCGGGCACGGACCGGCCGGATTACGGCCGCGCCGTCGATATGCTGACGCAGGCGGCGATCAAGGAAATGATCGTGCCCTCGCTGCTGCCGGTGCTGGCGCCGATCGTCGCCTTCGTCGTCGCCTGGATCCTTGGCGGCAAGGCCAACGCCTTCGCGGCGCTGGGCGCGTTGCTGCTGGGCGTCATCGTCAACGGGCTCTTCGTCGCTATTTCGATGACGTCGGGCGGCGGCGCCTGGGACAACGCCAAGAAGTCCTTCGAAGACGGCTTCATCGACAAGGACGGTGTGAAGCATGAGAAGGGCTCCGAGGCCCATAAGGCGGCGGTGACCGGCGACACCGTCGGCGACCCCTATAAGGACACCGCCGGCCCTGCAGTGAACCCGGCGATCAAGATCACCAATATCGTGGCGCTGCTGATGCTGGCGATCCTCGCGCATTGAGCGACGCGACACGCGTTTTAAGAGGGGCGGGGGAAACCTCGCCCCTCTTTTTTTGAACTTGTCTTGTAAATAAATATCAGCAACTTCTCCTGGGTTCAGGAATATGGCCCGCGTTCGCGAGAACTTTACGACCCAAGTCGAAAGCGCTTTGCTCGCCGAGATTCGCATGCTTGCAAAGCACGAGGGCCGGCAGCTTGAATCCGTCGTAGAGGACGCGCTGCGAACCTATGTCAAAAACGCAGCAGGACGAAGCCGCGACATCGCGTCATGGACGCCTATCAATCGAGCCTTGAGCGCTACGGCGCCCTTTATGAGAAGCTCGCCAAGTGAACCGACCTGCGCGTCACGATGATTGGCGCTAGGCATCGGCGGCACGGGCCCAAGGCATGTGACTTTCCCGCGAGCGTCTTGCATTATCACGATGGACAAGCGCGCCAGTCGAACCTTCGGCCGCCCGGGCGGACTTCATGACCCATCCTTTCTATTGTCTGCACACGCATGGCTTCATCCGAGTCGCCGTCGCGACGCCGAACGTGCGTGTCGCCGATCCGGCTTTCAACGTTGCGCGGACGATCGAACTGGCGCGAGACGCTGACAAGCACGGCGCCTCGCTCGTGCTGTTTCCCGAGCTTGGATTGTCCTCATATGCGATCGACGATCTCTTGCAGCAGGAGGCGCTTCTTAACGCCGTTGACGCAGCGCTCGTCGACCTCGTCGAGGCTTCTCAAGCCATCCACCCGCTGATCGTCGTCGGCGCGCCGCTGCGCCATCGCGGCCGTCTCTATAATTGCGCCGTGGCGATCCTGCGCGGCCGCGTGCTCGCCGTGACGCCCAAGGTCTATCTGCCGAACTATCGCGAGTTCTACGAACAGCGCCATTTCGCTTCGGGCGCTTTCATCTCTGGCGAGGACATCGCTGTCGCCGGACAAACCGCGCCCTTCGGCTCTGATACGCTTCTCGAAGCGACGGATTTTCCCGGACTCGTGATCCACACGGAAATTTGCGAGGACGTATGGGTCCCCATTCCCCCTTCGGCGCGTGCGGCTTTGGCGGGCGCGACCGTGCTGCTCAATCTCTCGGCGTCGAACGCGATCGTCGGCAAATCCGACTATCGCGAGACGCTCTGCGCTGCGCATTCGGCGCGCTGTCTTGCGGCCTATCTCTATTCGGCGGCGGGGCAGGGCGAGTCGACGACGGACCTCGCGTGGGACGGAGAAGCGCTGATCTGCGAGAAGGGCGACGTTCTCGCCAAGGCGCCGCGCTTTTCCGATGAGCCACAGCTGGCGCTGGCCGATATCGATATCGGTCGCCTCCTCGCTGAGCGGATGCGGCAAGGCACGTTCGGAGCCTGCGCCGACGTGGAGCAGGGCGCGATAAACTATCGCCGCATCGCCTTCGAACTCGCTCCCGTCTGCGACCGCGATCTTGGGTTTCTGCGCGAGGTCGGACGCTTTCCCTTTGTCCCGGCGGATGAAACGCGGCTCGCCGAGCTGTGTTTCGAGGCGTTCAACATACAATCGCACGGCCTCGAACAACGGCTGCGCGCCACGAAAATAAAAAAGGCGGTGATCGGCGTCTCTGGCGGGCTCGACTCTACACAGGCGTTATTGGTCGCGGTGACCGCGATGGATGCGCTCGGTCTGCCGCGCGAAAATGTGCTCGGCTTCACGCTGCCGGCCTTCGCCACGAGCGAAAGCACCAAGGCCAACGCTTGGCGGCTGATGCGCGCGCTCGGCGTCACCGCGCAAGAAATCGATGTCACCGCGGCTTGTAAGCAAATGCTCGCCGACATCGATCATCCGGCCGCGCGCGGGGAAGCGGTTTACGACACAACTTACGAGAATGTGCAGGCGGGCGCGCGCACGTCGCTGCTGTTTCGTCTTGCCAACCGCCATGGCGCGCTGGTCATCGGCACTGGCGACCTGTCCGAACTCGCCCTCGGTTGGTCCACCTATGGCGTTGGCGATCAGATGTCGCATTACAACGTCAACGCCTCAGTGCCCAAGACGCTTATTCAGCACCTCATCCGCTGGTGCGCGCGCGACGCGCGATTTGGCGCGGAAACGGTCGGCGTGCTCGAGGACGTTCTCGCGACGGAAATCTCCCCCGAGCTGGTGCCCGGTGAAGAGAGACAGCGCACCGAGGAAACGGTCGGGCCCTATGCGCTGCAGGATTTCAATCTTTACTATGCGACACGCTACGGATTTACGCCGGCGAAGATCGCCTTTCTCGCTTGGCGCGCCTGGCGACATGCGGCTGCGGGATCATGGCCCATAGGCGTCGCTGAAGAGGACAAGATCGCCTATGACCTCTCGACGATCAAACATTGGCTCGGCGTTTTCGTGAAGCGATTCTTTGAGGGCAGTCAGTTCAAGCGGTCGGCGATGCCGAACGGCCCCAAAGTCAGTTCGGGAGGGTCGCTGTCGCCGCGTGGTGATTGGCGCGCGCCATCGGATTCGGTTGCGGACGCGTGGCTGAGTTCGCTCGACGATATTCCCTGACGCGCAAATTGAGCCGGCCACTCGAAAGAGCGCCCGGCTCATTTACGACTGCGAGATTACGCGACGACCGCTTAGGCGCGCCGGACGAGGCCGAGAACGACCGATACGACCAGCAGAACCAACGCCAGCCAGAACAATATCCGGGCGCCGTCCACCGCGACGCCGGCCACGCCGCCAAAGCCCAGAAATCCGGCAATGAGAGCGATGACCAGGAACACCACGGCCCAATACAGAAGGTTGCCCATTTTGACCTCCGCTTGTGAACTCTCGTCCTAAAACGCGTCCGCTGCATACATGTTCCGACGCGAACGCATCCCCGCGATTGCTTAGGTCTCGACGCCCGCGAAATCTGCATTAAGATAGCCAAAGCGTTACCTGCACAGTGACGTGATCTATGTGCTATTCGCTTGAGGCAAGCATTACGGCTGGGCTCGGCCTAGGGTTGGCGGGCTACGGAATGGTTGCAAAAGCGCTGCGCCACGACCGGCGCATCTTGCTTTTCGCGGCATTCCCGCTTGTGTTCTCGGCGCACCAGTTCGTCGAAGCTGCGGTATGGCTCACGCGGGCCGATCCCGTCGCCGGGCAGCCTTATCGTTATGTCTACACCTTAATCGCTTTTACAATGTGGCCTGTGCTGACGCCTGCGGCAGCCGCCTATGCGGAATCGGATCCGGAGCGAAATCGTCTTTGGTGGACCATGGGCGGCGTGCATTGTCCTGGCCGCCTATCTTATTGCCAAACTCGCCGGCGCCGACGGCATCGACCTGTCGGTGTATCGGCATTCGCTCGCTTACGATCCGCTGTTCGAGCGTCCGCCGCTCGTGACGGATTTTCTCTATCTCGTAATGACCGTGTCGCCGCTCATTTTCAGCCAGCGACGGGCGATCAACGTTTTCGGCGTCGCGGTGTTGGCGACGTTTTTCTTGGCGCTCGCCGCTAACCGGCCGGCTTGGTATTCGGTTTGGTGTCTCGCTGCTGCGCTGTTCAGCCTGATCATCGCGCTCGCGATTGAAGAAGAGCGCAGCTCCGACTTCGACGGACTGGAAATGCAGCGCTAGCGAGCGCTGGCCGCGTTCGTCGCCCATTCGATGTAGCGCTTGCGCAGCAGGCGACTCGTGTCGCCCGGCGCGCCAGATCCGATGGGGCGGCCATCGAGCGAGACGACCGGCAGCACAAGATTGGAGGCGCTCGTGAGGAAGGCTTCCTTCGCCTCATAAGCCTCGGCGACCGAGAAACTGCGCTCCTCGACGGTCAATCCTTCCCGCTCCGCGAGCAACTGCACGGCTTTCCGTGTACAGCCGGGAAGAACGGCCGAGGAGTTTAGACGTGTCACGAGCACGTTCTCGCGGGTGAGGATGAAGGCGGTCGAGGATGAGCCTTCGGTCACGAAACCGTCCTGATCGACCATCCAAGCCTCCTGGCAGCCGCCCTCAAGCGCCGCTTGCTTCGCCAGGACCTGCGCGAGCAGCGCCGTGCTCTTGATGTCGCGTCGCGCCCATCGAAGATCAGGAACGGTAAGTACTTTTACGCCGGTTTCGGCGGCGGGCGAGGCGATGATGTTTTTCTTCTGAGCGAAGGCGACGAACGTCGGCGCCGCTTCCGCGGGAAATCCGAACTCGCGCTCGGCGGCGGCGCCTCTGGTGATCTGGAGATAGACGAGGCCTTCGCTCAAGCCATTCTTGGCGATAAGTTCGGCCTCGATTTCCGCGATGCCCGCCATCGGTACAGGATTTTCCATACGCAGTTCGCGCAGCGAACGCTCGAGTCGCGAAAGATGCGATGCATTGTCGATCAGCCTGCCGCCAATGACGGCGGCGACCTCATAAACGCCGTCGGCGAACAGGAAGCCGCGGTCTAGAATCGACACGCGCGCCTCGTCGATGGGGATGTAAGCGCCGTTCACGTAAGCGATATCAGACACGGTTGGCTCCCGGGAGAAGGGAGCGCAATCTACAGCAGCGCTCGCGGCTTGTCCTGCCGACGCTTCGGGCTCTATCGCTAGGGCCGGGGAGGCCTAGATAGATGGTCTGCGGTGATCGCCCTTGAGGGCTCCTCGCGACCTCGGTCGCGGACGCCGATGCGCTGGCGCGCTTTGAGAAGCGGATAATACGCTGACGAGCGGAAGGAGGATCCTTGGGCGAGGACATCAAAACCACGGGCTTCACGCCCGCCGACAAGACGCGCTTTGCCGGCCGGCTCGCGCAGGAAACCGATCTCGCGCGCGTCCTGTTCGAACAGGACAAATTTTCGCGCGACGGCCACATGGTCGGCTTCGAAGTCGAAACCTGGATCGTCGATCACAATTATGCGCCGTCCTCGATCAACCAGGAAGTTCTCGAAACTCTCAATGATCCGCTCGTCGTGCCGGAGCTGTCGCGCTTTAACGTCGAGTTGAATTGCGCGCCGTTCCACCTCAAAGGCGATGCGCTAACGCAAGCGCACAGGTCGCTGACGGATCTATGGGCGAAATGCAACGACGTGGCGCATCGGCTCGACGCCAATCTGGTGATGATCGGCACGCTGCCGACGATCCGCGACAGCGATCTGACGATTGCCAATATGTCGCCGCTCAACCGCTACTATGCGCTCAACCAGGAGGTGCTTCGTCTGCGCGGCGGGCAGCCGTTGCACGTCAATATCGCGGGCCGCGACCGCCTTGCGTCCGAGCACAAGGATGTGATGCTCGAGGCTGCGACGACCTCGTTTCAAATCCATCTCAAAGCCCCGGCCGATCTGGCGCATCTCTATTACAACGCCTCGGTGGCGGCGTCGGGGCCGATCCTCGCCGCCAGCGGCAACGCGCCTTTCCTTTTCGGCAAGGCGTTGTGGGAGGAAACGCGCATTCCGCTGTTTGAACAGGCGGTGAAGATGCCGGGCCCGGCCAGGGTCTGCATGGGCTCCGGCTACGCCGACGGGTCTCTCATCGAGATCTTCGAGGAAAATCTTCGCGACTATGAGGCGCTGCTTCCCGTGGCCTATGACGACCCGCCCGAGGCGATGCGCCACCTGCGGTTGCATAATGGCGTCATCTGGCGCTGGAACCGTCCGCTGATCGGCTTCGACGAGAACGGGGCGCCGCATCTGCGGGTCGAACACCGCATTCTGCCCGCGGGACCGACCTTCATCGATATGATGGCCAACGCCGCGCTTTACCTGGGCCTCGCGCGCGCCATCGCCATGAGCGGGGACGGCGGCGCCGGCGGCCTCGCCTTCGCCGACGCCAAACGAAATTTTTACGCCGCGGCGCGCTTTGGCCTCGACGCTAAGCTCGAATGGCCGGGCGAAGGCGAGATCGCCGCAGATCGTCTGCTGCTCGATCGGCTGATTCCCGACGCCAGGGCGGGGCTTCGCGACCTGGGCGTCGCCGAAGCCGATTTCCTCGATATCGTCGAAGCTCGGGTGCAGACGCGGCAAACCGGGGCGGCTTGGCAGCGAAAAGCCCTTGAGGCGCGCGGCGGGGACCTTTATGCCCTGATGGCGGCCTATTGCGAGCGCCAGCGGAGCGGCGCCCCCGTCCATCAGTGGGAAACATGACGAGAACAGTGACCGACGCGCCTTGCGCCTTGCTCGACCGGCTGCCTGATGGATTTCTCGACTGCCCCGCCAATCGCCTGAAGGACATCCTTCCTCGACCGACGCTGTTCGACCTTCCGGGCCGCGACCCGCAACCGGTGTTCGTGTCTACGCTGCTGCATGGGAATGAGACGAGCGGGCTCGCCGCCGTGCAGGAGACTTTGCGCCGTCACGCCGCGCGCGGGCTCAATCGGTCGCTCATCCTGTTCATCGGCAATGTCGACGCCGCGGCGGCGAATGTGCGCACGCTACCCAGTCAGCGCGACTTCAACCGGGTGTGGCGCGGCACGGCCTTTCCCGATGATCCGCTCGCGCATATGGCGCGCTGGATTTACGACTACGTCGAGAAGCGCCGAGCCTTCGCCGCCGTCGACATCCACAACAACACCGGTTTCAATCCTCACTACAGCTGCATCACCAGGCTTGAGCCGAAATACGTCGCGCTCGCGCAGCTTTTCTCCCGCATCGTCGTGCATTTTCAGCGCCCGCGCGGCACCAGCGCCGCGGCCTTCGCGGAACTATGTCCGGCGATCACGGTCGAATGCGGCAAGTCGGGCGCCGATGCCGGCGTGGCGCATGTCGTCGAATTGCTCGACGCCTGCCTCTCGATCGCAGAGCTTCCCGATCACGCGCCGGCCCCGCACGACATCGAATTGCTGCGCACCTGCGCCATCGTGAAGCCGCCCGCCGGCGCAAGCTTTTCCTTCGACGGAACGCCGGCGGACTTTGTCTTCCGCCCCGATATCGACCATCTGAATTTCAGCGAATTGGGCGCTGGCGCCTCTTTCGGCGCGTTGGGCGACGAAGACGCGCGCCTGGAAGTCCTCTCCGGCGAGGGGTTCGACACGCAACCGCTCAACTATTTCGATTATGCCGGCGGTGAAATCAGGCTCGCGCGCCCCGCCATTCCGGCCATGCTGACAGTCGATCGCCGCGCGGTGCAGCAGGATTGTCTATGCTATCTGATGCACCGCATCGGCATGGACGGCTTGGGATATAGCCGCACTGACGCGAACGCGCATTAGGGTTTCTCCGGCCGCACGTCCTCGATGACATAGAGGCCTTTCGCGTCGCGACTGATCGTGAATTTGATCTTCATGCCTTTCGACAGGCTGGAGAGATCAACGTTCGGCGCCACGCGAAACG
Source organism: Methylocystis sp. H62 (assembly GCF_015709515.1). Classification (GTDB taxonomy): domain Bacteria; phylum Pseudomonadota; class Alphaproteobacteria; order Rhizobiales; family Beijerinckiaceae; genus Methylocystis. Next base: position 109,844 of record NZ_JADNQZ010000049.1, read on the forward strand.
CCATTGTCATAGGCGACATTTCCAGCGGTCCCGTGATCGGCCCATGGGTGATCATGATCCCTCGCTCGTCCGCGTCGACCGCTCTGACGACGCCCTCGCCTTGCCCGGTCGTCTTCTCCGCCTGTTCCGTCACCTGGGCGACAGTGTAGCGCGGCGCGCCTTGGACCGCCGCGCCGCCAATCCCGATAGAGATGGCGGCGCATGCCGCGACGCGTGCAAATCGCGTGTTCATCGAAGTTCCCGATCTTGCTGTTGAGGTCGGTTAGACTTTACGGCACTCGTCGGCGCATTTCTGGCACGCTTTGCCGCAGGCCACGCATTCGGCGATCTTCGGAAACTTGTCGCACTGCTTTTTGCAGTCTTCGCAAATCATGGCCACCGTCTTCGCCAGCGGACCGACATGCGACGAGTTGAGCGCTGCAAGCGACGCCAGCGCGTTGCATGCGGCGACAAGCTGCAGCGAGGCGTCCGCACATTCGGCCATGCTCGTGTCTTTCATCGCAAACATGCCAAGACAGTGCCGAAGGCAGTCATTGCCGGTGGAGACACATTCGATGCTCGCATGTTCCAGGTTTTTGTAGAGCGGCGGATGCATATCCTCCATTTTGGCCGCGCTGTCCTGTTGGCCGGTTGCCTGAGCAAACGCTTGGGAGGCGGACACGACGGCGGCGGCGGTTCCGACTGCGATGAATTCGCGACGTTCCATGATCTTTCTCCAGTGAGTTCCTGACGCCAAATGCCGAAGGAACTTTTCCGCCGGCATGGCTGGCTCATGTCATCTTTTCGTAACCCGCTGCGGTGCGGTCAGCAAGCAACTCGGGCTCAAGGCCCATGCGCGTCGATGTTTTTCTTACCTGCGAAAGATGACGCTGAGATTGTTGGCGGGCATTTCCACGACCTGGGGCTCCCCAAACCCTTTCTCTCGCGCGCATGCCGCAACATCGTCGAGATCGCGGATGCCCCACGCCGCGTCGCGCGCGCGAAGGCTCCCGTCGAACTCTGCGTTGCTGAGCGCAGTGTGCGCGCCGCCGCATCTGTATGGACCGTATAAATAGAGCGGGGCGCCCTCGCGCAAAGCCCTGCTCCCGCCCTCGAACAACGCCTCGGTCGCGCTCCAGGGCGAAATGTGGGTCATGTTGATGCAGATGATGGCGTCCGCCGTACTGATAGGCCAAGGAAATTCCTCGACGTTCAGTGCGAGCGGCGCATCCACATTGGCGAGTCGTGTGGAGGCGATCCAGGCCGAAATGCTCTCGCGCGCTTCAGCGTTCGGGTCCGACGGACAGAATGTCAGTCCGGGCAGATGCTGTGCGAAAAATGTGACATGTTCTCCCGTGCCGCTCGCAATTTCGAGCGCCACCCCTCTTGTCGGCAAGACGTTGCGCAGGACATCGAGGATCGGGCCGCGATTGCGCGCGGTCGATGGCGCGAAGAGGCGCTTGTCATTCATCTGTTTATCTCACGGCAACACCCTTGGTTGGATCGTAGGCACGAAATTTGATGCGCCTCATACGCGAAAGGCGGGCGCTGACACTCCCTAATCAAGAAGGGCGCCTGCGCGACGGCCTGCAAAAACTCGTCTCTTGCCGCCTCGAACCGTCGATGAGGTCTCGGAAATGTCTCAGCTCTTCGAGCTTGTCGCCTCAAAGCATCCATCGTTTGTCGTATTGGCGACGCTCCGCCTTCCCGGCCACCCCCTGCGGCGCTTTACCAAAGAAGAGGCGGCGATCCTTTCCCGCGCCCTCGACTCCGTCGCGCAGGGCGACCGCGGCGAACAGCAAATTTATATGAGCCCGATCGCCAGCGATCATGACTTCGATGCGAGGGTCGCGCAGAGCGGCATCATCGTCTCCTCCGAAGGTCAAGCGGACGTTGAGCTGGACTGGAGCGAAACGCGCGCCATGGCCGAACAGTTGAGATCGTTTGCGTCCGGGTAGCAAGGAACGGATTGCGCTTGAGCGTCGCGTTCGGGTTCACTAGCGGCGCCGCGGTCATTTTGCGACCAGCTCAAACTGAGCGACCACGGGCGCGTGAAGCGATCCCTCGACAGGTTCTTCCGCGCAGACTTCGTCCTGCAGCCCTTCATTCAGGATCGTGGTCTCGCGCCAATCGGCGGCCAATGCGCGGGAGGCAAGGAGGTGGTCGATCAGCGTTGGACGTCCCGCATGCACCACGGTGAACCGCCGCGACGGCGCAACGCGCTCTTCCAAGGCGACGAGGGCCCGGTCGCCCTCCGCCGCTTCGTCTCCGCCGCCGCGCAAGAGTCGGGTCGGCGCGTCATGCGCGTCGGCGTTGAAGTCGCCGACAATTGCGATCTGCGCCTGCGGCTCCGCGTCAAAAAGAGTCTCGGCGAACAGCCGGGCCTCCAGCGCCTGGCCTTCGCGCTTGAGCGCCGCGACGAACTGGCCCTCGATTTGTGCGCGGCTCGACCCGAAACCGCGCGCCGTCGCGATAGGAATGGCGCGCGGCGCGCGTAGATGCAGATTGACGACGTGGAGCGCGCATCCGTTGGGAAGCTCGACAGCAGCGTAGAGCAGGGGCCTGTCCCAAGCGATCTCCACCGGCTCCGGCTGGGAGCCGTCGGCGTCCCGCGGCGGCGGCCAGCTCCATCGCGCCACGATGTCGTGGTGGATCTGCCGTTGCGCGCGCATCGGCCACCGCGAAAGGATTGCGAGATTGTGGACGTCGGCGGGGGCGTCGCCGCCCGGCCTAACGGTCGTCGCCCGATGAAAATTCGCGTATCGGGTCGTCGCAAGCAACCGGTCGAGCGCGATATATTGCCGCGCGTCATGCTTGTGACGCCTCTGCGCATGAATTTCCTGCAGGCACAATATATCGGCGTCGAGCGTCTCCAGCAGGGGGCGTAGCGCGTCGGTTCGGCGCGCAAACGCCGCCGGTTTGGTCCCCGACCAATCGAGATTTTCCAGATTGAAGGTCGCGACTCGGAACGCTTGCATCGTCAATCATCGCCCGAAGAGTCTGCATCCGCCAGCAGATTGCGCCTCGACGAGTTCAACATTTAGCGGCAATATCGGCGCTATTTCCAATCCGGGAGCGTGATGTGTCCCTATTTGACGGGATTCCTTTCTTTGTTGGTCTCGACCCGACGCGCGGCGAGCAGCTGGCGCGCCAATGCGTGCGCAGGCGCTACGCCGAGCATGAGCTGGTCCTCGATTTCGACGATCCTTCGACCGATGTGTATTTCATCGTCAGCGGCGACGTTCGGGTGCTGATACGCACCGCCGCGGGCAAGGAAATGATTTTCGGGGACTTCGGACCGGGCAAATTCTTCGGCGAGATGGCGGCGGTCGATGGGGCCAAGCGCTCCGCCAATGTGACGGCGCTCACCAACGCGGAACTTTTGCTGGTGCCGCCAGTGGTCTTCAAGGAGATCCTGTTCGGCGAGCCGGAGATTTGCGAGCGGCTGTTGCGTCTGCTGACGGCGCGGGTGCGGGAACTGAATACGCGCCTGTTCGAGCGCTCGGTGCTCGACCTCAAGCATCGGCTCTATTCCGAATTGTTGCGCATGTCGGCGCCGCGCAAGGGGTCGACGGGACAATCGATCGTATCGCCGCCGCCGTTTCAGCATGATCTCGCCGCCCGTATCGGTTGTCGGCGCGAACAGGTCAGCCGCGAACTCTCGGCCATGATCGACGAAGGACTTGCCGAAAAAATTCGCGGCGGTCTCGTGCTGTTGCGCCCGTCGGTCTTGGAGAAGCGGGTTCAAGAGGCGCTCAACGAAGCCGAATGACCCATGTGCGGTCTCGCACAAACAGATGAGGAACAGGGCGCTACCGTCGCTATGCTGCCAACAAGAGGCAAAGGACCCGTGGCAGAGCAAGCGACTGGGAGAACCCGAAATGATTCCCGAATTGACGCCGATCGAGCGTTGCGCCGAAGTGGCGGGTCTGCGCGGCCATGAACTCATCCTGGGCGTGAGCCCCAGCGACAAGCACCATCGCATGCTGGCGCGATACCGCCGGGCCGTCTCGCTCGACGCCGCGCGCGGGCGAGTCGTCGCCGACATCCGCAACGCGGTTGAGATCGGCGCGTCGCGCCGCGCCGCCGACCTGCTGATCGTGCTGCGCTGGCTCCTCGCGCCGGGCGCGTCTTGCGACGATTCACGCGCCATCGCGCGTCCGCGTCGCCGCGTGGTCTCGGCGCGCTGGCGCAGGGGCGTCATTCCCTCGTCGTCGTCGGTCGCCGAGCAGTCGTCGACTGAAAGCGGCGAAGTGGTCTCACTCTTCGATGGCGGGCTCCGGCGTTAGCCGCGCGTCGCGCCTGTGCTTTCAAGGCAACACCCGAGAATTTGTTGCATTCGCCGTTTGTGCAAGGAGAATGGGCAGAAAAGTCCGTAAACCGTTGCTGCATAGGATTAATTCGTAGCAGACACATTGCGCCGTCGTGTCGTTCGCATCGTCGCATCGTCCGGCGCTAGCTTGCTACTCCAGGCGACATGAGTCAGCTTCCGGTTCAGCTGACGGTCCGGGCTTCAATCGCCGTTTTTCGATTTTTTACGGGGGCTTGCCATTTATGTTCGCATATAAAGCGGCGCCGAGGCTTTTGGGCGCACTGTTTGCCGCATTCGCAGTTTTCAGTCCGGCTCTGGCGCAGGAGGATCCGCGCGCCGAACAGGAGCGCCTCGCAGCCTATATTCAGCATAATCCAACCGACTATGACGCGACCTATCGCTACGTCCTGCTGTCGACGGAGCTACGCGACTATGAGGCGGGAATCGGCGCGCTTGAACGCATGCTGATGTTCAACCCGAACTTGTCGCGCGCCCGAAAGGAGCTTGGCTTCCTTTATGCGCGGCTCGGCGCCTATGAAATCTCGGCGCAGCATTTGCGCACCGCGCTCGCCGAAGGCGGCCTCGATGCGGTTCAGGTGGCTCAGGTCGAAGCTCAGCTGCCCGACATCGAGAAGCGCACACAAGCCAACCGGCTTTATCTGCGGATGCACGTCGGCCTGCGGGCGCAATCGAACGCGAATTTCTTTCCGACCAATAATCTTTTCCAGGTCGGCGGCGTCGGCGTTGCGTCGGCCGCCTCGCGCAAGGGCGACATCAACAGCTTCCAATTGGTGCAGGCCGCCCATGATCTGGATTTTCAGAACGGGCGCGGCGACCAGCTCGAGACGCGCGTGACGGGCTACGCCACCGAGCAGTTTCGTCTGCCGCAATACAGCGTCGCGCTGTTCGCCGGCTCGGTCGGACCACGCATCCATATCGCGCCCGATCTTTATCCGGGCCTCTCCATCAAGCCCTACGTGACCGGCGCGGTGGCGCTGCTCGGCGGCAGCAATTATCTGAACGCTGGCGGCGCAGGCATGAGTTTCGGCGCGGAACTTGGTCGCGACCTGTGGTTTGAGCCGGGCGCCGAATGGCGGGCGATCTGGGTCGATCCCTCGCCGGGATTCCTCGGCTATACCGGTTTTTCGCCCTATTCGACGGTATCGACGTTGGCGACTGGCGACGTCGTCACCGGCTACCTGAGCAGCTCCTACAGACTGACAAACGACCTGAGGCTTGAAGGTCGCGTCGCCTATACGCGGGCGTGGGCGGGCAATCCGCAGCAATCTTCCGATCAGGTGGACGTTCAGGCGATGCTGCGGCTCGAGGTCGACCCGCCATTTCCAATTATTCCGCGCCGATGGACCCTCGCGCCTTATGGCCGCTTTACGCATCTTGCCTTCGACGCCGCCAATCCGGTGATCAATCCCTTCGTCGCGCGTCGAGACACCGTCTGGATCGGCGGCCTGATGGTGGACTTGCCGATTACCCCGTATTTCGGTTTCGCCGGCAACGTCGAGTATGCGCGCAACGATTCGAATCTGCCGAATTTCAAGACTGACAACGTGTCCGTCAGTTTCGGGCCAACGGCAAAGTTCTGACGGAGACGATAAATGAAAAAGTTCTCCGCGGCCGCCACAACCGCTCTCGCGCTCGTCGCAGGCCCCGCGCTCGCAGATAACGTCGGGAACGTCGGCGCGGTCAATCAGAGTGCGCACGGCACGCCGCCGGGCGCCGCGAAGCGCTCGCTCTCGGTTGGTCTTGGCGTGCAACGGCGCGAACGCATCGAGACGAGTCCGTACGGCAGCGCCCAGATCGTCTTTAACGACACATCGACGATGACCGTCGGACGCAACAGCGCCGTCACCGTTGACGATTTTGTCTATTCACAAGGCGGCGGCGGTCAGCAGGGCGTGTCGATGGCGAAGGGCGTCATGCGCTTCGTCGGCGGCGGCGTCAGCCACGAAGGCGGCACACGGCTGCGGACGCCGACGGCGTCCATCGGCGTGCGCGGCGGGACGGCGCTGGTTCGGGTTGGCGGCTCATGCGGCACGCTCGTCGTGCATCAATATGGTTTCATCGACGTCGGCGGCCAGGCGCTCACGCGCCCGGGTTATGGGGTCTGCGCGCCGAGCGGCGGGCCGGTGTCGGAGCCTTTCCTCGTGCCGCCTGAGACGATCGCGCAAATCGTCGCGGCATTGGAGAGCGGTAAAGGACAGCGTGGCGGCGCCAAGCGCGAGCCGACGAACGAAGAGGCGAACCTTGCCCTCGGCAATGATCGTCCGCCGGACGTCGTCAGTCCGCCGGGCCTCGACGCGCTGGGTCCGGTTTGGTTCGGCAATGCGATCGTGCAGAGCCGCGCCAACGTCGACAATCAGCCTGCGCCGCTGCCGACGCCAGCGCGCCAGGGCGGAAATGACGGCCACCACGACGATCATGATCACGGCGGACATGGCGGCCATGATCACGGTGGTCATGAAGGCGGCGAGGGCGGCCACGGCGGCCACGGCGAGGGCGGTCACGGCGGACATGGCGAGGGCGGCCATGGCGGACATGGCGAGGGCGGCCACGGCGGACATGGCGAAGGTGGTCACGGCGGCGAAGGCGGCCACGGCGGCGGTTATGGAGGCGGCCATGGCGAAGGCGGCCATGGCGGCGGCTATGAAGGCGGCGAGGGCGGCCAGTACGGTGGTGGCGAGGGCGGTCACGGCGGCGAAGGCGGCGGTGGAGGCCTCTTCGGGGGCGGCGGCTCGGGCCATGGAAGCGGCGGGGGCCAAGGGAGTCACGGAAGCAGCGGTCATGGGAGCGGCGGTCACGGAGGCGGGCCCGTTGCGATTGACGGTCCGGGCGACTAGTTCTGCGGCGTCGCCAGCATCGCCAATCCCCCCGGCGGCGGGGTGACCGTCATGCGAGGTGGAGATGTTGAAGCGGCGTCGCGCCTACCTTCTCGCGATCGTCGCCGCTGCGGTTCTCATTTTTCCCTGGGGAGTTATTCAACCCCGGGCGCTCGACGACCTTCGCAACTTTGTCTTCGACACGTTTCAGCGTTTGGCTCCTCGCGCCTATGATCCCGAGACGCCGACGCGGGTCGTCGGCGTCGACGAAAAAAGTCTCAGCGCCTATGGGCAATGGCCTTGGCCGCGCGCCCGGCTCGCCGAACTTCTTGACCGATTGCGGGAACTCGGCGCGGCGTCCATCGCCTTCGACTTCATCTTCGCGGAGGCGGATCGCGCCGGAGCGTCCCAGCTCATCGAGGCGATTCCCGACCCACGCGCCCGCGCCGAGGTGGCGAAGCTCATCGCAAAAGCGCCGAGCGGCGATCAAGTCCTGGCGCAGGCGCTCTCGAAGGCGCCCGCAACGCTTGGAGTCACGCTGACCGACGCCGTTTCAGCGCCGCTGCCGGCGAAGTCGGGAGTGGTCACCGCCGGCGACGATCCCGCACCCTTTCTCGCCGCGTTCGCCGGCGCGGTCGGCCCGGAGCGAAAGCTTGCGGAAGCGGCGCGAGGGCTTGGCGCGACAAACTGGCTGCCGGATCACGACCAGATCGTTCGTCGGGTGCCGCTGGTGACGCGCGCCGGAGACGTTCTCATGCCCTCCCTGGCGCTCGAAGCCCTGCGCATCGCCCAGGGCGAGCCGGCCATCGTCATTCGGTCTTCAAACGCCAGCGGACAAACCGCTTTCGGCAAGCAGACGGGCGTCAACGCGATTAAGGTCGGCGCCTTCGAAATTGCGACCGGCCCCAACGCGGAGGTCCGGCCACGCTATTCGCACAGCGACGCCGTGCGGGATATTTCAGCCAAGGACGTGCTCGAGGGCCACGTTGCGCGCGACGAGATCGAGGGGCGCATCATCTTCGTCGGCGCGTTGGCGACGGGTCTCGGCGACGTCCGCGCAACGCCTTTGGAGCCGGTCGTTCCCGGAGTCGACGTGCATGCGCAGATCGTCGAATCGATCGCCTCGGGCTCGCTGCTCGCGCGCCCGGACTGGGCGCACGGACTGGAGTTCGTCGTCGCCGCATTCTCGTTTTTGCTGATCATGAGCCTGCTCTTCGTCGCGCCGCCGCTCGTCTCGGCGGCGGCGGCGCCGCTCGCCGTCGCGGGGCTGTTCGCCGGCGCCTTTTATCTGTTCGATCGCCGCGGCCTGCTGCTCGATCCCTCTTATCCGAGTCTCGCGATCCTTGGCGGGTATCTCTTTGGCGCAGTGACGCTCTGGCGGTCCGAAACGTCCGCGCGTCGCCATGTGCGTCAGGCCTTCGGTAAGTTCGTCTCGCCTGCCGTCGTCGATCGCCTCGCCGAACATCCGGAACGGCTGGTGCTCGGCGGCGAGACGCGCGAATTGACCGTGCTGTTTTCCGATCTGCGCAATTTCTCGGGGATTTCGGAAGGCATGAGCGCACGCGAACTCACGCAGTTCATGAATGAATATTTGACCCCGATGACCGACGCCATCCTCGAAGCGGAGGGCACGATCGACAAATATATGGGCGACGCGGTGCTCGCCTTCTGGAACGCGCCGCTCGATATCGACGACCATCCGCGCAAGGCCGTTCAGGCCGCCCTGACGATGCGCGAGGCTCTCGTCAGCCTCAACAGAAAGCGCGCCGCGGCCGCTGCGTCGTCGGGCAATGATGCGCAGCCTGCTGCGATGGGGCTTGGCCTCAATCTCGGCCCTTGCAGCGTCGGCAACATGGGATCCATCCGCCGCTTCGACTATTCGATTCTTGGCGACACGGTGAATCTCGCGTCGCGGCTCGAAGGGGCGAGCAAGGCCTTTCAGACGGACATTGTCGCCTCTGGCGTGGTGCGCGACGCCGCGCCCGACTTCGCCTGGCTTGACCTTGGGCGTGTCCGCGTCGTCGGAAAGAGCGAACCGACGAGGGTTTTCGCGCTCGTCGGCGACAGCGGGGTGGTCGTCTCGGACTCGTATGTGCGCTGGCGCATGTCGCATGACCTCATGCGCCAGGAATATGACTCCGGCCGATTCGAAGCCGCCGCCGAGGGGGCCTCGGCGTTGGCGCGATCGGTTCCCGAGCCCTGGCCCGCGCTCTATGTCGTGTTGGAGCAGCGGTATCGAGGTCTCGCCAGGGAGGGGTCGCAGGATAACTGGTCTTCGGTATGGAATCTTTCGAGCAAGTGACGTCTTCGTCCGAGCGCGACTGCTGTCCAGCCGCATGGCCGCACGTATTATGGGTTCTCTTATGATCGCTACTCGCGCATGATCTCAAAACCGGTGCAGAATTATTGGGCCCTGATCGCCGGGCGTCACGACGCGGATGCTTTTTCGGTTATCGACGCCGCCTATCGCGAACCGCAACGCAGGTATCATGATTGGGGCCATATCGTCGATTTGCTGACGAAGCTCGACTGCTCGAAGGCGCTCGCCGTACGGCCAGATCTGATCGCCGCCGCGATCTTTTGGCATGACGCTGTCTATGAGACACGCGACGACGACGGTCTGCTTCGTCCCGACGCCGAAAATGTTCGCGCCAGCGCAACGCTCTTCGAACGTCACTCGAAATTCGACGAAACAGATGCGCAGGCCATCCATGACCTGATCATGGCGACAGCGAACCACCTCAACGCGCGCGCGACGGTTGAGCATTACCCCGGTTTTTCGCGCGATCTGGACCTCTTCCTCGACCTCGATCTTTCCTCGCTCGGCGCGTCCTGGTCCGAGTTCGAGCAGAATCTGGCGCGGCTTCGTTTCGAATACGCCTGGGTGCCCGAGCCGCTCTTTTGCCTTGGGCGGCTCCAGATGATCGACACATTCGCCGCGCATGGAGACGCGCTTTACCGCCTCGACGAGACGCGCAAGCTCTGGTGCGCGCGGGCGCATCAAAATCTCGCGCGCGCGCAGGAGCAATTGCGCCGGCAGGTGGCGCGGCTCGCCTCGTCGGCCTAGAGCGTTTCCCGATTACATGGAATCATGTGATCGATTGGGAATCGCTCAATATAGAAATATTGGAGCAGTTTCCTATCGAAAAAGCCTGTCAACTTTTTCGGAACCTGCTCCCGTTACAAAGCGAGCGCCGAGCGCACCTTCGCCGAATAGCCGTAGATGTCGTCGTAAAGCTTCAGTGCGCCGTCGTCGTTGACCCCGGCAGTGAAATATTCGATGTGCACCGGAATGGGCTTCGCCAGATTGATGCGGCGCTCCTTCTTGCCGATCAGAGCCTTCAGGCGCTTTTCGTCATAGCCAGGACGCCCGATGATTTCTTCCGCGAGCTTGAACGGATTCTGGACACGTACGCATCCGTGACTGTATGCGCGCTTGGCGCGGGCGAAGAGTTTCTTCTGCGGCGTGTCGTGCATGTAAATCAAGAGGTCGTTCGGAAATACGAATTTGAGCCGGCCAAGCGCGTTCTTCTCGCCGGGCTCCTGCTGAACGAATGGCTTTCCATTACGGTAGGTCACTTTGTATCCGCGCGTGCGAAGCTTGGAGAGCTTGCCGCCGGTTTTGGGCTCCAGCTCCTTCTCTATGATCGACTCCGGAACGGTCCAGGTCGGATTGATGATGATATATGGCATCACGTCGGAAAACACCGGCGTCGGCGACGTCTTCTTGCCCACGACAACGCGCCCGCGAAACACAATTTGATTATCTCGCGTGAATGTCGTCTCGAACTGCGGAATATTGACTTCAAGGCGCGTCGCGCCCATGTCGCGCGGCTCCCAGCGCCACCGCTCCATATTGGCGATGATCTCCGCCTCGACGCGCTTCGCCTTGGCGTCGGAAAGCGACGCAAAATTCGTGATGGGCCGCGCATCCGACTCGTGAGCTGCGGCGGCCTCGCGGCGCGGATGGCCGCGTGCGGCGCGTAGTTCGGCGAGCTTTTCGCGCAAGGCGGCGTAAGCAGGGTGCGGCGGATTGAAGGCGGCAAGCCGCGCGCCGGCCTCATCCCCAGCCTCGGCGATCGCGTCGAGCGCTTGCGCCGGCTTCACCACCGATGGCCGCTCCTCAATGTCAGGGGAAATCGTTGCGGGGTTGACCCGGGCGCCGCTCGCTTGCGCCGCATAATCGGCCACGGCCTCCGATAGCGCCAGTTCGCCCTCGGCGCTCCAGGACGACTCTTGCGCGGGAGTCTTTACGCGCAGGCCGTCGCGGCCGGCGTCGCGCAGAGTGTCCAGCGCGCTTTTCGCCGTTTTCGTGAAGCCATGCGCATCGCGCCAAATCGGCGCATAATCGCGCGTCTTGTAATAAGCGGCGATTTCCGATCGCTGGACGCTTCGGCTGTCGTCGGGCTCCTCATTCGACCAGTCGCGCAGCGCCTGCGCGAGGCTTTCGCGCGCTTCGGTCGCTTGCCGCTCATCGGCCCGCTGCTGTTCATCGACGCCCTGCGGCGCGTCGGCTCCCTTCTGCTTTTCGAGCTCTTGACCGAGCTCTTGGCGCTCATCGCTCTGCTGGTGCTCATCCGCTTCCCGCGGCGCATCGGCCGTCGGCCGGTTGAAGTTTTCGCGTTCTGACGACGGCCTCGCCCTGCGCTCGGCGGCCGCCGGCGAATCGGGCGCGTCGTTTGGCGGGCTCGACATTTGCGCCATGGCCGGGGCGGCGAGCAGGGCGCCTGCGATGACGAAAGGAGCAGCCTGCGGGAGAAGCGAAACGCGAAACATGCTCGAACTCCAGTGAGCCTCTACAAGGCCTTGCGGCAAACAAAACGGATCGTTTGTCCGCGCACGCCATAGCCCTCGTCGGTCTCGACGGTGACGCCATGGCAATTCTGCGTAGGATCTGACTGCGCGACGGCGGTCGATTCCTGCCAGTCGACGGGGAGGATGAAGGGCTTCACGGACGAGAGTCCGGCGGCGACGCGCGCAGTCTGCGAATCCGGCGCCTTGACGAAGAGCGCCTTGGCGGCGGCGAAACTGACATTGGCGGCGAGGATCGCGAAGGCGATCTTCATGGCCAGCGCGATGCGGATCGGTCGCGAAGCGAAGCTGGTCTTGGTCGTGCGGTTCGTCGTGTTGTTCATCGAACGGTTCATGGCGAGTGCCCCGAGGTCGTCCGCTCGATCAGCGGATGGTCAGACCCTAGAACGCCGCATGGGGAGTCGCGGTGCGCTGGCGCACAGGGCGCCAGATGCAAGAACTCCCGGCCTTGTGGGCCGGGAGCCAAATTCATCAGACGTCAAAGCCGCCGTCGCCGCCGCTGTCGAAGCCGCCGCCGTCATCGAAGCCGGGGTCCGCGCCATAATCTGCGTCCTCCACCCCGCCTGCGTGGTCGCCGGAGTCATAACCGGCGTCGGTGGCGCCCGAGCCCGATTCATCGCCATAATAGTTGTTGATCACCGTATCGCCGCCGGTTGGTGTAAAGCCGGAGCCGATGCCGAGATTCCCCATCCCGCCATAGCCGGCGCCATGCGAGAACAGATTGCGGATGCCGTCGGCGAGCAGCACGCCGCCCGCGACGCCCGCCGCGGTGCCGAGCGCGCCCTTGAGAAATCCGCCCGTTTCAGGCGCAGGCGGCTGCTGTTGGCCCCAGCCCTGCGGCGCGTAGCCGCCGGCCACGGGATTCATGCCGCCCTGCTGGGCGCCGCCCCAAGGTCCGCTCGGACGAGCCTGCTGGGGAGGTGGCGCCGGACGGGGACTGCCCCCGAACAGGCCGCCGAGAAATCCGCCGGCGGGCTTCGACTCAAGCTCCTGGACGCGGGCTTCGAGCTCCTCAATGCGCGCATTGGCGCCTTGCAGCGCCTGATCCTGCACGATCACGGTCTGCGCCAGGAGATAGGGCGCCGCCGGCTGAGCCTTGATCTGTTCGCTGATGAAAGCCTCCGCCGCCTGGTCGCGCGGCGTCGAGGCGGCGCTCTTGGTGCGCTCGAACAGTCCAGCGATGAGTTGGCGTTCTTCCGGTGACATAGGGTTCTCCATCGTTGCCGCCCTCGAAGGGGTGGCGCAGGAAGATATGGCCCTGGCGCAAAACGCCGCCAAGCCCCAAGCGCGAACGCGGCCGATTAAACTTTCGAAATCTAGCGTAAGGCCGGGTCGCGCTAGATCTCCGCGCTATGCGTGCGGCCAATGGCGTTCGCGGAACCAGTTGCGATAGTCCGTCATCTTCGCGCGCTGCGCGGCCGGCGCGCGCCGGCTGCATGTCGCCGCCTCGGCGCTTCCGTCCGCCGCGCCCCACCGCAGCTCGACGCAGTCGTTGGGATTGTAGCCCATCTCAAGGTCCGCCGCGCGATCCATCACGTCTTTGAGCGAGAGCGTCCAGGCGGAGCCGTCGCTGCGCGTATAGGAAAAGGTGCGAGCCGCGAGTTCGCTCGCCAGCGCGCTTTGCAGTTGGGCCTGAACGCCCGCCGGACCTCTGCCAAACGGCATGGCGTAGCGATCGCTGCGCCGCGCGACGCGGTCGGGATATCCGCGCACCACATCTATGGCGATCAGCAGGCGGAGATCGCGCGCCGGCGTCGAGAAGTCCTCCCATGCGCCGGAGGTCGCGAAGATCGCCGGACCGTCCGGCATCGATGCCTCGCCGCGCCCGCCGCTCTGGAACTTTCGACCGTTTTCCACCGCCGTCGCGCGCGTTTTAACCTGCTCCTCGAGCGCCGTGATCGCCGCCATCATCGCGCGCGTCGGATCTAGCGGCTCAGGCGACATCACCTCATCCATGCGATCGTAGAATTCCTCGGCGCCGAACTGCGACTGCTCCAGCGAGAAATCGCCGTAATCCGGGTTCTTGGCGATCTCGGCGTTGGTGAGCGCCCGCAACCCGCCGTTCTCGCGCACGATCGGCCGGAAGCGCTTGAAGCCCGGGCTGCCGAGGGAAGCGCCGTTCGCGAACAGGAAGTTGCCGCGCCAGAACCGCTTGCGCGTGACCGTGCCATCCGGCTCGGCGTCGACGGCGAGAAACACGCCGGCGGCGTCCGCCGTCTGCGGGACGCGTTGCACCAGCATCATGACGTGCCCATAGGGATCGGCGTAGGCCGTTCCGGGACGCAGCGTCTCCTGCGTCAGCGGGATCGTGTAAAAATCCGATTTGTCGCTGTTTGCCGGCGCGCGCACCGAACCGGAATGAACCACGTCGCCCACAGCCCGAAAATATCCGGCGACGCCGGCCGGCCGCTTGGGGGCAGGCGGTTTCGCGGGAGCCGCCGCGGGGGCGGCCGGCGATCCGGGCTGGACCTGCTGCGGCTGTGAAAACAGTTGCTGCAAGATATTCGTTGGCGCCGCTGCGGGCGCGGGCGCGGGGGCCGGCGAAGCGGCGGCCGACGCCACGGCTTGCTCCGGCGGCGGCGCGGGGCGGGTCAGCTGGGGATGCAGAATATCAAATCGTTCATTGCAGCGCGGCGACGCGCCGCCGCCTCCGCGAGAGCAATTCGAATAGGCGAAAGGCAAGCCCATCTTGAAGGCGAAATAGGCGCGCAAGAAGTATACGAAATCGGCGCAGTCGGGCTTCAGCGATAGGGTGAGGCTGTCTTCGCCCGCGCCGAGATGATTGAACAGGACATTGCGCGACGGATTGCGCAGCACCTCATGCCATGTCTTCCATGACTGTTCCGCTTCGAGCGGCGCGTCAAAAAGTTTGGCGACCCATGCCGAATACAAATTTTCAGTCGCGCGGTTCCATGAATTGTGCACCCGCCAGACGCTGCCTTCCGCCGCGCGCGACGCGGACGTCTTGCGCGCGCTCACGTCGATTTCCTTCGTGCTGCAGCTAGACGAAGTAGTGTTGAGCGTCGCATGCCACGCGCCGGCGGCCGGCGACGCAACCTCGGCGAACCAGACATAAGGGGGCCCGCCCCGCTGTCCGCGCGATCTGGCCGCGACCCTTCCATCAGGCCCAATCAGCGAAAGCTCGCCGTCGAGCGGCTTTTCCGCAGCGACGAGGATGCGCAAGGGCGCGCCTGCCCAAGGCGACGCCGGCGACGTTACAACCGCGACCTCAGCCGATTCCTCGCAGGGCGAATCTTGAGCCTGGGCGTTTGAGAAGGGAAAAAGAAAGGCAAAAAGGGCGCTTGCGACAGGCAAGGAAGCAGCGAATCGGCGCGCTGAAAACATTTGTGACCCTCTCTTGGACCGCCCTCGATGGGTTTCTTCGTCAGAGGCCGGTTCGCAGGATACGGAGCTGGCGGGAATCCGGCTGTGGACCTGATGCGCGACTTTCGCTCAGCGGCCCATTGCTTACGGCCCATTGCTTACGGCCCATTGCTTACGGCCCATTGTTTGAAAGAAATGGGTCAAAATGGCGACGGCTTGGCCGCCACGGTAGCGGCGCCTCAACCTTGCACGGCGGCGGCTATCGTCAGGACGCCACCTTTCAGCGTCATGCCCGCGCTCATCCACGCGGCGCCGCTGCGCAGGACTTTCAGCATTGGCGAAGTGTCCCGACGTGGATGGCCGGGACAAGCCCGGCCATGACGTGAAACCTTTCCTCAAGCCGCCGTGAATTTCTCGCTGAAGATGCGGTCGTGCGGGACGCCGGCGGCACGGCCAGCTTCCTCGGCTGCGGCGATCAGCGCAGGTGGGCCGCAGGCGTAAATGTCCGGCCGCTCGGTCGCGCTCGACAGCGCCTGCGCGAGCGCTTCTACCGGCGTGCCGGTAAACTCGCGCCATTCCTGTTCCGGCTTCCACACGCAGAGCGTCACGACGAGCTGCGGCAACGCCGCCTTGAGCTTCTCGATCACGTCGAGCGCGAAAAGCTCATCGACTTTGTTAACGCCGAAAAACAGCCGGCAAGGGCGCTGATCGGCGAATTCGCCCATTTGCCGCAGCATCGAGAGCGCCGGCGCGAGGCCGGTGCCGCCGACGACAAACCAGCGCGGCGCCGCGCTCGACTCATCGAGGGTGAACTGCCCCTGCGGACCGCGCACATGCAGCGTATCGCCGATGGCGGCGCGATCACGGAGATAATCCGAAAAGGCGCCGTGCGGCTGAAGGCGAATGAACAGCTCGAGCGTTCCATCCCAGTTCGGCGCGTTGGCGAGCGAATAGGAACGCTTCGCCGAGCCGTCGGGAAGGGTGAGTTCGATGAATTGCCCGGCCGTGAATTGCGCCGCGCGCCCGAACGTCGGATCGTCCTCGTATTGAAGCTGCAGTCGCACCGCTCCAGACCCCGCCGGCTCCAGCGCCACAAGCGTCGCGCGCCGTTCAGGCACAGGCGCAAAGCCGACCGCCGCTTCGTCGAAAGGCGCCCGCAAAGCGAGATCGCTGCGCGCCTGTGCGCGGCACAGCAATATGTCGCCCGCCATGCGCTCATCTTCGCTTAGCGCTACGCTGCTGTAGGACATGAGTACGACGTCTCCACTTGCGCGAGAAACGCGGCATGCGCCGCAGCCGCCCTCCCGGCAGGAGGAGGGAAGATAAATGTTCGCGCGTTCGGCGGCGTCCAGTAGCGTGTCGGAGGGATCGGCGTCGAAGGCGATCGTCGCGCCGTCGCGCGTGAGCAGGCTGACCTTGTACATGGCGGAGTCCGGGAAAGGGCGGACGCCCGAGGTCGGGCGTCCGCTGCATAAGGCCTAAGCGGCGCGGGCGAGCGAGGCTGCGATGTCGGATTTGGCGTCGCCGATCGGTTGGACGCCAAACTTTTCGACCAACACAGCCACGAGCGCCGGCGTAAGGAAGGCCGGCAGCGTCGGGCCGATGCGCACATTGCGCACGCCGAGCGCGAGCAGCGTCAGAAGAACGGCCGCCGCCTTCTGCTCGAACCAGGAAACGATGAGCGACAGCGGCAGTTCGTTGACGCCGACGCCGAAGGCTTCCGCGAGTTTCGTCGCGACAACGAGCGCCGAATAGGCGTCGTTGCACTGGCCCATGTCGAGAAGCCGCGGCAGACCGTCGATCGTTCCGAAGTCATGCTTGTTGAAGCGATACTTGCCGCAACCGAGCGTGAGGATCACCGTATCCTTCGGCGCTTCGTCGGCGAAATCGCTGTAGTAGTTGCGGCCCGGCGCGGCGCCGTCGCAGCCGCCGACGAGGAAGAAGTGGCGGATGGCGCCGCTCTTCACCGCGTCGATCACCTTGTCGGCGACGCCAAGCACGGCGTCGCGCCCAAAGCCGATGGTGATGGTCTGTTCCGGCGCGTCTTCAGGAAAGCCGGGCAGGGCCTGCGCCGCCTGCGCGACGATTGCGAAATTCTCATCGGCGATGTGGCGCACGCCCGCCCATCCAACCGGTCCCGCGGTGAAGATGCGTCCGCGATAACGCGGCTGCGGCTCGATCAGGCAATTCGAGGTCATGACGATTGGGCCGGGGAATTCGGCGAATTCCTTCTGCTGCTCCTGCCAGGCGCCGCCGTAATTGCCGGCGAGATGCGGATAGGCCTTGAGCTTGGGATAGGAATGCGCCGGCAGCATTTCGCCATGCGTATAGACGTTGATCCCCTTGTCCTTCGTCGCTTCGAGGATCGCGTGCAGATCCTTCAGATCGTGGCCGGAGACAAGGATCGCTTTTCCCTTGATCGGCGTCACGCGCACGCTCGTCGGCGTCGGCGCGCCAAACGTGCCGGTGTTCGCCGCATCGAGCGCCTCCATGGCGAGGAAGTTGGCGCGGCCGAGCGCCAGCGCTTCATCAAGCAGCGTCGCGACGTCGCGCTCTTCGCGCGCCAGCATATCGAGCGCATGTTCGACCGTCGCATAGATCGCGTCGCGCTCTTCGCCCAAAACGCGCGCATGATGCGCATAGGCGCAGACGCCTTTGAGCCCATAGAGAATGAGCGCGCGCGCGCCGACCGCGTCCTCGCCAAGGATCGCGGCGTCCTTGCGCACCGCGGCCTCGGACGCTTGCGTGAGAAGTCCGGCCATGTTGTCGGCTGGCGCGAAAGCCGCGGGGCCGGAGAGATTTTCGGGCGTTGCGCCGGCGGCGCGCGCGGCGTCTTCATACAGCGCCTTGGCGCGCTCGCGGATCTGCGACGCTTCCTGGATCAGCTCGACAAATTTCGCCGCGTTGAAATTGACGTTGGTGAGAGTCGTGAAGAAGGCGAAGAGGATGAAGCGGTCGGCGTCGATGTCCGTCGCGCCAAGCTGGCGCGCATGATGCAGATATTGGCCGACGCCCTCGCAGACATAGAGCAGAATGTCCTGCAGATCGGCGGTCGTCGCGTCCTTGCCGCACATGCCCTTCGCGCCCGCGCAACCGGCGGCCTCATCAGATCGGTAGGTCTGCTCGCATTGGTAACAGAACATGTCGCTCCCTCCTGGCTCCCTTAATAGGTATTTAGAATGCGTATTAAAAAGGATGGAAGTCAAGCCGTGACGAGCGATGCTCGCGGCGCATGTTCAGGCGGAGAGATCGGCGAGCGGAAAGGCGGCGGTTTTTTCGAGACAGTCGTGCAGGGTGTAGCGATCGAGTTCGCGCATAAATCCCTGTTCGGCGCGCGCTAACATGCCCTTCAATCGACAGCGCGGCAAAAGCACGCAGTTGCTGCCTTGCGGGCTGAAACATTCGACCAGCGGTTGATCGTCCAGCCTGCGGACCACCTCGCCGATTCGAATGTCGCGCGGATCGCGCGCCAGTCGAACGCCGCCTTGCGCGCCGCGGATGCCTTCGACATATCCGGCCGCGGCGAGCTCCTGCAGCACTTTCGCCATATGGTGGCGCGAAACGTCGAAATGATCGGCGATCGCCGCCGCGCTCATCACCTGCGGATTGCGATCGGCGAGGAGGATGAGGGCGCGCAGGCCAAAGTCGGTGAAGGTCGTAAGCCGCATGGAGTCAATCTAACACGGTATTTGGAGTTCTGAAATACGCTACACTGCCGTCCCCTCGTCCTTCGAGACGCGCGCTGCGCGCGCTCCTCAGGATGAGGGGCCTTGGGTGAAAATCTTGCAGCTGCCAAAAGCAGTCCTCATCCTGAGGAGCCGCTGAAAGCGGCGTCTCGAAGGACGAGGACGGCGAAGCGTCGCGTCTACATCTTCACTCTCCGCCGAGCGCCATGTCGTCGCGGTGAATGATCTCATCGGGGCCTTTAAAACCCAGCAGCGCCTCGATGTCTTTCGTCGAGCGTCCGACGATCTTCGCCGCGTCGAGCGCGTCATAGGTCACCAGCCCGCGGCCGATCTCGCCGCCCTTGGCGTTGCGGATCAATATGCAGTCGCCGCGCGCGAAGCCGCCTTCGATTCGCGTCACGCCCGCCGGCAGCAGGCTCCGACCTGAGCGCAGCGCCTTCGCCGCGCCGTCGTCGATATGCACGGCGCCCTTCGGCTCCAGCGAGCCGGCGATCCATTTCTTGCGCGCCGTCACCGGATTGGACGGCGTCAGGAACCAGGTGCAGCGTCCGCCCGAGGCGATGCGCGCGATCGGCGCTTCTTCCCGGCCGTCGGCGATCACCATATGCGCGCCGCCGGTTGTGGCGATTTTCGCCGCCTCGATCTTGGTGCGCATGCCGCCGCGCGAATATTGCGAGGCGGCGCCCCCCGCCATGGCTTCGATCTCCGCCGTGACGCGCGGCACGATCGCGATGTGTTTGGCGTCGGGGTTCATATCGGGCGGGGCGCTGTAGAGCCCGTCGACGTCGGAAAGCAGGATCAGCAGATCGGCGCTCGCCATCGTCGCGACCCGCGCGGCGAGGCGGTCATTGTCGCCATAGCGGATTTCCGCCGTCGCCACCGTGTCGTTCTCGTTGATCACCGGCACGGCGCGCAGCGACAGGAGCCGCGTCAGGCATTCGCGCGCATAGAGGTAGCGGCGGCGCTCCTCCGTGTCGCCGAGCGTCACCAGCACCTGTCCGGCGACGAGGCCGCGATCGTGCAGGATCTCGGCCCAGAGCCGCGCCAAGGCGATCTGGCCGACCGCGGCCGCCGCCTGGCTGTCTTCGAGCTTCAGCACGCCGCGCGGAAAGCCCAGCACGCTCCGTCCCAGCGCCACGGCGCCGGACGACACGACCAGCACGTCGGCGCCGGCGCGATGCAGATCGGCGAGGTCGTCGGCGAGGCGCTTCAGCCACGCGCGTTTCGCCGACGCCTTGTTGGGGTCGACGATGAGCGAGGAGCCGACCTTGACGACGATGCGTTTGAAGTCGGCGAGTGCTGGGGCGCGCTTGGTCATGCGAGCGGGGCGAATGTCCGAGGGATAGGGCGTTTGCGAGCGCGGCGTAGGGAACGCTTGAGTTAGCCCAGCCCGTCAACGACCGCAAATCGGCGCCTATGGCGCGCCGTTTTGCCAGCGGCGGATGAAGTCGAAAGGATAAATGAAACTGAGCACATTGAGCGTGAAATTGTCTCGAATGTTCAGCGCGACCCCGACTTCGAGAAGCACAGATATTGCGATGACGGCTAAAACCGGGAGCCGCCACGCCAGAACGAAGCCCAACGCCATCGCCAGCGTATCGGCAAGCGAATTGACGATGCTGTCTCCTGCGTAGTTCTGCGCCGGCGGCTGCCTGCGATAGTGGCGGATGGCGAAGGGCGTATTCTCAAGAATCTCCCATCCCACTTCAATCGCCAACGCGATCATGAAGCGCTGCCCGACAGACAGTCCCGGCGCAGCAAGCCAAGGCAGGAAATAGAACAGCACGCCGTGAATGACATGCGTGAAGCTGTACCAATCGGTGAGCTGCTGAGAGAGGCCCGGAGAGGCGGCGTCGCCCTCCCAGACCTTGAATTCGCCGCAGGCGCAAAATAACGGCCGGCCGAGCGCCCAAAGCCCGCCAGCCTGAACGATGAGCGCGGCGATCATCGCCGCCGCCACGTCACGTCCCGTCGTTGCATTCATCATCATCTCTTCTCAACTGGAAGACCCGACGATTGAAAACTAGTCCCCCAGTCCGACGACCTCGGCGTCCAGGGTCTTCTTGCCGCCGGCCGCAGTCGAGAACTCCTCCAGTTCCTCCGTCCAGCATTCAAATTGCCGGCGGCCGTAGCCGACCATGGCTTCGGCGACGTCGTGCGGCGATCTCGCCGCCCATACATCTTGCCCGAATTGCAGCGCCGACCGCGTGTTGATCAGGCCGAAGTCCATGAATCGCGATGCGCAGTCGTGATAGGTCTTGAGCGAAGTGAGGAGGAGGGAAGGCCCTGGCGAGATCATGTATTTCCCCTGGAGCTGTCGCTGTGTCCGCGCCGATTGCAAAAGGGGGAGACGCGGCAGCGCCAGCGTCTCCCCAACGACTGAAAAGGGCTGCAATATACCCTCTAAATAGCGTCCGCTTGATACGAACCTATGACTGGAACACGAGTTTTGGCGCGGGGTCTTGAGTTATGTCAAGCATATGAAACTATTGCATAATTTTCGATTTGGCTCTATCGCTATTTCAGCCTGTGGCGGTTGACGGGCGCCTCACGAGGCGGGATTCTCGGGCGGATGGCGGCAGGAGGCCACTGATGCATCGGCTTGTCTATTTCAGTAACGCCAATCTTGATCTGAACCTCTCCGCGATCGTGGGAATGGTCGAGAAGTCCGCAGCGCGGAATCGACCGCTGCGCATCAGCGGGGCGCTGCTCTACAACGGCCTGAATTTTTTGCAAATTCTGGAGGGTCCGAGGCAAGCGCTGACGCCGCTCTATTTGCAAATCCGGACGGACTCCCGGCACTCCGGCGTCGTCAAGCTCGTTCACGAACGCATTTCGATGCGCAGTTACCCGGACTGGGGCATGAAGCTCGTGTGCGGCGCACCGGAATTCACGGCCGCGACGGGGGAATCGGCGCCGCGCAATGGCGGCCTTTCGGCGATGGTTGACGGTTTTTTTAGATTTGGCCAGGCGGCGGCGTGCGCCGAGCTCAGGTGAGCGCAATTCTTGCTTAGGCAGTTCGCGGACATCGGGCGCGCTGTCCGCCCTTCGGAGCGACGAATGTTAGGAATTGCCAAGAAAATCGGCTCGTCTGAGAGCGAGATCAAGGCGGCTAGGGGCCGGGACGGCCGGCTTTTATCCGGCTATTTGGTCAATCTGCATCGCGGCGCGGCGCCGGTGAGAGAACTGATGCTCGCCGACATCGAAAGGTTCCAGTCGCTAGGCGCGACGGGATATGCCGATGATCTGCGCACTGCGCTCAAGCGGTTCACGTCCGAATTCATCGACCTGAAGGATCGACGCTAGGCTCCGCTTGCGCTCATTTTCTGTCTGCGCAGAGAGGAATTCGCTCCGTTCGCGGCCGAGCGTTCGGCCGCGCCAAGTTCGCCAAAACATCACTCGATCAAATGCGCGCGAGTCTCGTGCTCATAGCTGGCGAGCGCGTCGCTGATCGCCACTTCATAGCGCGCCTCACGCGATTGCAGCATCCGCAGATGCGGCGGCAGCGCAGCGAGCTGTTCTTTCGCGTAATCGCGAATCAGCGGAAGGTCGCATGACTGCTCCGCGACCCGGCGACCTGACAGCATGAACGGCTGCAGCAATGGGACGCCTGGCGGAGTTTCGCCCGCTCGGGCGATGACGTCCCTCACCGCGACGCCGTCTCTAATCTCGCGAAAAACCTGCTTGCGGCCCGGCAGCGAGCGCTTGCCCGCCGACAATTTCATCCGTCCCTTGCCGGCGTATTCGGTCAGCTTATAGGCGATGTCGAGGTTTGGCGCGTCGCTCGACGCCGCCATATCCGTCCCGACGCCAAAGACATCGATAGGCGCGCCGCGCGACGTCAGAGCGTCGATCCTGGTTTCCTCAAGGCCGCCGCTGGCGACGATCTGCACGCCGGTCAAGCCGGCGTCATCGAGGATGCGGCGCGTTTGGCGCGACAGCAGGTCGAGATCGCCGGAGTCGAGACGCACCGCGCGGATGTTGAAGTTCGGCCCGCGCGCCCTCGCGAGCGCCACGACCTTGTTGACGCCTTCGAGCGTGTCATAGGTATCGACGAGAAGCGTCGTGCCTGGAAAAACATCGCTGAAAGACTGAAAGGCGTACGCCTCGGAGGCGCAGGCTTCGACAAAACTATGCGCCATCGTTCCGGCGAGGGGCAATCCATAGGCTTGCCCGGCCGCGACATTGGAGGTCGACTCGACTCCGGCGATATAGAATGCGCGGGCGCCCTTTATCGCCGCATCCATGCCTTGCGCCCGTCGCGCGCCGAAATCGACGACGCTGGCGCCGCGCGCCGCGGCGACGACGCGCGCCGCTTTCGACGCCAGCATCGTTTGCAGTCCGATCTGATTGAGAACGAGCGTTTCGATGAGTTGCGCTTCGGCGATGGGCGCGATCACTTCCAGGATCGGTTCGTTTTCAAAGAACGGCGTGCCTTCGCGCATCGCATAGATGTCGCCGGAGAAGCGGAAATCTGCGAGCCAGTCGAGGAACGGCTGCGAAGAGATTTTTAGCGAGCCCAGATAGTCGATGTGGTGCGCCTCAAAACGCCAATGCTCGATCTCATGAAGAAGATCGTCCAAGCCGGCGGCGATCAGAAAATTGCGTTGCGGCGGCAGCTTGCGCACGAAGAGGCTGAACGTCGCCTGCGCGTTCATGCCCAATTCGAAATAGGCGCGCAGCATCGCAAATTCATAGAGATCCGCGAAGAGCGCGCTGCCGGACACGACCGCTCCTTTTCACGTCGCGATTGGCTATGGCGGAAGCGCTCGCGCTCAGTGGAATCGGGTGAAGGGCTTCCTCGCCCTTCGAGACGCGTGCTGCGCACGCTCCTCAGGATGAGGACGTCCTTCGCCCGATCAGCCTGCGCTCGCGCCCGTCGGGACCATAGCTATGCCGCCAGGACCGGGCAAATCCTCATCGCTGTAATGTGTGCATGCCTTTTAAATTTCGTCTTGGCTGTCTTCGACGAAGACGCCCGCCTTCCGCATCTTTTCGACGGCGGCTCTTGCGCCCTCCGGCGCAATGGCGCGCGTTCCGGACAGCCGCACATGCGTTTCAAATCCTTCCGCGATGGCGTCCAGCGCCGTCTCGAGCACGCAGACGTCGAGCGCCAGTCCGACGATCAAGACGCGACGCACGCCGAGCTGGCGCAGCCGCTCGGCGAGCCCCGTGCCGTTGAGCGCCGAAAGCTGGTCGCGCTCGAGCAATTCTCCTTTGCTGACGATGATGGCGCGCACTGGCAGGCGCAGGTCGGGATGGAATTGCGCGCCGGCGCTGTCTTGAACGCAGTGCGCCGGCCATGGTCCGCCGCAATCGCGAAAGCTGGCATGGCCGGTTGGATGCCAGTCGCGCGACGCGACGATGGGAACGCCGGCGGCCACGGCTTCCTTGATGAGTTCATTGACCACAGAGACGATCTTGTCGGCTCCGGAGACCTCTAAGGCGCCGCCGGCGCAGAAATCGCGCTGCACGTCCAGGACAATGAGCGCGTCGCCAGACGTCAGCCGCATCGCTTCGCCGGCCATGGTTCTGCTCCCCGAGGAACGGCGCTCGCGCGGTCCTGGTCGAATGCGTGAGCAGGGCGCGTTCCGTGGGGATGATCCTAGCTGCGGGTGCGGCCCAGCGCGAGCCCGAGGCGGCTCAATGAGCCGCAAGCGCGACAAAGAGGTCGCTAAGGCCGCCGAGATTTGGCGTTGGCGGGATTTCGACCGTTTCTGCGCGTCGGGCTCCCGCCGCCGCGCCCCCAATCCAGCTCGGCCATCAAATCCATGATCCTCTTGGGCAGCGGCTCTGTGAGGACTTTGTCGAACCTGGATCTCAGATGCTGGCTAATCGATTCCATTGCGGCGTCGGGCCGCTCTCCCCTTTTGCCGGCGGCCGCGTTCCGCCAATCGCCCGGCGCTCCGTCCGGCATGACGCATCCTCCTGATGGGGGAGAAACCGCGTCACGTTTGCATTGTTCCCCTGCAAAGTATTTTAAAATTAGTGTCTTAGCACAGCCAAAGCAGTGGATCGGTGGCGGCGGCGCGGCCTGCTAAGCGGCGCAGCCTGCCGCGCGAGTTTAGCTCGATATCAGAGGCTCGGCGCTAACTGAACCGCGCGGCGGGGTTCGATTACCGCGAGGGCGCGGGCCGCGTCGAAAAGGCGCGGGCCTTTCCGTCTTTAAGGCGGAACCGTGAGCGCGCTTCAGGAATTATAGGTCCTGAAAGAGGAGGACCTGAATCGTGTCGCCGACCAATAATAACCAAAAGCAATCTATGCTCGATAATGCGATGGTCACGACGATCGCTGACTATCTGCGCGCCATGTTATCAGGCGTAACCGCTGAGCCTCTGCCTGCTGCAATGGACAAACTTTTGCAACGAATTGAGCAGCGGGTTTGATCGCAGGAAATCGGGGCTTGATGAAGGGTGAAGCCGTCCAAATATTGTTAGACGACCTTCCCCCGTCACTCTTCTTCCGGCCTCTCTGGCGGGTTTGCTTTTGACCGAGAGCAGGGCTGCCTTTCGTTTTGGACGCGTCGGTAATGGCAGCCTACGTCGGTTACGTTCGCCGTTGCCGTTGAACGGCTCTAAAGTCTAGCGACGCGTAAAAGCCGCGACGGGTGGCTCGCTTGATGCGTTACGCCGCTGCTATCTTTTCAATAAAGCTCGCGTCGTCATCGCCGATCCCGAACTTATTGCGCGCGGCATTCCGCGCCCTTCAAATTAAGCCCGAGCGCCATAGTTCTCCATCAGAAGCATAGGGAGGACGCTATGCGCAAAACTAAAACTCTAAAGCTTGGCGCAACTCTAGCATCTGCAATGTTGTGGGTGTCGTTCGCGCACGCCGGCACATTTCACCATGGCCGGTATTTGCCAGACTATGGAGGGCACGGCCGCCACCAGCACAGGGATTGGAGCGATCGCTATGGTTACGGTGGTGGCGGACACGTTCACGGTCCTTGTTGGGTGTGGGATCAAGGCCATTGGGTGTGGAATTGCCGGTGAGGCCTAGCCGCACGCTCGAAGAGACGCCCGCCAGATATGGCGGGCGTTGGCATCCGGGCGCGGCGTAAATTTGCGGGCGGTGATTATTGCGCGAGACGCACTCTCCGTCAGCGACAGACCCATTTCGGTAAATTGCTTAGGCGATGCCCTTGGCGGTTTGGCGCTGCGCCGCATAGTCGGCCGATAGATGCACGTCGCGCGAGCCGCATGCCGAACAGACGAAGCGCCGGGACCTCGCCAAGCGGATAAAACGAATCTCTACGACGTTCCGCAGCGCATCGAATGGAATAACCCAGCAAACGTTGGCAAGCTTGATTCAGGCAAAATGCGCGAGCGCCGTGGACGCCTTGGCTTTGCAGATCGGCGATCGTGGGCGGGGCAGGGTGCATGTCTGCCACATTCCAAAGAGGAACTACCTCATATTCATGAGAGATCGAAACATTCTTCAGCGGAGAGGTCGTCATAGAATTTTGACGGGATGGACTCAAAGCCTACCGCCGCTGCTGCGTGAAAGCGGTGGAAGCCTCCGCGGAGTTCATATTTGAAGGTGCTTGCTCGCTCCAATTTGTGCAACACAACAGGAGGAATTTCTGAGCCATTTGCGATGCAGGTCAAAAAATAAATTAGAGCGTGTCGCCGAAACCCGCGGTAGTCCAGGGGTGGCCGCTCGGATTGTAGTATTGGTTCAATCTCGGAGAGCGGGACGATGTGCGATCCGGGTGTAGCTGATTTATAGGTGCGCCCCGTTGGCGTGAAGCCGACTATTCCGGCTTCGTGCCACCACGAATCAGGAATTTCAAACTCAGCTAACGAACTTGGGTAGTGAAACCGCACTTTACCCTGACGTTACCCCTTAAGAAGAACGTTCAGTTGCGGGGCGCTTATCATGTTGATTTGATGGCAGGAGTGGCCGGGATCGAACCGACAACCCCCGGTTTTGGAGACCGGTGCTCTACCAGTTGAGCTACACTCCTGCGGGCGCCCAAAAGGCGCGCGTCTTCATTGCCGCAACGACGCCCCGGACGCAAGGGGCGCGGCGGGCATCCTATCAGGAATTGCCGCCGGAAAGCACCGTGACGGCGCGACGATTCTGCGACCAGCAGGAGATGTCGTCGCAGACGGCGACAGGACGCTCCTTGCCGTAGCTCACCGTGCGGATGCGCGACCCCGGGACCCCGCGCGCGATGAGGTAATTCTTGGCCACTTCGGCGCGTCGCGCGCCGAGCGCGAAATTATATTCGCGGGTGCCGCGTTCGTCGGCGTGGCCTTCCATCGTGAAACTATAGCGTGAGTACCGGTTGAGCCATTCGGCCTGCTTATCGAGCGTGGCTTGCGCGGTGGACGTCAGATCGGTGGAGTCGGACTCGAAGAAGATGCGATCTCCGACATTGACCACGAAATCCTGATGGCTGCCGGGACTGGCTACGCCGCCGCGCCCCCGCCCATAGCCTCCGCCCGCCAGATCATTCGCGGCTTCATCGGCGGTGTTCTTGGCGCAGGCCGAGAGCGCCAGGACCGCCATGAACGCCGTCAGCGCGACGACGAGTTTGGCGCCGAAGGCGCGTTTCGAAAGCAGCATGAAGAACTCCTGTTACGACGACGACCGACTGGGCGATAGTCCTAGGCTTCCAGGGTTAAGCGAAGGTTCCGTCAACCTTGATCGCAGGTATCTTTGGCCTGTTGCATTTGAGCAAATTCGTCCTTTCGTTAATAACGGGTTAATTGGTTAACAGAAGCTTAACACGCTGTTTCGCCGCGAATTTGACGTCCTTCGGCGCGGAGTGCTTCCGCCGGCCCTGAGCAGATAGCACATGTGCATTGAGTGGATTGATGGCGCGCCCGGGCCCGATCAATTTCGCATCGCAGAAAAGAAGTGCGCCGGCCGTTATGCGAAGTGCGCGTGGTTGCTTTGCAGAGAGTCTCGCTCTTAATATTGATCAATGACGCGCGATGCGGCGGCGCGCGCGGTCAGGAGCGTGACATGAACGAAGGCATCGCGCCTTTTTTGTCGCCGTTGACGCTGCTTCTGGGCGGCGGCCTCTTGGCGATAGGATTGCTGTCGCTACTCGATCTTCACTTCTTCAAGACCAAGTGGCAGGGCAAGCTCGCGCTGGTGGTCGGCTTAGCGTTCATTCTCGCCACCGAGGCGATGTTCGTCACGAGCGGCGCCAGCGGCCGCTATTTCGAAGGCCAGAAGATGGACGTCACCGACTGCGAATATCAGACGGAGCGGGATTTTCCGGCGGAGCGGCGCTCTAACCCAAAGCTCATTCACGACAAGATCGTCGCTTGTATGGATATGCTCGGCTACGACTGGAGCAAGGAGCACTATCATTGCGTCGAGGCGCCGATCTCCACCAATGTGTTCTGTTATCTGCCGCGGGCGGCCATGCAGCGCAGCATCGTCGCGTGGCAGATGCGCTTCGAATAGGTCAGAACAGCGATCCCTGATCGTCGCTGTCGGCTCTTTTCAGGCGGCGCCGTGGGCGCGGGCGCGCCGGCGGATCTGGAATTGCAATGCCGGCGCGTGCCTGGATTCTGCCGTCGGCGATCTCGATATCGAGACCCGTTCCTGGAGGAGCCTGCGTGACGCTGCGCACCAGGGCGCCGCTGTCATCGTGCACCAGCGCAAAGCCGCGCGCCAACGCCGAGCGATGGCTGAGCGACTCCTGCAGCCGCGCCAGTCTGTCGATTCTATCCTGATGGCCGCCGATCAAGCCGGCGACGGCGCGGTCGAGACGCTGCGCCGCGCCGGCGAGGCGCTGTCTGGCGGCGGCGTTCTCCTGGCCGGCGAGAACGCGCCGGGCGCGATAGCCCTGCTGCAGCCGCGCGCCAAGACCCCGCAGCTGCTCGCGCACGCGCGCCAGCTCCGCTTGCGGAGAGTGGCGGGCGAGCAGCGTTGCGGCGCGCGACAGCCGCAGACGCCTTCCGTCTCGGGCGGCGCGGGCGCCCGTGCGCAGCCGCTCCGCCGCCCGGTCAAAACGCTGGCGCGGATTGGCGAGCAGGGCGTCGCCGGCGGGGAGCAGGCGCGCGAAGGTTGAAAGCTGGACGCGACGCTGTTCCATGGCGCGGCGGCGCGCGCCCTCCAGCCGGCTTGTGTGGATGGCGAGATGTTCGAACAGCTCGACCCGCACCGGAACGGCTTTCTCCGCCGCGCCCGTCGGCGTCGGCGCTCGAAGGTCGGCGACGAAATCGATGAGCGTCGTATCGGTCTCATGACCGATCGCCGAAATGAGCGGAATGACGCTCTCCGCCGCCGCGCGAACGACGACTTCCTCATTGAAGCCCCATAGATCCTCGAGCGAGCCGCCGCCACGCGCGACGATCAGCACGTCGGGGCGGGGGATGGCGCCCCCGGCAGGCAGCGCGTTGAAACCGCGAATGCCCGCGGCGACCTCCTCGGCGCAACTCTCGCCCTGCACCCGTACGGGCCAGACCAGCACGCGGCGCGGGAAGCGGTCGTTGAGACGGTGCAGGATGTCGCGGATGACGGCGCCCGTCGGCGAGGTCACGACGCCGACGACTCGCGGCAAAAAGGGCAGGGGACGCTTGCGCGCTTCATCGAAGAGGCCCTCGGCCGCGAGCGCCTTGCGGCGCGCGTCGAGCAGCGCCATCAACGCGCCGACGCCGGCCGGCTCCAGCGACTCGATGATGATCTGATAGGAGGACTTGCCGGGGAAGGTTGTGACGCGGCCGGTCGCGACGACTTCCAGTCCCTCCTGCGGCCGCGTGCGCAGGCGCAGAAACGTCGATCGCCAGATCACCGCGTCGAGACGCGCATTCTGATCCTTGAGACAGAAATAGGCGTGGCCGGAGGCGTGCGGGCCGCGATAGTTGGAGATCTCGCCGCGCACGCGCACGCGTCCGAAGCGATCCTCGATGGTCTGCTTCAGTGCGTTCGCGAGTTCGGAGACGCTGATCTCCGGCGCATTGGTCTGAGGAGCCTCTCCTCCGGTTTCGGTCAGCTCGGACATGGACGAGATATGCTCACGCTTTGCTTCTTGCTTCATCCTCACGCAAAGACTGAACTGTCCGCGCGGTGGTGGAGCAGCACGATACGCGAGGCGCGAATGGCCCCCAACATCATCCTGTAAATGTCCAAAGCCAGCAAGAAAACAGCGCCGCCATTTATGGCGCTCAGAGCTTCGCGGAGGTGGTCGGTGGATGAGAAGCAGCTCGGCGCGGCCCTTAGAAATTCTGAAGCGCCGAACTCGCCATGAGCGCTGATTGCGGGACGACGCTCAACCAGGGGCGCGGTTCCCTCCTGGAAGTGCTTGGGGTCTTTCTGCGCCTCGGCGTCACGAGCTTCGGCGGGCCGATCGCCCATCTTGGCTATTTCCACGCTGAGTTCGTCACGCGCCGCAAATGGCTCGATGAGGCCGCCTACTCGGATATCGTCGCGCTCTGCCAGTTCCTTCCCGGCCCCGCCAGCAGTCAGGTCGGCATCATCATCGGCATGTTGCGGGCCGGACTCGCCGGCGGATTGGCGGCATGGATCGGGTTCACCATGCCTTCGGCGCTTGCGATGATCGGCTTCGCCTATGGAGTCGGTCGCCTCGGCGACCTCTCGCAGGTCGCTTGGCTGCACGGCCTCAAAGTGGTCGCTGTCGCGGTCGTCGCGCAAGCGGTGTGGGGGATGGCGCGAAGCCTTTGTCCGGATCGGGAGCGGGCGACCATCGCCGTGGCGGCGACGCTGCTGACTTTGGCGGTCCCCACCGCCAGTAGTCAGATTTTGGCGATTGCGGCGGGGGGCGTCATTGGTTGGCTGTTCCTCTCGGGGGAAAACAACGGGGCCACGACGCCGCTATCGATCCCCATCACCCGGCCCACGGCCATCGCCTCGCTCGCGCTGTTCGCCGTATTGCTTGCGGGTTTGCCTGTTCTGGCTGACGCAATCCCCAATCCTATGATCGAGCTTATCAGCGGCTTTTATCGCTCGGGATCGCTCGTTTTTGGCGGCGGGCATGTCGTGCTGCCGCTGCTGCAGCAAGCCTTCGTATCTCCAGGCTGGATCGACCGTGATGCATTCCTTGCCGGCTATGGCGCAGCGCAAGCGGTTCCCGGCCCACTATTCACTTTCGCGGCCTATCTCGGCGCGGCGATGACGTCTGAGCCAAACGGCTGGGCGGGCGGGCTCATCTGTCTTATCGCGATTTTCCTGCCGTCTTTCCTTCTGGTCGTCGGCGCGCTGCCTTTTTGGGACGCATTGCGTCATCGGACGGCGGCGCAATCGGCGCTTAAGGGGATCAACGCGACGGTCGTCGGCATTCTGCTCGGGGCGCTCTATACCCCGGTTTGGACGAGCGCGATCCTTGGCCCAGCGGACTTCGGGCTAGGCCTTCTTGCTTTCCTCTTGCTCGTGCTATGGCGGACGCCGCCGTGGCTTGTCGTCATCCTCGGCGCATTTGGCGCAACGCTCATCGCCATGGTCGCTTAAGGCGGTTTACGACGCTCGCAGCACGACCCGTCTCTGGCGCATTGCTAACATGAAATTGTTTTGGCTTGCGTCGTTTGAAAGCTAGCGCATCTCGCTCATCGAATAACGCGCCGGTCCGGTCGAGCCGTTCGGCAGAACGGCGAGCATGTTTGGCGGGAGGTAGGTCCGTCCCTCGGTTAATTGTTGCTCGGGCGCGTCAACATTGCCCCGTAGATACCAGCCGCTGACATCAAGAGGCGGGAGAGGCGGCAGGCCGTCGGCGCGCGCGGCTAGACCGCTCATGATGATGGTGGCTGACAGCGCCAGCGAGATGGTGCGGCCCATGATCGGTCCCCTTGGTTCGGGCGCCCCGCAGCGCTTTGAAGATGCAGGGCCGACAACGGCAACATGGGCGGCAAGGATTAACGATACGTTAACCCTATCGCTTAACTGAATTCTATCCTTAGCAGGCAGCGCCGAAGGCGCCCGCAGCGGCTTTGCTCAGGCCGCCTCGGCGGATTCCTTCAACACGCTGCAGATTTGCGCGACGAGAGATTCGACCAGTTCGCGGTCGTCGCCTTCGCCCATGACGCGGATCACGGGTTCAGTGCCGGAGGGGCGAACAATGAGTCGGCCCGAGCCGCCGAGTCGCGCCCGCGCATCGTCGATTGCAGACGCGACCGCCGTGCGCTCCAATTCGCGACGATGGGCGCGCACATTCTCCAATACTTGCGGCAGCGGTTCGAACCGGTGGCAAACTTCGCTCACCGGACGATCCCGACGCTTCACCTCTGCGAGCACCTGCATCGCCGTCACGAGCCCGTCGCCTGTCGTGCAATAGTCAGAGAGAATGACATGGCCCGACTGTTCGCCGCCGATGTTGTAGCCGGCTTCGCGCATGCGCTCGATCACATAACGGTCGCCAACGGGCGTTCGCTCGAGCGTAAGCCCGATAGAATTGAGATGCCGCTCCAATCCAAGGTTGGACATGATTGTCGCGACGAGGCCGGGCTTGGACAGCAGCCCCTGATCGCGCCAGCTTTCGGCGACAACCGCCATCAGCTGATCGCCGTCGATCAGGCCCCCATTTTCGTCAACCATGATCACGCGGTCGGCGTCGCCGTCGAGCGCGATGCCTACGTCGGCCCGCAGCTCGCGCACTTTGTCACGCAGCGCCTGCGGCGATGTGGAGCCCACGCGATGATTGATGTTGAACCCGTCGGGTTCGACGCCGATCGCGATCACTTCGGCGCCAAGCTCCCACAGCGCCTCGGGCGCCACCTTATAAGCCGCGCCATTCGCGCAATCGACGACAAGGCGCAAACCTTCCAAGCTCATATTGCGTGGCAGCGTGCGCTTGGCGAACTCGATATAGCGCGCGCGCACGTCGTCGATGCGGCGGGCGCGTCCGAGATCTCTCGGTCCCGCGCGCTTGCGCAAGATATCGCCGTCGATGAGGCGTTCGATATCGTGTTCGATCTCGTCGGAAAGCTTGTGGCCGTCCGGTCCAAACAGCTTGATGCCGTTGTCTTCGAAAGAATTGTGAGAGGCGGAAATCATGACGCCAACGTCGGCGCGCATCGACCGCGTCAGCATGGCGACCGCGGGCGTCGGCATTGGCCCCAGCAGCAGCGGATCCATGCCAACCGACGTGAAGCCGGCGACAAGCGCATATTCGATCATATAGCCTGAGAGCCGCGTGTCCTTGCCGATGACGACGCGATGCCGACCTTCGCCGCGATGAAAGATCAGCCCCGCCGCCTGACCAACCTTGAGCGCGAGCTCCGGCGTGATCTTCTCGTTGGCGAGGCCACGAATGCCGTCGGTGCCGAAATAGGTGCGGGTCATTCGAGATCCTCAGCGAGCGGCGCCAAATCGACGCATCCTTCACGCTATCTGTCACATCAAGTCGGCGCATCTATGGCCTAAGGCCAAATGCGCGTTTTCGCCAGCCTTACGAACGGGTAATGAACAGTCGCACATCGTCTGAATGGAAGTCCACATGGAAGTCAAAATCTACCATAATCCGGCCTGCGGCACCTCGCGCAACGTGCTCGCCGCACTGAGAGAAGCCGGCTATGAGCCGCAAGTGATCGAATATCTCAAAAACCCGCCCGATCGGGCGACGTTGAAGGAGCTTCTGCGTCGCATGGGCAAGAACGTGCGGGACGTCCTGCGCAAGCGCGGAACGCCCTACGAAGACCTGAGACTCGGTGATCCCGCCGTCTCAGACGACGAAATTTTCGCCGCCATCGAACAGCATCCGATTCTGATTGAGCGGCCGATCGTTGCGATGGGGGACAAGGCGGCGCTTTGCCGACCCGCCGAGACGGTCAAGGATTTGATCGCGCAGTCCAAGACTTAGAGGGTTTCCGATATCGGATGCAAAAAACCCAGCGGTCGGGACCGCTGGGTTTTTCCGTCAGATCGGATGCGGCTCCAGGCCGCCGACGTCGGGCTCTGGCTTCTGGCCCGTCGTCGGCACCGCCGAGCCGCGCGGCGGCGGCGTCGGCGTCGACTCTTCGCGCACCGGTCGCTTGCCGGCGAGCAGGCCTTTGATCTCGTCGCCGGACAGCGTTTCGAATTCGAGAAGCGCATTGGCGAGCGTATCCAGATCCGTACGCTTGTCGACGAGGATCTGCCTGGCCTTCTCGTAAGCTTCCTGCACCAGCCGGCGCACCTCCGCGTCGATCGTCTCCTGCGTCTGTTCGGAGAAGGTCTGCGTGCGTCCGAGCGAGTAGCCGAGGAATTGCTCCTGCTGCGGGTCGGCATAGGCGACGGTGCCGAGCTTGTCCGAAAAGCCGAGCTGAGTGACCATCGCGCGGGCGATGCGCGTCGCCTGCTGAATGTCCGAGGCGGCGCCGGAGGTCGTCTTCGCCGCCCCAAAGATCAACTCTTCGGCGACGCGTCCGCCCATCGCCATCGCCAGCATCGCCACGAGCTGTTCGTAGCTCTGCGAGATCTGATCGCGCTCGGGAAGGCCCTGCACCATGCCGAGCGCTCTGCCGCGCGGAATGATCGTCGCCTTGTGGATCGGAATTGAGCCCGGCACGTTCAAGGAGACGAGCGCATGGCCGCCTTCGTGATAGGCGGTGAGTTTCTTCTCCTCATCCGTCATCACCAGCGTGCGCCGCTCGGCGCCCATCATGATCTTGTCGCGGGCGTCTTCGAACTCCTGTTTCGTGACGATCCGCTTCGAGCGCCGCGCCGCGAGCAGCGCCGCCTCGTTGACAAGATTCATCAGATCGGCGCCCGAGAACCCCGGCGTGCCGCGCGCGACGATCTTCAAATCCACGTCCGGCGCCAAAGGCACCTTGCGGGCGTGAACCTTGAGGATCTTCTCGCGGCCGATGAAATCCGGGTTCGGCACCTGGATCTGCCGGTCGAACCGGCCCGGACGCATGAGCGCCGGATCGAGCACGTCCGGGCGGTTGGTCGCGGCGATCAGGATGATGCCCTCATTCGCCTCGAAGCCGTCCATCTCGACGAGCAGCTGATTCAGCGTCTGCTCGCGCTCGTCATTGCCGCCGCCCAGGCCGGCGCCGCGATGGCGGCCGACCGCGTCGATCTCGTCGACGAAGATGATGCAGGGCGCGTTCTTCTTCGCCTGTTCGAACATGTCGCGCACGCGCGAGGCGCCGACGCCGACGAACATTTCGACGAAGTCGGAGCCCGAGATCGAGAAGAACGGCAC
>NZ_JADNQZ010000050.1:0-156439 GCF_015709515.1 Methylocystis sp. H62
CGTCTTTCTCGGCCTCGAACATTGGGACTTCTACTTCGGCTACAACAATGACGTCGCGCGCTACGCGGCGGCGCCGCTCAATATCTTCGCGCCCGTCTATTCGCCCGGCGTCAGCTATGCCGGGGCCTATTGGTCGAATGGCGTGGCGCGCGCCATCAGCCGCTCGGTTTATGGCCAGGACCTCATCGATCTGAGCGAGAACTGGCGCATCCTGATCGGCGGGCGCTACGATCTCCTCGCCCAGCGTGAACGCGTCTTCGACCCGCTCGGCGCGCTGACGGGAGAGCCGACATCGAGCCTGAGCAAAGGCGTAAAGGGCTATATTTCGCCGCGCGCCGGCATCCTCTTTCGGCCGAATGAAGAGACGCAATTCTTCGCCGCTTACGGCAAATCGCTCATCCCCAACACCGGCGTGCGGGTCCAAAGCGGCGAAGCGCCGCCGCCGCAGCAGGACACCCAGTATGAGCTGGGCTTGCGGCGCGAGTTTCTCGATCGCAAGATGAGCTTCGAGGTCGGGCTCTTTGACATCACCCGCGACAATGTCGCGATCCCCAATCCGGCGAATCCGAGCGGCTTCTATTCCGTCGTCACCGGCCAGCAGCATAGCCATGGCGTTGAGGTCAACCTCGGCGGCGAGATCCTGCCGAATCTCAAAATCAACGCCGCCGCCACGTTCCTGCATGCGCTCGTGTCGAAGGACGACAATATCCCCTCGCAGCAGGGCAGCGATCTCTTGGGCGCGCCAAGGCGCGTTTACAACTTTTCCGCCAATTACACATTCGATTCGGGCGACCTCAAGGGGCTCGAACTCGGCGCAAGCTACTATTACGCCAGCCGCCTCGAGGCGACGCTGCCCAACACCTACGGCTTCACCCTCGCGCCCCAGCAAATGCTCGGCGCTTCCCTCGCCTATAGCTTCAACGACAATCTCAAATTCGAACTCAACGCCGCAAATCTGACGAACCAATCCAACTGGACATCAAACGGCGCCCTCTATCACGGCGAGCCAACGACCGTCGCCGCAAGCCTCAATTACAAATACTAGAGGGAGCGCGGACCGCGTATGAAAATTCTCGGAGCCAAGGAACATGACGAACGGCCAGACGAGCCTGAGCATGCCGCCGTCAGGCGGATACTTCGCGCATGGACCTGATTTCGCTTCTCTGGGGGTTGCGCGCCGCCGAGCATGTTCGCGCCATAGCTCTCTGCAGCCACCGCGCGCCATCTTGCGTTGTCGAACGCCGATAGCTGTTTCCGGTTGCCTGTTTCTGCCGCCGTAAGCCCCCTCTCGCGCTACACCTGCTAGAGCGCTCTTGCGCGCGAAATCCAGGCCACCAATTCTGTTTCCAACGTGCTTCACGAAACACCAGAGAATGGAAGAAGGTCCCGTGGCCGACGCTGAACGGATCATCCGCATAAAGACCGTGCTTGCCCGCACCGGCCTGTCCCGCTCGACGCTCTATCGCAAGATCGCCGAAGGCACATTCCCGCGCCAAGTACCGATCAGCGTCAATGGCGCAGGTTGGCATGAATCCGCCGTCAATCGCTGGATCGCCGATCCCGCCGGCTATCGCGCCGAGTATGCGGATCGCGCGTCGTAGGCGCGCCTTCAAGCTGCCTGGCTTGCTTTGCGCAACGGCGCAACTTTGTCGCCAGCCTTCTTCGCGCAATAGCTGGCCCAGGCCTCCATGAGCTTGCGGCGCTTGTCGAAGAGGTCGCCTCGCCGATAGGCGGCTTCGGCCTTGTTGCCGATGGCGTGAGCCAGCGCCATTTCGCAAACCTCATGAGGAAAGCCTGTCGTCTCCGAAGCCCAATCGCGAAAGGTGGAACGAAAGCCGTGAACGGTGATCTCCGCCTTCATCCGGCGTAGCAGCATCGCCATCGCCATGGATGACAGCGGCTTGTTTGGCTTGGGACCGGGAAACAAATAACCCTCCGTCCCGAGCTTCGCCATCGCCTCCACGATCTTCAACGCGCGCGGCGACAGGGGCGTGCGATGCTCCCGTCCCGCCTTCATGCGGGCGGCCGGGATGATCCAGACCTTCTTCTCCGTGTCGATCTCATCCCATTGTGCGCCCATCACCTCGCCGGAACGGGCGGCGGTGAGAATGGCGAACTCCAGCGCCCGAGGCGCCACCGCGCTGCGCCCTCTGAGGTCAGCCATGAATTCGGGGATGGCGTCATAGGGCAAAGCCGCATGATGCCCACGCGAAAGCCGCTGGCGCTTGGGCAGGAGTTGGTCGAGATGCCCACGCCAACGCGCCGGGTTCTCGCCTGAGCGGCAGCCCTTGGCCTTGGCGGCGTCCAACACATTCTCGATCCGGCCGCGCAGGCGCTCGGCCGTCTCGGGCGTGCGGTTCCATAAGCCTTGCAACACGCCGAGGACATCCTGCGTGCCGATCTCGTTCACCTGCTTGCCGCGCATGGGCCTGGCGTATTTGGTGAGCGTCATCGTCCATTGCGCCGCGTGCTTGGCGTTGCGCCAGGACGGCCGCATCGCTTCCACATAGGCGTCGGCGCATTCCCCGAATGTGGGGATGCGATCATCCTTGGCGCGCGCGGCTCTGGGATCGCCGCCGGCCGCCAGTATCTCGCGCAGCTTCACGGCCTCGCTCCGCGCCTTGGCGAGCGACAGGTCGCGCCTGCCGCCAATGCCGAGTTCGGTGCGCTTGCCATTCCGCGCATACATGAAAATCCAACGCTGCCGGCCCTGCTGGTCGATGAACAGATAGAGGCCGCCGCCATCGGAATGGCGTCCTGGCTTACGGAGCTTGGCCGCTTGCGTCGCGCTCAGCTTGTTGAGGGTTCGACCCGCCATACCCACATCTCATGGTCCCATTATCGGTCCCACTTAATGCGCCGGATTGGGTGGAATGTCCAGAGACAACATGCTACTGAGAATTCACACAAACTACTAATAACGATGAACAAAAATCCATTTCAGAGCGTGTTATCGAAACCCCGAAAATCCCAATTGCGACGGACGCCCCCTCCGCCAGTAGCGCCGCAAAGACGGATGAGTTCGGGGTATGCTCGCGGCGACGCTCGCGCGAGACCCTGCCGCCCCTTGATAACGGAGGCTAGGATTTCGGAAAGACGCTCGGGGTCAGGCGGACGTTCCTCCAAATGACGGGCGGCAAGGTCATCCAGCTTTTCCATCGGAATTGCCCGCTGAGCGACGACCGATAAGGTCACGCACGATGGACAGAGCCTCGTCGACATTGGCTGTGACTCGGCAGCCGTTTATGTCGCAGAGACCCGTGTGCCTTGAGTGGGCGAGACTGCTCAGAAAGCCCTCCGTCAAGAAGGCGTCACAGTAAGCCAGCGCTGCCGCCGCATGTTCGAAGTCGTAGAAATGATTCTCTTCGAAGGTTGTCATCTTGTTCCACCGCAGACCAGCGTGGAGGCTGGCCAGCGCATGGATCGTGCGCAGAGCCTGTTTTGTGCCGGGTTTCTGAAACGCGGCGATAAGAAGATTGCGGCACATCCTTTCGCACTCGATCCACGATGGCGACCCGCGTTCGGTGGGCGCCTTACCAGCACGTTCAGCCATGCTGGCCATCACGTCAGCCGCAAGGTCGCTGCACACGTCAAGCCCACCGACGATCTCGTCTCTGTAAGTCCGCTGATAGCTCTTCAGCGTGGGCATGTGCGCCTTTATGTCTGCGTCGATATTTGATGCGCTCTGCCGAATCTCGTTCCTAAACGGCAGGCCCACGTCCCCCATGGTCTCGACCATCTCCGAAAGACCTATTCCCCACATCTTGTCGAAAAAGCTCTTCTGGAGCGCGAATTCGGTTGCTTTGTCGAGGTTCGGCAGCGAGGGATGAACATAGCCAAGTGCGTAACTCAGTTTCGTCCACACCAACTCCTGCATGGCGTAAAGATTTCGCTCGTTGTTACAACTATAGAAGAAGCGCGCGATCTCAGTTCCGATGCGCGCGCGGCCGGTCGTGAGACTGACGCCGAGGCTGAGTTCGTCGATCAATTGAGCGGTCGCGATACGACGGGTTGGCGTGTTCGCCTGCTTCATCACTTCGACGAAGGTGCTTTCGCTGATAGGGCATACGAGCTTGCCTTCCGAGACGCCGCTCCGAAGCAGGCAGAGCAGTTCTCGCGAGGCATCGCGGGTCTCTGTGCCATCCTCAACTTCGCGGGCAATGATCCAAAAGCAGAGGTCCAAATAGACCTTCGCTCGTCCTCCAATGGATCGAGCAAGGTCGATTTGGCGGCCGCGAGCATAGGCGTCAATAGTCTTGCAGTGCGCCGTTTCTGTCGCGGAGAAAGCATCTTTGAGATTACGAGGTGTCATAGCCAGATAGCTGGTTGAAACATGCCGACATGATCGCGCTGTTTTCGATCAAAGGGAACATTCCGACTCTACCCTGACGCTCGCTTCGCGAGTACGGCGGCGCTATCTCGGGTGCGGCAATCTCCGGGCTGCCTCAACGCAGCGCCGGCGCGCATCACGCGACGGCCTTCAACGGCTTCGCCCGTTCGATCCGCTTGCGCTCGCGCGGCGAATGCATCGCCTCCCAAAGATCGCTGCGTCGCTGCACGTTCAGCCAGAAGTCGGGGCTGTTGCCGAACACGCGGGCGAGAATGAGCGCGGTCGGCGCCGTCACGTTCCTGCGGTCATTGCATAGTTCGTTGACATGCTTGCGCTGGACGCCCATCGCCTCCGCCAGCGCGGTCTGGGTCAGTCCCATCGGCTCCATGAACTCCTCGACCAGAATCTCCGCCACCGTCACGGGCTTGCGCGTCGTCATCAACATGGCTCGCCTCACTGGTGACTGTGGTTGTCCAGATAGACGCCGGATGCTTCACCGTTAGCGCCATCCCATTGAAAGATGAGTCGCCACTGCTTGTTCACCCGGATCGAATGAAAGTCGGCCAGATCGCCGCGCAGTTTCTCGAAGTGATTGCTCGGCGGGACACGCAGATCCTGATCCGTCGCCGCATCGTCGATCATCTGTAGTTTGCGGAACAGGCGGTTTTCGAGATCGGGCGGGATTTTCTTTGAGCGTACGTCGTCGACAAAGAAGGCGCGCCACCAATCGTCCCGAAAGCTCTCGATCATGCCGCAACTCTATAGGGGCATATGTACCACTCTATGGGTCACTTGGCAATGCGGACGCGCCGTCCAAGGCTCGGCTGTTAAATCCCACATTCCGACCGGCGCCAAACGCCCCCCGCGATCCGCCGGCGTTTCCTGCTGCGCCCAGACCAGCTACAAAGCGAAGCATGAATAGGGTCTTGTCGCTCGTGCGCGCAGCGCAATACTCGAGCCGATCGCACAAATCTCGCTCAAAGGGAACGACGTGATTCAGCGGTTCCTACGGCTTGCGATGGGCTATTGGAGCGGCCAAACGCGACGCACCGCGTGGTTTCTGTCAATCGGATTTCTCATCTGCCTCGTCGTGAACACTTACATGGCTCTGGCCGTGACTCGTTGGAGCAAAAGCTTCTTCGACGCGCTTCAAACGCATAAAGTCGATGAAGTCACCGGAGGAATTCTTCAGCTCGCCATTCTGGCCGTCGGCGTCGGTCTTGCCGCGATCGCCACAACGCAGTTTCGTATGAGACTTCAGGTCAACTGGCGATTGTGGCTCACCGCCTCGCTCATCGAGAAATGGCTCGTCAACGAATCTCGCCAAGCCTGCGCCATATCCCCCGCCATCGATAATCCGGAGGCCCGCATCGCCGATGACGGCCGGCTGGCGATCGAGCTTTTTGTCGATCTCGCCGGCGGCGTCATCAATATTTTTTTGGTGTCGGCCGCCTTCATCATCGTTCTGTGGCAAGTCGGGGGATCCTATGAGTTTCTCGGCGTCGTCATCCCCGGCTATCTGGTGCTCGCGGTCTTCGTCTATTCGGTGGTGACGTCGTTTTGCATGTGGGTGCTGGGGCGACCGCTGGTGGCAAGCGTCGAAGCAAAGGCGGCGGCGGAGGGGAATTTCCGCTATGCGCTCACCCGCGCTCGTCATGAGTTCGAATCGAGAGCGGTGGTGGAAGCCGACGAGGACATCGATCGCGATATCGGCGATTATCTGCGTCATCCTGTCGTTAAAGGGGTTCCGATCATTCCGGATCGGCTGCCCGAGATCGACGCGCAGAGCGGCAATCCCTTCGACAGATTTCTCTTTCTGCTCGCAATGACCTGGGGCAGCGTCATCCAGGGGCAGACAAAAATTGTTTTTTTAACGCACGCCAACAATCTTCTGGCTCCCGCCGTCCCCCTGTTGCTTGGCGCGCCGAAATATCTTGCCGGCGATTTGACGCTCGGAGATCTGATGCAGGCCGCCGCAGCCTTTTTGCAGGTGCAGCTTTCGCTGAATTGGCTCGCCGATAACGCCCTGAGCATCGCGAACTGGTCGGCTTCGGCGCGGCGCGTCGCGGCCCTTGATTTAGCCATCGACACGACACGTGAGGAATAGCGTGCGCTTGCAACGCAGCGCCGACCAAGAGGGAACATGAGCCGGCTTCGCGTCCACCGGGAAAGTCATCTCGTCCAGCGCATCGGCTGGCTGCGGGCGGCGGTGCTCGGCGCCAATGACGGCATCGTGTCGACGGCGAGTCTGATCGTCGGCGTCGCCGCCGCTGAAGCGTCACGCAATGATGTGCTCGTCGCTGGCGCGGCGGGGTTGGTGGCCGGCGCGATGTCGATGGCGGCGGGCGAATATGTTTCGGTCAGCTCTCAATCCGATACCGAAAAGGCCGACCTCGCGCGCGAACGCGAAGAATTGAGCGATTATGCCGAACTCGAAAGAGAGGAGCTTGCGCAGATCTATGTCGAGCGCGGCGTCGACCTTGAGCTGGCGCGGGAAGTCGCGTTGCAGCTGATGGAGAAGGACGCGCTGACCGCGCACGCGCGCGACGAATTGGGCATCTCCGACATCGCCAGCGCGCGGCCGGTGCAGGCGGCGCTGACCTCGGCCGTCACCTTTGCCGCGGGCGCCGCGCTGCCGCTGCTCATCGGCGGGATCGCGCCGCACGACGCGATCATCCCCATCGTCTCGGCCGCGTCTTTAGGGTGCCTCGCGCTGCTTGGCGCCATTGGCGCGAAAGCCGGCGGCGCCGGCGTCCTGCGCGCCGCGGTGCGCGTGACGTTCTGGGGCGCATTGGCGCTGGCGCTGACGGCGGGCGTCGGCAGGATATTCGGTATGGCCGTTTAATGGCGGTTTAAAAGAACCGGCGATCGCGGAAACGGTGTCTATATGGCGAATGCAAGAAGCAGATTGCGAATGGAGCAGCAGATGATTCGCCTGGGTTTTGTCGCGATCCTGAGCGTCGCTTTCAATTTGGTCGGGGCGGCCGTCGCGAAGGAGCCTGCGCCAGCCGAAGTCGTCACGGAAATCGCCAGGACCACGAAAACCGCCACTGGGCAGCCGATCACGCTACCGCAGGGGCCCTTGGAGGTCGTGGCTTCGATGTACACTCTGGCGCCCGGCGTCAGATTGCCGGAACACAAGCATCCGTATCAGCGCTATGCCTATATTCTTGAAGGGGAACTGATGGTCCAGCAGGGCGATGCCTCGTCGCGCGTCTATCATGCTGGAGAATTCGTCATAGAGAGCGTCGACCGCTGGCATTTCGGCGCGACGGTCGGGGCCGTTCCGGTCAAATTGCTGGTCATCGATCAGTTGCCGCCAGGCGGCGAGGTAACGATCAATCGGCCGCCAACGCCGTAGCACGGCAGAACTCGAACGCCCGTCCGTTAGACATCCGACAGGCGTTTTTCATGTCGCCCTAGAGCCGCGCCTCGAGGATCATATTGAACGGCGTCGCCGCCGCCTTGCGGAAATGGGAGAAGCCGCCTTCGCGCACGACCTCGCCGATGCGCTTTGCCCCGGCCTGGGCGCCGAGCGCGAGTCCGACGTCCTGATTGAGCGACGTCGGCACGCAGATGTGGGTCGAACCGGCGTAATAGACCCGCCCTACGGGGTTCAGATTGTCCGCCAGGCTGTCGCCGGCCGCCGGCTCGATCAGCATCAGCGTTCCATCATCCGCCAAGACCTCGCGAATATGCGCGACGGCGCCGACGGGATCGCCCATGTCGTGCAGCGAATCGAACATCGTCACGAGGTCGTAGCGCGCGCCGGCGAAATCCTGCGCCCGCGCCACTTCGAAGCGCACGTT
Organism: Methylocystis sp. H62; assembly: GCF_015709515.1. Classification (GTDB taxonomy): domain Bacteria; phylum Pseudomonadota; class Alphaproteobacteria; order Rhizobiales; family Beijerinckiaceae; genus Methylocystis. Next base: position 8,140 of record NZ_JADNQZ010000050.1, read on the forward strand.
CTTGCGGCCGTTCGCCTTCTCCCTTGCGTGCGCGATCGAACCCTCATGGTAGTCGATCCCGACAAATTCCGAGTTCGGAAAGGCGTCGGCCATGAGCAGGGTCGAGACGCCATGTCCGCAGCCGACGTCGGCGACGTTCGCGCCGCGCTCGAGCTTGGCGGTCACCCCGTCTAGCGCCGGCAGCCATTCGGCGACGAGATGCGTTCGGTAGCCCGGCCGGAAAAAGCGTTCCACGCCGCAGAATAGACAATTGCAATGGTCGCCCCAATGCATGCCCTTGCCGCTCTTGAAGGCTTCGGCCAGTTTCGGTTCGTCGTGAAAAATCGCCGACATCAGGCTGAAGCCTCCCACCATGAAGGCGGGGCTGTCCTCGGCGGCAAACACCGCCGTCTGTTCCGGCGACATCGAAAATTTGCGCGCTTCGGCGTCATAATCGACGAAGCCGGAGGCCGCCTGCGCGGACAGCCATTCGCGCACATAGCGTTCATGCGTGCCAGTCTTGTCGGCGAGTTCGGCGGAGGTGGCGGCGCCTTGCGAAAGCGCGCGGAACAGGCCGAGCTTGTCTCCGATGATCACCAGCGCCGCGTTGGAAGCGGCGCCCAGTTCATTGACGACCGTTCCGAGCAGCGAGTCGAGCTTGTTCATGTCCAGGTTCATCGCTCACCTCTCATTGTGGATGGACGCAGGCGCGCCTCCGGATAGTGCGCTCAGCGGCAATATCGCGCTCGCGGGCATGACGCGGGGAGAATACAGGCGCAGCTTCCAACTGCCGATCAAAATCGCCGTCGCGCGCGGGAGAACCGATGGAGGCGCGGCGCGAGCGGGCTAGCGCAATTTGATCGTCAGATCCGTGCCGTCGTTTCCGGTCTCGCCGCTGACGGGCTGGTCCGAGATGATGAGCGACGCCCCAGTCCACAGCCGTTCTGCGATCCGCTCGCGAACGTCTTTTGGGATGTCGACGCGCTCCAGCGCCTCGGACGGGGTCGCGCTCGCAGGGCGCCAATCCCAGGACATGTCGGCTTTGGCGTCGGCCGACGCCAGATTCTTCCTGCGCTCCGTCTGCGCTTCCGGCATCGACAGGACCGACCATTTGAGCGAGCTTCCGTCGTCCTTGGCCGCCGTCGCAATATAAAGATGCGAGCCGAGCGGCGCGTCCGGATCGCGGATCTCGATCGGCGCGTCGAAAAGCGGCGACAGGCCCTGGCGAACATAGATCCGCCGATCCTTCTTGCTGATCAGCACCGAGATGGGCGCCAAGCGCCGCTCGGCGTCTCTTTGAGCGGTTGCGGCGGCGGCGGCGGTCGTTCTCGCCTCATCCAAACGCCGTTCGACGTCGGCCAGATCCGAGTCCCCGGCGGCGACGGCCGTTCTCGCCTGTTCGAGCTTTGCCGTGGCTTCGACCAACGCGGAGTCGGCGTTCGTCTGAGCCAGCAACGCCGCGTCCTCAGTGAGGAGAGCTTCGCCATAGGCTCTCGTCAGGCGGTCGGCGCCGGCTTTGGCCTGCTCGTCGCCCGCCGTCGCGCTGCGTTCCGCCGCCACGGCCGGCTCCTGCTGACTGGCGGCCGCCGCCGTTGCCGCGCCGTGCAATGCAGCGGCCGCGTCCGCTTTAACGCGGGCCAAAGCCTGGGCGGCTTCTGCGGCGCGGAGCGCCGGCGCGGCGCGCGCGGCCTCTTTTTGCTTGATGACCACTTCAGCGGACAAAGCCTTGATCGACTTGCTGGCAGCGGCGGCTTCAGCCACGGCCTTGGCCTTGAGCTGCTGGGCGTATTGATGCGGATTTACCGTTAGCCGTTCAGCGACGGCGGCTGGGGTCGAGGGAACCGAGGACGACGGTTTATCTGCCGCGGTTGCGGGTTTGGGCTGATCCGCGTTGTGCTCGATCTTAGCGGCGGGCTTGGCGGCTGAGTCGAGCGCCGGCTGCTGCGAGTCTGCAGCGGGCGCGGCTGCGTCCCCCGAAGCGACCTTGTCGCCGATTTCCACTTCGGACTGCTCGGCTTGTTGCTGCGAATGCGTGGCAGGCGCGTCGGCTTCGACGGGGAGGGGCTGCTGCAGATCAGCGGCCGTCGCGGCTTTGGCGGTTCCAGTCACGTCGGCCCCGGCGTCGAGTTTAGGCGTCTGCGCCTGGTCCTGCGGTTTGGCCGCCGGCGGATCGCCCGCGGCAAGGGGCTGCTTTAGCGGGTCCGTACCCGCAGCTGTTTCGCTGGTTTTGGCCTTGGGCTGCTCCGCCTCAGGTTGGGCGGGGCGATCTGCGGCGGCGTGGAGAGGCTGTTGAGAGTCGCCCCCTGGCGCGCCCTTTTCGGACGCGCGCATCATCGGCGCGGGCAGCAAGGGGTGTTCGAATTCGGCGGGAAACACGTCATGCGGCGAGATCACGACCCGCTCGCCGATTCTGGTCATGCCCCAGACCTTCGCCGCGAATGCGGCGGGAAGCCGGATGCAGCCATGCGAGGCGGGATGCCCCGGCACGACTCCAAGATGCATGGCGATGCCGGACCAGGTGATCCGCTGCATGAAGGGCATCGGCGCGCTGGAATAGATGTTGGATCGGTGGAACCGTTCGCGGCCGATGATGGTGAAAATGCCTTTCGGCGTCGGATGTCCGGCGATGCCTGTCGAGATCGCCGAACGCGCGACCAGGCCGCTATGGTTGTAGATCGACACCTGCTGGTCGGCGATGGAGGCGACGACGAAGAGCGGCCGATCGAGCCGTGGAGCCTCGGGCTTGGCGTCGAGCAAAGGCGCCGCGCCGCTATTGTCGCTCGCTGGACGAGAGATTTTTTTTCGTGCGGCCGGGCGTTGCGGGCGCGCGACGCGCTCTGGCGCTGGAACCGCATTGATGAGAGGCTCGCGGTCGCCCCAGAAATAAAAGCCCTGCGCCAGGACAGGCGTCCGCGCCAAGCCAAGCGTCGCGGCGGCGGTCACCGCCACCTTGGAAAAAAGCCGGGCGCGAGAGCGCGTTCGCAAGCGCATGTGCCGCTCCAAACTGCGGTTGAGCACCTTCGGTACTAAGGCGAATTTCTTATTTAAACGATAATGAATGGCTAATGCGTGGCCAAACAGCAACTAAGATCAAAAACCAATGCTTGAGCTTTGCTTCGTGCGCAGCGAAGAGGGGATTGTATTGACTCAACTTTGCAGCGCAGTGGGGACGAATCTCCTGATCGCCGCGAAGGCTGCGTCGCTCTCCTTCAAGACGCCGGGGAAGAAATAGAAGCCGTGCGGCATGGCCTCGCCAAAAAAATGCGTGACCTCGACCCCCGCAGCCGTCAATTTCTCGGCAAAGGCGCGATTGTCGTCGACGAGCGGATCTGCGGTTCCGCTGATGAGCAGAGTTCGCGGATAGCCGTTCAAATCGCCGAGCGCCGGGCTCGCCCAGGGGTCCCGCCACTGCTGCGATTTCGTCAGATAGGCGCCCCGCGCGAATCCCATGAAAGCCGCGTCGATCACGACGCCCGTCGGGGCAAGCCGCTCGTAGGACGCATAATTTTCGAAGTGAAAATCCGTGACCGGACATAAAAGCACGGCCGCGAGAATGGATATGCGTTCCTCGCGCCCTCTTAGCGGCAACGCCGCTGCAAGATTGCCACCGGCGGAATCGCCGCATACCAAGATGCGCGATGCGTCGCCGCCGATGTCGGCGCCTGTGTCACGCATCCAGCGCAGAACCGCCATGCAATCGTCGAGGCCGGCGGGAAAGGGCCATTCGGGCGCCCAGCGATAATTGACGCTGACCACGATGATATTGTTTTCGGTGGCGATGCGGCTGGTGACATAGGCCGTGTCCTCGGATCGTCCCACGACAAAGCCGCCGCCATGCACATACAGCATCAGCGGTTTTGGACCGTCACCGGGCGGCGCGTAACATTCGCAGCGGATCGGACCGGCGTCCGAAGGAACGGCGAGCGTCGAAACCGAGACCTGCGGATAAAGCTGCGCGGCGCCCGGCGGCAGTTCCGCCGGGTCGATCGCCAGCCCCTCGCCTCTGTAACAGGCGCGCACGGGCGCCATCATCATGTCTCGCATCGCGACAGGCGCGCGCAGTTTCGACAGCAATCGATAGAAGGGCGCGGCTGGATCATCGTCGGAGATGCGGATGACTCCCGGTCCGTCCGCGCGCGCGTCGACAAAGTCGGCCGGCGCGTCGCCGCGATTCTCGATCTCGCCCATTATCCCTGCTCCAAATCTTTGCGGCTTCGGGAATATCCTGCATCCACGACAATGTGAAAGGCGGGGCCAACGGCGACCGTTGGCCTAAGCGCGATCTTTCAAGAAGCGACGCGATCTTTGACGAAGCGCGCGGCAAATTGACAGGACGCAGCCGCGAGAACAATATCATCGCCTACCGTCTGCGGGGGCGAGTTCCATGACTGACAATGACGACGGCGCCGACCGTCGGCTTTCGCGCCGAGCTCTCTTGCTCGGCGCCTTCACGCTGCCTTTGGTCGTTCTGGAGCCCGAGCCGGCATCCGCGCAGCTGGGTCTCATCGGCGCGATGCTCGGAGGGTTTCGCTTCCGATATCATCGGCGCCATTACGGCGGCTATCATCATGCGCGGTCCCACTACGCGCGTCATCGCGGACGCGTACATGTCGCGCACCATCGCCGTCATCGCGGCGGCGGCGGCGGCGGCGGGGGTGGCGATGGCGGCGGCGGTTCTGGCGGCGGCGGACAATTCAGCAAGGGCGGACTTTAACGCCGGCCGCGTCGCCGCTTGAGTCTCTGCAAGGCATCGGCGGCGTCGGGGACGTCCTGCAAACTCGCCTTGTAATAGAGTTCTTCGGCCTTGCTGCGACTAACGTCCAGTCCTGCCAGGCCCTTCTCATAGGCTTCGCCGAGCCAATATTGCGCTCTGCCGTTGTTTTGCGCTTCCGCCTGCTCGAACCAGCGCACCGCTTCGGCCGGGTCTTGCCTGCCGTCGGGCGTCATGCCGTCCTTGTACATGACGCCGAGCGACGCCTGCGCGTCGGCGTAGCCCTGCGTCGCGGATTTTTTGAACCAGTTGAAGGCCTCCGAGAAATTCTGCCGGCCTGGCGCCTTCGCGTAGAGAGTGGCGAGATGATACTGCGCTTCCTTATCGCCGGACTCCGCCAATTTTTGCGCAAGAGGGAAGGCGACGTCCCATCGTCCGCGATCCTTCATCGCCGCGCGCAGCTCGGAAATCGAAGCGCTCGAGCTTGAAGAGGATGGCTGGCGCCAATTGCAGCCCAAAGGATCGTTCCGCGTCGCAAACTGCGAATTGCAGTCGCCGCCCCGAGCGATCGGCGCATCGTTGACTCTGCTGATGGGGCGGTGGTCGCCGTCGCCTGGATCGATTCGGGTCTGGCGTTCGTCTCGTGCTGGCGACGACGGCTCGATCAGCGCGAGAAAAGCCAACGTGGCGAGCGCCGCAGCAGCGATGCCGAGGGAAGCGCCTTGCGCCGCAGGATGCAGCCGCTTGAAGCGGCGCACGAGCGTCGCGCTGCGACTTTTCGCGAGGGCGATAAGCTTCGTCGACATGTGCTCGGGCGTCGGCACGTCGCGCTCGGCCGTCGAATCCTGGACGAGATGTCCCGCGCTTCGAATAATGCTCGAGGCGTCGATGCGCAGCGCCGTGGCGCCGAGCGCGTCGCTGAAGGCGCGCATATTCGGGAACCGTTGCTCCGGACGTTTCGACAGGGCCGTCATGATCGCCGATTCAATTTCCGGCGTGACGCCCGATATGCGCGGCACGAGCGGCGGCGCCTCGGCGTGGATCTGCGCCTGAGTGAGGTCATATTCGGTCGCGCCGGAAAATGGCGGCGCGCCGGCAAGCATCTCGTAAAGCACGACGGCCAACGAATAGAGATCGCTCCTCTCGTCGCCTTCGCCGCCGCGGCACTGCTCCGGCGACATGTAAAGCGGCGTGCCGACCGCCGTGCCGGCGCGCGTGAGACGCACGCTGCCGCGCACCCGCGCGATGCCGAAATCCATGATTTTGATTCGGCCGTCGTCGGCGACCATGAGGTTCGACGGCTTAATGTCGCGGTGAATGACGCCCATCTGATGCGCATAGGCGAGTCCGTCCGCCGCCTGCGCGATGATGGCGAGACTTTCCTTGACGCCAAGCGGCTTGCCGCGCTCCCTCAAGATCTCGTCGAGCGGCCGGCCGTTGATAAGCTCCATGACCATGTAGAGGTCGCTGCCCTGCAGCACCGGCGAATACAGCGTCGTGATGTTGGGGTGGTTGAGTTTGGCGAGACTCGTCGCTTCGGCGCGGAAACGTCCGACGAAGTCGGGATCCTGCGTGAGTTCCGCGCGCAGGGATTTGATCGCCACTTCGCGCTCGAGAAAGGTGTCGAGCGCGGCGTGCACCTTGCCCATCGCGCCGACGCCGAGCAGCTTGACGATGCGATAGTGTCCGATCATCTGCGGGTCGGTCATGCTCAACCCTCCGCGACGGCGTCGATCTTCGCCGTCAGGGCGCCCGTCGGCGGGTCTGCGATGTTAATCCGCTTCGTGGCCGCTTGATCGGCCATCCGACCGGCGCCGTCGGTTTCCGCGACAAAGACGCCCACCGAAATATTGTCGTGTCCGCCGCCGCGGCGCGCGGCTTCGATCAAGAGCCGGCAGGCCTCCGGCGGCGGGTTTGTTGAGACCACTTCGGCGATCCTTGCGTCGGAGACGAGATTGGTTAAGCCGTCGGAGCACAAGATCACGATGTCGCCCTGTCGCAGCGGCAGGCCTTCCGTCCAGATCGTCGGCTCGACGTCGAGACGCGTGCCGAGCGCCTGCAGAATGACATTGCTTCCGGCGCCTTTGCCTGCGTCCTCCGGCGACATCACGCCGTCGCGCACCAATTGCGCGTGCAGCGTCTGATCGTCGGAAAGTTGGGCGAGCCGCCCGTCGCGCATCAGATAGGCGCGGCTGTCGCCGACATGCGCCAGCCACAGAAGACCGTCCCTGACGCCGAGCGCCGTGCAGGTCGTTCCCATGCCGGCGCAATCAGGATGTTTGGCGGCGTAGTCGAAGATCGCCCGATTGGCGGCGTCAAAAGCGGCCCGCAGCGCCTCGGAAGCGATCTTGTCGAGCGAGTAATAGACGCGCCGCACGACTTCGAGCGCGAGCGCGCTCGCCACTTCGCCGGCGGCGTGGCCGCCCATGCCGTCGGCGACAAGCGCCAGCGCGCCGTGGTCGCGCGCCTGCGACGGGCCGGCGCTTGCGATGAAGGCGACGGAGTCTTCGTTGAGCTGCCTGACGCATCCGACATCCGTGCGGATGGCGCCTGCGATGCGCAACGGATCTTCTGGCTGGTTCGCCGTCATGGGAGGACGGACCCTTTGCTATTCGCGCTGCGCCTGGGTGAGTTCGGCGCCATATTTGATCGGAACCGCCATGGTCGCTTTGGTGTCGCCAACATTGCGGCTGTAGGTGAACAGACCAATGACCTTGCCGGAGGAGTTGAACACCGGCCCGCCGCTGTTGCCTGATCCTGTGGCGACGACGCTGAGCTGGTAAACGTCGCCCATGTCGCTGGCGAAGGTGCCGCCCTCCGTCGACTTCACGCCGCTCGCGGTCTTCGACACGATGCCTTCGGTGACGGTCGCCTCGGTGATCTTTTCGAGCTGGCTGCGAATGCGGCCGCGCTCTTCGGTTTGCCGCAGCACGAAATTTTCGACCGAGACGGCGGGATAGCCGAGCACGGTGATGTTCTCGCCGATCTCGACGGCGGCGTTGGGCGCCATATCCACTTTGGTCAAAGTCTGGGGCGAATCGATTTTGACGAGCGCCGCGTCGGCGTCCGCCGACGTCCGCACGAGACTGGCGTTCACGCCCAAACGGCTGCCATGAAACTTGACCTCGAGAACCTCGTTGCGGCCGACGAAAGACGCCTTGTTGTTGGAATTTGGATCAGGGGTGTTTCCCGCCAGCGCCGTCGTCGGATCGTCGGTCTTGAAGATGTAGCCGCCGGATTCCGGGATCCAGTGGAAGACGTCGGCATAAGCCGAATCATAGAGATCGATGAGCTTCGGCTCCTTGAATTTGGCTTTGCGCTTCTTTCCCGATGCGACGACGACGTAATCGTAGAGAATGCCCTCCCTGCCGCCTTCGGCGCCATAGGCGACCTGCCAGCCGGCGGCGACATGCTTGTTGGTGAGAATATAGCCCTGCTCGCTGATGACGAAGCCGCTGCCAGTGCCGCCGCCGCCGACCATGAGATTGGTGATGTGATCGTCTTCAAGGGTCAGCCAGCGCACGACGCCGAGATTGTTCGGCAGCTGCACATAGGCGGGATAGCGCCGGCCTTTGTAGTCGATCGTCTTGTGCTGGATGGGCCTTCCGGTCTGCTTATCGTACAGCCGCCACATCATGCCGACTTGGACAGTCGCTTTCGCGAACTTGTCATAGATCTCGCGCGGCTTCATGCCGATCTTGAGATTGACGTCGCCGGGGATGCGCGACAGCCTTTCATCCGTCTCGGTTTGGGCGAGCTTGTCTTCGGCGTCTCTTCGCTCGAGTTCGCGATGCTGAGCCCAGTAGAGCGCCGCGCCGCCGAGTACAAAGAACGCGACCACCGCGGCGATCGCGCCGGTCATGTTTCGATTGGCCTTGCCGCGCTCTTCGCCGATGAGCCGCTGCACAGTCTCGTGGCCGATTCCACTCTTCTTTGGCGCTCCGCCGTCGGCGTTCGCTCCTGCCGCCGTGCTGGCGCCGGTCGCGGCGGCGTTCACCGCCGTCGAGGCGGCGGCTTCGGCGGTCTTGATGACGCGTGTCGCCGCCGTGTCTGCGACGCCGATCACCTTAGTTCTGGCGGCGAAACTTGCGGGCCGCGGCTGCACGTCGAAGGCGAATTTCGGACCCTTGGCGCCAAGTTCGATCGTGTCTTCGGGAAGAAGTTCGACCTCGCCGTTCACCCGCTCGCCATTGAGAAAAGTGCCGTTGCTGCTGCCGGCGTCCGAGAGCTTGAAGGAGATATTGTCGCCTTCGCCCATGATGCGGATGAGCGCATGTTTGCGGCTGACGACGCTGTCGCCGACAGGATCGAAAGCGATCTTCGACGCGGGATCGCGGCCGATAGTGAATTCGCGCGAGTCGCCGACGGGCAGCTGTTCGATCTGATTGGCTTTCGAGCCCGACAGATGTCGTATGATGATACGCTCGATTGGAATCGTCATTACTGCCCCCTGCGCCAAAAGCGCGCTCGTCTTCGCCCGTTTGAAAAAAACGCGAATTGCCCCAATTTCGAGGATAGACCCGACGTTCCTCGGGTTGCAAGGCCGCTTGGCCATGGCTGCGGAAGGCGCGCGCGCGCATTTCCATTGCAGCGGCGATCAGCGGCTTAGACGTTGGCTGAGCGCTGCGTTATTTCTTCAACGATTTCTTGAGGCTAGTCGCGCGTCTTGTCGACCCGCACGCGTCCTGCCGTTTTTTCAACCGCGTTCTTTCGCCGATGGAGGCTTTGAATATTTTTTTGCGGTTGCGCGGGCGCGCAAGCGTCCCCCAACAGGCTCACCGTCTTGTCGGCGTGGCTCGCAACATCTTGGGTCCGCTGCGCATCGATTCCAGGACGCCGGTCGGCTCGCGGCCGCCTTATGCAAAGCCTCCCGCCGGTCGCCAGCCGGCGGGAGCTTCATGCGCTGAGGACGCTAGATCGCCTGCATCGCCTCGGGCTTGCCGCGCGCGCGCTTCGCCATCAGTCGGTTGAGCGCCGAGACATAGGCGCGCGCCGAAGCGACGAGCGTGTCGGGATCGGCGCCGCGGCCCGTCACCGACTTGCCGTTTTCGGAGAGGCGCACGGAGACTTCCGCTTGCGCGTCGGTGCCTTCGGTGACGACGTGGACCTGGAACAGCTCCAGCGTGGCGTCATGCGGCGCAAGCGCCTTGATGGCGTTGAAGATGGCGTCGACGGGGCCGTTGCCGGTCGCCTGATGCGTCAGCTTCTGGCCGTCGACGTCGAGCGTGAGCGCCGCCGATTGCGGGCCATGCGTGCCGGCCATCACCATCAACGCCTCGACCTTGATGTGATCATGAGCGTTGACGATCTCGTCGTCGACCAGCGCGACCAGATCTTCGTCGTAAACGAATTTCTTGCGGTCGGCCAAATCCTTGAAACGGTTGAACGCGTCCAGCAAAGCGTTCTCGCCGAGATCGTAGCCGAGCTCCTTCAGCTTTTCGCGGAAGGCGTGGCGGCCCGAATGCTTGCCCATGACCAGCGACGTTTTTGAAACCCCGACGCTCTCCGGCGTCATGATCTCATAGGTGTGCGCATTCTTGAGCATGCCGTCCTGATGGATGCCGCTCTCATGCGCGAAAGCGTTCCGCCCGACGATCGCCTTGTTGTATTGCACCGGAAAGGACGTGACCGCCGAGACCAGCTTCGACGCGCGCGTCAACAGCTTGGCGTCGATATCAGTGAAGAACGGCAGCGCGTCGGCGCGCGTCTTCATCGACATCACGATTTCTTCGAGCGCGGCGTTGCCGGCGCGCTCGCCGATGCCATTGATGGTGCATTCCACCTGCCGCGCGCCGCCGCGCACGCCGGCGAGCGAATTGGCGACCGCCAGCCCCAGATCGTCGTGACAATGCACCGAGAAGATCGCCTTGTCGGAATTGGGCACCCGCTCGCGCACCGTGCGGAACAGCTGCTCATATTCCGTGGGCGTGATGTAGCCGACCGTATCTGGAATATTGATCGTGGTTGCGCCCGCCGTAATCGCGGCCTCCACGCAGCGGCAGAGAAAATCGAGCTCCGTGCGGGTGCCGTCCTCCGCCGACCATTCGACGTCGGCGACGTGATTGCGCGCGCGCGTCACCGAGGCGGCGACCATCTCCAAGACGCGCTCCGGCTCTAGCTGGAGCTTGTATTTCATATGCACCGGCGAGGTGGAGATGAAGGTGTGAATGCGCGGGCGCTTCGCCTCCCGCAGCGCTTCGGCGCAACGGTCGATGTCCTTCTCGGACGCGCGCGCCAATCCGGCGACGGAGGCGTTCTTGACCCGCCGCGCAACTTCGCTGACGCTCTCAAAATCGCCGGGACTGGCGATCGGGAAGCCGGCCTCGATAATATCGACGCCTAATTGGTCGAGGAGATCCGCGACCTCGAGCTTCTCTTCCAGGGTCATCGAGGCGCCGGGCGATTGCTCGCCGTCGCGCAGGGTGGTGTCGAAAATCAGGACGCGCGCGTCATTATCTGCGACGGCGCCGGGCTGTGACGTGTTGCTCATCGGTTTTGAAATCCTGCTGTGCCGCGCCCGCTGAGGGGCTCTAGTCGTCTGACTGCATGACATGTCCCCTGAAGGCCTGGGCGTGAGCCCGTCGGGCGCTCAGGGGCGACTAAGAAGCAGCAGGCCGAAAAGCGGCAGGGAACGCGGACGAGCGACTCCGTGTGCGCGCACAGGCGTCACATTGTCATTCGCAGAGGCGGTTGCGTGGGGCAACGATCTCGTCCCGTTCCGGCGGCGTTGGCCGCAATCACGGCGAGAATAGCGCAAGAGCGCCCTTCGCCGCAAGCGCCGCGTCGCCGCCAGCCATCGAACGCGGTTCGCGAGCGTCATAAAGTGAACGGGCAATGACGCCAAACGCCTAAGCGTCCCGACGAGCGGAATTTTTGCGGCTGAAACGCTTATGGCTCTTGCCGAAACGAACCGATGGGACCTAACATCAAAGGCATGGTCAAAACCGCATTCTCCATCCGCCATGCGCGTCCCGGAGACGCAGAGCAGATCACGCGCGTTCACGACGCCTCGTGGCGCTACGCCTATCGTGGCGTCATACCCGGCGCCGAGCTTGAGCGGATGATCGCTCGCCGCGGTCCCAACTGGTGGCATTCGGCGATCGTGCGCGGCACCGGTCTTCTCGTGCTCGACTTCGATGATGCGATCGTCGGCTACTCGACCTTTGGGCGAAACCGCGTGCCGTCGATGCCCTATTCCGGTGAGATCTTTGAGATCTATTTGGCCCCTGAGCAGCAAGGGCTTGGCTTGGGTCGCCGGCTGTTCAACGCCACCCGGCGCGAGCTCGCCGAGCATGGCTATCTCTCCACCATCGTCTGGGCGCTCGCCGACAATGAGAAGGCGCTCGCCTTCTATCGCAGCCTCGGCGGCCAGACCGTCCGCCGCGCCGAGGAGCGCTTCGGCGCGGACATGCTGACGCGCGTCGCCTTCGGCTTCGTTTCCGCCCCGGTGCGGTAAAGCAAATTTGGCGACATAAACGCGAAGCACTGTGAGGATACTGACCGCGCAACGCCGCGATCCTCGCCAGGCGTGTTGCGCGACCTCCCTCGACAACCCAATACTGCGCCGGCCGTTCAGGCAGCGCCATCTATCTCAATCGGAGAACTTGAATGCGTCTCGACGCCATTCCCATCGGCGCGAATCCGCCGCACGAAGTCAATGTCATCGTCGAGGTGCCGCTCGGCGGCGAGCCGATCAAATATGAACTCGACAAGGCTTCCGGCACGCTGTTCGTCGATCGGTTCCTCTATACGGCGATGCGCTATCCCGGCAATTACGGCTTCATCCCGCATACGCTTTCCGACGACGGCGATCCTTGCGACGTGCTCGTCGCCAACACCCGTCCGGTGGCGCCGGGCGCGGTTATCGCGGTCCGGCCGATCGGCGTGCTGCGCATGACGGATGAAGCTGGCGGCGACGAAAAGATCGTCGCCGTGCCATCGGCGCGGCTCACGCAGCGCTATGTCGACGTCAAGAATTACACCGACCTGCAGGAGATGACCTGGCGACGGATCGAGCACTTCTTCGTGCATTATAAGGATCTCGAGCCCGGCAAATGGGCCAAGATCGCCGGATGGGGCGACGCCGCCGAAGCGCGCGCGCTGATCAGCGAGGCGATCGAACGGGCGCGAGCGGCGAAATAGCGCTCAAGAGAGCGGCGGCGTGCGCGACACGACGCCCTTCTTGAAACACGCCGGCCTGTCCTTCCAGGCGACGATGCCATTGTCCGTCGCGGCGAAGCTTTGCGCCGAGTCGATCAGCTCGTCGAGATGGACGCCGCTGTCGAGATCGCCGATCACATACGTCCATTTGCCGCCGCCGGCGAAGGCGACCGTCGCCGGGCGCTTGCACACCGCGAGGCATTCCACCGGTTCGACGGCGATATCGAGTTTGCGCTCGTCAAGCCGCGTGCGCAGCGCCTCCAACAAAAGCGCGCCAGGACGCATGTCGGCGTCGCCGCCGTCGCGGCAGGAGACGCAAACAAAGACCGTGACGCCCGGCGCAGCCATTTAGAACTCCTGTCCATGGACGCGCCTTCTCGGCCAAAGTCGCGCCAAAGACAAGGGCGCGCGACGGCGCAACTTTTAAGGATTGAAGGCGCAGCGCGCGCCGCCGCCGGCCTTTTCCGCCACCTCGTCGGCGTCGACGATGCAGTCGAGCCCGGTGATCGACGCGTGGGTTGTGCCTGCCGCGCCTTCCAACACAACGCCGTTCTCGATCAAGGTCGCATAGAGTTCATGCGCCTTCCGGCCCTGCAATTCGATCTTCTTGGCGCCGAAGGTCAGCTCGCAGGCGCGGGAGGTGATGTCGACATTGCCGGCGCGGCAGTCGATCGCGTCAGCTCTGACCGCAATGCGCAGATCCTTGGCGTGCGGCGCGTCCGCCTTACCGCTGAAGAAAGCCGCAAGAAGCTTTTTATTGGGGGCGCTCGTTTGAGGCGACAATTCGCCGACGATCGCCGCAAGCGCGAGCGCATTGGAGCCGTTGCTCGCCCCCGCCTGAGCGGCCGCGGGCGCGATGATGGACAAGAAAAGCAGCCCAATTGATTTAATGGCGATCATGACAATTCCCCGGCAAATGCATCTGCGCAATTGACCAAGAGCCGACGCCGAATTTGCGACGCAGGCGCGTTCAGTCGACGGCGACGAACATATCGGCCATTTCTCCGACCGTGAATGCGCGTCTGAAAATTAGAGGCGCGGGCGTCAGATCAGCACCCTTTGCGGCGCTCCCACATTTGAAGCTGATTGACGCGGCTTTTCTCCCAACCGCTCAGCCGCCCGTAAGGTGGAAAACAGCCGGCTCCGAAGGCGGCCCGCCCACGGTCGGTATTGAAGCAATGGCCGTTACGCGCGTAGATCCGGTTGCGTGCGTACCAGAGATCCCCGCAAGACATGTAAGCCGGATCCTGCGCCGCCGCCGGGGTCGGCGCGACGACCCCCATCGATCCCGCGCCTAGCGCGCCGATAAGGCTAAGCGCCGTGAAAATCTTCTGTGTTCTCATCGGAAGTCCCTCCCTTTAATTGATATTACGTACGATCTGCGCAGTTCTTTTCAATCACTGTGTTGTTTTTTCTCTTCGCTGCCTGGCGGCGTGTCGAAAAATTCCGGCCGGTATTCGAAATGCATCGTGTCAAAATGCCCCCATTTGCCGCCCCAGATGAACCCATGGCGTTCGAAAATTTCGACGATCTCGTAAGGAATCCGATTGCGGTAACCGCCTTTGCGCCAGAGCCAATAATCAGAGAAGGCGGTGTTGAGATCGATCGCCGCGCCATAGGCGTGCATGCTGCGTTTGCCAGTGTCCTTCACAACGCGGCAATTGAAGGCGCCGGCGCTCGGATGAGCGTGGCGCTTAATGTCCTGCGGCAGACGATCGATTTCCGTGGCGACCGCGCGCAACCTTTCGGCGACGCCATTGATCGTGGTGACTCGCACCTTGCCGGTGAACCAGGGAATATCGGTCAAATGCTTCTGCGTTTCGCCCTTGTCGCAATCCCCATACATTTTGTCGAAGAAGGCGGCGTTGCGGAAGCGCCCCGGATCGTCCTGCGGTCCGGGAGGCTTCGTCAGCGCGCCCTTGGGATAGGGAAGGCTCAACTGATCTAGGAGCGAGGCGTTTCTCAGCTTCTCGTCGAAGCTCTTGTCGGTCCTGCCGTCAGAGAGATTTTGTCTTGTTCCGTCGCGGAATATGATTCCGGCGTCGTCGCGACCGGCGATTTGATCTGGATAGGCGTGCGTCAGCGCGTCGGGCGAAATCGCCTGCCCGCGAGCGGCGACGGAAAAGAAAAGCATCTCGACGCCAGCGAGGAGCAAGCCGATCCTTAGAGCGCGCTCTAAGCTTTTGGAAGCGATCACGCTATTTGCATTTTGGCGATTTCGCCAAAATGCCGTGTCATCTGGAATCGGCTTTTCATTCTTGTTGCCGTGAGAAGCCATTGCGCGCCGCCAATATTTCGCCGAACGCCGTACTTTCCGACGCTTTCTTCACGCCCGACGGCGAGGGGCCAAAGCATTTCCGCTCTGCGCATGCTTCTACCGCCTCCGGCAAAGCCGGGGAACTACCTTACGGCTTATAGCGCGCCTCGCGCGAAAATCCGGATTTCACTTTTGATCGCGAGCCGGCGCCTAAGCGGCGTCGTGCCGCGTCTCGATCTTGCGCCGTCCGAACGCAAGACGCGGCGGCCGACCGAGCCGGTCGCACTGGTCCGCGAGATGCAACACGCTTTCGACATGCACGTTGCGTGTCTCCGTGCGGACGCCATGCGCGCGGAGTTTGGCGAAAGCGCGCGACAGCGTCTCCTGCTTGACGCCGAGACGCGCGGCGATCAGGCGCTTGTCATAGGGCAGGCGGAAGCGGCACCGGTCTTCGCCCGGCGGGCAGAGGCCGAGCAGGAAACTGGCGAGGCGCTGATCGGCGTTCTGGCTCTTGAGCGACTCGATCTCGCCGAGGAGACGCGCGATGCTCTCCTTGGAGTCTTGCATCACCGCGGCGCAGAGCGACGGCGACTCCTTGAGGAGCCGAGCGAACAGCGCCGCCGGCAGCTTGAGCGCGCGAGTCGCGCCGACCGCCTTGGCGGAGAGCGTGTGACTCTCATCGGCGTCGGTTGGGGCCTCGCCGATGATTTCGCCGTCCGAGCGAATGCCGATGAGCGTTTGGCGTCCCGAAGACGAAATGCGCAGCAGCTTCACATAGCCGCTCAAAACGAATGCGAGGTCGGTGACGACAGCGCCCTGATGGAAAAGCACATCGCCGTCCTGGAACGACTCGATCCAGGCGTCCGCCGACAGACGCGACAACGTCGCTTCGTCGACCCCGGCGAAGAGCGTCGCGCTGCGCAGATCCCCCAAGCCCGCCGGCTGCGGCGCGCACGGATCGGCTCGGCTCTTTTGCGAGACGCTGTCATAGCCTCGCACGGCGGGGCCGGTGTCGACTGTCAAGCTCGCGCCTCCTCCCGAAGCGCGCGGAATTACGCGCGTCATCCAAGGGATGACACGACGCATGAAGCGGAGGCGCCGCCGCTCCCTCCTGCGCATGTTTCTCTTAACGCCGCCAACGGGAAGGCTAACGCGAACCGTCAGCCCGCGAAAGGCGACGAATGCGGGACAAACCGTCGCACGGGTCAGAGTCGTTGATCGCCACGCTCCAGCAGAAACACAGCCTGTTCGCCGAAGAGATTCCAAACCCACCAAGGCGCGCTGAAGCGGATCGGCGCGCCGGCGCGATCAAAGGCGACTCCGCGCTCGATGTGCGCGCCGAGTTCGTCGACGATCTCGACGAAGTCACGGATGGTGCAAAGATGAATGTTCGGCGTGTCATGCCAGTGATAGTCGAGTCGCCCGGTGACCGGCATGCGGCCGCCAAAGGCGAACTGCGCGCGCACGCGCCAATAGCCGAAATTGGGAAATGAGATGATCGCGCGTCGACCGATGCGCAGCATATTGGCGAGCGCCGCGCGCGGGCGCCTTGTCGCCTGCAGCGTCTGGGAAAGAATCACATAGTCGAATCCGTCGTCCGGATAATCGGAGAGGTCGGTGTCGGCGTCGCCTTGAATGACGGAGAGTCCTTTCGCCACGCATTCGTTGACGCCGCGCTGCGAGAGTTCGACGCCGCGCCCGTCGACGCCCTTCTTCTGCGCCAGGAGCTGCAGCAACGCGCCGTCGCCGCAGCCGACATCGAGCACGCGCGCGCCGGGCGCGACCATCTCGGCGATGACCGCGAGATCGAGACGCGGTTGCTCGAGCGGCTGCGCGGGCCGCTCAGGCGCGTTCGCCGCAGGCGTGACGTTCATTTCGAGGTTCCGTCAGGCGCGAGCCCACGCGCGTTTGCGGCTGAATCGAGAAAGCCGCGCGTCGTCGCGATGAACATCGGCTCGTGCAGCAGGAACGCGTCGTGCCCCTTGTCGGATTCGATTTCGACGAAGGACACCGAGGCGCCGCCGGCGTTGAGCGCGTGAACGATGGCGCGCGAGTCCGAGGTGGGATAGAGCCAGTCCGACGTGAAGGAGACGACGCAAAAGCGCGTCTTGGTGTCCTTGAAGGCCATGGCCAGCGAACCGCCATAGTCGGCGGCAAGATCAAAGTAGTCGCAGGCGCGGGTGACAAAGAGATAGGAATTGGCGTCGAACCGCTCGACGAAGGCGAGGCCCTGGTAGCGCAGATAGTTCTCGACCTGAAAATCCGCGTCGAATGAGAAGGTCGGCGCGCTGCGGTCCTGCAGCTTGCGGCCGAACTTACGCTGCAGCGCCGCTTCCGAGAGATAAGTGATGTGCGCCGACATGCGCGCCACCGCGAGCCCCTTCTCGGGCCGCACGCCCTGCTCCTGATAGCGCCCCGAGCGCCAGTCCGGATCGGCCATCACCGCCTGTCGGCCGACTTCGTGAAAGGCGATGTTTTGGGCCGAATGTTTGGCGGCGGTGGCGATCGGCATGGCCGAGAAGACCCGCTCCGGATAGCTCGCCGCCCATTGCAGCACCTGCATGCCGCCCATCGAGCCGCCGGCGACGCAAAACAGCGTCTCGATGCCAAGATGATCGATGAGCATCGCCTGCGCGCGCACCATGTCGCGGATGGTGACGACCGGGAAGTCGACGCCATAGGGCTTGCCGGTCGCGGGGTTGATCGACGCCGGGCCGGTCGTGCCCAGGCAGCCGCCGACCACATTCGAGCAGATCAGGAAATAGCGGTCGGTGTCGAAAGGCTTGCCGGGCCCAACCATCGCCTCCCACCAGCCGGGCTTGCGGGTGACGGGATTGACGCCTGCGGCATATTGGTCGCCGGTGAGCGCATGGCACAGCAGGATGGCGTTGCTGCGCGCGGCGTTGAGCGTTCCACGGGTCTCGTACGCCACGGTGAGCGGGGCAATGCGGCCGCCGCCGTCCGTCAAAAGCGGTCGGTCCGGAGGAAAAACGACGGTTTTTGGCGCGAAGCCCTCGCTGCAGGCCGGCCGCGCCTCTGACAATACGGACAAGCGATCATCCTAGCGTTCGATATGCCGAACAATTCGTTCGGCAACATCGATGGGGCCGGCGGAGGTGTCAAGCGCCGCGCGGCGGGGGCGCTTGTCAGGAGCGAACCGGGTAGCCGCCCCCCTCAATCAAACAGCGTCGGCGGCGGCTCGCCCGGCGGCGGGGCGCTCATCGTCTCCACCGCGGCGGCGAGCTGCGCGAGATCTTCGGGGCGGGACAGCCGA
Source organism: Methylocystis sp. H62 (assembly GCF_015709515.1). Taxonomy (GTDB): domain Bacteria; phylum Pseudomonadota; class Alphaproteobacteria; order Rhizobiales; family Beijerinckiaceae; genus Methylocystis. The sequence continues at coordinate 26,521 of NZ_JADNQZ010000050.1, forward strand.
TGATCGCCGTCGGCGATAAAGGTCAGCGTGACGGGGTCGGCGTTCAGATGCTCGACGATCGTCAGCGCATGCCGCCAGGGCACGGCGTCATCGCGCATGCCCTGCAGAATATGCACGCGCGCATAAGCGCGCATGAGGCCGCCGAGCAGCAGATGCTTGCGCCCCTCTTCGATCAGCCTTCGCGTGACCGGCCCGTGATCCGGCTCCTTGGCGGGCAGGACGCCCTTTTCCATGAGTTCGCGGCGGGTCGCTTCGTCAAAGCCTTCCCACATCAGCGCCTCGGTGAAGTCCACCGCCGGCGCGAGCAGGATTAGTCCGGCGAGCCGGGCGCTTTCGCCTTTTTCGGCGAGCCGCCGCGCCAGCAGCAGCGCGATCCAGCCCCCCATCGAACTGCCAATGACGATCTGCGGCCCTTGCGTCGAGCGCTCGAATACGGCGAGACTCTGCTCCAGCCAGTCGCCGATGCAGCCCTCCTCGAATTTGCCGGACGAGCGGCCGTGGCCCGAATAGTCGAAGCGCAGAAAGGCGCGCCCCCGCGCCTGCGCCCATGCGTCGAGGGCGCTCGCCTTGGTTCCGTCCATATCGGAGGCGAAGCCTCCAAGCCAGACGAGGCCCGGCGCGTTGCCGGCCTCGGCCGTCGCGGCGCGCCATCGCCGCGCGAGGCGCCAGACGCCGCCCGCGGGATTTTGAATGTCGAGGAAGTCGAGCGTGTCCGACAAGCAGGTTCACTCAGGTTCACTTGGGATCGAAGAGGCGACGCGATTGGAAATAGGCGGTTTGCTCACAGTTGGTAAAGGATCTCGCAACAGAATGCCGCAGCCGGACGCTTCTGTCCGGGGCTTGCGTTAGCCCAGCGATGTCGCAACAAACCGCCACGATCGCCGCCCCCGGCCAGCGACTGGCCGGACGAACGATCCTGCAGATCGTGCCCGATCTCCAGTCGGGCGGGGCGGAGCGCGCGACGGTGGACGTGGCCGAGGCGTTAAGCCGGGTCGGCGCCCGCTGTCTTGTGGCGTCACGCGGCGGCCGCATGGTCAGCGAGCTGCAGTCGAAAGGCGGCGTCTGGGCGCCGTTTCCGGCGGCGACGAAAAATCCCTTCGCGATGGCGCTGAATTCGGTGCGGCTGGCGAAAATCATCCGCGACGAAGGCGTCGACATCGTGCATGCGCGCTCGCGCGCGCCCGCTTGGGTCGCCTATTACGCGACGCGTCAGACCGGTGCAAAGCTGGTCACGACCTATCACAGCGCCTATAGCGGCGCGTCGGCGATCAAGCAGCGCTACAACGCCATCATGTCGGCGGGCGACGCGGTGATCGCCATTTCGGAATTCGCCGCCCAGCGCATCCGGGAATTGCATCCGGAAAGCGCGGATCGCATCGTCGTCATTCCACGCGGCGCGGATCTGCGCGCCTTCTCGCCCGCCGCCGTCGACCGGCGCCGCGTCGAGCGGCTGCGCGCGGCGTGGGGCGTCGCGGCGCATGATCGCGTCGTGCTGCTGCCGTCGCGGCTTTCCGCGCGCAAGGGCCATTTGGTTCTGGTCGAGGCGACCAAGCGGCTGATCAAGCAAGGCGTCTGCGATCTGCGCGTCATTTTCGTCGGCGACCCGCGCAGCGACTCGCTTCGCCGCGCCCTCGAAACGCAGATCGAGCAGGCCGGCCTGCGTGACGTGATCCGCAACGCCGGCTACTGCGAAGACATGCCCGCCGCCTATATGGCCGCCGCCGTCATCGTCGCGCCGGCGACGGAGCCGGAGGCGTTCGGGCGGATCGCCGTCGAAGCGCAGGCGATGGGGGCGCCGGTGATCATTTCCGACATCGGCGCCGCGCCGGAGATCGTCCTGGCGCCGCCGCAGACCCCGCGCCACCTTGCGACAGGCTGGCGGACTCCGCCCGGCGATCCGGTCGCCCTGGCGGACGCCATCGCCGAGGCGCTGAGCCTGCAGGCCTCGGCGCATGACGACCTGGCGCTGCGGGCGCGCCGAAACGCGCAGGAGCGCTTCTCGGTGGAGCAGATGCAGCGCGCCACGCTGCAGGTCTATGAGCGCCTGCTTGGGCTTTAGATCACGCCGCATTTTGGCGGAATCGCCAAAATGCAAATAGCGGCCTTGGCCTTGAATTTAGCCTCAAGGCGATCGAACACCGCCTTCGCGGGCTTGGCGCGTCCGGCGTCAGCGTCGGCGATGCCCCTCGCAATCGAGGCGTCCAGGGCGGCAAGATGGGCCTCGCGCTCCTGAATGAGACGAACCCCCTCGCGCAAGACCTCGCTCTTTGAATTGTAGCGGCCCGACGCCACCAGCTTGGCGACGAAGGCCTCAAGCTGGCTTCCCAAGTCAGCGCTGATGGCCATGACACGATCCTCCTGTGGTTAACATGTCACCGACCAATAACTATTATCAAGCGTTCCGACGCTGCGGGCGCGAGACAGCCGCCGAATCGGATAGAGTTCGGCCGTCAATCGGACTGATCTCGCGCGCAGCGCCATGGCCGCGCCTGTCGGGCTTCCCCTAAGCTCGTCCGGCGGCGCGACTCTTGCTGTTTCGTCGCCAATCGCCGCGTGACCCATTTATCCTTCGCGAAGGACCAGCGCGCGAGCAACGAGGCGGCATGACGAGTTCCATCCATCTTGAATCCTATCGCGAGGCGCTGGTCTTTCTCGCCACGGCGGGGGTCGTCGTCCCGCTGTTTCATCGCATCAAGGTGTCGCCGGTGCTGGGCTTTCTCTTTGCCGGCGCTGCGCTCGGGCCGTTCGGTCTCGGCCGACTGGCGGGCGATCATGAATGGGCGCGCAATTTCACCATCACCAATGTCGAGGGCGTCTCCAATCTCGCCGAATTCGGGCTGGTCTTCCTGCTGTTCATGATCGGCCTCGAACTGTCCTGGGAGCGTCTCGCCCGCCTGCGGCGGCTCGTCTTTGGACTGGGGCTCGCTCAGCTGGTGGTGTGCGCAAGCGTGCTCGCGACTGTCGGCTACTATCATTTTAACGTCGAATTCGGCCCCTCGATGTTGATGGGCATCGCTCTCGCCATGTCGTCGACGGCGGTGGTCTTGCCGGTGCTCGCCGAGGCGCGGCGCTTAAACAAGACCTCCGGACGCGTCGCCTTCTCGGTGTTGCTGTTTCAGGACCTTGCCGTTGCGCCGGCGCTTTTTCTCGTTTCCGCGCTCGCCGAAGCCAAGAACGGCGGCTTCACCGGCGAACAGGCGGCGTGGGCGTTTGGGCGGGCCTTTCTCGCCATGGGCGCGCTGATCTTCATCGGAAGGCTGCTGCTGCGCCCGTTGTTTCGCATGGTCGCGGCCGTGCAGCTGACCGAACTGTTCATGGCCGCCTGCCTGCTCGTCGTTATCGGCGAGGCGGCGCTTTCGGCGGCCGCCGGATTCTCCATGGGCCTTGGCGCCTTCATCGCCGGGCTGCTGCTCGCGGAGACGGAGTTCCGGCGCGAGGTCGAGGTGACGATCGAGCCGTTCAAGGGCCTGTTGCTCGGGCTCTTCTTCGTTTCGGTCGGCGCCGGTCTCGACATGGGCGCCGTCGCTGCGGATCCCCTTCCGATCTTCATATACGCCGCCGGGCTGATCGCGGTTAAGGGCGCGATCATCTTCGTTCTTGCGCGGCTCTTTGGCGTCGAATGGCGCCCCTCAGCCGAGGCGTCGCTGCTGCTGGCGCCGGGCGGCGAATTCGCCTTCGCGCTGCTGACCTCGGCGATGGCCGTCGGCGTGCTGCCGGGTCACTATGGCGCCGACGCGATGATCGTCGTCACGATCAGCATTTTCGCCATTCCCCTTCTTGGCCGGATCGGCGCCGCTCTTGTCCCGCCGGCGACGGAAGCCGAGGACGAACAGCTGTATGCGGATCTCGCGCCGGCGGCGGAAGTCGCCGAGGACCGCGTCGTGATCGTCGGCTACGGCCGGATCGGCAGCCTTGTCGGCGAAATGCTGAAGCGCCACGACATCCCGTTCGTCGCCGTCGAAAACGTCGTGTCGCTGGTGACCGCGGGGCGCGAGGACGGCGTCGAAATCTACTGGGGCAATGCGACGCGGCGCGAGTTTCTGATGCGCTGCGGCGTGGCGCAGGCCCGTGCGCTCGTCGTGACGATCGAAAATGTTCACGCGGCCGGCGAGATCGTCCGTCTGGCGCATGACATCCGCGGCGATCTCACCATCGTCGCGCGGGCCCGCGACGCCGACCACGCCACCGAACTCTATAAGCTCGGCGCAACCGACGCGATTCCCGAAACGGTCGAAGCCAGTCTGCAGCTCGCCGAAACCGTGCTCGTCGACATCGGCGTGCCGATGGGTTTCGTCATCGCCTCGATCCACGAAAAGCGCGACGAGTTCCGCAAGCTGCTGCAGCCGTCCGACGACAAGACGCGCGCGCGGCATGCGGAGCGCAATCGAAAGATCAGGCGCGAACATACGCGCCGGCGCATATCGGGACGCGCCGCGGAAGAAAGCGGGGAGGAGGCGTAGAGCCTTCTCACAACCTCCACAGTCCGAGCGCGATCGTCGCCAGCGTCAGCGGCGCGCCGACCCTAAAATAGGTCCAGAAGCCGATCGTGACGCCCAGCGCGCGCGCCCGTTCGACGACGATGAGATTGGCGATCGAGCCGACGAGCGTGAAATTGCCGGCGAGCGTCGAGGCCATCGCCACAATCAGCCAGGCGCGCCTCGGATCGCTCAGTCCGACAATGAACGGTTTTAACGCGAGGACCGCTGGCACATTGCTGACGATGTTGGACAGCACGGCGGAGACGAACGCGAGCGTCGATGCGTCATCGAGTTTGAGCCGTCCGACGTCCGCGATCTCGCCTTGCGTCAGCACAACCTTGTCGAAGGCGCAGACGACGATGAAGAGTCCGGCGAACATCAGGAGCAGCGGCCAGTCGATTTCGCTGTAGATTTTCTTCGAGCCGATGCGCCGCGTGAGCAGCAGCAGCCCGCCGGCGACGATCGCCGCCTTGGCGGGCGGAACGCCAGCGAAAAAGAAGCCGATCATCGCCGCGGTGATCAGCAGCGCTTTTGAGGCGAGCGCGCGATGAAAGGGGCGCGGCGCCGCGACGATCGGCGTCAGTCTCTCGCGCGAAAAGAATTCGCGCGGAAAGGCGAGCGCCACAAAAAGGATCGTGAGCGCGACGCCGGCGAGGGCGATCGGCCAGAGCGCCTCAGCGAAGTCGCCGTAGGAAATGCCCGAGGCGGTCGCGATGATCATATTTTGCGGATTGCCGGTGATCGTCGCGACGCTGCCGACATTGGAGGCGAGCGGGATCGCAAGCACATAGGGCGTCGGATCACGCTTCAGCCGACGCGCCAAATCCACGACCAGCGGCGGCATGACCAGACAGATCGCGTCATTGACGAGAAAGGCGGAGAAGAATCCGGTCGCCGCCGCGACCGCCGCGAGCAGAAAGATCGGACGCCGGGCGACGTCCGCCAGCCAATCGGCGGCGCGGCGGAAGAAGCCGGAAAGGCGCAGATTGGCGACGACGATCATCATGCCGAGCAGCAAAGTGATGGCGTCGAAATCGATGGCGCGGTAGGCCTCGTCGAGGCTCAAGGCGCCGACGCCGATCATCAGGCTCGCGCCGAGCAGCGCGCCGCCGGCGCGGTCGAGCCGATAATAGGGCAGCTTGCCGATCGCGAGCACGAGATAGGTCGCCGCGAAGATCGCTGCGACGGCGGCCGTCCGAAGCGTCGGCGTCGGCAGGCGGTTCACGAGCGACAGAAATTCGCCGAGGCCAAGGATCGCGACAGCGGCCAAGGCCGCGCCCCCCGCGACGATGATGGCGACGAGAACCCCAAGCCAGAGCGTGAGGAAAGGGTGGCGCAGGCGATTTGGCGCGGGCTCGGGCGAGGAAGGCATGAGACTCGGCGAGTTAGCGCGCGCGGCATGGAAGACGACGCAGGGAGGAGGGGTTATGGCGCCCGGCCTCGCGCGCGCCAAGCCGGCAGCGCCGATTTCCTATTGTGCGGCATAGTTAATAGATATATTCCTACCCACTAGGAAATTGTTCCGAACGCGGCCAGCCATGTCCGACATTCTCACCCATGCTCAGATCTGGGCGGCGATCGACGCGCTCGGCGAGCGATATGGCATGACGCCGTCGGGCCTCGCGCGCAAAGCCGGCCTCGATCCCACGACCTTCAATCGCTCCAAGCGCGAAACGACGAGCGGGCGCCAGCGCTGGCCGTCGACCGAATCGATCGCCAAAGTGTTGCAGGCGACCGGCGCCGGGCTCGACGAGTTCATGTCCCTGGTGATGGAGAACAGCGCCGCCGGCCGCTGGCGCCATACGCGGCCGCTGATCGGCCTCGCCCAGGCGGGGGTCGGCGGCTTTTTCGACGATGCGGGCTTCGCCACCGGCGCCGGCTGGGACGAGATCGACGTGCTCGCCGAGACCGACGAACATTCCTACGCGCTCGAGATTTCAGGCGACTCCATGGCGCCGCTGTATCGCGACGGCGATGTGGTGATCGTCTCGCCGGCGGCGCCGGTGCGGCGCGGCGACCGGGTGGTGGTGAAGACCACCGCGGGCGAGATCATGGCCAAGGAGCTGAAGCGCGAGACGGCGCGAACCATCGAACTGCGTTCGGTCAATCCGGCCTACCCCGACCGCACGATTCCGCGCGACGAGGTCAGCTGGATGGCCCGCATTCTCTGGGCGAGCCAATGACGTGTGACGCTTAGCCGCCGACCGACGCCTCTAGCCGCGCGCCCATGCAGCTGTGGTATAAGCTTCAACCTCTTGCGCCGCTTCCATCCGGGTGAAATCCGCCATGCGTCTTTCTTCGATAGTCTCTCTTGTCGCGCTTCTTGTCGGCGGCCCGGCTTTCGCCGAGGCAGGCCTGAGGGACAAGGCGAAGGAGCTTTTCCAGCCGATTCCCTCAAGCCCGCCGGCGATTCCTGGAGAGACCGCGACGCCGGAAAAACTCGCGCTCGGCAAGATGCTGTATTTCGAGCCGCGACTTTCCGGCAGCGGCGACGTCAGCTGCGCCGACTGTCACAATCTGAGCATGGGCGGCGTCGACGGCGGCGCGCTCTCGGGCGGGCATAATGCGCAGCTCGCCGGCCGCGAAGTCCTCACGGTGTTGAACGCCATTTTCAACAAGTCCCAGTATTGGGACGGGCGCGCCGCCAATCTTTCCGACCAGGTGGTCAATTCGGTGATGGCCAATCCCAAGGCGATGTTGAAGACGCGCGGGGGGCCGATGCCGATCAATCCGACGGAACATGCGGCCGCAAAGCAGCGCGCCGTCGAGCAATTCAAGAAGATCCCCGGCTATGTGGCGGCCTTCAAATTGGCCTTTCCCGAACAGAGCGATCCCGTCGCCTATGACAATATCGGCCGGGCCATCGCGTTGTTCGAAGCGACGCTGATCACGCCCGACGCGCCGTTCGACCGCTGGCTCAAAGGCGACGATCAGGCGCTGTCCGAGACGCAGAAGGATGGTCTGAAGCTCTTCATCGAGAAGGGCTGCGTCACCTGCCATAACGGCGTCAACGTCGGCGGCGGCATGTATGCGCGTTTCGGCGTCGTCAAACAGCCGACCGCGGAATTTCTGCCGCCGGACGACTTGGGCCGCTTCGCGGTCACCAAGACGATCGCCGACAAATACGCCTTCAAGGTTCCTTCGCTGCGCAATGTCGAACTGACGGCGCCCTATTTCCACACCGGCGCGACCTTCGATCTGAAGAAGGCCGTGGCGGTGATGGGCGAAAGCCAGCTCGGCGTCGAACTCAGCGCCGACGAGACCGACAAGATCGTCGCCTTCCTGGATTCGCTAACCGGGCGCCAGCCGGAGGTCGTGCTGCCGATTCTGCCGCCGCGCACTGGGCCGCCGGCGCTCTGATATCGCGTCTATCGAACGGTTCGAATGTCATTCCCGACGCGCGCATAGCGCGCGATCGGGAATCCAGAAAAAATAATCTTTCGCGACGTTGCTCTGGGTTCCCGGTCAGGCCTACGGCCTGCTGGGAAAGACAGGCCGAGCGAACGCGTCAAGGGTGTTGTTCGTGTGAGACGGACTCGCAATGCGATTCCGTCATTAACGATCCACTGCTAAATCGTCGCCGTTTTCTTCTCCCAACGCAGCACAGGCTTCCTCGCCGCCAGCGCCTCATCGACGCGCCGGCGCGGCGCCAATCGCGGCGCGGGGCCAAAGCGCGCGACCTCGCCGGCTTTGGCGCTCCGCGCAAGATCGCGCAGCGTCGCGATGAAGAGATCGAGCGAGGCTTTCGATTCCGATTCCGTCGGCTCGATGAGCATGGCGCCGTGGACGACGAGCGGAAAATAGATCGTCATCGGATGATAGCCCTCGTCGATCATCGCCTTGGCGAAATCGAGCGTCGTCACGCCGGTGCCGCGCAGCCAGGCGTCGTCGAACAGAACTTCATGCATGCAGATGCGATCGCCGAACGGCTGAGTCATCACGTCACGCAGCGACGCGCGGACATAATTCGCCGACAGCACGGCGTCTTTCGAGGCCTGGGCGACTCCGTCCCCGCCATGCGCCAGCATATAGGCGAGCGCCCGCACGAACATGCCCATCTGCCCATGAAAAGCGGTCAGGCGCCCAAAGCTCTGCGTGCCCTCAGCCGCTTCGACAAGCTCCAGCGCGTCGCTATTGCGGCGAATGAACGGAACCGGCGCGAAAGGCGCGAGACGCTCCGAGAGAACGACTGGGCCGGCGCCAGGTCCGCCGCCGCCATGCGGCGTCGAGAAGGTCTTGTGCAGATTGATGTGCATGGCGTCGACGCCGAAGTCGCCCGGACGCGCGACGCCGGCGATGGCGTTGAAATTCGCGCCGTCGCAATAGAAGTAGCCGCCGGCCTCGTGCATCGCGTCGGCGATCTCGACGATCTCGCGCTCGAACAGCCCGCAGGTATTGGGGTTGGTCAGCATGATCGCGGCGACGTCCGGCGCGAGCGCGTCTTTGACAGCCTCGGCGCGCACGGTTCCATCCGCCGCCGCCGGAACGACGCGCACCGAAAAGCCGAGCAGCGCCGCTGTCGCCGGATTGGTGCCGTGCGCGGACTGCGGAATGAGGACGACATTGCGCGTCGCGGCTTCGCCTCTCGCCGCAATCGCAGACTTGATCGCCATCATGCCGCAGAGTTCGCCATGCGCGCCGGCCTTCGGCGACATCGCGACCGCCTGCATATTGGTGAGCGTCATCAGCCAGTCGGCGAGAATCTGCATCAACTCCAGCGCGCCCTGCGCGGTCGATTGCGGCTGCAGCGGATGCAGATCCGCGAAACCTTCATAGCGCGCGATCTTCTCATTGCTGCGCGGATTGTGTTTCATCGTGCAGGAGCCGAGCGGATAGAGCCCGGCGTCGATCGAATAATTCTTGCGCGACAGACGCACGTAATGGCGCATCGTCTCCGGTTCGGTCAGTCCCGGAAGACCGATGGGCGCATTGCGCTCCAGCGCGCCGAGCCGCGTCGCGACGGGCGCAGGATCGTCGACATCGACGCCGGTCGCGTCGAGCCGGCCGATCTCGAAGATCAGCGGCTCTTCCAGATCGAGCCCGCGATTGCCGGTGAAGGTCGCAGGCGTTTTGTCGTCATCGAGCGGTTCGACGACTGCGGGTCTGTCGAGCATCAGAGCGACTCCTTAAGCGCCGCGACGAACGCGTCGCGATCTTCTTGCGTATTCACTTCGGTGGTGGCGACGAGGAGAAGATCGTCAAGCGCGGCGTGCGGCAGAAGCCGCGCGACGGGAACGCCGGCGAGAACGCCGCGCGCCGCCATTCTCTCAATAAGCGCGGCGGCGTCGCCTTCGACGCGAAGCGTAAACTCGTTGAAGAAAGTCTCGTTGAGGACTTCGACCTTTGAAACGTCAGCGAGCATCTGCGCCAGCAAAACCGCGTTAGCGTGATTGGCGCGCGCGAGCCGCGTCAGTCCGGCTTCGCCAAGCAAGGTCAGATGGATGGTGAAGGCGAGCGCGCAGAGGCCGGAGTTGGTGCAGATGTTGGACGTCGCCTTGTCGCGGCGGATGTGCTGTTCGCGGGTCGAAAGCGTCAGCACATAGGAGCGCCTGCCGTCGGCGTCGACGCTTTCGCCGGCGAGGCGGCCGGGCATCTGCCGCAGGAATTCATGCCGCGTCGCGAAGAGGCCGACGTAAGGTCCGCCGAAATTGAGCGAATTGCCGATCGACTGTCCTTCGCCGACGACGATGTCGGCGCCCATCGCGCCCGGCGATTTGAGGAGACCAAGCGACACGGCTTCGGTGAAGACGGCGATGAGAAGCGCGCCGTTCGCGTGGCAAGCTTGCGCAATCTTCGTCAGATCGCGCAAATTGCCGAAGACGTCGGGCGTTTGCACGACGACGCAAGACAACGTGTCGTCGATGCGGGCGACGAGATCTTCGGCGGCGCGAATGTCCGGCGCCATCGTCTCGACTTCGTCTTCGGCGAGTCGCGAGATGGTGCGGACCACTTCGGCGTAATGCGGATGCAGGCCGCCAGAGAGCAGCGCCTTGCGCCGTTTCGTCACGCGATGCGCCATGAGCACGGCTTCGGCGGTCGCCGTCGAGCCGTCGTACATCGAGGCGTTGGCGACCTCCATGCCCGTCAAGAGAGCGACCTGGGTCTGGAACTCGAAGAGATATTGCAGCGTGCCCTGCGAGATCTCCGGCTGATAGGGCGTGTAGCTCGTCAAGAATTCCGAACGTTGAATGAGATGATCGACGCTTGCCGGAATGTGATGCTTATAAGCGCCGGCGCCGATGAAGAATGGCGCGCGCGACGCAGGCATATTGCGGGCGGCAAGCCTTGCGAAGAAACGCTCGACGCCCTGCTCCGACTTGCCGTTAGGCAGGTCGAGCGGCGTCCTGAGCAGCGTCGCGGGCGGCGCGTCGGCGTAGAGCGCTTCGATCGACGAGACGCCGATCGTCGCGAGCATCGCGCTTCTGTCGGCCTCTGACAGCGGATGGTAGCGCATCGTTCTTTTCCTCGCGCTTAGAGCGCTTCCCGATCACATCGAATCATGTGATCGATAGGAATCGCTCAACATCGAAATGCTGGAGCATGTTCTCATCGAACCTGCTCTAGATCGTCTTCAGGAAGCTCGAATAGGCGGCGTCGTCCATCAGCGATACGCATTCGCCCGGGTCGCTGACTCTCACCTTGATGAGCCACCCGCGTCCGAGCGGATCGTCGTTGACGAGCGCCGGCGCTTCGCCAAGCTCCGGATTGACTTCGACGACTTCGCCGCTCACCGGCGAATAGACTTCGCTGGCGGCCTTTACGCTCTCGATGACCGCGATCTCTTTGCCCTTTGCGACCTTCTTGCCGACTTCGGGCAGTTCGATGAAGACGATGTCGCCGAGCTGCGACTGCGCATAGTCCGATATGCCCAGCGTCGCGAGGTCGCCATCGAGCGCGACATATTCATGATCCTTGGAGTAGCGAAGATCGGTCATCTCGCGTCCTTTCCAGCCGGCGCTTTGAAATAGCGATGCGGGACAAAAGGCAAAGCCGCCACTGTGACGTCGATGCGTTTGTCGCGCAGCGGCGCCGAAAGCGTCGCGCCGACATTCGCATGATTGCTGGCGACATAGCCCATCGCGATGGGGCGTTGCAGCGTCGGCGAAAAGCCGCCCGACGTCACATGGCCGACAGCTTCGCCGTCGTGCGCTGAAAGTTCCGCGCCGTCCCGCAGCGGCGCCTTTGTTTGCGGCTCGAGCCCGACGCGCCTGCGAGCGGGGCCCCGCTCAAGCGCGCGCCGAATGCGTTCGAAGCCGGGAAATCCGCCTTCGATGCGTCGGCGTTTGCCGATCGACCAACCGAGCCCCGCTTCGACCGGATCGGTGGTTTCGTCGAGGTCGTGGCCATAGAGCGGCAGGCCGGCCTCCAGCCGCAAGGCGTCGCGGGCGCCAAGGCCCGCCGGCGCGACGTCCTCATGCGACAGCAACAGGCGCGCAAGGTCTTCGGCATGCTCGGCGCGCAGCGACAGCTCGAATCCGTCTTCGCCCGTATAGCCGCTGCGCGACACGAAGAGCGGCGCGCCGCCGAAGTCGAAGGCGCGCCATCCCATGAAAGGAAGGTCCTCGGCGCCGGGGAGGAGTGCGCCGAGGACCGAGGACGCGCGCGGGCCCTGAAGGGCGAGCAACGCGCGGTCCAAAGGATTAAAGTCGAACTGGGGCAACGCGGTCGCGATAAGCGCGAAATCGGCTTGCTTGCGCGAGGCGTTGACCACAAGCAGCAGCCGCTCCTCGACGCCTGGCAGACGGGTGACGAGAAGATCGTCGAGAATGCCGCCGCGCTCGTTGAGCAGCTGCGTGTAACGCGTGCGCTCCGGCGAAAGCGACGCCAAATCGGCCGGCGTCAGGCTTTCGAGCGCCCGTGCGGCGCGCGCGCCGGCGAGGATCGCCTGACCCATATGCGAAACGTCGAACAGGCTTGCGCCACGCCGCGTATGCAGCGTTTCGGCGACGATGCCCTGCTCATAGTGCAGCGGCATCTCATAGCCGGCGAAAGGCGCCATGCGCGCGCCGAGACGTCGATGAACGGCGTCGAGCGGGAGTTTGACCAGCGCGGGAGGCGCAGCGGTCGCGACGTCGGATTCGGTCACCATCAACTCCGCCAGACAATGGTTGGCGCAGCAAAGCTCAAACTTCGCTACGCGCCCCCTCTGTCCGGTGACCTGAGAGATTTCCCTGCGCTAAAAGCGTCAGGTTACGCCCTTCGGTGGGCGAATCGCTTGCGCGCTTCGCCGCTTTCCAGAGTTTCTACTTCGTCGCGGTCCTTTGGGCCTGAGCGTTTCCGGGGCGGTTTCGCCTTCGGCGCCGGCGCGAGCGCCGGTCTCTCCCGCGATGAAGTTCGACCTGCAACCAAAATGTGGTCGATTCGCGCGCTCGTCAATCCCAGCGGCTGCGTGTTTTTTTCGCAATGCGGCCGCGCGCGGGCCGATCGCGAGCGCCGCCGCTCAGTGGCGCTTGGGCGCCCGCATGCGGTAGACGCCGTCGTCATCGCGCTCGAAGGTCTCATCGACCTGCGGATGGCGCACCGGCCTGTTACTGTTGTCGGGCAGCAGATTTTGCTCCGACACATAGGCGACATATTCGGTTTCGGCGTTCTCGGCGAAGAGGTGATAGAAAGGCTGATCCTTGTTCGGACGCAGCTCTTCCGGAATCGAAAGCCACCACTCTTCAGTGTTGGCGAACACCGGATCAACGTCATAGATCACGCCGCGGAACGGATAGCGGCGATGCTTGACCACCTGTCCAATAGAAAATTTCGCGGAGTTTTCTCGCGGCATTCCAAGGCGCCTTTAACACGCTGTTTACTTGCCTTTTAGTAACGCAGCCGGGGCGCAGCCGTCAATCGGACGTGGCGCCACAGCCAAATCCTCTCAGAATCCGTAGAGCGTGGCGAGGTCGGCGTCTTTGGCGGCGACCTGCTTGGCGAGGTCGACGACGACCTTGCACTGCTTCCAGGTGGCGTCGTCCTGCATTCGGCCGTCGATCATCACCGCGCCGGTGCCGTCCGGCATCGCGTCGAGCACCCGCCTGGCGAAGGCGACCTCTTGCGGATCGGGCGAGAAGACCTTCTTGGCGATGGCGATCTGCGACGGATGCAGCGACCAGGCGCCGGCGCAGCCGAGCAGAAAGGCGTTGCGGAACTGCGCCTCGCAGGCGGGGGCGTCGGAGAAATCGCCGAAGGGGCCATAGAAGGCCTTGATGCCGGCGGAAGCGCAGGCGTCGACCATCTTGGCGATGGTGTAATGCCAAAGGTCCTGCTGGAACGAGGCGCGCAGGTCCTGGCCGGGCTCGGCGTCGGCGATGACCTTGTAGTCCGGATGGCCGCCGCCGACCCGGGTCGTCTTCATCGCCCGGGACGCGGCGAGATCGGCCGGTCCGAGCGAAATGCCATGCATGCGCGGCGAGGCCGAAGCGATGGCGTCGACATTCTTGACGCCTTCCGCCGTCTCCAGAATGGCGTGAATAAGGATCGGCTTCGTTACGCGATGCCGCGCTTCGAGTTGCGCCAGGAGCTGGTCGAGATAGGCGATGTCCCAGGGTCCCTCGACCTTGGGCAGCATGACGACGTCGAGCTTGCTTCCGACCGCGCCGACGATCTCGATCATGTCCTCGAGCGCCCAGGGGCTGTTCAGCGCATTCATGCGCGTCCACAGGCCAGTCGAGCCGAAGTCGGTCGCCTTGGCCATTTCAATGAAGCCGGCGCGGGCGGCTTCCTTGGCGTCGGCGGGAATCGCGTCCTCGAGATTGCCGAGGACGACGTCGACCTGTTTGACGAGTTCGGGAACCTTGGCGCGGAATTTTTCGAGATGCGGCGGCACGAAATGGATCATCCGCTCGACCTTGACGGGCGGTTCGCGCAGCGGCGCCGGGGCGCCGATGGCGAGCGGACGATAGAATTGATTGGGAAGTTTCATCTCGACGCAGCTCCAAAAAACTGCGTCGAGTTAAGCCAGATGCGTCGGCTTGGCAATGCTGGGCAGTTTGTCACAGCCGCAAAGGCTCAGCCCGCTACGGCGTCCCAGAGCAGCTTCGCGTTCAGCGCGATGATGACGACGGCGATGAGCGCCGCAAGCGCGGTGGTGCGTTTGGGCGCGACGAGTTCTCCCATCACGCTGCGCTGCGCCGTGAAGGCGACGAGCGGCACGACGGCGAACGGCAGCGTCACGCTCAGCGCCACCTGGCTCATGACGAGCAGCTGCGCCGTCGCCGATTCGCCGGCGTAAAGCGTCACGCCGATCGCCGGCGCGATCGCGATGCAGCGGGTGATGAGGCGGCGCGTCGCCGGCTTCATCCGCAGTCGCACAAATCCTTCCATGACGATCTGGCCGGTGAGGGTGGCGGTCACGGTCGAATTGAGCCCGCAGGCGATGAGCGCGACGGCGAAGAGCGTCGCCGCCACCGGTTGTCCGAGCAGCGGCGCGATCAGCCTGTAGGCCTCGCCAAGCTCCGCGACTTCGGTATGGCCGGTCGCGTGGAAGACGGCGGCGGCGAGAACGAGGATGGCGCCGTTGACGAACAGCGCGAGAAACAGCGCCAGCGTGCTGTCGATCACCGCGAAGCGAATCGCCTCGCGCTTCTTGTCGAGCGGCTCGGCCACGGCGCGGGTCTGCACGACGAAAGAGTGCAGGAAGAGATTATGCGGCATCACCGTCGCGCCGAGAATGCCGAGGCCGATGTAGAGCATCTCGGGATCGGTGAAAAAGCGCCGGGTCGGCACGAGTCCTTGCGCGACCTGCGCCAGATCTGGGTGCGCCATGATGAGTTGCGCGAGGAAGGAAAAGGCGATGAGCGCCAGCATCGCCACCACGAAAAGCTCGATCTTGCGAAAGCCGGCCCGCTCCAAAGCAAGCACCAGAAAGGTGTCGAGCACCGTGATCAGGATGCCGACCGCAAGCGGCAGGCCGAACAGCAATTGCAGGCCGATGGCGGTGCCGATCACTTCGGCGAGATCCGTGGCGAAAATGCCGACTTCCGCCAAGATCCAGAGCCCGACCGCGGCCGGGAAGGGATAATGCCGCCGGCAGGCCTGCGCGAGATCCAGCTCCGCGCCGACGCCGAGCCGGGCCGCAAGGGATTGCAGGACGATCGCCATTAAGCTCGACAGCACGGCGACGAAAAGCAGCGCCGTGCCGAATTTCGAGCCGCCGGCGAGCGCCGTCGCCCAATTGCCGGGGTCCATATAGCCGGTGGCGACGAGATAGCCGGGACCCAGAAACACGAAGAGCCGCCGGAGAAATCTGCCGCCTTCGGGCACATGCACGGAGCGGCGCATATCGCCGCGTTGCGGAGCGGGCGCGTTGGCGGTCGTCGCTGGCGTCACATTTGTCTCCACGAGGGGCCGGGACGGCCGGGCACAGGATCTACTTGGCAAGGCCGGGAAGGGCCGCTTCTGCGCAAGAAGTTTTCGCCTTAAGGCTTCCCTTTGTCACCAATGTAAATCGCGTCGGGAGAATTTCATCGGCGGGGCGAAGCGCAGTCGCCGCAGCCGCGGCTTGTCGCGCGCGATCCGAGCAGGCATGCTCGCAAGCTGAGCCGTCGCGATTCAGAATCAGCCGATGTGCTTGTCATGCGACGAGAGATTGCGACACACAGTCAGAATAGCGGGGGCTGGTAATGTTCTCATTGACGATCCCGATAAGCTCGGAAGGCGGACACACGAGCTTCCATAACAATGTGCCCGATCCCGTGACCTCGGGCGCCGAGCTGCCGACGTTCAAGTTCGAGCTTGAAAAATCTCAAGGACGCGTCGACGGCGCCAGCTATGGCAAGGAAGCGACCGTCGCGCAGCTGCCGATCTCCAAGGATATCGCCGGCGTTTCAATGCGCATGGAGCAGGGCGTCATGCGCGAGCTTCATTGGCACGCGACCGCCGCCGAATGGGGCTTCGTCACCGAGGGACGGGTGCGCACCACCGTCATCGATCCGGCGGGATGCTCGGAGACCAATGACTTTGAGGCGGGCGATCTTTGGTATTTTCCGCGCGGCCATGGCCATGTCATCGAGACGCTGGGAAAAGACCTGTGTCATTTCATCCTCGTCTTCGACAACGGCTATTTCTCCGAATTCGGCACCTTCAGCATCAGCGACTGGCTCGGCCATGCGCCCAAGGAGCTGCTCGCCAAGAATTTCGGCGTCCCGGCGTCGACCTTCGACAGTTTCCCCAAGCAGGAAGTCTATTTCGCACGGGGCAATAATCCGCCGGAGACCCCCACGCGACCGTTGCAGGGATGGAAGCCGCCGCCGCTCACCCACAAATACAGCCTTCTGTCGCAGAAGCCCTTCGAGACGTTCCCCGGCGGAATCGAGTGGCGCGTCGACGGCTCGCAATTCCCGATTTCGACGACGATGACCGGCGTCGTTCTGGAAATGGAGCCAGGCTCGCTTCGCGAACTGCATTGGCACCCCAATGCGTCCGAATGGCAATATGTGCTGAGCGGCCAGCTTTGCGTCACGCTGTTTGGGTCAAAGGGCCGCTGGCGCCAGGAGACGTTCTCGAAAGGCGACGTCGGCTACATTCCACAGGGCATGGGTCATTCGCTCGAAAATGTCGGGACCGAGACGGTGCGCGTGCTGATCGTCTTCAACAACGCGCATTATCAGACGATCGATCTGTCGCAATGGATCGCCGGCAATCCGACGGACATTCTCGCGACGAATTTCGGGCAGGATCCGTCGGTCTTCGAGAAATTCCCGCGCAGGGACGTCTTTATGACGAAATAGCCGGAGAGGCGCGTGCGAGCGCGCCTCGAGCGCGCCCATCACTTGCTGACCTTTCGCAGCAGCGCCTCGAGCCCTTCGGGGAAAATCAGATCGTGCGAGACCGCGATCTCGTCCGCGCTCCACCAGCGCCAGCCGAGCACATGGATTTTTTCCTCCTCGGTCAGGTCGCGCGGCTCGATCGCGAAGCGTTCGGTGCGGATGAGAAAATAGCGCTCTGCCGCCTGATGCCAGTCGTCGCCGATCTCCATCGGAAATTCGCGCGTCGCGACGACCGGACCGGGATCGAGAAGGGTGAGGCCCGTCTCTTCATAGACCTCCCGACGCAGCGCCGACTCGAAGTCCTCGCCTTCCATGACCGCGCCGCCCGGCGTCGCCCAGAAGTGATGATGTCCGAGCGCCAGAAAATGCGGCGTGAGCCCGCCGGCGTAGCGCATCAGCAGGACGTCGTTATCCTGATCGACGATCAAGGCGCGCGCGGCTTCGCGGCGTGGCAGTTCGCGGCCGTCCCATGGCGCGGCGATTTCGGCGCGTCCCTCCGGCGTCGCCCAGTCGACGAGCGACCATTTCCCGTCCTCATAAGCGATCCAATTCGGCGTGGCGTTGAGCACCGGATGCTCGCGCTTTTCGTCGAGCCTCTTGCCGGCGGCGAGGCGCCAGGCGATGTCGAGCACGCCCGCATGGGCGACGACGAGCACGGTCTCGCCGGCGCTTTCCCGGGCGATCTGGGTCAAAGCCCGGCGCACCCGCTCGGCGAAATGTTCCAGGCTTTCGCCTTGCGGCGCGGCGAAATCCGGCCGGCGCGTCAGATAGTTCGGATAGATGTCGGCGTGCGTCGCCTGCACTTCCGCATGGGTGTGGCCCTGCCAAACGCCGTCGTCTTTCTCGCGCAGCGCTGGGGTCTTGGCGACGTCGAGGCCGCGCGCGCCGGCGATCGGCGTCGCTGTCGCGAGCGCGCGACGCAGGTCGCTCGAATAGACTCTGTCGAAATGCGCGCCGGCGAGCTCCTTCGCCAGGGCGGCCGCCTGCGCGCGTCCGCGGGCGTTCAGCGCAATGTCGAACTGGCCCTGAAAGCGCCTTTCGATATTCCAGTTGGTCTCGCCGTGTCGTGCGAGACACAGAAGCGTGCGGGGCATGTCGTTTCGGATTTAAGGCGCAGGAGTCGCTGTGCAAAGCCGCCGGGCGTCTACGCCCGCGGCGTCCGGCGTTCTAGGGCCTTGCAGTGCAAAAGTCAGTCCGCATTCGCGGGGACGCGGCGAATAACCGCAAGCGACTGGCGCGCGCTACGCAAAAGTGGCGGCGATTTCGGCGCAGAGCCCGCCCTAAACTTTTGAGATTGATCCGCATTCGGACGTTGACCACATCCAGCGTGATCTAATGTCTCAAGCCGGTGGTGAATTCCCCCGCCCGCAGCCTCGCGGGCAGCGTTTCCGCGAACACCGCCACCGATTCCTCGCCATAGGTGGCCACCAGTTCGCGCAACGCCGCGCAGAGGGCGGCATGCGCGAAGGAATCGCTTTCGATCCCCGCGAGAATCGCCTCGGCGAAAGCCTCGGTGACATAGGCGAGGGCGGCTCGGTGCTGGTCCCCGCCCAAGTCGTAGAGCGAGGCGACGTTCAATTCGTTCATGACGCCACTCTAGAGAAGCCGCCCGCGCCGCGCGAGGCGACGCTCGCCGGAAGGTTAATTTCGCGAGTCCGCTTAGGGGTTTCCGTAGCGATAGGTGATGTCGCGGGTCAGCCGGGACGCCTCAGCGAGATAGCGGGAGATCACCGTCTTGGCGTTGGGCGTGCAGGCCCGATAGGTCAGCTCATAGCCGCGAAATCCGTGGTTGAACGACGCCATGAGCCTCTGGCGGCGCGCGCCGCTGGGGGCGTCGGCGTCGAGCAGCGCCGACATCTTCCCCCGCCATTCCTCGCCGTCGCCCGACCCGCAGAGGTCGCGCAGGAAGGCCAGCGCGCCGAGGACTTCCGAGAGCCGCGTGATCTGGGGATCGTAGGGCGGCGGCGGCCCCTCCGGTCCGCTTGGCGCCGCCGGCGCGCCGGTGGTTGCTGGCGCGCCGGGGGATTGTTGATTTTGACGCTTGGTTTGGGTCTGCGCGGCGCCGTCCCGCTTGCGCGGCGGCGGACGTTCCGACCGTCTCGGCGCGCTGGGCGCGCGTCGGGCGCGGCGGGGGCCGTCGTAGCCGCCGCCGAAAAGGAAATCGAAAGGATCCTGCGCGGCGGCCTCGGCCGAAAAAAGCGCCGCGGCCGCCGCCACAACGAGCGCCGCCGTCGCGCGCTTTGCTTGCCCTGTCATGGATAGAGCCGCTCCTTTTGCCAATCTTGACCCGGCTCGGCCCGGAAAAAGCGGACGCGGTCGTGGAGCCGGAACGGCCGATCGGACCAGAATTCCATCGCGACCGGCGCAATTCGAAAGCCGCGCCAATAAGGCGGGCGGGGAATGCCGCCCACCGCATATTTGGCGGCGAAGACGGCGACGGACTTTTCGAGCGCGAACCGGCTTTCCAGCGGGCGCGACTGTTGGCTCGCCCACGCGCCAATGCGGGAATCGCGCGGCCGGCTGGCGAAATATTCGTCCGCCTCGGCGTCGCTGACGCGGCTGACGGGTCCGCGCAGCCGCACCTGCCGGCGCAGCGACTTCCAGTGAAAGAGCCCCGCCGCCTGCATGTTGGCCTCGAGTTGGCGCCCCTTGGCGCTCTCGGCGTTGGTGTAGAAGACGAAACCCTCTGGCGTCCATTCCTTCAGGAGCACCATGCGCGCGTCGGGCAGGCCGTGCGCGTCGGCCGTCGCCAAGACCATCGCCTCGGGATCGTTCGGCTCCTTGAGTTGAGCCTCCTGGAACCATTGACCAAACAATGCGAAAGGTTCGGCGGCCTCGACAAAGTCACCCGACGTTAACGCGTTCAAGCGAGAGTCCTTTCTCAAGCCGATTCAAAGATCGGCGCTTCAAAGGTGGCGCTTTGCAGTTCCAGTGCGTCAGACATACCGCCGCTTGCGTCATTGCTCAAATGTCGCGCGGCGCAAGGCTCATTGTCCTGACGGCGACGGCCGGCGGCCTCGCCGGCTGTTCGATCGCCGTGCCCATGGCCTCCGACCCTTCCGTCATGTGGAATTCGGAACGCGTCGCGTCGGACGTCACAAGCGCGATTCCAAAATCTCCTCCCAAACTGTCCGGCGCGCTCGATTCGGAAGATCAGCGCCGCGCCATCGCCGCGCTGAGCACCGCGCTCGATCCGCAAGGAAGCGGGACGAGCGTCAATTGGGACAATCCGCAGAGCGGCGCGAAGGGCTCCTTCACCCCGGTGGGCCAGGCCTATCCGCTGGAAGGCAGAATCTGCCGCGCCTTTCATGGCGACATCGTCGTGAAAGAAACTGAGGAAAGCCTTCAGGGCGCGGCCTGTCGGGAAAAAACCGCTGAATGGGCGCTCACCGAGGTGAAACGTTCCAGGAAAGGATGACATGTCGGCGCGCTTCGGCAAATGGCTCATTGTGACGACCATCGCCGCGCTCCTGGCGATTCCGGCGTTCTTTTTCCTTTCGCGCGCCATCACGGCCTGGCGGCAAGGCTACGACTGGGCGGAAATGGATTGGGACGACAAGGGCCATACGTCGATGACGGATTTCCTGCGCGCCGCCGACGTCGGCAAGCGGCCGGTCGACGTCAATGGCCAGTCTTGCGTCGAATATTTCATCTACAGGGACGGGATCACGGTGAAGATCGTCTGTCCGCAACGCCGAAGCTAAAGCAACACGCCCGGATTGAGGATGCCGTTGGGGTCGAGCGCCGCCTTGATGGCGCGCATGGCGTCGAGCGCAACGGGGTCTTTCGTTTCGCGCAATAAATCGCGCTTCAGCCGTCCGATTCCATGTTCGGCGGAAATCGAGCCGCCGAACTCATGCACGACGCCGTGGACGATGGCGTTGACCTCCGCCCAGCGCGCGATGAATTCCGCTCTATCGGCGCCGACAGGCTGCGAGACATTATAGTGGATGTTGCCGTCGCCCATATGGCCGAAGGGCACCGGCCGCGCCAGCGGGAAAGCGTCGCGCAGCCGTCGCCCAGCCTCCTCGATGAAGCGCGGAATCGCGTTCACCGGAACGGCGATGTCGTGCTTGATCGAGCCGCCTTCGCGCTTCTGGGCTTCCGACATGCTTTCGCGCAGCTTCCAGAGCGCGCGCGCCTGATCCAGCGATTGCGCCAGGGTCGCGTCCTGGGCCAGATCGGCGTCGATGGCGGCGGCGAGAATCTCGGCTGCGGCGCGCTCGGCTTCGCCATCGGCGAAGGCGGCAAGCTCGATCAGCGCATACCAGTCGTGCGGCTGCGCCAGAGGATCGCGCGCCCCAGGAATGTGACGCAGGACGAGTTCGAGGCCCTGCCGCGACACGAGTTCGAAGGCGTGGAGCATCGGACCCGCACGGCCTTTGACGAAGTTCAGCAGCAAAAGCGCCTGAGCTGGATCGCGGAGCCCGAGAAAGGCGACGGCGTGGGAGCGCGGGGGCGGGAAAAGCTTCAGCGTCGCGGCGGTGATGACGCCGAGCGTGCCTTCCGAACCGACAAACAGGCGCGTCAAATCGTAGCCGGTGTTGTCCTTGCGCAGGGCGCCGAGGGTCGAGAGCAGCCGTCCGTTGGCAAGCGCGACCTCGACGCCCAGCACCAAATCGCGCATCGAGCCATAGGCGAGGACATGCACCCCGCCGGCGTTGGTCGCGAGATTGCCGCCGATGGTGCAGCTGCCTTCGGAGGCCAGCGAAAGCGGGAAGTAGCGGTCGGCGGCCTGCGCGGCGTCTTGCGCCTGCGACAGCGTGACGCCGGCCTCGACCGTCATCGCGTCGGCCGTCGCGTCGACGGCGCGAATCTGATTGAGACGTTCGAGCGAGAGCACGACGGATGCGCCGGCTGGGTCGGGGGTTTGTCCGCCGACGAGTCCGGTGTTGCCGCCCTGGGGCGTTACGGACGCGCCGGTTTCGTTGCACAGCGCCAGGACGCCGGCGACTTCTTGCGGGCTTCCTGGCTTGAGAACGCAGAGCGCGCGGCCATGATAGAGGTCGCGAGGCTCAGCCAGGTAAGGGGACATCGCCGTCGCATCCGTTACGACGGCCGCCTCGCCGACGATGGCCGCGAGACGAGAAAGCAAAAGAGGCGCGTCAGACCGATTGGCTGTCACAGTCAGTAAGATGCGCCCTTTTTGTCGCGCTGTCCTTAGCGATAGGGACGGCGGCGATCATCTTTGCGGCGGGCGTAGACATAAGCGCGCGCGGCGACAGGCGCGCTTGCGAGGACGATACTGCATAATGTCGCGGCGATAAGCGCATTCATCATGACGTTCTCCTTCCAGACCTCGGAAATCATTGAATTTCCGGCTACGCTGGAGCACTCGCAAATCCTATGCCTGATTTGGGCGCCCGGCAACTCCGCTCTGCCAGAACCCGGCCGCGCCTCTGCGTTTCTTGACTGTCCTGTGACATTCTTGGCACGCAAGAGCGACGCCGGCGCCGACAATTTCATCCAAGCAGACGCCGTTTTGCGGATTTGCGTCCACTCGACTTCTCAAAAACGGCTGCGATCTCGACATGCGCGGCATAGCGGAACTGATCGAGCGGCGTGATTTCCCGGATGACGTACCCGCCTTTGAGCAAAATTGCGGCGTCGCGGGCGAAACTTTGTGCATGGCAGGAGACGGCGACGACGATCGGAACTTCCGATCGCGCGATTTCAGCCGCCTGAGCGGCGGCCCCGGCGCGCGGCGGATCGAACACGACGGCGTCGAACTCATTGAGTTCACTGGCGCTGAGCGGACGCGTGAAGAGATCGCGGGCGACGCCTTCGAGTGCGCGCAGACCTGGCGTCGCATGCGCCGCGGCGCGCATCGCCGCGAGTGCGCCGGCGTCTGTATCATAGGCTTTCACTTGCGCGCGCCGCGCCAGCCGAAGCGCGAAGGCGCCGACGCCGCAAAACAGATCGGCGAAGTTTTGCGCTTTCGCCGTCGCGCTCAGAACGCGGGCCGCGAGCGTTTCTTCGCCTGCCTCCGTCGCCTGCAGGAAAGCGCCAGGCGGAAGCGTGAGCGTCGCCTCGCCGATTTTGATCTGCGGCGCCCGGCGTAGGGCGATAAGCTTGCCGTGATTCGTCAGCCGCGCGAGATCATGCGCGTCAGCCGCGGCGAGCAGCGCACGGATTTCGAAATCGTCGAGCGGCCCGGCGCCGCGCAGCTCCACGTCGAGGCCGCCGAGGGTCGCCGTGACGGCGATGTCGAGCGGCTTGCCCCGCGGCGCGAGAATTGCGGCGATCGCGCGGGCGGCGGGCAGCGCGCCGGCAAGTTCGGGCGCGAGCAAGGGGCAGGCCTCGATCTCGACGATGCGATGCGAACGCGCCGCCATATAGCCGACCTGCGCCTTCCGGAAGTCAGATCGCGCGTGAAACGTCACGCGCCGCCGGCCGGCGCCATGCGCGTCGACGGTCGGCGCGACGTCGAGCGTCAGCCCCGCATTGGCGAGCGCCGTTTCGACGAGGCTGCGCTTCCAGTCCGCATAGGCGTCGGCGCGCAGCGTTTGAACGGCGCAGCCGCCACAATCGCTAAAGTAAGGACAGATCGGCGCGATGCGCTGCGGCGACGCTTCGACGATGTCGACGAGGCGGGCATGCTCGCCGTCGACCTCCGCCGTCACGGTCTCGCCGGCCAGCGCATAAGGAATGAAGACGCGCCGCGCGCCGAGCAGCGCCACGCCCTCGCCGCGATTGCCAAGCCGTTCGACGCGAAGACGCTCCACGCTCATGATCGTGCCGCGTGAATCAAAAATTCGCGATTGCCGTCGCCGCCCTCGATCGGGGAAGGAATGACGCCGCTTACACGCCAGCCCAAAGCTTCGATGTCGCCTTCGATGCGCGCGCAAACCTGTGCGTGAATCTTCTCGTCGCGCACCACACCCTTCTTCACCGCAGCGCGCCCGGCTTCGAACTGCGGCTTGATCAGCGCGAGAAGATCGGCGCGCGGCGCGGCGCGCGAAAGGACCTGCGGCAGCAGGACGCTAAGCGAAATGAAGCTCGCGTCGATCACGATCAGGCTCGGCGGCTCAGCAAGATGCGCGGCCGTCAGCGTGCGCGCGTCCTGCCCTTCAAGCGATGTCAGGCGCGGATCGCCGCGCAACCGCGCATGAAGTTGCCCGTGACCGACGTCGATGGCGACGACATGGCGCGCGCCGCGCGTCAGCAGAACGTCGGTGAATCCGCCCGTCGAAGCGCCGACGTCGAGACAGAAGCGCCCCGTCGGATCGACGCTGAACTGTTCAAGCCCATGCGCAAGCTTCACGCCGCCGCGCGACACCCAGGGGTAAGCCGCCTGCGCGACAATATGCGCGTCGGCGGCGATCGGCTCGGAGGGCTTTTTGACGATGCGGCCGTCGACGGTGACAAGCCCGGCCTCGATCGCCTCGCGCGCTTTGGCGCGACTCTCGAAAAGCCCGCGCGCATGGAGCGCCGAGTCGGCGCGGCTCGCGGCCATCGTCATTCTCCCGTCTGCAGCAGCGTGCCGGCGCGCCGTGCGCTTTTCAGCAGCAGGCCGAACGCCGCCGATGCGGCCGCGAACAACACGACGTCGATCGCGAAGCCCTGCGCCAGCAGATCCCAGCGGACGACGTGATCGATCAATACGCCGCGCAGACCTTCGAACACATAGGTCGGCGGCAGCATCCACGAAATCGGCTGCAGCCAGTTGGGCAGCGTGGTCACAGGATAATAGACGGCGCCCAGCGGCTGCACGAAGAACATCAGCGACCAGACGAGGTTTTCCGCGCCAAGTCCATAACGCAGCAGAATGCCGGAGACGAAGAGGCCGATGCTCCAGGCGAAAAGCATCAGCACGACGAAGAAAGCGGCGAAAGCGATGCCGAGCGCCCAGAGATTGAAGCCGAAGAACAGGATCGCAAAGATCGTGACGGGAAGGACGCCGACGGCCAATCGAATGAGGCTCAAGGCCACAAGCGCGCCGACGAATTCCGCCGGCCGCAGCGGGCTCATCAGAATGTTGGGGAGATTGCGCGACCACAATTCCTCGATGAAGGAGAAACAGAAGCCCTGTTGTCCGCGCAGCAGAATGTCCCACAGAAGAATGGCGCCGATCAGCGTGCCGGCGGCCTGCGCCGCCCCGCCAGGGGCCGCGAGAGCGCCGGCGCGCACGAGATAGGTCTGCAGAAATCCCCAGGTGAGGAGCTGGACGGTCGGCCAATAGATGATGTCGAGCACGCGCGTATAGGACGCGCGCAGGAGATAGGCGTAGCGCAGCACCATCGCGCCGATGCGCTTGACGGAAACATTCATGCCGGGGCTCCGTCGACGCGGCCGCGGGCGACGTCGAGAAATACTTCTTCGAGCGTGTCGCGGCCATAGCGCGCCAGGAGGCTTGCGGGCGAATCATCGTCGACGAGCGTCCCGTCCTTCAACATCAGGACACGGTCGCACAGACGTTCGACCTCGCTCATATTGTGGGACGCGAGCAGAATGGCGCAATTATGCGTGCGCCGATGCGCCTCTAACCGCGCGCGCACCCAGTCCGCCGTGTCGGGGTCGAGCGACGCCGTCGGTTCGTCCAGCAGCAAGAGCTGCGGGTCGTTGATCAGCGATTTGGCGATGGCCACGCGCGTCTTCTGGCCTGCGGACAGGCGCCCGGTCTGGCGGTCGAGGAAATCGCCCAGCGCCAGATCCTTCGCAAGCTGTTCGATCTTCGCGTTAAGATCCGCGACGTCGTAGAGCATGCCGAAGACGCGCAAATTTTGTCGCACGGTGAGGCGATGGGGCATGTCGACATAGGGACTTTCGAAGTTCATCCGACCGAGCGCGCCGTAGCGCTCGCGCGACATGTCGCAGCCGAAAGCGTGGACCGAACCTTGGGTCGGTTCGATCAGCCCCATCACCATGCCGATCGTCGTGGTCTTGCCGGCGCCATTGCCGCCGAGCAGCCCGCAGACGGAGCCGGCCTCCAGCGAGAAATCGAGTGGGCCGACCACCCGGCGATCGCCATAAGTTTTAGAAAGGCCGGCGACGGCGAGCGTCGGCTTTGGCGCGACTGCATTTTGGGACATGGGGGTTATTAAGCTCGCCGCGGGCCGCCTCGCAAGGGCGTTACTTCTGACAGCCGGGACAATAAAACGTCGAGCGGCCGGATTGAACGACGCGCGTGATCGTTCCCTTGCAGCCCGGGGTCGGGCAGGCGGCGCCTTCGCGGTCGTAGACGCGGAAACTGTGCTGGAAATAGCCGAGCGAGCCGTCGATCTGGCGATGATCGCGCAAGGACGAGCCGCCGGCCTTCAGCGCATCCGTCAAGACATCCTTGATCGCCTCCGGCAGCCGCGCCAGCGCCGCCGTCGGCCGGCCGCTGGCGAGAACGAGCGAGCCCGCGGCGCGCAGCGGCGAAATATGGGCGCGATGCAGCGCCTCGCAGACGTAGATGTTGCCGAGGCCGGCGATCAGGCGCTGGTCGAGCAGCAGCGCCTTCGCCGGCGCCGCGCGTCCGCCAAAGGCTCGGGCAAGGAACGCGGCGTCGAGCTCGCCGTTCAAAGGCTCGACGCCGAGGCCGCGAAAGAGCTTGTCCTCATCGATGGCGTGCGTGGCGATGAGCAGCATGTAGCCGAAACGGCGCGGGTCGTTGTAGACGACGCGCCGCCCATGATCGAGATGCAAGACGACATGGTCATGCACGGCGTTTTTGTCGCGCTTGTGGTGAAACGCGCCTGGCGTTTCTTCATCGATCCGAAACGAGCCGCTCATGCCAAGATGCATGATCAGCGAATGGCCGTCGTCGAGATCGGCGAGGAGATATTTCGCGCGCCGGCGAAGGTCGAGAACGCGCCGGTCCTGAAGACGCGCGGCGAAGCGCTCGGGGAAAGCAAAGCGCAGATTGTGGCGTCTCAGTTCGACGCGCTCGATCGTCGCGCCGACGAGCGCGGGCGCCAATCCCCGTCGCACGGTTTCGACTTCGGGCAGCTCTGGCATGAAGTGGATTGACCCCGTCAGACAGCCGGCGGGCTGGGGCGGCGCGGGCGTAGCCACCGGCTCGGCGACAGGCTATACCCTCCCCTTCCTTCCTCGTCACCCGAGCGCCTGATGATTGATCGAACTTCCGAGCGAGAGGGCTCGACCCATTTCGGCTATTCCGAGGTCCCCTTGAACGAGAAACAGGGCCTCGTCGACGACGTCTTCCACAAGGTCGCCCGGCGCTACGATATCATGAACGACCTGATGTCCGCAGGTATGCACCGGCTGTGGAAGGACACGCTCGTCGCCAAGGTCAATGCGCGGGGGCGCACGGGCTTTCGCCATCTCGACGTCGCGGGCGGCACGGGCGACGTCGCTTTTCGTATCTCCGCGAGCGCGGCGCATGACGCGGAAATCGTCGTGCTCGACATCAATGGCGATATGCTCGAAGTGGGCCGCGATCGTGCGCGCGAGCGCGGCGTTTCCGGCGTCGAGTTCGTGCAGGCCAATGCCGAATCGCTGCCGTTTCCCGACGCGCATTTCGACAGCTACACGGTCGCTTTCGGCATTCGCAACGTGCCGCGCATCGACGTCGCCCTCGCCGAAGCCCATCGCGTGCTGAAGCCCGGCGGCCGCTTCCTGTGCCTTGAGTTTTCGCAGGTCGCCGTTCCGGGCCTCGACAAGCTCTACGAAGCCTATTCGTTCAACGTCATTCCGGCGATCGGCAAGCTTGTCGCGGGAGATTCCGAGCCCTACCGCTATCTCGTCGAATCGATCCGCAAATTCCCGAGCGCGGAAGAATTCGAACGGATGATCCGCAAGGCGGGCTTTCGGCGCACGGGCTTCGAGCGGCTGACGGGCGGCGTGGTCGCGATCCATTCCGGCTGGAAGAGCTGATCTCAAAAGAGCGCGCTGCGAAAAAGCGGGACCCGGTTTTTCGCGTGACGCCGCGCTCTAATCTTTGGCTTCGATCACCTTATCTGCTTTTTGGGCGATTCCGCCCGACTGCAGCGTGATCTAAAGAGCGGCGGGTTCGTGATCCTTGGCGTCGGTCATTTCTATCGTCTGGCGCGCGCCGGCTATATCATGGCGCGCGAAGGCGTCTTTGCGCTCCTCGATCCGGCGCTGCTGCCGCCGGCCGCGGCGCCGCTGGTGCGTTTCGCCAATCTCTTCGCGGGCGGCAAGCGCGACGGCGCCGGGCGGGCGCTGGTGCGCGCGCTGGCGCAAATCGGCCCGTCCTATGTGAAGCTCGGGCAGTTTCTGGCGACGCGCCCCGACATCGTCGGGGGCGAGATCGCCGATGCGCTGACCGCGCTGCAGGACCGGATGGAGCCGTTCGGCCGCGACAAGGCCGTCGCCATCATCGAAAAGTCGCTGGGCCGCAGCATCGACGAGCTGTTTGTGTCGTTCGGCGAGCCTGTCGCCGCCGCCTCCGTCGCGCAGGTGCATGTCGCCCAGGCGCAATACAAGGAGGGCGTGCGCAAGGTTGCGGTGAAGGTGCTGCGGCCGGGCATTGAAGGCCGATTCGCGCTCGATCTGCGCGACATGTATCGCGTCGCGCGGCTGGCTGAGCGCTATTCGTCGGAAGCGCGCCGGCTGCGCATGATCGAGGTCGTCGATACGCTCGCGCGCACCGTCAGGCTTGAAACCGACTTTCGTCTCGAGGCGGCGGCCGCGTCCGAATTCGCCGACAATGTCGCCGGCGATCCGGAGATTCACGTGCCCAGCGTCGACTGGAGCCGCACCGATCGCGAAGTGCTGACGCTCGAATGGGTCGACGGCGTTCCACTCTCGGACATCGAGCGGGTCGCCGCCGAGGGCTATGACCTCAAGGCGATCGGCCGCAACGTGCTGCAGTCGTTCCTGCGCCATGCGATGCGCGACGGTTTTTTTCACGCCGACATGCATCAGGGCAATCTCTTCGTCGACAAGCGGGGCCGGCTGGTCGCCATCGACTTTGGCATCATGGGCCGGCTGGGCCTGAAGGAGCGCCGGTTCCTCGCCGAAATCCTCTATGGCTTCATCATTCGCGATTATAAACGCGTCGCCGAGGTTCATTTCGAGGCGGGCTATGTTCCCGCCAGCCACTCCATTGAGGAATTTTCGCAGGCGCTGCGGGCGATCGGCGAGCCGATGCATACGATCAACGCCGCCGATATTTCGATGGCGCGGCTGCTGACTCTGCTCTTCGAAGTGACAGCCCTCTTCGACATGCGCACGCGCACCGAACTGGTGCTGCTGCAAAAGACCATGGTCGTCGCCGAGGGCGTCGCCCGCGCCTATGATCCCAAGCTCGACATCTGGAAGACCTGCGACCCCGTGGTGCGCTCCTGGATCGAGGAGAATCTTGGCGTCAAGGCGAAGATCGAGGACGCCAGCAGAAGTCTCACGGAGCTGGCGAAGCTGGCGACGCGGCTGCCGCAGACATTGCAGGACGCCGAAACGGCGATCCAGCGGGTGAGCGAAATGTCGGAGCGCGGCGTCGATCTTTCGCCGCGCTCGATCGAGGCGCTGGGCGAGACGCGCCGAAGGTCGGACAGGACGCTGCTGATCGGACTCGTCTTAGTGCTCCTTGCCGCTATGTGGATTTTCGGGCGCTAAGCGGGCGTAGATCACGGAAGTCGCATTGTGCGGATCGACCTTTCCGGCAAAACCGCCGTCGTCACAGGCTCGACCGAAGGCATCGGCTTCGCCATCGCCAAGGGGCTGGCGGAGGCTGGCGCGGAGGTCATCGTCAATGGGCGCAAAAGTGCGACGGTCGAGGCTGCGGTCGAGCGCCTGCTCCAAGTTGCGCCCGCGCAAAAACATCGCGGCGTTGCTTCTGACCTCGGCGCCGCGTCGGGCTGCGAGGCGCTTGTCGCCGCCGCGCCCACCGCGGACATTCTCGTCAACAATGTGGGCATGTATGGACCAAAGGATTTTTTCGATACGAGCGATGAGGATTGGGAGCGCTATTTCGCCGTCAATGTGATGTCCGGCGTGCGCCTTTCGCGTTCCTATCTGCCGCAGATGCGCAAGAAAGGCTGGGGCCGGGTCCTGTTCGTCTCGTCCGAATCGGGGCTGAACATTCCTGTCGAAATGATCCATTACGGCGTGATGAAAACCGCGCAGCTTAGCCTTTCGCGAGGGCTTGCGAAGCGCATGGCGGGATCGGGCGTGACGGTGAACGCCATATTGCCGGGACCGACGCTTTCCGAAGGGGTTGCGGAGATGCTCGAGGCCGAACGGGGAAAGCCGGCAAGCCGATTGAAATCGTCGCGACGGAATTCGTGACGTCGCAAAGGCCGACATCGATCATTCAGCGCGTGGCGAGCGTCGAGGAAGTCGCAAATCTTGCCGTTTATCTCGCCTCGCCCCTGTCGTCGGCGACGACGGGGGCGGGACTGCGTGTTGACGGCGGCGTCGCCGAGTCGCTGATCTGAGCGCTACTTCACCCCGACCAGCTCGACATCGAAGATCAGCCAGGCGTTCGGCGGAATGACGCCGCCGGCGCCGCGCGCGCCGTAGCCGAGTTCCGGCGGAATGACCAACGTGCGCTTGCCGCCGACCTTCATGCCTTCAACGCCTTCGTCCCAGCCCTTGATCACCTGACCCTGGCCCAGCCGGAATTCGAACGGTTGGCCGCGATCATGCGACGAGTCGAATTTCTTGCCCTTCTCGCCATTGTTGTAGAGCCAGCCGGTGTAATGCATGACCGCGGTCTGGCCGATCTTGGGGGTCGCGCCGGTCCCGACCTTCGCGTCCTTATACTGAAGGCCGGTCACGCTTTTCGTCATTTCCGCTTCCGCGCGCGCGTCAACGGTGAGCGCGAGGCTCGCGACTGCGGCGACGGCGGCCAGCAATGTTTTGGAGACAAGGCGCATCTTTCGTTCCTCCAGCTTGTTTGAATCGCCGATCGAGCGCCTCACGTCGAGGAAACCCGAACTTATTCCAGCACGCCCGTGTCGCGGGCGAGCTGCAGCAAATCCTTCTGCGGCCGCGCGCCGACATGAGAGATGATCTCCGCCGCGGCGAGCGCGCCGAGCATCGCGCTGCGCTCATGCGGCAAGTCCTGCGTGTAGCCGGCGAGAAAACCGGCTGCGAACAGGTCGCCGGCGCCGGTCGTGTCGACGACCGCATCGACAGAACAGGCCGGCGCGGCGAGGGCGCTCGCGCCATTCGCGACGACGCAGCCCTTTTCCGACCGCGTGACGACGCCAAGCAGCCCGTCTTCGGCGCGCAGCGCCGCGAGCGCCGTCTCGAAATCCCCGGTCTGATAGAGCGCGTGCAATTCGCTTTCATTGGCGAAAACGATATCGACCACCCGATCGCGGATGAGAGAGAGAAATTCGCCGCGATAGCGATCGACGCAGAAACTGTCGGAAAGGGTGATCGCCACCTTGCGTCCATTGGCGCGCGAGATTTTCGCCGCCTTGAGGAAGGCCTCCTTCGCGCCGGGCGGGTCCCAGAGATAGCCCTCCATGTAGAGGACCTTCGCGCGCGCGACCGCCGCCTCGTCGATGTCCGTCGGGGCGAGCGCCTGACAGGCGCCGAGGAACGTGTTCATCGTGCGCTGGCCGTCCGGCGTCACGAAAATCAAGCAGCGCGCGGTCGCGGCGCCGTCGGCGGCCGCCGGCGTGTCGAAAGCGACTCCGGCCTTGCGGATGTCGTGCGCGAATTCGCGCCCCGCGGCGTCTTCCTTGACCTTGCCGACGAATCCCGCGACGCGCCCCAGGCTCGCAAGGCCCGCCATGGTGTTGGCGGCCGAGCCGCCGGAAATAACCGTCGTCGGGCCCATCGCCGTATAAAGTTCAGCGGCTCGCGCTTCGTCGACCAGCGTCATCGAGCCTTTGCGCAGTCCGGCCTGCAGCAAATCGTCGTCCTCGGCGCGCGCGATCGTGTCGACGATGGCGTTGCCAATGCCCAGAACATCAAATGATAAGGTCATGAGCGTCGTTAATCCGTTTAGGGAAGGCAATCGGGCGCCGGCGCGCCGCTGGCGCGTTGTTTAGCATTGCGCCGTGGTCCCGTCGATCACATGCGAGGCGTTCGCGAAATCCGCGAAACGCGGCGGCCGGGCGCCGCGCCGTCCGAGTATGGATTTGCGGCTATCGGCTAATCGGCGACAGGATCACCTCGATGATGATGACGAACAGCGCCGCGGCGAAGAAGGCCGGCGCCGGGCGCAGCGACACGTGCCGGAACAC
This sequence comes from Methylocystis sp. H62, assembly GCF_015709515.1. GTDB lineage: Bacteria > Pseudomonadota > Alphaproteobacteria > Rhizobiales > Beijerinckiaceae > Methylocystis. The sequence continues at coordinate 58,864 of NZ_JADNQZ010000050.1, forward strand.
GAAGGCGTACATGAACACCATCCAAATCAGAATGGGAAAGAGCAGAAAGCGCAACAGCTTTTCGGTCGGCAAGGGCGGCGGCAGGGCGATGCCGAAGAGGAGGTGCAGGATAGTATAGACGAGCGCCGCGAGCCCGCTCATGATGGCGAGCGCCGTGGCGGTGCGCTGAAACTTTGCGTCCTCTTTCAGAACGCGCAGCAGGCCGTAGGTTCCGCCGTAGAGAAGGACGACGCTCAGCACGCCGTAGATCAGGCTCCCGAGCAGCGAGTGGTTGAACGACTGCGCGATCGCCTGGAGCACGCCATAGGCGCCGAAAGCGCCCCACATCAATTCGCGCGAATCCGGCAGCGAGAGCTGCGACGCTTCGAGATTGATCATCTTGAGCACGGTCTGCGGCGTCTGCTGATTGAGAAGCGGAATATTGATCGGCATGGAGAGCGTTTCCGTGTTTGGCGAGGGAGAAGGCGAAGGCCTTACCCGCATTTGGAAGCGAAAAGCCGTGTGGCCCAGCGCGCCGCAAGAGCGCTGGCCGGGCTGCACGGCCAATTGGCGCCTCTCTAACACGCTTTGAGGGAGCGCGGAAATCCGGCGTTCTCATGGTGCAACGCAAACCAGCAGGCTAGGGCAGGCGCCGGCTCCAGTCCTCACGCGCGACCACCTCGACGATGCGCCGCGCGGCGTCGCGCCAGGCGACGCGCAAGACCTGGTCCTGGTCGGCGAAACGGCGGCCGTCGAGAAAGTCGGCGATCGTCTCCGCCAGCGCCTTGGCGTCATTGACGCGGAAATAGATCGCGCCGGCCCTTCCGACCTCGCGAAAGACCGGGATGTCGCTGCAGATGACAGGGCGGCCGCGGCGCGCCGCCTCGACGATTGGCAGGCCGAACCCTTCGGCATAGGAGGGGAAGATCAGCGCCGCCGCATGGTCGTAGAGAAACGAAAGCTCGTCGTCGTCCGCATCGTCGAACCAGAACAGTCGACGGCCGAATTCCTGATGTCCGAGAATTTCGCTTGCCACCGCTTCTTCAAACCAGCCGCGCCGGCCGACGAAGACGATCCGAACGTCGCGGCCTCTCGCCCAGAGGTCTTCACAGGCGCGAAGGGCGACGCGCTGACCTTTGCGCGGTTCGATCGTGCCGACGGCGAGAAAGACCGGCGCATCGCCGGCGACAGCCGCTTTGATTTTGTCGCGCGGCGCGGCGTCTGCGCGCAGCGCAAGATCGGAGCCGCAGTGAAACCAGCCGATCTTGAGGCCGGGACGATGCGGCAGCCCTTGCGCAGCGACATAGTCGGCGAGTTCGTCGGCGACGGTTCGCGAAATCGCCAGGAAACTGTCGCTCTCAAGGAGCGCCTTGCGCAGCCAGGCGCGATAGCGCGGCACCGTCACTTCATGGCAGGCGTGCGGATAAAGCTCCGGAATGAGATCGAAGATGCAGGTGACGACCTCGCCGCCCGCGTCCCGAATCTTCGCAAAAATCGGCGCGAGTTCGTCGAAGGCGTTCCAGCTGTCAGAAAGCATCAGAAAGCGGTCGCCGCCGGCGATCGCGATCTCGGAGTCGGGCGCAGCGTCGCCGCCGACAAGTTCGGCGACGAAGCCGTTGGCGGTCAGCAGCCGGCCGCCCTCGCAGCGAACCGCCACCGCCGGCATATCGAAGCTTTCGCCGCTATAGAGGCCGCGCGTCACTTCCTTGACGACACGCTGAATGCCGGTGCCGGCGTCGCGCTTGATCGTTCCCGTCACATCGACCAGCAGCCTTCCCGCCGGCAGCGGCGCGCCTCGAGCGGCCGGCGCGACTTCACCGGACGCCGACGGCGTCGTCGCGTCGGGCGGCGGCGGACGAAAACGCGCGACGATAGCGTTGGCGGCGCCGGAGACGTACGCCTCAATTGGTCGGAGAAAGCGATAGACGTGGCCGGAGACCGAATAGATCAGCCGATAGCGCTCGTGGGTCAGATGCAGAAGTTCGGCGCGCAGATAATCGAGCTGAAATTCGAGCAGGCGGAGGCGTTCGCGGTCCTGCTCGGGTTCTCGGTTTTGCCGCTCGCTCATGACCGCTTGCTCATGACGGGGCCGTTGTGGCCTGCGCTTGGGCGGCGCGGGCGTCGTCGAGGAGCGCCTGCAGCATGTCGTCGATGTCGTGGCGGGGACGCCAGCCGGTCGCTTTTTTCAGTCTCGTCGCGTCGCAAGCGACGCTGGCGATGTCGCTTTCCGGGCGCAGCAGCGCCGGATCGACCTCGATTTCAAATTGCGCCCTTGCCTGACCGCGCAGCCGCTCGAGCAGCGCCTCCATGCGGTGCGCCCTGCCCGAAGCGATGTTGAAGATCGACACGGAGGCGGGCAGATCCCGCGCACTTGCGATCAGCCGCATATAAGCGTCGATGACGTCGCGCACGTCGAGGAAATCGCGGGCCTTGGAGAGATCGCCGACCATGAGGCGGGGCTCGGCGCGGCCGGTCTCGATCGCGGCGATCTGCGCGGCGAAGGAGGCGAGAGCGAAGTTGCGATTGCGCTGGCCGGGTCCGGAATGATTGACCGGGCGCGCCACGATGAGCCGCCCCTTGGGCGCCAGGAGATCGGAAAGCGCGCTCTCGGCGGCGACCTTCGAGCGGCTGTAGACGTCCACCGGCCGCAACGGGGCGTCCTCGTTCAAGACCCCGTCCCGAAAGCTCGCGCCATAGGCGGCCGCCGTCGAGGCGAAGAGAAACGCCGCGGATGGGCAGTGCCGGGCGACCGCCGCCCCGAGCGCGAAGGAGCCATGAAAATTCACCCGCCAGGTCATTTCGGCGGCGTGCAGCGCCTGCGCGATCGACGATTGACCCGCAAGATGCACGACGAGGTCGGGACGCATGCGCGCAATCAGCGCGTCGATCGCGGCTTCATCGACAAGATCTGCGATGGCTGCGGCGAACGCCTTATGGCCGCCATGTTCGCCGGGACGCAGCAGCAGCGACCGCGTCGCCTGCGGATAGGCCGCGGCCAAAGCGGCGCAGAGGTGGCCGCCGACAAATCCGGCGCCGCCCGTCACCAAGATGCGCTCGAAGGCGGCCATCGCGGGCGCCCTTTTCAGGTTAGGCCGACTCGCGCCGCAGCCGCTCGAGATCGGCGTCGACCATCTCGCAGATCATTTCGCGAAGATCGATCTCCGGCTTCCAGCCGAGAACCTGCCGCGCCTTGCTGGAATCGCCAAGCAAAACGTCCACCTCGGCCGGACGGTAGAACGCCGGGTCGATGATGACGAATTTCTCCATGTCGAGGCCGGCGTGCTCGAATGCGATGTGGCACATGTCGCGCACCGTGGTGGTGACGCCGGTCGCGACGACGTAATCGTCCGGCTTCTCCTGCTGCAGCATCAGCCACATGGCGCGCACGTAATCCTTGGCGTGGCCCCAATCGCGCTTGGCGTCGATATTGCCGAGCCGCAACTCCGTCGCGAGGCTGAGCTTGATCGCGGCGACGCCGGTCGTGACCTTGCGGGTGACGAATTCGACGCCGCGCAGCGGGCTTTCATGATTGAAGAGAATGCCCGAGGACGCGTGAAGGCCGAAGCTCTCGCGATAGTTCACCGTGATCCAATGGCCGTAGAGCTTCGCCACGGCATAGGGGCTGCGCGGGTAGAAGGGCGTCTTCTCGCTCTGCATCGGCTCCTGGATGAGCCCGTACATTTCTGAGGACGACGCCTGGTAGAAGCGCGCTTTGGGCGCGCCGAGCCGCATCGCTTCAAGCACATTGGTCACGCCGACGCCGGTGACGTTTGCGGTGAGGAGGGGCTGGCGCCAGGAAGACGCGACATAGGACTGCGCCGCGAGATTATAGATCTCATCCGGCTGGATGTCCTGCACGGTGCGCAGCAGGCTGGAGAGATCCGCGAGATCGGCGTCGTGCAAAGTCAGCTTGCCGCTGATGCCGAGCCAGCGCAGGCGATGGTCCTCGACGCCGCGGTGCGATGAGCGGCGCACCACGCCATGCACCTCATAGCCCTTGTCGAGGAGAAACTGGGAAAGATAGGCGCCGTCCTGTCCTGTAACGCCGGTCACCAGCGCGCGCTTGGTCATTAATGGTCCTGTTCAAAATGGCCGGCGGCCGTTGCGAAGGCGAACTCCGCGGCGGCGGCCTCGGGCGTTCTCGCCTCAGCCGCGAGCGGGCGCAAAGGGCGCGCGCGACGGAATTACAGAAACAGGGCGCCTGAAGCAAGAGCGTGGGCGGGAACAGGCCGGACGGCGGCGCGCGCCGCCGTCGGCAGTGTCGAGAATTGGCGTTGGAACGCTTACGCCGGTTTGTCGGGCGGCGGCAGTTTGCCTTCCGGCGTCGCCTTGTCGATCACTTCCGGCAAATACTGAGCGAGAAGCGCTTTCGCCTTGTCGATGTCGACGCCGGCGCTCTTGGCGATTTCCATCAGCTTATCGGCGTTGACCACCTTGCCGATGTCCATTTCGCTGATCTTTTCATTGGGACCGAGGCCGACCCAGGAGTGGATCTGCTTCCCCAGTCCGGAGTTCTCGAAATTCTTGACGACGCCGTCGAGGCCGCCCTGCTTCTCCACATAATCCTTAATAAGGTTGAGGGCTTCGGCGCCGATCACGCCGCCCGCGATGGCTTTAAGCCAACTCATGGTCATCTCCCTTTTTAAAAAAGCGCGCGCTTCGCGCCGCGTTAGCTGAGATAAGGCGGGGCATAGGCTTTACAATGGCAAGGGATTGGGCAGGCGATCGGGCAGGCGATCGGGCAGGCGATCGGGCAAGGGATCAGGCAGGGGATCGCCGGCACAGCCTAAGGCCTTCATTCAAATAGGAGATCCGCCTTGCGTTCGCCCCAGCGCCGGATTTCTTCCCAAATGTCAGGGGCGGTTTCGGCGTAGCGGAAAATATCGCGGTCCCTTGGAGCGATGACGCCCTCATCGACCAGAAAGTCGACGTCAAAGGCGCGTCGCCAATAGCTTTCGCCGACGAGAATGATCGGGATCGGCTTGACCTTGCCGGTCTGCACCAGCGTGAGCGTCTCGAACAATTCGTCGAACGTGCCAAAGCCCCCCGGAAAGGCGACCAGCGCCCGCGCCCGCAGCATGAAATGCATTTTGCGCAGCGCGAAGTAGCGGAAGCGCAGGCAAAGCGAGGGCGTGACATAGCTGTTGGGCAGCTGCTCGTGGGGGAGGGTGATGTTGAGCCCCACCGTCTCGGCGCCGGCCTCGAAGGCGCCGCGGTTCGCCGCCTCCATGATGCCTGGTCCGCCGCCGGTGACGATCGCCAGGCGCGGCTGGTCCCCGCTCTCGCGGGCGGCGCCGACGAGGCCGCCAAACTCGCGCGCGATTTGATAATAGCGTGAATTTTCGCGGGCGCGTTTCGCCGCCGCGAGCTGTCTGGCGAGGGCCGCGTCATTGGGATTGGCCGTCGCGCGCGCCTGCGATTCGGCGAGGCGGCTTTCCGCTAAAGCGGGCTCGACGATGCGAGTCGAGCCGAAGACGACGATCGTATCGGTGACGCCATGGCGTCGCAGCAGCAGTTCGGCCTTGAGATATTCGAGCTCCAGTCGGGGACCGCGCGCTTCGGCCGACGTCAGGAAATGAATGTCCTCGTCGGCCTTGCGATAGGACGGACTGGAGAGGATCGCCTGCAGGCGCTTGGCGGCGGCGAGGTCCGGGATGTGCGGCGCCGGGAGTGCGGACGCGGCCGGCCCATCGGGCTCAGGCCGAGAATTTCGCTCTTCATCGCTTGCGCTCAATCATACTCTCCTTTGGCGCCATACTCTCCTTGGCGCTTTTCTTTATTTCCGGATACGTCCGGCGTATATCACCCGCCGGACGCCGGACGGCGAAGATTGATCGAGGAGCGGGGCGGGAGCGCATGGCCGGGCATAGTCAATTCAAGAACATCATGCACAAGAAGGGCAAGCAGGACGCGATCCGCTCCAAGCTGTTTTCAAAGCTCGCCCGAGAAATCACCGTCGCCGCCAAGATGGGCATGCCCGACCCGAACATGAACGCGCGGCTGCGCGCCGCCGTTCTCGCCGCCCGGGCGGAGAACATGCCAAAGGACAACATCGAACGCGCGATCAAGAAGGCCTCGGGCGCGGACGCCGAAAATTACGATGAAGTGCGTTACGAGGGATATGCGCCCGGCGGCGTCGCCGTCATCGTCGAGGCCCTGACCGACAATCGCAACCGCACGGCCGGCGAGGTGCGCTCCTATTTCACCAAGGCTGGCGGCGCGCTCGCCGAGACCGGCGCCGTCTCTTTCATGTTTGACCGTGTCGGCCTCGTCGAATTCGATAAGAAGGCGGCGACGGAGGACGCGATGATGGAGGCGGCCATCGAGGCCGGCGCCGACGACGTCTCGACGACCGATGAGACGCATGAAGTGATCACGTCCGTCGAATCGCTGCGCGACGTCGCCAAGGCTCTCGAGGAGAAATTCGGCGAGCCGCGCAAGGCGGCGCTCGTCTGGCGCCCGCAGAACACGATCAAGGTCGACGATGAGTCCGGCGAGAAAATCCTCAAGCTCGTCGGCGCGCTCGAGGATAATGACGACGTTCAGACCGTCTACGCCAATTTCGAGGTCTCCGACGCGCTGGTCGCCAAGCTCTCGGGATAGCCCGGCGACGGGGCGATGACGCCGATCCGCGCCGGGGTGAGAGATGCACAATAAGCGAGGCTATCACCACGGGTCGCTCAAACAGGCGCTGATCGACGCCGCTTTGGACATTCTCGCCGAAGGCGGGCCATCGGCGCTGACGCTCACCGAGGCGGCGCGCCGCGCCGGCGTTTCGCCCGCCGCCCCCTACCGTCACTTCAGCGGACGCGACGCGCTGATGAGCGAGCTGGCGCGCCGCGGTTTCGAGACCTTTGGCGCACGAATTGAAACGGCATGGGACGAAGGCCGGCCCGACGCCAAGAGCGCGATGCGGGCGATGTGCGCCGCCTATCTCAAATTCGCGCGGGACGAACCGGGGCTTTACGCTGCCATGTTCGCGCAGGCGAAGACGCTTGCCGATCCCGGCGCGGGCGGCGCCGCCGACCATGCGCTGGAGATTCTTTGGCGCGCCGTGGTGGCCTGGCTGCAGCAGGCGGGCGCGCCGGCGCAGGGCGCGCGCTACGCGGCGCTGCAAATATGGTCGCTGGCGCATGGCGTCGCGATGCTGACCATCTCCGGCCATTTCGATCCCGTCAAAAGCGCGGATCCGGCGCTGGTGCTCGAGAGCGCCGCGCAAGGCGTCATGGAGAGCGCTGCGGCGCGCGCCAAAGCCGCCCCAACCTAATCTCTTAATAAAGCGCGACCGGGCGCCAAATTACGCGCGCGCTTTAATCCTTCATTAACGTTAACGCCCTCAAATGACGCAAATCCTAATTGCGTGAGGGCTCCCGTGACGCAAGCGTCATCCCGACACATCCGCTTCAGAGGCAGGTCCTTCCCCGTCCTGACGCTGGAGCCCGAGCAGCCGATCGAAGGCTGGCTCGAGCAGCTCGACGCGCTGCTTGAGCAGTCGCCCGCCTTTTTCAGTCGGAAGTCGATCGTCATCGACCTCGCCAAACTGACTTTGGAGCGGCAAGAACTCATCGAACTTCTCGAAAATCTCACCCGGCGCGGCATACGCCTCATGGGATTGTCGGGCGTCGACCCGTCATGGGCCAGCGACGATCTGCCGCCGATTCTGGCCGGTGGTCGCGCCACCCCGCAACCGCCGCCGGACGTCAGCGCAACGCGCGCCAAAGACGCAAGCCCTGGAACGCTGTCCCCAAGCGAAGAAGCAGCCTTCGAGGATATCGCCAACGCGCTCGGCGCCGGCGGCGCGCAATCCGACGATCCCAAAGCGTCCGAGCCGCCGGCCCCGACGGCTGCGCCGCTGATCCTGCTGGAGCCGGTGCGCTCCGGGCAGTCGATTTATCACCCGGACGGCGACGTGACCGTGATCGGCTCCGTCGCGTCGGGCGCGGAAATCATGGCGGGCGGCTCCGTGCATATCTACGGAACGCTGCGCGGCCGCGCGATGGCCGGCGCCTATGGGGAAAAACGCGCGCGAATTTTCTGCCGCAAGCTCGAAGCCGAGCTGCTCTCGGTTTGCGGCGTTTATCTCACTGCCGACGAGATCTCGGCGAATGTTCAGAGCCAATCCATCCAGGCCTGGCTCGAAAACGAGACGGTCAAGATCGCGCGGCTCGATTAAGAGAGGACGAACAATGGCCAAGACTTTGGTGGTGACCTCCGGCAAAGGAGGCGTCGGAAAGACAACGTCGACCGCGGCTCTCGGGGCCGCGCTGGCCCAACAGGGTCACAAGGTCGCGGTCGTCGACTTCGACGTCGGGCTGCGCAACCTCGATCTCGTCATGGGCGCCGAGCGGCGCGTCGTGTTCGACCTCATCAACGTCGCCCAGGGCGACGCCAAGCTGCATCAGGCGCTCATCCGCGACAAGCGCTTGAACAATCTCTATCTGCTGCCCGCGTCGCAGACGCGCGACAAGGACGCCTTGACCGAAGAAGGCGTGCAGCGCGTCATCAATGAATTGCGCGAGAAGTTCGACTGGATCGTCTGCGACAGTCCCGCCGGCATCGAACGCGGCGCGACGCTCGCGATGCGCTTCGCCGACGTCGCGGTGGTCGTCGCCAATCCGGAAGTCTCATCGGTGCGCGATTCCGATCGCATCATCGGGCTGCTCGACGCCAAGACCGAACGCGCCGAAAAGGGCGAACGCGTCGAGAAGCATCTGCTGCTGACGCGCTATGACGCGCAGCGCGCCGGCCGCGGCGAGATGCTCAGCGTCGACGACGTGCTCGAAATTCTCTCGATACCGCTGCTGGGGATCGTGCCGGAGAGCGAAGACGTTCTGCGCGCCTCGAACGTCGGCGCGCCCATCATTCTTCACAACGCCATGAGCCCCGCGGCGCGCGCCTATTCGGAAGCGGCGAAGAGGCTGTGCGGCGAAAAACTGCCGGTGAATATTCCCGCTGACAAGAGGGGACTCTTCGTTCGGCTCTTTGGTCGGAGGGCGGCATGAATATTTTCGGATTGTTCGGGCGTCGCGGCGCCACCGCGCCGGTTGCGCGCGAGCGCCTGCAGATCCTTCTCGCGCATGAACGCAAATCGGCGCGCGATTCGGATCTGATCGCCGTGCTGCACAAGGAAGTCCTCATCGCGATCTCCAAGCACATCAACGTCGACCCCGAAAAGGTCATGGTGAAGATGCATCGCAAGGAAGACATGTCGCTGCTCGAAATCGACATCGAAATCGAGCCGGGGGCGACGCGCGAAACGATCGCGCCGTTCGCGGATGACGCCGTGCTTGAAGATGATCTGAGCGGCAAGGCGGCCTGATTTCCCGACGCGAAGCGATTGACGGCGCCGCGCCAATTTTCTTGGCGCGGCGCTTTCCCTTGCGCCAATGTTAATGCATATTACATTGGTGTCGGCCCCGCTTGGCGGCGGGCGGCCGTTGACCAACTGGAGCCCATCATGAGCTGCCATCGTTATTCTCGCATGTCGTCATCCGGAGAGGGCGGCTCGCCCTGGGGGCATCACGGACGAATGTCCTGGAGGCCCTACGAGATCGCGGCGGTGATCCTCGGCTTTTTCATCTTCTGGCCGCTCGGCCTCGCGATATTGGTCTGGAAGCTTTGGCAGCGCAGCCAGGGCTTTGAAGGCGATTTCTTCGCCTTCGCCCAGGAACAGGGCGCGCGGGTGAAGGACGCCGTGAGCGGCGTCGCTCGAGAGGGTTCGGCTGCCTGGGGCGGCCCGTCCTTCATGCGCTCGACCGGCAATGTCGCCTTTGATGAGTGGCGCGAAGGCGAACTCGCGCGTCTCGAGGAAGAGCGTCGCAAGGTCGCCGAAGCGGAGCGCGACTTCGCCGAACATATCGACCAGCTGCGCCGCGCCCGCGACCGCGAAGAGTTCGAATCCTTTATGCGCGGCCGCAAAGGCGAGGATAAAGGCGCATAACGCGGGTTAAGGCTGCGCAGGCGTCGACCTGAACAGAAGAGGCGCAAATCGGCATGTCCGATTTGCGCCTTTACTTTTTGCCGGCTTCGCGCGCCGGCCTTTTCTCGCCTCGCCCGCGTTCTTAACGGGGAATGACGGACCGTTGGCGCGCCAAAAGACCGCCTCTGACGAATCCGGTCTTGCCTTGATAAGAGACGCGGCACCAGCCCCTGCCGAGACCACTTCTACAGCGAAGGACGTCGACCTTTTTGCCGCCGGGAATGACCTCGATAACCGAGGAAAACATGCTCGCGCGCCGCTTGAGACTGGCGGCGTCGGTCGTCACGACGGGCGCGACGATGACCTGCGATCCCGACGTCCCGAGCGCAGGCGCGTTCACCCACCCGGTCTTCGAACCGTAGCGGATCTGGCACCAGCTGTGACGCCAGCCCGGGTTGCAGCTCAACACCTGCACATCGGCTCCGGCCGGGATTTGGGCGATTCTACGCCACGACGTTCCCGGTCCAGAGCGTAGCGTCGCCGGACTTTGAGCGGTGGCAGCCTGGGCGATGTCCTGGACAAGAAAAACGACGAGGCCGACCGTCGCTGCAGCGAGCATTTTTCGCATGACTAAATCTCCCAAATGAACGTCAATGGACTTCTGTTTTCTCGCGTTGCGCCGACATATCAGGCGAGCGGATGGAGGGTTTTGCAGATCCGTTTAGAGGGTCTTTCAGCAACGCTCCGACTCATTTGTTATTCGAGAGACAAGAAGAAGACAAATCGCAGCGCTTGATCGATTTCAGTTGGGATAGACCTGAAGCTTTTCTAGAGGGGTTGCACAACATTCTGAGATAGGAGCGCGCAATGCAGCATGCGTCTGCAAGCTGACTGATCGGCTCAAAATGGAATGTGGGCGCCCCGCCTCCGACCCTTACGAAGCGAGAGCCGGCGCCAGCAGAGGGAACGCGCATTTCATTCAACGGAAGCCGTTTTTCCTGCGGCACGGCGGCGACAGCGGACTCGCGAGGCGTAAATCGGCAATGTCCAGTTTGCGCCATCAGTGCGCCATTACGATGACTTCTTGCGGCTTTTGCGTTATAGGTAGCAAATGTCCTTCGTCGCAGACGCTTGGACTGAGCGTCATGCCCAGGCGTTTTCTCAATACTCAATTACGCTTGTGCCGAGGCGGGTCTTTCGAGCGACCTTCCTTGCCATATACGTCAACAGAAAGATCTTCAGCTTCAATGCGCCAGCCCACTCGTCCGTTCATAACGGCATATAAAGGTCGGTCTCCCAAATCTCGCACTTCGAATCCGTGGAAGATCAACGAGCCTGAAAATGCGAGTGGGAGTCCATCGCTTAATGGCTCCAGCGCTTCGGCCGCCCCTGAGGTCGAACGTGACGCCTCATATTTGGCGGCGCTAAACGCGGCGGACGCGGTTTTCGGCGCCAAAGCGGCTGAACGTCCCCAGATTCTCTCGCCATCGACAGGCCTGCCGGGGCGCGTGCTCCCGAACCTCTTGCAGGAGGACGTCATAAGCGATCCTCCGGCGCGAGGCGCATCAACTCGGACGCGTCGTGTGCGCCAGCCGGCCAAAGTTGCCGAGGCTGTTCCTGCGAAACCCAAAAAGGTGAAGCCGCAGACAGCAGTGGCGACCCCGATTCTCATGGCGCCGCGCGCGAAAGAACCGGAACCGGAAGTCATTCTCAAGACATCGTCGCGGGCGATCAGGACGATTCGCAGGAAATGGGTGTTGAAGACCGAACTCAAGGCCGGCGAAACATGGAAGCGGCGCTTGAGCAAATTTGCGCGCTGATCACGCCTCCCGCGCTACCGCGCTCATGAGCAGCGCATCCGCGCTGCTTTCCGCGGGGTGTGGATCGCCTGCCACAGTCCTCAAATATCTGAGCGTTAACCACAATTCTCGACCCTGAATTAACGGCCCGGCGCCCATTCTCGCGGCCATGGTCCGCCGCGCCCATCACTCGTTGCTCGTGCCGGCGCTCGTCGCGGCGACGCTTTCCGCTTGCTCGATCGGGCAGAAGCCGCAGCGGCCGGCCTGGCGCACGCAGGCTGAAAACGCCTGTCTCGCGGAAAGACGCGTCAACCCTTCCGAATTCATCGCGCTCGCGCCCGAAGTCGACGGTCCGGGGATTTGCGGCCTCACCAGACCGTTCAAGGTGACCGCGCTGCAGGGCGGGGCGGTGTCCTTCAACGCGATCGCCACGCTCGACTGCTCGATGGTCGCCGAGCTCGACGCCTGGCTCGCCGACGCCGTCCAGCCCGCCGCGCAGGCGCGCTTCGGACAGCAGGTGGTTCAGATCAATTCAATGGGCTCTTATGCCTGCCGCGGCATGAACAATCAGCGCGGCGCGCAGCTTTCCGAACATTCCTTCGGCAATGCGCTGGACATCGGCGGCTTCGTGCTCGCCGACGGCCGCGAGATCACGCTCGTGCGCGACTGGGGGCGCGGCGACGCGCAGACACGCGCCTTCCTGATGGACGTGCATCGCGGCTCGTGCGGGCATTTCTCGACGGTGCTGTCGCCAGGCTCCAACGCCTTTCACTACAACCATATTCACGTCGATCTGGCGCTGCACGGCCGCTCGGGACGCAGCATCTGCAAGCCCGCGCCGCAAGAGACGCTGCCGCCGCCCGACCCATCGCCGCTGATCGCGCAGGGACGCGCGCCGCCTGCGCCGGATGACGAGACCGACAATGACACGACGGGCAAGCCGCCGCTCGCCGCGTTCGAAGGACCGGGAGTCGGCGCGCGGGACGGGTTCGGTCCCGTCGCCGGACCTGAGGCCTATGCGCCGCCGCCGCCGCCGCGCCGCGACGGCATCGGCCAGCTTATCGAAGATCCGGATCAGACGTCGAGCATCGGACGGCGCCGAACCTTTTAGATCGCCGCCGGCTGGCCCTTTCTCATCGCTTGCTCGCGCCCACATTGACGAGCCGTAGAACGAGCCACGCCGGCACGACGAAGACCGCGCCGGCGAGCACATAGCTGACAAGCTCCCTCACAGCGCCGAATCCCAACTGATAGATGCGGTCGAAGAAAGCTTGGACGCCGCGAAAAATGTCGATCGGCCGCAGTTCCAGCCACATCAGCAGGGCGCCCACGACCAGCGAAATGACGAGCAACCGCGCGAGAATGTTGAGCGGCGAGCCGCCGAGGAAATTTTCAAGCGTATTGTTCGACGCCATCGGGTTGGTTTCCTGTGATATTTTGTCGGAACTCGGCAGAAGCAGCACGTCATGCGCGGCCTCTGGCCGCTCAGGTCGGCCCGGCTTGTCGAGATGCGGCCAATTGGCGAAAGGTCCCTGATCAGCCATTGGGGCGCTCCTGCGGATACATCTTCCCTCTGGCCCTCACAGAGCGCCTCCAGGCGAGGTCTCTTCGCGGAAGAGGCGCATTATGCGGCGCAGAAAGCGCTCGGTAAAGGAGAGCGCGCGCTCGAATTCCTCTTCGCTCGGCGCCATGTTCGGCCTCGCCGCCGGGGGGACGGGCGCAGCCTCGGCGCGCGCTTTGAGCGCGGCGTTCTCCTTGCGCAGACGGTCGATCTCCGCCTCAAACGCGGCGCGCTCCTCGGCGCCGAGCCGGCACACAGTGACGCCGTCCTTCACTGAACAATAGGACAGGGCGCCGGTCTCCTTGTTCAGCCGGACGTAGCCGCCCTCGGCGGGGGTCAGCGTGAAGCGTTCGCCTTCCGGCGCGATGATCGGCGGCGGCGTTTCGGCGATGGCCGGCGCTCCGAAGGACGCGGTGAGGATGCTCGCGAGGAAGATATGCTGTGCTTTGCCCATGGTCGCCGCTCTTAAGGGGAAGCTTGCTCGCACATGGGCGTTTGTCGTTCGCGCGTCAATGGCGGGCGCGCGCATCGGCCGCGCTTGAATGGCGCGGCGGGCTCGGCCATATAGCTGGAGCCGGAGCGCTTCACGGGCTCGGCCGAAGAGGCGCCAACAGGGCTTCAACGACATGTCGCGTCCGCCGCTCAATTCGCCGTTCCTGCTCGGCTTCGATGAGATCGAACGGGCGCTCGACCGCGTCGCCCGCACCGCCTCCGACGGCTACCCTCCCTATAACATCGAGCGCATTCCGCGCGCCGAGAGCGCGCCGGAGCGGCTTCGGATCACGCTCGCCGTCGCGGGCTTCACCAGCGACCAGCTTGACGTCTCGCTCGAAGAAAATCAGCTTGTCGTCCGCGGGCGCCAAACCGAGGATCGCGAGCGGCATTTCCTGCATCGCGGCATCGCCGCGCGGCAGTTTCAGCGCGCGTTTCTCCTGGCCGAAGGGATGCAGGTGCTGGGGGCCGATCTCGTCAACGGGCTGCTCTCCATCGATCTGGCGCGGCCCGAGCAGGCGCGGGTCATCAAAAAGATCGAGATCGCGGTTCGCGACTGAGCGCTTCGCGATCACATGGAATCATGTGATGTAGTTTTCGGGCCGGTCGATTGCCCGCCTTCTCGGCAGGATCGCGCCCAGGATTACGCCCAGGCGACAAATGTCGTCGCCCTCACCGCGTGCCGACGCCATTTGCTTGAGAGCCTGCGCAGAAAGCCCTATCAGGTGTCATGTTCGAGCTAGCCGTCGCGCTTGTGTTGATAGTCATCAACGGGATTTTCTCGTTGTCAGAACTCGCCATCGTTTCGTCGCGCAAAGTGCGGCTGAAGACTTTGGCCGCCGAAGGTCGCCGCGGCGCCGCCGCCGCCCTGGCGCTGGCGGAAAATCCGGGACGCTTCCTCTCCACCGTTCAGATCGGGATCACGCTCGTTGGAGTCCTCGCAGGCGCCTTTTCAGGCGCCGCGCTCGGTCAGCGGCTTTCGCAAGAGCTGCGCGCGCTTGGTCTATCGGACGGTGCGGCGGATTGGATCGGCTATGGCGGCGTCATCGGCGTCATCACCTATCTGTCCGTCGTGATCGGGGAATTGCTGCCCAAAAACATCGCGCTGCGCCATGCGGAAGCCATCGCCTGCCGCATGGCCGCGCCGATGGCGTTGCTATCCACTCTGGTCACGCCGGTGGTCTGGCTGCTCGATGAGTCGACGAAGCTGATCTTGCTGTTCGTCGGCCAGGCCAACGAGCTTCAGTCCTGGGTCACCGATGAGGAAATCAAGACCTTCGTCGCCGAGGCGCATTCGGCGGGGGCGATCGAGGCCGACGAACAGCAGATGATCGCGGGCGTGCTGCGGCTGGGCGACCGCGCCGCGCGGGCGCTGATGACCCCGCGCACCGAGGTGGACTGGCTCAATCTCAGCGAGCCGGAGAACATTCTGCGCGAGAGGCTCATCGAGACCTCCCACGCGCGTCTGCCCGTCAGCCGGGGCGATATGGACGACATGATCGGCGTCCTGCTGATCCGAGACCTGCTTGGACCCGCGCTGCGCGGCGAGCCGCTCGACCTCGAATCCCATGTCCGGTCGGCGCCGGTCGTGCCCGATTCGATCGACGCGCTCGACGCGCTGAATGTTTTGCGCGAAGCCGAGACGCCGATGGCGCTCGTGCACGACGAATATGGCCATTTCGAAGGCGTGGTGACGCCGGCCGATATTCTCGACGCCATCGCCGGCGCGTTCAGATCCGACGAGGGGCATGAGGAGCCAGAGGCGCTTCAGCGCGAAGACGGCAGCTGGCTGCTCGCCGGCTGGATGCCGGTCGACGAAATGGCCGAGCTTTTGCACGTTGCGCTGCCCGAGAACAGGAGCTTTGAAACGGTGGCCGGCCTTGTCCTCGACGGGCTTATCCGCTTCCCGACCCTCGGCGAAACGGTGGAGAAGCTCGGATGGCGCTTCGAAGTCATCGACCTCGACGGACGCCGACTCGACAAGGTGCTCGCGTCCAAGCTCCTTCCCGAGAGCCATAACGGCGCCCGCTCGAGAGAAGCTAACGGCTGAGTTGCGGGAGGGTCGTCGCCGAGCGTGTGACGTTTGCCCGGGTGGCAGGCGCGCCGGCGGGCGCGCCTCTGAGGGGACGGTTAGTGCAGGCTCACCATCTGCAGATGATTTTCACGAGCGTTGCCGATGCAGCCTTCTTCTGAATCCGCAAGCACGATCGGCGCGCCATCCGCTCCGAAAAGCGCAAAGATCGTCAGCCCTGGCGCAATCTGCGGCGCCTGCGGGTAAAGCCGGTTGACGTCTTCCGAACTCATCGATCGCACATAAGCGATGAGGCCATCGCCAAGTTGCGCGAACTGCTCGGGCGTCAGCGGAGACTCTCTGGTTTCGGTGGCGGTTTTCATTTCCATCTCTACCTCCAAGGCGGTCCTTTCGTCCCCGCCGACGGCCCCATTAGCGGGCGCGCCGTCTGAAATAAGATGTGTAGCCTTTGGAGATTTTGAAGGGGTCGGGGCTACAGGCCGAGCGCCAGCCGTGCAGGATCTTCCAGCAACTCTTTGACGCGCACCAGGAAAGTCACGGCTTCTTTCCCATCGACAACACGGTGATCGTAGGACAGCGCCAGATACATCATCGGCCGCGCTTCGATCTTGCCGTCAACGACCACAGCGCGCTCCTGAATCTTGTGCATGCCGAGAATGCCCGATTGCGGCGCATTCAGGATCGGCGTGGACATCAGCGAACCATAGAAGCCGCCGTTGGAAATCGTGAAGGTGCCGCCCTGCAGATCGGCGATGTCGAGGGCGCCGTCGCGCGCTTTGCGGCCAAGTTCGGCGATGGTCTTTTCGATCTCGGCGAGCGACAGGCGGTCGGCGTCGCGCACCACCGGCACGACGAGTCCCTTCTCCGTGCCGACGGCGACGCCGATGTGGCAGAAGCGCTTGTAGATAATGTCCGTCCCGTCGATCTCCGCATTGACGGCGGGGATCTCTTCCAGCGCCTGGCAGCAGGCCTTCACGAAGAAGCCCATGAAGCCAAGCTTCACGCCGTGCCGCTTCTCGAACGCCTCCTTGTAGCGTTTGCGCAATTCGATCAGCGCCGACATGTCGACTTCGTTGAACGTCGTCAGAATGGCGGCGGTGTTTTGCGCTTCTTTCAGCCGGCGCGCGATCGTCTGACGCAAGCGCGTCATCTTCACCCGCTCTTCGTGGCGGGCGTCTTCCTGCGGAACGGGGACGCGGGGCGTCGGCGCCTCGATCCGCGCTTCCTGGGCGGGAAGCTCCTGGGCGCGGCCTTCTTGCGCGGGCTGCGGGGCAGCCGCCTGACGCGCGGCGAATTGAACGACGTCCGATTTCAGCGCCTGGCCGCGCTTGCCGCTACCGGGAACCTGAGCCACGTCGATCCCTTGCTCGACGGCGATCTTGGCGGCTGACGGCGCGGGCGGCATCGTCGTCGCGGCCGGCGCGGGCGCAGCCGGCGCCGAAACTGACTTGGGCGCTGGCGCTGCGGGGGCCGGCGCCGGTTTAGGCGCGGGGCTTTTGCCAGCGGTCTCTCCGCTCTTCGCCGGAGCGGCGGCGCCTTCGGCGATCTGTCCGAGCAGCGCGCCAGGACCGACAGTTTCGCCCTCCTTGGCGACGATCTCGGCGAGCACGCCGGCGGCGGGGGCGTTGACTTCGAGCGTGACTTTGTCGGTCTCGAGCTCGGCGAGCGCCTCGTCGGCGCGCACCGCGTCGCCCGCCTTCTTGAACCAGCGGCCGATCGTCGCTTCAGTCACCGATTCGCCCAAGGTCGGCACGCGTATTTCAGCCATCGGTTCTCTCTTCGCTCGCGTCGCGTCTCAAGGCGCGAACGCTTCCTCCAGAAACAATTTCAGCTGTGCGAGGTGCCGGGACATGGTGCCCGTGGCCGTAGACGCCGAAGCGGCGCGTCCAACGTAGCGGGCGCGCTTCGACTTGCCGCCGATCTGCGTCAGCACCCATTCGAGATAGGAGTCGACGAAGGACCAGGCGCCCATGTTCTTTGGCTCTTCCTGACACCACACGACGTCGGCCTCCTTGAAGCGCCCGAGCGCCGCGACGAGACCCTTGAGCGGAAAAGGATAGAGCTGTTCGACCCGCAGCAGATACACGTCGTCGACGCCGCGTTTCTCGCGTTCGTCCAGGAGATCGTAATAGACCTTGCCCGAACACAAAATGACCCGGCGAATGTATTCGTCGGCTTTGAGGACGAACGTCTCCGTCGGCGCCGTTTCGGCGTCGTCGAGGAGCAGCCGCTGGAAGCTCGAGGCCATGCCCATTTCGCCGAGCCGCGAGACGGCGCGCTTATGGCGCAGCAGCGATTTCGGGGTCATCAGCACCAGCGGCTTGCGGAAGCTTCTGTGCAGCTGACGGCGAAGGATATGGAAGTAGTTCGCAGGCGTGGTGCAATTGGCCACCTGCATATTGTCTTCGGCGCACAGCTGCAGATAGCGCTCGAGCCGCGCCGAGGAATGTTCCGGACCCTGGCCTTCGTAGCCATGCGGCAAGAGGCAGACGAGTCCCGACATGCGCAGCCACTTGCGCTCGGCCGATGAAATGAACTGGTCGAAGACGACCTGCGCGCCATTGGCGAAATCGCCGAACTGCGCCTCCCACAACACCAGCGCGTCGGGCTCGGCGAGCGAATAGCCATATTCGAAGCCGAGCACCGCCTCTTCGGAAAGCATCGAATTGACGACTTCGTAGCGGCCCTGGCCTTCGGCGATGTGATTGAAGGGCAGATAGCGCGCTTCGTTCTCCTGATCGATGAGCACGCTGTGACGCTGCGAAAAGGTGCCGCGCTCGCTGTCCTGCCCGGAGAGCCGCACATTATAGCCTTCATAGAGAAGCGAACTGATCGCCAGCGCTTCGGCCGTCGCCCAGTCGATCGGCCCGCCATGTTCGATGGCCGCCTTCCGATTGTCGAGAAAACGCTGGATCGTGCGGTGCGCGTGAAAATCGGGCGGCGTCGTCGTGATCTCGGCGCCGATGTGCTGCAGCGTCTCGAGCGCCACGCCGGTCTGTCCGCGACGCTCGTTCTCCGAGAGTTGCCAGCCCGATTTCTTTCCCGCCCAGCGGCCGTCCAGCCAATCCGCCTTGTTGGGCTTGTAGCTCTGGCCCGCTTCGAATTCTTCGTTGAGCCGCGTGCGCCAGTCTTCCTTCATGCGATCGACGTCTTCGCGCGTCGTCACGCCTTCCGCGATCAGACGGTCCGCATAGATATCGAGCGCGGTGCGGTGCGCCCGGATTTTCTTATACATCAGCGGCTGGGTGAATCCCGGCTCGTCGCCCTCATTATGGCCGAAGCGGCGATAGCACCACATGTCGATGACGACGGGCTTTTGGAACTGCTGGCGGAATTCGGCGGCGACGCGCGCGGCGAAGACGACAGCCTCGGGGTCGTCGCCGTTCACGTGAAGAATCGGCGCCTCGACCATCTTCGCGACGTCGGACGGATAGGGCGAGGACCGCGAGTAGCGGGGGTAGGTGGTGAAGCCGATCTGATTGTTGATGATGAAGTGGATCGAGCCGCCGGTGCGATGCCCCTTCAATCCGGAAAGGCCGAAACATTCCGCGACCACGCCCTGGCCGGCGAAGGCCGCGTCGCCGTGGATGAGGAGCGGCATCACCGAGCGGCGGTCGCCGTCGGCGCAATGATGCTGATCCTGCTTGGCGCGCACTTTGCCGAGCACGACCGGATCGACGATCTCGAGATGCGACGGATTGGCGGTGAGCGAGAGATGCACCTTGTTGTCGTCGAATACGCGATCCGATGACGCGCCGAGGTGATATTTGACGTCGCCGGAGCCTTCGACTTCATCGGGCAGGAAGGAGCCGCCCTTGAATTCGTGAAACAGCGCCCGGTGCGGCTTCGCCATCACTTGCGAAAGCAGGTTGAGACGGCCGCGGTGGGCCATGCCAAGAACGATTTCCTGCACGCCGAGCGCGCCGCCGCGCTTGATGATCTGCTCCAGCGCCGGAACAATGGATTCAGCGCCGTCGAGCCCGAAGCGCTTCGTGCCGGTGTATTTGACGTCGAGGAACTTCTCGAAACCTTCCGCCTCGACGAGCTTGTTGAGAATGGCGCGCTTGCCTTCCTGCGTGAAGACGATCTCCTTCTTCGGGCCTTCGATGCGCGCCTGCAGCCAGGCCTTCTCCTCCGGATTGGAGATATGCATGAATTCGAAGCCGATCGTCCCGCAATAGGTGCGGCGCAGGATCGTGACCATTTCAAACAGCGTGGCGTATCGCATCCCCAACACGCCATCGAGGAAGATTTTGCGCTCGTAGTCCTCGTCGGTGAACCCATAGGTCTGCGGATTGAGCTCGCCGTGATCGTAGCGCTGCTCCAGTCCGAGCGGATCGAGATTGGCGTGCAGATGGCCGCGCATGCGATAGGCGCGGATCATCATCAGGGCGCGCACGGAATCGCGCGTCGCCCGCAACACGTCCTCGCCGCCGGGGGTCGGCGGGGCGACGGGAACGACTGGCGATTTAAGAGGCGCCGGCGCCTCGCCGACGATCGCGCTCACCCATTCGCCGTTCGGCTGCGGCCAGTCGCGTCGCGCCCAGCTCGGGCCGTCGGCGACGGCCTTCTCCTGCGGTCTGACGCCCATCTCGGCGAAGAAATTGCGCCAGTCGGCGCTGACCGAGGAGGGATCGGCCTCATAGGCCGCAAGCAGGCGCTCAATATAGCCCGCGTTCGCCCCCTGCAGAAACGATGTCGAAGCAAGAAAGTCATTTTGCGGCGAGCGCGCGCCCACCGGCGCGGCGGGTCCGGCGCCGCCATTGGTTTCAAAACGCGCCATCTCAATCTTTCCCAAAAGCGCCGGCGCTCAAAGCCCCCGACGACTTTCGAAGCGATGAGCGGGCCAGCGCTAGCCCTTCAGCGCTTCGACCAAGGTCTTTCCCAGCCTCGCAGGCGAGGGCGACACTTTGATGCCCGCCGACTCCATGGCTGCGATTTTACTTTCGGCGTCGCCTTTGCCGCCCGAGACGATCGCGCCCGCGTGGCCCATACGGCGGCCGGGAGGCGCGGTGCGGCCCGCGATGAACCCGACGATCGGCTTCTTGCGGCCGCGCTTCGCCTCGTCTTTCAAGAATTGGGCCGCGTCTTCCTCCGCCGCCCCGCCGATCTCGCCGATCATGATGATGGACTTAGTCGCCTCGTCCGCGAGAAACAACTCCAGCACTTCGATAAAATCCGTGCCTTTGACGGGATCGCCGCCGATGCCGACGGCCGTCGTCTGACCGAGGCCTTCGCGCGTCGTCTGGAACACCGCCTCATAGGTGAGCGTCCCGGATCGCGACACGACGCCGACCGAGCCGCGCGAGAAAATATTGCCCGGCATGATGCCGATCTTGCTCTCGCCGGCGGTGACGACGCCTGGGCAGTTCGGGCCGATGAGGCGGGACTTGGAGCCGCAGAGCGCGCGCTTGACGCGGATCATGTCCTGAACCGGCACGCCCTCGGTGATGCAGACGATCAGCGGGATCTCCGCCTCGATCGCCTCGCAGATCGCGTCAGCGGCGCCGGGCGGGGGCACATAGACCACGGAGGCGTCGGCGCCGGTCTTTTCGCGCGCCTCGAGCACCGTGTCGAAGACCGGAAGATCGAGATGGATCGAGCCGCCTTTGCCGGGCGACACGCCGCCGACCATTTTGGTCCCGTAGTCAAGGGCCTGGACGGAGTGGAAGGTGGCGGTCTTGCCGGTGAAGCCTTGGGTGATGACTTTGGTGTTCTTGTCGATCAGCACGGACATGAAGCGCAAATCCCGAAACAAGCGAAAACGGCGCGCGCGCCTTTGAATAAGCGAAAAACCGGAGCCGCCGCCCGTCGTCGCCCGCGCGGAACCTATTGACAAAAGCTCAGCCGCACAAGGCGGAGAAGGCCCCTGCGACAGGGGGCCGCGTCGCGTTCTCGCCCGTCTGTTTTGGCGCGGCAAGCCTTTACGTTGGATGAACCAAAAACAAAAAGCCGGCGGTTTCCCGCCGGCTTTTGATGTCGAAGTTAATTCGCTCAGTGCGGGGCGGCGCCCAGGCTCGACACGTCGACCTTCACGCCCGGCCCCTGCGTGGAGCTGAGCGCAATGCGCTGAATATAGGTGCCCTTTGCGCCCTGCGGCTTCGCCTTGGCCACGGCGTCGACGAAGGCCTTGATGTTCTCGACGAGCTTGCCGTCGTCGAACGAGGCCTTGCCGATCGTGCCCTGCACGATGCCGGCCTTCTCGACGCGAAACTCGACCGCGCCGCCCTTACTGGCCTTCACCGCGCCGGCGACGTCCATCGTCACCGTGCCGACCTTCGGGTTCGGCATCAGCCCGCGCGGGCCGAGCACCTTGCCGAGCCGGCCGACGAGCGGCATCATGTCCGGCGTCGCGATGCAGCGGTCGAAGTCGATCGTTCCGCCCTGCACCGCCGTCACCAGATCCTCGGCGCCGATGACGTCGGCGCCCGCCGCCTTGGCTTCATCGGCCTTGGCGCCGCGGGCGAAGACGGCGACGCGCAGAACGCGGCCGGTGCCGTTCGGCAGATTGACGACGCCGCGCACCATCTGGTCGGCGTGTTTGGGATCGACGCCGAGATTCATGGCGATTTCGACGGATTCGTCGAATTTCGCCTTGGCGCGCTCGCGCACCAGCTTCACGGCGTCGTTGAGGGGATAGAGCTTCGTGCGTTCGATGCCCTCGCGGGACTTGGCAATACGTTTTCCGACATGCGCCATGGTCTTACTCCACCACCTCAAGGCCCATCGCGCGGGCGGAGCCGGCGATCATCGACATCGCGGATTCGATCGAGGCGCAGTTAAGATCGACGATCTTCTTTTCCGCGATGTCGCGGATCTGCGCCTGTGTGATCGTTCCGACGACGTTGCGGCCCGGCAGTTTGGAGCCGGAGGCCGGCTTCTTGCCGATCTTGAGGCCCACCGCCTTCTTGAGGAAGAAGCTGACCGGCGGCTGCCTCATCTCGAAGGTGAAGGAGCGGTCCTGATAGGCGGTGATGACGACGGGGATCGGCGTCCCCTTCTCGATCTGTCCCGTCTTGGCGTTGAACGCCTTGCAGAACTCCATGATGTTGAGGCCGCGCTGGCCAAGCGCGGGACCGATCGGCGGCGACGGATTGGCCGCGCCGGCCGGCACTTGCAGTTTGATATAGCCGGAGATTTTCTTCGCCATTGGTTTCTCCAACGTTTGGCGCCCGCCGCGATTTTTCACGCGTCGGCGCCGGTTGCAGTTCGTGGTCCGGTCTGAGGCTCCCCGATGGCGTCAGGGCAGACCCGCCACGTATGGTTTTCGCTTCCTTTGGAAGGAACGAAAAAAGCCCTCCGGAAGAGGGCTTGCGACTTATACTGACGAGATCGGGAAAAGCAACTGATTGCTGCTGACGCGAGCCTCAATGCCCCTCGGGCGTGAGTCCTACATGTTCTTCGAGGCGGCGCAGGCGCTCCTCGAATTCGGTCAACAGCACGCCATGCCCGATTTGCGAGGAGTGATATTCCATCACCGAGCGGCGCAGACCTGAAATCTGGTCGCTCAGGCGCTTTTCCTGCGCCTTAAGGCGCTCATCGATGCGCTCTTCGAGGTTCATCAGGTCGGAGGCGACATCGGCGCGCAGCGAATGGACCTCGGAGCGAACGTCAGCGACGTCGCTCTTTGTCGACATCTCTTCGCGAAGGCCGTCCACCTTCGCGTCGATCTTGCGCAGCAGCGCCAGCGTGAAATTTTCGGGCTCGTCGCTCATCGCGGCTCCCATCGCCGCCGAACACCGGGCGGCAATCCCTCATATCATGATTTTGCAAAAGCGCGGGACGAACCCAGTTGACCCGGGCGCCTACCTCCCCCTCGGGGGAGATCGGTCGCCGCAGGCGATCGGGTGGGGGATGCTTTGCACCCCACCCGGCTTGCTGCGCAAGCCCCCTCCCCGTCAAGGGGAGAACGCGCCTCTTCCGGCAGCAGGCGGCTTAAACCTTCTCGACCTGGGCGAACTCCAGCTCCACCGGCGTCGGCCGGCCGAAGATCGACACGGCGACCTTGAGGCGCGAACGCGCCTCGTCGATCTCCTCGACGAGGCCGTTGAAAGAGGCGAAAGGCCCGTCGGCGACGCGCACCGTCTCGCCCACCTCGAACATGATCGTCGGCTTCGGCCGCTCGACGCCATCGGCGACCTGGCCCTTGATGCGCAGGGCCTCTTCCTCGCTGATCGGCATCGGCTTGTTGTCCGCGCCAAGAAACCCGGTGACCTTCGGCGTATTCTTGATGAGCGAGAACACCTGATCGGTGAGTTCGCATTTCACCAGCACATAGCCGGGGAAGAATTTGCGCTCGGCGGAGACCTTGCGTCCGCGTCGCACTTCCATGACCTGTTCGGTCGGGACCAGAATCTCTTCGAATTGGTCGGCGAGCCCGCGCTGCCCCGCGCCCTCGCGGATCGCCTCGGCGACCTTCTTTTCGAAGTTCGAATAGGCGTGAACGATGTACCAGCGCATGCTCATAGCGGCGCGACTAGCTCCAATTGTCTATCGACCGACGCCCAGCATCAGCCCGACGCCGAAACGCAGCGCCGAATCGACGACGACGAAAAAAAGGCTTGCGAATAGCACCATCAGGATGACGAGGCCGGTCGTGATGAGGGTCTCGCGCCGCGAAGGCCAGGTGACCTTGCCCGCCTCGGCGCGGACTTCCTGCAGGAATTGAAACGGATTGACCATTCGGCTACCGGGCTGTGCGGGGACGCGCGATCCACCCCTATGACTCACGTCACAAATGACTCGCGCCGTAAAACGATCGCGGCGCGGGACCTGCCGGCCGCGCGCCACGAATTCAAGCGGCTTATAGCCCCTTAGCGCCGCGCCGCCAAGCGAAAAACGCGGGAGCCCCGGGCCACCGACGTCGGGTCGTCCCGCTGCTCACGGCGCCGCGTCGGCGGGCTGGCGGGCGGCGCTGGCCTTCGCCAGCTCGACGAGTTCGGGCGGCAGCAATCGCGCCTCCTCTTCGGTGATGGACGCCACTCTCCCCGCGAGGTTCGAGCCGAGGCGCGCCATCGCTTCTTTCAGGTTTGGAGGATCGTAGCGACTATTGGCGCCATAGATGTTGCAACTACGGCCAAGCTTGGCCAGCACGCTCCAATGGACCTTCTCATTGACCTGTTCCTCGGCGGGATCGCCGCTGGAGCTGAGAAGACTATTGGCCGGGGCGCCGGCGGGAAACAACTCGCGGCTGCGCGGAAAATTCCTGTCGATCGGATATTTCTCGGCGGAATCGGGGATGTTTCCGTCGATGTTCGGTTTCAGCGCGCGCTTGATCGCCGCTTCGTCGAAGGAGAGTCCGGTGAGCGCCTGGGTGCGCGCTATCATCCAGATCAATGCGATGTCCGAAAGGCCCGATTCCGGATAGCCGCCGCCGACGTTGCAGTGGACGCCCGGAAACCAGTTCTGCTCGATGTTCGAGGGAAGCGGATCTCCCTTCTTCACCGTCCAGAAAGTCGGCGTAAAAGGACGGCGGCGCTCGTCGACGCCAATCGCGTGCAGCGCGTGGTCGACATGCGGACCGAGCTGCGTGTCCTCAAAGCCGCCGAACACCGCCAGCGTGACGTAGCGGCCGAGCGGCGCAAGCCCGCTGAACCCGGCGGGCACGCCATATGAGCCGACGGTGTCGAAAACGCCGAGCAGCTTGATGCGATTGTTCGCCTGAACGTCGGGACCGCTCGGCGGCGCGCCCGACTGGGAGGCCTTTTTCGCGCTCCTGTTGGCGCGAGCGATGCCGAAGATGCTTTTGTCTCTGGTCTTTCGGATGCCGCAGTCGCCGATCAGACCGGCCAAGGCGCGAGCCGCATAGGCGCCGCGCGAAAACCCGTAGATATACAGCTCCTGATCGTCGCGATAATTGTCGACGACCCAATTGTAGGCGTCCTGCACGATGGTCCGCAGGCCGAGGCCGGCGGCGCCGCCGACGATTTTGAATCCTTCGGCGCCGACGCCGGAAAAGTAGCGGACATTCTGTTCGACGCCGTCCGCGCCTTTCGGAGGGATGAGCCTTTCGGCGACTTTCTCATCCCAGGACTTCTTGCAGATGCTGGTGAAATCGCGCGGCGTATTCCATGTGCCGTCGAGCAAGATAATGTTGCGAATCATTTTTTCCTCCAGCAACTTGAGAAGCTTAAGCAACTGCGGACAAAAGAGCGTCAGGGCGCTTTGCGATGCTGACGCGGTTTGGCGGCGCCGGCAAGCGAAGAGGACAAATTTGCCCCCGAAGGGCGCTCGCCGTTATGAGAAGCCAAACTTCAGCCAAGCATTGGAGAAACGGATGCGCGCAGGTTTGCTTTTCTTGGCCGCATGCGCCGCGGCCGGCCTCGCCGGCTGCAACGCGGCGCGCCAACCGCAGATCGTTCCTCCGGGACCAGCGGGCCCGCCGCCGGCGCGGATGGGCGAAGCGCCTGCGCCGGACGCCCCGGGCTGCGCCGGCGCCGTGGCGCGCTATCGCTCCGTCATCGACAATGATCTCGCGATGGGTCACGTCAACAGGAGCGTCCATGCCCAGATCTCGAACGAGATCGGCGAGGCGGCGTCGGCCTGCTCCAGCGGCCAGGACGGCCGCGCGCTGTCGCTGCTGCGCGCCTCGAAGTCGCGGCATGGCTATCCAGGGTGAGGCGCGCGCCCATGCGACATCAGCTTGGAAGCGATCCAGACTAGATTGATTGACCTCATGTTTTGGCCTTCTTACTTTCGGTGTGGACGCGGCGGGACCGTCGGCGCTCAGCGAACTCGGGAGATGCGGTTTTTGAAGCGCGACCATTTTGTGGGGGTCCTCGTGGCCTCGGTCTTGGGCATGTCCGCCGCCGCTGCGGCTGAGAACGCCTTCACGCTCACGATCAAGGATCACCGCTTCGAACCGGCAGAACTTCGCGTTCCAGCCAATCAGCCGGCGACGCTGACGGTGAAGAATCTCGACGCCACGCCCGAAGAGTTTGAAAGCAAGAGCCTGCGGATCGAGAAGGTGATCCCCGGCAACAGCGAGGCGACCTTCACGCTTCGGCCGCTGAAAGCCGGCCGCTACAAATTCGTCGGCGAGTTCCACGAGGACGCCGCCAAGGGCGAGGTCATCGCGGAATAGCCATGCTCGGCGCGCTCATCATCGTCTTTCGCGAGGCCATCGAGGCCGGCCTCATCATTGGCATCGTCCTCGCCGTGACGCGCGGCGTCGCCGGGTCGCGCGGCTTCGTCGCCGCCGGCGTTGGAATCGGCGCGCTGGGCGCGATTATCGTCGCCGCCTTCGCCGATCGACTCTCGCAAGCCTTCGCTGGCAGCGGCCAGGAGCTCTTTAACGCCTCGATCCTCGCGATCGCGGTCGTCATGCTCGTCTGGCACAACATCTGGATGGCGCAGCACGGGCGCGAGCTGGCGCAGAACCTTTCCGACGTCGGGCGTGCGGTGGCGCGCGGCGACGAGACGCTCTACGCGCTGACCGCCGTCGTCGGCCTCGCCGTGCTGCGCGAGGGCGCCGAGGTGGCGCTGTTTCTCTACGGCATTCTCGCCTCGGGCGAATCCGGCTGGGACGTCTTCGCCGGGGGACTGGCCGGACTGGCGCTTGGCGCCGTGACGAGCGTCGCGACATTCTATGGCCTCGTCGCGATCCCTCCGCGCCGCCTGTTCGCCGTAACGACATGGCTCATCACGCTGCTCGCCGCCGGCCTTGCGGCGCAATGCGTGGCTTTTCTGCAGCAGGCCGGCTTCGTGACGGCGCTCTCCGACACCGCCTGGGACACGTCATGGATGTTGTCGGATAAGAGCATCGTCGGCCGGGTGCTGCACACGCTGATCGGCTACGCCGACCAGCCTTCCGCGATGCAGGTCGCGGTGTATCTCGCGACGCTCGTCGTCATCGTCGCCGCCACGAAATTTTTCGCCGCGCGGCCGCCTTCGGCCCCGGTGCGCGCTCCGGCGGAGTAAGACGGCGAGATTGCTGACGCGGCTAGGCGTCTGCTCTCTTAGCCCCCGCCAAAGAGCTGCTCGAACACGCTTCTTTCTGGTGCGCCGCGTGTTTGCCGCGGCTGTTCGATCGAGCCGACCGTCGGGATGTCTTCGGGCGGCAGAAGATCGTCGATCGCGCGCGGCGGCGGCGACCTGGGCGGCGCGTCCCGCGGCGCGGGCGACGCCGCCGCTACGGGCGGCTGGTCTGGCGAGTCGGCGGGGATATGCGCCGGCGGTCGCGGCGCCGGCGCCGTGCGCGCGGCTTGCGGGCGGGCCGCGGGCCTCGACTCCCCGGTGAATAAGCCGATGAGGTCATCCATCGGCTTGGCGATCTCCTCAGGGAGCGCAATCGTCTCCGACCGCCAGGCGCCCGAGGGCAGGCCGGCGACCGGCTGCCCCTTCAAGGCGACGCTCATGAAGCGGCTCCAGATTTCGACCGGCAGATTGCCGCCGGAAGCCTTTTTCGTCGGCGAATTGTCGTCATTGCCGAGCCAGACGCCCGCGATCAGCCGGCCGGTGTAGCCGACGAACCAGGCGTCGCGGAAATCCTGGCTCGTGCCCGTTTTGCCGGCGGCGTTCCATCCCGGAAGCTCGGCCTTGCGGGCGGTGCCGGTAAGCAGCGTCTCGCGCATCATGTCGTTCATCATCGCCACATATTGCGGCGCGATGACGCGGCCGAGCGACGCATTCTTGCGCTGATAGAGAGTCTTGCCGGCGGCGGTCTTCACCTTGAGAATGACATGCGGTTGGACGCCGATCCCGCCATTGGCGAAAGGCGTATAGGCGGCGACGAGTTCGAGCGGCGTGACCTCGGACGTGCCGAGCGCGATCGAGGCGTTCGCCTGCAGGTCGGACTGGACGCCGAGGCGATGCGCGGTCTTCGCCACGGCTTTGGGGCCGACTTCGAGGCCCACGCGCACGGCGACGGTGTTGAGCGACAGCGACAGCGCCTTGGTGAGGGTGACGGGTCCGAGATATTGACGGCTGTAGTTTTCGGGCCGCCAGCCTTTGACGTCGAGCGGACCGTCCTCGCGCACCGACTCTGGGGTAAGTCCCTGTTCGAGCCCGGTCAGATAAACAAAGGGTTTGAAGGCGGAGCCGGGCTGGCGTTTCGCCGAGACCGCGCGGTTGAACTGGCTGGCCGAATAGTCGCGTCCGCCGACGAGCGCGCGAATTGCGCCGGTGGGATCGAGGGCGACGATCGCGCCCTGGGCGACGCCGAATTTTGCGCCTTTCTCGTCGAGCTCCTGCTTGAGCGCGCCTTCCGCGGCCATCTCCATGCGCGCATCGATCGTCGTCGTGACAACGATGTCCTGGTCAATCGCGCCGATCGTGTCGTCGAGCATGTCCATGACATAATCGGCCGCGTAATTGATCGCCCCCGCGCCGATGTCGCTCCGCGCGCGTGCAGAATGCGACAGCGCCGTCGTCGCCTTCGACTCGCTGATATGGCCTTCCTGCGCCATGGCGGCGATCACCTGCGCCGCGCGCTCGGCCGCGCCCTCCGGATTGCGATCCGGCGCAAGCTTGCTCGGCGCCTTCATCAGCCCGGCGAGGACGGCGGCTTCAGACAAAGTGATGGTCTTCGCGCCATGGCCGAAGTAGCGCTCCGCCGCGGCTTCGACGCCATAGGCGCCGGAGCCGAAATAGACACGGTTGAGATAGAGTTCGAGGATCTGGTCCTTGGAATATTTATGCTCGAGCCAAAGCGCGAGGATCGCCTCCTGGATCTTGCGCGAGAGGGTTCGCTCCTGGGTCAGGAACAGGTTTTTGGCGAGCTGCTGCGTCAGGGTCGAGCCGCCCTGCATGCCGCCGCGTCCCGTGACGTTGCGGACGATGGCGCGGCCGATGCCGATCGGATCGACGCCCCAATGCGAATAGAAGCGGCGATCCTCGATGGCGATGAAGGCTTTGGGGACATAGGGCGGGAGGTCCGCGAGCCGGACCGCCGCGCCGCCGGTGTCGCCGCGGTTGGCCAGAAGCTCGCCGTTTGCGTCGAGGATGGCGATATTGGGCGGGCGCTTGGGCACCGCGAGCTGGTCGATCGGCGGCAGTCGCGCGCCGTAATAGACGGCGAGGCCGCCCCCGGCGATGGCTCCCCAGAGCGCCAGCGTGAAGCTCCAATAGATCAGCGCGCCAAAGAGCGAGCGCGAGCGCCGCGTTTTTTTGCGCGCGCGCGGGCGGGGCGGCGGACGGCGCTCGGCGCGCAATTCGCCGTCATCGTCGTCGTCGAACCGCGGTTCGCGACGCTTGTCGCTGCGCGCCATCGGATACTCGCCTGTCGCCGCCGCACGGGCCGAAGTGCCTGATGAAGCGTAACGAAGGCCGTTTAAGGGCCGGTTAAGGGGCGGGGGGACCCTTCAGCAGATAGTTTGGAATATTAGGCAACCAACAATGAAGGTAGAAGGATACTCCATGCAAATTATGACGATCCCCCTCGCAGCAACAAGAGAGCCGAAATGAGGCGGTCGAAACCGGCGCTTACGCCTCGAACAGCCGCGCCAAGGCGCGGGAAGCTCACAGGGGGTGAGACCGCCCAATCTCACCCGCCATCAGCGTGAAGAGGCATTGCGCGATCTCGCAGGAGTACGATTTCGAGGTTATCAATATGATTGAAAGCGAAGAATTCCTGCGGCACGTCGAAGAATTGAAGGAAAAGCGATATGCTTCTCGTGATCGCTTTATATTTGGCGAACCCCCTCTCTTTTTCGAGCCATTTGAACAGCGTAGCCTGATTTCATCTCCAATTGCTCAAACGCTTTTATCATTCAAGAGCAATCTAAATTCAGCAATCCAGGTGGGGAGTATTCCATATCGCTTGGCTCACGCGTCAATTCTTGACCAGAGATTCGCGCAACTTCATTCAGCAGAGAGGATTCGAGCCCTAAAAGTGTCTGAAGATAAAAGTGGAACCGAAAGCCCAGCACATGAGACGGCACGTCTAAGGATGTCGGAAGAGCTCAAAGACGGTAGCGTGATAATGTGGCATGCATGCCGAACGCTTGATTTGTTGGATAAACATATAAATGAACCTGAATTTGATAGCTCAGCAAGTGAGCTTCTAAATCAGGTTATTGTTATGACTTGGGGTGCTTTTGAAACGCTAGTGAATGATTCGATTAGATTTATGCTGAATGAACATCCGTCTATAGTATCTTGTTTTGTTACAAGTCGAACAAATAAAGATGCGCTGATAGGGAGGAATTTCATGCTTGACGCATTACAAGAAAACAACTTCGATTTATCGAAAATGATGGGGGATATAGTTTGTAATGCTATGAAATTTGATTCAATTGGAAAGATACGAGACGCTGTTCGTTCATTATTAAATAATGATGAGATTGAGACGTCATTAAAAAATACAGAGTTATGGCTTGTCTCACAACGACGTCATCTTATTGTGCATAAACGAGCTGTAATTGATTCAAGCTACATCGCTAATACAATGGATAACGGGCAAATAGGTGAAAAGCTTTCACTAAAAGCGTCCTATGTCGAGGAAAGCTTGGTTTTGGTGCGCGATATTGGTCTT
This sequence comes from Methylocystis sp. H62, assembly GCF_015709515.1. Classification (GTDB taxonomy): domain Bacteria; phylum Pseudomonadota; class Alphaproteobacteria; order Rhizobiales; family Beijerinckiaceae; genus Methylocystis. The sequence goes on from NZ_JADNQZ010000050.1 coordinate 90,118, forward strand.
GCTTTTTTCGATGCGTGTGTTCTTAAGCATCAGGAGTTGAAATAACGGTTTTTCTGCTTTTCTGCCGCTAGAGGCGTGCGCGAAAAGTTCTGGTGGTCTGATCGCGGCAAAGCGAATCAGTCATCGGGGGGATGGGTTATCACGCCCATGCTGCTCTCGACGCTCTGGGAAACCCGTACGCGGTTTTAAGAACAGTGCAGCAGGTCAACCGCACACCATGCCCCGAGATAGGCTGATCGACGGAGATCGGGCGTCCCTCACCGCCCCCGGCACGGCAGCGTCGTTTCTGGAGCTCGGCCCACAGCACGCATACGATCGAAGGCCGCTGCTTATTGTCTAGTAATTATCTACCTCAGCCGGATAGCTGTCGACCCGGAAGCTTGGCTGAGCTGAGGGGCCGACACTTATGCACAATCGCCGACTCGGTTAATCCGCCGCGCCCTTGCGCTTCCAGCGCTGCCGCGCCAAAGTCTTGGCCCCCGGCGCGGCGGCCTGCCGCGCCGCAATCATATGCGGATTTTCCGGCGATGAAGGTCACCATCGAGAGAGCGGCGCTGTTGCGGGCGCTCGGCCATGTTCACCGCGTGGTGGAGCGACGCACGACCATTCCGATCCTGGCGAACGTGCTGCTGTCCGCCAAGGACGGCGCGCTGACGCTCAAGGCCACCGATCTCGACCTGGAAATTACCGAGAAGACCGCGGCGGAGGTCTCCCAACCCGGCGCGACGACGCTGCCGGCGCATACGCTTTACGACATCGTGCGTAAACTGCCGGAGGGCGCGCAAGTCTCTTTGGAGGCGACCGGCGACGCCGGGCAGCTGACGCTGCGCTCCGGACGCTCGCGATTCAATCTCTCCAGCCTTCCCGAGAGCGATTTTCCTGACGTCACCTCAGGCGACTTCAGCCACAAGTTCACGCTCCCGCCCGCTGACCTCAAGCGGCTGATCGAAAAGACGCAATTCGCCATCTCTTCCGAAGAGACGCGCTATTATCTCAACGGCATCTATCTCCACACGCTCGACGTCGAAGGCCGGCCCATGCTCCGAGCCGTCGCCACCGACGGCCATCGTCTGGCGCGGCTGGAGCTTCCCGCCCCTGAAGGCAGCGCCGGCATGCCGGGAATCATCCTGCCGCGCAAGGCCGTCACCGAAGTGATGCGTCTCATCGAGGACGCGCAGGGCGAGGTTTCGGTCGAGCTTTCGATCAACAAGATGCGCTTCACCTTCGGCGACGCGCTGCTGACGACGAAACTGATCGACGGCACATTTCCAGATTACGGGCGCGTCATTCCCGCCGGCAACGACAAGCGGCTCACCGTCGAGCGCGACGTCTTCGCCAAGGCGGTCGATCGCGTCTCGACGATATCCTCCGAGCGCGGCCGCGCCGTCAAACTCTCGCTCTCCGAGAGCAAGCTCGTTCTATCCGTCACCAATCCCGACCAGGGCTCGGCGGTCGAGGAGCTCGAAGCCGATTATGACGGGCCGCCGCTCGATATCGGCTTCAACGCCCGCTACCTGTTGGACATCACCCAGCAGCTCGACAGCGATACGGCGCTCTTCAAGCTCGCCGACCCCGGCTCGCCGACGCTGGTGCAGGACCGCGACGGGGCCACGGCGCTCTATGTCTTGATGCCGATGCGCGTTTAGCTCTTGGAGAGACGCCTCCAGCCCGATAGGGTCGGCGCGTGCTTGTTGAATTCTCTCGCCTCTGGCCGTGGCTTCTCGCCTGTTTCGCCATCGGGGCCGCCGCCGGGGCATTGACCGGGCGCGCGCCCGAAAACGGCCTCGTCGCCCGCTGGCTGGTGTGGACCGCGCTCGCTTTCGGCGTCGGCCTCCTTCTCGTCCGCCTCGGCGCGCTCGACGCCGCCGCGCCCTTGGTCGAGGGCGCGCTCGCGGCCTATGCCGTCTTGATGATTGGCGCCGCGCTCGGCGCCTTGGCGCGGCGCCGGTCGATCTGGGCGCATGAGGGCTGGGCCGTAGGGCTGGTCGCCGCATCACTCCTCTGGGTCGGCGCGGTCGTGATCGGCCAATCCGACGGCGAACAGGGTCGCCGCTTTGCCGCGCCGACAAAAAGCGCGGGGGCGGACATGCCAGCTGCGCCGTCCCCGCCTGCCGACGAAACGCCAACCGCCCGCGCGACCATATCGCCCGTCCACGCGCAAGCGCCGAGCGCGCCAGTCACGGCAGTATCGGCCGGCATGACGCTCGCCGATTGCCAGACGGCCCTCGCAGCCTCTTCGACGCCCGGCGTACTGGTCTTTCGCAAAGGCAGCGCGCAACTCACCCCGTCGGCGACGCGCGCGCTCGAAAAGGCGGCGACGATCATTCGCCGGTGCCCGGAAAACGCGACGATCGAGGTCAGGGGCCACGTTCGTGGTTCGGGCGCGAAAGCGCCCAATGATGCGCTGGCGCAGAGGCGCGCGGAGGCGGCGACGGGTTATATCGAGGGCCAGGGCGTCGGCGGGCGCCGCCTCGTCGCATTCCCCGGCGAAGCGGATCAGGCGGAAAACCGCGCCCTCACCTTTGAGGTTCGATGAGCAGCTCTCGGCGCCTCAACTTCAGGCGCCGGCGCGGCCCGTAGCGCCAAATTCCAATTCTACTTACAACAGCGGCCTCTAAGACCTGCCGGGAACGCCGTCCGTCGCGAAAGGATCGCCTTGAACGCTTTTGACCCGCCCGAGGCCGCCCATAAGGCCGTCGTCGCCGCGCTGCGCGACGACGTGCAGCGGCGTCTCACCTATACGGTCGGCAAGGACAACGCCGACGCCAGTCCGCGTGACTGGTTCGTCGCGACCGCGCTGGCGACCCGCGACCGGCTCGTACCGTCTTGGCTCGCGTCGACGAAGCGCAATTATCGGGAAGACCGGCGCCGCGTTTATTATCTCTCGCTCGAATTTCTCATTGGCCGTCTGCTCATCGACACGCTGACCAATCTCGGTCTGACCGAGGCGATGCGCGACGCGCTCGCCGAACTTGGCGTCGACCTCGATATGCTGCGCGCGCTCGAGCCCGATGCGGCGCTCGGCAATGGCGGGCTCGGGCGCCTCGCCGCCTGTTTCATGGACAGCATGGCGACTCTCGAAATCGCCGCCATGGGATATGGCATTCGTTACGACCACGGCCTGTTTCGCCAGACGCTCAAGGACGGCTGGCAGCACGAATATCCCGAAAACTGGCTCTCCTTTGGCAATTCCTGGCAGTTCCCGCGGCCGGAAATCACCTATGACGTCGGCTTTTTCGGCCATGTCGAAAGTTCGCGCCTCGCCGACGGCATGCTGGCGCATGTGTGGCGGCCGGGCGAAACCATCGTCGCCGTCGCCTATGACACGCCTGTCGTCGGGTGGCGCGGCAAACATGTCAACACGCTGCGCCTGTGGTCGGCGCGAGCGCCTGACGCGCTGCGCCTCGACGCTTTCAATCAGGGCGATCATGTCGGGGCGCAATCGGAGCAGGCGCGCGCCGAAGCGATTTCCAAAGTTCTTTATCCAAGCGATTCGACGCCGGCGGGACAGGAGCTGCGGCTGCGGCAGGAATATTTCTTCGCCTCGGCCTCGCTGCAGGATCTGATCCGCCGTCACATCAGGCAGACCGGCGACATCCACAGGCTCGCCGACAAGGTGGCGATCCAGCTCAATGACACGCATCCGGCGATCGGCGTCGCCGAGCTGATGCGGCTTCTCGTCGACGTCCACGGCGTTGAATGGCAGGAGGCCTGGCGCATCACCCAGGCGACCTTCTCCTACACCAATCACACGCTCTTGCCGGAAGCGCTCGAAACCTGGCCGGTGCAGCTGATGGAGCGACTGCTGCCGCGCCACATGCAGATCATCTATCTCATCAACGCCATGCACCTCGACTGCCTGCGCGCCAAAGGCGCGAGCGACGCGGCGACGCTCTCCTCGGTGTCGCTCATCGACGAACGTAACGGACGGCATGTCCGTATGGGCCATTTGGCGTTTCTGGGTTCGCACAAGGTGAATGGCGTCTCGGCGCTGCATAGCGCGCTGGTCAAGGAGACGGTGTTCAAGGATTTCAATCGGCTCTATCCAGACCGCATCGTCAATAAGACGAACGGCGTCACCTTCCGCCGCTGGCTGCTCGAGGCCAATCCGCCGCTGTCGCGATTGCTCAGGGACACGATCGGCGCTGGCGTTTTCGATGATCCGGAGCGGCTGATCGAGCTCGAGAAATTTGCCGACGACGCAGAGTTCCAAAACAAATTTGCGGCGGCCAAGCGCGAGAACAAGGCGCGTCTCGCAGCGACAGTCTTCGAGCGCGTCGACGTCAGGATCGATCCCGCGGCGCTCTTTGACGCGCAGATTAAGCGCATCCATGAATATAAGCGCCAGCTTTTGAACGTGCTTGAAGCCGTCGCGCTCTATCAGGACATCCTCGCGCAGCCCGGGCGCGAATTTTCGCCGCGGGTGAAGATCTTCGCCGGCAAGGCGGCGGCGAGCTATCATCAGGCGAAGCTCATCATCAAGCTCGCGAACGATGTGGCGAAAGTCGTGAACGCCGATCCGGCGACGCGCGGCCTTTTGAAGATCGTGTTCCTGCCGAATTACAATGTGAGCCTCGCCGAGACGATCATCCCGGCGGCCGATCTTTCCGAGCAGATTTCGACCGCCGGCATGGAGGCGTCAGGCACCGGCAATATGAAATTCGCGCTCAACGGCGCGCTCACCATCGGCACGCTGGACGGCGCCAATGTCGAAATCAGGGAGCGAGTCGGCGACGACAACATCTTCATCTTCGGCCTCACGGCGCAGGAGGTGGAGGAGAGCCGCGCGAAGGGCATCGACGCGCGCGAGACGATCGCCGCCAGTCCGCGTCTCGCCGAGGCGTTGCGGGCCATCGCCGCCGGCGTCTTTTCGCCCGACGATCCGCATCGCTACGCGCAGCTTGTCGATACGCTGACCTACTACGATCACTTTCTGGTCGCCAAGGACTTCGACGCCTATTGGGAGGCGCAGCGCCGCGTCGACGCGCGCTGGCGGGACCAGAAAGCATGGCGGCGGTCGAGCATTCTCAACACGGCGCGGGTTGCATGGTTTTCCTCCGACCGCACGATCCGCGAATATGCGCAAGAGATCTGGAATGTCGCTGTGTAGTAAGACTGCGTCATTGCGAGCGAAGCGAAGCAATCCAACGTCGTTCGATCATATCTGGATTGCTTCGTCGCTTCGCTCCTCGCAATGACGATGCGGCTTCAAGGACGTTAGAGTGACAAAAGCCGACTGGCGCGCTTCCGCAGACGACATCAACGCCATCCTCGGCGCGCGTCATGGCGATCCTTTCGCCGTGCTCGGCCTGCATGAAACGCCAGCGGGCTATGTGATCCGCGCGTGCGTTCCAGGCGCGACGAGCGTGGAGGCGATTGCGCCCGACGGCGGCGTGGTCGCGCCGCTGGGTCGCGTTCACGCCGATGGCTTCTTCGAAGGGTTGACGCCGCTGAAGCGTCGCGCGCTTTATCGCCTTGTCGCCTCGAACGACGCGGCGCGATGGGAATTCGCCGACCCTTACTCCTTTTCGCCGGTGCTTGGTCCCACAGACGACCATCTGCTCGTCGAAGGCGCGCATCAGAAGCTCTATGACAAGCTCGGCGCGCATATGCTGACCCATGAGGGCGTCGAAGGAACCCATTTCGCCGTCTGGGCGCCGAACGCGAGGCGCGTCTCCGTCGTCGGCGACTTCAACCAATGGGATGGGCGACGCGCGCAGATGCGCAAGCGGATCGACAGCGGCGTCTGGGAGATCTTCATTCCTGGCGTCGGCGCCGGCGCGAATTACAAATATGAAATCATCGGGCGCCATGGCGAGCTCTTGCCGCTCAAGGCCGACCCGCTCGGCTTCGAGGCGGAGCTGCGCCCCTCGACCGCGTCCGTCGTCGCCTCGAACGCGCCCTATCACTGGGGCGATGAGGTTCACATGCGCGCGCGCGCTGAAGTTGACCCGCGACGTTCGCCCATGTCGGTCTATGAAGTGCATCTGCCGTCGTGGCGGCGCGGCGAGGATGGGCGCTTTCTGACCTACGACGAACTCGCCGATCAGCTCGTGCCCTATGTCGCCGATCTCGGCTTCACCCATATCGAGCTGATGCCGATCAATGAGCATCCGCTCGACGCCTCCTGGGGCTATCAGCCGATCGGGCTCTTTGCGCCGACGCGGCGGCACGGCGATTCCTATGGCTTTCGCCGTTTCGTCGATCGCGCGCATCAGGCCGGCCTCAGCGTCATTCTCGACTGGGTTCCGGCGCATTTTCCGACCGACGAACATGGCCTCGCGCAATTCGACGGCGGGCCGCTCTATGAGCATTCTGATCCCAAGCGCGGTTTTCATCCCGACTGGAACACCGCGATCTATGATTACGGGCGCCGCGAAGTGGCGAATTTTCTCATCGCCAGCGCGCTCTATTGGCTCGACCGCTTCCACATCGACGGGCTGCGCGTCGACGCCGTCGCCTCCATGCTCTATCTCGACTATTCGCGAAAGCCGGGCGAATGGTCGCCCAATCCCGACGGCTCCAACGACAATCGCGACGCGGTCGCCTTTCTTCAAAGGTTCAATGAACGCGTCTATGCGCTCTATCCCGGCGTCGTGACCATCGCCGAGGAATCGACCGCCTGGGGCGGCGTCACGCGGCCGACATATGCGGGCGGACTCGGCTTCGGCTTCAAATGGAACATGGGGTGGATGAACGATACGCTGCGCTATCTTTCGTCCGAACCCGTCCATCGCAAATGGCGCCATAGCGAGCTGACCTTCGGTCTGCTCTACGCCTTCACCGAGAATTTCGTGCTGCCCATCTCTCATGACGAGGTCGTGCACGGCAAGGGTTCGGTGATCGGTAAAATTCCCGGCGATGAATGGCGCCGTTTCGCAACAGCGCGCGCCTATTATGGATTCATGTGGGGCCATCCCGGCAAGAAGCTCCTGTTCATGGGTCAGGAATTCGGCCAGACGGGCGAGTGGAATTTCGCGAGCAGCCTCGACTGGTGGTTACTGGATTTTCCCCCGCATCGGGGACTTCAGGCGTTTATCCGAGATCTGAACCGCGTCTATCGCGATCACGAGGCGCTCTATGCGCGCGACTGCGAGGCCGAAGGCTTCCAGTGGATCGTCGCGGACGACGCGGAGAGTTCGGTATTCGCCTTCGCGCGTTTTGGCGCGGATCGTTCCCGCGCGATCGCCGTCATATCGAATTTCACGCCGGTGACGCGCAGCGCCTATCGGCTCGGCCTGCCGCGCGCCGGACGCTGGCGTGAACTCGTCAATTCCGACGCTGCGGTCTATGGCGGCTCTGGACTTGGCAATCTCGGCGCCATTCATGCGCGCGCCGAAGGATTCCGCGACTTTCCCGCGAGCGCCGAGATTCTTTTGCCGCCGCTTTCGACTCTCTTCTTCGCATTCGAAAGCGATGAATTAGAATGAAGATCGAATCGAGCAGGGCGATGAAGATGTCCGCTTCAAGAGATCGGGGCAAAGATTTCCTCATCCTGAGGAGGCCCGAAAGGGCTTCGAGACGCCTGCTGCGCAGGCTCCCCAGCATGAGCGCGAAGGCGCCCCATTCGCGCGATCACCACGTCATCGATCTGATGGGAACTGGCGATGTCGGCCTTTGAAAATCCGCCCCTGGCGCGCCACGCCATGGCCTATGTCCTCGCCGGCGGCCGCGGCGCGCGGCTGATGGAACTGACCGACAGGCGCGCCAAGCCCGCGGTTTATTTCGGCGGCAAGTCGCGCATCATCGACTTCGCGCTCTCCAATGCGCTCAACTCCGGCATCAGGCGCATTTGCGTCGCTACGCAATACAAGGCGCACAGCCTCATCCGCCATTTGCAGCGCGGCTGGAGCTTCTTTCGCACCGAGCGAAACGAGAGCTTCGACATTCTGCCGGCGAGCCAGCGCGTGTCCGAAGACCACTGGTATCTCGGCACGGCCGACGCCGTCTATCAGAACCTCGACATCGTCGAGAGCTATGATCCCAAATATATCGTGCTGCTCGCGGGCGATCACGTCTACAAGATGGATTACGAGCCCATGCTGCAGCAGCATGTGGACTCCGGCGCCGATGTGACGATCGGCTGTTTCGAGGTGCCGCGCGCAGAGGCGTCCAGTTTCGGCGTCATGCATGTCGACGAAAACGACCGCATCATCTCCTTCATCGAAAAGCCGCGCGATCCGCCGGCAATGCCGGGACATCCGGACCGCGCGCTCGTCAGCATGGGCATCTATGTGTTCGAGGCGAAGTTTCTTTACGAGCAATTGCGCCGCGACGCCGCTGAGACGCTCTCGACGCATGACTTCGGCAAGGATTTGATCCCCTACATCGTCTCGCATGGCAAAGCCGTCGCGCATCATTTCGAGCGCTCCTGCGTGCGCGCGGCGAGCGAGCCCAACGCCTATTGGCGCGACGTCGGCACGGTGGACGCCTATTGGGCGGCCAATATCGATCTCACCGACTTCACGCCGCAGCTCGATCTTTACGATCGCAACTGGCCGATCTGGACATATGCCGAAATCACCCCGCCGGCGAAATTCGTGCATGATCAGGTCGGACGGCGCGGACAGGCGCTGTCCTCGCTCGTTTCGGGCGGCTGCATCGTTTCCGGTTCGACGCTGCGCCGAACGCTGCTCTTTACCGGCGTGCGCGTGAATTCCTACGCAACCGTCGAGAACGCCGTCGTCCTGCCCTATGTCGACGTCGGCCGCTCGGCGCGGCTCACCAATGTCGTCGTCGACCGCGGCGTGCAGATCCCGCAGGGCCTCGTCGTCGGGGAGGACCCGGCGTTCGACGCCGCGCGTTTCCGCCGCACCGAGGGCGGGATCTGTCTCATCACCCAGCCGATGATCGACAGGCTCGGCGCATGAGTGCGCTGCGCGCGCTCGCCATCGCTTCGGAGATGGCGCCTTTCGCCAAGACCGGCGGACTCGCCGATGTGGTCGGCGCGCTGCCGTATGCGCTCGCCGCCGAAAACATCGAACTGCGCACGCTCATTCCGGGCTATCCCGACGTAATCGCTGCGTTGCGCGTCGGAGAGACGGTTTTTGAGTTTGACGACCTTTTCGGCGGACCCGCTTGGATTCATGCCTCCCGCCATCAGGGCGTCACGATTTATGCGCTCATCGCGCCGCATCTTTATGCGCGCGAAGGGGGACTCTATACGGGACCGGACGGCGCGGATTATCACGACAACGCCTTCCGCTTCGCGGCGCTCGCCTGGGCAGGCGCGCAGATCGGGCTCGGCGCGCTCGACGGATTTACGCCCGACGTCGTGCATGCCCATGACTGGCAGGCGGCGCTCGCGCCGGCCTATATGCATTATGCGGCGCGGCCGCGCCCGGCGACGATCGTCAGCATCCACAACATCGCCTTCCAGGGACAATTCCCCAAAGAACTGCTGCAGCCGTTGCGACTGCCGCCGCGCGCGTTCGATATCGACGGCGTCGAATATTACGGCGCGATCGGTTTCTTGAAGGCCGGCCTGCAGCTCGCCGACCGGATCACCACCGTCTCGCCAAGCTATGCGCGCGAGATCGAGACGCCGGAATTCGGCATGGGCCTCGAGGGCCTGTTGCGGGCCCGCGCGGATCGCGTGAGCGGCATTTTGAACGGCGTCGATGAAGAGACGTGGGATCCGGCGACCGACGCGCATCTTGGAACGCGCTATGATCATTGGAGCCTGCCGTCGCGCGCCAGGAACAAGGCGGCTTTGCAGAAACGTCTGCGACTGCGCGTCGATCCCGACGCCTTTCTCATCGGCGTCGTCAGCCGGCTGTCCTGGCAAAAGGGGCTCGATTTACTGCTCGACGTTTTGCCGCAGCTGATGCGCGGCCGCGCGCAACTTGCGTTGCTCGGCGCTGGCGATAAAGCGCTGGAGGAAGGATTTGTCGCTGCAGAAGCCGCGCATCCCGGCCGCGTCGGCGTTCATATCGGCTATAGCGAAGAGCTTGCGCATATGGTCCAGGCGGGCGTTGACGCGTTCCTCGTGCCGTCGCGCTTCGAGCCATGCGGACTGACGCAGCTGTATGCGCTGCGTTATGGCGCCGTGCCGATCGTTTCGCGCGTCGGCGGTCTGAAAGACACCATCGTCGACGCCAATGAAATGGCGCTGCAGGCCGACGTCGCGACCGGCCTGCAATTTTCGCCGACGACCGCCGAGGCGCTCGCCCTCACGCTGCGCGAAGCGGAACGTTTGTTTGAGGACGCCGAGACGTGGCGCAAGATTCAGGTCAATGGCATGAGAACCGACGTTTCCTGGCGCAATCCGGCGCGCCGCTACGCGAAGCTTTTTGAGGACGCGGTCGCCGCGAGAGCAGGGTGACTGTTTCGGCAACAAAGCCCCCTCCCTGTCCCTCCCCCGCTTTCGCGCGAGAGGGGACCCCAACGATCGGCGTCGCGCACGGTGTGCGACCTGCGCTGCGTCTGCCTCCCTCTCCCGCAAGCGAAGCGCAGCGGGGGAGGGTTGGGGAGGGGGCATGATCGGCCGCCTCACCGATGGCGCGCCGGAGCCGCTCGGCGTCACGCCGGATGAGCGCGGCGCCAATGTCGCGGTGTTTTCGGCTCACGCCGAAGCGATCGAGCTTTGTCTCTTCGATGACGCCGACGAAGAGATCGCCCGGATAAAATTGCCCACGCGCAGCGGCGACGTTTTTCATGGCTATATCGAAGGCCTCAAAGAAGGCCAGCGCTACGGCTTTCGCGCCTACGGACATGATGCGGCGGACGCCGGCCATCGCTTCAATCCGGCGAAACTTCTCGTCGACCCTAACGCGCTCGCGCTCGATCGCGCTTTCACGCTGCACCCTTCGCTATTCGCTTATGGCGACGCCGCGCACGTCGACAGCGCCGCGCATCTGCCGAAAGCAATTGTCACGAAGCCCGTCCCTGCGGAGTCGCCGCGGCCAAAGCATCCCTGGCGCGATACGCTCATCTATGAGCTTCACGTCAAGGGTTTCACCGCCACCCATCCCGACATTCCGCAACATCTGCGCGGGACCTTCGCCGGCCTCGCACATGATGCGGCGATCGCGCATCTAAAACGGCTCGGCGTCACGACGTTGGAGCTTCTGCCCTGCGCGGCGTGGATCGACGAGCGTCATTTGCCGCCGCTCGGGCTCTCCAACTCCTGGGGGTACAATCCCATCGCCATGATGGCGCCCGACCCGCGCCTCGCGCCGGGGGGCTGGCGTGAAGTGCGGGAAGCTGTCGGCAGGCTTCACGACGCCGGGCTCGAAGTCATTCTTGATGTCGTGTTCAACCATACCGGCGAAAGCGACGAATTCGGACCGACGGTCTCGTTCCGAGGACTCGACAACGCCAGCTATTACCGACTCGCCGACGACCGCGCGCGTTATGTGAACGACTCCGGCTGCGGCAATATTCTCGACTGTACGCGCGCGCCTGTCGTGCGGCTCATCATGGATGCGCTGCGCGCCTGGGCGCTCCATGGCGGCGTCGACGGCTTTCGCTTCGATCTCGCGACGACGCTCGCGCGTCGCCCCTCGGGCTTCGATCGCGACGCGCCATTTCTTTCCGCGATCCTGCAAGACCCCGTGCTGCGGGACTTAAAGCTCATCGCCGAACCCTGGGATTTGGGCCCGGGCGGCTATCGGCTGGGCGATTTTCCCGAGCCTTTCGCCGAATGGAACGATCGCTATCGCGACAGCGCGCGCGGCTTCTGGCGCGGCGACTCTCACGGCGTCGCCGAGCTTGCGACGCGCGTTGCCGGCTCGCAGGACGTGTTTGCGCGCAGGCGCCCATCACGCAGCGTCAATTTCATTGCGGCGCATGACGGCTTCACTTTGCGCGATCTCGTTTCCTACGCGCATAAGCACAATGAAGCGAATGGCGAAGAGAACCGTGACGGCGCCGACCACACTCTTTCCTGGAACAATGGCGTCGAAGGCGAGAGCGAGGACACGGCGATCATTGCAGCGCGCAAGCGGGACGCGCACAATCTGCTCGCGACGTTGCTGTTCTCGCGCGGAACGCCGATGCTGGCCATGGGCGCGGAACTTGGGAAGACGCAGTCCGGCAATAATAACGCCTATGCGCAGGACAACGCGCTTTCATGGATCAATTGGGCGCGCGCCGATGAAGAACTGATCGACACGACGGCGAAGCTCATCGCGCTGCGCAAGCGACACTTGGCCTTGCGTGAGGATCGCTTTCTCGACGGCGCGCCGCGTGACGCTTCGCTTATCCCCGACGTCGAATGGCTGCGTCCTGACGGCGCGCCGCTGCGCGAAGACGACTGGCGCGACGGCGAGGCGCAAACGCTTGTGGTCGTGCTTTATGGCGAAGGCGATCGCGTCCTCGTCATTCTGCATCGCGGGCCTGACGAAATTGTCGTGCGGCCGCCGCCCGCTCGCGATGATCACGGCTGGAGATTGGCGTTCAGTTCGACGAAGGACGGCGCGGATGAAGACGTCGAAGGATGCATCTCTGTCGCGCCGCGCTCGGTTACGCTCCTCGTTGAGGAAAAGCGTGCATCCCGTCGGTCTATTGCGTCTGCTTCGGAAGAGATTATCTCGCGTCTCGCCGTGGCGACGGGCGTTGAACGACAATGGCGCGACGTCGAAGGCGCGCAGCACGACGTCCCGCACGAGACGGTTTGCGCGCTGCTGGCGCAGCTCGGCTTTCCGGCTGGAACGCTCAGCGATGCGCGCGAGAGTCTTGCGCGGCTTTCGGATTTCCGCGACAGACAGACCCTCCCCGCAAGTTTGTCGGTGAAGGAGGATGAGGCTTTCACGTTGCGGCTCGCCGCGCGCGACGGCCGCACGCCAGGCTGGATCGTCGTCACGCAGGAAGACGGAAGCTGTTCGCGCATCGCCCTGCGTGGGGAGAAGGCCACGCCGATCACATGGCGCGGACTGGATGGTCGGCGTTGCGACGGCGTCGCGGCGCGGCTGCCGCCGATGCCCGCCGGTCGTCATCATTTGTCGATCAACAGCGGCGAGAGCTGTGCGCTTACCGTCGCGCCGCGGGGTTGTTTTTTGCCAGACGACGCGCGACGCGAATTCGGCCTCTCCGCGCAGCTTTATTCGGTGCGCCGCGACGGCGATCAGGGGATCGGCGACTTCTCGACGCTTGGCGAACTCGCGCGCGTCGCCGCCAAGGCCGGCGCCGCGCTCATCGCCGTCAATCCGCTGCACGCCCTGTTTGCGCAAGACCGCACGCGCGTCAGTCCGTACTATCCGTCCGACCGGCGTTTCCTCGATCCGCTCTATATCGATGTCGCTGAATTGCAGCGCATGCTCGGCGCGCCGATTGATCTCGACGAGAGCGCCGTGGCCGCTCTACGCGTCGGCGCGGATGTCGACTATCCCGGCGTGCATGCGCTGAAGATGGCGGCGCTCGAACGGGCCTTCGCAATCTTCCTTGATCTGTCGCGCCGCCAGCCTGACGCCGCACCGGTCGCCTCATTCTCGCGCTTTGTCGCCGAGGGCGGGGCGGCGCTCGCGCGCTTCTGCGTCTTCGAGGCGATCAGCGAGGCGCGCAACGGCCAAAGCTGGCGGATGTGGCCGCAAGAGCTGCGCGAGGCGCGCCCTGCGGCGTTGAGCGCCTTCGCGCGCGAACATGCGACGCGCGTCCAATTCCACCAATTTCTGCAATGGCTCGCCGATGCGCAATTTGGGCGATCCGCGCAGGATGCGCGCGCCGCCGGTCTGTCGCTCGGATTCTGCCGCGACCTCGCCATCGGCGCGGCGCCTGACGGCGCCGAGTGCTGGAGCCGCGCGGGAAGTTTCGTGGACGGCTTCTCGATCGGCGCGCCGCCCGACGCCTTCAGTCGGGAGGGCCAGAATTGGGGCTTGCCGCCGCCAAATCCGATCGACATGGAGAAAAGCGGCGGCGCCGATTTCGCGGCGCTGCTGCGCGCCAACATGCGCCACCCGGGCGCGCTGCGCATCGACCACGTCATGGGGCTCGCGCGGCTTTTCGTCATTCCGGATGGCGAAAAGCCAGCCGCCGGCGCTTACGTCAATTACCCGTTCGAGACCTTGATGGGTCAGCTTGCGCTCGAAAGCCGACGCGCGCAGTGCGTCGTCATCGGCGAGGATCTCGGCACGGCGCCATGGGGATTCCGTGAGCGTATCGAACGCGCCGACGTGCTGAGCTACCGGGTTCTATGGTTCGAACGTTCGGGAGAGGGCTTCGCGTCGCCGGCGCACTATCCGAAGAAGGCCATGGCCTGCGTCTCGACGCATGATTTGCCGACGCTCGAAGGCTGGTGGGCGGCGGCGGACATCGCCGAGAAGGAAGCCTTGGCGCTGATCGCGCCCGACGTGGCCGAAGCCGCCCGCGCCGCGCGGCGCGCGGAAAAAGACGCGCTCCTCGAAGCGCTTCGCGCGCAGGGGCTGATCGACGGCGCGCATCACGCAACAAGCGCCTTCGACGACGCCTTGGCTTGGGCGCTCCATGCCTTCATCGCGCGCACGCCGTCCTTGCTCGCCATGGCGCAACTCGACGATCTCGCGGGGGAAACGCAGGCGATCAACTTGCCCGGCACCGATCGCGAACGCTTGAACTGGCGCCGCAGACGGCCAGAATCGATCGACGCGCTCCTTGATTCGCGCCGCGCCCGCGCGATCCTCGCCGGGCTTCGCCGCAATGTGGACGCGATTGCCGGCGCATATCGGTCTCCGGGCGAAATTGATGCCGCGGACGGACATGAGCGTTTCGAGCATGGCGGGTAACGAAGCCACCGAGCGCGGGCTCATCTCTGCGGCGCTCCTGGCGATTTCTGTCGCATTTTCCGCGCATGCCGAACAACAGGGTCCGGACGCCAAAGACATTTCGTCGAAGCAGCAGGAATTGCGCGGCGTCGAAGACACGATGGGCGCCGCCCGGGAGCGCGCGCGTCGACTCGAAGAGCAGCTTGTCGATCACGCCGCCGCGCGCGAAAGGCTGAATGGCGCGCTCATCGAAGCGACGCTGCGGCTGCAGGAAACGGAAGAGCGCGCGGCCGAGATCGAAGAGCGGCTTTCGGCGCTCACCGAGAATGAGCGCAAGATCGTCGCTTCGCTCGACAGCCGCCGCGGATTGATCATGGAGATTCTTACCGTCCTGCAACGGATGGGCCGTAAGCCGCCGCCGGCGCTGATCGCGCGTCCCAACGAGATTCTCGAGGCCGTCCGGGCGTCGCTCGCGCTCGGCGCCCTGTTGCCGCAAATGCGCGCCGAAGCGCGCCAGCTGCAGCGCGATCTTTCGGAACTCGAGCAGGTGCGCGATGGCGTTCGGCGCGAGCGCGAACGCCTCGCGGAGCAGCAGGCGAGCCTCAACGTTCAGCGCGAAAGGCTTGCCCCGATGATCGGCGAACGTCAGGAGGCGCTTTCCACCGCGCAAAGCGCCTTGCAGGCGGAGACGGAGCGCGCGCGCACGCTGGCGCAGCGCGCCACAAGCCTCAAGGACCTGATCTCGCGCATGGAGGCGGACAGCGCGGCGGCGCGGCGCGCGGCGGAGGCGGCGCGCAAGGCCGACGACGAGCGGGCCAAAGCTCAAGCGATGCTTTCCGAGCGGGAGCGGCTCAAAGCGTTGTCTGCGCCGTTCAAGGATCCGGCGCGGCTTGCGCCCGCCGTCGCTTTCATGGATCTTAAAGGCCGGCTGCCGGCCCCGGCCGCGGGATCGGTGGTGCGGCGTTTCGGCGCGCCAGACGGTTTTGGCGGCAAGGAGAAGGGCCTGTCGATCGCGGCGCGCGAGAGTGGGGTGGTTATCGCCCCTTGTGACGGATGGATCGCTTTTTCAGGGCCTTACCGAAGTTATGGACAACTCTTGATCATTAACGCCGGCGGCGGTTATTATGTGGTCCTGGCCGGCATGAGTCGCACCAATGTGAACGTGGGACAGTTCGTTCTCGCAGGTGAGCCGATAGCCAGCATGGGAGACGGAGCCGCGCAAACCGCGGCGACCATCGCAATCGGCGCGAAACAACCCATTCTTTATGTTGAGTTCCGCAAGGACGGAGCGTCAATCGACTCGGGCCCATGGTGGGCAAAGTCAGACAGTCGGAAGGTCGGCGGATGATTCGCAAAACAGTCCTTATCGCCACAGGAATAGCAATTGGAGCGGGATGCGCCACGCTTGGCCAGCAGGCGCGCGCCGTCATCGGCGCTCCGGCTCAAGCCGCTTCCGCCGACACCTACAAGAACCTCAGCCTGTTTGGCGACGTGTTCGATAAGGTGCGCGCCGACTATGTCGAGAAGCCCGATGAGCAAAAGCTCGTCGAAAACGCCATCAACGGCATGCTGACCTCGCTCGATCCGCATTCGAGCTACCTTGACGCCAAGGCCTTCAAGGACATGCGGACGCAGACCGAGGGCAAGTTCGGGGGCCTCGGCATCGAGGTCACGCAGGAAGACGGGCTCGTGAAGGTCGTCACGCCGATCGACGACACCCCGGCGTCGCGCGCCGGGATCATGTCCGGCGATCTCATCGGCGCCATCGACGACGAGACCGTGCAGGGCATGACGCTCAATCAGGCCGTCGACAAAATGCGCGGCGCGATCAACACGCCTGTCAAGCTGACGCTCTTCCGCGGCAAGAACAAGGACAAGGTCGAGGTCAAGCTCGTCCGCGCCGAGATCCACATCAAATCCGTGCGCTCGCGCAAGCAGGGCGACGACATCGCCTATGTCCGCATTTCGCAGTTCAATGAAGAGACCGCGGAAGGCTTGCGCACTGCCATGGCGAAGGCGCAGCAGGACATCCCCGCGGACAAGTTCAAAGGCTACATCCTCGATCTGCGCAACAATCCGGGCGGCTTGCTGGACCAGTCGATCCAGGTGGTCAACTCCTTTATCGACAAGGGCGAGATCGTGTCGACGCGCGGCCGCAACGCCGACGAAACCCAGCGCTACAACGCCCGCGGCTCCGGCGATCTGTCGAAGGGCAAGCCCGTCGTCGTGCTGATCAACGGCGGCTCGGCCTCGGCGTCCGAAATCGTCGCCGGCGCTTTGCAGGATCACAAGCGCGCGACGCTGATCGGCACGCGGTCCTTCGGCAAGGGCTCCGTGCAGACCATCATCCCGCTCGGCGGCTCGAGCGGCGCGCTGCGGCTGACGACGGCGCGCTATTACACGCCGTCCGGCCGCACGATCCAGGCCAAGGGCATCGATCCCGACATGATCATCCTGCAGGACGTGCCGGACGAGCTCAAAGGCAAGGACGACACCAAGGGCGAAGCCTCGCTGAAGGGCCATCTCAAGACGGGCGACGAGGAAAAGACCGGCTCGCAGGCCTATGTCCCGCCGGATGAGGCGAAGGACAAGCAGCTCAACGCGGCCGTCGAACTTCTGCACGGCAAGCCGAGGGCGCAGATCCTCGCCGAGCAGTCCAAGGAAGTCGCCAAGGACACGACCAAGCCGCCGTCCAAGGCCGCCAATTGACGCTGATGGCCGTGCAGCTTAGACGGTCGGCGGGAGTTTCCGGCGGTCATGAGCTTTCTGTCCACTTACGCTAATCCAACGCGCTTTCTGCGTTTCGCAGAACGCGCGTTGCCGTGGCTCTCAAGCGCCACGGCGCTTCTGCTGGCGATCGGGCTCTACGGCGCCTTCACGGCGCCGCCCGATTATCAGCAGGGCGAAACCGTCCGGATCATGTACATCCATGTTCCGTCCGCCTGGCTCGCGATCTTCGCCTATATCGTGATGACCTCGGCGTCGCTCGGCGTTCTGGTGTGGCGTCATCCCCTCGCCGACGCGGCGCAGAAAACCGCCGCCAGCCTCGGCGCCGCCTTCACCTTCATCTGCCTCGTCACGGGCTCGCTGTGGGGCAAGCCGATGTGGGGAACGTTCTGGGTGTGGGACGCGCGCCTCACCTCGATGCTCGTTCTCTTTCTCCTCTATCTCGGTCTCATCGCCGTCAGGCAGACGATGGACGACACGCCGCGCGGCGCGCGCATCGCGGCGATCATGACGCTCGTCGGGGCCATCGACATTCCGATCATCAAATATTCGGTCGACTGGTGGAACACGCTGCACCAGCCGGCCTCGGTGTTTCGCATTGACGGACCGGCGATCTCCGGATCGATGCTGTGGCCGCTCATCGTCATGGCGCTCGCCGCGACGCTGCTGTTCTCGACGCTGCATATCATGGCGATCCGCAACGAAATCCTGCGGCGACGCCTCGCGCGCTTGTCGATGCAGGCCGTCCGCGCCGGTGAAGTCGCCGGAGACGAAAGCATGGAGGCGGCGGAATGAGCGGCCACGGGTTCTACATCGCCGCCGCCTATGGCGTGACGGCCGCGACGCTCGGCGTCGTGACCTTGCGCATCGTCCTCGACTATCGCCGCCTGCGCGCGGCGCTGGCGCGCTTTGGCGCGGCTGGCGCGCGCGATGAAGGAGAGGGCGCGTGAGCGACGCCGTCGCGCCGCGCTCGGCGCTGCGCTTTCTGCCGCTGGCGCTCTTCGCGTTGCTGGCGCTCGTCTTCCTGGTGCGGCTGTTCTCCGGCGACGCGTCGCGCATCCCCTCGGCGCTGATCGGTAGGCCGGCGCCGGCTTTCGATCTGCCCGCGCTTGAAGGATTGGCCGGCGTTCCGGGTCTGTCGACCGAAGACTTGCGCAAGGGTCACGTGAGCCTCGTCAACGTCTTCGCCAGCTGGTGCGGACCCTGCCGACAGGAGCATTCGGCGCTCATGGCGATGGCTGGCGATCAAGCGCTCAAGGCCAAAGGCGTCGAGCTCTACGGGCTCTCCTACAAGGACGAGACGGCGAAGGCCCTAGGTTTTCTTGAGGAGGGCGGCAATCCTTTCGCGCGCGTCGGCGTCGACCCTGCCGGCCGCACGGCGATCGACTTCGGCGTTTATGGAGTGCCCGAGACGTTCGTAATCAAGGGCGACGGAACCATCGCCTATAAATTCGTCGGACCGCTGACGCCTTCGGCGATCGCGACGACGCTCATTCCGGAGATCGAAAAGGCGATGGCGGGCGGGACGGCCACGTCGCGCTGAACGCGTCGGGCGCCCGGATTATGGCGCTCTGAGGAAGAGGCCGACGGTCAGCGCGGCGCCGACCACGACGATGAAGATGCGCAGGATTTTTTCGTCGATGTGATGGATCAGGCGCGCCCCCATGATCCCGCCGATCGTCGCGCCCGCGCTCGTCACCAGCGCCTGCGGCCAGTGCAGATCCGGCGAGAATAGGAAGATCGCGACGGCGGAGGCGTTCATGACGCCGGCCAGAACGTTTTTGGTGGCGCTGGCGACGCGCACGCCCTGTCCGGCCATGGTCAGCGCGGCGACCATGAGGAAGCCGATGCCGCCGCCGAAATAGCCGCCGTAAACCGAAATCAGAAATTGCGCGAGGGCTGCGCGCGGCCGGCCGAGATGGCTATGGGTTTCGACGGGCTTGCGGAAGAAACTGCCCCAGGCGAAGACCACCGTCGCAAAGAGCACGAGCCATGGCACGAGACGCGCGAAGAGTCCGCGCGGCGTGCCCAGCAACACCGCCGCGCCGACGGCGCCGCCGACGATGCTGATCACGAACAGCGTGCGCAGCGAAAGCCCGTTGGCGCCCCTCGCCAGCTTGCGGCCGGTCCAGCCGGTCGCGACCTGCGCCGGGAACAGCGCCGCGCATGACGTGATATTGGCGGCCAGCGCGTCCATGCCCGTGAACATCAGGGTGGGAAGCGTGAGGAAGGAGCCGCCGCCGGCAAGCGCATTCTGCGCGCCCGCCCAGGTCGCTACGGCAAACAGCAGAATGTAAGTCATGCGCGCCTATGTCAGCTCGCGCGGCTCAAATCAAGCGGGCCGACTCCATCATCAGTCCCGCTGCGAGAAGCCGTATCAGCACGCCGAGCTGCTCATCCAGCAACTTTGGCGGGGTCTCGGCGATCTTCTCCTCGAGCCCCAGCGCCACGACTCCATGCACGGCCGAAAACAGCGTGCGCGCCAGCGCGGCGCGCGCCGTCGCGTCCCTGCCCGGGAGTAGTTGCGCAAGCGGCGCGTCCAACCGACCGAACAGGCGGTTGCGCGCGTCCGCATACCAGGCCGGCACGGGCGCGCCAGGGGGCAATCGGTGCTCGAACAGCGCGCGCCAGCTCGGCTCCTCTTTTCTCGCAAAGCTCAGATAGGCCCGCGCCATGGCTTCGAGCGCCTGCTCCGCCTCTGCATCCACGAACGCCGCGTCGAGCGCGGCCTCCAGGCGCGCCAGGGTGCGCGCGTTAACCCGCAGGATCAGCTCGTCGAGGTCATGAAAAGCGGTATAGATCGCGCCGAGCGCGCAACCGGCCGCGGCGGCGAGATCGCGCGCCTTAAGCCCGGCGAGACCCTGCGCCGCCACCGTCTCCTGCGCGATGTCGATAAGCCGGTCACGCAATTGCGACCGGCGGTCGGCTCCCGCGTCGGCGTTCTTCTCGTTCAAAGGCGTCTCCCAATTCGGCATGAACACCGTTCATTTTCTTGTTGACGGCAGAGCAAAAGCGCTGCAGTCTCCATATTGAACATAGTTCATGGCGAAAGGCTGACCTTCGATCCGATTGCAACGCCGATCGCAACGCCCATTGCAACGCGTCCGACTTGACCGAACCTTAAGGGTCATCGGCGAAAGTCACGACGCATCTCCCGGAAACTTCGACATGACGCATTCGCTTCTCGCTTCGCGGCGTTTCGCGCCATTGTTTTGGCGTCAGTTCTTCGCGGCCTTCAACGACAACTTCTTGAAGAACGCTCTGGTGCTCTTGATCCTGGCGCACGCGGCCGAGGGCGGCGCGTCGCTTGTGACGCTCGCCGGCGCGGCCTTCATCGCGCCGTTTTTTCTTCTGTCGGCGATCGGCGGCGAGCTCGCCGACAAATATGACAAGGCGCGGGTCGTGCGCTGGGTGAGCCTCGCGGAGATCGCCGTCGCGGCATTGTCCGCGACCGGCTTTCTGTTCGCCAATATCCCGACGCTCTTTGGCGCGCTCATTCTCTTCGGCGTCACCGGCGCGCTGTTCGGCCCCGTCAAATACGGCATCTTGCCCGACCATCTGACGCGCGACGAACTTCCGGCGGGCAATGCGCTCGTCGAGAGCGCGACCTTTTTCGCAATTCTCAGCGGCACGGTCGCCGGCGGCATGGCGTTGCATGTCGGCGACGGGGTGATCCTCGCCGCGGGAGTCATGGGCGTCGCGGCGCTGGCGCTTGGCGCGGCGTGGCTAATTCCCCCAACGAGGCGCGCCGATCCCGATCTTGCGATCGACGCCAACGTCTTCCGCTCAACTTTCAAATTGCTGCGGCATTTGCGCGGTCAACGAGAACTGCGGCGGCTCGCCGTGGTGACGAGTCTCTTCTGGCTCTTCGGCTCGATCGCCATGTCGTTGACGCCCTCGCTCATCACCCAGACGCTGCATGGCGCGGAGATCCTCGTCAGCATTCATCTGGCGCTGTTCGCCGTCGGCATCGCCATCGGATCGGGGCTCGCCGCCTTCCTGCTCAAGGGCAAGATCGTGCTGCTGCCGACTGCCGTCGGCGCGGCGCTCGTCGCTTTTGCGTCCGCGGACCTCGGGCTCGCGCTGCTCCTTTCGAATGCGCCCGCCGCAGCGACGGCGCTGGCGCCGCAGGCCTATTTCGCTCAGCCGCTCGCCTGGCGCGCCGCGATCGATCTTTCACTGCTCGCGGTCGCCGGCGGGCTGATGATCGTTCCGTCCTTCGCCGCCATTCAGGCGCAGAGCGCGCCGCAGCAGCGCGCCCGCACCATCGCCGCCGTGAATGTGCAGAACGCCGCCTTCATGGCGCTTGGCGGCCTCGGGGTTGCGGGTCTGCAGAGCTTGGGCGTCTCTTTCGCGGCGCTGCTGATTGGCCTGGCCGTCGTCGCGCTCGTCGCGTCGATCTGGATCGTCACGGCGGTCGTCGCGTCGCCGTTGCAGGATCTGCTCTCGATCTACTTTCGCGCCTTCTATCGTCTTGAGGTGAAGGGGTTCGAAAATTTCGAGAAGGCGGGACCCAATCCGATCGTCGCGCTCAACCATGTGAGTTTTCTCGACGCCGCGGCGATTTTCGCCGTCATGCCAAAGCAGCCGGTCTTCGCCGTCGACCGCGCAATCTCGCAGACGTGGTGGGCGAAGCCGTTTTTGAAATTCATGCGCGTGATCCCGCTCGATCCGGCCAATCCGCTTGGCGCGCGCGCGCTGATCAATGCGGTCAAGGACGGGAATCCGCTGGTCATCTTCCCGGAAGGCCGGCTGACGGTCACCGGCAGTCTGATGAAAGTCTATGACGGAGCGGGGCTGATCGCGGAAAAATCCGGCGCGATGGTCGTCCCGGTGCACATCGACGGCGCCGAGGCGACGATGTTCTCGCGGCTGACGCGCGAACAGGCGCGCCGGCGGTGGTTTCCGAAATTCACGCTCACCGTGCTCGAACCTATTCGCCTCACGGTCGATGACGCGCTGAAAGGCAAGGCGCGGCGGATGGCGGCCGGCGCGGCGCTCTATCAGATCATGTCGGATCTCGTCTTCCGCGCGACTAACGCCGATCGCACGCTTTTCGAAGCCGTGGTCGAAGCCGCGCGCACGCACGGGCTGTCGCGCGTCGCTCTCGAAGATCCGATCGCCGGCAAACTCAGCTATCGCAGGCTGCTGATCGGGACGCGCGCGCTCGCCGGCAAGATCGCCGCGATCGGCAGGCCGGGCGACGCGATCGGACTGATGCTGCCGAACGCCAATGGCGCCGGCGTTTCGTTCCTCGCGGTCGTTTCAGCCGGCCGCGCGCCGGCGATGATCAATTTCACCGCCGGCGCCGCCAATATTCTGGCGGGCTGCGAGGCGGCGCAGGCGAGGACGATTTTGACGTCGCGCGGCTTCATCGAGAAAGCCAAGCTCGAAAAGCTTGTCGCAGCGCTCGAAGAGAAAGTTGCGCTCGTCTATCTCGAAGACATGCGCGCGCGCATCTCCTTCGCCGACAGGCTGGACGCGCTCCGACGCTTCCGCAAGCCCGTCGTGGCGCGCAAGGCCGCGGAGATGGCGGCGATCCTTTTCACCTCGGGGTCGGAAGGCGCGCCGAAGGGCGTCGCCTTGTCGCATCGAAACATGCTCGCCAATGCGGCGCAGGCCGCCGCGCGCATCGACTTCGGCCGCACGGACAAGGTCTTCAACGTGCTGCCGATGTTCCATTCCTTCGGTCTGACGGTCGGCTTCACGCTGCCGCTGATCTCCGGCGTTCCGATCTATCTTTATCCCTCGCCCTTGCACTATCGCATCGTGCCGGAGCTGGTTTACGGCTCAAACGCCACGATTCTTTTCGGGACGGACACTTTTCTCGCCGGTTACGCGCGACCGGCGCACGCTTATGACTTCCGGTCGATACGTTATGTCGTCGCCGGCGCCGAGCCGGTGAAACAATCGACACGCGATTTGTGGATGGAGAAGTTCGGCGTCCGCATCCTTGAAGGTTACGGCGTGACGGAAGCGTCGCCGGTCCTCGCGCTCAACACGCCGATGTTCAACAGATTTGGCTCCGTCGGACGCCTGATGCCGGGCGTCGAACATCGGCTCGAACCCGTTCCCGGCGTGGAGGACGGCGGCAGGCTCTTGGTGCGAGGGCCGAATGTGATGATGGGCTATCTCAAGATCGACAAGCCCGGCGTGGTGCAGCCGACCGAGAACGGCTGGCATGATACGGGCGATATCGTCGCCATCGACGCGCAGGGCTATGTGACGATCAAGGGGCGCGCCAAGCGCTTCGCCAAGGTCGGCGGCGAGATGGTGTCGCTCGCGGCGATCGAACAGCTGGCGGCGGAACTTTGGCCCGACGCGCTGTCGGCGGCGGCGACCGAGGTCGATCCGCGCAAGGGCGAGAGGATCATTCTTGTCACGCAGCGCAAGGACGCGACGCGCGCCGATTTTCAGGCCTACGCGAAATCGAAGGGCGCCTCCGACCTGATGATTCCGGCGGAGGTCGCGATCGTCGAGCAAGTGCCGCTTCTGGGCTCCGGCAAGCTCGATTTCGCGGCGGTGACCAGAATGGTGCGCGAGCGCGGGCGCTATATTCTGCCCAATCCGCGCCTGCCCAACGGTCTGCAGGGACGCATCGACGGCAACGCCGCTGCGCCTGCGTGAATAAGGGGTTGCGCGGGGGAACGCTGCATCGCAAACCTTTGGCGTCGCGGTCCTAGTCCTTCGAGACGCCGCCTTGGATCTCGGGATTGCCCGAGATCGACATTCAAATTCGCAAGTCGGGTAAACCCCACTTGCGGACGGCTCCTCAGGATGAGGACCGCTTACCAACATGTCGTTTGCGTCATCCAAGACGCCAGAACCCCAAGGTCCCTCATCCTGAGGAGCCCTCGAAGAGGGCGTCTCGAAGGACGAGGGGCCCTTGCGCATCTTCATCACTCGATGAGCCAAGCCCGGATGTCGTCGAAGACGCCCAACTGGCCTGCGTGTCGCCGAGCGCGATGCAAAAACGCGCACCCAGCGCCGCGCCATGCGCCCGCCGCCGATCTCTCAAGCTCTTGATTAATACGTCCGCGCTTGCTTTATCGCGGCGCAATATCTTTCTCGGGAGCTGCGCCTCATGTCGACTTGGCCAAATTACGGCAAAATCACCGGTCCGATCGTGCTGATCGGCTTCGGCTCCATCGGCCGAGGCATTTTGCCGCTGATCGAGCGCCATTTCGATTTCGACACATCGCGCGTCACCGTCATCGACCCTGTCGATACGCATCGCCGTCTGCTCGACGAGCGGGGCATAGCTTTTCTCAAAACCAAGCTGACGCCGGAGAACTACCGCGAAGTATTGACGCCGCTTTTGACCAAGGGTGAGGGCCAGGGATTTGTCGTCAATCTCTCGGTCGACGTTTCTTCGCTCGCGATCATCAAGCTCGCGCGCGAATTGAACGCGCTGTGCGTCGACACGGTGGTGGAGCCATGGCCGGGCTTCTACTTCGACAAGAGCATGTCCAATGAAGCGCGCACCAATTACGCCCTGCGCGAGACGGTGCTCGAAGAGCGCCGCAAAAATCCCGGCGGATCGACGGCGGTTTCCTGCGTCGGCGCCAATCCCGGCATGGTGTCCTGGTTCGTGAAGCAGGCGCTCGTCGATATCGCGCGCGACACCGGCGCCTTCGACAAGGAGCCGGAAACGCGCGCCGAATGGGGCGCGCTCGCGCAAAAGCTCGGGGTCAAGGGCGTTCACATCGCCGAACGCGACACCCAGCGCGCGCGCGATCCGAAGCCGCGCAATGTCTTCGTCAACACCTGGTCGGTCGAGGGCTTCGTCTCCGAGGGCCTGCAGCCCGCCGAGCTCGGCTGGGGCACGCATGAAAAATCCTTGCCCGACATCGGCCGCACGCATCCGGCCGGCTGCGGGGCGGCGATCTATCTGCTGTCGCCCGGCGCCAATACGCGCGTGCGCTCATGGTGTCCGACGCCGGGGCCGCAATATGGCTTCCTCGTCACCCACAATGAGTCGATCTCGATCGCGGATTATCTCACGCTGCGCGACGAGAAGGGTCAGGCGATCTATCGTCCGACCTGTCACTACGCCTATCATCCCGCCGACGACGCGGTGCTGTCTTTGCACGAGATGTTCGGCGCCGCCGGCAAGATGCAGGAGAGCTGGACGATTCTCGACGAACACGAGATCGTCGATGGAATCGACGAACTCGGGGTGCTGCTCTACGGCCACGCCAAGAACGCCTACTGGTACGGCTCGCAGCTCTCGATCGAGGAGACCCGCGATCTCGCGCCCTATCAGAACGCCACCGGACTGCAGGTGAGTTCGGCGGCGCTCGCCGGCATGGTCTGGGCGCTGGAGAATCCGCAGGCGGGAATCGTCGAAGCCGACGAGGTCGACTACAAGCGCTGCCTCGAAGTGCAACTGCCCTATCTCGGCCCGGTGAAGGGCTATTACACGGATTGGACGCCGCTCGAGGGACGTCCCGGGCTGTTCCCGGAAGATATCGACGAAAGCGATCCCTGGCAGTTCAGGAATATTCTGGTGCGGTGAAGGCGCCTCAAGCGCAGCATTAGGAGGCGTCGAGAGTCGGCGCGCTTTTTTGTTCGGAAGGCCGCTTGCGCCGATAGCGTGTTCTCTATATGTTCTGATTAGCGTCAAGTTCTGAGCGGTCGCCACGGCGATGCTCGGGGCGACGCTGGGCAGAGGTTGCGAACATGGGTGCGGCTCAGGCGTCGACAGAGATAACGGGCGCGCCGCAGCCGATCGACGCTGCGGCCCTCATCGAGGCCGGTCGCCGGCGCGGCCGCGGCGCGTTGTCGAAGCGCAGCGGCCGGTTCGAGAAGGAGACCCGCGAGGAGGCCGACGACGGCTGGGGGTCGCTCGAGAGTCTGCCGGCGCTCAAGACCAATTTCCACGTCGAGAAGCCGCGCACCATCATCACCAGGAATGATTCGCCGGACATTTCTTTCGATCGCTCGATCAACCCCTATCGTGGCTGCGAGCATGGCTGCGTCTATTGCTTCGCGCGGCCGACGCACGCCTATATGGGCTTTTCGCCCGGCCTTGATTTCGAGACCGAGATCTTCGTCAAGGACGGCGCGGCGCAGCTTCTCGAACGCGAATTGTCGGCGCCGCGCTACGTTCCCAAGACGATCGCCATCGGCACCAACACCGATCCCTATCAGCCCGCCGAGAAGAGCCATCGCGTCATGCGTTCGATCCTCGAAGTGCTGGCGCGCGCCAATCATCCGGTCGGCATCGTGACGAAGTCCGCGCTCGTCCTGCGCGACCTTGATCTGCTTGCGCCAATGGCGGCCAAGGGCCTCGCGAAGGTCGCGATCTCGGTGACGACGCTCGACCGCAAGCTGGCGCGGCTGATGGAGCCGCGCGCCGCGACACCCGAGTTGCGGCTCGAAACCATCGAAAAGCTCAGCGCCGCCGGCGTGCCGACGGCGGTGATGACGGCGCCGATCATTCCCGCCATCAATGACGACGAGATCGAGCGAATCTTGACGCGGGCCCACGCCGCCGGCGCGCGCGAGGCGGGCTATGTGATGCTGCGGCTGCCGCACGAATTGCGCGATCTTTTCACCGAATGGCTGGCGACGCATTTTCCTGACCGGGCCCGCCGCGCCCTCGCGCTGGTGCGTTCGACGCGAGACGGCAAGCTTTACGATGCGTCTTTCGGGACCCGCATGAAAGGCGATGGGCCCTACGCCTGGATGATCGGCCGGCGTTTCGAGCTTGCGGCCGCTCGGCTCGGTTTTGCGCAGAAAACAAGATTGCGAACGGATCTGTTCGAGCCGCCCCGACGCGCGCCGCAGCAGCTCAACCTCTTCTGAGCCCATCCTAGGCTGGTCTCCGCCGAGCTTATCGCGCTCGCGCGGGCCGAGAATTCTTTGGACGCCGCCGCAAACGCCGTCTTTCCGGTTGCCAGCCCCCCGCGCACCGCGCTTTATTCGCTGCGCGGTTCTGCGCTGACGCCACTGTTGCGCGGCGCCCTTAGCGATCAGCCCGGGGGGAGCGTTGGTGACGGCGAAGGGGCCTCATTTTCGGCTGGAAGCGCAGCTGCGCCGGAAAGGCGTCTGGCCGATCGCCGGCGTCGACGAGGTCGGACGCGGGCCGCTCGCGGGTCCGGTGGCGGCGGCGGCGGTGATTCTCGATCCCGAACGACGGCCGCGGGGCCTCGATGATTCGAAGGCGCTGAATCAGGCGCAGCGCGAAGAAGCGTTTGAGCGCATCATGGCCAGCGCTCTCGCCGTGAGCGTCGCCTTCGTCGCGCCCGCGGAAATCGACCGCATCAATATCCGCCAGGCGACGCTCGCGGCGATGGCGCGGGCCGTCGCCGGCCTTTCCCAGACGCCGGCCTATCTTCTCATCGACGGCAACGACCGGCCGCCGGTCAACTGCCCTTGCCAATTGATCATCAAGGGCGACGCGACCGCGCTTTCGATCGCCGCAGCCTCGATCGTCGCCAAGGTCGCGCGCGACGCCATGATGCGCCGCCTCGCCGTCCATTATCCGCACTATGGTTTTGAGACCAATGTCGGCTACGCCGTGCAGCGTCACCTTGACGCGCTGGCGCTGCACGGCGCGAGCCCGGCGCATCGCGTCAGCTTCGCGCCCGTGCGCGAGGCGTGAGGCCTTCGTCAACTATTCGCTAACCTTTTTACTTCTTTAAGACTTCCGTTCGAAAAAGAGACGTCGGCGTTTTGCCAATCTAAACGCCCCCTTTACCTCCCTCCTTCACTATCTCGCATGTTGGTTGCGTTGATGGTGTTCAGTTCATGCGTAGCGCGCGCGTCGGGGCGGCTCGCCTCAAAGCCCGAAATCAGGTCACGCGTATCGGGCGCACAAATGAAGGGCCGCTCCGCGCGACGGCGCGCAATGAAATCCTGTGCGGCGACTGCGTCGCATCGATGGAGCGACTGGCGCAGGAGAGCGTCGATCTCGTCTTCGCCGATCCGCCCTATAATCTGCAGCTCGCCAATCCTTTGCATCGCCCGGATCAAAGTCTCGTCGACGCGGTCGATAATGACTGGGACAAATTCGCGAGTTTCGCCGCCTATGACGCCTTTACGCGCGACTGGCTCGCGCAGGCGCGCCGGGTGATGCGGCCCTCGGCGACGATTTTCGTCATCGGCTCCTACCACAATATTTTTCGCGTCGGCGCGATCATGCAGGACCTCGGGTTCTGGATCCTGAACGACATCGTCTGGCGGAAAAATAATCCGATGCCGAACTTTCGCGGCCGTCGCTTCACCAACGCCCATGAGACGATGATCTGGGCGGCGCGCGACCAAAGCGCCAAGAACTACACCTTCAATTACGAGGCGCTGAAGGCGGCGAACGAAGATTGCCAGATGCGGTCCGACTGGCTCCTGCCGATCTGCGGCGGGACCGAGCGTCTCAAGGATGACGCGGGCCGCAAGACCCATCCGACGCAAAAGCCGGAAGCGCTGCTCGCGCGCGTCATACTCGCCGCTTCGAAGCCAGGCGATCTGGTGCTCGATCCCTTCTTCGGCACGGGAACGACCGGCGCCGTCGCCAAGCGCCTCGGGCGCGACTGGCTCGGCATCGAGCGCGACGGCGACTATCGCGCCGCGGCGCGCGCGCGGATCGCAGCGATCGAACCCTTGCCGCATGAAACGCTCGCGACGGCCCCATCGAAGCGCACGGAGCCGCGCATCGCCTTCGCCAGCCTCGTCGAAGCGGGACTCATCGCGCCGGGCGCGACGCTCGTTGACGCTAGGCGGCGCCATCGTGCAGTGGTGCGCGCCGACGGGGCGCTGTCGCTCTCCGGATTCGTCGGCTCGATCCACAAGACCGGGGCGCTGGCGCAGGGCCTGCCGGCCTGCAACGGCTGGACCTTCTGGCACTATGAAGCCAAGGGCCAGCTTACGCCGATCGACGATCTGCGGGCCGAGGCGCGCGAGCGGCTCAAAGTGGCGGCGGAATAATTAATATCCGTCATTGCGAGGAGCGGAGCGACGAAGCAATCCAGAGTCGTGGGTGCCACTCTGGATTGCTTCGCTTCGCTCGCAATGACGGCCTTACGCCAAAAAGCCCGCGTAGAAGCCGACGAGCAGCACGATTCCGATGAAGGCGCGGTAGAAGACGAAGGGCCAGGCGGAGAAGCGCTCGAGAATCCGCAGCAAGCCCCAGATCGCGACAAAGGCGGAGATCGAGGCGACGAAAAGCCCGAGCGTCAGCACCGCCCAGCCGTGGAAATCGAGCTGCGCCTTATGTAGCTCCCACAGCTCCTTGAGGCCCGCGAGGGCGATCGCCGGCAGGCCGAGCAGGAAGGAAAAGCGCGCCGCTTCCTCCCGCTTCAGGTCGAGAAACATCGCCGCCGTCAGAGTCGAGCCCGAGCGCGACACGCCCGGAATGAGCGCGCCGACCTGCGCGAATCCGACGATCATCGCGTCCTTCAGGCTGACATGTTCGAGCGTGCGCTTGTGATTGCAATAGAGCTCGGCGATGGCGAGCAGCGCCGCCATCACGATGCAGGAAATGCCGATCACCGGCAGGGTGCGCAGCGGCGAGCCGCAGGTGTTGAGCGTATGCGACAGCGCGAGGCCGGCGATGCCGATCGGGACGGTCGCGAGCGCGATCCAGACCACGAAGCGAAAGGTCCAGTCGTTGAAATCGCGTCGCACCAGCGCCCGTACGGAGCCCTCGGCGAGCGCGCGAATGTCGCTCCAGAAATAGCTGACGACGGCGGCGAGCGCCGCGAGCTGCATCGCTGCTGAAAAGGCGGAGCCGGGATCCTTCCAGCCGAGCAGCGCCGGCACGATGCGCATATGCGCGGTGGAGGAGATCGGCAGAAGCTCGGTGATGCCCTGCACCACGCCAAGAACGGCGACTTTCATATAACCGAGATCGACAAAACCGGTGTCGAGCCCATTCGTGCAAGCGGTCGCCATAGAGGCCCTCGTCTCGTTTGTCGGCCCCGCGACGAATCACGAAGGCGCCAAGCGACTCCGACTTCTGGCAAACAAGCCGGCCGCGATCAAGGCGAGGCGCAGGCAATCGCGCGACGCCTGTGCGTTTGCGCATCCCTCCCCTTTACGGGGAGGGTGGCCCCGCGAAGCGGGGGCGGGTGGGGTGGCATTCCACTCGATCTGATACGCCAAGCCCCACCCGGCGGGCTGTGCCCGCCGACCTCCCCGCAAGGGGCAGGTATTTTGCGCCAACATTTAGGACTGTTGTTCGCCGAATACGCTGAGGGAAGTGGCGTCGAAGAACGGCGCCTTCACAAGATCAGTGAAACAGCGCGGCGGTTTTGAGAAGTGTCGTCCAGACGCCCCAGGCGAGGGGGACGCCAACGGCGGCCCAGGCGAAAACCAGCAGCAGCGATCCGCCCTTTGAGCCGGGCGACGGGCGCGCGGGGGCCGGCGGATCGGCGTCGGTCGGGGCGGGGTCCAACCCTTCTTCGACAAAATCCTCGAAGTCGGCGTGGGTTTCGTCTTCTTCCTTGACGACCTCGGCGACCGTGATGTGCTTTTGCGCCGCGACCTCTTCGTCGCTCATGTAATATTTCTCGGCGCAGGGCCGCACGAGCAGATTGCAGACGAGACCGCAGAGCAGCAGGCCCGCGAGCACATACATCGTCTGATTATAGGCGTCTTCGCGCGGCGCGCCGACGCTCAGCTGATATTCGCGAATGTAATTGACAAGCACGGGTCCGAGCACGCCCGCCGTCGACCAGGCGGTCAGAAGCCGGCCGTGGATGGCGCCGACATGATGCGTGCCGAAAATGTCGGCGAGATAAGCGGGAATGGTCGAAAAGCCGCCGCCATACATGGTGATGATGACCGCAAAGAGCAGGACGAAGAGGCCGACCATGCCGCCCTTCGCCGCGAAGGGTTCCGCCGAATAAAGCGCGATGCCGACGACGAAAAAGATCGCGTAAGTGAGCTTGCGGCCGAACTTATCGGACGCCGAGGCCCAGCCGATGCGCCCGCCGATGTTGCACAGGCTCAACAGGCCGGTGAAGCCCGCCGCGATCGCCGCGATCTGCTTTTTCTGATCGGCGTTGAGTTGATCGAACCCCATGTCCAGGCCGATCAGCCTGCCGCCGAAGACTTCCTGCAGCATCGGCGAGGCCATGCCCAGGACGCCGATGCCGGCGGAGACGTTGAGACAGAGCACGGCCCAGAGCAGCCAGAATTGCGGCGTCTTCCATGCGACGTCGAGATGCACATGACGATGCGTCACCATGGCGTTCTTGGCCGCCGTGGGCGGCGTGAATCCTTCCGGCGCCCAACCTTCGGGCGGCACCCGATAGCTGAGCGCGCCGGCGACCATGAAGGCGAAATAAATCGCCGCGAGCGTGACGAACGTCTGCCAGACGCCCGGCGAAGCCGGCGTCGCATAGAAGCCCATCAGCCGGTCGGCGAGCGGCGCGCCGATCATCGCGCCGCCGCCAAATCCCATGATGGCGAGACCGGTCGCGAGGCCCCGCCGGTCCGGGAACCATTTGATGAGCGTCGAGACCGGCGAGATATATCCAAGCCCGAGACCAATGCCGCCGATCACGCCGGAGCCGATCCACAACATCCAGATCTGATGGAGATAGACCCCGAGCGCCGAGATGAGCAGGCCGCCGCACCAGCAGCAGGCCGCCGCGAGCCCGGCCTTGCGAGGTCCGGCCGTCTCCAGCCAATGGCCGAAGACCGCCGCCGAGGAGCCCAGAAACACGAAGAACAGCGTGAACGTCCAGCCAAGCCAGCTGACCTTCCAGTCGCAATTGGTCGCCACGAGCGTGGCGAAAAACCCGAGCGTCTCAGGGCATTCCTTCGGCTGCGCGCCGCCAATGATCCGCGACAGCGGCAGCCAGAAGACGGAAAACCCATAGGCCATGCCGATGCACAGGTGAATGGCGAGCGCCGCCGGCGGCACGAGCCAGCGATTGAATGTCGGCGCAGCGACCGTGCGCTCCCGGCTGAAGAAATCGGGTGGGGCGATGGCGTCGGCAGTCATCAAACTTCCGGGCTTGGTTTCGTAGGTCGGTTATTGCGCATGCGCGGCGCGCGGCACAAGCCCAAGCCGTCCGAAGCAATCCTCATCCTGAGGAGCCGCCGAAGGCGGCGTCTCGAAGGACGAGGACTGCGATGCCGACAGCTCGCGATTTCGGGAAACGGTCCCTCGTCCTTAGAGACGCGCGCTCCGCACGCTCCTCAGGATGAGGGACCTTCCGTTGCACCCTCTCGCATGGCGGGGAAGCAGGACAAGTGACTGCACCTGAGATTACAACAGCCGCAACGTCGGGTGCGCCGTCATGGCCGGGCTTGTCCCGGCCATCGCCACTTATGCGGCAGGCCGACTGAACTGGCGCTGCGTGGATGCCCGCGACAAGCGCGGGCATGACGCGGAGAGGTTGCGATGCGCGCCTAAGCCGCCGCCTTCTCGATGATGTGGGCAAGGTCGGTCATGATGGCGTTGAGGTCGTAGTTCTTCGGCGTATAAACCGCCGCGACGCCCGCTTCGCGCAAGAGCTTTTCGTCGGCCGGCGGAATAATGCCGCCGACGACGAGCGGCGCCTCGACGCCTTGCTGCTTCATCAGCTTGATCACTTCATGGGCGAGCGCCACATGCGAGCCCGAGAGAATGGAGAGGCCGATGCAATGCGCGCCTTCCTTCTTCGCCGCCTCGACAAGTTCGGCCGGCGTCGAGCGGATGCCGGCGTAGATCACGTCGAAGCCGGCGTCCCGCGCGCGGACCGCGATTTGTTCCGCGCCATTCGAATGGCCTCACTTCACTCTTTCCAAGCGAGGAATCGACACCCATATCGAAAGGGTGTGGAAGGTTTTGGGCCATTGCATTTTTTGCGCGGGCGTGGGAATCTTGCGCGGGCGGTGTGGATTCGCTATCGCATCTCGCCTGTCAACCAAACGCTAACCTTCGTTTGGCATAAGATTGGCCAGCGATACGAACAGGAACTCGACAATGCAGAACAAGATGAATGAAACCATTCTCGCCAGATTCCCTTTCGTGGAAGACTGAGTGCTATCTGGCAGGGATCTCTCTTATCTCGCAGTCGAGTAAGCGCAATCTGGCGCAGTGTTCATGCAAGTCATGAAGCAAATCAGGAAGCGGCCCCAGAGATGGAGGCCGCTTTTTCTTGACTAAGTCCAGCATAGTTAACGCTTCTTGAAGTTCATAAGCAGTTTCTGCTGTTTGAATTACAACAAAAATTGCATTGTCAATCGAATTAAACAGTCGATCCTCGTTTTCCGCTACGAACGGCGCGTCGATGATGCTCGACCAATTTGACGTCCCAATGGGCACAAGTTGCATCTCAACGAGACATTCTAGACTTATTTTACTAAAATATTTCGCCCTCTCGATTGAGCGGCGTTTTACTCCTTCATCGGCGCCAATTAATTCCGCAAAATAATAAGATAAAGAACTTGCAATCGAGTTCTTTTTGCGCAGAGCTGCCAGCTTGTTAGTTGAGTCGATAGCTCCCGAGCAGAGAGTCTCCACTTCATCAAATATTGATTCAGCTATATCGATTGCATTGCCTATATCTCCAAAACAAAAGTGAGCGATATGCGCGTATTGATGGGCTACTATTCGCTTTTCATGATCTTTCTCACTACACCACATGTCAATGCGCTCAAGAGCAGCCAATTCGGATGAATTGTCTCCAGATAATGCCGCAACTGCGCTTAAAAAAAGACTGCTACAGGCGTGCTCTCCCTGATCGTACAAAGATATTGCCTCCTCTCGCAACTCAGCGACTTCGCCAAGCCCGATCGATAGGACGTAGTTTGGCTGGATTGCGGCACGCATCTTATCGACGAAGGCTTTCGCTTCTGGGAGAGGCGACTTATCAGCGACATGGCTAGCGGCAAGCATAATTGTCTCGGATTGCACAGACGATCTCTTTGAATCCCGGAGTACGCTGCTTCTTCTTATTGAATTTCTTAGACACTCGCTCTGCCTATCCAGCTGAGAAAGGACATTACCAAGCAAAGCAAAGTGCTCTTTGTCCGATTCTGCAACTGGAAATGAATTTTTATACGTCAAATCGTGCGTTTTTAGCTCCCATGCGTCATGAAGAATAGTTTTTATTTGTACCTCAACAATTGGCTCCTCGCTGCCATTTCGCATCCGGAGCCGATAATGGCAGGCAAAATAGCTGTTTTTATTATCTTCTACGACCTCGCCGTATATGGTTTTGGTCGTTCTATTATTATTCTGCTCTATGTTTCTATTTTTGTCGTATATTTGTGGATATACAGCTTTGCGCTCACATAGGGCATCTATCATGGCGCAAACTGTATTTATATCAGATGGATATGTAACAGAAATAGTAATGCCTACGATGTCTGGCATACTATATACGTTTGACTTAATTAGGTTGTTGTCCAAACAATACTTATCATGTTTCAATCTAATTTTACGCGGATGCTTAATTTCGTTTCCGCCATTCTTATCCCCTCGAGAGTAAATGCTGTAAATGCATGCAAGATTTGCATGTTCGTTTCTGGCCTTTACGATGAGCGTTCTAACGTGCGAGAGAGCTTCTATATACCTCTTGCCAAATTTCGAAATAAAATGCTCAATTTCTCTTGCGCTTGCAGGAGAAGATATGTCCATGGTAAGTCCTCATTCATTAACTCGTGAAACTGGAAAATCGATTAATTATACGGGCTGAGAAGACTTAACAAGGTGCCCTGTGATTAAGGGATTGCGGTGTCGGCCCCCAAAGCGTGAATAAGGTTATATATCGGAGGCGCATTTGATATCGCTTCGCTGAGGACATTAAACGGCAAGTGAGGCGAAAACGGCAGATAATCCGATTACGCTGACTGACTTACGATGAACACCAAGTGCTGTTCGACTTGCAATTGCAAACGTCTGGAGACAATCCGGAGCTGTAGGACAGCCGCTGGGACTGCTTCGTCGCTTGGCTCCTCGCAATGACGACTGCGGCGTGGCGCGCGAAAGTCGATCAGACCGCCGCCTTTTCGATGATGTGGGCGAGGTCGGTCATGATGGCGTTGAGGTCGTAGTTCTTCGGCGTGTAGACCGCCGCAACGCCGGCGTCGCGCAGAAGCTTCTCGTCGGCGGGCGGAATAATGCCGCCGACGACCAGCGGCGCGTCGACGCCTTCCTGCTTCATCAGCTTGATGACTTCATGCGCCAGCGTCACATGCGAGCCGGAGAGGATGGAGAGGCCGATGCAATGCGCGCCTTCCTTCTTCGCGGCCTCGACGAGTTCAGCCGGCGTCGAGCGAATGCCGGCGTAAATCACGTCAAACCCCGCGTCGCGGGCGCGCACGGCGATCTGCTCGGCGCCATTCGAATGGCCATCGAGGCCGGGCTTGCCGACCAAAAATTTCGCCCGCTTGCCGAGCTTTTGCGACACGCGCTCGACTTCGCCGCGCACGGCGTCGAGCGCGCCGCCGACCTGTCGGGCCGTCGAGGAGACGCCGGTCGGGGCGCGATACTCCCCGAACACCCCGCGTAAAACATTGCCCCATTCGCCGGTGGTGACGCCCGCCTTCGCCGCAGCGATGGACGGCTCGACCATGTTGCGGCCTTCCTTGGCGGCGCGGGCCAGTTCTTCGATGGCGGCTTGCGCGGCCTTCTGGTCGCGGCTTTCGCGCCAGGCCTTCAGCCGCGCAATCTGCTCGGCTTCGACATGTTCGGGCACGACCATGATCTGGTCGTCGCCCGAAGTAAGCGGCGACGGTTCGCCGCCGGTGAATTTGTTGACGCCGACGACGATCTGCTCGCCGGCTTCGATCGACTCGAGACGCGCGGTATTGGCTTCAACCAGTTTCGACTTCATGTAGCCGATCTCGACCGCCGCAGCCGCGCCGCCGAGGTCGTCGATCTTCTTCAGTTCCGCCATCGCCT
The DNA here is from genome assembly GCF_015709515.1 of Methylocystis sp. H62. Classification (GTDB taxonomy): domain Bacteria; phylum Pseudomonadota; class Alphaproteobacteria; order Rhizobiales; family Beijerinckiaceae; genus Methylocystis. Next base: position 126,367 of record NZ_JADNQZ010000050.1, read on the forward strand.
CAGCTTTGAGCGATGCGACCTTGCGGGCGATCTCGGGATTGCCGTCGAAGATGTCGCCATATTCCAAGAGGTCGGTCTCATAGGCCATGATCTGCTGCATGCGCAGCGACCATTGCTGGTCGAAGGGGCGGGGCAGGCCGAGCGCCTCGTTCCAGGCCGGCAGCTGCACGGCGCGCGCGCGGGCGTTCTTGGAGAGAACGACGGCGAGCATCTCGATCAAGATGCGATAGACGTTGTTTTCCGGCTGCTGCTCGGTGAGGCCCAGCGAATTGACCTGCACGCCGTAGCGGAAGCGGCGAAGCTTCTCGTCCTTCACGCCATAGCGCTCGCGCGTGATCTCCTCCCAAAGCTCCGCGAACGCCCGCATCTTGCAGAGTTCAGTGACGAAGCGCATGCCGGCGTTGACGAAGAAGGAGATGCGGCCGACGACCTGCGCGAAATCTTCCTCGGGCATTCCCGCGGCTTTCACGCCGTCGAGAATGGCGACGGCGGTCGCGAGCGCATAGGCCAGTTCCTGCGACGGCGTCGCGCCCGCTTCCTGCAGATGGTAGGAGCAGACGTTCATCGGATTGAACTTGGGGCATTCCTTCGTGGTGAAGAGAATGAGGTCCTGCGTGAGGCGCAGCGACTGCGTCGGCGGAAACACATAGGAGCCGCGCGACAGATATTCCTTGATGATGTCGTTTTGCGTCGTGCCCTGCAGTTTTGCGCGGGGCGCGCCCTGCTCTTCCGCGGCGGCGATATAGAGCGCCATCAGCCACACGGCGGTGGCGTTGATGGTCATCGACGTGTTCATCTCGGCGATCGGAATGCCGTCGAAGAGCGCGCGCATGTCGCCAAGATGCGAGACCGGCACGCCGACCTTGCCGACCTCGCCGCGCGAGAGAATGTGGTCGCAGTCGTAGCCCGTCTGCGTCGGCAGATCGAAGGCGATGGAGAGACCGGTCTGCCCCTTGGCGAGATTGGAGCGATAGAGCTTATTGGACTCGCTGGCCGTCGAATGACCGGCGTAGGTGCGAAACATCCAGGGCTTGTCGCGGCGCGGGGCGGACATGTCGTTCATATAGCCTCTCCTCCGCCGTTGCGCTTAGCATGCGGCCAGCGCCGGAGGAAGACGGGCGCAACGGGCGGTAAGCGTCCGAAATCCCAGCGGCCGCCCGCCTGATATTTTACTTACCCATTGAGTGATATGGCGGCTTGAGTAAGTCGACGCACGCGTCGAGTCAGCGCTCATCTTTCTTCAGCGCTTTTGGCTTGTGGATCGCGCGGGCGCCCGTCTTGCCGCTTTCGACCAGATATTGCGGATCGTCCGTACTCGCCTCGGCGACATGGCCTTTTACGCGCGCCCGCGCCGTGACCTTTTTGACGACCTTGCCGGTCGTCACGCCCTGGGATGTCTTCCAGCTGACAGGATCGCCGGGCTTGAACTTATGCGGCATGGCGCTGCCTCCGGCCGGAGAACCCCGCTTCCCCGGCCTTCCTGAGTTTCAGGTTCTAGGGCCGCGCCTATTGCGAGGTCGGGCGCGGCGCCATTTCGTTCAGCGACTGCACGCGCCTGGCCTGCGGCCCCTCCCGGCCTTGGCCTTCCAGGAACTCCACCCGCTCGCCGATTTCGAGCGCGTCAAAGCCGGGTTCGGCAACGCTGTTGCGGTGAAAATAAATCTCGCGTCCATCCTCGCTTTCGAGGAAGCCGAAGCCGTCGGCGCGAAAAACGCTTTTCACCACGGCCGTCGGCGCCGTCTCGTGATGCTTGACCTTGCCGCGTATCTGGCGCGACTGATCGCGCAATTGCCGCCGCGCCCGCCTGAAGGCGTCGTTGAGGGCGAAATCAGCGTTCATGAAGCGCTCGTCGGCGTCGGGCGTGCGCTCCACCGACACTTCGCGACCGTCGGGGAGCGCGATGTAGATCGTGAAATGATGCTGGCCGCCGGTCCGATGATGGCCGCTCGGCCCCTTGGCGACGACGCGGCAGGCGGTCATGCGCCCATAAACCTTCTCCAGTTGCGCCAGCTTGGCGACGATCTTCGCGCCCAGCTCGGGGCGCGGCTCCATGTCGATGAAATCGATCTCGGGCGCGGTTTCCATCGGGTCTCTTTCTGCCCCCAGGCGCAGATAAATAATGCGCGGGCGCCGAAAGGCTTCCTGCAGCCATCGAGAAACACTTGCCGATCCATAGGAATTTCGCGCTATGAAGCGCGCCGTCGCCCTATTATAAGCTCCGCCGGAACTTGATCGGCGCAAGATTCAAAGTCGGAGGGAACGAAACCTTGAGCGAGAAGAAAGACCTCTATGAGATGGGCGAGATTCCGCCGCTCGGGCATGTTCCCAAGAACATGTACGCCTGGGCGATCCGTAAGGAGCGGCATGGGCCGCCGGAAACCGCCATGCAGCTCGAGGTCTTGCCGACCTGGGAGCTCGACAGCCACGACGTGCTGGTGCTCGTGATGGCGGCGGGCGTCAATTATAACGGCGTCTGGGCGTCGCTCGGCGAGCCGGTGTCGACCCTCGACGTTCACAAAAATCCCTATCATGTCGCCGGCTCCGACGCCTCGGGCATCGTCTGGGCGGTCGGCTCCAAGGTGAAGCGCTGGAAGGTCGGCGACGAGGTCATCATCCACTGCAACCAGGATGATGGGGACGACGAGGAGTGCAACGGCGGCGATCCGATGTTCTCGCCCTCGCAGCGCATCTGGGGCTATGAGACGCCGGACGGCTCTTTCGCCCAGTTCTGCCGGGTTCAGGACCGCCAGCTCATGGAGCGCCCCAAGCACCTCACCTGGGAGGAGGCGGCCTGCTACACGCTGACGCTGGCCACCGCCTATCGCATGCTCTTTGGCCATGCGCCGCACCAGTTGAAGCCCGGCGACAATGTGCTGGTGTGGGGCGCCTCCGGCGGGCTCGGCGTGTTCGCCGTGCAGCTCTGCGCCGCCTCGGGCGCCAACGCCATCGGCGTCATCTCGGATGAAAGCAAGCGCGACTACGTGCTTTCGCTTGGCGCCAAGGGCGTCATCAACCGCAAGGATTTCAAGTGCTGGGGCCAGTTGCCGAAGGTCAACACGCCCGAGTACAACGAATGGACCAAGAACGCCCGCGCCTTCGGCAAGGCGATCTGGGACATCACCGGCAAGAAGGACGTCGACATCGTCTTCGAACATCCGGGCGAACAGACCTTCCCGGTCTCCTGCCTTGTGGTGAAGCGCGGCGGCATGGTGGTGTTCTGCGCCGGCACCACCGGCTTCAACCTCACCTTCGACGCCCGCTATGTGTGGATGCGCCAGAAGCGCATCCAGGGTTCGCATTTCGCGCATCTGAAGCAGGCCTCCGCCGCCAATCGCTTCGTGCTCGATCGGCGCGTCGACCCCTGCATGTCGGAAGTCTTCCCCTGGGAGAAGATTCCCCTCGCCCACACCAAGATGTGGAAGAACGAACATGCGCCCGGCAATATGGCGGTGCTGGTGATGTCGCCAAAGCCCGGCTTGCGCACGGTCGAGGATGTGACGGACGCCTACAAGCAGAAGTAGGGCCCGCCGCTCGCTTGACCGTCCGCGTGTTAAAAGGCAGTCTTGCGTGAACTTCAAAGCCGACGCGGGCCACGCGCGTCGGCTTTGAGCCGTAAGGCGGATGCGGCCATGCTCGAAGCGCGTAATCTCACCAAGCGTTACGACGGCGCCGACGCGCCGGCGCTCGATCGTTTGAATTTGACCGTGCCGGCGGGCGAGGTGTTCTGCCTGCTCGGCCCCAACGGCGCCGGCAAGACGACGACCGTCAATCTCTTCTTGAATTTTATCCAGCCGACCGCAGGTCAGGCGCTCGTCTGCGGGATCGACGCGGCGGTTGATCCCTCGGCGGCGCGTGCGCTTCTCGCCTATATCCCCGAGCAGGTGATGCTCTACGGCGCGCTCACCGGCCTCGAGAATCTGCAATATTTCACCGAGATTTCCGGGGCCGAGGCGCCGCGCGAGACGCTTCTCTCGTTGCTCGCCGCCGCCGGCCTGCCGAGCGACGCCATCGATCGTTCCGTGCGCGGCTATTCCAAGGGCATGCGCCAGAAGGTCGGCGTCGCCATCGCGCTCGCAAGGCGCGCGCAGGCGCTCGTGCTCGATGAGCCGACCTCCGGCCTCGATCCGCTCGCGGCCAATGAATTCGCCGCGCTGATCGAGCGGCTGCGCAAGGACGGCATGGCGGTGCTGATGGTCACGCATGACCTCTTCCTGGCCAAGCAATGCGGCACGAAGATCGGTATCATGGCGCAGGGGCGTCTTGCATCGGTCTTCGGCGCCGACGACGTCGATCATCTCGGGCTGGAGCGCGCCTACCTCGATCTCTTCGCGAGGGCGGCGGCGTGAGCGATCTCGCGCTCGCCCCACTCGCCACGACTGCGCCCCAGAAGAGCCGCTGGCGCGTCGTGCGCGCCGTCGCCGCCAAGGAATGGCTGGAGCTGTTCCGCGACCGTCGCCTCGTCTGGCTCTGCGCCTTCGTCGTCGCGCTGATGCTCGCCGCGCTCGCCTTCGGCTATGTCGAAAACGCCCGCATCCTGCGCGAGCGCGACGCGGCGGCGCAAGCCGATCGCGACCTCTGGGTCGGACAGAGCGCCAAGAATCCGCACGCCGCCGCGCATTTCGGCCAATACGCGTTCAAGCCGTTGAGCCCGCTGGCGCTCGCCGATCCCGGCGTCGACGCCTATGTCGGCTCGGCGGTATGGCTCGAGGCGCATAAGCAGAACGAGACCCAGTTCAAACAGGCGCGCGACGGGGGCGTCGGCGCGCGGCTCGGTTCGCTGTCGCTCGCCTTCATCCTGCAGACGATCGCGCCGCTCATTGTCATCCTCATGGGTTTCGCCAGCTTCTCGGGCGAGCGGGAAAGCGGCACGCTGAAACAATTGCTCAGCGTCGGCGCCAGGCCGCGCGACATTCTCGCCGGCAAGGCGATGGCGCTCATCGGCGCCATATTCGCGCTGCTCGCGCCGGTCTTTTTCGGCGCGGCGCTCGCCCTCGTCTTCTTCGTCGATCGAGAACGCCTGTCGCTCGCCGATCAATTCCTTCGGCTCGGCGCGCTTGGCGCAGCCTATGCGGCCTATCTCGCGGGCTTCGCCTTTCTGGCGCTGGGCGTTTCGGCTTTGGCGAGAAACTCCCGCGCGGCGCTCGTGACGCTGCTCGCCTTCTGGCTCGCCAATTCCTTTCTCGCGCCGCGCCTCGCCACGGACGCCGCGCGCGCCTTCGCGCCGACGCCGACATGGCAGGAATTTCGGGCGGGCGTCGCGCAGGACAAGGCGAAGACATTCGGCCATGACGAAAGCCATCCCGCCTTCGTCGCTTTCCGCGACGCGACGCTCAAGACATACGGCGTGTCGCGCATCGAGGATCTGCCGGTCAGCTTCCGCGGGCTTGCGCTCCGCAAGGACGATGAGAGCGGCTATGCGATCTTCGATCGCCACTTCGGCGCGCTGCAGTCGGCCTTCGACCGCCAGGACGCGCTGCGCGCCGCGCCCGGCTTCCTGTTCCCGCTGCTGGCGCTGCGGCCGATTTCCATGGCCTTCGCGGGCGTCGACAGCCGCAGCCAGTTCGATTTCGCGACGGCCGCCGAGGCGCATCGGCGCGATATCCAAAACCAGGTCAGCGACAACCTCATCCATTTCGCCCACGACAATAGTTACGTCGCGGGCCCGGAGCTTTGGCGACAGATCGCCTCCTTCGCCTATCGGGCGCCCGGCGCGGTCTTCGCCCTCGGCTACAGCGCCCTCCCGATGATCGGCCTGTTCGCCTGGCTCGCGCTCGCTTGCGCTTTCGCGCTCTTCGCGGCGCGGCGACTGCGGCCGGTGTGAGGCACGCTATGGGATCGGCTTTCTTCGCAGGCGTGCGTTTCGAGGCGCGCATGATGCGCCGTGACGGCGCGATCTGGTTTGCGCTGCTGGCGTTGGCGGGCGTCGCGCTGTTCGCCCTTGCGATGGGCGCTTCGCGCGTCGCGGCGCAACAGGCGGCCATCGCGGGCGCCCGCGCCGACGAGACGCAGCGCCTCACAAACCTTCAGAAGACGCTGGCGCAATTGCAGCAGGGCGAGACGCAGGGAAAGGCCGCGCCGGAGCCGCCGCCGTTTCGCGATCCGCGCAACGCCGCCTTCATGGGCGGAGGCCCCGCCGCGGCGGTCGCCGCGCTCGCGCCCGCGCCCTTGGCGCTCGTCGCGACCGGGCAGAGCGACCTGCTTCCGCCCGCCGTCCGGGTGACGACGGGCTCGAAGGACGGTTTTCTCTTCGCCGACGAGATCGACAATCCCGCTAATCTGATGTCGGGCGCGACCGATCTCGCCTTCGTCGTCGTCTTCGTCTATCCGCTCGTCGTTCTGGCGATGGCCTTCAATCTGCTCGCCGGCGAGCGCGAGCAGGGAACGCTGGCGATGAATCTGGCCTCGGCGCGCCGGCCCAGCGCCGCGCTCGCCGGCAAGCTCGCCGCGCGCGTCGCCGCGCCGATCGCCGTGACGCTTCTCGCCGTCGCCGCTGGCGTCGGGATCTTCGCCGGCTGGGAGCGGCTTGCCTCGCCCGGCTTCGCGGCGTTGCTCATCGTGGTGCTGCTGTATGGCCTGTTCTGGGCGGCGCTGGCCGCCGCGGTCGACGGGCTCGGCCGGAGCTCCGCCTTCAACGCGCTGACGCTGATCGGCGCCTGGTTGGCGATCACCATGATCCTGCCGGCCGCGATCAACAGTATCGCCGCCTTCGCCCATCCCGCGCCGTCGCGCATCGACATGGTGCTCGCGGCCCGGGCGGCCTCGATCGACGCCGACCGCGCCCGCGACGCATCGCTCGCGCGCTACGCCGACGAACATGGCGGCGGCGGCAAGCCGGCGGGCGGCGGCGGCGCGCAGGAGGCGACGCTGCGGCGTCTGGCGACGCAGGAGGCGGCGTTTCAGCGCGTCGAAGCGATCGTCGCCGAACATGACGCGCAGCTTGCGCGCCAGCGCGACATGGCGGACAGGCTCGGCTATCTCTCGCCCGCCTATCTGACCTATCAGGCGATGGCCGACATCGCCGGCGCCGGGGAGAAGCGCTATCGCGCCTTTCTCGACCGCATCCGCGCTTTTCACCTCGACTGGCGCGAATTCTTCCTGTCCCGCGCCAAGGCGGGCGCGTCGCTGACCGCGCAGGATTACGCCGCCATGCCGAAATTCACCCAGGCGGACGAAGAGTTGATGGGACCCGCGCCGGCCGGAATTGCCGGTCCGCTCATCGGCGTTGCGCTGCCCGCCTTGCTGCTCGCGGCGCTCGCCATGCGCGGATACCGCCGCGCCGCGCCGGGATGAGAAGGTGCCAAACAGTGTCCCATTTAGAATTTCTGCTTACGACCCGTATCAGCCGCCCACCGAGTGAATGATGAATGACTCGGTTCGACCCAAAGTGGGAATCGTTTTCCTCGACCGCTATGGCTGAAATGGGAGCTTAGCGGACCTTGAAAATGTCCACTTGTTAATGCGGGTCAGCCACTTGGCGATTGTAACTGATACCGCGACCACGTGAGCGACTGAAACTTGGTCTTTAGTGCGAACCAGGTCGGCTCATCCAAGAGCCTCCCCAATCAGCATGCCGCCCGCTGCCTCGATAGCTTCGCCTACTAGGCTCTGCATCTCCCGCAGCAGGTCGGTCGATCTATGGTCGAGCACAGGCCCCGGCACAGGAACATTTTCGATGTAAACTGATTGGATCCCCCGTGCGCGTTCGAAGGTTGAGCCGCGACCGGAAAGGTGGAAGGCGCGCGTCCATCGGCCGTATCCGGCCTCGATCAAACGCTGCTCAGCCAAAGGTCCTAGGCGTTTGAAGACCTCTCGCTGGACGAGGCCCAGGGCGGACTCGGCCTCCTCCTCTGATGGTTGCTTGCCATCCCACCGCAGCGGCGTATCAAGGTAGCGTGTGATCCATTCCGACAGGCGGCCGAGGAGTTCGGCCACCGGCATTAGGTCGCGATACTCGTAATTGTCGATACGTAGCGCCACGCGACGGTTAAGGGCCTTGACCTCGGCCCAGTGGGCGCGTCGCACGTTCGGCGCGCCTCCCAGGCTGAGGATTGCGTCCCAGCGGCTGTGAAACTCAGCTACTGCACCCTGGATCGAAAACAGCAGGCGAGCTAGCTCGTAGACCGGCCTTACCTGCACGGAAGCCGCGTTGGCAAAGCCAACCTTCTCGAAGTGGGCGAGCAGGCGTAGCAGCTCAGCCGCAGGCGCCGGGTTTTTGTCAGTGATGACCCGATCGAGATAGCCTAACATGAAGCAACGCTCGTCGATGTCGCGGCTGATGGCCCGAATGACGGGGACGCCGACGACTTCGCGCAGGCTGGCCAGGGCTTGGTTCACCGTGGCCATGACGTGGGCCCGCTGGTCGGCCTGAGTAGGAAGGTTGGCTTGGCGCTTGAGCAGATCGAAGCTCGTGAATGCAATCGCCAACTTGTCGTGGTGTCCGCTAGCGGCCACGGCGCGCATGACCGAAGTTGGAGTATCGAGCATGGGCGTCTTGGCCGTGTCAACGAGGAGGATGACGTCGACCTGATCGAAGCGGCTGGTGATGTGAGAAGTCACACCGGTTGCGGAATCCTTTGCATGGCCCAGTCCCTCGCCATCAAGGAGGACAAGCTTGCGTTCGCCGTTGCCGAAATGGGGTGCGAATGGGCCGCGGATGCGGATGCCATCCACCAGCGGCGTTAAGAGCGTTCCGAATGACGGCGCCCAGTTGCTCGACAGGCGACGGATAGTCCGGATGAACTCGTCGCGGTCGTCAGATGCGAACACCCAAGATTCTGGCCAGCCGCCCGGGCGGCGGGTCAAACCCTCGTTCAGCCGGTCGAATCGCTTGCGTAATTCGTCCATAATGTCGCCGACCAATTCATCGAAGTCGGGCAGCGTCTGTAGGCACTCCTCAAAAAGGTCCTGGGCCGCATCGCGGTCTTCCTTAATCAAGGATTCGATCTCAACGCCAAGGTCAGCCTTGGCCTTGGCCGCAAGCACGCGGATGCGCGCCACATAGCCCTGAAGGGTCGCCTGCATCCTGGCGATTTCCTCGGCGACGGGGACATCTTCGCCTTCGGCTTCGAAAGCGGTGGGTTCATCACCGAAGCCGTCTTCATCGTCGGCCTGCGCTACCAGACCCTGACCCCAGGACCCGAGGACGTAGCTGAGCCGAAAGCGCATGTCGCGGTGCTGCAGCAGGCGTTCGGCAATCTTGGCATCGGGCTGTTCGTCCCAGAGGACAGCGCCGGCATCGGCGACGCATTCATAGACCAAGGTCTGGACTGTCCATTCATTGAAGAAGGTCGCCACGCAATTATAGTATTCGCCCGGCGCGGTAATGACTTCGATGTCGGAGATGGTAGTCCGCGACGCTGACGTAGAGGGGAAGCGGTCGCGCTCTGGGTGTGAGCCGATGAATTGGCGCAACAACGAGGTCTTGCCGACGCCCGTGGGGCCGATCAGCAGGACGCGGAAATATCCGTCCTCCTTGCCGGGCAGGCCGATCTTTTGACTGCGTACATCGAAAGAGCGCGTCGTGGGCGTAGTGAGGTCTTCGTAGAAGGCGCGCACCACTACGTCGTCGAACAATTCGGCGGCGGCAGACTGGCGGTGGACCGAGAACCAACTCTCGTCGGACAGCAGTGTGTTGATCTGCTCGCGGAGTTCCTCGGCGCGTGCCTCATCGGTAGTGCCGGCGCTTCGGCGCATCTTTCGGCCAGGCTTGCCTCGCTGGTCAGTCTTCATCGGGTGGCGGAAGGTCAGCACCCACGTGGCGCCTTCCTTAGGGCGGACCTTAGCGGCAGTGTAACGAGGTTCAGTCATGTGATTGTTCCAGAATGTTCCTGAACATCTCGATACCTAAGGAGCGGGATAATGTCAAGCACCTGTGGAACAGTGTGGAACAATCTCCTACGTGCCTCTCTTCCTCAGTGGGGCGCTTGGATTCCGCTTGCAGGCTTGCGCCCACAAGGTCTGATTCCGGTCGATTCGTCCTTTGACAGTTTGCTCGAAAACACCCGCTCTTGCGCGAAGCGGCCATCCCGCCTGCCAAGCCGTTTTTCACCCACACTACCCCTGCCGGCCTTGCTGCTAGCCGCGCTCGCCATGCGCGGCTATCAGCGCGCCTTGCCGCGCTAGTGCGGCGCAGGCAGGCCAGTTGCGTCTCCGGCCAAATGGCGGCATGTAGGGCGCAAATTTGCTCAGCGCCTACAGGCGCCTCGACTTCCGGAAAGTACAGAATGACCGCAGCCGTCGCGACGAAACTTGAAGCCGCCGATTGGACCAGCGACGCGAAAGAGGCGCTCGCCGCCGTCGAGGCGCTTTACAAGGACGCGCTCGCCAGCGTGCGCGCCCGCGTCACCAAGGACGGCAAGCTTTCCAGCGAACTGATCGAGGCCGACCAGCACGCCGCCCACGGGCTCGCCTGGCTCGCGACCTATATCCAGGGCCTGCGCGAACTCGTCGACTACGCCGAGCGCCTCTCGGCGGAGGGCGCCTATGGCGAGACCGAGGAACTCCTAAACCAGATCGGCTTCGCCGAATTCCTCGCGCAAGTATACGGCGGCATCCCGATGAGCCAGGGCGAGATCGTCCGGCTCTCGGATTTCGGGCTTTCAAGCCAGCAGATCGCGGCGCGGCGTCCCGCCTGCGTCGACCGGCTGATCCTCACCGGAAACACGCCGGCGAACCGCGCCCGCCTCGCCGAACTCATCGACCACCATGCGGCGGCGGAAACCATCGGCGCGTCCGGCCTCGACGACACGCTCGAAGCGATCCGTAGCGAGATGCGCAAATTCGCTTCCGCCAATGTCACGCCCTATGCGCATGACTGGCATTCGAAGAATGACTACATCCCGCTCGACGTCATCTCCGGCCTCGCCGATCTGGGCGTCTTCGGCCTGACGATTCCCGAAGAATATGGCGGCTCGGGCATGGGCAAGATCGCCATGTGCGTCGTCTCCGAGGAGCTGTCGCGCGCCTATATCGGCGTCGGCTCGCTCGGCACGCGTTCGGAAATCGCCGCCGAACTGATCCTCGTCGGCGGGACAGAGGCGCAGAAGAAGAAATATCTCCCCAAGATCGCTGCGGGCGACATCCTGCCGACCGCCGTCTTCACCGAGCCCAACAACGGCTCCGATCTTGCCGGTCTGCGCACCCGCGCGACGCTGGAGGGCGGCGTCTACAAGGTCTTCGGCAACAAGACCTGGATCACCCATCCGGTCCGCGCCGATCTGATGACGCTGCTCGTGCGCACCAATCCGAATGAGAAGGGCTATAAGGGCCTTTCCATGCTGCTCGCCGAAAAGCCGCGCGGCACTGACGAGAATCCGTTTCCCGCCAAGGGCATGACCGGCGGCGAGATCGAAGTGCTCGGCTATCGCGGCATGAAGGAGTTCGAGATCGGCTTCGACAATTTCGAAGTGCCGGCGGAAAATCTTCTCGGCGGCGAGGAGGGCAAGGGCTTCAAGCAGCTCATGGAGACCTTCGAGTCGGCCCGCATCCAGACCGCGGCGCGCGCGCTCGGCGTCGCCCAATGCGCCCTCGACCTCGGCCTGAAATACGCCAGGGAGCGCATTCAGTTCGGCAAGCCGCTGTTCTCCTTCCCGCGCGTCTTCAACAAGATCGTCTCCATGGCGATCGAGATTCACGTCGCCCGCCAGATCACCTATTTCGCCGCGCGCGAGAAGGACGAGGGCAAGCGCTGCGATCTCGAGGCGGGGATGGCGAAGCTGCTTGGCGCGCGCGTCGCCTGGGCGGCGGCGGACAATGCCCTGCAGATCCACGGCGGCAACGGCTTCGCGCTCGAATATCCGGTCTCACGCGTGCTCTGCGACGCCCGCATCCTCAACATTTTTGAAGGCGCGGCCGAGATTCAGGCGCAGGTGATCGCGCGGCGGCTGCTGGAGGGATAAGGACGGCGGACGGGAAAAAGGGCCTGGCATGAGCATTTCGGCTAAGTCCCTGCGCTTTGACGACGACAGCATGTGGGTCGAACTGTCGGATGGACGCACGCTCGGCGTGCCGCTCGTTTGGTTCCCGCGTCTTCTGCATGCGACACGGGCGCAGCGACTCGCTTACGAGATCAGCCGCAAAGGGCTGCATTGGGACGAACTCGACGAGGATATCTCCATCGAAGGGCTGCTCGCCGGCCGCGGCGACGAGACGCGACACACGCCGGTGGCGGCGCAGTAGGGCCCAAGGAGCGCCGACGCGCTCTCATTCGCTGCCGTCTCAAAAGATTGAAGCTTTTCGTCGCGCAGTCGTGAGCGCTCTGGAATAAACCAGCGGGCGCGCGCATAATGTGGCCATGCGCGAAACAGATCTCTTCACGTCCAGAATTGAGCCTGACCCCCTCTACGCGGGGCGGTTCCGTTGGACTGTCTGCGAGGGGTCACAGATTCATCTGCGGTCCCCGCATTCCTACGCGACCAAGCGCGAGGCTGAGCAGGAAGCAGACAAGGCGCTGCAAAAGCTCGCGTCCACATGGACGGGCAAGCGCTAACCAAGCCATCGCCAGCGCGACCTCGACGAACGGGTAACCCGCGTGTTCGACATCCCCGGGGCGCAGTCGAAGACCCGTAGCTACTTCGCGTTATCTCGGTTCACGACCTTCCTCGCGCGCGCCCGGCGCCTTACCTTCCACTCATGAGCAAGCGCGTCTATCGCCTCGTTGACGGCTCGCGCGGGCCGCGGCGGGATTTCCGCATCACCGTCGGGCTGCGCGAGGGCTGGGAGGCGGAGGGCCGCGTCTATGACGTTTCCGAAGCCGTGCGCTGCGCGCACGCCTGGATGCGCCGCCGCGTCGAAGCGGGCCAGCCCGCGCTCTCAGGCATGTTCACCCGCGGCGAGGTGACCTACGCCTGGCCCAGGGAGGACGGCACGGTCGGTTCCGACCGCGAGCCGGTCGCGATCCTCACCGGCGAAGCGGTGCACGCCTATCTCGGCGGCCTTCCCGACGTGCAGATCGAGGCGATGCTGAACGAACTGGCCGGCGAACTCGGGGCGGCGCTGGGGCAGGAGCGCCTCTATGTCGCCTTCTGCGACAAGACCTGGATTCTCGATTGCGGCGAGGGATAGACGCAACCCTCCCGCGGGCCGCCGCCCTATTCTAAGATCGACGCTCTCAACCGGAGGCCCTCATGGTCACGCTCTATTACCATACCGGCGCATGCTCGCTTGCCCCGCACATTGCACTCGAATGGATTGGCGAACCCTACGAGACCAAGGCGGTCGAGTTCGGCGACAAGGAATATTTGAAGATCAATCCCGCAGGCGCCGTGCCGGCGCTCGACACCGGCGAAGGCTGGGTCCTGACCCAGGCCGCGGCCGTGCTGCGGTACCTGGCCGACCGCTTCCCTCAGGCGGGGATCGGCGCCGACGGTTCGCCGCGCGACGAAGCCGAGGCCGACCGCTGGTCCTCCTTCATCACCGGCGATCTCCACCCGGCCTTTTTCCCGCTGTTTTTGCCGGACCGCTATACGCGCTCCCGGGAGAAGGAGGAGTTCGATAATGTGCGCGAAGCCGCGAAGGCGCTCGTGCGCAAGAAATTCGATATTGTCGACGCGCATCTTGCGGGTCGCCGATTCTTGGTCGGCGACAAGCGCAGCTATCTCGACGCCTATGTTTTTCCGATGGAGCGCTGGGCCGCGTCGCTGCTGGAGGACGGGCTGTCGAAATACCCCAATGTTCAGAAACACCACGACATGATGGCGGCGGACGAAGGCGTAAAGCGCGCCCTGGCGGCGGAAGGGGCGTGACCGCTTCGATCAGCATTCTCTCTCGAGCTTGACCGCGACGGCGGCGGGTGAAAGCTTCCGCTCAGGCGCGGGAGAGGTTTATGGGTCGATTTGAGGGTAAAGTTGCGCTCGTCACCGGCGCGGCGAGAGGTCTTGGCCGGGTGACGGCGCTCGCTTTCGCGCGCAAAGGGGCCAGGGTCGGGCTCGCCGACATCGACGAGGCTGGCGGGCGCGAGACTCTCGACATGATCCGCGCGGCAGGCGGCGAGGGGCTCTTCACGCGCGCCGACATGCGCATCGAGCGGGACGTCGAAGCCATGGTCGCGGAGACGGTCAAGGCGTACGGTCGCCTTGACTGCGCGGTGAACAACGCCGGCGTCGTGCGCTTCAAGCCCATCGCCGAGGAGACGGAGGAGGGCTTCAATTTCCACATCGACGTCAATCTGCGCGGCGTGTTCTTTTGCATGAAGCACGAGATCCGGCAGATGCGCCAAAACGGCGGCGGCGCCATCGTCAACCAGTCGTCGATCACCGGCAGCCTCACCGGCAATCCCGCGGAAGGCGCCTACGCCGCCTCCAAGGGCGGCGTCGACGGCTTGACCAAGACGGTCGCGCTCGAGGTCGCCAAGGACAATATCAGCGTCAACGCCATTTGCGCCTGCGGGATCGACGCCCCCGGCGACGTCTTCCACCAATGGATGGAGAAGGAGCACATCAGCCCTGAGCAGGCCGGGAAGCTGTTTCCGATCGGGCGGATGGGCAAGGCCGAGGAGCTGACGGAGGCCGTGCTGTTCCTGTGCTCCGAGCAGTCGCGCTTCATCCTTGGCCACCTCCTCGTCGTCGACGGCGGCTGGATCGCCCGCTGAAGATTTGCTCTCCGCGCTTGATTCTCCGCTGCGCCTCCCGTAACGTCGGCTGTGAACCAAAGGGCGGAACGCGGAATGCGCGCAATTCTCGTATTTGAAGCGCCAAGGATGGAGCTGGGCTAGGCCCGGCCTCCGCCAATGGCGCTTGACCCAAGGCCCCAAGAGGGCCTTTTTTGTTGCCCGAAGACGAAAAACATCCTAGTCGCCCGCCGCGAGAAGCAAGACGGAAAATGCTGATGTCGAAGGAAATGTCCGGCGCCGAAATGGTGGTCGAAGCCCTGAAGGACCAGGGCGTGGAGATTCTTTTCGGCTATCCGGGCGGCGCCGTCCTTCCGATCTACGACGTGCTCTTCCAGCAGGAGAAGGTGCAGCACATTCTCGTGCGCCATGAGCAGGGGGCCGCCCATGCCGCGGAGGGCTATGCGCGCTCCTCGGGCAAGGTCGGCGTGTTGCTCGTCACCTCGGGACCGGGCGCCACCAATACGGTGACGGGCCTCACCGACGCGCTGATGGATTCGATCCCGCTCGTCTGCATCACCGGGCAGGTGCCGACGCATCTCATCGGCTCCGACGCCTTTCAGGAATGCGACACGGTCGGCATCACCCGCCACTGCACGAAGCACAATTATCTGGTCAAGAACATCGCCGATCTGCCGCGCGTGCTGCATGAAGCCTTCTATGTGGCCTCGTCCGGCCGGCCCGGACCCGTGGTCATCGACATCCCCAAGGACGTGCAGTTTGCGCGCGGCGTCTACGCCCCGCCGCGCAGCGCCGCGCACAAGACCTATCATCCCAAGCTCGACGCCGACATGGAGGCGATGCAGCAGGCCGTGCGCATGATGGCGGCGGCGAAGCGTCCGATCTTTTACACCGGCGGCGGCGTCATCAATTCCGGACCCGCGGCGTCGACGCTGTTGCGCGAACTCGTCGGCCTGACGGGCTTTCCCATCACCTCGACGCTGATGGGACTCGGCGCCTATCCGGGGTCGGGCGAAAACTGGCTTGGCATGCTCGGCATGCACGGCACCTGGGAAGCCAATCACGCCATGCATGACTGCGATTTGATGATCGCGGTGGGCGCGCGCTTCGACGACCGCATCACCGGACGTCTCGACGCCTTTTCGCCGGGCTCGAAAAAGATCCACATCGACATCGATCGTTCATCCATCAACAAGAACGTCAAGGTCGATCTCGCCATCGTCGGCGATTGCGCCCATGTGCTTGAAGCCATGGTGCGCCTGTGGCGCGCCGAGGCGATGAGCGCCGACAAGCAGCCGCTCGATCCTTGGTGGGCGAAGATCAACGAGTGGCGGGCGCGCAGATCGCTGGCCTTCCGCAATTCAGAAACCACGATCAAGCCGCAGCATGCGGTGCAGCGGCTCTATGCGCTGACCAAGGATCGCGACGTCTATGTCACGACAGAAGTTGGGCAGCATCAGATGTGGGCCGCCCAGCATTATCATTTCGAAGAGCCGAACCGCTGGATGACCTCTGGCGGACTCGGCACCATGGGCTACGGCCTGCCGGCGGCGATCGGCGCGCAGCTCGCGCACCCCGGTTCACTGGTGATCGACATCGCCGGCGAAGCGTCGATTCTGATGTGCATTCAGGAAATGTCGACGGCGATCCAGTACCGCCTGCCGGTGAAGATCTTCATCCTCAACAACGAATATATGGGCATGGTGCGCCAGTGGCAGGAGTTGCTGCACGGCGGGCGCTATTCCCATAGCTACTCCGAGGCGCTGCCCGATTTCGTCAAGCTCGCTGAAGCCTTCGGCGCCAAGGGCATCCGCTGCTCAGATCCCGCCTCGCTCGACGCCGCGATCCAGGAGATGATCGACTATGATGGACCGGTGATCTTCGACTGCCTCGTCGACAAGGTCGAGAATTGCTTCCCGATGATCCCCTCCGGCAAGGCGCACAACGACATGCTGCTCGCCGATCTTTCCGATGACGCTGGGATAGAGATCGGCGCGGTCATCGACGAAAAAGGCAAGATGCTTGTTTAGGCGGTCGGGTTTCGGCAACCGGCAGTCGCAGCGCTGCTATCGACCGCCGACCGCCGATTTGCCGACCGTCCAGGAAAAAAGATGAACGCTCCTGCTTCTCCGCCATCCCCCTATTCCGCGGCCGCGCCGAACTCCAAGGTCGAGTCGCATACGCTCTCCGTGCTCGTCGACAATGAGCCGGGCGTCTTAGCGCGCGTCGTCGGCCTGTTTTCCGGCCGCGGCTACAATATCGAGAGCCTCACGGTCGCCGAAGTCGCCCACGCCGAACATCTCTCGCGCATCACCATATTGACCTCCGGCGCGCCGGAGACGATCGACCAGATCCATCATCAGCTCGAGCGACTCGTGCCCGTGCATCAGGTGACCGACCTCACCATGTCGATGCGCTCGCTCGAACGCGAACTCGCCATGGTCAAAGTCAAAGGTCGTGGCGACCACCGCACCTTCGCGCTACAGCTCGCCGAAGCCTTTCGCGCCCGCATCGTCGATGCGACCACTGAAAGCTTCATTTTCGAATTGACCGGCAAACCGCACAAGATTGATGAATTTATCGACCTGATGCGTCCGATCGGGCTCGTCGAGGTCTCCCGCACAGGCGTCGCCGCCATCTCGCGCGGGCCCGATCCGATCTAAGGCTCGAGAATTTTGACCTTGCCGGGCGGCCCGCGTAGAAGGAGCCCGCCAGCGAATTCGACGGCGCGGGGCGCGCCGTTCCCCCAAGAGCGCACGCACATCAAGGAAGCAGAGCACATGCGCGTTTATTACGATCGGGACGCCGACATCAATTTGATCAAAGGCAAGAAGGTCGCCATCGTCGGCTACGGCAGCCAGGGCTTCGCGCATGCGCTCAATCTCAAGGAGTCCGGCGTCGCGGAGGTCGCGGTCGCGCTGCGCCCCGGCTCCGCCTCGGCCGCCAAGGCGGAGGGCGCTGGCCTGAAGGTCATGACCGTCACGGAGGCCTCCAAATGGGCCGACGTCATCATGATGCTGACGCCCGACGAGCTGCAGGGCGAGATCTACGCCAATGAGATGGCGCCGAACCTGAAGCCGGGAGCGCTGCTGCTCTTCGCCCACGGCCTCAACATCCATTTCAACCTGATTGAGCCGCGCAAGGATATCGACGTCGCCATGATCGCGCCGAAAGGCCCGGGCCATACGGTGCGCGGCGAATATCTCAAGGGCGGCGGCGTGCCCTGCCTGATCGCGGTGCATCAGGACGCTTCCGGCAACGCCAAGCAGATTGCGCTGTCCTATGCGGCGGCGATCGGCGGCGGCCGCGCCGGCATCATCGAGACGACCTTTCGCGAAGAATGCGAAACGGATCTTTTCGGCGAGCAGGTCGTGCTCTGCGGCGGTCTCGTGGAATTGATCCGCGCCGGATTCGAGACGCTGGTCGAAGCCGGCTATGCGCCGGAAATGGCGTATTTTGAATGTCTTCATGAAGTGAAGCTGATTGTCGACCTCATCTATGAGGGCGGCATCGCCAACATGAACTATTCGGTGTCGAACACGGCCGAATATGGGGAATACGTCACCGGTCCGCGCATCATCACCAAGGACACCAAGGCCGAGATGAAGCGTGTGCTTGACGATATACAATCGGGCAAATTCACGCGCGATTGGATGCTGGAGAACAAAGTCGGCCAGACGTCCTTTAAGGCCACGCGCGCGCGAAATAACGCGCATCCAATCGAAGAGGTCGGCCTTCGCTTGCGCGGCATGATGCCCTGGATTGGCAAGAATAAGTTGGTCGACAAGGACCGCAATTAGCGCATAATGAACCCTAAAAGGCGAGCGCGCACTCGGGTTTGGGGCGTCGTCGAGGCGCAGTCGGCGCATCACGCATCGACAAATGCATCGCCATAGCGGGGGACGAATGCACGGGCCGGGCGGGCGGTCGAGTCATGTTATCGAGAGCGAAACGCGTCGGCGCGTACATGAGATTGTACGGAGCCGCATGACGTACGACGTCTCGACATTGGTCGAACATTTCGTCGAAGACGTCGAGTTGAACTACAGCTGCTCCCGACTTGGCGTGCTTCCTCCGGGACAATGGCGCGGGCGAGATGCGCTGCGCGCCCATTTGCGCCGCGTCGATATCGATTATGAACCGCTCGACGCGGAAATCCTCTCGGTTCTTGTCGAAGGCGACAATACCGTGGTGCGATGGATCAGCAGTTGGCGTCACCGCGCCACCGGCCACGTCCACAGCATGGATATGGCGCATTTTCTGCGTTGGCGGAACGGACTCGTTTCGGAAATGTACGAGTTCCGGGATCACCGTTGCGTCGCGCGCGGCGCCGACTTCTTGCCGCAAAGCCTCGACGACATTCTTCATCCCCGCAGCCCGGGACTGTCGCGCGATGAAATGGCGCGCCGGCTGATCGCCATGGGCAGTTTCTCCCGCAGCCCCGACATCGCCTTGTTCCGCGAGCTGTGTTCGCCTGACGTCGTGTGCGAATTCGTTGGCGACCGCACGGCGGTTTCGCACGCCGGGCGACATCGCGGCATAGACGCGCTGATCAACATCGTGCGCACCATCGAGGTCGAGTTCGAGCAACTCGGAATCGCGATGCCCGAGGTGATCGTCGACGGCGGCGCCGCCGCTGCGCGTCGGATCGTCGAATGGCGTCATCGCGGCACAGGCCGTTGCGGCCAAGTTCAGCTTGCCGACTTCGTGCGCTTCGAGGACGGCCGCATCGTCGAGATCGTCGAATTTCGCGACAGCACGGCGCTTTTGCAGATGCAGGCGTAACGAAGCGCGTGACATGTGCGATGCGATTTAGTCAGTCCAGCCGAACTCAGCCCAGATTTGACGGCTTCGTGCGCCGTTGCGGCCAAGGAGCGGTCCGCCCGTGACTCTCGAAATTGTGGATTTCGATCGGCTCGAGTGTCGCTTTGTCGACCATCGGTGGGGCTTCGTTGAGGAGCGCGCCGTCGACATCGAGCGCCATTGGGAGGAGCGTCGCCGCGCCAATCCGGCGCTCTATGACGGCTCGGTGCTGCTCGCCTGCCCCGTCGAGCGGACCACGGGCGAAGATGGCGCGCGCGTCTTGCGCATGGCGTTCTTCAAGACGCCTTTCTCAAGCTTTCTTGCCTGGCGAGAATTCGGCTGGCCGGACGACGCCGTATACAATTGCTTCTCGATGCCGGCGGCGCGCGCGCGCGACGGCGCCTATCTTCTCGGCGAAATGGGGCCAAGCCATTCATTTGCGGGCCAGCTCTATTTTCCCTGCGGAACCCCCGATCCTTCCGACGTCGTCTCGGGCGGTCGCGTCGATCTTGCCGGCAGTCTTGTGCGCGAACTCGCAGAAGAGACGGGCCTCGCCGCTTCGGAGGCGCATGCGTCGGCCGTCTGGACGGCGATATTCGATCGACAGCATGTCGCCTGCGTCAAGAGACTGGATTTCGAGGCGCCGTCGCACGCCCTCCTCGCCAGGGTGAAGGACTTTATCGCGACCGAAAGCGCGCCCGAACTCGCGGACGCGCATATGGTTTCGAGCTTGACGGCGCTTTCCGACCCGCGCCTGCCCGCTTTCATGGTCGCGTATCTTTCGCGCGCTCTCGCCGGCGCGGATGAAATTCCGCGTCGCGCGGGTTAGATTTGCGCCAATGACTCGACCGCAACACTCCGGCGTCGTCCTACCAGCTCCGCAAGCGATGAATGATGAGCGTGCTTTGGCCGTGCGGGCCGCCCTGAATGGCAGGGTTATCGTGCTGGTCGGCATGATGGGCTCCGGCAAGAGCGCCATCGGCCAGAGGCTGGCCGTGCGACTCGGCCTTCCCTTCGTCGACGCGGACGCCGAGATCGTCGCCGCGGCGGCCGGCATGTCCATTCCCGAGATTTTCGCCAAATATGGCGAGCGCTATTTTCGCGACGGCGAGAGGCGCGTCATCATGCGCCTGCTGAACGGCGGCCCGGTCGTGCTGGCGACCGGCGGCGGCGCGTTTCTCGACCCGCGCACGCGCGATCGCATCGACGAACGGGGCGTATCGGTGTGGCTCGACGCCGATCTGAAGACCTTGCTGAAACGCGTGCGCCGCAAGAACGATCGTCCCCTGCTGCAAACGGAGGATCCGGAGGAGACGCTGCGCCAGTTACTGGAGGCGCGGCGCCCCCTGTACGAGCTCGCCGATCTACGCGTCGAGTCGCGCGAAGTTCCGCAGGATGCGATGGTGGATGATACGCTCGCCGTTCTCGCCGCAGGCTTGCCGATGTTGGAAGACTTGCGAGAGCGGGCGCAAAGCAGAGGTTTCGCCAAGGCCATGACGCATTTGTATCCCGCGCGCGCGGAAGGCGACGCCCGCCGCCAGGAAATTGTCCGGGTCGCGCTGGGCCGACGCTCCTACGACATTGTCATCGGCGACGGGCTGTTGCAGCGCGCCGGCGATTATATTGCGGAAATCGCGCCCGGAGCCGCATGCGCCATCATCACGGACGAGAATGTCGCCCGACTGCATCTTCCGACCGTTGAGCAGAGTCTGAAGGACGCCGGCCTGCGTGCGACGACCATCATCGTTCCGCCTGGCGAGGCGTCCAAATCGCTTTCGGTATATGGCCGCGTCTGCGACGATGTGCTGGCCGCGAGGATCGAACGGCGCGATCTGATCGTCGCTCTTGGCGGCGGCGTCGTCGGCGACCTCGCCGGATTCGTCGCGGCGAGCGTGCGGCGCGGCTCGCGCTTCGTGCAAATTCCGACGACGTTGCTGTCGCAAGTCGATTCTTCAGTCGGCGGCAAGACCGGGATCAATTCGCGCCATGGCAAGAATTTGATCGGCGCCTTTCACCAGCCTGCGCTGGTTCTCGCCGACGTCGACTCGCTGCGGACCTTGCCGCTGCGCGAGTTCCGCGCCGGCTACGCCGAAGTCGTCAAATATGGCCTGATCGGCGACGCCCGGTTCTTCGATTGGCTCGACGCCGACTCGGACGCGGTGTTCCATAGTCAGGCGGAACAGATTTGCGCCGTCGCGGTGAGCTGCGAGACCAAGGCGACGATCGTCGCGCGGGACGAAATGGAGCAGGGCGAACGCGCGTTGCTCAACCTCGGTCACACGTTCGGCCACGCCTTCGAGCGCCTGACCGATTACAACAGCGCGCGCCTGGTCCACGGCGAGGGCGTTGCAATCGGCATGGCGTGCGCCGCGCGCTTCTCCGTGCGCCGCGGCCTGTGCGCCGCGGCCGCCGCGGAGCGCGTCGAACGCCATCTGAAGGGCGTCGGTCTGCCGACGAAGATCCACGACATTCCGGATTGGCGTCACGACGCCCAGGCCATCCTCGACGCCATGTATCAGGACAAGAAGGTCGAGCGCGGCGCGCTGACCTTCATTCTCTTGCGCGGCATCGGCCAGGCGTTCATTGCAAAATCGGTCGACGCCAATGAGGTGCTTGGCTTTCTTAAAGACGAGCTAAAGCGGACATAGCGCCATGCATGGGCTCGAATCCAGCGCGCCGCAGGTCGACATATGGACTGCGGTTGGCATCGTCATCGTCTGCGTGTTCCTGTCGGCGGTCTTTGCGGGATCGGAGACGGCGCTCACCGCCGCGTCGCACGCCCGGATGCATTCGCTGGAAAAGGAGGGCGATAAGCGCGCCGCCGCCGTCAATCGGCTGCTGCGCCAGCGCAACCGCATGATCGCCGCGCTGTTGCTTGGCGGCACCCTGGTCAATATCGGCGGCTCCGCTTTCACCACGAGCGTGCTGGTCGTCGTCGCGGGCGACAATGGGGCGGTATATGCGACCGTCATCATGACCGTGCTGCTGCTTGTCTTCGCCGAAGTTCTGCCGAAAACCCTGGCGATCAACCATCCCGACGAAACGTCGCTGCGCGTCGCGAAGTTTATTGCGCCCTTCGTGCGAGTCGTCGGGCCGCTCCTCGCGGGCGTCGAATATATCGTGCGCATGGTGCTCGCGTTGGCGGGCGTCGAAGTCGGCCAAGGACGAACGGTTCGCTCGCCCTATGACGAATTGAAGAGCGCCGTCGATATTCTGCATGACGAAGGCAATGTCGAGCGCTCCGCGCGCGACATGTTCGGCGGCGTCCTCGATTTGCAAGTTCTGCATGTGTCGGACGTGATGATCCACCGCACCAAAATGCGCACGATCGACGCGGATCTGCCGCCGGACCAGATCGTGCGCGAGGTGCTGTCGTCGCCCTTCACCCGCATGCCGCTCTGGCGCGAGCGACCGGACAATTTCGTCGGCGTCCTGCATTCGAAGGACATGCTGCGGGCGCTGAACGCCGCAGGCGGCGACGCCTCCAAGCTCGATGTCGGCGAGGTCATGTTCGCCCCGTGGTTTGTGCCTGAGGCGACGACGCTCGAGGATCAGCTCGAAGCCTTCCTGAAGCGTAAGACGCATTTCGCTTTGGTCGTCGATGAATATGGCGAGGTGATGGGACTCGTCACGCTCGAAGATATCCTCGAGGAAATCGTCGGCGACATTCGTGACGAACATGATCTTGCGGTGCAGGGCGTGCGTCCGCAGCCCGACGGGTCGGTGCTGGTCGACGGCGCCGTGCCGGTGCGCGATCTCAATCGGGTCATGGCGTGGGAGCTGCCCGATGAGGAAGCGACAACGATCGCGGGACTCGTGATCCACGAGGCGGGCGCGATTCCCGAAGCCGGGCAGGTCTTCACCTATCACGGTTTCCGTTTCGAGGTGATGCGCAAGATCAGGAATCGCGTCACCGCCTTGCGGGTGACGCCGCAGCAAGCCGTTTGACGACCCGCGCGGAGATCGCTTTTTAAATTTCAGCGGATAATTCGGCTTGCAGGCCTTCGGCGCGATACGAGAGCCTGACGTCTCCGCCCATCTGGCGCGCGAGCACATTGGTGATCAGGAAATGCCCGACTCCGGTTTGCTCCGGGTGTTCGACCTTCGGGCCCCCCGTCTCCGTCCAATTCAAGATGAGACGCGGACGATCCTCTTCGCGATCGATGCGCCAGCTGATCGCGATCCGACCGTCGTCGTCGGAGAGCGCTCCGTGCTGCTCGGCGTTGGCAAGCAGTTCGTTGATGGTCAGACCCAAGGCGGAGGCGACCGCGGAGCGCAATTCCAAGTCTTCGCCCGACAGTGAGATGCGCTCGGCGTAGTCGTGGCCGCCACAAGACAGCGCGATCATGAGCAGGTCTCTGAGCGGCGTTCGTTCCCAAGAGGTCTGCACGAGCAGCGTGGAGATGCGGCTCAGACACTGGACGCGGTGCGAGAAGCCTTGCTGAAAGCTTGAAAAGTCCTGCGCCGTGCGCGCGGTAATATTGGCGATCCCCTGGATCATCGCGAGCGAATTATTCACCCGGTGATGCAGCTCGCGGTTCATCATCTGATTGTGCATCTCCGCGTTTTTGATCTCGTCGACGTCGGTAATGGCGACGATCGCGCCGATAACCGCCCCCTTGTCGTCGCGGATCGGCGCGCCGACGATGTTGATCCAGATGTAGGCGCCGTCGCCGCGCTCGATCTTGCACTCGAGCTGCGGATGGTTCTCCCCAGCAAGGGCGCGCGCGAGCGGGTATTCCTCATTCGCGACCGGGTGGCCGTCCTGATGAATGGCGTTCCATTTGGAATAGGCCTGGGTGCTTTCCGAGTAGCGAACAGGGCGACGCAGGATCGCTTCGATGACGTGATTGCCCTCGACGATTCGTCCGCTCGGGGCTTCGGCGATGATGATTCCGACCGGCACGGCGTCAAGCAGCGCGCGCAGTTGCAGATTCGCCCCGGCGCGACTGACGATCGTCGAGCTTTTCATCAGTAGATCGTTTAGCTCGGACAGCCTCTTGCGCTTTTCGCGCAGGCGCTCGTCCATGTCCTGAATGCTATGCGCGATCGCATCGACCTCAGGAACGCCGGTGTCGCTCCAATGCGCGGTCCCGCGCGCCTCCACGGCCAGGCTCAATTCGGCGAGTTCATGTTGCGCCCTTTGCGTCTCCCGGCGCTGCCTCACCAGTAAAAAAATCACGGAGATCGTCGTCACCAGCGCGAGCGTGAGCGCGCCAACGATCAGGCGCCAGACCTCGATCATGTTGGCCGCGCCTTCCGCGGCGCGGGCGGCGGACGTCATCGCCAGCAGGAACGCCAGCGCAGCCCGCGCCGCGGCGACCCCCGGCGCCCGCGGGTATGGTTTGGCCGTCGCCGACACGGGCGGCGACCGCCGGGCTGATCGACCGTTATGGCCTTCCGTCATTACGCTGCCAAAATTTTCGGGACCCTGCCGGGCGTAACCGTCAGATAGCGCGGAATCTTGGTCGCGCATCCCATGTGAAGGCTTGGCCTGTCAAACCGCGCGGGAAGGTCGGCGCGCGGCGAGGTCCGATACGGTGGGATCGGTGTCGATGTCGCTCGTGTTGAGCAGGCCCAGATGCTCCGCAAGTTTCGCGCGCGCACGATTCAACCGGCTCTTGACCGTGCCAATGGCCACGCCGCAGATCTCCGCCGCTTCGTCGTAGGAGAGTTCGGTGATCCCGATCAGCAGCAGAATTTCCTTGTGTTCGGGGGCAAGCTTATCCAGCGCCGCCTGAACATCCGTAAGGGTGAGCGCCGACTCCTGTCCGCCTTTCACGGGGATTTGCTGGGCCAGGAGATTATCGCTGTCCTGCACTTCGCGCGAGCGTTTCCGGTAGCTCGAAAAATAGGTATTGCGCAGAATGGTGACGAGCCAGGCGCGCAGATTGGTGTTTCTCTGAAAGGAGTCGGCGTGCGACCAGGCTTTGACCAGCGTGTCCTGGACCAGGTCGTCGGCGAGGCTATGCGATCCGCAAAGCGAAATGGCGAAGGCGCGCAGATAGGGCATCTGCGCCACCATCTGATCTCCGAAAGCCTCGTCGCTCATTTCTTTTCGCGCTGTTTGGCTTCCAGCTTGGCCAGCAGCACAGTGAATTTGTCTGGAATCGGTTGGTGGATCAGATCGTCGCAATAGGCGCGAAATACCCGCCCGAGCTGAGCTTGAACCTTCGGGTCCAGCGCAACGCCATCCGCTTGTGCCCCGTCAGCATCCTGGAAGCCGTCAGCATCAGCCTCCTCCCGACCACCAGTCTTATTGTTCAAGTTCGGTTCCGCGTCGCGGGAGGGGCCATCGTTGTCGTGAGGATTTTCGCGTTGGCTCATTCTCGACCCCGAGTTCGCCCCGAGACTGGCCGCCTCTACCCGGGGCGGCCGAGCGACGACCTCCCTTGATGGAACGCGTAAGAACACTAATTGTTCCGCCATTGCAAGCAAGGAACACTGTGACATATCAGCGGGCGCTTGAATTGACTTGGGCGCTGGGCGGCATAGGATGAAACTATGAATCTCTCCCGAGAAATTGCGGTGCACCTGCCTTACCTCCGCCGGTTTGCGAGGGCGCTTTGCGGCTCGCAAAAGAGCGGCGACGCTTACGTTGTCGCCACGCTCGAGGCGCTGGTGGTGGATCCGGATGCGTTTCCATCGAATATGTCGCCCAAAGTCGGTCTTTACCACCTCTTCATGACGTCGTGGTCGTCGATCCGGCTGAACACCGAAGCAGCGCCCGATGACGAGATATCCGCAGCACAGCGGAATATCAGCTTGCTGACGCCGCGCTCGCGACAGGCCTTTTTGCTGCGCACGGTCGAAGGGTTTTCGGTCGCTGACGCCGCCGCCATCCTGGGCGCGACCGAAGAAGAGGTCGAAGCGCTCGTAACGGAGGCCGGCCGGGAAATCGCCGAACGCGTCGCGACGGACGTGCTCATCATCGAGGATGAATCGCTCATTGCGCAGGACATCGAGTTCATCGCGCGCGATCTGGGCCATCGCATCATCGGCGTCGCCCGCACCCATCAGGAGGCCCTGGAGCTCGCGGCGCGCAAGCGGCCAGGGCTCATTCTCGCGGACATTCAACTTGCCGACGGCAGCTCCGGTCTGAACGCCGTCAACGAAATGCTCGAAAGTTTCGACGCGCCAGTGATTTTCATAACGGCATTTCCCGAACGCCTGCTGACCGGCGAGCGGCCCGAGCCGGCGTTTCTCATCAGCAAGCCCTACAAGGTCGACACGGTCAAGGCGACGATCAGCCAGGCGCTGTTCTTCGAGCGCAAGGCGTCCCGCGCGGCATAGCGCGTCTCGAGCCGCGGCGATCCCCTTTAGCGGCGTTTCATTCCACGAAAAGGCCGCTTCAAAGCTGTAGTCTGGCTGTTTCCGCGCGCCATATAAAACCCTCGCATTAGGGCGAGGTCCCGCTGAGTCGCTCGAGAAGAGCCTTTCATCGATTTCGGGGCGCTCGAGCGGGGGGCGCTTCGACCGTGAATAGTCAAGTTATAGCGCCAAATGGCGCTGCAGAGGCGACTCGGCATGCGCGAGCGCGTTGGCGGGAATTCTGCGCGCTTGCCCTGGGATTCTGGGCCGGCGAGACCAGCCGACGGGCTTGGATTCTGACGGGGCTGGTCGCCCTGTGCATCGCGCTGCAGCTTGGGGCGCAGCTCAGCATCAACGAATGGAACCGGACGTTTTTCGACGCGCTCGAAAGCAAGCATGTCGAAGCGCTGAGTTGGGCGACGATCCTGTTGCCCGCCCTCGTCGCATTCAGCGGCCTCGCCATTAGCGGAACGCTTGTCGCGCGTATGACGTTGCAGATGCGCTGGCGAGAATGGCTCACTGAAAGACTCGCGGGCTGGTGGCTCGAGGACCAGCGCTACTACCGTCTCGAGATCGCCGCAGCCGAGCAGACCTCGCCGGAATACCGAATCGCCAAGGACGTGCAACTCGCCATCGATCCGCTGGTCGAATTCGCCGTCGGCTTTTTGACCGCGCTGGCGACGGCGTTGGCCTTCGTCGGAGTTCTGTGGAACGTTGGCGGCGCCCTGGAGCTTGATCTGTTCGGCGCGCGCCTCGTGTTGCCGGGATATCTCGGCTTCGCCGCGGTGATCTATGCGACGATCGCCGGCGGCCTCGCCTACTTCGCCGGACGTCCGCTCGTTCCGGCCGTTGCGCAGAAGAACGAGGCTGAAGCGCGGTTCCTCGCCGAACTCACACGGCTGAAGGAGAACGCGGAAAGCATTGCGCTCATACGAGGCGACGCCGACGAATTGAGCTCTGTTCTGCAGAACTATCGACGCGTCGTCGCCGCCTGGATACGCCAGATCCATCGCAACGGGGTGATCGCCACCGTGCAGAGCGCCAATGGCGCGCTGGTGCCGCTGATTCCGCTCGTGCTCGTCGCGCCCAAATATCTCTCGGGCGCTCTGACGCTGGGAATGGTCATGCAGCTGACCGCCGCCTTCATCTCGGTGCAGATCGCCTTCAATTGGTTCATCGACAATTCGGTGCGCGTCGCGGAGTGGATGGCCTCAGCCAACCGGGTCGACGAACTTGTCGAAGAGCTTGAGAGTCTCGATATCGGCGTCATCATGGAGGAGAAGGAGTTTATCGATTTCGGCGTTAGCGACGACGGCACGATTCACATAGAGGATCTCGCGGTCGCGCATCGCAACGGTCGAATTGTGATTGCTGGCGCGAACGTTGTCATTCCCGCTGGCGAAAAGCTGCTCGTGGCGGGGCCGAGCGGCACGGGAAAGAGCACGCTTATTCGCGCCCTCGCCGGATTGTGGCCGTGGGGTTCGGGGCGCATCCTCTTGCCGACAGACGCTCACATCGCCTTTGTGCCGCAGAAGCCGTACATCCCGTTGGGCACGCTTCGTCAGGCGATGCTCTATTCAATTTCCGACAAGGAAATCACCGACGATATGATCGGAGGCGCGATGCGGCGATGCGGCCTGGGTTATCTCGTCAAACATCTTGACGAAGAGCAGCGCTGGGACCAATCGCTTTCCGGCGGCGAGCGGCAGCGAACGGCTTTTGTTCGGCTCTTGCTGCAAAGGCCGCAGATTATCATCATGGATGAAGCGACGTCGGCGCTTGACGAAGAGAGTCAGGTGTCGATGTTGCGCCTGTTCAATGAAGATCTCGCCGGCGCGACGGTGATCAGCGTCGGCCATCGCGTTGGCATGGAAGATTTTCACGACAAGAAACTCGTTCTTGAGCGTCGCCCCGCCGGCGCGCATATTACGAGCCGTAAGCTGCAAAAATCCCTGTGGCACTTGTTCGACGACGCCGCGCTGCATTGATTTGTTGGCGCTAGGGCAGCTCCGAAAAAGTTGAAAGGCTTTTTCGATGAAACCCGCTCCAATATTTTGATGTTGAGCGATTCCCTATCGATCACATGTTTCGATGTGATCGATAAGCGCGCCAAGGCGTCTGCCGCGCATGTACCCTCAACTGTGCCCAACGATCCATATATCGGGTTTCCCAAAGGACCTATCGTTTGCTCTGCGTCGATGAGCAAATGCGAATGCGTTTGAGCGGCGCAGATTTCTTTGACCCTTTGGGAGGTTGAGATATGCAAGTCGCTTACAATGGAGCAACGCCGTCGGTCGCGCCAATGGGCGTGACCATGGATCAGATGTTTGCGCCGCAAGGCTTCTTAGGCGGCGCGCTGGGCAGCGCGCTCGGCGGTCTTGGCGGCGGCGCGATTGGCCGCGCCTTCGGCAACCAGAATCTCGGTCGGCAGATCGGCAACGTCGCGGGCGGCGTGCTCGGCGGCTTGCTGCCGTTCGACGCCGGCCCGCAGGCCTATGCTGGAACTTATTATGTCCCGCAAACGGCAGCGCCTGGTTTCGCGCCGCAGGGCTTTGTCGGCGACGCGCTCGGCGCCATCGGCGCGCCGCTCGGCGGCTTCATCGGCGGCCGCTTCGGCAACGCCGGGCTCGGTCAGACGATCGGCGGCACTGTGGGCGGTCTCGCCCAGCGCTTCCTGCCGTTCGACGCCGGCCCGCAGCAGCAGCCTGTCTATTATTACGCGCCGCAGTCGGCGGATCCGTCCTTTGCGCCGCAGGGCTTCATCGGCGATGCGCTCGGCGCGGTCGGAGGCCGGGTTGGCAACTGGATCGGCGGACGCTTCGGCAACGCCGGCGCCGGTCAGACGGTTGGCAATGTGGTGGGCGGCCTTGCCCAGCGCTTCCTGCCCTTCGAGGCCGGCCCGCAGCCGCAGCAGCAGCCTGTCTATTATTACGCGCCGCAGTCGGCGGATCCGTCCTTTGCGCCGCAGGGCTTTGTCGGCGACGCGCTCGGCGCCATCGGCGCGCCGCTCGGCGGCTTCATCGGCGGCCGCTTCGGCAACGCCGGGCTCGGTCAGACGATCGGCGGCACTGTGGGCGGTCTCGCCCAGCGCTTCCTGCCGTTCGACGCCGGCCCGCAGCAGCAGCCTGTCTATTATTACGCGCCGCAGTCGGCGGATCCGTCCTTTGCGCCGCAGGGCTTCATCGGCGATGCGCTCGGCGCGGTCGGAGGCCGGGTTGGCAACTGGATCGGCGGACGCTTCGGCAACGCCGGCGCCGGTCAGACGGTTGGCAATGTGGTGGGCGGCCTTGCCCAGCGCTTCCTGCCCTTCGAGGCCGGCCCGCAGCCGCAGCAGCAGCCTGTCTATTATTACGCGCCGCAGTCGGCGGATCCGTCCTTTGCGCCGCAGGGCTT
>NZ_JADNQZ010000050.1:156639-183514 GCF_015709515.1 Methylocystis sp. H62
TATTACGCGCCGCAGTCGGCGGATCCGTCCTTTGCGCCGCAGGGCTTTGTCGGCGACGCGCTCGGCGCCATCGGCGCGCCGCTCGGCGGCTTCATCGGCGGCCGCTTCGGCAACGCCGGGCTCGGTCAGACGATCGGCGGCACTGTGGGCGGTCTCGCCCAGCGCTTCCTGCCCTTCGAGGCCGGCCCGCAGCAGCCTGTCTATTACGCGCCGCAGTCGGCGGATCCGTCCTTTGCGCCGCAGGGCTTCATCGGCGATGCGCTCGGTGCGGTCGGGGGCCGGGTTGGCAACTGGATCGGCGGACGCTTCGGCAACGCCGGCGCCGGCCAGACGGTTGGCAATGTGGTGGGCGGACTTGCCCAGCGCTTCCTGCCATTCGAAGCTGGCCCGCAGCAGGGCTACCCTGGCGCTTATTATGTCCCCCAGACGGCTGCGCCTGGTTTCGCGCCGCAGGGATTTGTCGGCGATGCGCTTGGCGCGATCGGCGGACCGGTTGGCGGCTGGATTGGCGGTCGCTTCGGCAACGCCGGACTCGGCCAGACGATCGGCGGCACGGTGGGCGGCCTCGCTCAGCGCTTCCTGCCGTTCGAAGCTGGCCCACAGCCCGTCTACTACGTGCCGCAGACGCAGGCGCCGATGTACGGCTGAGGCCTGAGCCGCGCAATCGACGCGGCGTGTGAAGGATGATCTGCTGCCGCTTCCGGGCCGAATTTCTCGGCCCGGGAGCCCTCAAGAGATCAGGATCGCGAAATCATGAGCGCAACGAACGGCATCGATCAATTTCTGGTGGCGCCCCGCAACGCGGCGAGCACAGGGGATTTGGCCGCTTTCGAACAGGCGATGCAGTCTGTTCCCGGCGCCGCAATTCTTCAGCGCGCCGGCAAGGCCGGTCAACCGAGGCTGGTCGTCGCTTTGCCTGCGGCGAGCGCAAGTCACTTGCGCGAACAATTTGGCGCGACCCTGATCATCGAACCAAACGCTCCGCTGAAACCATTTTAGCGCCGGCGCGCGTCCTTCATGGCGATGCGCAGGCTGGCCCGATTTTATTAGGAGAGTCGACATGGCTGGTCCCGACAATAGCAATCCCGCGCCGAATGGCCACAACCCAGAGCCGGCCGCGCCGTCAACAAATGGCGCCGAAGCGCGGGTCGAGCCGATGGCGATAGCGCCCACCGAGCGCTTCATGATCGCCTCGCGGCGCGTCCCAGGATTCGCGCCCGCTTCGGCCATGGATCTGGCCAATGCGCTGCCCGACGTTAAGATTGTGCGGCGGATTCAGCCCCGCGGGCTCACCGCTTTTTCTGCGGGCGGTTCCTCTTCGCAGTCGCCGGAAATTCTCGTCGCCGAGATGGACCCCTCGCGCGGCGCGGCGCTGCAGGCGTCGGCGCCGCCCAACGTCATTGTGGAGCGCGACGCCTTTCTTCGCGCGTCGGACGACTTCCGTCCTTTCGACTTCAACGGAGCCATGCCGATTGCGGCAGGCGTCGGAGTCGACGTGCAGCTGCGCGTCATCGGCGCTGGCGGCAAGCCGCTGCCCAAGGCCACCGTCTATGTCTATGGCCAGGGCTTTCCGGGCCAAGGCGTCACGAATGAGCGCGGCGAAGTCGTCGTGACGGTTTTCGGCGGTCCGCTTGAAACGATCCAGGCGATCTACGTCAAACCCACCGCCGATCACTGGGATCGGATGCTGCGCGCGCCAGCGCTTCAGGCCGGCGCGATGAACACGGTGCAATTGCGCCCGCTGACCGAACGCTTCAACGGCTTTCCCCAAAACGGCATGACTGGCTGGGGCCAGCGCCTCATGAAGCTCGACCGGCTCGATCCTTCCTTCACCGGCGCTGGCGTCAAGATCGGCATCATCGATTCAGGTTGCGACAGCGCGCACCCGCAGCTGCGCCACGTGACGCGCGGCGCCGATCTCACCAATGGCGGCGACAAGACGAGTTGGTCGAACGATCAGATCGGCCATGGCACGCATTGCGCGGGAATCATCACCGCCGCCTCTGACGGCGGCGTCGCCGGCATTCGCGGCTTTGCGCCAAGGGCGGAAGTTCACGCGTTGAAAGTATTTCCCGGCGGACGGTTCAGCGATCTCATCGACGCGCTCGACGAATGCATCGAACGACAGCTCGACGTCGTCAATATGAGCCTCGGCAGCGGCGACCCTTCCGAACTCGTCGCGCAGAAAATCGCCGAAGCGCGCCAGAGCGGCGTCGCCTGCATCGTCGCCGCCGGAAACTCCAGTGGACCCGTGCAATTTCCCGGCATGCTGCCGACGGTGCTGACGGTCGCCGCGATGGGCAAGCTCGACGAGTTTCCTTCTGACAGCTACCATGCTCAGACCGTCGTTCCGCAACTTGTCGCGGGGACGATGTTCTCGCCGAAATTCACCTGCTTTGGGCCGCAGATCACCGTCGCGGCGCCTGGCGTCGCAATTGTCTCCACCGTGCCTGGCGGGGGCTATGCGGCGTGGGACGGCACCTCGATGGCGACGCCTCACGTCACCGGCATGGCGGCGCTGCTTCTCGCGCACCATCCGCTCCTCGCTGGGGCGCGGTCGGGGCGCAACGAGCAACGCGTCGCGCAACTCTTCTCGCTGTTGGCGTCGTCGGGCGTCCGCTATCTCGGCGACGCCACGCGCGAAGGCGTCGGCGCGCCGGATTTTGAGCGCACACCCGGCCTCGCCGCGGCTCAGCCTTTGGGCGCGGCGGCGCCGGCGAACGCGGGACTGGCGCCCGCGGGAGCGATGATCGACGGATTTGCTCCGCTGAGCGCGCCAGCGCCGTGGGCCATCGATCCTGCGATGATGCAAAGGGTCAATCCGGCGATCATTCAGCGCATGATGCAGCTGCGAGCAGCGGGACTTATTTAGTCGCGAGCACGAGCGGCGCTCTATTGATCGGCATAGAAAGCGCTTCTCCGTCATGTGCGGCGGAGCGCTTTCGCATCGAGTGCGCCGCTTCGCCACGGCCGCGCACTTGCAACTTCTGCAGAACATTGTGCACGTGATTTTTCACCGTGCCGAGTTCGATGCGTAATCGACGGGCGATCTCCTTATTGGACAGCCCGCGCTCGATCAGTTCAAGTATTTCCCGCTCGCGCGCGGTAAGCGCGTCCTTTGCGTCCGCGCCGGACGAGAGCGACTCCTTGCCGATAGGCCGACGCTCCTCGACGGGATGAATCGCGGGCGCCGCCGTCAATCGCTCGAGCAGTTCGACAACGTCTTCAATCGAGCCCTCGCGAGGAATGACGCCGACGATCGATGGACAGGCGGTCGCCAGCGCTGGGCTAGCCGATGCCGGCGCGCCGATGGCGACGATTCGCAAATCTGGATGCTGCGCGGCGAGACCTTGCGCGATCGCAAGGCCTTCCAACTCGCCGACGTCGAGCAGAGCAATATCGGGTTCCAAATCAGCCGCTACCGCCAGCGCGGCGTCACACTCGACGACGCCGACGACGCACATTCCCTGATGCTGCCCCAGACGCAAGCCAAGCGCCTCGCTAAACAGGCGCATGTCGCTGACGATCAAGATGCGCGCGTTTCGCGGCGGGTTCGCCGATGTCGGAATAAACGCGCTCTGCGCTGAAAGACCGGTGTCCAGAGCGGAATCGTCTCGGAAAGCCGCAAACCGAGGCATGGAACTACTCCTGAGCGCTATGTCTGAGTGGGCGCCTAATACATCGGCGCGTTTTGACAGGCGTAACGCTTGGGCGTCATCGCCTCCAATTTTTCGGTTTCAGCGTCATGGCCGTTGTTAAACCGCATCGACATTTAGCCATCATGACGCCTCAGAAGGCGTATGGGGCGGTAGTCAACATGAGGGTTCATAAGCGCGCTTTCGTGCGCTTTGTCCTCCTGCAAATGAATGGTTTGGAGAGAAAGCCTCGACAGCTATTTGCGTTCGAGGCTGTTTCAAGACGCCAAGGCGCAGTTTGCGATGAGCGATGTAGATTAGCGTCTGCTATTTTTTCGTCGGATGGAGAATGACATGCTCTTGTTCGTCGCCGTCATTGCGGGCGACGATTGCGATCGCTGCTTCGCTGTCGCTCAAGTTTACGGGCTGATGCGGCACGTCAGCAGGAATGAAGATAAAATCGCCAGCGACGTTCACGACGCTCTTTTCCAGGTTTTCTCCGTAACGCGTCTCGACACGGCCTTGCAGGAGATAAATTGCGGACTCATGGCCCTTATGGGTGTGAGCCTGCGCCTTGCCGCCGGGAGGAATGACGACCTTTAACAGAGACAGCCCTTTTGCGCCGGCGGTCTTTGTGGAAATTCCAGGAAAGATTGGGAGCGCCTGTTTGGATTGTGAGGCTTCGCCGACTCGCACCGTCACGATATCCTTCCCGTCCTTGTTGCCTATGATCGACGTCTCTGACGCCGCCGTCGACACAAGGGCTGCAAAGATCAAGGAAAGAAGCAATGTGTTGCGCATGGCGTTCACTCCAGAGGTTTGGGGCGCGAGATTATAGCGCAGGCTCGAGACGCATCGACAAGCGGCGGGTGGGGCGATGAGCGACGTTTCTCTGATGATCCATGGCGGCGCCGGCGCAATCCGGGATCCGCATCGTTATGAGGCTTCCTTGCGCGCGATCGTTGAATCGGGCGTCAGTCTTCTTGCGCAGGGATCGTCGGCGCTAGAGGCGGTCGTTCACTGTGTTACGCTGCTCGAAGACGATCCGCTTTACAACGCAGGCCGGGGTTCCGTGCTCAACGCCGACGGCGCCGCATTGTGCGATGCGTCGATCATGGATGGCCGGACCCTCAAGGCAGGCGCGGTCGCGGCGGTTCGCGGCGTCAGAAATCCAGTGCGTCTCGCGTATCAGGTCATGGAGAAGAGCGGCCATGTGCTGCTTGTCGGCGCCGGCGCCGAGCGCTTCGCGCGAGAGCAGCAGTTCGAGTTCGAAGGCGAAGACTATTTTAGAACGGAGGAACGCGTCGCGCAGCTCGCTAGGGCGAAGCGAAAGCACGAGACCGCGCTCGACCATTCCGATGCAACGAATGCGAAGCTCGGCACGGTGGGCGCCGTCGCGCGCGATCGCATCGGCGATCTTGCAGCAGCGACGTCGACCGGAGGCGTCGTGAACCAGCGTGCGGGCCGCGTCGGCGATTCGCCGCTCATCGGCGCGGGGACCTTCGCCGATAACGTCAGTTGCGCGGTGTCCTGCACTGGCGTCGGAGAGGATTTCATTCGCACGGCGCTGGCGCGCACGGCCGCCTGCTTCGTTGAATTTCGCTCGATGCAGGCTGAAGAAGCGGCGCGCGCCGCGATACGCTATCTCGTCGACAGAGTGGACGGCCGCGGCGGCCTCATTCTCGTCGATCGCAACGGGAGATGCGGACGGGCGCACGCGACTCCGGGGATGCTGACGGCGACGTTCGTCGAGGGCGTCGTTCGAGTAGAGACAATGTAGCGCGGTCGTCTCAGGCCGGTCCCGTGCGCGGCGTATGCCGTCGACGCTCGGCAAGTCGTTGCGCCAGCGGGTGCCGCCGATCGAGCGCAACTTGCGTCAACGGCGCGACGAAACTTGGGGCGTCGATTTCGCCAGCGATCTCGAAGCGGCACATCAACCCCTGCGTTCCGCCCGCATCGAAGATGTCGACGACGACGAGCCGCGGCGCGCCTCGCCCGATTGCGCCGCGCGCGCGCAGAAATGCGAGGAGCGCCG
Organism: Methylocystis sp. H62; assembly: GCF_015709515.1. Lineage (GTDB taxonomy): Bacteria > Pseudomonadota > Alphaproteobacteria > Rhizobiales > Beijerinckiaceae > Methylocystis. The sequence continues at coordinate 162,310 of NZ_JADNQZ010000050.1, forward strand.
GCCGGGGGCGAGCGGAGAGGGGCAGCGCGTCGCGAAGATGGTGGACAAGACTTTCTCGATTGACGCGATCAGAATCCATTTGCCGCTCCATCAATAAAAAAATTTGATGCAATCTCAGGCGTTTAGGCAGTCTTCAAAAAGGTGACGCGGCTTTGCATAATCCGTCAAGCTGAGCGGCGTTCCTTTCCTGTGCATAGAACGGCGTCGCCAAGCCGTCGGCGCCGAATGACATCACGTCAATAGCGATCGCTAGCGGTATTTGGAGATGAGATCCTGACGGAGAGCAAAAACCCGCGCGCGCTCAGAAGTCAGCCATTGAATGCGATCCGATCTGCTCATGAAAAAACGCCAGACTCGGTCAGTCCAGTTCGAACTTTTCTTTATAATCGTGCTTGAGCGATGCGTTCTGATCATCTTTGCGCAGATAGCAGTCGCCGATCACCAGCGTGTCCATCTCCGTGCCCATGAAGCAGCCGAAGGCGTCCTCTGGGGTGCAGACGATGGGTTCGCCGCGCACATTGAAGCTCGTATTGACGAGAACGGGACAGGCGGTCAATCGCTTGAACGCCGAAAGCAGCGCGTGATAGCGCGGATTCGTCTCCTGATGCACGGTCTGAATCCGTGCGGAATAGTCGACGTGGGTCACGGCCGGAATCGAGCTGCGCGGAACATTGAGCTTGTCGATGCCAAACAGATTCTGCTGCTCGGCCGTCATTGCGTGACGATGCTTTTCGGCGACATCGGCGACGAGCAGCATGTACGGGGAGTCGCCTTCGAGTTCGAACCAGTCGGCGACATCCTCACGCAGCACCGACGGCGCGAAGGGCCGAAACGACTCGCGATATTTGATTTTGAGATTGAGCGTTTTCTGCATGGCGTCGGACCGCGGATCGCCTAGAATCGACCGTCCGCCAAGAGCTCGAGGCCCGAATTCCATTCGGCCTTGAAACCAACCGACCGCTTTCTCGTCGGCGAGGTCCCGCGCCGCCGCCTCGATGAGATCGCCTTCCGCCATCGTTTCGAATTTGGCGCCGGCGGCGTGCAGCCGGCGCGCGATCTCGGCTTGCGGGAACGAAGGACCGAGATAGGCGCCGCGCATGGCGTCGCCGCCGCCGTTGAGGCTTCGGGGATTTTTTTTGTAGTGATAGTAGCCGGCGAGCGCCGCGCCGAGCGCGCCGCCAGCGTCGCCGGCGGCCGGCTGAATCCAAATCTGGTCAAAGCTGCCGTCGCGCAGCAGCTTTCCATTGGCGACGCAATTTAGCGCCACGCCGCCGGCGAGACAAAGATTGCGTGCGCCGGTCTCTTTGGCGAGCGCGCGGGTGAGCCTGAGGACGATCTCCTCGGTGACCGCCTGTATCGAGGCGGCGATGTCCATGTGCCGCTGCGTCAGCAGTTCCTCCGGCTTGCGCGCCGGGCCGCCGAAAAGTTCGTCGAACTTGGCGTTGGTCATCCGCAAGCCGGTGCAATAGTCGAAATACGACTGATCGAGCCGGAAGGTGCCGTCCGGCTTCAGGTCAATTAAATTATCCAGGATCAAATCGGCGTATTTCGGCTCGCCATAGGGGGCAAGGCCCATCAGCTTGTATTCGCCGGAGTTCACCTTGAACCCGGTGTAATAGGTGAAAGCCGAATACAGCAGGCCGAGCGAATGCGGGAAGCGCAATTCGCGCTGCATAGTCAGTTGATTGTCACTGCCGAAAGCGACCGACGTCGTCGCCCACTCGCCGACTCCATCCATCGTCAGAACGATCGCGTCCTTGAACGGAGAGGGGTAGAAGGCGCTGGCGGCGTGGCTGAAGTGATGCTCGGCGAACAGTAGTCTTTTCGACCAGTCAACATCCGCCGCATAGGCCTTCATCTCTTTCAACAGCAGCGATTTTTGAAAGAGCTTTTCGCGCAGCCACAGAGGCAGCGACATTTTGAACGACTGGAATCCGCGCGGCGCAAAGGCGATATAGGTTTCCAGCAGCCGCTCGAATTTGATGAACGGCTTATCGTAGAAGGCCACGAAATCTATGTCTTGAGGCGTGGCGCCAGCGGCCTCAAGACAATAGTCGATCGCGTGACGCGGAAAGCGCGAGTCGTGCTTTTTGCGCGAGAATCGCTCTTCCTGAGCGGCGGCGATAATTTCGCCATCCTCCACCACGGCGGCTGCGCTGTCGTGGTAAAAGGCGGAGATGCCAAGTATCCGCATCGCGCTTTAAAACAGCGTGTAGATGAACGGAGCGACCGCGGTGCCCTGCAGAACGATCAGCGCGCCGATCAGCAGCATGATGACCAGAACCGGCGCCATCCAGTATTTCTTACTGGTTTTGAGATAATCCCAAAGTTCGAGCAAAAAACTCATTTTATCTCTCTCCTCAGAACTGCTTGCTCATGTCGCTCGTCCCCTCGGGGGTATTGCGCATGGTCCAGTAGGACGCCACGTTCTTGTCGAACGAAAGTTTGAGCGGATCGGCGCGGCGCAGTCGGAAAATCACCGCGATCGGGAGGATCACGCCAAAGAACAGCACGCCCATGATGATGGGGTTGGTGATTTTGTGCAGCGCCAAGCCCAGCTGGTGCCACAGTCGGTTCAGCGGCCGCAGTTTGGCTGGCGCGAGGAACGCCGCCGCGGCGAAACCAAGCGCTGCGGCGAGCCCCCACAAGTGAGGCGCCTCGCCGTGCCGAAGCGGCAGCATGCTGATGACCGTGATCGCCGCGGCGATCACCAGCCCGAACGATCGATCGGACCCCATGGCGGCGGAACGGTCTCTCGAATAGTCCTCATGCGACATTCGGACGAGACCCCCCCCAGGTCGCCTCACCATCTCCGCGGCTCGCGAACAGCAAACCTTCGCGATGCTTCACCAAATTCCAAATCGCCTCATTTCAAGGCGCAAATTAAGGGATATCGCCGGGCGTATCAAGCTGCCGGTTCGCCGCGCCGGGCCTGGGGAGCGCCACTCCCATCGCGTTATTTCCGCAGGTTGCAAAGCCGTCGCGGGCCGGTCGCGCGCTTATTCGTAATTCTTGATGAGTTGGCGCGCCAGGAGTTCGTTGCCCCGGACGTTGAAGTGAAAGTCTCCCCAGAAATACAGCGATTTGAGGAAATCAGCGTTCTGCGCCTTGTACTGAAAAAAGTCGGGGAAGTGATCGAAATATCTCCTGCATTTGCCCGCGCACCAGTCGCGCCAAAGCCGAGCTTGCCGCGAGTTCTCGCTGTCGTAGAGAAGCTGTTGCGGCCAGGGATAGACGCCAACCGAAAGCGCGATGCCGCGTGACGACAGAAGTTCATGCAGGCGATCCATCTGCTTTTTGGCTTTGTCGATTGACGCTTCGATCCCCAGAGCGCCATAGCAGCTGGAATCGTCGCTATAGGTCCAACTTGGGCGCGCGTAGTCACGACTATAAACGCTGCGCGATTTCGCGAAGTCCTCGAAGCTCGCCTGTTCGATCGCTCTCCCCAACTGCGCCGAATAGCGCATCTGGCCGAGGAACTCCCCGACATAGGAGACTTTCTCCCACCATCGCTTCTCCGGGCGCGGCAGCGGCGGGCGCGGCACCGGCGAACACTCCTCAGAGCCGGTCTGAAACAAGCCCATCTGCAATGCGCCATTTTTATCATACGAATAGAGAATGGCTTCGTCGTGTATGTCGGAGATATCGATGTAGACGACGGCCTCGTCGAAGGTGAGCCCAGAGTCGATAAAATACTTGAGCTTCTCGTAATAGACCGACGGCGCGTAGCTCGAGACGCCCGCATTCAACACATCGATCGCGGGAAACGCCTGCGCAAAAAGGCCGACGAAAGATTGTTCGTAAGGAACGCCAAGGCTTTCGGTGAAGGAATCGCCGATAAAGACGACGCGCTTGCGGTCCGCCGCCATCGGCACGCTGCGCACGGCGGCGTCTCTAAAGCCCAGTGAATTGGTGAAAATGGGAACCTTACTGGAGCCCCAGGCGTCGAAGCCGTTAAAATTGGGCTTGAGCCCATGGGTGTAATGCGAATCGCGAACCCTCAACTCGTTTCTCGCAGGCGCCAGAAACGGATTGCCGCCCGTGTAGACGAGATGAAGTACAATCTCGGCAACGACGACGAGACTGACGAGCAGGCCAAAGTTGATGAAAAGAATGCGAAACAGCTTGTATGTTGAGTTTTTGCGCGACCACGACATCGACATTGGCCAAAATCTGGCTTCCCCAGGATTGTGAGCGCCACTCTTGTCATGGATCGACTGAAATGAGCAAGCTTCTTTACAAAAAATCCTTTTGCGTCGCCGAATGCTCACGGCCTTTGCGGTGCGCTAAGAAGCCGCAGCACATCGCGTCTCGGAGCTGCTCATGATCTCGCGTCTCAGTTGTTCGCTTGCTGAATTTCTGCCGGGCTCTGCGTCGTTGCGGATGCTCTGCACGGCCCTCGCCGTCGCATGGGGCGGCTCCGCAGTCCATGCGCGCGATATGTCGCGCGCCGCCGCCGAAAGAGACACGTCCGCGGCGCTGGAGGGCCTGCGCGGCAATGGCGCCGCTCTACGCAGCTTCCTGCTTGAAATGCCGAAAGGCGCCGATTTGCACAATCACCTTGCGGGCGCCGTCTATGCGGAGAGCGCCTTGGCTTGGGCGCGCGCGGAGGGGTGGTGTTTCGACGTCAAGAGCAAGGCCGCGCTGCCGCCGCCTTGCGACGCCGCATCCAAGCCGCCTCTGGCCGAAGCGCTGCGCTCGACGCAGGCCTACCGAGACGCGGTCAACGCCTGGTCGATGCGCGACGTCATCACCGCGCGCGTGAGCGGCCATGATCAGTTCTTCAACAGCTTCTTCCGCTTTTCAGACGTGACGGGAAACAATATCGGCGCCGCCCTCGCGGAGGTTGTCGAGCGCGCTGCTTCGCAGAACGTCCTGTATCTCGAATTGATGATCAGTCCGCTGATGGGCGAGGCGCGCGATCTTGGCGCGGGGATCGGCTGGAAAGACGATCCTGACGCAATGCTTGCGGCGCTCGACGGCAAAGGCCTCCAAGACCTCGTCAAGCGCGCGACGGAGAGCGTCGTCGCCGTCGCCGCCGACAAAGACCGGCGGCTCGCCTGCAGCGACGCGGTTCATCGTCGGCCCGGATGCGACGTCGCGGTACGGTTTCTCGCGCAGGTTTATCGCAACGTCGACCGCGCGAATTTGTTTGCGCAGACGGCGCTCGCGGCGCGCCTCGCCTCGCTGGATGGTCCGGTTGTCGGATTAAATCTCGTCGCGGCGGAGGACGATGAAATCACGCTGGGAAATTACAGCGATCAAATGCGGATCGTCGGCGACATCGGGCGCCGACACCCAAAGTCGCGGATCAGTCTCCATGCCGGGGAGCTGACAATGGGGCTCGTGCCTCCCAAGGATCTGACCTTCCATATTCGCGAGGCGGTCGAAGTCGCCGGCGCGGGGCGCATCGGGCATGGCGTCGACATTGGCTTCGAGCGCAACGCCAAAGAGCTCATGGCGCGAATGGCGCGCGAGGGAATAATGGTCGAGATCAATCTCACGTCCAATGCGCAAATTCTCGGCGTCGAAGGCGACGACCATCCATTTCCGCTCTATCGCAAGGCGGGCGTGCCGACGGCGCTATCCACCGACGACGAGGGCGTATCGCGGATTGATCTCACGCACGAGTATCAGCGCGCCGCGCGCGTCTACCAACTTTCCTACCGCGACTTGAAGCAGCTCTCTCGAAACAGTCTGACCTACGCTTTTCTTCCCGGCGAGAGCCTGTGGCGCGATCCTGCGGCCGCGCGCCCCGTTTCGGCTTGCCTCAACGCACAGTTTGGCGGGACGGCGCCTTCCGCCGAGTGTCGTCGTTTCTTGGCCGGTTCCGAAAAAGCCAGACTGCAATGGGAGCTCGAGACGCGCTTCGCGCGCTTCGAGTCGACATGGCGCGGGGGCGGGGGAAAGCCAGCGAACAGCGTAGCGCTCGCTTCCCCGCCTTGGTCGTCGGCCAAACGTGAGCGTTCCTCGCGTAGCGTTCGCTAAAGAATGCTGCGGCCCTGAATGACGCGCAGGACAATCACGATGATGGCGATGACAAGCAGAATGTGGATAAAGCCGCCGAGCGTATAGGAGGAGACCAGCCCGAGCAGCCACATGATGACGAGGATGACCGCGATCGTTTCAAGCATTGTTCAGCCTTCCATTTGGCCAGCAAGGGGGTTCACAATTTTTTGCCAAGCGACTTTGCGTCGGTCTCGACCTTTTTCCAAGCTCCTTTGAGCTTGCTCCAGAAAGACTCTTGCGGCGCCTTCTTGCAATCGTCGATAATTATAGGAATGACCTTCTCCGTTCCTTCGATATCGACGTCTGTTGCAAGCGGCTTGCCTTTCTTGCTCTGCGCAGAGGACCAGTAGATCACCTTGGGCTGAAATTGGTCGTCGACCGCCAGGAAATCCTCGCATGTCCACTTGGACGTCGGCTTCTTCGTATCGGCGAGCCCGTTCGTCGCGTAAAAAGACAATGCGGCCGCGGCAATGAAATAAACTGGCTTCATAAGTTGCTCCTTCGAGTCCACGCCTTCTGCGAAAAGCGTCGCCGAGAGACTATTGCGGAATTGCGCCGGCATCCAGTTGGAGCCGGCGCCGTCGCAGACCCGCTATTCCACCGCCAAAATGACGTCCGCAGCGTCGAAGGTCGCCAGCGCCGCGTCCCCTTCTTTCAGTCCCATATCTTCAACGAGATGGCGTGGCGTCACCGCGGTCATCGTCTTTCCGAAACCGACGTCGAGCAGGATTTCGCTATTGCGTTCGGCGTCGATCCGCTGCGTGACCACGCCGCGGAAGCAATTGCGCTGCGGCGGCGTCGCGTCGCCGGCGGGCGCCAGATTGACGAAGGACGCCTTGATCAGCGCCAGCGCCTTGCGCCCGCGAGAAAGACCCAGTCGCTCGGTTGATTCATTGGTGACGATCGCCAGGATCGTATCCTTTTCCGACACGCGCAACGTCACTTCAACGTCGACCGGCCACTTCTTGACCTGAGTCACTTCGGCGCGAAAAACATTGCGCGCGGAAATTGTCATGCCCGTGGTCCACAGCAGAAAATCCTCGGCGCCCGCGAGACCCTCTTCGGCGATCGTCTCGGAGATGCGCGCAAGTTTCTCTTCGAGGCGGTGGAAGGTCGCGATCAGCCGACGCCCTTCCTCCGTCACCTCGGCGCCGCCGCCGCTGCGACCGCCAGCCTTGGTGATGAAGGCGGGCGTCGGCAAGAGATTGTTGATCGCGTTCACCGCATCCCATGCGGCCTTGTAGCTGAAGCCGACGGCCTTGGCGGCCTTGGTGATGCTGCCGTGAAGAGCGACGGCCTCAAGAAGCTTCACGCGGTCGCGCCCGACGAGGAGTCGGCCCTCGCTCCGCAGCGCCAGTGAAGCATCGATCTTGCCTTCGGCCATGTCCTGCGTCCCGCCTCATCGCCCGGATACAGGGCAAGACGGCCGGAGGCAACCGCGGCTAAGATGAATGTTCGGTTAGTGGAGCGTTACCCTCGTGCGCGACGGTCTCCGTCCCCCCGCCGGCGACTCAGCGATCGCCCTGACCACCGCCTCGGCGATGGCGCGGCCGCGCTCGTCGGTTCCGGTCCAGTTCGAGGCGCGTCCGCGAGGGTCGATTTCCACAAGCTTGACGCCCAGCGCCGCATGGACGCCGTCGCGCGCGATCCCGCGCAGGAAGCCGTCCATCGGCGCCTGGATGGGAAGGCCGTCGAGTCGACCCAGCAGATAATCCTTGAAAACACGGGCGCCGATGTCGAGCGGCGTTCGCCAGACGCCGTCCCGCGCCGCATAGATGAAACGCTCCTTGCCGACGCCGCCGAGAACGCGCGCGACGCCGTCTGAAGCTAGCGTCGCGCCGTTTTCGAGCAATTCGCCCGTATGCGCCGGATGGGTCTCGATCGCCACGTCGCAGTTCCAGCCCGCCGTGAAGTTTGGACCCAGCCCGATCACCAGACCTGCGATCCCGCGCAGATCCGGCGTGACGCGGTGCTTTTGCATGCGGGCGTCGATGAGAACGTCGGGCGCGCGCAGAGGGATGAGATCCGTCAAGGGCAGAGGCGAAACGGCGACATGTCCCGGCCGGGACAAGACGTCGACCACATCCAGCGTCGTTTGCGTCAGATCGGCGACCACGCCGTCGACTTCGGCGCGATCTCCATAAAGCGCGTCGTGAAAGGCCATCCCTCGTCGGATGACCGGCGGGTAGGCGTCATGGCTGAGAACCACGCGGCGCCGCTCCCATGTCAATCGCGCCGCGACCGCGGAGGCGATCTCGTTCGTGCCGAGGATGATGACGAAATGCTCACTGCAGTCGGAGAGGAATTCTTTTGCTGAAAAGCCAGGCATGGGGCGCCCTCCGGCGCCTTTTCAGCAAATGACGCGCCAAGTCGCACGCCTTTGTGTTGCAGGGAATTCGGCGCCGGCCAGGCGGCGGAGAATCCTCGTTTCGCGCATTTTGTCTTGAAGTCGACAATGCGAACAAACAGCGGACGACGCTGAAATGTTTCCGTTCATCATCTTGAAATATCTAACTAATTTTGATGAACGGCGCTATGTTATCTGAAAACATATCAACATCGATATGTCCATACAGTTTTGCACATGTACTGATCATACGCTGCTTAAAGTTCTAACATTGACTTTTGTACCGCTCGTTTGTAGTCAAGCACTATGTAAGCTAACTACATAACGGTTATCGATCACATGATCCGCGCTGTCGCCGTCGCTGCATTCGCTAGCTTTTTCAGCATTCTATGCACTCCGCCGTCCGGCGCGTCGGCCAATGAGACGATCACCGTCGTCACGAGCTTTCCGGAAGAACTGACGACCCGCTATGAGCGGGAGTTCGAGCGCGGCCATCCGCAAATCCACGTTCAGTTCGTCTGGAAGCAGTCCCGCGACGCGCTTGTCGAACTCGCCAAGCCCCAACAGGGCGGCGCGGACGTCTATTGGGCTCCGGCGCCGGCGAATTTCGCGCTCCTCCGCGAGGGGGACGCTTTTCGCAAAATAGCGGTCGACCGCGCGGCGCTTCCCGGCCGGCTGGGCGCGCAGCAATTGTCCGATCCCGCCGGCCTCTACGAAGCCTATGATGTCGCCGGCTATGGGATCGCCGCGAATCCAAGCGCGCTGGCGGCGGCCGGCCTTTCCGCGCCGCGACGCTGGCGCGACCTCGCGTCGCCCGAATATGCGCGCCAGCTCGCCATGCCGATCGCCTCAAAGGTCGGCTTTTCGCCTGCGCTCTATGACATCCTTTTGCAAAGCGAAGGTTGGGACGCAGGTTGGCGTCTCATCAGCGAGATGGCCGGCGAGGCGGCGCTGCTCGATTCCGGATTCGCGCCGACGGCCTCTGTGCGAGAAGGCAAAGCGGCTCTCGCGCTGACGATCGATTTCATCGCCGAGATCGCCAAAGCCAATGGCGCGCCGGTCGAGATGATCTATCCCGAGCGCACGGCGTTTCTGCCCGCCCATGTCGCGATGACCGCCGGCTCCGAGCATGTCGCCGCTGCGCAGGCCTTCATCGACTTCCTGCTGTCGACGGACGGCCAGCGACTGATGATGGAGCGTGACAGCCGCCGGCATCCGGCGCGACCCGACGCCTATCAGAGCGCGCCGCAGGGCTTTGCCGATCCCTTTGCGCTGCCGGCGTCGACGCTCCTCGATTACGATTCTGAGATCGGCCGCCGCCGGCCGCCGCTGATCGCGCTGCTCTTCGATCTCGCGATCGTCGAAGACCATGCCGAGAGCGCCGAACTGTGGCGCAAGATTCACGACGCCGAGAAAAAGTTCGCCGGCAATGCGAAAGCCATGGCGGCGCTTAGCGACGCGAAGAGACTCGCCGGCTTCATTCCGGTTTCCGAAAGCGACGCGCACGCGAGAACCTTCCTCGAGCGCTACGCGCTACGCGCCGCCATCGATCCGCAGCAAATCGCACGATGGCGCGAGGAGATCGGCGCGGCGCGGCGACAGGCGCGCGACCTCGTTGCAAGCCTGGAGCCGGCGCCATGAAACGCTTCGGCGTCCTTCTATGCGCCGCGATGCTCGCGGGCGCCACACGTTACGAGACAAGCGGCCCTGACACCGAAGCCTTCATCCAGCCGATTGAGGGACTGGACGGCGAACATGCCGCGAGCTTTCGCAAGGGGAGCGGCATCTTCCGCCAGGCCTGGGTCATCGGGCCTTCGCAGGACCATCCCGACTTTGTCGGTCTCGGTCCGCTCTATAATCGGCTTTCCTGCATCGCCTGCCACGTCAAGAATGGCCGCGGCGCCGCGCCGGACAGCGAAAACGGCGTTGCGCGCACGATGGCGGCGAGGCTGAGCGTCGAGGGAAAGGACGCGCATGGCGGACCGCGCGTTCATCCTGAATACGGCGCTCAGCTCAATCCTGAAGGCGTGCCCGGCGTTGCTGGCGAAGGCCAAGCCGTCGTCGAATACGCCGAATTCGATGTGGCGCTCGCTGATGGCGCGATAATAAGGCTTCGCCGGCCGACGCTCTCCTTCCGCAATCTCGCTTACGGTCCGCTCGGGCTAGAGACGAAGACGTCGTTGCGCAATGCGCCGCCGGTCTTTGGCCTGGGTTTGCTGGAGTCGGTGGCCGACGCCGAAATTCTCGCCGGCGCGGGCAGACCGAATTTCGTCTTCAGCGTCGAGACCGGCCAGAGAACCCTCGGCCGCTTCGGGCTCAAAGCCAATCAGCCAGATCTCAAGCAGCAGATCGCCAACGCCTTCGTCGAAGACATCGGAGTCTCCTCGGCGCTATTTCCTGCCGAGAACTGCCCTCCGTCTCAAAGCGAATGCCGTCGCGGCGCTCCGACGCCGGAATTGACCGACGCCCAGCTCGACGCGGTCGTGACTTACATCCGCGCGCTTGCCCCTCCAACTCGCCGAAATCTCGACGACCCGCGCGTCAAGGACGGCGAAATTCTGTTCCATGAGATCGGCTGTTCGAACTGCCATCGCGATGCGCTGCATGTCGCGGACTTCTCGCTGCAGCCCGCGCTCAACGGCGTCGAGTTTCATCCCTACACCGACCTTCTGCTGCACGACATGGGCGATGGGCTCGCCGACGGCCGCGACGACTTCGAAGCCGGTCCGCGAGACTGGCGCACGCCGCCGCTGTGGGGACTGGGACTCGCCGGCAAAGGCGGAGACGGCGCCGATTTTCTGCATGACGGCAGGGCGCGCACGCTCGCAGAGGCGATCCTCTGGCACGGCGGCGAAGCGCAATCATCCGCCGACGTGTTCCGTGACCTTCCCGAACGCCAGCGCGACGCGCTGTTCGCTTTCCTCAACTCTCTCTGATGTCCATGGGGGCAATGATGACTAGGCTGACGACAACGGCGATTTCAAGCGGCGTTCTTCTCTCTCTGTTGTCGACTGCGGGCGCGCAGACGCCGCTGCCGCCGATCGAAGTGAATGCGCCCAAAGCCTTCGAACTCGGCCAGATCAAAGTCGGCGCACGCCGGCTCGGAGTCCCGACACGCGCTGCAGAGCCCGGCGACGGCGCAGGCGAGTCGCGCTCGGCGCAAGCGGTTCCATCGGAAAAGATCGACAATGGTCCGACGCCCAGTCAGCACACCGACGCCTTCGGCGGCTACACCATCACCAACAGACAGATGGAGACCTTTGCGCGGCCAACGCTCGACAGCGCGGTCAATATCGCGCCGGGCGTCAACAGTCAGATCTCCGGCAATTCACGCAATGAGCAAAATATTTATGTGCGCGGTTTCGATCGCTGGCAGGTGCCGCTCACCGTCGACGGCGTTCGCGTTTATCTGCCGGTCGACAACAGACTCGATTTCGCGCGCTTTCTCACCGCCGACATCGCCGAAGTGCAAATCGCCAAGGGCTATGTCTCGGTGCTCGACGGTCCGGGCGGCATGGGCGGTCAGATCAATCTGGTGACGCGCAGGCCGACCCGAGAGATTGAAGCCGAATGGCGCACGCGATTCGATTTTGGTCGTGACGGCACATTCCTGGGACCGATGACCTACGGCTTCGTCGGCACGAAAAAGGACATGTATTATGCGCAGCTCAGCGGCACTTTCCAGAACTACGACGGCTGGATGCTGCCGGCGAGCTATCGTTCGACGCTCGCTCAGGGACCGGGCATGCGCGGCCAATCCGCTACGCAAGACTATAACGTCAACGCGCGCGTGGGGGTGACGCCCAACGCCACCGACGAATATTCCCTAACCTTCAGCCGCCAGGAGGGGCAGAAAGGCGCGCCGCTTCATACGACCGATCCCATCGCCTCGCAGCGCTTCTGGCGATGGCCCTATTGGCGCGTTCAGAACCTTTATTTCCTATCGAGAACCCAGCTCAACGACGCCGCCTATGTGAAGACGCGCGGCTATTGGAGCAAATTCGACAATTCGCTCGTCTCCTATGACGATCCTTCCTTCATCAAACAGTCGCTGCCTAAGTCTTTCAACAGCGCCTATGCGGATTATGCGCTCGGCGCCGAGGTCGAGGCGGGCGCGCAGATCGGCGATATCGACACGCTGAAAGCGCTGTTCTTCTATCGCATGGATAATCATGCCGAGTGGCAGGAGAATTTCGGGGTGAATATCCGCAACACGCGCACGGGCTGCGTGGCCGGCGTGCCGTGCTACACTCAGCCGATCATTGGGGACATAGAGGACACGTATTCGGCGGCCGTCGAAAATACATTCCACCCGCGGCAGGATATCGATATTGTTGGAGGCTTCAGCTACGATTGGCGGCATCTGCGCCAGGCGGAAGGCTTCGCGCTTCCGCAGGGCGTCATCAATTATCAGCCCACTGACATGCAGGCGCCGAACTATCAGGGCGCAGCCATCTGGCGCTATACCGACACGGACCGAATCTACTTCAACGGCTCGAGCCGAACCCGCTATCCGACGCTGTTCGAGCGTTTCAGCACGCGCTTTGGCGGCGCGACGTCCAATCCCACGCTCATGCCCGAACGCGCCACCAATTTCGATCTTGGCTGGTCCAGCCTCTTTGCGCCCGGCAGCCGGGTGTCGGTCGACGTGTTCTACAGCCTTGTCGACAAACTCATCCAAAGCGTGCCGGCGCCGCAATTCGGCGCGAATGTCACGCAGTCGCAGAATGTCGGCGGCGGCAGATTCTATGGCGCGGAAATCTCGGCCGATTATTTCGTGCGCGAGGATTTTTCGCTCGGCGGCAATGTGACGCTGATGCGGCGCCGGGTCTATTCCCCTTCGATCCTCAATTTTCAGCCGACGGGCGTGCCTGACTTTAAGATGTTCCTTTACGCCGGCTACCGCCCCATTCCTCAGCTGACCTTGACGCCAAGCCTGGAAGTCGCTGGCGCACGCTGGACGACCATTACAAATGGCAACTGGTACTATCGGACCGGCGCTTATTGTCTGACGAACTTCAACGCCGACTATACGCCGGGCGACAACATCAAATTCAGCGCCGGCGTGCGCAACGCGTTCGATGACTATTATGTGCTCGCCGACGGCTATCCCTCTCCGGGCCGTACATTCTATCTCGCGTCTAAAGTGAACTTCTAGACGCGCTCGCCGCTGCGACGCACCGCAATATCGGCTGCGCTCGCGCGGCGCAGCGGGATCGCTATTTCAGCTTCGCGTCCCATGTCGGCGAATCCGGCGCGCGAAAATCAAAGTCCCAGGTAAATCTGCGGATGAGATTGTAGCCGATCAGGAAAGAAACATCGCGGCCAAGCGCGGCGCGCAAGGCGCCGAAGTCATAGGAGATCGCATAGAGGTCGCGCAGGACGCGACCTTCGCCCAGGTCAAGCGACTTGATCTTGTAGACCTGCAAGGAAATGCGTTTTCCGCCGACGCCGCTTGCGCGGGCTTTGGCCTTCACGGCCGTGAACAGCCCCTTGTGCTTGCGTATGAATTGCTGATCGACGGCCGAGACTTCCGCGCCCGAGTCGAACAGGCCGACCGCCGCCGTGGCGCCGAGGCGCAGGTCGACGCCGACAAGACGCCCGTCGGGTCCCAGCCGCCGAAACGGCTTCGGGCGACCGCTCGCCGTCGCGTCTCCGAAAAAGACGAGTTCGCGGCGATCGAGATCGAGGCTGAATCGTGCGCCTTTGAAAAAGTCCAAGCCCAAAAGGTCGTCAGCGTCGCCAGGCGGACATCGCGTCAGTTGATATTTCGCTCGCGCGACGTTGTTTCCTTGATCGGCGACGAGTTCGACATTCTGTGCTTCGACATCGTCGCAGCGCATTGTCGCGCCTGACGCCCCGGTGGAGAGGCTTGCGCCGAGCACCGGCAGGTCCTTGTTCCAGGGCGCCAGCCTGATGCGCGTGCTCGACGCCCCCGTGTCAAGGCGCATGTTTCCCATGACATTGCCGATGCGGACCGGCAGGTAGATGCGCCCGCCGGAATATTGATCTTCGGTCACTGTCAGCGGAATGACGGAACGGCTCCTCTCGGCGCCGACGGCGGCGACCGAAAACAACAGCGCTGCAAAGAGGAAAAAAGCCGGCGATCGAAAAAATTTCATGAACTGCTTCCTGCCGCCGAACACGCCTTCAGCCGCTAAGAAACGCGTCCTGAGCCTCCCGCGCAAGCTGCAGGCTCTGGCGTTTGCCCGGAGCGCCTAAAGCGCAAGCAACCGTTCGCGAATTCCGCGTCCTGCTTACGGCTGTGAGCCAGCTTCTGTTGGTTGGCGGAGGTCGATGCGAAACATCGATATACATGGTGCCGCCACCCCGGCTCGAACGGGGGACCCCCAGATCCACAATCGGATCTGTCACCATTTACCAGATTTTCTGAAATTATCTAATGCATTGATAGATACCAGGAAACTTGACTTTTTCGTTTGCCCTTGATTTCCATAAAAAGCCGTCATTTTCTCAATTCTGCTTACCGAGTGCTTACCGGAAAATGAGAGAAATCGTCCATGCCCAGCGGCAGAATCACCAAGCGCGCCGTCGATGCCTTCACATGCGATCGAGGCAAGATCGCTGCTTCTTTTCGGATGACGCGCTCGCCGGATTCGGCGTCGCCGCCTTCTCCAGCGGCCGCAAAATCTATATCGCGCAGTTTCGCAAGGACGGGCGCTCACGCCGACTCAGCATCGGCGAGCATGGACGGTTGACCCCGGACGAAGCGCGCTCGCAGGCGAAGATCATACTCGGCGCCGTCGAGACGGGCGCGGACCCGATCGCTGACCGGAGGACCGCACGGGCCGTAAGAACCTTCAGGGAGGTCGCCAACGATTGGATGAGCCAGCACGAGAAGCCAAAGCGCAAGCCGCGAACGGCGTCGGAGTATCAGCGCATCCTGAATTCACATGTTTTTCCGGCGATAGGATCGAAGCGCATCTGCGAATTGCGTAGAGCCGATCTCACGCGCCTCCATGCGAGGATGGCGGCGACCCCGCGGGCGGCAAACCATATGCTTGCGACGATCTCGGCGATTTGGAACTGGGCGGCGCGCCGCGACGAAGTTGTGTTCGCCGCCAACCCTGTGAGAGGTATCGAGCGCTATGCCGAGAATGCATCGCTCGGTTTCCTGCCGCCCGTTCGATGCGCTCGGATGCGCACATGCAATTGGATTACTTGACGCTAGACCAAGTAAGAAGAATTGCCGAGACGGCTGGCGAGCATCATCTGAATTTGATGAATTTTATCGAAAAAATTCGCTGTCTTCATAAAAGTGGGCGGCTTGAGATCACAGGCGTTCCTTGGGGAGAGCCCTGTTCGTTTCCTGTCGCGACCAAATTCCGTGATATTGCGTTAGGTGAACGCTACGTGGTTCTTCTATCCGTATGGGACGATTTCTACCTTTCATTTGATTGCAATGGCAAATTTGCAAGCCTGTGTGGAGCGCAGAGCGAAATCATTGACGTTCGGTTCCGCCCCGACCAAGTGGCCAGCATTTGGCCGCCGCGCGCCACTGAAGGGCCCACGCCAGTTCTCCGGCAGTGCAAGAGAACGGAGCTCGCCAATTGGATGCGCGTTCGCTTTGAGAATCGGCCACCATTATCCGTGGACGAGTTGCGCCGAATTGTTTTGAAGGACGGCTCTTTTGGCACGCTCTCGAAGAGAACGATTGAGCGTGCGATCTGCGATGCGTGGCCTGCGAGAAGGCAACCTTTGTCAACTTCTGCCCGTCGGCGTTGACGAAACGGCCTGAACTGGCGGCTCTTGACGGATCTTGGCGGGATTTGGCGTGAGACATGCGCGGACGTGTTTGACTAATTTTTTGCGGTTTACGGGTTTTCGCAACCTTCCTCGAGGGAACCGCAGTATGGATCAATGCTTCCTGCGCCGCCGAGCGGCGGCGCATTATCTCAAAACGAAATATGGCTTCGGCAGCTATCCCACCCTCTGCAAAGGTGTGGTGACCGGCGACTCGCCAGAATATCGCAAGGCCGGAAAAATCGTCCTCTACACCAAAGAGGCGCTGGATGCTTGGGCGCTAAGTAAGCTCGGCGCGCCCATTCGCAGCACGTCGGAAGCCGATTCGGCGCGCCCGACCGAAGCAACTGACGAGGGCGCGTAAGCAGCGTCGAAGGTCGCAGTTCGCACGCAGGCGGCAACCGCGGGCACGAATGTTCGGAAGAAAACTTGCCAACGCACGCCGGTAGCGATGGCCGGTTGTCCGGATGGATCACCGAAGACACTGATGGGCGCCTTAGGAGTCGCGGATCGCGAGGCGTGGCGACTCCTTCCTCGAGATCTTCTGAGGTTGTGGGTCGATGGGGGATAAATTCACCGCCCTCAAATTCCAATGGTTAGAAGGAATCGCCGCCGATATTGAATTGCCGGCGAGCGCAACCAGGCTCGCTGCAGCGCTCAACAAACATCTCAATCGCAAGACGTGGGACGCTTTCCCCGCCGTGGCAACGCTTGCGCGCGCGATCGGAATGACGGAGCGACGCGTGCAGGGCCTGCTGCAGGATTTGGTGAATCACGGTCATCTGACGATCGAAACCGGCGGCGGTCGTTCAGCGACCAATCGCTACCGGCCAGTTTTCGAAGACGCAGACTCTTGCGCTCCGTCATTGGATCAGAAGAGGTGGGCGAAGTCCTCAAATTCCGTTTCCAGTGCAGGGAGGCGAAACCCCGAAGGCCATTTCGGGGTTTCGCGTCGCAAAACCCTGAAACCTGCCGTATCAAAACCCCGAAATCAGTTTCACCCGAACCCTTATATAGAACCCTGTACCCCTAAAGTCCCCACAGGGACGCCGTGCGACGATGCCCACTCCGCATGGCGATCGTTCGAATCTGTCTGGCGATTCGACATGAGCGCCGGCGTGCGCAAGGCCATCGAGGCGGCGGGCGCGACCCTGCTGTATCTCCCGCCTTACAGCCCCGACTTCAATCCGATCGAAAAGGCGTTCTCAAAACTCAAGGCCCTGTTGCGCAAGGCCGCAGAGCGAACCGTCGACGCGCTATGGGACAGGATCGGCCTGCTGCTGAAGGAGTTCTCGCCGACAGAATGCGCAAACTTCTTCGCCGCCGCAGGATATGAACCGGTTTAAGGCGAATCCGCTCTAGGTGAACGACGGTTTTATTTCTGCGATTTAGCGACTGTGTGCCGGAGCATCGGAGGCATGTGGTCAGCAGCTGGGCACGTGACACACGAAACCGGCTCCCTAACAGAGCTAAATTCGATCATTAAACGATTGTGAGTCGTTTATGCGGAGGAGTCGCCATCCGCCGTGCCTGACTTGACGCAAAGCAAGCCTTGTTGCCTACCCTGGCGAAGATAGTGCGCAAGAGGGTTCAACCGGCTGACGCGGACTTCAGGATAGGCCATTAGATAAAATCCTGTTTGAAAGGCCGGGCTTGGATCGCGACCCTCATGCGCGCCATACTCGATATAGTGAAGCAACGGGTTCATTCCTGAATGGCGTACATCATCGTACTTGGTGAGATACCAACGCGTGTCAAAAAAGGCATTGGGAAAAAATCCCTCTAACCAACCCTGCTCGACGTAATGCCGGACAGCGAATAACCATTCGTCAGAAGATGCCCATATTCTCCGACGTACCAATTCGCGTCAAAAACACCCTCGTTTATCAGTCTGCGTTCAATTTTTCGAGAGCCGTCTCTCCACTGTATTAACTTACCCCATTTGCTCAGATTTCGAAGCTTAGCATCTGACTGTGCAAGTCTGATCTCCATGTCGAGTAGCTTGCCATTCAGGCAACGGATTTCGGCTTTGGCATCCGCAACGATCTCTTCTTTCTCTTTTTTCACTTGAACGAGCGCTGCTGCACGCTTTGTGAGTTCGCCTTCGGCAGCCGCGAGCAATGTTTCTCGGTCAGACAATGCTTCGGCAAGACGCGCGCGTTCTTCGAGGCGCGCCGTGAGTTCGGCTTCGTCAGCCGTCAGCTTATCCGTAAGAGCGATCTTCTCGAGCAAGGCCTGGGCTAATTGCCTTTCAAATTGTTCGGCGCGTGCAAGCAGCTCGGTTTGAGCTACATTCGCCCCCGACAGAGTCACTTGAAGACGCTGCAATTCTTCTGCAAGAAGCGAGCGCTCCTCTTCAATCGTGGCAAGTTTCGCTTCATCAGCTATCATCTTGCCTGCAAGCTGAGTTCTCTCGACCTCCGCCTCGGCCAATCGGCTTTCGGATTGTTCGGCGCGTGCGACTAGGCCAGACTGAGCAGCCGTGACCTCCGACAGAGCCAGTTCCGAGCGCTGCAATTCCTCCGTAAGGCGCGAGCGTTCCTCAAAACTCGCGGCGAACTTGGCTTTGTAAAGCGCCAGCTCATCAGCGAGTGCGGCTTTCTCGCGCGCCGCCTCGGCAAATTGCCTTGCGAATTCTTCTACGCGTGCGATCAGGTCGGATTGAGCAGCCGTTGCTTCCGACAGAGCCAATTCTAAGCGCTCCAGTTCTTTGGCGAGGCGCGAGCGCTCCTCAACGCCCGCGAGAAAGTCCGCGTGTTGCGCGGTCGCTTTCACCTGAAGGGCAGAATTCGCATTTTCAGTTTCCAAGAGCTGCGCATTTACGGCATCTAGTTGCTTAGCTCTGTTAGACAAATCGGCTGTCAGTTGCTGGGTTTCAGCACGCCGGCGCTCCAGTTCTGCGGCCAAGCGCTGTCTTTCGTCAGACGCCGTTGCAGCTTGCCCCGAAAATTGCAACGTTTCGTCGCGCGCTGTCGCTAGGTCACTAGAAAGGTGCTCGCATCTGGCGCGCAAATGCTCAAGTTCGTCTCGACGCGAATTGATTTCCGCGCTCAACTCGTCCCAGCTCGATTCGTAGTCAATAAGAGCCGAACCAAACAGCGAGCTGGCCCGTTCAAATTGTTTGCGAATCTCGTCTAGTGCCGCGTTGGCGCTATTCGACATAGGGTTAAGACTTAATTCGAGCAAGGCTTCGTATGCTGCAACCGTCCATTCATGTACGTTTGGATGAGATGACAGTTCGTTTTGTCCTAACCTATTATGAACGAGCGAACTATCCAAAAAACGGTCAATTTCCAAAGATGAGCGATCGGATAGACGTGGCCACGCAATATTGATTTCAGCGGAGATCCTATCGGCAACCACTCGCCAATCCGTGAGGAACTGATCCCAGCTAAAGATTGCTCTAGAGATACCCCGAGTCATCAACTCGGCATCTAGAACATGCCGCAACCACAGCAATAAACCTTTTGTAACCGACATGGCGTCTCGCTTCTTAAGCGAATACGCGACTTCCAAAGGGGAACGTATCGGAATCAACGCGCGCGGAGCTATACTCATTTCTCCAAAAACATCTATCCAGAATGGCACGAATCGGCAGATTCGTGGGTCTTTCAAAACAGCTAGAGACGCATTTGGATATTCCGATAAAAAAATATCCTTGGCGCGCTGTTTGAACGCCTCGCTCGTGGGAGCAGAGTACCAATCCGGATTGAATCTTCGCCAATCATGCCAGTATGAGCCCGCAGATTCCAACAGTTCGTCGTGAAGTTGCATCAATGCAGCGGACTCGAAATACCCACGCTCATTAGCGGAATTCGCAGGCAGGACATGCTTGGGTATTTGGCAGCCAAGTTTCGACAGCACACCTGCTAAAGCACTTGTCCCGCTTCGATGCATGCCCAGAACCATCAAAAGGGCGGGCCCGTTGATCTCATCCACGCCAATGGCACGCTCGTGGTCAGATTTTGGGAGAACCTTTTTTAAGCGCCTGTTTGTTTTTTGCGGACGAGACGAACGAATGGGGGCGACCATACATTGCTCCGTGACACACCTTGAGCCGGATTTTATTGACCAGCCAGAGAATTGCTCAAAATAAGAAAAATCTCGCGCGAGCCTTATCTTGGTGTCCCGTTTAGGACCGAATTATGGCCATTGTCTGCCTTCCGCTACGGAAATGAGAGTGTCGTTGCAACTAAAGGGTCAGCGAGCGACGAGCCGCGATGGGCAGCGTAGGTTTCAGTGCACCGCTGATAAAAGACACGGTCGCGTGGGGGGTTGCCGCAGCGGCAGCAACGTTTCGCTTGCGCCCGCCGCGCTTCAGCTCGACGCATTCTGCAAAGGCTCGAAATTGCACCGTCGTCATGGCGCGAGCAGCGCGCGGCGCGTCCTCGCAAGAGACTTAGGGCGGGTTCGTTGTTTTCCGATTCTGTTGGGGATTCCCGAATCGGCGAGAGCATGATTCTTTCATCGCGATAGCGATGGAGGCGACGGATGGCGAGGGCCTACAGCCAGGATTTGCGTGATCGCGTGATTGACGCCGCGTTGGCGGGAGTGCCGGCTCGCCATGCGGCGGCAAGGTTTGGGGTCGGCGACGCCACGGCGATTGTCTGGGTGCGGCGGGCGCGAGAGACCGGGGAGCGCACGGCGCGCAAGCAGGGACAGCCTCGACGCTCGAAGCTCGATCCCCATCGGGACTATTTGCTGGGATTGATCGAGGCGACGCCGGACTTGACGATCAGCGAACTCCTGGAGCGGCTGCTTGCCGAGCGCGGCGTGAAGGCCAGTCGCGCGACATTGTGGACGTTTCTCGACCGTTGCGGTCTGACGTTCAAAAAAAGACCGCCCATGCGAGCGAACAGGACCGCCCGGACGTAAAGGCGCGGCGCGAAGCCTGGTTCGAGAGCCAGCTCGATCTCGATCCGGAAAGGCTCGTCTTCATCGATGAGACCTGGACCACGACCAACATGGCGCGCAAATGCGGGCGCGAACAGAAAGGCGAGCGGCTGCGCGCGAGCGTTCCGCACGGACATTGGAAGACGACGACCTTCATCGGCGGTCTGCGCTGCGACCGCATGACGGCGCCGA
>NZ_JADNQZ010000051.1:0-64308 GCF_015709515.1 Methylocystis sp. H62
ACAAGGTTCCTGGCCGTGAGCTGACGATCAACGTCAAGGTCACGAACACGACCTCCGAGCCGCTTCGCCTTGGCGAATATACGGCGGCCGGCCTGCGCTTCCTGAACCCTGACGTGTTCACGACGAAGCCCGACTTCCCGGACTATCTGTTGGCCGACCGCGGTCTGTCGACGGACCCGACGCCGATCGCGCCGGGCGAGACCAAGGAAATCGCCGTGAAGGTGCAGGACGCGCGTTGGGACATCGAGCGTCTGTCTGACCTGGCTTACGACACCGACAGCCAGATCGGCGGCCTCTTGATGTTCTTCTCGCCGACGGGTCGCCGCTTCGCGGCCGAAATCGGCGGTCCGGTCATTCCGAAGTTCGTCGCGGGCGATATGCCCTGATCGATACTGACGAATTGAACTAAAAAGCCCCCGGCCCATAAAGCCGGGGGTTTTCTTTTGGGGACTGCGCCGCGAAGCCTTGCGGTCCGCCAGGGATGCGCGGGCGGGCGTGGCGCAAAGCGCCGCTGCGTTCGAAAAGGCTGCCCGCGGAGTTGGCGCCGTCGCGGCCAAATGAATTGAAACGACCGCCTTCGCCCTTGGCGCCGCGCTGATCTTCGTGAGTTGTTCGGTCGCCGCCTGGCGAGAGCCGGCGCAAGGCGATCGCTAGAGCCGAGGTGTCATCCGGTTCGATTGCCTCCAGAAGGCGGTGCGTCCTTTGGACGCAAATCGTTCCGCTGTTTTTGCTCGCGTCAATTTCTGGCTTTTGTCAAAAGTAGGAGGAGCATCCAGCCGCGCGGCGATGTGCTGGCAAGGGACAATAATCGAGCCGCGAACCAAAAATCCGCTATAGAAGATGCAGGGCTCAGCAACGTTCGCCAACAAGAGCGACAGCCCGGGAATCAATATGGATCGAGGGATGGAAATGAAGAATAGGCGTAGCGTTGCAGCCGCAGTTCTCGGCGCGCTTTTCTCGCTGGCTTTGCTGGCTCCCCTGCGCGCATCAGAGGGCGGCGCGGGCCCCGAAGCCATGTCGATGGGCAATATGTGCATGGTCATGTTCGGCTACGACATGATTCACATCACAGCCTATCAGCCCGGCAAATCGCGCAGCGAATATTGCGCCGAGATCCCGACATCCGGACCGACCATTCTGGTGTTCGACATCGAAAATCCGTCGTTTCGCGACATGCCGCTGGAACTGCGAATCATTCGCGATCCGCTGACGCCGATCACCAAGGGCACCGATCTTGAGGCGCTGACCGAAGTTCATCGTCCCGCGACCAAATACGTCAAGGGCACCTTCAATCTGGAGCACGATTTCAAGGAAAACGGCCATTATATCGGGCTCGTCACTCTGACCCGCCCCGACGGCACGCAGGAGACGTCCGAATTCAAATTCACGGTCGGCGAAACCCTGTGGGCCTGGGTGCCGCAGATCGCTGGGACCGTGCTCATCGCCGGCATCGTTTTCGTGTATTGGAAGCACACGCATCCCGCCGGCAAGAAGAAGGACGCCGCCGACGCCACTGCGTCTTGATTGCGGCGACATGCGTAAACATCTCAAAACAAAGAGAGGCTCAGGCCTCTGGGAGGACGCTATGACTTACGCTGACAGAACTTCGCCGGCGCGCGTGCGCCGTCAGGGCGGGTTCGGCTTCTCCGGCGCCGCCGCGGCTTTCGCCATCGTCATAGTCGCCGCCTTTGGGACGAGCTCGGCGCTCGCGCATTCTTTCCTTGTCGACGCTGCTCCTTCTTCAAAGGAGCATGTCGCGGCGCCGCCAAAGACCATCAAGTTGCGGTTCGGCGGCGGAGTCGAACCGCCTTACTCGAAGATCACCATCGAAACGCCCGACGGTAAGGTGCTGGCCCAAGGCAATAGCGCTGTTCCCGACAAGCCGCGCGAATTGTCGGCCAATGCGCCGGAACTCGCGCCCGGCAAATATATCGTGCGTTACCGCGTGCTCTCCACCGACGGTCACATCGTCGAGGGAAATTACGAATTCACCGTGGACGCGAAGTAAACGCCATGGGCGAGTGACAGGCTCGCGGCTACGCTTGCGCGACGCGCGGCTCGTTTCTCGCTTCTCGTGCGAGCTGAAGAGATGAGCGCCAGAGAACATCGGGCGAAACAAAA
The DNA here is from genome assembly GCF_015709515.1 of Methylocystis sp. H62. Classification (GTDB taxonomy): domain Bacteria; phylum Pseudomonadota; class Alphaproteobacteria; order Rhizobiales; family Beijerinckiaceae; genus Methylocystis. Next base: position 2,122 of record NZ_JADNQZ010000051.1, read on the forward strand.
ATGTATCTCTCTCTTGCGGCGATCCGCTTCCTTCTGAGTTTGCCTTCGGCCCTCGCGGTCGGGCTCCTGCTCCTGCCGCGTCTCATCGGCGAGGACGGGAAGCGCTTCAAACCCGCCGTCGCGGCGCTGGCGCTGGTGCGCGCCGTTTTCGGCTTCGCGCTGCTGTATGTCACCGCGCGTGCGATCTTTCCCGCCGATCGTCCGATTGAATTCGACACGCTCTGGGAGTTTACCGTCAACACGAGCGTCGGAAACGCCTGGATCTGGACGCAGCTGATCGCTTTCCTCTTCGCGGCTCTCGCGGCGGCGCGCCTTTTCATCGCTTCCGATTTGCTCGATCAGGTGACGCTGTGGGTCGGCGTGGTTCTTATCGCCGTTGTTTCAGTGACCGGCCACGCCATCGACGACGGTCTGCCGCGGTGGACCCAGGTGAGTTTCCTTCTCCACACGGCCGCCGGCCTCACTTGGCTTGGCGGCTTGCTCGGTCTCGTCTGGTGGATGTTCACGGCGCGCGGCAAACCGCCGGAACTGGCGGCGCAGCTCGCCGAACGCTGGTCATTCATCGCAAAGGTCGCCATGGCGATCGTCGCCGTCTCGGGATTTGCGATCGCCTGGGAGAACGTCGGAAGCATCCCGAATATGCTGGCGACGCCCTATGGTCGGATGCTGACGTTGAAGCTGGTTTTTCTATGCGCCGTCTTGCTCGCGGCGTTGGCGCTGGCGCGCTACATCACCCGCAGACCCGAAGGCGAATTCAATTTTGCCTGGTACAGCAAGGTCGGCGCGGGCGAGTCGGTCTTTGCGCTCGCGCTGCTGTCGATCGCCGGCTACATCGCGGTCATCACGCCAGCCGCGCATGAAACCAGTCTCTATTGGCCGTTGCCATTTCGCCTGTCCTACATCGCGACGTGGGGACAGAACCCAGCGATGTTCAGCGCGATCTGGTGGTGGGGCATCGCCGCCGTCGTTCTTGCGGTCGTCGCCGCGCTGATCTGGTGGACGCCAAGGACGCGCCAATATCGTCTCTATGCAACGCCAGCCATTTCCGCCGCAGCGTTGATCTCGCTTTCCGTGTCCTTTGCGACAGAGGCCTATACCGACACGTATGACGATCCGACGCAGGACTACACAGCGGAATCGGTTTCGCGCGGGCTCGCGCATTTTCAGGAGAACTGCATCGGCTGCCACGGCGCGCAGGGCGAGGGAAATGGACCGCTCGCCAAAGACCTCAAGAACCAGCAAGGACTCCTCGTGCAGCCCGCCGATCTGACGGCCCCGCATGTCGGCACCCATACGATCGGCGACATCTTCCACTGGCTGACTCACGGCGGACAAAGCGGCGTTATGCCGGCCTTCGGCGAGCAGCTCGATGTCGACGACCGCTGGGACGTGATCAACTTCCTGCTGATGATGTCCTATTCAAACCGCGCGCGCTTCATGAGCGCTCAGCCGATGATTCAATGGCTGATCGCGCCGGATTTCGCGCTGATCGATCCAGAGGAGAATGCAACGTCTCTCTTCAAGTTGCGCGGCGTTCCAACGCTGGTCTCCTTTGCGCGCTGCGGGTCGTCCAACGGCGATCCCACGGCGCGCGCGGCAAGCGTCAAGATCGCGCATGCCGCCGCCAAGGCCGCCGGCGTAAACCAGGTGACGATCTATGACGCGGCCTGCCCGCAGGAGGCGAAAGGTCGAGAAGTCGTTCATCCAAAGGCGGTTGAGACCGCTTATTCGGTGATCAATCGCTACCCCAATGAAACGCCGTCCGAGGAGATTGAAGAGGCGCATTTCCTGGTGGATCGTTCCGGCTACATTCGGGCGCGTTTCCGCACATTCGCGCCCGACGAGGGGAATACTCAGAAACTGTCCGGTCTCGCCGCCGAACTCGCCCGGGAGCCCTTGATCGAGATCAGCCTGCACTCGCATTAGCGCGCCATATTGTCGCAAGCGCGAACGGAGCGCGAGGCTATCGGAGCGGCGCGTCCTTGGTCATGATGCCAAGCAGTCCGGCGAGAGAAAAGTCCGGGCAAAAGGGAGAAGCGAGATGCTAAAGCGGCGTGATTTTTTGCTGACCGGCGGAACTCTGCTCACTGGGACGGCGCTCGGGCTCTTCGCCGGGCGCGGTTCCGCGGCTGCGCATGAATACGACGTCGGCAGTCTGAAAGTGGAGCATCCTTGGCTTCGCGCCCCCGTCGACGGCGACAACAAGGCGCAGTTCTATGCAATGCTGCACAATAGCGGCGCGACGCCGGACAAGTTGATCGCCGTCAAGTCAGAAAAATTCGGGAAGGCCGAGATCCACGGCGACCCCAAGAAGCTCGACCTCATCACGCCTATCGTCCTGCCGCCCAAGTCGAAAGTCACGCTCGCGCCTGGCGGCGTTTACGTGACGCTTTTGGACATCAAGAAGCATCTTGAGGTGGGCTGGGGCCTGGAGATGACGCTCGTCTTCGAAAAGGCCGGCGAAGTGGTTGTTGACGCGGCGATCGATGCGCCGGACGCGGCCCATGCGCATGACGCCGAAGCGATGGAGCGCTGGCAAAAGTCGCATGGCCAGGACTCCGCCGGGCCTAAGGAAGGCGGCGACTCGCATCACGAGCACCATCACATGGATAAGAAGTGATCGCGGATTGAAGCGGCTCGTTTGACTCGTCGACGTAGCGCAAACAGAAACCGGCCGCTTGAAAGGCAGCCGGTTTGTTCAGCGCGTTGTACTCGCCAAAAAGATTGCGCGCGTCGAGAGACGCGCGCCGTGTTACCCGCGATTGAAATTCGCAGAAGAGATTTAGCGGTCGATCGTCACCAATCGCCCGGCGAAAACGCCGCCGTCGGTCGCAACAGGGGTGGCCTTCTGGGCGGGCGAACCGATCGGCAGGGCGAAGCCGAGCACGAAGGCGGCCATCGCCATGGCGGCGACCAGCAGAAGCGAAACGCGAAACTGGCGACGCGCCGAATCCCTATCGAAGCTGCGCGTGAAGGCGGGCTCCATCTGATCTTCAAATTTGTCAACGAGCGACATTTTCCCTAATCCTCTCGCATTCGCCCTTGTAACGCTTGACCTCTCCCCAAGGCCCGCGCGCGATTGACTCGCGTCGCCGCGTTCTCAAGACAGAAACGAGGATGGGCTGAAAAAGTTGCATCATTCTTCGGAAATTTTATAAATTTTTAAGAAGTGCGTGAAACGGAGTTAACACTTGGCAATATTGATTTGATCAAGTTGAACCAAAGCTGAGTCGCCGATTCGGGCTATTTGATAAAAGACGATTGTTTTTCCTAAGAAAACACCGATACGCAGGATGGCGAGCATCGCGCCGGCGCGTGGCGCGGCAGCGCGGCGATCGCGCTTCCCCCCCGCGAGGCGATTGAAAGTCTTCATCAACAATAGACCCATGTGGCCCTGCGAGCCTCGTGAATCTCATTGCGACGCTACGCCGCCCAAATTATGGTGCGGCGCACTATCCCCTCCGCAGGAACTCGACTCCAATGACCTTCCTCGCCAACGCCCTGTCGCGCGTGAAGCCCTCGGCAACGATCGCGGTCACGCAGAAAGCCCGGGACTTACGGGCGCAGGGCCGGGAGGTGATCGGGCTCTCCGTCGGCGAACCCGATTTCGACACGCCCGAGCACATCTGCGCCGCCGCGAAAGCGGCGATCGATCGCGGCGAAACGCGTTATCCGCCGGTGCTCGGAATTCCGCCGCTGCGCGAGGCTGTCGCAAAAAAATTCAAGCGCGAAAACGGTTTGGACTACAAGGCGTCGGACACGATCGTCGCCACCGGCGGCAAGCACATCCTGTTCAACGCTTTTCTTGCGACGCTCAACCCCGGCGACGAAGTGATCGTTCCGGCGCCTTACTGGGTGAGCTACCCCGAAATGGTGGCGATCTGTGGCGGAACGACCGTCTTCGTCGATACGCGGATGGAGGACGGCTTCAAGCTCCAGCCGGAGGCGCTCGAGCGCGCCATCACGCCCAAGACCAAATGGCTCGTGCTCAACTCTCCGTCGAACCCTTCGGGCGCGGCGTACTCATTCGATGAAATGAAGAAGGTGACGGACGTTCTGCTGCGCCATCCGCAGGTGCATGTCCTCACTGACGACATCTACGAGCACCTCGTCTACGGCGACTTCAAATTCGTCACGCCGGCCCAGGTCGAGCCGGCGCTGATGGAGCGCACGCTCACCATGAACGGCGTCTCCAAGGCCTACGCCATGACTGGCTGGCGCATCGGCTACGCGGCAGGGCCCAGCGCCCTGATCAAGGCCATGGACCTGCTCCAGGGCCAGCAGACGTCGGGCGCCTGTTCGATCGCGCAATGGGCGGCGGTCGAAGCCCTCGAAGGGCCGCAGGACCATCTCGCGGTCTTCCGCAAGGCCTTTGAGGAGCGGCGCGACCTCGTGGTCTCCATGCTCAACCAGGCCAAATATTTGAAGTGCCCGACGCCGGAAGGCGCTTTCTACGTGTTTCCCTCCTGCGCCGACGCCATCGGTCGTAAGACCCCCGACGGTAAGGTCATCGAAACTGACGAGGACTTCGTGACGGAACTCCTGGGAACGCAGGGCGTCGCCGTGGTGCAAGGCTCGGCGTTCGGCGTCGGTCCCAATTTCCGGGTGTCCTACGCCGCGTCGAACGCGTTGCTCGAAGACGCCTGCCGTAAGATCCAGGCGTTCTGCGGAAGCCTCATCTAACCCACAATGCGTTGCGCATTGCGCCCGCCGCTCTAAACTGACGCCCAGCGCGTCAGGCGGCGGGCGTGAGCGAGCGCTTCGCGAGAGCGGAGTCTCTCTCGGTCCGGAGAGCGCGGAACGAAATTGCGAGCCCGTGGGCCGTTCGGTCGACGGACTCACGCTCTTGCGGAGACCTGCACCATGACGCTTTTCGCTCTCCTATTCCTGGCTCTCGTCAGCGCGCTGATCGCCTACATCTCCTTCTTGCCCGATAAGTTCCGCATCGCCCGCTCGATCGTGATCGACGCGCCGCCGGAAGTGGTCTTTCGCCACATCAACGATTTTCACAATTGGGCCGACTGGTCGCCCTGGGCCAAGCTCGACCCGAATATGAAGGATGAGTATGGAGGGACGCCGCAGGGCTATGGCGCGACCTATTCATGGTCCGGCGACAAGCAGGTCGGCGTCGGTCAGATGGAGATCGTCGAGAGCCGCCAAGGCGAGCGCGTCGGCATCAAGCTCGAATTCAAAAAGCCGTTCAAGGCCAAGCACGACGTGCAATTCAATCTCAAGCCTTTGGGCGAGGACAGCACCGAAGTCACCTGGGCGATGTCCGGCCACCACGAATTTATAAGCAAGGCGATGTATAAGTTTTTGAACATCGACAAGACGCTGGGGGCGCAATTTGATCGAGGCCTCGCGGACCTAAAGCACGTCGTCGAGTCGCAGCCGAAAATCGCCGCTGATTGACCGCGCCGGGCGGACGATCGGCGCAGCGAAGGAAGCCCCTGATGCTTTTTGGCTTGCAGATCGCCGCGATCACGAGCGTCGTGCTCTGCGTCATTCCGGCGGGCGCGCATTTTTTCGAACGCGCCAACAAGATGGCGCTTTCGCCGGCCGACTACATGACTGTCCAGCAGATCTACGCCGGCTGGGCCTATTTCGGAATCGCCGTCGTCCTCGCACTACTGACGACGCTGGCGCATACGATCGCCGTTCGCCGCAACCGGATTGCCGCGGTCCTCTCGTTCGCGTCCTTCGTGACGCTCACCGGAACGCAGGCGATCTTCTGGACGTGGACCTATCCCATGAATGTCGCGACGCGGAATTGGACCAAGATGCCGGCGGCGTTCGAGGCGGCGCGACGTCAATGGGAAGATTCGCATGCCGTGGCGGCCGTGCTCGCCTTTGCGGCGCTGCTTCTGCTTGTCGTCTCCGCGCTTCTTCACAATTCGCAAAATGCGCGGCGCACGAATTAGGCGCGCCGCGCAGAATGAAGTGGCGCTACGCCGCGTCGAACATTTCCTCGACATGTTCCCAATTGACGAGATGGTCGAGAAACGCCTTCAAGTAGTCGGCGCGGCGATTGCGATAGTCGATGTAATAGGAATGCTCCCAGACGTCGGCGACGAGGATCGGCGCCGCGCCATGAATGAGCGGATTTTCCGCGTTCGGCGTCTTGCGAATGGCGAGCTTTCCATCCTTCGCTTCGAGCCACACCCAGCCGGAGCCGAATTGGCCGAGGCCTTCCTTCTGGAATTCTTCGCGGAATTTGTCGACCGAGCCGAAGGACTCGATGATCGCCTTCTCGACCTTGCCGGGAATGGCGCCGCCGCCGTTCGGCTTCATCCACTTCCAATAGTGGTGATGGTTGAAATGCTGGGCGACGTTATTGAAGATCGGCGTGTTGCGATTGTAGGCGGTGACGATCACTTCCTCGATCGGCTTGCCTTCGTATTCGGTGCCTTTCACCAGATTATTTGCATTGGCGACATAGGTCGCGTGATGCTTGTCGTGGTGATATTCGAAGGACTCGCGGGAAAGATAAGGCTGCAGAGCGTCGTAGGGATAAGGCAAATCTTCCAGGGTGAAGGACATAATTCTCTCCTGAATACGTTAGACGAGCGTAGCCTGTCAGCCTCAGCTGCACGCGCTTAACTAAACCCGCGCGCCTCGTGCGGCAATATCGCGAGATCCCGAACGGCGCAGCTATGTTCGCTTTGTAGCGACAAAAAAGCATGGCTCGTCGGCGACCGAGCCATGCTGCAATCTTCGGGCCGCTTGCTTAGGCGATCGCGTCGCCCGCTTGCGTCTTCTTTTTTGCGCCTGCGCGCAGCATCCACCACATCAGGCCGAGAAGGGAAAAGAAGCCGACGGCGTAGAGGATATATTCGATCAGTCCCCAGAAGGTGTAGAGCCCAACCGAGAAGGGAAAGCGCGAGACCCATTCATTGCCAAGATCATCGCGCACCGTGACGATTCCGACATAACGACCAGCATCCTTGAAGTCATGTTCGAAGGTCATGATGCCGTTGCGATAGACCTTCGGCTCGAGAAAGGCGACGGTGACCGCATTGAGGTTGGCCTTTTCCTTCTCTTCGCCGACATCCTTAACAATGCGGATGCCGATCGCCATGTCGCGCAGATCAGGCGAAACCGCGGTCAGCGCAATGACGGTCGGCCCGGTTTTAGCGATGTCCTCGCAAAACTCCGCTTCTTCTCCCGAGCGCTGATAGCCGATGAAGTGCATGGTGTTCGGACCGATCCGCAGCACGCACTCGTCTTGCTCGAGCATCACGCCGCCATGCGCGAAAGCGGCTGATGGCGCGATGAAAAAGGCCGCGGCCGCAATCATTGCGCCAGCCAGCCGCCCGCGCACGCCAGTTAAACTTGTCATCTCCGGTTCTCCCCACGATTGCCGACGGCGGCGCTCTTCCACCGCACGCGACGCTGTGACGATGACGTTTGTATTGAGCAATCGAATTACGATGCGGCGCCATGACGCATCTTGTAAATACTGTTAGATCGTTGAAAATAAATGAAAATGTATACACCAGCGCCAGCATGGCGGATAAATTCAATCACTACATATTGATGTTATATACAGTAACATACGTATATATAGTTTTAAATTTTTCAGGCGGCGGGCGCTGCGCGCGCGTGCAAGTATTCGCGCGTCTTCCCCGGGGGCTTGCGTTCCTATGGCGGTCGGCGCGCCTTGTGATAGGTTCCCGCCCAGACAATCACTGAAGGATGACGATGAGACGATACGGCCTGGGCGTCATTTTTCTCGGGCTCGCGCTCGCGCTTTCCGGCGCCTACGGCATGTGGTCCGGGTGGGATTACATTCAGCTCGAGCGCGGTTGGAGCCTGTTCATCGGCGGCGCCACGGCGGTCTCTGGCGGCGTGGTGACGATCGCGATCGGACGCGCAATCGGCGTTTTGAGCCGCATCGCCGACAAGGTTCCGGCGACGCAGGCGCACGCGGCGGCGGATCGGGTGGAAGACGCGCCGGCGCGGCAACATCAGCAGCAGCCTGTCGCCGCCACACTGCCGCAAAAGCCGCCGGTTGAAGTCGACCGTTATATCGCCAGCGGATCCGTCTATGTGATGTTTTCCGACGGATCGGTCGAAGTGCAGACCGATGGCGCCGCGCGGCGCTATCCTTCGCTTGCGGCTTTGCGCGCCGACACTGGCGTCGGCGGCGGGTGACGCGCACTCAATTGCGCGCGGCGCTCCACATCAGGAAGAGCGCGGCGTCGCCGGGAAGACCTTCGGGGAAATCGACGATTTGCGCGGCGATACGAAAGCCGCGAGGGTGCAGTTCATTACGCCACCGCTGAAAGACGTCGGCTGGCTCGCCGCGCAGAGTCGCTGGCCAATCGGGGTCCGGCGCATTGATCGCGCGGCCGCCGTCGACGCAAAGCTGCGACGGAAACCGGATGAGCACATGTTCGGTGAGCCCGGCCGCCGCACTGCGTCGCGCCTGCTCCAGCATCTCGCGCCATTGCGGGTCTGTCAGCCGCTGGCTCGCGAGATCGCGAATGCGTTGTTCGCGCAGTTCGATCGCCGTCTGTCGACGTTCGACGCGCTCGAGGTCGAGCTGACGCTCATGCGCTGCGACGAGCTCGCGAAATTCCAGCGCCGTCGCGACGGCGCAGCGATCGCCGGTTTGCTGCGGAAGGGCGATCAACGGACGACGCCGATGCGCCTCCAGCGCCATCGCCGTAAAGCCTCCCGCCATCGCCTCCATGACTTCTTTGCGCAGCACGAGGCCAATGATCTTGTGCCCTTCAACGACGGGGATGCGTTTGAGGCTATGGCTCTCCATAATTCGCGCGATGTCGGGAACTTTGGCGAAGTCGGAAATCGATATCGCCGGCGACGTCATCACTTCGCGCAACACGCGACCATTCGAGTGAAATACCGGCTTGGGCCTGTTGCGCAGCAGAAATCCCGGAATGGCGCCAAGGTCGGGCAGGGGTTGCGGGCGCATTTGTTCGAGATTGCTGCGCGTCACGATTCCGATGGGCGCCAGCTCGTCGTCGACGACCGGCACGGCGCCCAGCCCGCATTCAGCGAGAAGTTTCGCGACGTAATCGAGATCCGCGTCCGCCGTCACATAAGGAAAGTCGCTGTTCATCAGATCGCGCGCGATCATGCCGCCGTCTCGCCTCCCGATCCCCGTTTTCGCTCAGTCCGATAGTTCGATCGTCACCGGCACGTGGTCGGACGGGCGGGTCCAGCTGCGCGCGTCGCGCAGCACGTCTAGACGTTCCAGCCCGCCGCCAAGCGCCTCGCTCACCAGAATATGGTCAAGCCGGCGCCCCCGGTTCGACGCCTCCCAATCGGCGGCGCGGTAGCTCCACCATGTATAAAGCTTTTCGTCCGCCGGCACGAAATGCCGCATGGCGTCGACCCAAGCGCCAGCCCGAAGCACGCCGGCAAGCTTCTCGACCTCGACCGGGGTGTGGCTCACGACTTTCAATAGCGCCTTATGGCTCCAGACGTCATGTTCGAGCGGCGCGACATTTAGGTCTCCGACCAGCACCACGCGGCCGCGCGAGACGCCTTCAGTGACGATCCAGTCGCGCATCTCATCGAGAAAATCGAGCTTGTGCTGAAACTTCGGATTGATGTCGACGTTTGGCTCGTCGCCGCCGGCCGGCACATAGAAATTATGCAGCGATATCGGGCCGCTCCGGGCGTCGATTTCCACGCAGATATGACGCGCGTCGCCCTTTTCGCAGAAATCGCGCTTCTCGACGAAACGTAAAGGCCGCTTCGAAACGACGGCCACGCCGTGGTAGCCCTTCTGGCCATTGATCGCGATATGCTCATAGCCGAGCGCATGGAGATCCTTCATCGGGAATTCGGCGTCCCGACATTTCGTCTCCTGCAGGCAGAGCACGTCCGGCGCCCGGCTCTTGAGAAATTCGGCGACGAGCGGCATGCGCAGCCGCACGGAATTGATGTTCCAGGTGGTGATCTTCAGGCTTGCTGCTTTCAATGCGGATCAGCTCTTGGTCTTGTCGCCGAAGAGGAAAGGCGCGACGTCCCTGACGCCCGGCTGCTTCTCGGCGATGAAGGGCGTCGGTCGGCAGACGGCCATGGCGGAAAGGCCGACTCGCGCGGTGAGAAGCCCATTCAATACGCCCTCGCCGAGCTTTGCGGAAATGCGTGCGGCGATGCCGTGGCCGAGCGCCTGCTGAAGGATAGAGTCCCCGACCGCCACGCCGCCGGTGATGGCGAGATGCGCGCCGACCGAGCGGGCCAGCTTGAAGAAACCTAGCAGCCCCGGCTTGCCGCCGTAAATCTCGGCGATTTTTCGCATCAGCACGATCGCCTGGCCGACGACAAAAAGCACGTCGAGGAGCGCGCGCGGGCTGATCGCCGTGACGACAGAGACGCGTTTGGCGGCGCCGGCGATTTCGCGCCGCGCTTCTTCATCCAGAGGCGCGACGAGATTACGCTCGGCGAGGGTGATGAGATCGCGTCCGTCGATAATCCGCTTTAAATAGTCGTTGAGCAGCGCGCGGGCCCGACCTGTGTCCGGACGATCTTCATAGAGCTTGCAAAGTTCGCCGACGCGCTCGCGTGCGGCTTTGCCGTCATCGCTTGCGTGCGCCTCGGCCAGCGCAACGTGCAGCTTGGCGATGCGATTCTGCCGGCCGATGGCGCGAAACTCGCGCGTCAGGGAGATGATGGCCGCGACCGTGGCGAGGCCGGCAAGGACCAGGCCCAGCGTCCCGAGAATGGCGGAGTGGCGGAAGGAGTCTTCTACAACCCCCCATATCCACATCGTCAGCGCCAGCGATAGAAGCCCGCTGACCGCCGATAAAAAGACGCCGCCCCATGAGAAAACGTAGCGGCGCAGCATGCCATCGGCCTGCGCCGCTTCAACGGCCGCTTCATCCCCGGTCATGCCGTCCGCGAGCTGCGCGGCTTCAAGCGCGAAAGCGTCAACTTCCGCTTCGACGACCTCGATAGACGGCGTCCCGGCATCGTCTGTCGACGGCGTCGCCTTGGCGGTGACCGTCTGGTCGCCTTCGAGGCGAAAAGCCCGTGGGCGCGGCCTGCGTTGCTCAGTCATTCGATTCCTGATTTTGGCCTTCTTACCGCCTCGAGTTCAGAAATGCGACGCGCGCATGTGTCGCCGGAGCTTCGAGGGAGCGATTTCAATTAAAAAAGGCCCCCACAAGGCATCGACCGCCGCCCTGAAATATAGGCGTTCACCGCGACTGAAAACGCTTATTGCGGCGCGATAGCGCCTCCTTTAGCATCCTCAGGCCCTTCGCTGTCGAGAAGTATCGCGTTTTCACGGATGAACTCCATCATTTACGACATCGTCGCCCTTGCGATCGGCTATTTGCTGGGCTCCATCCCCTTCGGTCTACTGCTCACGCGCGTCGCGGGCACGACGGACCTGCGCGCGATCGGCTCCGGCAATATCGGCGCAACCAATGTGTTGCGCACCGGTCGGAAGGATCTGGCGGCCGCGACGCTGCTGCTGGACGGCCTGAAAGGCACGGCGGCGGTGCTCATCGGCGCCTCGCTTTCGCCCGAAGGGGGCATGATCGCCGGCCTGGCCGCGTTCATCGGCCATATTGCGCCAGTCTGGCTGCAGTTTAGGGGCGGGAAAGGGGTCGCGACCTTTCTTGGCGTGCTCTTCGGGCTCAGCTGGCCGGCGGCGCTGATTTTCTGCGCCGTCTGGCTCTCGGCGGCGGCGCTGTGGCGTTATTCGTCTCTGGGCGCGCTGACCGCGAGCGCGACGGCGCCATTGGTCCTCTTCACGCTCGGCCATCGAGCCGAAGCCTTTGTCGTGGCGGCGATGGCCGCCATCGTCTTCTATAGACATCGCGAGAACATCGCCCGTCTGCGCGCCGGCACCGAAGCGCGCATCGGACAGAAGGCGTGACCGAGGCGTCGCCAGGTCGGCTGAGCGAAGAGCAGCTCGTCGACTGGCTGAGGCTCATCCGCAGCGAAAATGTCGGGCCGCGCACGTTCAGACAGCTCATCAATCGTTTCGGCGGCGCCGGCGCGGCGTTGGACGCGCTGCCGTCCCTCGCGGCGCGGTCCCTGCGCGGGCGGATCATCCGCATCGCCACGCGTGAGGAAGCGCTGCGCGAGATCGAGGCGGCGCGCGCGCTGGGCGTTCGCTTCGCCACCACGGGCGATCCGGACTATCCGCCGCTGCTGCGGGAAATCGCCGATGCGCCGCCGCTCATCGCAATGCGCGGCGTTTTTTGGACCGCGCAGCGCGACGGCGTGGCGATTGTCGGCTCGCGCAACGCTTCAGCCGCAGGTCTCGCCTTCGCCGAACGGCTCGCGCGCAGCCTCGCGCTCGAGAATTACGTCATTGTCTCTGGCCTCGCGCGCGGCATCGACGCCGTCGCGCATCGCGCCACGCTCGAAACAGGCACGGTCGCCGTGCTCGCCGGCGGCCATGCGCGACCCTATCCGGCCGAACATGCGCGGCTTGTCGAAGAGATCGCCGAGAGGGGACTGATCGTCTCTGAAATGCCCATCGAATGGGAGCCGCGCGGCCGCGATTTTCCGCGCCGAAATCGCATCATCTCCGGGCTCAGCCGCGCGACCATCGTCGTCGAGGCGGCGCGGCGTTCCGGCTCGCTGATCACGGCGCGTTTCGCCAATGAGCAGGGGCGAGAGGTCTTTGCCGTTCCGGGTTCGCCGCTGGATCCGCGCGCTGAAGGCGTCAACGATCTCATTCGCCAAGGCGCGACGTTGTGTGCGCGTCCCGAGGACGTCACTTCGGTGCTTGCCGAGAACGCGGGAACCCCGCCGCGCAAGAATCTTTTTGACGACGACTCTCTCGAAGGACAGGATACGCTGATCGACGAACTGGATCTTTTCGCCAGCCTCGACGGTTCGGCGTTTGAAGAAAGAGCCGCTCCCAAACGATTCTCGTCGCCACGCTTGCCGCCAAGCCCGCCAGCAGATTGCGTCGCCGATCTTGACGCGCGCACGCGAGTCGACGAGACGCCGCAGCGGGACGCGCATGAGGTCATCCTGTCCCTGCTCGGGCCTGCGCCTATCGCGATCGACGATCTCATCCGCGTCGCTGGATTGACCGCCCGCGAAGTGCAGGGAGTCCTCGTCGAACTCGACATCGAGGGGCGCTTGCAACGTCACGGCGCCAGCAGCGTTTCCCTCGTAATCAACTATAAGTTGTAAATTATGCCGAGCGGTCGATTGGATAGCCGCCAAGCTCACGCGCCCGCATGTCCGCCTCGGCGCGGGCGAGGTTCAAAAAATAGCAGAGCATGGGCATGTCGCAGCGACTGGCGAGTTTCGCCATTTCGTCTGACATATCAGCAATATATGACGCTATTGACGCCGCTTCCTGATTGGCTTTGGCGCTGTCTGCAGTCATTCCGGAGGTCTTGCTGCAATCTTTTTGAGAAGCATCTGGCCGGGGCATCGCTGTCAGTCTCCGCGGACCACGAGGCAGGTTATGAATAAGGTAAGCATCGGACTTTCTTGTATTTTTCTTCCATTACGCCTATCCCGAGTCAAGAACAAAATTCTATCAAAAGTTGTAATGCTGCGATGGAGGCGGCTACAGACGTTTCAAACGGTCGAGCGCGCCCTGCAGGATATAGGCGGCCGCCATTCGGTCGACGACTTCGGCGCGTTTGGCGCGCGAGGCGTTCTGCGCGATCAATTCGCGCGTTACCGCCGCAGTCGACAGGCGCTCGTCCCAGAAGGCGAAGGGCAGGGATGCGAGCTTAGAAAGATTCCGCATGAAGGCGCGCGTCGCCTGCGCGCGGGGCCCTTCCGTGCCGTCCATGTTGAGCGGCAGCCCGACCACCAGCGCGCAAATATCGAAATCGGCCGCGCGTTTGAGCAAGGCGGCGGCGTCCTGAGAAAACTTCGCTCGCGCGATCGTATCAAGTGGCGACGCGAGCCGCCGCTCAACGTCCGAAAGCGCCAATCCGATGGTTTTGGTCCCGAGATCCAATCCCATCAGCCGGCCCTTAGGCGGCAGAAGCGCCACCAGTTCTTCAAGGGTCGTCGCGCGCTTGTTCACCGCGATTTCGCTAACACGCCGCCGCATTTCCGCAAACTCAGCGGGCTCCACGCTTCGGCTTTTTGCCTCTACGATCCGCTTCGCAACATTGCGCCGCGAAAGGCCAAGCGCTATAGCGCCCCTTCGAGACCTTTCTTGCGGAGCCCTAGATGTCCGTTGATTCCGCGACCGTCCGCCGGATCGCCCATCTCTCGCGTATCGCCATCGAAGACAGCGAGGTCGAGCGCCTGCGCGGCGAACTCAACGCCATCCTGGCATTCGTGGAGACGCTGAGCGAAGTCGATGTCGATGGCGTCGAGCCGTTGACCTCCGCTTTGCCGATGCAAATGAAGAAGCGCGCCGACGTCGTGACCGACGGCGGCATCGCCGATGAGATTCTCGCCAACGCGCCTTTGCGGGAGGATCATTATTTCGTCGTGCCCAAGGTGATCGAATAGCGCTTGTCGCGCCGGCGCCGCGCATGCGGCGGCCTCAGATATAAAGGGACAAATGTCCGACCCCACGCATCTTTCATTGGCCGAGGCGCGCGACGCGCTCAAATCCAAACAGCTTTCCGCCGTTGAACTGGCGCAGGCGCATATCGACGCTATCAGCAAATCGCGCGCGCTCAATTGCTTCATCACGGAGACGCCGGAGTTCGCGCTGGCGCAGGCGCAAGAGAGCGACGCGCGCATTGCGCGCGGCGATGCGCGACCGCTTGAAGGTCTGCCGCTCGGCATAAAGGATCTCTATTGCTCCAAAGGCGTGCGCACGACGGCGGGGAGTCGAATTCTCGATGACTTCACGCCGACATATGAATCGACAGTCTCGGCGAATTTGCTGCGTGACGGCGCGGCCACGCTCGGCAAGCTCAATCTCGACGAATTCGCGATGGGATCGTCGAATGAAACGAGCGCCTTTGGCCCCGTTGTTTCGCCGTGGCGCCGCGCCGCGGATCCCGACGCCAAGATCGTGCCGGGCGGTTCTTCGGGGGGCTCGTCGTCGGCGGTGGCCGCACGTCTTTGCCTTGGCGCCACGGCGACAGATACAGGCGGCTCAATCCGTCAGCCCGCCGCCTTCACTGGCACTGTCGGCATCAAGCCGACTTACGGCCGCTGCTCGCGCTGGGGCATCGTCGCCTTCGCCTCGTCGCTGGATCAGGCGGGTCCGATCACGCGCACCGTGCGCGACGCAGCGATCATGCTCAGGTCGATGGCCGGCCACGATCCGAAAGACACGACCAGCGTCGACGCGCCTGTGCCGGACTACGAAGCCGCCGTCGGCGCCTCCGTGAAGGGACGCCGTATCGGCGTGCCGAAGGAATATCGCATCGACGGAATGTCGGCGGAGATCGCCGCTTTATGGGATAGAGGCGCCGCTTGGCTGAAGGACGCGGGCGCGGAGATCGTCGAAATCTCCCTGCCGCATACGCGCTACGCCTTGCCGACATATTACATTATCGCGCCGGCTGAAGCCTCGTCCAATCTCGCGCGCTACGACGGCGTGCGGTACGGGTGTCGTGAGCAGGGCCGCGACGTCAGCGAAATGTATGAGAAGACGCGCGCAGCGGGCTTTGGTCCGGAGGTGCGGCGGCGCATCATGATCGGCACTTATGTGCTCTCCGCCGGCTATTACGACGCTTATTATGTCCGTGCGCAGAAAGTCCGCAGCCTGATCAAGCGCGACTTTGACGAAGCCTTCGCGTCCGGCGTCGACGCCGTCCTGACGCCGGCGACGCCTTCGACCGCCTTCGCGCAAGGAGAGAAGGGCTCGGCCGATCCCGTAGAAATGTATCTCAACGACGTGTTCACCGTTACAGTGAACATGGCCGGTCTTCCCGGCGTCGCCGTTCCGGGCGGTCTCGCGGCGAACGGCTTGCCGCTGGGGTTGCAGCTCATCGGCAAAGCATTCGACGAAGAGACGCTGTTCTCTCTCGCCGCGGCGATCGAACGGGCGGCGCCGAAGATCGAACTTCCGCAGCCATGGTGGCGCGAGGGCTGATGATGACGACGCCGAGCGCTGAAAAGGACATTGCTGAACGCCCGCAGCAAGCGCTGCAGGACGAAATGTCCGACGTGCGTCGTTTGATCGACGAGCTGGACGAAGAGCTTGTGGCGCTGCTCGCAAAGCGCCAGCAACAGATCGAGCGGGCCGCAAGGATCAAACCCGCGCTGGGAATTCCGGCCAATGTCCCCGAGCGCGTCGACGAAGTATTGGCGCATGTGCTTGGCGCCGCGCGTCGCGAGGGACTGTCGGTCGAGGTCGCGATGACCCTGTGGCGCGCGCTGATCGACTGGTCGATCCAGCACGAAGAGCGGCTGATGGGCGCTCGCGCGCTAAAGGGCGTCTCTCAAGAATCGGCGGAGCGCGATGGGTCTTTATGATCGCCACTGGGCGTCTTGATCTTGACGCGGACGAAACCGTTGCGGATCGACCAGCGCAGGACCCTTAACGACCACCGATGAAAACGCCGCGACAGCCTGTGCGCGTGGGGCGAGTGCGGGGCGAGGATCGCAAGGCCCAAAGGAAACATCCACACCCCGAAGACGGGAAGCGGCGCGAGAATGGTTCCGCCGAGGATCAGGCCGACGCCTAACGGAACGCCCACATAGCGGGGTGCGCCGCGCATGCGGGCGATGAGGCCTTTTCGGCGGCTGTCCTCAGAATTCCGTTCCGGGGCCATCTCGCCGCTTCCCTCTGCTTCGCGCCGGCCGTTCCGCTCTTGCGAAGCGTGGTTTATATGTAAGGCGCAAGTTTAGCGAGGCGGATAATGACGACACAGGCGGCCCCCAACAAGCTCATCAGCGGCGCAACCGGCGACTGGGAAGTCGTGATCGGCATGGAGATACATGCGCAAGTGACGAGCAACGCCAAGCTCTTCTCCGGCGCTTCCGCGGAGTATGGCGGCGCGCCGAACGATCACGTCTCCCTGGTCGATGCGGCCATGCCGGGCATGCTGCCGGTCATCAACGAGGAATGCGTCAAACAGGCGATCCGCACAGGTCTCGGCTTAGAGGCCAAGATCAACCTGCGTTCGGTTTTCGACCGCAAGAACTATTTCTATCCCGACCTGCCGCAGGGCTACCAGATCTCTCAGTACAAGCATCCGATCGTCGGCGAAGGCGCCGTGATCGTCGACGTGTCGCCGAGCGAGCGCATCACCGTGGGCATCGAGCGTCTGCATCTCGAGCAGGACGCCGGCAAGTCGCTGCATGATCTTTCGGCGACCGAAAGCCACGTCGATCTCAATCGCAGCGGCGTCGCGCTCATGGAGATCGTCTCCAAGCCCGACCTGCGCTCGGCTGAGGAGGCGCGCGCTTATGTTTCGAAGTTGCGGACGATCTTGCGCTACATCGGCTCCTGCGACGGCAACATGGAAGAGGGTTCGCTGCGCGCCGACGTCAATGTCTCCGTGCGCCGCCCCGGCGCGCCGCTCGGCACGCGCTGCGAAATCAAGAACGTCAACTCCATTCGCTTCATTGGCCAGGCGGTCGACGTCGAGGCGCGTCGACAGATCGGCATTCTCGAAGATGGCGGCGCGATCGCCCAGGAGACGCGGCTCTTCGATCCAGGGAGGGGAGAGACGCGCGCGATGCGCTCCAAGGAGGAAGCGCATGATTATCGGTACTTTCCCGATCCGGATCTGCTGCCGCTCGAGTTCGACCAGCCATATGTCGACGCGCTAAGGGCGCAGTTGCCGGAGCTGCCCGACGCGAAGCGCGCGCGCTTTATCCAGCAATACGGCCTGCCGCCGTACGACGCCGGCGTGCTTGTGATGGAGCGGGCGGCCGCCGACTATTTCGAGGAGACGGCGAAGGGACGCGACGCCAAGCTTGCGGCCAACTGGGTGATCAACGAGTTGTTCGGCCGTCTGAACAAGGAGGGGCTCGACGTCGCGCGCTCGCCAGTGTCGTCGCAGGCTTTGGGCGCGATCATCGACCTCATCTCGCAGAATGTTATTTCGGGCAAGATCGCCAAGGATCTTTTCGAGATCGTCTGGACGGAAGGCGGCGACCCCAAAGCGATCGTCGAAGCGCGCGGCATGAAGCAGGTGACCGACACAGGCGCCATTGAAGCCGCCGTCGACGCCGTCATCGCCGCCAATCCCGACAAGGTAGAGCAGGCGAAGGCGAAGCCGACGATGCTCGGCTGGTTCGTCGGACAGGTGATGAAGCAGACGGGCGGCAAGGCGAATCCGCAGTCGGTGAACGAGCTGCTCAAGCGCAAGTTGGGCGTCTGACGCACGCCCGTTCGTCGAAAAAACGAATCAGTTCACGACACGCGCTGCGCGATTCTTCTCCCGGCGGAGCTGTCGCGCGCCATTTTTTTTTGATCCGACCGCGCTGACCACAATTTTTTTTTCTCTCCGAATGCGCGGCCTCGCGCGCGCCTTCGAGGCGCGCGAGGTCGGCGCCGCTCCGCATCCTCCGTCTCTCCGCCGGCGTCGAGTCGCGCGACCGGCACAGGCGCGTTCCGCAGATTTTCATCGTGTTCCGATAGATCGCGCCACGGACGATCTCGGGCAGAGTGCGCGCGTCGCAACTGTTCGCGGATACGAAAGCAAATCAAGTAATTGAACAGCAGGCGCGACTTGCGCCAAAGCGTGCGTCCGCACGTCTGGAGGCCTTCTCGGAGCGGATGTCGCGAACCGAATCCGCGCGCGGATCGTCGTTAATAAAACGCGTGGCGCAAACCTGTCGCGATAGTCTCGCCGAAGCGTTTGCAAAGCAGCGTCGCGATCATTTTGCTTGTCTCGCGACAGCGCTCAACATGCCTCGTCATGCGTTGCGTTGATCACTTCTGCCCGCGCAGCACTTGAACGACTGCTTAACCGCGTTACGCTATTTGCGCGTATTGTCGGTGGACCATAGTTCCGGCAATTCGGATCAAGGGGACTTATTATGGCGAGAGCTACAATGAAGCGTAAGCCGGCCAAGAAGGCTGCGGCGAAGAAAGGTGCGCGTAAAACCGCAAGGAAGGCTGCGACGAAGAAGTCGACGGCCAAGAAGGGCGCCCGCAAGGCTACGCGAAAAACCGCTGCGAAAAAGACGGCCCGCAAGGGCGTCCGCAAGGTGGCGACGAAAAAGCGCGGCGCTGTGAAGAAGGCCAGCGCCAAGAAGAGCACGCGCAAGGCTACCGCGAAGAAGCGCACGCCGCGCAAGGCGAAAACGCCAACCCCGCCAGCTGCGCCAGTGACCGCGTAAGCCGAAGCGCCTCGCATGCGCGATCGTTCTTTCGCGTCACTGCGGCAGCGCTTCACGCACTCATCGCCCGGGGGCGCGCGTCCAGTGAGACGCATCCCGGGCGATAGCATTCAAAGCTCACTGCATTTTCGGCGCGCGCGACGCGTCCGGCGCGTGTCAGCCGTTAGAGGCGCCTAGCGCGTCAGGCATTGCGTCGCGAAATCACGCCACATCGGCAAACCGTCTTTCGACTCGCGCTTCATCTTGTCCCATTCCTCGGCGCAGGCCCGCATCTTCTCGCGCGGCGCGCGGGGAAGAGTCGGCGGGGGCTGGCTTGTATCGACCGCAGGCGGCGCTTGCGGCGGCGAAAGCGCATCGACGCCCGGCGGCCGCGGAGTTTGCGGAGCGGGCTTCGCGCTCGGCGTTAGCGGTACAACACTCTGAGGTCGCGTTGCGCGGGGCTGGCCCGCCGCCGGTCGCCCCACGTCCTGTTGAGGCGCGGGAGGTCTTTGCTTTTGCTGCGCCGGGCCGGAGCGCGCTCGAGTCGGCGGCGTTGGCGTCGCCGGCTTGATCTGTGCAAGTGATGCGCTCGCAGCGAGAAGCGCGCCGGCGGCGATCGCCAAAGCGCGCGCCAAGCGGCTCAGAGAAGAGTTGCGCGAGCCGATTTTCAATGTTTTTTCCTCGCGCAAGCACAATGGCCGTCCATCCTCTATAGCCTGAAGTCCGTTCCCCTCGAAAGCGGATGACAGCGATGACCGGGGAAGGGCGTATGTCAGCGAGCCCAGAGAGCGGAGGCGCCATGAACGATGCACGAAAGCCCGTCGAAGCAGCAGCGCGGCTGAGCCTGCTACAGCGCCCTCGTCGGAATCGGAAGAGCGAATGGGCGCGTCGTCTCGTCAGGGAAAACGCGCTTGAGGTCTCGGACCTCATCTGGCCCCTCTTCTTGATCGACGGTTCGGATCGACGCGAGCCCGTATCCTCGATGCCGGGCGTGTTCCGGTATTCGGTCGACGCGGCGGTTGAAGCCGTCGCACAGGCGGCTGCGCTCGGCGTGCCCGCTGTTGCGCTCTTCCCCTATACAGATCCGGACTTGCGCGACGAGATCGCGAGCGCGGCGCTCGATCCCGAGAATCTCGTCTGCCGCGCCTGCCAAGCGATCAAGGCCGCCGTACCCGGCATCGGCATCATTACCGACGTCGCTCTCGATCCTTACACGAGCCACGGGCATGACGGCCTTCTCGTCGGCGACGAGATTGTCAACGACGCGACCGTCGCCGTGCTGGCGCGGCAGGCGGTCACCCAGGCGCGCGCAGGCGCGGACATCATCGCGCCCTCGGACATGATGGACGGACGCGTGGAAGCGATCCGCAACGCGCTCGACGCCGAGGGTTTCGAGAATGTTCAGATCATGAGCTACGCCGCGAAATATGCGTCGGCGTTTTACGGGCCGTTCCGCGACGCGATCGGCACGAGCAAGACGCTGCGAGGGGACAAGCGGACCTATCAGATGGACCCCGCCAATTCGGACGAAGCGCTGCGCGAAGTGGGTCTCGACCTTGAGCAGGGCGCCGATATGGTGATGGTGAAGCCTGGAATGCCGTATCTCGACATCGTGCGACGCGTCGTCGACGTCTACCGCGCGCCTACATTCGCCTATCAGGTGTCGGGCGAATACGCGATGATTACCGCGGCAGCGCAAAACGGCTGGATCGATGGCGAACGCGCCATGCTCGAAAGTCTGCTCGCCTTTAAGCGGGCCGGCGCCTCAGGCGTTCTGACCTATTTCGCGCTCCGCGCCGCGCGGGCGCTACAAGAAAGTAAGTGACGCGCCCGCGTCACTTACTTCCAAGAACGATCGTTACGCGGCGTCGCGCAGGCTGCGTACGCGGTCGTGGTTTTCCTTCACGCCCTGATACTGGCGCTGGACCATCGACCTGATCTCCGGAGGCAGAGGCTGCGCGATGGCCTGCTGATAGGCGTCCTTGGCGGCGTCTTCGCCGCGCTCGACCTCCTCCAGCACCGCCTGTTCCGAGCGGCTTGTCAGGGCGGCCTTCAGATTTGTCCAAGCCCGGTGCATCGCGCCGGTCATGGAGCCGCTTTTCGAGGGCTCGCCGCCCAAGCTGACGATCTTCGATTCGAGCTCCTTGGCGCCTTCAGCGCAGCGCGCGGCCGCCGTTCGAAACACAGTCTTTAGAGTGGGATTTTCGACGTCTTCAGCCGCGGCCAAAAACCCTTGCTCGCCGTCGCGACTGATTTCGGCAAGCTCATTCAACGTGGTGATGACTTCAGACTTTTCCATTTTCCTGCCTCCCGACGACGCAAGCGCGTACGGGTCCTAAACAATAGCCCGATTGCTTTGTTCCGGCGGACTGCAGGGCAGGGAGCGTCGTAGGACAGGCGGCGCGGCGAGACTCCGAGCTCGCGGGGTGGACAAAGACTCGCAAGCATGGTTTGCAGGACCGCCCGCTGCGCCGCTTTCGCGCGCGTCAGCGAGTTATCTTCAGCCCCCTTCAGGCATCGCTAAAGATATGATTCGACGCGCCGTTCTTGTTGCCGCTCTAACGTTTTGCGCCGCCGGGCCGGCCCGAGCGGATTTTCGTCTGTGCAACAACACGAGCGCGCGCATCAGCGTCGCCATCGCTTATACCGACGGGCGCAACTGGTTGTCGGAGGGTTGGTGGAACCTTCGGCCGAGCGTTTGCGAGACGCTTCTGCGCGGTCCGCTCGCCGCCCAATATTACTATGTCTACGCAATGGACGAGCGCGGCGGCGAATGGAAGGGCAAAGCGTTCATGTGCACGCGTGATCGGGAATTCCGCATCGACGGCCGAGAGGACTGTTTCGCGCGCGGTTTTGATCGAACCGGATTCTTCGAAATCGACACGGGACGGGACGCGAAGAGCTGGACGGTTCAGCTCACGGACCCCAACGCCGCGCCCGCGCAATAATGACTCATTCAGGAACGGCTTCATCATGAGAAGGTCGCGGCGCGTCAAAATTATCGCAACGCTTGGTCCGGCGACGGTCGACAAAGCGGTCATCGCGGGGCTCGTGCGCGCCGGCGCCGACGTCTTCCGCATCAACATGAGCCACACGGATCATGCCGGCCTCGCCAGCTATGTTCGGATCATCCGCGAAATTGAGAACGATATCTCGCGCGCGATCGCTGTGCTCGTCGATCTCCAGGGCCCGAAGCTGCGCATCGGCGCCTTCGAGGAAGGCTCGGTGCATCTGCGCAAGGGCGACGTCTTCGTCTTCGACAGCGATCCCAAACCCGGCGACGCCACGCGCGTGCGCTTGCCGCATCCCGAGATTTTAGCGGCGCTCAAGGTCAATGATTCGATTCTCATCGACGATGGCCGGGTGCGGCTGCATGTCGTGGAAACGTCTCCGGAGCGGGCGCACGCCGTCGTCGACGTCGCCGGGCGCCTCTCGAACCGCAAGGGCGTCAGCCTGCCCGACACCGAAATTCCGATCACCTCGATGACCAACAAGGATCGCGCTGATCTCGACGCCGCGCTCAAAGAGCGCGTCGACTGGGTTGCGATCTCCTTCGTCCAGCGTCCCGAAGACGTCCTTGAAGTGAAGCAGATCACGCAAGGCCGGGTGATGGTCATGGCGAAGATCGAGAAGCCTCAAGCGATTTCGCGTCTCGAGGAGGTGATCGAGGTTTCCGACGCGCTGATGGTGGCGCGCGGCGACCTTGGCGTCGAAGTGCCGCTCGAGCGGGTCCCTGGACTTCAAAAACGCATCAACCGTTCGGCGCGACGACTGGGCAAACCGGTCGTCATCGCGACGCAGATGCTCGAGTCGATGATCCTGTCGCCCTTGCCGACGCGCGCCGAAGTGTCTGACGTGGCCACCGCCGTCTTTGAAGGCGCGGACGCCGTCATGCTCTCCGCCGAAAGCGCAGCGGGGCAATATCCGCACGAAGCCGTCGCCACGATGAGCCGAATCGCGGAAGAGGTCGAGACGGACGCGATCTACCGCTCGATCATCAATGCGCAGCGCGGGGAATTGCCCAATCCGACCTCAGCCGACGCCATCGCCGTCGCCGCCCGCGACGTGGCGCAAACGCTTCATTCGAAGGCGATCATCGCCTGGACGTCATCCGGAACGACGGCGCTGCGCATCGCCCGGGAACGGCCGCAGTCGCCGATCCTCGCGCTGACGCCGAAGCGCGACACGGCGCGTCGCCTGGCGCTTGTCTGGGGCGTGCACGCGCTGGAGACGCGCGACGCGGTCGACATTGAAGATATGGTGGGCCGCGCCTGCGAATATTCGGAGAGCGAGGGGTTCGGCGGCCCTGGCGACCGGGTCATCATCGTCGCCGGCATGCCTTTCGGCACGCCGGGCGCGACAAACATGATCCGCATCGCACATCTGGGCGAGCAGCGCCAAGACGGCGACGTCTAGTCCTGCAACTGCAGCTTATCGGCGGACGACCTGCCGCTACGCTTGTCCACGACAAGTTCGTAGGAAACCTTCTGGCCTTCGGCGAGGCTGTCCAGGCCTGCACGCTCGACGGCGCTGATATGAACGAAGACGTCCTGGCCGCCGGCGTCCGGCTGAATGAATCCGAAGCCCTTTTGTGCATTGAACCACTTTACGGCGCCTGTCGGCATGGCTTTTCCTTTCAAAATAGCGGGAACGCTGCGGATCGCTGCGTTCTTCTCAGTCAATCGAAGCTTGGGAAAGGTCAGGCGCCGCGCGTCTTGAGACGAGAGAGCAAGATCGTTCGGCCGAAACTCGAATGCGCGAATAATATTATAGGAGCGAACGCCCGATGAAAACCCGGCAGGCGAGGAATTGTTATTCTCCCTGCGGCCGCCATTCCATCATGACCGTTTCGCGACCGGACAATGTGTTCGCGCCGCGCCCGACGCGGGAAAATCCGTCGCGTTCGTAAAAATGGATGGCGCGAGCGTTGTCCGCATTGACGTCCAGCCGGATAAGCCTTGGCGAGACGTTTCGCGCCGCCGACAACAGCGACGCGCCGAGGCCTGCGCCGAATCGATCCGGAGCGACGCAAATCTGATCGAGCCAGCCGTCCGCCGGGTTGATCACGACGAAGCCTGCAAGCGTCGACTGGGCGTCAAACAGGCAGAGCGTCACAGATCCGGTCGCCTCCAACTCCCCAATACGGCGTAGGAGCCAGTCGCGGCGCGCCTCGAAGTCGATTTCGGGGTAGGTGGCCTGCCAGGAAGCGACCCAGACGTCGAGAATGAAGGGCCAGTCGTCGTCGACGCGCGAACGCAGATTCAACGACGCCTGTGCGGTCGGGGCGTTCACGCCTTCCTCATCAGATCGAGCAGCTGGCGGTGAATCGCCTCATTGCCTGCGCAGATCTCGCCCTTGCCAAGCATGTCCGGGCCGCCTGAAAAGTCGCTGACGAAGCCGCCGGCTTCGCGCACGAGAACGATTCCCGCCGCCACATCCCAGGAGCTGATGCCGCGCTCCCAATAGCCGTCGAAACGCCCGCAGGCGACCATCGCGAGATCGAGCGCGGCGGCGCCCAAGCGGCGAATATTGGCGATCTTTCCCATGCCGGCTGCAAGCTCGCGCTTGAAGGATTCATGATCGCGGACCCGCGCCAGCGGCGGTATTCCGCAGGCCACCATGGACTCGCCGAGCGACCGCCGTGCCGCGACGCGCATGCGGCGATTGTTGAAATAGGCGCCTTGGCCCAGCTCAGCGACGAACATGTCGTCGGTGGCGGGATTATAGACGAGGCCGGCGACGAGACGGTCCTCGCGCTCCAGGCCGATAGAGATGGCGAAGACCGGAACGCCATGGAGGAAATTCGAGGTGCCGTCGAGCGGGTCGATAATCCAGCGATGGCTCTTGTCGGCGCCTTCTACGACGCCGCCTTCCTCCAGAATGAAGCCATAGCCCGGGCGCGCCTTCGACAGCTCGTCGAAGAGAGTCTTCTCGGCGCGTTTGTCGGCCGCGCTAACGAAATCGCCCGGACCCTTCACCGATACTTGGAGGTTCTCCACCTCCCCGAAATCGCGTTTAAGGCCACGTCCAGCTTTCAGCGCGGCGGCGGTCATCACATTCATCAAGGCGGAGCGAATCATTTAAGGAGAGCCTAGGGGGAGGGTTGTGGGAGGTTCAACGCTTTTCGAGCGCGGCGAGCGCCCGAGGACGCGCGCGGAGGCTTGTTCAAATGCGCCAGTTTTCGCCCTGGAGCCAGTCCCTTTTTCGGCTTGATTGACAGAACGTTGGGTTGAACTGGCGCGTTGTCCGGTAATTGGGTCGGCGTTTCTTTTTGTCGCCGATGCTGGCGAGCGGCGCTAACCGGCCCCCGCAAGGGAAGCTCTTTTGCCGCCCGCTTCGCCTCCATCGGCCAAAAACGCTCGACACAGGAGCAGTTTGGCGCGTTAACCTTAAATTAAGGATTATCATGCAGCCTGAAAGCGTCCCTTCAGTGGGACGTCCGAGTGGCTTCTTCTCCACTCGTCCTTGATGCCTCCCTGTCAAGAAGCCTTGAGAGCCGCCGTCGCGGCTCTCTTTTTGCGTCCGGCGCCCGCGCCGGCCCGTTAAGGTTAAGGAAAGGCTAAGCGCGCGCCCCTCGGTCCTCTGCGATACAGTTCAAGCCATCGGAGACGCAACCGCGTCCAATTTGCGTGAACGTTCGTATGGCTCGAGTCAAAGGCAGCGTAGGGGAGAAGCAGCCGGTCTCTTTCATCGAGAGACTGGCGGGGTCCGAGGGCTTTTGCGCTCTATTTCGCGAGGGAATGAGCCTCGTGGAGGAGGCGGCCGCCTATCTCGACGGCGACGGACGTTTCGACGCGAAGGCGCTGCCGCGGACCGAAGCTCTCGCCTATGCGGCTGAAAGCATGCGGTTGACGACAAGGCTGATGCAGATTGCGTCCTGGCTGTTGCTGCAGCGCGCGGTGAATCAGGGAGAGCTGACGCGCCATCAGGCGGCGAGCAACCGGCACCGCGTCAAGCTTCGTGAGCAGGAGCTCGCCTCGGCCCCCGACCTCTTCCAGCGCCTGCCGCTCCGCCTGCGCGAGCTGTCGCTGCAGTCGCTGCGCCTGCAGGCGCGGATTATCCACCTTGACCGGCTGATCCATGCGCTCGAGCCAGCGCTCGCCGCGCCGGCGCCAACGTCCAGTCCGGTCGAAGCGCAGATCGCGAGACTGCGGGCCGCTTTCGCCCAGTAAAATCCTTCAGGCGAGCAACTGAGGCGGCGGTTCTCCCGCCGCCTTCTTTTTATTTCTTGCCGAAAGAGAGATTTCCGAAGCGGGAGTTGAAGCGCGACAAGCGTCCGCCGCGGTCGAGCAGTTGCGTCGATCCGCCCGTCCAGGCCGGGTGCGTCTTCGGGTCGATGTCGAGCTGCATCGTGTCCCCCGCCTTACCCCAGGTGGAACGGGTCGTAAATTCCGTGCCGTCGGTCATCACGACCTTGATCATGTGATATCCGGGGTGGATGTCCTTCTTCATAACGATGCATCCTTTTTGCGATGGAAACGACTGAAGACCCACGCCGCGGCGGCGCGGGGTCGGCCGTTCGAAACAAGCGAATTTGCTGGCGCTGATAACGCACTGCGGGCAAATGGGCAAGTTGGCCCCTCGCGGCCGGGCGCCACAAGCGAGGAATACAGGTAATGACCAGATACCGAGCAGATCTGCCGCAGCTGAAGCCGGGTCTCTTCGTCAGCGACGGGGGCATGGAGACGACGCTTATCTTTCATGAGGGCGTCGAGTTGCCGCATTTCGCGTCGTTTGTCCTGCTCGACAGTGAGGATGGCCGGGCGCGGCTCCGCGCCTATTACGAACGCTACCTCGCGATCGCGCGGCGCCACGGACGCGGCTTGATGCTGGACAGTCCGACCTGGCGCGCAAATCCCGACTGGGGCGCGAAGCTTGGCTATGACGCGGCAGGGTTGAAGCGCATCAATGAAGCATCGATTGCGCTTCTCGACGAGCTTCGGCGGTCTTGGCAGACGGCTCAAACGCCGATCGTCGTCGCCGGCGTGGTCGGGCCGCGCGGCGACGGCTACGCCGAAGGGCGCATGAGCGCCGTGGAAGCGGAAGACTATCACGCGCCGCAGATCGCCTCCTTCGCCCAAACGGCCGCCGACATGGTCGCGGCCTACACGCTGAATTATGTCGAGGAGGCGATCGGGATCGCCCGCGCCGCCCGCGCGCTCGCCATGCCCTGCTCAATTTCCTTCACGGTGGAGACCGACGGCAAACTTATCGGCGGGCGGAGCTTGCGCGACGCGGTCGAGACGGTGGATCGCGAAACCGACGCAGCGCCTGCCTATTTCATGATCAACTGCGCCCATCCGACGCATTTCGAGCAGGCGCTCTCCGCGGACGCGCCTTGGATAAGTCGGCTGCTCGGCGTCAAGGCCAACGCTTCGACAAAAAGCCACGCCGAGCTGGACGAATCGGAGACGCTCGACTCCGGCGATCCCGTCGATCTCGGCCGCAGATATCGAAGATTGCGCGAGACATATCCCGGCCTGCGCATCCTGGGCGGATGCTGCGGGACGGACGATCGCCATGTCGCCGCGATCTGCGAAGCCTGCGCCTAGAGCGCGCCGCGTGATCTGCATTGGGCGATAAAGCCGGATGCAGCGTGATCTAAAGCGCTCAGGCCGCAAGCATTCTGTGCACCTCGCTGACCAAATCGCGCAGATGGAACGGCTTGGAAAGGATTTTCGCCTGTCGCGGCGCGTGACTGTCGGGGTTGAGCGCCACGGCGGCGAAGCCGGTGATGAACATGACCTTGATGTCGGGATCGAGTTCGGTCGCCCGGCGGGCGAGTTCGATTCCGTCCATCTCGGGCATGACGATGTCGGTCAGCAGGAGTTCGAAGGGTTCGACCCGAAGCTGATCGTAGGCAGAAAGCCCGTTGTCGAATGACGTGACGGAAAAACCGGCCTGCTGCAAAGCCTTGACCAGGAAGCGCCGCATGTCGTTGTCGTCTTCCGCAAGCAGAATTCTTGCGGTCGGTCTATCGTTCATCGCCATCCTCGCGGGTTTTTAGCCATATCGCCCGAGCTTCGTAAATTTCAGGTGAAACCGGGGTGGCGCCGCGTTAACTTAGCGCCCAGTATAGCGCGACGCACCGTCCTTTTTGAGCTGATCCGTCACGCCGGCGCTCATCTGCAGCGGCGGTCGCGGCGCGGAAATGAGAAAAACGAATGAACGACGGCATGCGCGAGTGGCGCGAAACCAATTTGACGGCGACGCCCTGCTGCGAACCGGAATTTGAACGCGCCTTCGACATCATCGAGCCGGATGCGCTCATCTCGCCGCTGGTCTTTTCCTCACCGCATTCGGGGCGGATCTATCCTGCGCGCTTTCTCGCCGCGACGCCGCTCGACGCGGCGACGCTGCGCCGTTCGGAAGACGCCTATGTCGACGATCTCTTCGCCTCGGCGTCATCCCTGGGAGCGCCTCTGCTGCGGGCGCGATTTCCCCGCGCCTATCTCGATCTCAATCGCGAACCTTACGAACTCGACCCAAAGCTCTTCGAAGGCGGTTTGCCGTCCTTCGCCAACACGCGCTCGCTGCGCGTCGCAGCGGGACTGGGCACGATCCCGCGCGTGGTCGCCGACGCGCGCGAGATCTATGCAAGCCGCCTCACGCTCGAGGAGGGCTTGCGGCGCATCGACAGCCTCTACAAGCCCTACCATGCGGCCTTGCGCGGCCTGATGGAGCGCGCCGCGGCGCATTTCGGCGTCGCCGTGCTGATTGATTGCCATTCGATGCCTTCGACCGGCGCGCGCGACCCTTTGCTTTCGACGCGGGGCGACAAGCGGCGCATCGACTTCGTCATCGGCGACCGCTACGGCGCCAGCGCCTCCACCGGACTCGTCGATATTGTCGAGGATCGGTTGCGCGGACGCGGCTATCACGTCATGCGCAATCGGCCCTATGCGGGCGGTTTTATCACCGAGCATTACGGCAAGCCCGCCGGGGGCTGGCACGCGCTGCAGATCGAAGTGTCGCGTGGTCTTTACATGGACGAGTCTACGCTCCAGAAGAACGAGCGCTTCGACGCCGTCGCCCGCGATCTTGCGGACGTCATGGCGGTGGTGGCGCGCCATGAAGACTTGAGCGAGATTTTGGGCGGCGAGCGGCGGGCGGCGGCCGAATAGCCGGGCGCTCGATGCGCCCCGCTGGGAGCTGGCATGACCGCCGTTGATTTCGATAAGTTCGTTGAGCGCCTCGCCGACGTTTCGGCGGAAGCCATCATGCCTTTTTTCAGGACCGCGCTCGCCGCCGACGACAAGGCGCATGGGGGGGCGTTCGATCCCGTCACGGAAGCCGACCGCGGCGCCGAACTCGCCATGCGGCGGCTGATCGAGGCGACCTTTCCCGACCACGGGGTCTATGGCGAAGAATTCGGACATTTGCGCGAAAACGCTGAATATGTCTGGGTGCTCGATCCGATCGACGGCACCAAGAGTTTCATCTGCGGCCTGCCGCTGTGGGGCACGCTGATCGGCCTCACGCATCGCGGGCGTCCCTGCTATGGCCTGATGAGCCAGCCGTTCACCCGAGAGCGGTTCTTCGGCGACGGCGAGGCCGCCTATTGGCGCGGGCCGGCGCGCGGGCCGGAGGGCGCGCGCGGCGTTCTTGAGACGCGTAGGATCGCCACCCGCCACTGTCCAGAGCTCGCGCAGGCGACGCTGATGACGACATCGCCGCTGCTGATCGACCCGGCGCTGCGCGAGCATTTTCACCGCGTTGAGCGCGGGGCGCGGCTTTCCCGCTACGGCGGCGACTGCTACGCCTATTGCGCGCTTGCGGCCGGCCATGTCGACCTCGTCATCGAGACGAATTTGCAGCCCTACGACATCGTCGCGCTGATTCCGATCATCGAGGGCGCGGGGGGCGTCGTCACCAATTGGAACGGCGGCGCGGCGGCGCTGGGCGGCGCCATCGTCGCCGCGGGCGACCCGGCGCTGCACGAACAGGCGTTGAAGCTGCTCGGCGAGCACGCGCTCTAGGAAACGCGCGCTTCGCCCGGAATGAAAGCGTCAAAGCCGCGCCAGAACTGACTGCGAAACTCGTCGCGCTCCATCATGAGTTCATGCTTGGCGCCGGGGACCATCGCGAGAGCGCCGCTGTCGAGATTTTGAGCGAAACGCTCGATGGCGGCGTTGGAGACGATCATCTCGCGCCCGCAGCCGAACATCAGGATGGTCGCGCGGATTCTTCGGGCATAGTCGGGCGATTCGAAGCCCCTCATGAGACGGAAGGCGGCGTTGACCCAGCCGATCGTCGGATCGCCGATGGCGAGCTGCGGCGCCACCCTGAGGATCGCCGCGTTTCGTTCAAAGCGAACCGGATCCGTGGTCAGGAGATTGCCGTTGAAGGGCTTTTCGATAAAGGAGGCGCCGGTTCCGCCCGGAATGTACATGCCGCCCAGTCCGCCCATGTCGAGCGTGTCGGCGAGCCAGCGTGAGGCGCGCGGAAAGCGCAGATTGGCGAGATCAATCATGGGGGCCGTCAGCACGAAGCGCTGGAACGGCGTTTTTCCTGCATGCGCCGCGTCCAGCAGGATGGCCGCGCCCATCGAATGGGCCAGGGCGAACCAGGGCTGCGGCCGGTCGCTCAACACCTGGGAAATGAAAACCTCCAGATCGCGCTGATATTGCGAGAAGTCGTCGATATGGCCCTTGCGCGAGTCGGCGAGTTCGCGCTCCGAGCCGGCCTGGCCGCGCCAATCGAGCGCCACCACGTCGAGGCGGCGACTGCGCAAGTCCTCGATCGTCTCGAAATATTTTTCGATGAATTCATTGTGGCCCTGAAACAGCGCCACCGTGCCACGCGCACTTCCGCTGCAGGGAAATGCGGCGGCGCGCAATCGCCGGCCGTCCCGCGTCTTCAGGGAGTAAACGGCGGCGCCCTCGGGGATCGGGTTGCCGGGCGACGCGACAAGTTCTCGCATGGGATCTCCTCGGCGCTTCAGAGCCGAATCTTCGCGCCAAGATAATGCATTTTGGCGACAAGGCCGAACGGCGCCGTTTCAGTCGGCGCAGAAGGCGGCGAGACGTCGCGGCTCTTCAAAGTTCAGTCTGCCGTTGACGATGGCGTCGACCCGTCCGGAAGCGCCGATCAGATAGTGCAGCGGCGTGACCACGCCGCCGCCGGCCGTGGCGCCGTAGAACGTTCAGAGTCGCAAAATCGGCCTCTTCAGGAGACGCTGCATATCGAGCCCAAAAGCTTTGATGTGATCAAGCGCGAAGACTTCTCTGGCAAGGCCGCTCATCGACAAAGTCGTCGGCGTCGGAATCGCGGCGCATGAGGGTCATCTGTTCGGCGTCGTAAATCAGCTGCTCGGCCTTTTCACGGCTTTATCTTTTCTGACGCTCGTCGTGACGTCGATCCTGATGTGGCTGCGGCGTCGCCCGAAAGGCGCATTGGGCGCCCCGCCGGCGCTCGTAACGCCGCCGCGTCTGGCGCCTGCGCTCGTCTTGCTGATTTTGGCGATAGGCGTTTTTCTGCCTACCCTCGGCGTGTCGCTCATCCTTGTTCTCGGCTTTGAAGCTACCGCGCGGCGCTTCCTGCCCGGCGTTTCACGATGGCTCGGGCTGACGCCGCGCGCCGCCCCAGTTTGAGACGATTCAGAGCTCAATTCGCTCGCTGCATCCGGAAGCTTCACATGGCTTTAAAGGACGTGTGAGGGACATGATCGGCGCCGCTCACTGAAACCGAAACGCCGCCGCAACCCGAAAAGCTTTCGAATTCTACTGCGGGAAGTGCTCCACATGCGTTTCAGCGGTGCGGCCAAAGTAGAGTACGCGGCGGCCCGAGAAGGACACGATGTAGCCCGCGCATCCCAAGGCCTTCACATTCTTGCAGAAGGCGGCATAGGAGTAGCCAGGCGGATTGGTCTGCGCCCATTTGACCTGAGCCGAAACTCCCGCCCCGTCGAACTGCGCGGCAATCACTCCGTCCGACGGGCGGTTTTCGAGCACGACGCTATCCCCATCCGGCAGGAAATAGGTCGTGGCGTTACGGCGGTAATCGACGAAATAGCCCTCGAACCCAGCTTGTATCAGCGCTCCGACGATATCGGGAAACGCCATCGTCTTATCGTAGGCCGCATTCAGGCAGTTTTGAGCAATAGAGATCCGCTGCGCTTGCATCGCGCCATCCTTCTCGTCCGTGTATAGCGTCCTTCCGCCGATCAACGTCAGTCGATCGGCGCCTTCGTCAGTTTGCGTTCGGATATGATTTTCATGAGCAGCGCTCTCAATGCGCGCTGCTCATCGGGCGCAAGCATCTTGAAGAAAGCGGCGTCGTTCGCATCCGCGATCGCCGCCAGCGCTGGGACCAGCGCCCGGCCGGCTTCCGTGAGAGCCAGCACCTGAGCCCGCCGATCCGTCGGATTTGCCTCATGCTCCACAAGGCCCTTCTCGTCGAGGCGCTCTGCGAGCTTCGAGATTGCCCCCCGGGTCATGCCCATGCGTTCCGCGAGCATTGACGGCGCAATGCGGTTGGCGTCGTAGAGCGTTCTCAGAAACACCCATTCCGCTACGGTGACCCCTTCCTTTTCCACTCGCCGGGCGAAATTTTGCGATACAGCGTTGGAAACCGCTCTAAGCCAATAGCCGAGGTGGTGGTGGAGATCCGATGGTGGCTTGTCGTTTGGCACAGGCGCTCCGTTGACTAGGAAACTGCCTGAATGTCGTTTCCTAGTCAACAAGTAGTTGCGGCGGCACGCGCTGCATTCACACCCGCGGTCGATGCGCCAAACTTCAAAGGGCGTTTCGCGGTCCGCCAGGTCCCGCATCCACGCTGGCGCGCCGCTCAGATCGTGATCGGCGGCGCGTCGGCGCGAAATGTTCGCGAAAGAATGCGCCAAGCCATCCTATCGCCGGTCAGAGCGAAGTCCCCGTCATCGCAGCAGTCCGCGGCAAGTTCGGCAACTATCCGCCACTCGTCTGTGGTCGGCGAGAGCCAGATCTCCTCTGGGGTCCGATCATCGCTGGAGAGCGACAGAATCGCATGCACGACGACCAGATGGGCGCGGGGATGTTCAGCCCACCACGCTGATGATGCAAAGGGGAGAATCACTTTTTCGCTCATCGCCCTTGCTCCTTCGCCTTATGCTCACTGCCGCAAAGCCGGAGGGTGTTTACGAAATGGGCGCTGCGGCCGATGAAAGCAATTTTAATTTGGACTTATTTCGTCTCGAAGGTGAAGCCCAATGTATTCTTGACTCCCCAAACCGGGCCGAAATGTTTTTCCCTCGAAGCCCGGCCGAGGTCTCAACTTCGCTCAGTTCTTCCTGCGTTACAGCTTGTATTTTCGCCCATATGCGCTAAATATTGAACATCGAGTTTCGGCCGAATGATCTTGCTTCCGCTCCCTTGGCGCGTCGGCTTCTGACTTCCTCTCCAGAACTTCGATCCCCAAGCGCCACGCAATCTTGCATGGCGCAGACAGCTGTTCTCGAAAGGACACGTCAATGCAGACCGGTATCGTAAAATGGTTCAACGCCCAAAAAGGCTTCGGCTTCATCCAGCCGGAGTCCGGCGGCCCGGACGTATTCGTCCACATCAGCGCGGTTGAGCGCGCAGGGTTGATGGGCCTCGCCGAAGGCCAGAAGCTCAGCTACGAAATCGCCATCGATCGTCGTAGCGGAAAGTCTTCGGCCGATCAGCTGCAGGTCGCAGCTTAATCATCTTCCCGGCCCCTGGTGGTCCGGCCGCAACGCGGCCGATCGCCGGGGCCGGCGAGTTCCTTTAGAAGGAATGAGACTCTTCAAGCGTCCGCGCAGGATTGCGCAGTAGGGGACGTTGAGCGCGCGGCCCATTCATACGAGGGGCGGACATGGCTAAAGGCCAACAACGCAGTAATCGCGAAGCGAAAAAGCCCAAGAAAGACAAACCCCGCGACGGGGGTGCGGCGGTCGTCAAGGATTCGTCCTGGCAGACCGTTGAAAAGCTCCAGGCGCGCGAAGCCGAAGCGAAGCGACGGCGGTAAGTCGAGCGCATGGCGGGCTCATCGCCTGAATGCGCTCGTGACGATCACTCGAGGAGCGCCTCCACATGACCAATGACAACGACACGATCCGAAGCTTTCGGCGTCCGGCGCAAAGGCTTACCGCCTCTCCATCGCATAAATTCGCGATCGGGGTTCGCGTGATCCAAAAATTCGGAGCCGCGACGGGGACGGATTCGTTCAGCATCTCCCGCCATCTGCCAGACGCCGGCGCCGGCCTGCAGTACCGGATGAAGAGAGAACGCGATGGGCAGGAACGGGTCGCCGTAGAATCCGCTCTCGAACTCGTCGCGAAAGACTTCATGCAGTAGCTTTTTGGAGGGCTCGATGGACGCAAAGCAATATACAGCGGAAGCCGCCCTCTATTTTTCAAAAGCGGCCCATTCGAATTCAAAGTCCCTCAATTTTCGGCGCTTCGAGCACGCCTCCGAAGCTATTCGCTTCGCCGTAGAGGAGCTTACGCCAAAGGCGCTCGCCGGCTGCTCCCTCGAAGTGGATGAACAGCATTTCTTCGGCCGCGAGATTCGGCCGCTTTACGACAGCGAAGATTATCCGTTACGCCGCAGGTGATAAGAGCCGCGTATCGCGCCTGAGACGGCCGCGCCTTAAGTCGGATTGAAATATCTTGCTAGAGCGCGGCGTCGCATCACGCGCGCAGTTGTCGTCAGCCCCCTTCCTTAAGCTGCTTCAGCGTTCGCGCGCCTCGTCCTTTCGAAGCGTGGCGCCCTATCTGTCCTTGCGAGCGCGATCAGGCGGAAGGCCTGAGCGCAAGCGAGGATCAGAACAATGGCCAAGACACAGAAGATGGCCAAGACAGACGTCAAGACATACGTCATGTCGGACGCAAAGACCTCTGACGACATCAGCGGCGCGACGGCTCCGCTCGCCTTCGCCGGAATCGGCTCCGCACTGGCCGCAGGTTTGGGCGTCGCCGCGGCAGGACTTTCCGTTGCATTCACGTGCGCCATCGCCGGGGCGATCGGCGGAGCGGTCCTCGGCGTGTGGCTCAACCGCCGCTGAGGCAATTCCTGCGGAAGGCATAGAAGCCACACGATCCTCTCTCCACGAGGGGCGCGTGCGACGGCGCACATTCGCGCGGTTCTGCAACGGGTAGCGTTTTCCTCACAAAACAACAGGAGGACGTCATGTCGAAATTTACCAGCGCGTTTGTCGGAGCCATCATCGGATCGGTCATCTTCTTTGGAGTCGGCGCCGGTTTGGCTCATGCCCATACTGCGCCTCAGCAGACTGGATCCGTTGTCTATGTCGAGGCGCCTTAAGCGCGCCTCGGCGACCACGCTCGAAACAGCAGATGGTCGAGGGAGATCGCGCCGGGCCCACGGGCGATCAGCACGGTGAGGATCGCCACCCAATAGGCGTGGACGGTCCACCATGCATCGGGATAGACGAAGATCTGGATGACGATTGTCATCACCAAAAGAATGAACGCCGACAAGCGCGTCAAAAGCCCAAGGACAAGCAGCAGCGGCAGGACGAATTCGAGGCCGCTCGCCACATAGGCGGCGGCGGTCGGCGAAATGAGCGGCAGTTTATATTCGTCGGCGAACAGCGCGAAGGTCGCGCTGCGCACGGCTGTCGGAATCTGGAACGATAGATCAAGGCCGAAAATTTCGCGGCCGAGAGTCGGTCCTTCAATCTTCGTCTGACCGGAGACGAAGAACGGATGCGCGGCGACGATGCGCAGGAAGAGGGCGATCAGAGAGTAGGGGATCGCATCCAACCAGCGCACGATCTTTCTTATGAAATTCATTGCGTTCAAGCTCCATCAATGATCGCCGCGGCCACGCCAAAACGCGTTTTCTAAGTTCAGTGCGCGACGCTGACGGCCACGAAGGCTCCAGTCAAGAAAAGCTCGCGCAAGCAATCGATCAGTTTGAATTCCGCCGCGACGCCGGTCGCCGCATTCATGGCTTCGCCGAAAGTTCTTCCGTTCCTGAGCGCGTCCACGAAAGCCGATCCGCCGGAAGGAAGCGGCGACACGCTGATCGCCAGCTCAGGACGAACGACGAGCGCCTCTTCGCCGTGGTCCAATACCACTGGCGTCATCTCGTCGTCCGACATGTGCCGCCGCCAGATCGAAACGATTGGATACGCGGACGCCACGACATGCGTTGAGGGATGCAGAACAGCCGTTGCGTTGTCTAGTCGCTCGTGTGAGAGGGCGCGCAGGAAATCCAATGGCAGCGGCGCGGCGTCAGCGGCGTGATAGGCTTGGCCGACGGCATATTCCAGCCGCGCGACGTCCGGAAGGTAAGGAAGTTCGCGCGCCGGTTCAAATTCCGAAACGAACGCCGGAAACGCGTCGCCATACTCGAAACGCATCGGCGTGCGCGGAAGGCGTTCGCGCACATAGCATTGCGCCATGGCGCGGAAAAATTCATCGCCGACCAACTGCAGGCAAATTGGAAAGCGCTCCGCCAGCGCGTCGACCAGTCCGACGCACACATTGTTGCGATAGACCGCGAAGCGTCGCTTTGGCGCAAAGCCGTGGCTTGCTTCAACCTCGTTGGGCGGCGGCAGCTCTGGGTCGAGCAGCGCGCGGACAAATGCGCTCTGATCGAAATCAGCCGAGGTCGTCATGAAGCGCCTTCGATCTTAAGCCATCTTCAACAGCGCGCCGCCGCGTTTCAAGGAACGCCTCGGCTTGCGTCGCTTGCGCCAAGAGGGTCGGCCAGGGCGGGACGTCGTTGTCCCATTCGATCAGCGTCGCGACTGGTCCGCGTCGCGCCAGCGCGCGATGATATAGGCGCCAAACCGCATCAGGGACGGGCGCGCAATGCGCGTCGATCAGCAGAGGGTCGCCAATCTCGTCGAGATCCTCGGCATATCCGGCAAGATGAATCTCTTCGACGTAGGCCATCGGGAAGGCGTCGATATAGTCCTCCGCCGAATAGGCGAGGTTCGTTGCGCTGACATAGACGTTGGTCACGTCGAGCAGCAGCCGGCAATCCGTGCGGCGCACGACCTCGTGCAGGAAGTCGATCTCCGAATGCTCCGAGGATCGGAACCGCAGATAGGCTGCTGGGTTTTCGAGGAGGATCGGCCTGCCGAGCGCCTCCTGGATTTCGTCTACATGAGCGACGACATGCGCCAACGTCGTCGCGTTATAGGGCAGGGGCAGCAAGTCGTTGAGAAAGCGCGCGCCTTGCGTCGACCAGGCGAGATGTTCGGAGAACGCGGCCGGTTCGTAGCGATCGACAAGACTCTTCACGCGCCGAAGATGCGCGCGGTCGAGGGGCTCAGCGCCGCCGACGGACAGGCCGACGCCATGGATCGAGAGCGGCGAATCTTTGCGCAAACGCATCAGCTGCGCGTGCGGAGTCCCGCCGGCGCCCATGTAATTCTCGGCGTGGATTTCGAAAAATCCGAGATCGTGCGCGGAGGCTTCGATGTCGGCGAGATGCACGCTCTTGAAACCGACTCCAGCGCGGGCGGGCAGCGAGGACGCTGCGCGCTCACGGCTATGTTCGGGGGCGGAATGCGCGCCCATGCCGGGGCCTCAGTGCGAAATCGGCTCGAGGCTGCCTTTGCCCTTGGGCGTCACGATAGACGTGCACGTGCCCTTGGGAACATATTTCCACGCGTCGCCTTGATAATTGGTCTTTGACGTTCCCGCGCAACTGGTTCCCGGGCCTGCCGCACAATCATTCTTGCCCTTCAGGGAGACGCCGAAGCACTTTTCCTGGTCGTTCGCGGCCTGAGCCGTTTCCGCCAGAGCGACAGCCGTCGCGAAGGCGCCGGCGATCGCAAAGGCGGCGCAAAGCTTCTTGTCTGACATCCTGATCTCCCTCTGCTTGCGTCCGATTCGTCCATAAAAGGCGATCGGTTGAAATCTGACGTATTCGGCGTGCAATTCAAGACGACCGTTCGCCGTCTCAAGGGTCAATTTCGTCTCGACGGCGTCAAAGGTTACAGCCGAAGGAGTTCATCGAAAACTACGAAAAAGTCGAGTAGGGTGAGATGGCGCGCGGACGCTTGATTGATTAGAGCTGGCAGATTCGCAGCGGACATGAGCGAATTGAGCGATACGTCGAACGATCGGGAAAGCCGCTGGCGCGCGCTGATGGCGTCGGCGCAGGACGGCGATCATGCCGCGTATGGCGAGCTCTTGTCCGATCTCTTTCCCGTTTTGCTCCGGTTCGTCGTGCGAAAATGGCCGAACGCGCACGACACGGAAGACGTGGTTCAGGAAATCCTGGTGTCCATTCACACCGTGCGCCAGACCTACGATCGCCGGCGTCCGTTTACGCCCTGGCTGATGACCATCGCGGCGCGGCGCGTCGCCGACGCCGCGCGAAGTCGTTACGCACGCGGCGCCAACGAAACGACCGTCGATGTTTTGCCTGAAACCTTTGACGGCGACGGCGCGAAATCCGAACAAGAGACGAGGGACGATCGCGAGGCGCTTCGCAGAGCCATGGCGATCCTGCCGGCTAGCCAGCGCCAGGCGATTGAACTGATCAAGATCCAGGGTCTTTCGTTGGATGAAGCGTCTCAGGTCACGGGGAAGAGCGTTGGCGCGCTGAAAGTCGGAATCCATAGAGCCATCAAAGCGATGCGGCAGGCCCTGGAGCGGATTGGCTAGCGAATGTTGAACCAAGACCTGATCGAAACCCTGACCGACAATTGCGCGCCGATACGCCCGCTCCCGCATCCTGCGTGGCGCGCGCTCGTTTGGTTCGCGGTTTCGCTTTGTTATGTCGCGATCGTGGTGGCGGTCATGGGGGTGAGGCCCGACTTTGTCGCCAAGATCGCCGACCCGCAGTTCGCGACGGAATTGGCTGCGGCGTTCCTGACGAGCGTCGTCGCCGCAGCGGGCGCCTTCAGCGCCGGCTGTCCGGCGCGCCCGATCTGGGAGCGGCTCGCCGCCGGATTGTTCTTCTTGCTCTGGGCAGGCGCGCTCGTCGTTGGATGCTGGAGGGACGTTGACGCCTTCGGCGTGTCCGGTCTCCTCTCGCATTCGGACATTTATTGCCTGCCCGCCATTCTCGCCATCAGCATCCCGGCGGCGGTGTTGATCCTGTCGATGGTCAAGCGCGGCGCGCCCATCGCGCCATTCGTGACGATTGGACTTGCGGCGCTCGCATCGACGGCCTTGGCGGCGGCGGCGCTACGTCTTTCCTTCAGACAGGACGCGGCAGTGTCGGTCTGCATCTGGCAGTTCGGTTCCGTCGTCCTGCTGACGGGAATCGCCTCGCTGTTCGGCCGGGCGCTCCTGCATTGGACCAGGCGCGACGAGCTGATGGCCTCTTTTCAAGCGGATCGTCGCTAATCTGACGCTCCGGAAATTTAAAAACGGCGCGGAACGGACGAAGAAAGCGTATCCGTCCGCGCCGCTTGGCTTACATCTCGGCGACCTTGCCGCCCTTCGCCTCGCAAGCCGCTGCTGATTTTTCGGGCACCCACCCCTGACCCTTGCATGAGTTCATGCCCTTGCAGGCGTTGTTCGCGGTCTTGCAGGCGCTGGTTCCCTTGCACGAATTGATTCCGGCGCAATGGACCGACTTGCTCATTTTTTTGGCGAGCGCCGGCGCAGGCGCCGCGCCGCTTAGAACCAGGGCGATCGCCGCGGCGGCCATTGAGGCGCCCGAAACGGTTTTGACGTTCATTTCCATCTCCTTGAAATTCAGCTCGCAGGACGAGCGTTCCAGGTTCACGGGGAACCTGCGGACGCTATTCGTCACCGCTGCGAATAAGGTTACAGCGCGCGGCGCGTGCGAGGAGCGGGCGGCGCTCCCGACTTCGGCCTTATTTGCGGCCGCGCGGGCAAGAACGACGGGCCCGCTCCGCCCTTCGTCTTTAAAAAAGTCCACTGTGAAAAACTTCTGCAGTATCGCGGAGTTGATCGATGGGAGATCACGCGTGATCGGCCGAGTTCGGAGAAGATTAGTGACAGGCATATACTTTGCTGTGACGATTAATCAGACTGTGGGATCAGTTCCGCAGGCGAGAAAAATTTGGAGACGCCGTGTATCCACCGCTCCGCGGCTTTTTGCGCCGCTGCCATGAACAGTTCGCCGCCGACGATTCCGGCGCGGTCGCCAATTACATTCCGGAATTGACGAGGGCGAACCCAGCGCATTTCGGCGTCAGCCTCGCGACGATCGACGGACATGTCTATGAGGTCGGCGACAGTTCCACGCCTTTTACGATTCAGTCGATATCGAAGGCCTTTGTCTTCGCGCTCGCCCTCGAAACGCTTGGCCACGAGCGCGTCGAGTCGGTGATCGGCGTCGAGCCTAGCGGCGAGGCTTTCAATTCGATTCGACTGACGGGCGACAACAAGCCGTTCAATCCCATGGTCAACGCTGGAGCGATCGCCTGTTCCGGGCTGATCCATCAGCATGAAGGCGATGGCGCTTTTGACCTCATCCATCGGACGCTCGGCCGCTTCGCCGGACGCGAACTCGACGTCGACGAAGCGGTGTTCGCCTCGGAACGCGCGACCGGCGACAGGAATCGCGCTATCGCCTGGCTGCTTCGTAATTATTCGGTGCTCGGCGACGACGTCGACGCCGTTCTGGACGTCTATTTTCGTCAATGCGCCGTGCTCGTCACCGCGCGCGATCTGGCGGTCATGGCGGCGACGCTAGCCAACAGCGGCCGCAACCCGCTCACCGGCGAGCAGATCATTTCCCCTTACGTCGTGGCGCGCACGCTATCGGTGATGACGAGCTCCGGCATGTACGACTATGCCGGCGAGTGGATCTATCGGGTGGGAATTCCCGCGAAGAGCGGGGTCGGCGGCGGAATCATCGCCGCCCTTCCGGCGCAACTGGGGCTCGGCACGTTTTCGCCCCGGCTCGACAGTCATGGCAACAGCGTCCGCGGTCTAAAGGTCTGCGAGGCGCTGTCGGCGCATTTCGGATTGCATGTGCTCAATCGCAGCGACGATGTGCGCACCTGCATCATCAGCGATTACAACGCAGCCGGCGTTTCCTCGCGCCGCAACCGACAGAATTTCGAGCTGGCGATTCTTCAAGAGCGCGCAAGCGACATTCGGGTGATCGAACTCGTCGGCGCGCTCTCATTCGCCGCAATGGACTACGTCTCGCGCAGGCTGGATGGCGAAGGGCCGCCGGGCGAGCTGCTGATTTTGGACTTTCGACGCGTTCCGAGCGCGACGACCGCCGCTGCGCGACTTCTGGCGGAGACGCTCGCTGGCCTCGCTACTCGCGGCGTCACCCTTATCGTCGCCGGCTTTGAAAAGGCGTCGCAGCTCTGGCAGGCGATCCACGCAGAGCGCGACGTTTTGCCAAAACTGCGTCATTTTTCGCTGCTCGACGACGCAATCGAATGGGCCGAAGATCAAGTGATCTATCGCTATGGCGGCTTCGAAGGCCTGGCCAAGACGACCCATCTCAGTGAGCAGGCGCTGCTCGCTGGGCTGTGTTCGGATGAAATAGACCACATCGCGGCGATCGGGTTTGCGCGTAATTTCAAAACCGGCGAGCGGATCATCGCCGCCGGAGATCCGGCAGCCTCGCTGTTCTTTCTGCAAAGCGGCATGGTCAGCGTGAAATTGCGCAGCGGCGCGCGTTTGGCGTCGATTTCGCCGGGCATGGCATTCGGCGAGATGGCGCTCATCGAACGCGAGCGCAGCGCAGACGTATGGGCCGACACGGCGGTGCAGTGCCTCGAATTGCCGCTCGGCGCCTATGCGTCGTTTCGCAAGAGCCATTCAGCAAGCGGAGAACTGATCATGCGAAATCTTGCAGCTTTATTGGCAAGGCGCCTAGTGCTTGCAAACGCCAAAGTCGACCTGCTCAGCGCCTATTGAATTGCGGAAAAGGCATGGAGCCGGCATGCTACGCCGTCGTTTTTGGCGTCATGTTCGGGGCCGTGGCCGCCTGCAGGAGCATCGCGCTCGTCTCGTCAGCCGAGAATACTCTGGTGAGGCGATTGCGGCTCAGATGCCCTGCGGCGACGTCCGCGATCTCTATAGCCGCGGCGGTGGTTTCATCGGGCGCTTCGAAGAGCGCGAACCCGTCATATTCTGCGCCG
Organism: Methylocystis sp. H62; assembly: GCF_015709515.1. Lineage (GTDB taxonomy): Bacteria > Pseudomonadota > Alphaproteobacteria > Rhizobiales > Beijerinckiaceae > Methylocystis. The sequence continues at coordinate 44,287 of NZ_JADNQZ010000051.1, forward strand.
GGCGTGTAATATAAGCCGATGAGGCGGCCACCGAAGTGCCTGAGAAGCGCTTCTGAAGCCGCAGCGCGATCCTGGGGCGCCTTGATGAGGGTCGCCCAAGCGGCAGGAGAATAGGCAAACTGCGCCAGGAACAAGGGCATGTTATCAGCTCCTCCGTCCGGAGGCGGTAGTTTGCGCGTTTTAGCAAAGCTTGGCAATGCGGGCGGGCGAGGCGCAGCGGAGCACGATTTGCCTTCTGGTGGCGCTGCCCTTACGTCGTCTGCGCTGTGCGCCGGTCAAGAATGGCCGGTTCAATGCGAACGTCAAAACCGGAGGTGAGATGCTGTTGGCTTTTGTGGCGGCGCGCGGCGGCGATGGTCACGGGAGAGTCGCTAGCGCATTGTTTAAAACGCTCGCGGCATTGGTGTTTCTCGGCCAATCAGCGGGGGCGCGCGCAGAGGGTCCAGCCCCCGAAGTGGTGGTCTCCCGCCCACTCGCCAGGACGATTCCGCGCTGGGACGAATATACGGGTCGTTTCGAGGCCCTAAAGCAGGTCGAGGTGCGCGCGCGCGTCTCCGGCGCTCTGGAGAAGATCAATTTCACCGATGGGCAGTTCGTCAAAGCCGGCGACGTCCTCTTCGTCATCGATCAGCGGCCGTATCTGATCGCGGTCGACAGCGCGCGGGCGGAACTCACTCGGGCGCAGGCGCAAGCCGTGGCGTCGATCCGCGATTACGCCCGCGCTCAGGAAATGACGCAGGGTCGCACCATCACCGCGCGCGACGTCGATCAGCGCAAAGCGAGCAATGATATCGCCAGGGCGCAGGTTTTGAGCGCCGAAGCCGCACTTCGCAACGCGGAGCTCAATCTGGAATGGACGCAGGTCCGTGCGCCGATCGCCGGGCGGGTGTCGGACCGTCGCGTCGATTCGGGCAATCTCGTTCAGGGCGGACAGGCGGATGCGACTTTGCTCACGACGATCGTGACGCTCGATCCCATCCACTTCATCTTCGACGCCTCCGAGGCCGACTACATTCGCTATGCGCGCGCAGCGGAGCGCCAGAAAGAAAACTCGCGCGAATTCAAAAATCGCGTTTCGGTACGCCTTGCCGACGAGACCGAGTGGACCCGCAGCGGCGTCATGGACTTCATGGACAATCAGCTCAATCGGCGCTCCGGCACGATCCGTGGCCGGGCCGTCTTCGACAACAAGGACTATTTCCTGACGCCCGGCACCTTTGGGCGCCTGCGCCTGTTCGGCGGCGACGTCTCCGCGCTGCTCATTCCCGATGCTTCCGTCGTCTCCGATCAGACGAGCAAGACCGTGCTTGTCGTGTCGGACGACAACAAGGTCATCGCCAAATCGGTGAGTCTTGGCCCCATTCACAATGGTTTGCGCGTGATCCAATCCGGCCTCGACGCGAAGGATCGGATCGTGATCGGCGGGCTCGCAAATCCGATGGTTCGATCCGGCGCGACCGTTCAGCCCAAGGAAGGCGAGATCAAGGAAGCGCCTGTCGCGGTCAGCGACCGATAGACGTCGAGATCAGGAACGCTATGCGCATTTCGCACTTCTTCATCGAGCGGCCGATCTTTGCGGCGGTGCTTTCCGTGCTTCTGACGCTTGCGGGCGCGATTGCGCAAGGCGCGCTTCCCGTTTCCGAATATCCGGAAATCGCGCCGCCGACGGTGAATATCAGCGCAACCTATCCCGGCGCGTCGGCGGACGTGATCGCCGAGACCGTGGCCTCGCCCATCGAGCAGGAGGTCAATGGCGTCGACGACATGCTCTATATCACGTCGCAGTCGACAGGCGACGGACGCGTGTCGATCGACGTCGTGTTCAAGCCGGGCGTCAACATCGATCTCGCGCAGGTGCTCGTTCAGAACCGCGTCGCCATCGCCAATCCGCGCTTGCCGGAGGAGGTGACGCGTTTCGGCGTCGTGGTGAAGAAGGCATCGCCGGATCTGATGATGGTCGTCCATCTGCTGTCGCCCGACGGCTCGCGCGACCAGCAATATATTTCAAATTACGCGACGCTTTACGTGAAGGACGCCATCGCCCGAATCGACGGGGTCGGCGACGCGCGCCTCTTTGGCGCGAGAGATTATTCGATGCGCGTATGGCTCGATCCGGCGAAAGTCGAAGCGCGCGATCTGACGGCGGGCGACGTCATCGCCGCTTTGCGCGGCGCCAATCTGCAAGTCGCCGCGGGCGCGGTCAATCAGCCGCCGGCGGCCTCGGCGGGCGCCTTCCAGCTTTCGGTGCAGACTCTGGGACGGCTCAGCACGCCGGAGCAATTCGGCGACATCGTCATCCGCGCCGACGCCGACGGCCAGATTCATCTGCGCGATATCGCGCGCATCGAATTCGGCGCGCAGGATTATACGCTCAACGCCTATCTCAACCACGACGTTGCGACGGCGCTCGGCATCTTTCAGCGTCCCGGCTCGAACGCCTTGCAGACGGCCGAAGCCGTCAAGCAGGAGATGGAACGGCTCAAGAAGAATTTCCCTGCCGGCGTCGATTACACGGTCGTCTACAATCCCACCGAGTTCATCCAGCAGTCGGTCGATGAGGTCGTTCATACGCTGCTCGAGGCGATCGTTCTCGTCGTTCTCGTCGTCATCCTGTTCCTGCAGACATGGCGCGCGGCGATCATTCCCGTGGCGGCGATCCCGGTGTCGCTGATCGGCAGCTTCGCCGTGATGAAGGCGGCCGGCCTCAGCTTCAACACGCTCTCGCTCTTCGGCCTGGTGCTCGCCATCGGCATCGTCGTCGACGACGCGATCGTCGTCGTGGAGAATGTCGAGCGCTATCTTGCGCAAGGGCTATCGCCCAAGGAAGCCGCGCACAAGACCATGGACGAAGTCGGCGGGGCGCTGATCGCGATCGCGCTCGTGCTCTGCGGCGTGTTCATCCCCACCGCCTTCATCAGCGGCTTGCAGGGCGCGTTCTATAAGCAATTCGCCATCACCATCGCGAGCGCCACGCTGATCTCAGCCTTCGTTTCGCTGACCCTGTCGCCGGCGCTGGCGGCGATGTTGTTGAAGCCGCATGATGTGGAGGAGGAAGAGAAGACGCATCGGCTGAGCTGGGCGCATGCGCCGCTGCGGCGCTTCTTCGACGCCTTTAATTCTGCATTCGACAGGGTGTCGACGGCATATGGCGCGGCGACGGGCCGTCTCGTGCGGCTTGGCGTCGTCATGCTCGCCGTCTATGCGATCCTCATCTTTTTCGCCTTCGATCTGCTGCGTCGAACGCCGACCGGCCTCATTCCGCAACTCGATCGCGGCTATGTGATCGCCGCTTTCCAATTGCCGCCCGGGGCGACGCTCGATCGCACGGATAAGGTCATGCGCGCGGCGACCGACATTATTTTGAAACGTGCGGGCGTGAAGGACGCCGTCGTTTTCACCGGCTTCGATGGCGCGACATTCACCAATGCGCCGAACACCGGCGTGATTTTCGTCACGCTGGAGGCCTTCGAGGAACGTGCAAAGAAGGGGCTGTCCTCCGCCCAGATCCAAGCCGACCTTTACGGCCAATTGTCCAAGCTGAACGACGCCTTCGTCTTCGTGCTGGCGCCGGCGTCGGTGCCCGGCATCGGCACCGGCGGCGGCCTCAAGGGCTATGTGCAGGATCGCGCCGGGCGTGGACTTCCCGCGCTCGAAGGCGCGACGTGGGCGCTGGCGGGCGCGGCCGGTCAGTCGGGAGAATTCACGCAGGCGTTCACGCTGTTCAACACGCGCACGCCGCAAATCTTCGCTGACGTCGATCGCACGAAAGCCGAACTCATCGGCGTGCCGATCTCGCGCGTTTTCGAGACGCTTTCGGTCTATCTTGGCTCGACCTTCGTCAACGACTTCAATGTCCTTGGACGCACCTACCGCGTCATGGCGCAGGCGGACGATCCCTTTCGCCTGACGCTGCGCGACATCGCCAATCTGAAGACCCGCAGCGCCTCGGGCGCGATGGCGCCGATCGGCGCGGTGGCCACCTTCCGCGATGCGACGGGGGCGTTCCGCGTGCCGCGCTACAATCTCTATCCGGCCGCCGAGGTGCAGCTCAATCTCGCGCGCGGCGTCTCCTCGGGCCAGGGCATCGCGGCGGTCGAGAAGCTCGCGTCGGAGAAGCTGCCGCAAGGATTCGGCTTCGAATGGACCGAAATCGCCCTGCAGGAGAAGCTTGCCGGGAATACCGCCGCCATCGCGTTTGGCCTGGCGGTGGTGTTCGTCTTTCTGCTGCTCGCCGCGCTTTATGAGAGCCTGCTCCTGCCGGTTTCGGTGATCCTCATCGTGCCGATGTGCATTCTCGCGGCGATGCTCGGGGTCGTCTCACGGGGGCTCGATCGCAACATATTGGTCGAGATCGGGCTGGTCGTGCTGATCGGCCTCGCGGCGAAGAACGCGATTCTAATCGTCGAATTCGCCAAGCAGGCGGAAGACGCCGGCCAATCCAAATTCGACGCCGCCGTCACCGCCGCCCGTACGCGTCTTCGGCCCATTCTGATGACGTCGCTGGCGTTCATTCTCGGCGTGCTGCCGCTCGCCGTCGCCGAAGGCGCGGGCGCCGAAATGCGTCAATCCATCGGCACGGCGGTGTTCTTCGGCATGCTCGGCGTGACGCTGTTCGGCCTCGCGTTCACGCCGACCTTCTACGTGGTCGTGCGCATCTTCGCGCGATATTTCCGGTCGGGAAGCGACCGCGACTCCACGCCGGCGGCTGCAAGGTCTGGCGGGAGCTTCGCGCAAGAGATCGGCTTGCACGAAGCAAAAAAGATTGATCTGGGCCGAGCCAAGAGGTGGCTCGCCGGCCTTCGGCGCAGGCTGCAATGATCAAGCGCGGGGGCGAAGGGACGCGCCTGGCGCAGACTTAACGGAAATGTTCTTCGCGCAGCTTCGTGCTCTGAGTCGGGCCGAACTCACGGCGGCAGGCGGGGCTCAGTCGCGCTACATTTTCGCTCAGGCAGGATTCGATCTCATCGACGAAGGGAATGTCGGAGCTGCAGAATCTCAAGGCGTCGCCCATGCAGTCGGAGCGTTCCTGCGACGTGCCCTGAGCCCAGGCGGGGGTCGCGGCGAACGCCAGGAGAAGCAAGAACGGAATGAGCTTACGCATGTTGTTCCTTTCACGCCTACGGATTCTGTGATGCGCAAAACTTAGCGTAGAACCGCCCCCTAGAAAAGCGCAGTGAACTTGCAAAGCCTTTGTTAATCGTAACGTCGCGATGGCGCTGGGATTTGTTCGGCAAGGGCGGCGCGGGCGAGACGCAACAGGTCGTCGAGCGAGGGACTGGACAGGGCGTCGCCTGACGGTTCGAACCGCACGACGGGATCGCGCGTGCAGAGCCGCAGACAGTCGCGCGTCGCAATGGCGAGACGGCCGGAAGCCAGCTCCTGCGAAAAGTCTTGCGAAAAACACTGCTGCACAGACGCGAGCAGCGTGCGACCCTTGCCCTCCGCGTCGCAGCGCGGGCCGACGCAGACGAGGAGACGAACGGGGGGAGCGTTCACGGCGCTTCATAGATTGGGTGTTGCGCGCAGAGCGCCGCGACATCTTTGCGGACAGCTTCGATCAGCGCGTTATCGCTCGGGTTTTTCAGCACGCGATCGATCCATCCCGCGATCGCTTCGAATTCGGCGACGCCGAAGCCGCGCGTCGTGCCGGCGTTGCTCGAAAGGCGCAGCCCCGACGGCGCCTCGGGCGGACGCGGATCGAAGGGGATCATATTCTTGTTGACGGCGAGGCCGGCGCGCTCCAGCGCCTTGGCGGCGACATCGCCGGTGAGTTCGCGAGCAGCAAGATCGACGAGCATCAGGCCCATATCCGTGCCGCCCGTGACAATGCGCAGGCCGGCGTCTGCAAGAACGCGCGCCAGCGCCCGCGCATTGTCGATCACCGCGCGGTTATAGGCTGTAAATTCCGGCCGCAAGGCTTCGCCAAGGCATGCGGCCTTGCCGGCGACGCCATGCAGCAGCACCGAGCCTTGCACGCCGGGGAATATGCCGGCGTTGATCCGGCTGCTCAGGCCTTCGTCGTTCCACAGAACCATGCCGCCGCGCGCGCCGCGCAGCGATTTGTATGTCGTCGTCGTCACGACATGCGCATGGGGCAGGGGATCGGGATAGAGGCCGGTCGCGACAAGGCCGGCGAAATGCGCCATGTCGACGAGGAGATAGGCGCCGACCTCGTCGGCGATCGCGCGCATCGACGCGAAATCGATGGCGCGCGCATAGGCGGAGCCGCCGGCGATGATCATGCGCGGTCTTTCGCGCCGCGCGAGATCGCGCACCTCGTCGAGATCGATGCGTTCGGACTCGCGGCTGACGCCATAGGAGACGATTCTATAATCGCGTCCTGTCAGCGTCGCCGGATGGCCATGGCTGATATGGCCGCCGGCGGCGACATTCATCGACAGGATCACATCGCCGAGCTTCAGAAGGCCGAGAAAGACGCCGGCGTTGGCGTTGGAGCCCGAATGCGGCTGCACATTGGCGAAGCGACAGTTGAAGAGTTTCTTTGCGCGCTCAACGGCGAGCGCCTCGATGGCGTCGGCGAACCGCGCGCCGCCGTAATAGCGCGCAAAGGGCAGGCCCTCGACGGTCTTGTTGGTGAGGATCGAGCCCTGCGCTTCGAGCACGAGCCGCGAGACGATATTTTCGGAAGCGATCAGTTCGATGCCGTCCTGCTGGCGCCGCAACTCGCCGGCGATGGCCGAGGCGAGCTCGGGATCAGCGGAGAGGCCGAGGTCTAAGTATGGACTATGCGCCGTCATCATTACTCAGTTTTGTGGCGCCGACACTTCTCTCGATCAATCCAAATACGAAGTCATCGTCGTGCGCGTAGTGTCAAACGCGAACTCCTCGTACAACGATGGGTTCGCCCGCAGGTGAATTGGAACAGACAGTGCATATTTCACTTATGCCGCGTTTGCCTAAGCAGTCCTCATGCTGAGGAGGCGCCTGAAAGGCGCCGTCTCGAAGCACGAGGGCTGCGCTGACACTCGTTGGTTTCTGGAGGCGGCCTCGTCCTTCGAGACGCGCGCATTGCGCGCTCCTCAGGATGAGGGCCTTTGGCTCACACATCCAAATTGGCGACGTTCAGCGCGTTCTCCTGAATGAATTCGCGCCTCGGCTCCACGACATCGCCCATCAGCTTGACGAAAATGTCGTCCGCCTCCACGGCTTCCTTCACCTTCACCTGCAGGAGCGAACGCGCGTCGCGGTCGAGAGTCGTCTCCCAGAGCTGTTCGGCGTTCATTTCGCCGAGACCCTTGTAGCGCTGGATCATCAGGCCCTTGCGGCCGATCGAGTTCATCGCTTCATAAAGCGCCAGCGGACCGGAGAGCGGGGCCTCGTCGCCGCGTCGGATCAGAGTCGCCGGCGCGGCGAAGATTTCGCGCAGGCTCTCGGCGCGCTCATGGAGCTTGCGCGCCTCGCTGGAATTTAACAGCGAAGCGTCGAGCGTCACCGCATGGGTCACGCCGCGCAGCGTGCGCTTGAAGACATATTCGAGACTTTGGCCGCCGTCGCGCACCTCGCCCGTCCAGCCGCGTTCGGTCTCCTCCGATATCGCATCGAGGCGCCGCGAGATGTCGTCGGCGTAGCGCTTCGCGTCCGCTGCATCCGTCAGCGGCGTCAGATCGCCGGCCATCGCCGCCTGTTCGATGACGGCGCGGTCATAGCGTGAATGCAGGCTCAGCATCACGTTGCGGAACGCGCGCGTATCTTCGAGCGTTTGGCGCAGGTCGGCGCCGGCGCGATCCTCTGTGCCGGTGCGCAGCACGGCGCCGTCGAGCAGACTTTCGATCAGATAATCTTCAAGCGCGCGTTCGTCTTTCAGATATTGCGTCGACTTGCCGCGCATCACCTTATAGAGCGGCGCCTGGGCGATGAAGATATGCCCGCGATCGATCAGCTCCGGCATCTGCCGATAGAAGAAGGTCAGGATCAGCGTGCGGATATGGGCGCCGTCGACGTCGGCGTCGGTCATGATAATGACCTTGTGATAGCGCAGCTTATCGGCGTTGAACTCGTCGCGGCCGATGCCCGTGCCGAGCGCAGTGATCAGCGTGCCGATCTGTTCGGACGACAGCATCTTGTCGAAACGCGCGCGCTCGACATTGAGGATCTTGCCGCGCAGCGGCAGCACCGCCTGGAATTCGCGATTACGGCCCTGCTTGGCCGTGCCGCCGGCGGAGTCGCCCTCGACGATGAAGAGTTCGGCCTTGGCCGGATCGCGTTCCTGGCAATCGGCAAGCTTGCCTGGAAGATTGGCGACGTCGAGCGCGCCCTTGCGGCGCGTCAGCTCGCGCGCCTTGCGCGCCGCTTCGCGCGCAGCGGCCGCTTCGCACACTTTGGAAACGATGGTCTTGGCTTCGGCCGGATGCTCCTCCAGCCACTGGCCGAGCAATTCATTGACGATATTCTCGACGGCCGGACGCACTTCCGAGGAGACGAGCTTGTCCTTCGTCTGCGATGAGAATTTCGGGTCCGGCACTTTCACCGAGAGAACGCAGGTCAGTCCTTCGCGGCAGTCATCGCCGGTGAGATCGACTTTCTCGCGCTTGGCGGCGCCGGAGGATTCGGCGTAGCTGGTGATCTGGCGCGTCAGCCCGCCGCGAAATCCAGCGAGATGCGCGCCGCCGTCACGCTGCGGAATGTTGTTGGTGAAGGCCAGCACATTTTCGTGATAGCTGTCGTTCCACCACAGCGCGACTTCGACGTTGATCTGGTCCCGCTGGCCGTGAATGAGGATCGGCGCCGAGACAAGCGGCGTCTTCGCGCGGTCGAGATAGCGCACGAAAGCTTCAAGCCCTCCCTCGTAATAAAGCTCGTCGCGCTTGACCTCTGCGTGTCGCGCGTCGGTCAAAACGATGCGCACGCCGGAATTCAAAAAAGCGAGTTCGCGAAGCCGATGCTCGATCGTCGCAAGGTCGAACTCGGTCATCGTGAAGGTCGCGGAGGACGGCAGAAACGTCACTTCGGTGCCGCGCTTGGGCGCGCCGTCGACGACTGGCGCGTCGCCCACGACGACGAGCGGCGCGACCGCGTCGCCGTTGGCGAACTCGATTGCGTGTTCTTTGCCGTCGCGCCAGACGCGCAGCTTCAGCCAGACGGAGAGGGCGTTGACCACGGAGACGCCGACGCCGTGCAGGCCGCCGGAAACCTTGTAGGAGTTCTGGTCGAACTTTCCGCCGGCGTGCAGCTGCGTCATGATCACTTCGGCCGCCGAGACGCCTTCCTCGTGATGGATGTCGGTCGGAATGCCGCGGCCATTATCGAAGACCGTACACGAGCCGTCTGCGTTGAGCGTCACGTCGACATGTGTGGCATGGCCGGCGAGCGCCTCGTCGATAGCGTTGTCGACCACCTCGTAGACCATGTGGTGGAGGCCGGTGCCATCGTCCGTGTCGCCGATATACATGCCGGGACGCTTACGCACGGCGTCGAGGCCACGCAGCACCCTGATGGACCCTGCGCCATATTCCGTCGGGTCGTCGTTCCGATTGTCGCTATCGCTCATATTTTTTGGGGGTTTCCGTGCTCTTGAGAGGCGATGATTCGAACAGTCGACCTTACCTCAAATGGCTGCGTCAATGCACGGAAATAGTTGACGATTGGGCGCTTTTGCCAGGGAACGCGCCCCCATGTCGGGCGCCCCCGCCGACCTTCGGGCCGAGCTGGAACCATTCGCTGCGGCCGCTAGTTCACAGGCGGGGCGACGCGCTCGCGTTTCGGACTGGCTAAGTTCGCGGGCCGCCAAGAGAAAGTCTCTTTCCATGAAAGCGCTTACCTTCCACGGCAAAAGCGACATTCGCTGCGAGAGCGTTCCCGATCCCAAAATCGAAGACCCGCGCGACGCCATCATCAAGGTCACCGCCTGCGCGATCTGCGGCTCCGATTTGCATATTTTCGACGGCGTCGTTCCTGAGATGCACAGTGGAGACGTGCTCGGGCACGAAACCATGGGCGAGGTGGTTGAGGTCGGGTCGGAAACGAAAAAACTGAAGGTCGGCGACAGGGTGGTCGTTCCCTTCACGATCTCCTGCGGTGAATGTTTCTTCTGTCAGCGCGGCTATTTTTCCGCCTGCGAGCGCACCAACCGCGACCAAACCAAAGCAGAAAAGCTCTGGGGGCACTCTCCGGCGGGTCTTTTCGGCTACTCGCATCTCCTGGGCGGTTACGCTGGCGGCCAGGCGGAATATCTGCGCGTGCCGCACGCCGATGTCGGCCCCATCAAGGTCCCCTCTCAGCTTCGGGACGACCAGGTGCTGTTTTTGTCGGACATTTTTCCGACGGGTTATATGGCGGCCGAATTCTGCGACATTAAGCCCGGCGACGTCATCGCGATCTGGGGGTGCGGCCCGGTCGGGCAATTTGCCATCCGCAGCGCGTTCCTGCTTGGCGCCGAACGCGTCATCGCGATCGACAAGGTGCCTGAGCGGCTCAGCCTCGCCAAAGCGGCCGGGGCGGAGACGCTCGACTATAGTAAGGTTGATGTTTACGACGCGATCCAGAGCCTGACGAAGGGCCGCGGCGCCGACGCCTGCATTGACGCGGTCGGAACCGAACCCGACCCGACCGCGAGCATCGACTCGATGATCGACCGCGCCAAGGTCGCGACGTTTCTTGGGACCGATCAGCCGCATGTGCTGCGCCAGGCGATTCATTGCTGCCGCAATTTCGGAACGGTGTCGATCGTCGGCGTTTACGCTGGATTTCTCGACAAAGTGCCGCTGGGATCGGCGATGAATCGCGGCCTCACCTTCCGCATGGCGCAGACTCCCGTTCAGCGCTATTTGCCGAGGTTGCTTGAACGTATCGAGTCCGGGGAAATCGATCCGTCCTTCGTCGTCACGCACCGCGGATCGCTCGAGGACGGGCCTGAACTCTACAAGACTTTTCGCGACCGGAAGGACGGCTGCGTGAAAGTCGTGCTTACTCCCTGATAGCTAAGCGCTAGTCCCCGGATACGTTCGGAGGATCGCGGTCGCGGACCTTCGCGCGGCGGCGGAGAATGCCCCGCGTCACCACGTCGACGCGCAAGGCGAAGAGCAGGGCGACGAGCAGGAATGTGGCGCCGATGAACCAGGCCGCGAATCCGGCAAGAGCGCCGACAGCCAGCCAGACCGCACAGAGGGCCAATCCGAGTATCGCCAGTCCGGTAGTCATTCTGCCCGATAGTGGTTGTCCGTTGGGGAAACAGGAGACCGCCGCTGTCACGTTCTGCACGCCATGAGGCTTACTCCAATTTTTTCAATTTCGACGCGAAATCTCGCGAAATCCCCTCTTCTTTCGTTCATATTCGCGTAATACGAGTAAGTCGCTCATCGATAAATCTCAAGTTGTAGCCTGCCGAGCGGCGCACCCTCAGACATGGGTGGCGCATCCGGGCGTGACAAGCATAGGCTCGGCCGACAATCGCAGGGGCGCAAATAAGGCGGGGTCGGCGCCGGTCATCCAGACCTGGCCACCAAGCGCCTGTAGTTCCTCGTAGAGAGCCTCCCGGCGCTTCACGTCGAAATGCGCGGCGATCTCATCGAGAAGAAGAATTGGCGCATGTCCGGTCATGGCGCCGATCAGCTTCGCATGCGCCAGAGTCAGCCCCGTCAACAGGGCTTTCTGCTCGCCGGTCGAACAGGCCCGAGCCGCCTCGTTCTTCGGACCGTGGCGCACGGCGAGATCGCTCGCCTGTGGACCAATTAATGTTCGTCCAGCGGCGGCGTCACGGCGGCGCGACGCGGCGAGTTCGCCGCGGTACCATTCCTCCACCGCGAGCGCTGGCTCGAGCGCCAGCCGCCGCTCCAGCTCGCCCTCGATCGTCACCTCCGCCCAAGGGAAGGGCGAGGCGTCGTCGCGGCCTGCGGCGATCAGCGCGACGAGCCGCGCAACAGTCTCGCGTCTTGCCGCGGCCACGGCGACGCCGAGCGCGGCGATCTCCTGCTCAGCGGCGTCGAGCCAGCGCCGGTCCGCGACGCCTTCTTCGAGAAGCCGGTTTCGGTTACGCAGCGCTCGCTCCAGCCTGTTGGCGCGCGCGCCGTGCTCGGCGTCGACGCCGAGCGCTAGCCGATCCAGAAAGCGCCGTCGTTCGCCGGCTGCACCGGAAAAAAGTCCATCCATCGCCGGCGTGAGCCAGAGCACACGCACATGATCGGCGAAGGCCCGCGCTGAGCTCACAGGCATGCGATCAACGCGAAAAAGCCGCTCGCTTGAGGGCGTCAGACCATGGCCGAGCTGCGTCGTCACGCCGTCGACTTCAACTTCGATCGAGACGGCGAAGCCGCCGGCGCCGCCCCGCCTCGCGCATTCGGCGAGTTCCGCGCGGCGCAGGCCGCGGCCGGGCGAGAACAGCGACAGCGCTTCGAGCAGATTGGTCTTGCCCGCGCCATTCTCCCCAAAGAGCGCAATCATCGTCGACTCGAACCGGCAATCGAGCGCCGCATAGGAGCGGAAGTCGCTGAGCGTCAGGCGGCGCACGCGCGGCGCGCTCTTAGGCGTAAGGGTCATCATGACGCCGTCGCGTCGAAGCGGCGCGGCGCCTGCGCGTGAGCGATCATTGCGCGCGGGAAACGCGGCGTCCTGGCGAGAGGATGGCGTAGCTGTGTGGTCCGGTGTAGGAGGTCATGACGGCTTCGATCAAGGGTTCGTCCGACCCTTCCGACATTGACCAATCGACCGTGAAACTGGCGCCCGTGCCGCCGCGAACGTCGTCTTGCGCGATGATGACCTGCAATGAGGCGTAAGGCTTCAGATAGATGGGCTCATTCAGGTAGCTTTCGATCAGTTGACCCGAGCCGCTGCGATATTCGATCTTTTCGATCGCGAGAATATTCGTCGCCGAGGCGTTGTGTATGGAGAGCGCGCCGGAGAAGTTTAGCCGCGTCACGCCGCCTTGCCCGATGAGCGTCGAATGCAGCGGAATGAGCGTGCGCCCGCGGAGGCCGAGTTTCTCCGCCGGCGCAGATGTCGTGGCGTCGGGGCTGACGATGACCGGCTGAGCCGACGGCGACCGCGCCGCGCACTCCGTGACGAAGGCGCTCATGACCAGAGCGAGCGCAAGAACACGCGGGGCAAGAACACGCGGGGCAAGAACACGGGCAAGGCTAAGCGGCATTGCGCATACCTTTTCCTTTCGACTCGACATATGCGGCGCCGGCGCACACTAGCATCGCGCTGCGAAAGGTCTAATCGAATGTCATTCGCCGTGGAGGCCGACGGTTGGGCATGCGCCACGCGGCGTCGCCATCGCTGAAGCCAGACGCGTTTTCGGTGATCCCGGAGGCTGCCAAGCCACGCTTCAACTGGGAGAGACCGTGCTTGACGGCTTGGGTCTGCCGGAAAGCGTCGCGCGCGACCTTGTCGCGGAGCGACGGTTGATCGCGCAAGCATCCGCCGCGAGCAAAAGCTCTCCCGATCGGATGAGCGAAGTCGTTTGGCCTTGCGCATAAAATCTGTATTCTCCGCTTGCGGCGATCGGAGTTTTTTCAGTGGCGGGCGTGGGTTGTGCGCGGAGCCTTGAGGCTAAGCGCGTCTTGCTGATCGTCGGCGGGGGAATCGCCGCGTATAAATCGCTGGATCTCGTGCGGCGCCTGCGCGCGCGCGGCGCGCGGGTGCGCGTCGTCATGACGGCGGCGGCGAAGGAGTTCGTGACGCCGCTCGCCTTCGTCAGCCTCGCGAACGAAAAAGTCTACGACGATCTCTTCTCCGCAACCGACGAGCAAGAGATGGGCCATATCCAGCTGTCACGGGACGCCGACCTTCTCGTCGTCGCTCCCGCGACGGCGCATATTCTTGCGCGCGCCGCGCGCGGTCTCTGCGACGATCTTGCGACCACGCTGCTGCTCGCAACCGACAAGCGCGTGCTTTATGCGCCGGCGATGAATGTACGCATGTGGCTTCACCCGGCGACGCAGCGTAACGTCTCGACGCTGCATGGCGACGGCGCCTGGTTTGTCGGGCCAAACGTCGGCGACATGGCCTGCGGCGAATATGGACCCGGGCGCATGAGCGAGCCGCTGGAGATCGTCCAAGCGATCGAGACGGCGCTGAAGCAAGACACTCTGTTGCCCGCGCCCGAAGGATTATCGATTCGCGGCGGCGCGCTCGAAGGGCTGCATGTCGTCGTCACCTCCGGCCCCACGCATGAGCCGATTGATCCGGTTCGCTACATCGCCAATCGCTCGTCGGGACGGCAAGGGCACGCCATTGCGGCGGCGGCGGCGCGCGCAGGAGCGCGCGTGACGGTGATCTCGGGGCCGGTCGCCCTCCCGGACCCCCCCGGCTGCGAGACCACACATATAGAGAGCGCGCGAGACATGCTGGCGGCCGTGAACGCCGCGCTTCCGGCGGATATATTCGTCGCCGCAGCGGCGGTCGCCGATTGGCGCGCGGAGCCGGCGGTCGACAAAATCAAGAAGGGCGAGCGCGGCGCGCCGAGTCTGTCGCTTGTCGAAAATCCCGACATTCTTGCGAGCGTCTCACGCGGACCGAACCGCCCTCGCTTGGTCGTCGGCTTTGCTGCGGAAACCCGCGACCTTATCCGCCACGCGCAGGAAAAGCTCGCCCGAAAAGGATGTGATCTCATTGTCGCCAACGACGTCAGCGAGGGAACCGGCGTTTTTGGCGGGGCCATGAACCAGGCCCATCTCGTCTCGCGAGCGGGCGTCGAAGATTGGCCGCGTCTTCGCAAGGAAGACGTCGCGGAGCGGCTCGTGGCGCGCCTTGCGCAGTTGATCGGCGGCCAAATGTCATGAAAGTCGCGATCCGCCGACTGCCGAACGCCGAAGGTCTGCCGTCCCCGGCTTACGCCAGCGAAGGCGCAGCGGGGCTTGATCTCCACGCCGCGCTGGCGCCGGGGCAAAAGCTGGTGCTGGAGCCTGGCGCCCGCGATCTCATCCCCACAGGGCTCTCGATCGCGTTGCCTCGGGGCTATGAGGGACAGGTTCGCCCGCGATCGGGCCTCGCCGCGGAGCACGGAGTCACCGTGCTCAACGCGCCGGGCACCATCGACAGCGACTATCGCGGCGAGATCAAGACGCTGCTGATCAATCTCGGGGGGCTGCCCTTTGAGATCGTTCGCGGCATGCGCATCGCGCAGCTCGTGATCGCGCCGGCAGCGCATGTGACGCTTGAGGAGGTCGATGATCTCGACGCAACGACGCGCGGCGCCGGCGGCTTCGGGTCGACGGGAGTGAGCGGAGAAGGCGCGTGATGAAGCTTCTGCCGCGCACCGCTCGCTTCGCGCTCATGGCGACGCTCGACGTGGCGCTTCATGCACGGGGCCGGCCGGTGTCGTCAAAGCAGCTCGCCGCGCGTCACGATCTGCCGCCGCGACGATTGGAGACGGTCCTGCAGGCCTTGGTGAGAGCGGGGATTCTCAAAAGCGTCAGAGGGCCAGCAGGAGGCTATGCTCTGGCGCGCGAGAGGCGTCGTCTTTCAGTCGGCGAGATCGTTCGCGTCGCCTTGCGGGCAGAAGAGGAAGAGGCGCCGGACGTGGCGCCGCCGCTGCTCTCGGCGGTGCTGGAGCCGATCATCGCCGAAGCCGAAGAGAGCGCGCTCCGGCGATTGGACGACGTGACGCTCGACGATCTGCACGCCCGCGCGGTCGCGCTCGGCTTTGGAGAAAGGCCGGACGCGAGCGGCGCTTTTGAGATATGAAGCGCGCGAGCCGGCAAAGTTGCCGGATGGGCGAGGAGGCCGCATGACTTATGAAACGATCGCAGTCGAGACGCAGGGCAGAGTCGGGCTGATCCGTCTCAACCGGCCTGAAGCGCTCAACGCGCTGAATGCGCAGCTCATCGCCGAGCTCGACGACGCCCTCGCAGCGTTTGAATCAAACGAGGGCGTCGGCTGCGTCGTTCTCACCGGCTCCGAGAAAGCCTTCGCCGCTGGCGCGGACATCAAGGAGATGCGCGACAAGGGCTTCGTTGACGCCTTTCTCGACGATTTCATCGGCCGATGGGACGTCGTGGCTCGGGCCCGCAAGCCCATCATCGCCGCCGTCTCGGGGTTCGCGCTGGGAGGCGGCTGCGAAATCGCGATGATGTGCGACTTCATTCTCGCGGCGGACACGGCGGTATTCGGCCAGCCGGAAATCAAGCTTGGCGTGATTCCCGGCGCCGGCGGCACGCAGCGGTTGACCCGCGCCGTCGGCAAGGCCAAGGCGATGGATCTCATATTGACGGGTCGCATGATGGGCGCCGAGGAGGCCGAGCGCGCCGGCCTCGTCGCGCGGATTGTCCCGGCCGCCGATCTTCTCGCCGAGGCGACCAAGACGGCGGCGACGATCGCGTCGATGTCGCTTCCTGCCGTGCTCATGGCCAAGGAGGCGGTCAACCGCGCTTTTGAGTCGACGCTCGCGGAGGGAATCCGGTACGAGCGAGGGCTTTTCTATTCACTTTTCGCCACGGGCGATCAAAAGGAAGGCATGAGCGCCTTCGTCGAAAAGCGGAAGCCGGCCTTCGCTAATCGATAAGCCGCCATTGACGAACGGCGGCCGCCGCGCTTATAAACCACGCCACTTGGCCGCGATTTCGCGGCCGCTTGGTTTTTAGGCGGCGCATCGCCGTCACTTTCGAGGACACGCAAAGCATGGCCAATACGAGTTCGGCCAAGAAAGCCGTTCGCCAGATCGCCCGCCGCACTTCGGTCAATCGGGCGCGTCGCAGCCGCATGCGCACTTTTGTGCGCAAGGTCGAGGAGGCGATCGCGTCGGGCGACGCCTCGGTGGCGGCGGACGCGCTGCAAAACGCCGTGCCGATCGTCATGCGCGCTGCGCAGCGCGGCGTCATTCACAAGAACACGGCCTCGCGAAAGGTTTCGCGATTGACCGCGCGAGTGAAGGCGCTGGCCGCACAGGCGTAGAAGTTTCGCTGCGCATAGCGTGAACGCAACATTCTAGGAGCCCGGCGAGAGCCGGGCTTTTTTATTGCGCAGGAAGGCGACGGCAATTCGTCGCATGAAACGAAGATGACACGGTCAGGAATTTTTTTTTCAGCAATAATGCGTGATCATTCAAAATTCTCCCGATTCAATCTCTTGCAATCAAGCTGTCACGAACGGGAAAAAGCTCGGGCACTTGACACTATTCTTGGCGCTTGTCGGGAGCGCCGCCAGCGCGCGGCGGTCGCCCCGACGCGCATGTCACGCGCGGAATTTTAAAGGCGGCGAATCATCGGCTTATCGCCGAATATGAAGAAAGCTCGCGATGCGGCGCGACAAAAGCCCAATCATTATGACAGATTTAATCGCGAGCGTCGTTGCGCGTGATGGCGCTGACGTGTAGCTTCAATGTGTCGAACGAAAGGCGGTCGGCGTCGGTTTTTCATGGGCGCGCAATAGTAAGGGGAACGACCTGCGTTCCCTAGCGCGGATGGGCCCACAGAGCGAGACGCATTGCCGCCTTCCAGCCGTTCGGCTTGAAAACTCAAGTGATCAGTTCGCAAGGGCGTAGAGTAGATTCCGTTTCCTGCGACGCGCATCAATCCGGGATTCTCGCTGATCCCGGACGAGGGGAGGCTTTGCCATGGCGAAGGGGCGGTTGGCCGAGACAGTCCAAGGAGCGCGCAGCGTCAACGATCGCATCAACATGCGGTCGTTCGCGACGCATTGCGGCGTCTGTTTCATGCAGGAGGCCAACGTCGGCGGATGCGCGCGGCTCGCAATTGGGCCGCCTACAAGAGTGCTGATTTAGCGCCGTTCGCGGCGGCAATTACTCGATCCAACTAGGTTCCTTTCGATCAGCGCCAGCGGCGAGATTCGCCGAGGGCTCCCTTTCTGGCGCTCGTTTCGGAAAAAAGGTCTGATATGTCCGATCATAGAGAACAATTGGCAGACGACGGAGTAACCGCTGAAGATCGCTCGAAATGGGACCGAGTCCGACACAGGCTGAGGAGCGACCTCGGCGACGCGGTTTACAATTCCTGGTTCACGCGATTGGAACTCGAGCGCATCGACGGCGGCGCAGTGCATCTCACGGTGCCCACCAAATTTTTGAAAAGCTGGGTGCAGTCGCACTATGCGCCGCGCATCAAGGCGCGCGTGGCGAGCGAATTCTCAAAAGTAGAGCGAGTCCTCATCGACGTGCGTTCGCCGATGCGCAAGACGCGCTCGCGTGAAGACGGCGCAGATCAGGTCGAGTCCAGCGCGCCGCACTGCGTCGCGCGCGCCGTCGCGACATTCGCGCCGGCCCTCGAAGCGGCCAGCGAAGGCAATGCGCGCCGCGCCGCTCGCCCGATGACCTTGCGTCACGACGCCGACGCATTCGTCGGCTCGCCGCTCGATCGTCGGCTGTCCTTCTCGACCTTTCTCGTCGGGCCCTCGAACCAGCTGGCCTACGCGGCCGCCTGCCGCGTCGCGGAGGCGCGCGCCGGCGATCTTCCGATGTTCAATCCGCTCTACGCCCATGCGGCGGTCGGGCTCGGCAAGACGCATCTTCTGCAAGCGCTTGCGCATGCGTCGAACGACAACCGCCGCCATACGATTTATCTGA
Organism: Methylocystis sp. H62; assembly: GCF_015709515.1. Taxonomy (GTDB): domain Bacteria; phylum Pseudomonadota; class Alphaproteobacteria; order Rhizobiales; family Beijerinckiaceae; genus Methylocystis. The sequence continues at coordinate 62,762 of NZ_JADNQZ010000051.1, forward strand.
CGGCTGAACGCTTTATGAGCGGCTTTGTCTCTTCGCTGACCACGCATACGTCGCTAGCGTTCAAGGAGAAGCTGCGCGGCATCGACGTGCTGATCATCGACGACGTTCAGTTTCTCCAAGGCAAATCAATCCAGCAGGAGTTCTGCCACACGCTGAATGCGCTGATTGACGCCGGCCGTCAGGTCGTCGTCGCCGCCGACCGGCCGCCGTCGGAACTCGACACGCTCGACGAGCGCGTGCTGTCGCGATTCAAGGGCGGGCTTTGCGTGGACATCGGCCCGCTGGACGAGTCCTTGCGCGTCAAGATCCTCGCCGCGCGTATTGCATCGGCGAAGGAGTCGCAATCCAGTTTCCACGTGCCGCCGGAGGTCATCTCCTATGTCGCGCACACGATCGCCACCAACGGCCGTGATCTCGAGGGCGCCGTCAACCGGCTTCTCGCCCACGCGACGCTGACCGGGGCGCCGTTGACCGTCGAGACCGCGGAAACGGCCATTCGCGATCTCGTGCGCACACAGGATCCCAAACGCGTCAAGATCGACGATATCCAGAAGCTTGTGGCGAGCCACTACAATATTTCACGCTCCGACATTCTGTCGTCTCGGCGCACCGCCAATGTGGTGCGGCCTCGGCAGATCGCCATGTATCTGTCCAAAGTGCTGACGCTGCGCTCGTTGCCGGAGATTGGCCGCAGATTCGGCGGCCGCGATCACACAACCGTGCTGCACGCGGTGCGGAAAATCGAGGAACTCGCCTCCAAGGACAAAGGGCTGGCCGAAGTCATCGAACTTCTGAAGCGCATCTTGAGCGAGCAGTAGACTGCGGCGCTGGCTCGGTTCACGCGTAACGCGTGGCGCGATCCGTCGGGCGCAAGTCGGCGCAAGATCTTTTCATCGGCCGGTCTTCACCGTCGTCCACATTCGGGTGATCAGTTTCTGAACCGTCTGATCGGGCGCCGTGACGGTAAACAGGCGTCGCATCGTGAGGTCGTTTGGATAGACCGACGGATCATTGGCGACCGCCTTATCGATCAGCGGTCGCGACGGCGCGACGCCATTGGCGAAATTGGTGGCGATTGAATTGCGCGCGGCGATGTCGGGTCGAAGCAGATAATCGATAAAGAGATAGGCTTCGTCGAGATGGCGCGCATCCTTTGGAATCGCGAGATTGTCCAGCGACAGGAGCGAACCCTCGGCCGGTATCGCGTAAGCGATATCAACGTCGGTTCCGGCTTCGCGGGCGCGATTGCGCGCTTGCAGGCTGTCGCCCGACCAACCGATGGCGACGCAAATGTCGCCGTTCGCCAGCGCATTGATATATTCGGAGGAATGAAATTTCTTCACATAGCGGCGCAGATTTCCTAAGAGGCCGGCGGCGCGTGCAAGATCCTTCGGATTTTTCGAATTGGGATCGAGCTTCAGGTAGTTGAGCGCGATCGCGAACATGTCCTCCGGACTGTCGAGCATGTAGACGCCGCAGTCGGCGAGCTTCTTTAAATTTTCCGGCCGCAGGACCTGATCCCAGCTCGTTATCGGCTTGCCAAGCCG
>NZ_JADNQZ010000051.1:64671-92171 GCF_015709515.1 Methylocystis sp. H62
TCGGCTTGCCAAGCCGCTCCTGGACCTTCGCGACATCGTAAGCGACGCCCGTCGTGTACCACATGTAGTTGATGGCGTAGCGGTTGCCCGGATCGAAACGCGAAAGTCTGGAGTCGATCTCGGGCCAGACATTGCGAGCGTTGACGAGCTTGCTTCTGTCGATCGGCTGCAGCACGCCCGCTGCGATCTGCCGCTGGAGGAACGTCGCCGACGGCACGACCACGTCGTAGCCGGTGTCGCCGGCAAGAAGCCGCGCCTCGAGCATCTCGTTCGAGTCATAGGTGTCGTAAATGACTTTGATTCCGGTCTCTCGGGTGAAGTCCTCGAGCACGCTTGGATCGATGTAATCGCTCCAATTGAAAATGTTGACGACGCGCTCTGCGCCCAGAACGGGCGATGCTGCGGCGACGAGCGTGAGGAGGCATGCGAGAAGAAGCCGTTTCATGCGACAAGCCGTGTAGTGGATCAATGGGGCGAACCTATCATGGTTGCGCGCGCTTTGGCGACGCGCCATGCTGGGCGGAGCGGGCGATGCGCCAGCGGAGACACTATGACCGCGATCCTCGTCGAAGGCGCGACGGCGCTCGAAAGCCGCGCCGACGTGACCAAATGCGTAGCCCGCGGCGCCCGGCGCTATCTGAGGGCCTGCGGATTTTCGGTCGTTTGCGAGGCGCCCCTGCCGAACGGCCGCCGCGCCGATCTCATCGCGCTCGCTTCCGACGGCGTCCTGCGCATCGTCGAGGTCAAGTCGAGCTACGCCGATTTTCGTGCGGATCTTAAATGGCCGCAGTATCGCGGCTTTTGCGATCGGTTCTATTTCGCGATCCCCGCATCGCTCGATCCGGCGATTTTTCCAAACGACGCAGGCTTGATCGTCGCGGACGCCCACGGGGCCCTGCTGACGCGCGAGGCGCCGGCGCTCCCCCTCGCGCCGGCCCGTCGACGTTCGATACTGTTACGCTTCGCGGCGATGGCGGCGGACCGTTACTGCCTGCTGGCCTTTGGCGACGAACAGGCGAACTAAAGCCGTCAGCGGGGCGCACGCTTGGCGAGAATGCGTTGCAGGGTCCGGCGGTGCATGTTGAGCCGCCGCGCCGTCTCCGAGACATTGCGGTCGCAAGACTCGAAAACCCTCTGAATATGCTCCCAGCGCACACGGTCGGCGGACATGGGATTTTCTTGAGCGTCGGGTTTGTCGACCTGCGTCGCCATCAGCGCGTGATAGATTTCATCGGCGTCGGCGGGCTTCGCGAGATAGTCGAAGGCGCCGAGCTTAACCGCAGTGACCGCGGTCGCGATGTTGCCATAGCCGGTCAGGATGATCCCGCGCGCGTCGGGACGTGACGTCTTCAGCTTTGAGATGACGTCGAGGCCATTGCCGTCATCAAGCCGCATGTCGATGATGGCGAACGCCGGCGGGTTTGTCTCAAGGGCGGCAAGACCCTCGGCGACCGTTTCGCAGGGCGTCACCAAAAAGCCCCGCGCCTCCATCGCCCGCGTCAATCTGCCTAGAAACGGCTTGTCGTCATCCAGGATCAACAGGGAACGATCCTCTGGCGGCGATGGAACTTGTTCAGGTTCCGAGACGCCTTCTCGATCGGCCTTCAATTCTTCGGTCGACATTGCGCGTTTCCAACCCTGATTTTTGTCAAATCTAGCTTATCGCCGGCGTCGCGTCGATTCTATTTGTCCTGTTGGGGAAGCCTTGGCCTGGCCGCGGCGGGCTCCAGCGCGGCCCGCGGCCACGTGACTTTGGCGATTGCGCCGGTGCGCGGCGGCGAAACATTCATTGTTTCGACTGTGGCGCCGGAGCGCTCCAACAGGGTTTTGGCGATGAAGAGGCCGAGACCAAGTCCCGACTCGGCATCGTTTTTCGTGCGCCGTTCGAGCGGCCGCCCCCGCAGATATGGGTCCCCGAGGCGATCAAGTATGTCTGGAGAGTAGCCGGGCCCGTCGTCCTGAATGGCGATCGTCACGTAGCTTGAACTCCACCAAGCGTCGATCTTCACGCGTGACTTGGCGAAGTCCATCGCGTTTTCGACAAGGTTGCCCAGTCCATAAAGAATCGCAGGATTACGCGCCAGCACCGGCGCGTCCGAGGGCCCGTTTTTGGAAATTTCGACCTCGACGCCGAACTCGCGCTGCGGCTCAACCACTTCCTGGATCAGCGTGTCGATCGACAGCAGATTCATCACGCTGCTTTGGTCCGTTGCGCCAAGCGAGGCCAGCTTGCCCAGGATCTCCCGACAGCGCGCCGTCTCTTGCGCCAGGAGCGCGAGGTCGTCGCGCAGCGCTGGCGCATTCTCGGGCAGCGCGTTCTGCAATTCTTTGATGATCAGCGTAATGGTCGCGAGCGGCGTGCCAAGCTCGTGCGCGGCGGCGGCGGCGAGGCCGTCAAGTTGCGAGAGATGCTGCTCGCGCTCGAGCACCAGTTCCGTCGCCGCGAGCGCGTCGGCCAGGAGCCGCGCCTCGTCCGACACCCGCGCGGCGTAGATGCCGATGAACGCCGCGCTGAGCGCGAGCGCCGCCCAGACGCCGGTGCGGTAGAGGAGGGGGAACGTCAACTTTTCGTCGGCGTACCAGGGCAAAGGATAATATTCGACCGTGAGCACCGTCGCGACCGCAATCATGACGATGCCGAGCAGCAGCGTCAGATTGCTCGGCAGCGACACCGCCGAGATGATCACCGGCGTCAAAAACAACATCGCGAAGCTGTTCGTCAGCCCGCCGGTGAGATAGAGCAGAAATCCCAGCTGGATGATGTCGTATCCCAGCAGGACGGCGGCCTCGACGTCGCCGAGCCGGAAACTGCGCGGCGTGCCGAAGCGCATGCCTATGTTGAGCGTCGCCGACGCCGTGATGAAGACGAAGCAGAGGCCGACGGGAAAATCGAATCCGAGAATGAAATAGACGCCGATACATGCCGCCGCCTGACCGGTGATCGCCACCCAGCGGAGCATGAGCAGCGTCTCCATGCGCAGGCGCCGGGCGTCATAATCATATTCGACAGATGTCATTTCAGTAATTCCATGGAGCGCTGCTTCCGGCGCGTCATAATCCCACGCCGCGCGACGCGCGCCAGATGCGCCACTGTCGCCGCAGCGGCGAGGTTTCGCCAAGCGGTCGAAACGGATCGTAGTCGCTTCGCGCCAGCCGCTCCAGAAAAAGTGGAGCGGTGGCGCAGGGGAGCAGCGCGGCGCGGGCAGGTCCGAGATCCGCGGCCAGACGGCGCGCCTGCTCATAGTGGGACTGCGCCAGTCCGTGCAATTTCTTCACGATCGGACCCAGCTCCTCGCGCCGGCCTGAGGGTTCGCCCTCATGAGCGAAGGCCTCGTCCGGCAGGAATTTCTGCTGGTGGGGACCCTCCGGAAGAGCGCGCAAGATTCGCGTGAGGCCGAGCGCGACTCCCGCCTCATCGAAAGCCCCCGCCGACGGCGCTTGAAGATCTGCGCCGAGAATGCGCGCCGCCCAGCGAATCGGCGCCGAAGCCGTAGCGCGGCAATAGTTTTCGAGCGCCGTCCAAGTCGGCATCGCATCGTCGTAGAGATCGAAAATATGCGCGTCCGTCAGCGCGACGAATTCGCTGCGGGGCAGGGAGAATCGCTCGATCGTGTCGATCAGCGCATCGGCCACGGGATTGGCGCGCACGCCTTCGCCTTGCGCGGCGTCGGCCCCCAGCGCGTCGACCCACCACTGCAGCCGCATCTCGCCGAGCAGCGGCTGCGTGACCTTGCCGCTGACGTCCGCCGTTTCCTGGGCGAAGGCATAGATCGCATGAATGTGCGGGCGCGCGGCCTGGGGCGCAAAGAGGCAGGCAAGCCAGAGGTCGCGATCACGCGCGCGCAGAAGTTCCTCGCACTGCACATAATGCTCCTGCGAGGCGGCGGTCATGATCTCACACGGCGATCAGCAACGCGCCGACGCGGCGATTCTCGTCGACGAGCACATTGTAAGTCCGCACGGCGGCTCCCGTCGCCATGGTTTCGCAACCGACGCCCGCTGCGCGCAGCTTCGCGCGCAAACCGCCGGCAAGCGGCAGCAAATCCTTGCCGGTGCCGACGACAAACACGTCCAGCCCGCCGCTTTCGGAAAGCGCGCTATCGATCATCGACTCGTCGATCTCCGCGGCGCTGGTCAGAGGCACGGCGCGCACGCCGGAGGGCAGCGCGAGAATCGAGCCGCGGTGGGACATGTCGGCGAAGCGGAACCCCCCGCCGCCATAGTCATCGATTTTGTGACGGCCGGGAACATAGCCGCCGTCGCTGCTCGTCAAGCCGGCCTCGTCTTGGCGCGTTTGCCGGACGTCTTCCGAGCGGGCGCGGGCGTCGACTTGGGCGGCCCGGAGACGGGCTCCTCCGCAATATCCTCGCGCGCGGCGACTGCTGCGTCGGCCTTGCGTTCCGTCTCGTGCTTCTGCGCCGCCTTGTCGGCGTCCTCGTTGCGCAGCCCGAGATAGATCAGCATCGGCGAGCAGATGAAGATCGACGAGTAGGTCGCGACGAAAATGCCCCAAATCATCGCGACCGAGAACGACCGGATCACTTGGCCGCCGAAGGCGACGAGGGCGAACAGGGCAAGCATCACCGTCGTCGCGGTCATGATCGTGCGCGGCAGGACGGCGTTGATCGACATGTCGACCATTTGCGCGGTCGGCAGTTTCTTGTATTTGCGCATGTTCTCGCGAATTCGGTCGAGCACCACCACGGTTTCGTTCAGCGAGTAGCCGACGATGGTCAAGATCGCGGCGATCGATGTGGTGTTGAATTCGAGCTGCGTGATCGAGAAAAAGCCGACGGTGAGCAGCAAATCGTGCATCGTGGCGATCACCGCGCCGATCGCGAATTGCCATTCGAAACGGAACCAAAGATAGGTCAATACCGCGACGATCGACAGCACGACGCCGAGCGTGCCGGACTGCACCAATTCGTTTGAGACGCGCGGGCCGACGACCTCGACGCGGCGCAAATCATAATATCCGCCGACGGCGCCGCGCACGCGCTCCACCGCCGCCTGCTGGGCGACGTCGCCGCCCGGCTGCAGACCGAAGCGCAATGTGGCGTCCGCCGGATTCCCGAACGCCTGCACCTCGATGTCGCCCAGCTGGAGGCCTTCGCCAAGCGTGCGCAGCGTGCCGACTTCCGCGGCGCCGGACTTGGCCCGCAGTTCGATCACCGTGCCGCCGGCGAAGTCGATGCCGAAATTCATGCCCTTGAAGACGAAGAGGGCGACCGCGATCAGCGACAGCAAAGCCGAGAATGGATAGCTCACGCGGCGGAACCGCATGAACGGGAACTTGGTGTTCTCGGGGGCGAGGCGCAGAAGTTTCATAAATGTCGACCCTTCAGATCGGCAGTTTTGTCGGCCGCGCGTAATGATACCAGACGGCGATCATCATGCGCGTCATGGTCACCGCGGTGACGATGGTCGTCAGAATGCCGAGCGCAAGCGACACGGCGAAGCCGCGCACCGGTCCCGAGCCAAGAAAATAGAGGATCGCCGCGGCGACGAACATGGTGACGTTGGAGTCGACGATGGTCGCGAAGGCGCGGGTGAAGCCCGCGTCGAGCGAGGCGAGGATCGAGCGCCCGGCGTGATTTTCCTCGCGGATGCGCTCGTAGATCAGCACGTTCGAATCGACCGCCATGCCGATCGTCAACACGATTCCGGCGATGCCCGGCAGCGTCAACGTCGAGCCGAGCAGCACGAGGCCGGCGAAAATGAAGGCGATATGCACGAACAGCGCGAGATTGGCGAAGACGCCGAAGACGCCGTAGGTGACGAGCATGTAGACGACGACGAGGCCCGCGCCGACATAGGCGGCGCGTTTGCCGGCGTCGATCGAGTCCTGTCCGAGTCCTGGACCGACGGTGCGCTCTTCGACGATGTTGAGCTTCGCCGGCAGCGCGCCGGCGCGCAGCAGGATCGCGAGGTTGTTGGCCTGTTCGACGGTGAAGCGCCCGGAAATCTGGCCGGAGCCGCCGGTGATCGGCGACAAGATTCGCGGCGCTGAAATGATCTTGTTGTCGAGGATGATCGCGAAGAGGCGCCCCACGTTCTTGGACGTCACTTCGCCGAAGGCCTGGGCGCCGCGAATGTTGAAGCGAAAATTGACGACCGGCTCGCCGCTTCTTTGCTGGTCGAATCCCGGCTGTGCGTCCGTGAGATCTTCGCCCTTGACCATCACCTGTTTTTCGACGCCGAGCTTGCCTTCCTGTTCGACCTGATCGAGCTCCTCGACTTCCGATGGATTCTGGCCCGGATCGGCGACGAGGCGGAATTCGAGCTTGGCGGTCTTGCCGAGGATTTCCTTGAGCGTCTCGGGGTCCTGAAGGCCCGGCACCTGCACCAGCACGCGGTCGTCGCCCTGACGCTGAATGCTCGGCTCACGCGTGCCGAGGGCGTCGACGCGCCGCCGAATGACTTCGATCGATTGCTCCACGGCCTTGCGCGACTTGTCCGTGATGCCCGCGTCGGTGACGGTCACGCGGATGACGCCGTCCGGCGACGCCTCGACGTCGAGCGGCGAAGGCCCGCCCAAGAGAGCGCCGCTGAAGCTGTTGCGCAGCAGCCGCAATTTCGGAAGGACTTTCTCTCGATCCGCAGGATCGGCGACGCGCACCTGCACGCCGCGCGTGGTCGTTCCGATGCCGCCGGAGATGGCGACCTTTTCTTCGCGCAGGATTCGGCGCACGTCATCGCGCAGATTTTTCACCTGCGTGCTGATGAGATCCGCCTGATCCACTTCCAGCGTCACATGCGAGCCGCCTTGCAGGTCGAGGCCGAGCACGATGGTCGGAGGCGTAAGCCAGGAGGGCAGGCGCGACTTCAACTCTTCATAATGGGACGGCGACAACATGCTCGGCGCGACGACAAGCACCGCAGCGACAGTCATCGCCACAATGGCGAGAAATTTCCAGGTCGAGAATCGCAGCATTGTCCTGCTATCGGCTAGTGATCGAAAGGAGCCGCGTCAGCTCTGCGAGCCGGATCCGGCGTCGCCGGGCTTGCTGTCGCCCGCCTTGCCGTTGCCGGTCTTAACGTCGCTCGACTTGGTTTCGGCAGACTTCGCCGACTTTCCGCCGCTTTTGGCGCCGCCAGTCTTGGCCGCCGGCGGAGGCGTCTCATCCCTTACGGGTTCGCCCTTGGCGCGGACTTCGGCGACGGCGGTGCGCAGCATTCTCACCCGCACGTTGGGCGCGATCTCGACCTCGATTTCGGCGTCGTCGATGGATTTCGTCACCTTGGCGACAAATCCGCTCGTGGTGACAAGCGTGTCCCCGCGTCGGACGTTGCGCAGCTGCGCGAGCTGCTCCTTCTCGCGTCGGGAGCGCGGGCGGATCACCAATATGTAGACGATGCCCATCACCACGAAGATGGGAATAAGCTGTCCAAGCATCTCCGGCATGGTCGGAGGCTGGTGCGCTTCGGGCGGCGTCTCGACGGCTTGACCCGTCTGGACGGCGGTCGGCGGATGTGGCGGGGTCGGCGACGCCGGCGTCGAAGGCGCGGTCGGCTGGGCCGGCGGGCTCGCAGGAGACTCGGCGGCAGGCAGTGAGGGCGTCTGGGCTTGGGCCAAAGCGTCCGGGATCAGCTTCATCGCGAAAATCTCTTTAAAGGGCTCGGAGCCCGGCGCGGATTATTTTCCAAGCGCCGAACGGGCGCGGACTATAGCCGCTCACTTCACGAAAGCAATGGCGCGCGGCCGACTTCACGTGATGCGCACGCATAAGCGCGAACAAGGCGATGTGCGGCCACGCACCGCCCCTCGTCGCAGAAGAGCATAGTGACTTCAAAGCGTCCTAAGGCGCTTTCGCGAAGCCGCTCACTTGCGGCGCCGGATCGGAGCGTTCGCAAATTGTAGAAACGACGCCACATAGACCTGTGGGGTCATGCCTCAGCCCAAGCCTCCCGCGAACCGCGGACCGCGCTGAGCAATTCGATGGAGGGTGGAGTCATGTCAGCTTTCAAGAACATTTCTGTGGTCGCGGCGCTCATCGGCGCGCTGGCGATGCCGGTTGCGGCCGGAGCCGCTGGCGGCTGGGGCGGCGGCCAAGGCGGCGGCGGCGGCGGCCAAGGCGGAGGCGGCGGTGGTAAAGGCGGCGGCGGCTGGGGCGGCGGCGGCCAAGGTGGCGGCCAGGGCGGTGGCGGCCAAGGCGGCGGCGGCTGGGGCGGCGGCGGCCAAGGTGGCGGCCAGGGTGGCGGAGGCCAGGGCGGTGGCGGCCAGGGCGGTGGCGGCCAGGGTGGCGGAGGATGGGGCGGCGGCGGCCAGGGTGGCGGCGGCTGGGGCGGTGGCGGCCATGGTCCCCACGGCGGTTGGGGCGGCGGCGGCGGCGGTTGGGGCGGTCGGCATGGCGGCGGCGGCGGACGTTGGTGGCGCGGACGCTGGTGGGATTACGGCGTGGGCCGTTGCTGGCGTTGGCATCCCTACCGCCAGACCTGGATGTGGGTCTGCGGCTAACACAGGATCCTTACGCGCGAAGTTGCTGCGCTAGGCCGCGCAGGAACTCAAGACAGGCTGCCAGCTCGGCGATGTCGATAAATTCGTCGGGCTGGTGCGCCTGGTCGATGCGGCCAGGGCCGCAGACCACTGCGGCCACGCCCGCGCGCTGAAACTGCCCAGCCTCGGTCGCGTAAGGGACGGCGATCGTCCCATTGCGCTTGGCGAGCCGCAGCGCCAGGGACTCCGCCTCGGATCCCGGCTGCGGCGCGAGCCCCGGCACCTGATTCTCAATCGTGGTCTCGACGCCCGCATCAGGAAAGCCGACGAAAATCGTTCGTCTCAGGGCATCGCAATAGGCTTCCAGCCGGTCGTAAGCGAAATTCGGCGGCGCGCCGGGCAGCGCTCGAAACTCCCACTGAAATTCACAGTCCTTGGCGGCGATATTGCGCGCCGTTCCGCCGTGAATCACGCCGACGTGAATGGTCGAGAAGGGCGGATCGAAGCGCCCGCTCGGATCGCCAGCCGCGCGCAATTCCTCGCCGAGGCGCTCCAGCTCGCACACGAGTTTGCAGGCGACATGCACGGCGCTGACGCCGCGATGCAGATTGGCCGAATGGATCTCGAACCCGCGCACGCGCGTCACATAGGTGGCGACGCTCTTATGCGCGTCGGCGACCTCCATCGAGGTCGGTTCGCCGACAATGACGGCCGACGGCAGCGGCAGGTCCGCCCCGAACCGCGCGATGACGTCGAGAGGACCAAGACAGGTGGTCTCCTCGTCATAACTCAAGAGGATGTGAATCGGGCGAGACAGCTGCGCCGCCTTGAATTCCGGGATCATCGCGAGGCAAGCGGCGTCGAACCCCTTCATGTCCACAGCGCCGCGCCCATAGAGTCGCGTCGCGTCGCGCCGCAGCGTGAATGGATCGCCGCTCCAGGCTTGCCCGGCGACCGGCACGACATCTGTGTGGCCGGACAGGAGCACGCCGCCGTCAGCGTCGGGGCCGATCGTCACGAAGAGGGCGGCCTTGTCGCCGGAGGCGTTCGGCGCGCGCACGAAGCGCACGTCCTGTTCGCGCAGGTAAGTTTCGACGAAATCGATCAGCGGCAGATTGGATTTGGAGCTCACCGTGTCGAAGGCGACCAATCGGGAGAGCATATCGATCGCGTCTTCCAGACGGTCCATCTCGCCCGCCTAATTCAGCGTCGGACGAGACAGCGGACTGTCGAGCGAGAACGCGGGCACTTCGACGTCGAAGGTTTCCCCCGCGTCGGTGATCATCCGATAGCTGCCCTGCATCATCCCTGATGGCGTGCCAAGCGGACAGCCTGAGGCGTAACGAAACGTCTCCCCCGGCTCCAGCACCGGCTGTTCGCCGACGACGCCCGGTCCGCGCACTTCCTCGCGGCGCCCGTTGGCGTCGATGACGACCCAGTGGCGCGATAAAAGCTGCACGCGAACGCGGCCGAGATTGGCGATCTCGATCGTATACGACCAGAAGTAGCGATCCTGGTCGGGGTCTGAGCGATCCGGCAGGAAGTCGGGAAGCGCCGTGACCTGAATGTCTCTGGTGATGGAGATGTACATGGAGGCAAGATTAGAACGGGCGCCGGCAAAGTGAAACGTTTTTGATTGGGCAATGATCGGCGCGCGAACGATCACAGACTGTGGCCCAATGGCCACACCAGCTGTTTTTCGGACTCGTTTCGTCGCGCCGCGACTATCCGTGATGCAGTGAATTGTAAATAGTGGGTTGTCAGTTTTGACCGGAATCAAAATGCGGCTCACGACTCTTCGCACCCTGCTGCTGATCCTGGCCATGGTCATCCAGACCATCGCCGGCGGAGCCGGGTTGGCGCGCGCCGCTTCGATCTCTCCCGAAGAGACGATTGCAGCGCATTGCCAGCAGGTGCGCGCAGGCGAACAATCCGCGCCCAACGATCGGCTCGGCCATCGGCACAACTGCCAATCGTGCCTCTTATGCGGCGAACCGCCGCCGGCCTGGGTTTCGCTGACTTCCGACTATGCCGTCGCGCTGGGCGAATATGCGCTGATCCACGCGCCCATATATGCGGTGCGATCGCTCTCCGAACGATCGTCGCGCGCGCATAGCGCACGAGCGCCGCCCCTCTCGCACGCCTGAGGCCGCTGACGCGCGCAAGAGCGCGCCGTCCGGTTCTCGCCGCTGCTCGAAGCAGCCTCCACGTCGCTGGTCCGCGTGCGCATTGCGTTAACGCCGCGGCCGCTCTCCCGTTATGCCGACTCCCGTCGGCGCCCAAGGAACACCATCATGATCCGTCGCTCTCGCCTCCTTGGAGGAGCCTCTCTCGCCGTACTCAGCCTTTTCGCCCCGTCGGTCGCGGACGCGCAGCAGGCGCTTCCCACCATCAGCGTCGGCGGGGCCCGCAGCCCTGTGCGGCCGGGTCCTGTCGGCAGACCGGTCGGCGGACAGGGACGCGTCACCACCGCGGCGCCTGTGCCGGGGCCTGCTTTGGCGGATCGTTACGCGGAGCCAACGCCAGCGCCGTTCAGCCGCACCTTGCCGGCGAACGTTCCGGCGGTCGTCGAGAGCAGGACTCGCAAAGAGATTCAAAAAACCACAAATATCATGACGTCTTCCGACGCGTTCAGATATATGCCGTCAATTCTCATTCGCGAGCGCTATATTGGCGATCGCAACGCAATCGTCTCGACACGCACCACGGGCACCATTCAGAGCGCGTTGGTGCTTGTCTATGCCGACAATGTGCTGCTCTCGAATCTGCTCGGCAACAGCTTCAACTTCGCGCCGCGCTGGGGCATGGTTTCGCCCGCGGAAATTTCGCGCGTCGATGTGATGTACGGGCCGTTCTCGGCGCTTTATCCGGGCAATTCGATCGGCGGCGTGCTGACGATGACGACGCGGATGCCGGATGAATTTGAGGTCCACGCGATGGGCACCGTGGCGGTGCAGCCGTTCAGCCTCTATGGCAGGAAAGAACTCAATCTCGGCGGCGTGACGAACATCTTGGTCGGCGATCGCATCAACGACTTCCGTTACTGGGTCGGCTATGAACACCTGGACAATCAAGGGCAGGCGCAAACATTCCCAGGCAACTTTCTGACGCCGGGCACAGGTTCGGCGTTCGCTGGGGGCTTCCAGGACTTCGACCAACAGGGTCGTCCGCGCATCATCACGGCGGCGGCTGGCGCCGATTATGTCCAAACGGATTTGGCGAAGGTCAAAGTCTCTTATGACATCTTGCCGCTTCTGCGCGCCAAATATCAGGTCGGTTTCTGGACGCTGAACAACACCACCAGCGTCGAAAGCTTCATTAGCGACAGGAACGGCTTGCCGATCTACAACACCCAGAACGGGCGTGTGCAGCTTGGCCCCTATTCCGTCACGCCCGGCGGCGTCAATCCCGGGCATGGCGCCGCAAACCACGTGATGCAGGCGTTCGAACTCAGACAGGACACCGGCGGCGTCTTCGATTTCGATTTGTCGGCGACCTCATTTAACTTCCTTCGCGATTTCACCAACAATGCGCAATCCTATGGACCGCGCGTCAATAATGCCGGAACTGCCTATAATTTCGATCCGCGCGGTCTGAACACCAATAATGGCGGAACGTTCTGGCGCACCGGCGATGCGCGCTTTATCTGGCGGCCGCCTTACGACATCCTCGGCAAGCACGAAGTATCCTTCGGCGCCCACGGCGATCTTTATTCGCTGGCCACCAAGCAGACCAGCACGGTGTCCTGGCCGAACAATTACTATCTCGGGATTCAGGCGCAGAACTTCGGCAAGACCGAAACGAAAGGCGTCTACGTTCAGGAGGTCTGGAGGCCTCTCCCGGATTGGAAATTCACCGCCGGCGGGCGCGGCGAGTGGTGGCGCGCCTTTGGCGGCATGAACGCCACGGGAGGCTTTGGCAACGCGTCGAACCCGACGGGCCAGGCGATCGTCGGCATTCCGCTTCGAGCCGCTAACATCACCTATTTCCCGGATTCCTATAAGGGCGCTTTCTCGCCGAAGGCGGCGCTCGAATATTATTTCACGCCGGAACTCTCTTTGCGCGGCTCGATCGCGCGTGCCTATCGCTTTCCGACAGTCAACGAATTGTTCCAGTCCCTGTCGAGCCCAAGTTCGGTGATCATCAACAATCCAAATTTGCAGCCTGAAATCTGCACCTGTTACGATCTGACCGGCGAGTATCGGAAGATAGACGCATTCGGCGGCGCGATTGGGCTCTTCAATCCGCGTATCAGCCTGTTCCTCGACGATCGGTGGAACGCCATCGCCAGCCAGACCACGCTCTCGATTTTCGGCACCCAAGTCTCGCAAAACGCCAATCTCGATAAGGTGCGGTTTCGCGGCATCGAGGCGGCGGCGCATATGAAGGACATTCTCGTTCCAGGATTGGATTTCGAGGGCGGCCTGACCTTCACCGACGCAAAAATTCAGAGCAATCTCTCGAGCCGCAATCTCGACAGCATTCTCTTTGCCGGCAACCAGTTCCCTCGCGTCCCGAGAATTCGTTTCCGCGGCGTCGCGAGCTACAGCCCCAATCCCGACATGTCGTTCGCCCTTGGCGCGCGCTACTCGTCCCCGGCGTTCGTCACCTTTGCGAACACCGATTTCAACCACAACAACTACGGCAGTGTGGATAGTGAAATCCTCGTTTTCGATATGAAGGCGAGATACCGGCTCGAGCCGAATTGGTGGCTGTCCGTCGGCGTGAACAACATCGGCCGCTGGAAAGCCTATGTGAATCCGAACCCCTATCCCCAGCGCACCTTCTTTATCGCGCTCAACTATGACTTTGGCGGCCCGGACGGATCGGGCGTAACGATCGACCGGGGTGGCTCTGGAGGCACGTCGGCGGTCAGGTGAGCCTTGGGCGTTCGATCCTTGGGCGTTCCAAGAGTGCGATCGTCCTGCTGAGACGCTTTGCCGCGGCGAGGCGGTCGCCCGAAGATTAACTTGTCGTGGCCTTCGCTTTTTGCTTACATCAATGCGCGCATGTGAATTCCGCATGCGCGCCGATTCCAAGGCTCAAGACTTTATGCGTCGTAACTGGCTGACAGTTCTGCTATTCGCGCTCGCGCTGACCGTTCAGGCCTTCGCGCCTGCCGCGGCGCAGGTCGCGTCGCGGATGGGCGCCGGCGACGCCGTCAGCGAATTTTGCTTTACCGACGTCGCCTCGAGCGACCGATCGCAGGCTCCCGGCCACGCAAAGGGCCACCGGGACGTCTGTCTGTTTTGTCAAAACCATTGCGATGGCGTTGCGCCGCTTGCCGCGCGCGTCATTCATCTCGGCAAGGCGCCCGTCCAATGGACAGCGTTTGATTGGACGGTGGCGGACTGCGCCCTGCCGACCCGCCTGCAGGATTTTTCCCGACAGGCGCGAGCGCCTCCCGCCAACTCCTGATCCTTCGCACGCTGTCGCGCTCTTTGCGCGTCTCGCCCGGACTCCGGGCGCGCGCAGCATGGGGCGCAGCTTAAGGACAATGCCGCGTCAAGCGGCGGGACGGGAGTAAGCCCATGTTTCGTAAACGTAAGCCGAGCGCGAGGGAAAGCCTCGTCGCCGGCGCGACGCTCGAATCCTTGAATGAGCGAGAGCGCGCGCAGCCGGGTCATGCGCCGGGCATGGCGGCGCTCGCCGCCATCGTGCCGGCGACGCCTCTGTGGCGCGGTAATGACCAGCGCGTCATTCGCCTCATCGACCTCGAACGACGCGCAAGATTCTCGCGGCCGTTGACCGACGCGATCTGAACCGATGTCCCCGTCGGCGTTCTGGCTCGCATCGCTGCGTCGCGCGCACGCGCGGTTTGGCGCGATTCTGCTGTTCTCGGCGGCGTCGCTCTGGGCTGTCGCGCCGCTCGCGCGCGGCGTCGCCGAGTCCGGCGTCGGGGGGCGTCTCATCGCTCAACTCTTTATCTGTTTCGCGCCGGGGGCCTCCCAACCCGGCGCGCTTGCGGGGCGGCTGGGCCCCAAAGACGATCGCTCCGCCTGCATCCTCTGTCAGGCGTTTTGCAGCGGTCTCGCGCCTCTTCCGGCGCGGCCCGGCCCGATCGGCGCGACGCCCGTCCCGAGCTTCATGCTCGCGCGGACGGTGGCGGACTGCGTCGCGCCGACGCCCCGTCCCAGCCCCGCTCACCGCCCGCGCGCGCCGCCGGCGGCCTAGCGCTGCATCGCGAAAAGGCCTGCGTCGGCGTCAATTCTCTTCTCCCGCCGCCGCCGCGGGCCGCCGCTTCGACTTCCACCATTCCGCCGCGATTGCTTTCCGAAGGGCATGCTGATGAACGAATTGATCACGGGCGTCGTGCTTGAGACGCTTTGCGCCATACTCGCCGCGTCCTATTTCATCGCCGAATGCGCGATGCAGGAGGCGAAAATTCCCGCCCGCCGCAAGAGGCGGCCCGGCGCCTAGAGCAGGCTCCGAAAAAGTTGACAGACTTTTTCGATGAGAACCTGCTCTAACGTCTTGATTTTGAGAGATTACTTATCGATCACATGATTCCATGTGATCGGGAAGCGCTCTAGCCGTAAAGCTCAGGCGCGCGCGGCGGCCCACAGCCCGCGGGCGAGATCGTCGACGAGATCGTCGGCGTCCTCGAGGCCGACCGACAGGCGCAGAAGCCCGTCGCCGATGCCCAGAGACGCGCGCGCTTCCGGCGTCAACCGCTGATGGGTGGTCGTCGCCGGATGGGTGATGAGGCTCTTGGCGTCGCCGAGATTGTTCGAAATCTTGATCACTTCCAGCGCATTGGCGAGACGGAACGCCGCAGGCTTGCCGCCCGCCATACTAAAGCTCACCAGCGTGCCGCCGCCCGACATCTGACGTCGCGCCAGATCGGCCTGCGGGTGATCGGCGCGGAACGGATAAAGCACGCGGCTGACGGCCTTCTCTTCGGCCAGAAAGTCGGCGATTTTGGCCGCGCTCGCGGTCTGCTGCGCGACGCGCAGCGGCAAGGTCTCGAGGCCCTTCAGCATCACCCAGGCGTTGAACGGCGACATGGCCGGACCGGTCTGGCGCAGGAAATTGTGGACGCTCTCTTCGATCAGCGCCTGCGAGGCCAAAATCACCCCGCCAAGACATCGGCCTTGCCCATCGATGTGCTTGGTCGCGGAATAGACGACGACGTCGGCGCCGAAATCGAAGGGCTTCTGTAGAAGCGGCGTGGCGAAGACATTGTCGACCACGAGCTTTGCGCCGGCCTCATGCGCAACGTCGGCGATCGCCTTGAGGTCATAGACCTCCAGCCCGGGATTGGTCGGGCTTTCCAGGAAGAAGAGCTTCGTCTCGGGACGGACGGCGGCTTTCCATTGTTCGATGTCGGCGCCGTCGACGAGCGTCGAGGCGATTCCCAATCGCGGCAGGAGGTCCTCGACGACATAGAGGCAGGAGCCGAAAAGCGCGCGCGCCGAAACCACATGGTCGCCGGCTTTGAGCTGCGCGAGCAGGCTCGCGGTCACCGCCGCCATGCCGCTCGCCGTGGCGCGGGCCGCTTCCGTACCCTCCAGAAGGCACATGCGCTGCTCGAACATCGCCACGGTCGGGTTCGAAAAGCGGGAATAGATGAAGCCCGGCTCATCGCCCTTGAAGCGCGCCTCGGCGGCCTCCATCGTCGGATAGGCGAAGCTCTGCGTGAGGTAGAGCGCCTCCGACAATTCTCCAAAGGAAGAGCGCTGCGTCCCGCCATGCACGAGTTGCGTCGCGGGTTTGAGCGGCCTGCGGGGCGGGGCGTCGGCGGACATTGGCTCTCCCTCGGCGCAAAGGCGCGCCATTGCCTTGATGCGCGCCGAACGGCGCGGGCACGCAAAAAGCGGGCTTCCTGAGGGAGACCCGGCCTTTTAGCGCGTTGTTTTTCGTGGCGGCAAGCCGGCCGGCTCAAATAACCACGTCGTTGAATAAGCGGGAAAGAGGGGTGGCTGTCAATCGGATGTCGATAACGGAAAGGCCCGCCGGTCAGCCGAGGCAGGCTGACTTAGCAGGCCTTCGATATAGGCTCCGCCTCAGGCGTTTGGCGTGCCCGGAGGCAGGTTCACGCCAGGCAGTTTTTTGGGCGTGATTCCCGGCTTACGCGGCGCGGCGCTCTTTGCCAGGCCACTATCATAAATGTCATTTGCAAGCTTGCGTCCGAGAGGCACCCCGCCGACATGGCTTACGTCTGTCAGGATGCCCGATCTCCGACATTATCGCCAAGGCCGTCGAAGCGCCAATGAACGCCGAGAAATAGCCGGCTGACGGCATTGTCGAACATCGCCTGCAGCAACGATGGATAGTGTCGCCGATGTAGCTCGCGGAAGGAGCCGTCCTCGGCGACAGCGCGTCCGTCGAGTTCGTCGGAAACGAGATTGAAGGCGAGATTGTCGGGAGCGTTGGACGCGACGCCAAAAAAGCGCCGCGTGATCTCGAAGGCGGCGGCGCCGAAGGTCGCATGTCCCGAAGGATAAGCCGGGAAGGGGGGCGTGAAGCTACGACGCCCTGGCTCATTTGTGCGTGGCGAACCAAGCGGCGTCCACCAGGGGTCGCATCTCTTATGCAGCCCGAAGGAGTTCGCTTCATAGCCCTTACCCTGCCAGAAGCTGTTGTCATATTCACGAATGCCGAGGATGGGCCGCCACAGCTGATAGACATATTTGTGATACCAAGCGGCGATGCCCGCGTCCGCCATCGCTACATTGACAAGCGTCAGCAAGCGCGCGGAGGCGGCTGGCCGCGCGGGACCATTGACGTTTTGCGCAATGATCTGGCGGACAACCTGATTGTATTGCCGCGGCGGCGTCCCGATCTGCGACGCCCCGTCATAGGCCCAATAATAGCCAAGCAGCGTTTCGTATGGCGTGCGCGAGCCGCCGATTTTGACGCCTTTGTCGCGCACGAGATCATGCGCCGCGTCATAGGCTGTGGAGCGGGGGACCGGATGGTCGGCGATAGTGGGGATGTCCGAGGCCGAAAACAGCTTCGTCGTTCCGTAGACCGCGCCAAGCAAGCCTTGTCCGGGATCAGAGGGGTCTTCACGATGGCGCCAGAACCGCTCCATCTCTGGAACGGCGCCGAGTTCGCGGGCGCCGTCGTTCTCGCGGTCAGCGAGGATCGCTTTCGCCACCTTGACGCCGAATTCGAAAGCCGGGCTTCCGCTCATCGCCGGATTGAAGTCGAAACCGTTCAGCGCCTCATAAACAATGCTTTTGAAATCCGGATAGAGCTCCAACAGCGCGGTTGAGGCGGCGCCCGAGACGGCAGCTCCCTCCGTCGAAGCGCCGCCAGCAGGGGGAGTTAGGGATGCAATAAGCGCCGCCGGTAGATAGGTCATGGTCGGCGTCTTCAGCCCATCGATCCCGCTGAATACGGACTGCACGTTTTGTCGTCCGAAAAACGCATCGTGTATTGCAAGATGGAAGATCGCGAGGGCCCGCGAACTCAGCGTGGGCCCCTTATTGTTTTTGGCGTTCATCTTGCCGGTGTGGTCCCGGCGATTGAGCTCCAATGCGATGGAGTTCCACATCATTACGTAATCGTGCATATTAACCTCCAAAAAATATTCAAATCGCTTCGCGCGGTATCAATGCAGGCAGCATTAAGCGTTGGGAACGCGCGGGGTCGCGGGCACGCGTGCTCCAGAGGCACGCCTTTCAATCCCTTGCAGGGGGAATCTCCTTTCAAAAGCACATAGGCGCTGCAAAAATTGCTCGCCCTGCTTTAGAAGTGTGAGCAGCCTAAGCTAACAGGAGTTCGGCCGCGTCATGCGAATGAGGGATATAATTGCGCCGGGCGGGCAGCGCTTGCACGCATGGAGCCGGTGAACGCCCTGGCCGCGAAGTGCGGCGGCGTGCTTTCCAGCCGGCAGATTCAGGCGATGGCCGACGCCGGTCAGATCCGCCTCGCCGCGCCCTTGGCGCATGGGCAAATTCAGCCGGCCAGTCTCGATCTGCGGCTCGGCCCCAAGGCCTATCGCGTGCGCGCCAGTTTTCTGCCGGGAAAGCGGCGCAGCGTCGACGAGCTCCTCTGCGCGCTCAAATATGACGAGATGTCGCTCGAAGGCGGCGGCGCCGTGCTGGAGCGCGGCTGCTTCTATGTCGTGCCGCTTTTGGAAAGCTTGGTGCTTGGAGACGCTGTCCTCGGCGCCGCCAATCCGAAAAGCTCGACGGGGCGACTCGATATTTTCACGCGGCTGATCACGGATCGCGGCGACCGCTTCGACGAGGTCGCCCCCGGCTATCACGGCCCGCTCTACGCCGAAGTGTCGCCGCGCAGCTTTTCGGTGCGCGTTCGCACCGGCACGCGATTGAACCAACTGCGTTTTCGCGCGCATGCGCAGAGCGACTCGCAGGGCGGGACGCTCGGCGACGCGGCGCTCGCCGAACTGCATCGCACATCGCCGCTCGTCGACGGACCGCTCAATTTGCGGGATGGCGTCGTGCTGCGGGTTGCGCTCGACGCGGATGCGTTCGGGGGAATCATCGGCTATCGCGCGCAGAAGCACACCGACGTCATCGACGTCGATCGCATCGGCGCCTATCGGATCGACGACTACTGGGAGCGTTTGCCGGCGCGTGACGGCCGGCTGATCCTCGATCCTGGCGATTTCTATATCCTCGCCTCGCACGAGCGCCTCGCCATTCCGCCCGATCTCGCCGCCGAAATGGCGCCGATGGACGCGGCGATCGGCGAGTTCCGGGTGCATTACGCGGGCTTCTTTGACCCCGGATTCGGCGCCGGGCCCGACGGCCAACCGGGCGCCCGCGCCGTTCTCGAAGTGCGCTCGCGCGAAGTGCCCTTCATCCTCGAAGACGGCCAGTTCATCGGCCGCCTCGTCTATGAACGCATGGCCGAAACGCCTGAATCTCTTTACGGCCAAAGCGGCGTATCGAACTACCAGGGCCAGGGGCTCAAGCTCTCGAAACATTTCATGGCGGACTGATCGCAAGGCCGCTTCATTTAGGCAGGAGTCTTGAATGCGGATTTCGATGGCGTCGCTGTTCGTTGCGATCGTTCTGGCCTGCGCGCCTGCGCTCGCCGCGGAGCGAGTCACGGTCGATAATTTCAAGCGGGCGGAGACCGACTATTACATGCAGTCGAGGGCGGACGCCGGCTGCTTCGCGAAGCTGTGCAGCGAACGCGGACCGATGCCGGTCGACAAGCAAGCCGTCATTCGCCTCAATCGCGACACGCCCTATAGCAGCGGCGTATTCGACCTGACCTCGCCGGTGACGATCGTTCTGCCTGACGTCGGCAAGCGCTATCAATCGCTCGTCGTCATCAACGAGGATCATTACATCAAGCTCGTCGCCTACAAGCCGGGCCGCTACAAACTCACCCGCGACACGATCGGCACGCGATACGCCGTGGTCATCGTTCGCACCTTCATGGATCCGAATGATCCGGCCGACATGGCCGCCGGCCACAAGGCGCAGGACGAGATCAAAGTCATCCAGGCCAACCCCGGCAAACTCCAGCTGCCGGATTGGGATCAGGCCCAGCGCGAGAAGCTGCATGACGTGCTGCTGGCGCTCACGCCCTTCGTCGGCGACAGCCGCCGCGCCTTCGGCGACGAGAAGCAGGTCGATCCGGTGCGCCATCTCATCACGACAGCGGCAGGCTGGGGCGGCAACCGCGAACAGGACGCGCTCTATCTGAGCGTCACCCCGAAAGAGAACGATGGGAAGACGCCGTATACGCTAACCGTCGGAGACGTGCCGGTCGAGGGCTTCTGGTCGGTCACCGTCTACAACGCCAAAGGATTTTATGAGGCGCCGGAAAATGCGATCTCGGTGAACAACGTCACCGCGCACAAGGACAAGGAGGGGAAAGTCACGATTCATTTCGGCGGCGATCCCAATGCGCCGAATTATCTGCGCATCATGCCGGGGTGGAATTACACCGTCCGCCTCTATAGGCCGCGCGCGGAAGCGCTGAACGGCAAGTGGAAATTTCCCGAGGCGACGGCCAGCAAATAGCGGGTTTCTGAACTTGGATGTCAAAGCGGAGCGAATTCATGCGTAAGGCATCTCTTGGAGCCGCGCTTTTCGCGCTCTCGTTCGTGACGTCTGTCGCCGGAGAAGAGATCGGCGCGTCGAGCGCCAAGTTCTGGTCGGTTCCGCAGGTCGACGCGCTGCCTTATGACGCGCATAGCCGGCTGATCCGCCACGGGCGCGATCTCATCACCGCGACTTATTCCCATATCGGGCCGGACATGCCCGACCCCGCGCAGCGCTTCGCCGGCAACAATCTCGCCTGCGGCAATTGCCATCTCGACGCCGGCGTGAAGAAATTCGGTCTGCCGATTTTTGGCCTCTCCGAGGATTTTCCCGCTTATAGCGCGCGCATCGGCGCGCAGATCACGCTGCAGGAGCGCATCAATTCCTGCATGACGCGCAGCATGAACGGGCGCCCGCTGCCGGCGTCATCCGCGCCGATGCGCGCTATTCTCGCCTATATTCAGTTTCTGTCGTCCGGCGTGCGCAAGGGCGAGAAGCTCTCGGGCCTCGGCGCCGGAGCCATGCCCGAGCTCGACCGCGCCGCCGATCCCGCGCGCGGGCGCGACATCTACCAGGCGCGCTGCCTCAGCTGCCATAACGTCGACGGCGTCGGCGTGCAGAACAGCCTGCCGGGGCTGGGCGCCGGCTACGCCTTTCCGCCGCTCTGGGGCTCGGACAGTTTCAACGACGGCGCCGGCATGGCGCGGCTGATCACGGCGGCGAATTTTATTCATTCCAACATGCCGGACGGCGTCGATTATCTGCATCCGCGGCTCTCGCCAGAAGAGGCTTGGGACGTCGCGGCGCTGATGATCTCGAAGCCGAGGCCGCAGCGCGCGGGGTTAGACAAGGATTTTCCCGACCTATTGAAAAAGCCGATCGACGCGCCTTACGGCCCCTATGCGGACGGCTTATCGGAAGAGCAGCACAAATACGGGCCCTATGGCCCGATCCGCGCGAAGCTGAAAGAGATCGAGAAGGAGAAGGGGGAGGTGAGGAATCCCAACAGCGGACGGTGAGCTTAATTTCACCCCACCCCGGCGCGATGCGCCGACCCTCCCCCTCCAGGGGAGGGTGTGTGCGGCGCACGGTCATCGACCCTCCCCTCGAGGGGGAGGGTCGCGCCGAAGGCGCGGGGTGGGGTGGAGCGCTCGGTTGCTCCGTTGAAACGGGCGGCTTCCCGCGTTACACAAGGGAGCGCGCGGGCGTAGTTCAGAGGTAGAACGTCAGCTTCCCAAGCTGAATGTCGTGGGTTCGATTCCCATCGCCCGCTCCAATCTCCCCCAACCATGCGAAATCAGCCCGCCGCCGCCGGCCGCCGCGGTTGAGCATCGTCGCCAAAAGTGCGAAGCGGATGGCGATTGAATCGCGCCCGACCGAAAGTGACGATGCCGCACGCCGCCCATGCTCACGCTCCCGCCGCGCCGCTCAGCGCCCATAGATCCGGGCCGCTTTCAGGCCGCGTGCGCCCGCCCGGCGATAAGTCCGTCTCCCATCGCGCGCTGATCTTCGGCCTGCTCGCCATCGGCGAGACGAAGATCGAAGGGCTGCTCGAAGGCGAGGACGTGCTGCGCACCGCGCAGGCCTGCCGCCAGCTTGGCGCGAAGATCCTGCGCCATGCGGACGGGCGCTGGAGCGTCTGGGGCGCCGGGCTCGGCTCGCTGCTGCAGCCGACCGAGACCCTCGATTTTGGCAATGCCGGCACTGGCTCGCGGCTGATGATGGGCGTCGTCGCCGGCCACCCGATCCTCGCGCGCTTCGATGGCGACGCCTCGCTGCGCAAACGCCCGATGAAGCGCATCCTCGATCCTTTGGCGCTGCAGGGCGCGCTGGTTCTGGAGCAGGCCGAGGGCGGCCGCCTGCCGCTTGTGCTGCAAGGATCGAGCGAGCCCTTGCCGGTCGAATATAAGACGCCCGTCGCCTCGGCGCAGATCAAATCCGCGGTGCTGCTCTGCGGGCTGAATTCGCCGGGGCAGACGACGGTGATCGAGGCTGAGGCTTCGCGCGACCACACCGAAAAAATGCTCGCGCATTTTGGCGCGACGGTCGTGAGCGAGCCTTACGGCCCGCATGGCCGCAAGATTACGCTTGAAGGTCGCCCGGAAATGGTCGCGCGCGAGGTGCGGGTTCCCGCCGATCCGTCATCCGCCGCATTTCCGCTCGTCGCCGCGCTGATCGTCGAGGGCTCCGATATTGTCATCGAAGGCGTCATGACCAATCCGCTGCGCAGCGGTCTGTTGACGACGCTGCAGGAAATGGGCGCCGATATCGCGTTGGAGAACAGGCGCGAGGAGGGCGGCGAAGAGGTCGCCGACATGCGCGCGCGCTTCTCGCATCTTAAGGGCGTCGATGTGCCGGCGGAACGGGCGCCATCGATGATCGATGAATATCCGATCCTCGCCGTCGCGGCGTCTTTTGCCAAGGGCGAAACGCGGATGCGCGGGCTTTCCGAATTGCGGGTGAAGGAATCGGATCGGCTCGAGGCGGTCGCCGCCGGGCTTAAAGCCAATGGCGTCGACTGCGAGATCGTCGAGGACGACTTGATCGTGCGCGGCGGCAGGGTCGGCGGCGGCGGCATGGTCGAGACGCATCTCGATCATCGCATCGCCATGAGCTTCCTCGTCATGGGGCTCGCTGCCGAAAACAAAGTCACGGTCGACGACGAGACGATGATCGCGACGAGCTTTCCGGCGTTTCGCCCGCTCATGGAGCGACTCGGAGCGCGCTTCTCGTGAGCTTCGTCATCGCGATCGACGGCCCTGCGGCGTCGGGGAAGGGCACGCTGGCGCGACGTCTTGCGGCGCATTACGGCCTGCCGCATCTCGACACGGGCTTGCTCTACCGCGCCACGGCCTGCGCGCTGCTGGAGGAGGGGCTGCGGCTCGACGACGTCGAAGCGGCGGTCGCCGCCGCGCGCAGCCTGTCGCTCACCGACTTCGACGAAAAGCGGCTGCGCGCCCGCGACATGGGCGAGGCGGCGTCCGTCGTCGCGGCCATGCCGGCGGTGCGCGCGGCGCTCGTCGACATGCAGCGCGGCTTCGCGGCGCGGCCGGAAGGCGCCGTGCTCGACGGTCGCGACATCGGCACGGTGATCTGCCCCGACGCGAAGGTGAAGATTTTCGTCACCGCGGCGCCGGAGACTCGCGCCACCCGCCGCGCCCTGGAGTTTGCGCGCGCCGGCGAAGACGCGGACTACGCCGTCATTCTCGAAGACGTCAGGAAGCGCGACGCACGAGACAGCGCCCGCAGCGCCGCGCCCTTAAAGGCGGCCGCTGACGCGGTGACGCTCGACACGAGCGACCTCGATATTGAAGAAGCGTTCGCTGCGGCTCTGGCGATCGCCGATGCGCGGCGCTGACCTGTCCTTACAACTGGGACTGTTCGAGTTCGAGCGGCGGGCGCCAAATTTTTGGCTGCGCCGCCAGCAGCGCGACAATCTGGGATTGCCTGTTCGAGCCGGTTTTCGCGAACACCGATTTCACCTGGCTGCGAATAGTGCTCAACTTCACCTTGTGACGCTCGGCGATCTGATCGAGCGTCAGTCCCTCGGCGAGGCTTCCTGCGACGCGCGCCTCGGTCGGCGTTAGATCGAAGAGGCTTTGCACCAGCGCCGCGTCCAATGCCGCCGGCCGCGTAAGATGCGTGATCGTCAGCACGCCCAATCCGCCGCCAAAGAGATCGCGCGCATTGCCGGTGACGGGGATCAGATGCATCACCACCGGTCGCTCGCCAGTCCCTTTTGAGGGGAAGGACCGCACAGATGTTGCGGCAGGGTTGCCGAGATCGGCGATCGCGCCCCGCAACAATTTGTCGGCGGCGGGCTCGATGAGCGCGATCCGGTCGCGCGGCATCCAGACATGATGTGAGGAGAGATCTTCGATCAGCCCGTTGGCCGCAAGCACGCGACCTTCGACGTCCAGTATCGCCGCCGGAATGCCGAGGGTCGCAAGCGCCTCGGTCGCCGATCGCAATCTCTCAAGTCGCCAACGGGCGGCGAGCAGACCGGCGCGGGCGAGATGCGGTCGCAGCGCATCGAGGCGGTCCAGCTCCGCGGCGCCGAAAGGCGATTCTCCCTTTCGCCGCTTGACCTGAAACATCACGAGATCGCCATTGAGCATCGGCACCGCGGTCGCCGCGCAATGATGAATGCCGTTGGGCGCGCACCACTCCTTGATGACCGGCTCCTCCGCATATTCCTCTTCGCCAAAGCCTTCCTGATCGGAGACGAAGCCGGCGCGATTGAAGGCGAGAAGCTTGACGAGCACCTGGCTTCGCTGAAGACCGCCGCTGCTGAAGAAGGCGTCCGCTCCTTTTTCGAGGGCGCCTGAGCAGCGCCAGCCGAGCCATGCGTCGGCCCGACGGGCGACGAGGACGCCGCCGGCGGCTTCCGCAACCTTGCCGATGTCATGCATGATGCGCGGCCAGCAATCAGGATCGGCGGCGGCTTCGTAGATGTCGTCAACGAGAGATTCGAAATCTGGCATGCCTAAATCCGATGGCTTAAAGACTTTAATCGAACCATTTTGAAGCAAGCCTCGGCGCTCGTCCACTGGCGCTCGAGGCCTGCAGTCGATCCGCCGGCGCGTCAGACGCCGCCCGCCCAGTAGGCTGATGACGTCCAAGGAACATCGCGTTTTCCGCTTTGCGCCGTCGCCGAACGGCTATTTGCATCTTGGCCACGCCTATTCGGCGCTTCTGAATTTCGATCTCGCGCGCCGATGCGGCGGGCGCTTGCTGTTGCGCATCGAAGATATCGATACGGGCCGCGCGCGCCCCGAATTCGAGGCGGCGATCTATGAAGATCTCGCCTGGCTCGGGCTCGATTGGGAGCGGCCGGTCCGCCGCCAGTCCGAGCATTTCGTAGACTACGCCCGCGCGCTCGAGCGCCTGGACGCGAGGGGGCTCCTTTACGCCTGCGACTGCAAGCGTTCCGATATCGAGCGCCTTGCTGCTGGCAAGCAAGGCTGGCCGCGCGACCCGGATGGCTCGCCGCTCTATCCGGGGACATGTCGCAGCAAACCGCGCCGTGCGGCGCGCGAGGTCCTCGCCAAAGGCGGCGTCGCGCTGCGGCTCGACATGCGCCAGGCGTCGACGCTCGCGGGGCAGGGGCCTTCGGGACAGGGACTCGCGTGGCGGGAGTTCGGCGCGGATTCGCCTTCAACGAGAGGAAGCATAGCCGACGACCCGCAGGAGACGATGATTGCCGCAGATCCTGCGGAATGGGGCGACGTCGTCCTCGCGCGCAAGGATACGCCAGCGAGCTATCATATCGCCGTCGTCGTCGACGACGCGCTGCAGGGCGTGACCGACGTGGTGCGCGGTAAGGATCTGTTTGAGGCGACGAGCCTGCATCGCCTGCTGCAACGCCTGCTCGACCTGCCTGCGCCAAATTATCGGCATCACGGCCTCGTCTTGGACGAGAAGGGCGAGAAGCTTGCGAAGAGCGTCGCCTCGACGGCGCTGCGCGCCTTGCGTGCGGAAGGCTGGACGCCAGCCGACGTGCGCCGGCGTGTGGTTCTACAGAACTGAAATTCCGATGCGCGCTGCGGCGGATTGCAGTCGTTTGTCCCCTGTCCAAAGCGACGCCGGCGCGGCGAGCAGCGTTGCTGCGATCAGATGGGCGTCGACATATCCGATGCCCGCGCCATGCAACGAGCGCCGATCAATCAAATCCAGGACTTCATCATCGCCGGCAAGAGGCGCCCTCGGAAGATTGCGCAACAGCGACAGTAGGGTGTTTCTGTTGGCCATATTGCCAAGCGCGAGCTCGCCGATGACGAAACTGTGCGTCAATGCTTCGCTGTTGTTCAGCAAAGCGGCGAGCCGAAAATTCGTTTGGCGGAAGTGGTCAATCCATATCGATGTGTCGACGAGAATCACTTCGGGGTCGATCGGCGTCGGGGAATGTCTTGAAGTTGTGGTTCAGAACCCCCGAGACGCGCCAGCCTTTGGGCGCTTTCTCGCTCGATAAGCGCCTTGAGCGCTTCGCGGATCAGCGCGGATTTTTCGGTAAGGCCGGTGAAATCCTGAGCCTTGGCCACGAGTTCATCGTCGAGCGCGATTGTCGTGCGCATGCGTGCTCCTAACTGAGAAGCACAGAAATAGCATCATTTGATGCCGGCAACAATGCCGGGGCCGGTTCTCCATGTGTGTCGGCGCACGAACATTTTCTCGGGCTCCGGGTAGCTTTCGATCATTGAGTTCCAAAGCGGCAAGGGAGAGCGAAATGTTCGAGACCATCCAAAGCCTGATCGACCAGGAAGGCCAGATCTGCGTTCCGGCGCGCCGTCTGACGCCGCGCGCCAATCTCTATGAATTGGGCATGACGCCCTATACGGCGATCCGCCTGCTGCTCGCGATCGAGCGCGAATTTCGCATTGAATTCCCGCGCGACTCGCTCAATCGCCAGACGATGGCGACGATGGAGAATATTGTCCGCGTCATTCGCGCCGCCCAGTTCGCTCCCGCCTATGAATGGCTCCAGGCGGCCTAAGAGAGGCGATGCGGGCCGGCAGCGCCGGAGATCGTCGCTTACCGGGCCTGACGAGTCGCCACTTTGGCGCTGTTGTTCGGCGCCTTCGCCATCAGCGAATCAATGCGATCGCGCTCTTTCCTGAATTCTGCGAGAAGCCGGCCTTCGATCTCTCGCGTGCGCGCCAGCTTGACGCGCATCGGATCGACGAAATGGCCATTGACCATCACCTCATAGTGGAGGTGCGGTCCCGTCGACAATCCGGTCGAGCCGAGGAAGCCGATCACCTGGCCCTGCTTGACCCGCATGCCTTCCTTCACGCTGCGCGCGAAGCCCGACATGTGATTGTAGGTGGTGATGTAGCCGTTGGCGTGCTGGATTTCGACGCGCCGTCCATAGCCCGAATCCCATTGCGCCTTGATGATCGTGCCATTGCCGGCGGCGAGAATCGGCGTGCCGATCGGCGCGGCCCAGTCGACGCCCGTGTGCATCTTGTAATAGCCGAGGATCGGATGGCGGCGCATGCCGAAGCCTGAGCGCGTTTCGCCGATGGCGATGGGCTTGCGCACAAGGAAT
This sequence comes from Methylocystis sp. H62, assembly GCF_015709515.1. Classification (GTDB taxonomy): domain Bacteria; phylum Pseudomonadota; class Alphaproteobacteria; order Rhizobiales; family Beijerinckiaceae; genus Methylocystis. Next base: position 92,132 of record NZ_JADNQZ010000051.1, read on the forward strand.
TTTCGGCTCGAGCGGCCGTTCTCGTCGTAATAGTCGAGCA
>NZ_JADNQZ010000051.1:97171-161050 GCF_015709515.1 Methylocystis sp. H62
GATAGGCGTAGGCGCAGCGAAAGCGAGTCTGAATAGGGCGTTCAGTTCGTTGCTTTAGACCCGAATCCGAGTGATCTAGCCATGAGCAGGTTGAAGGTGCGGTAACACGCACTGGAGGACCGAACCGGTGTCTGTTGAAATAGACTCGGATGACTTGTGGTTAGGGGTGAAAGGCCAACCAAACTCGGGAATAGCTGGTTCTCCGCGAAAGCTATTTAGGTAGCGCCTCGCATGTATTCTCCAGGGGGTAGAGCACTGGATGGGCTAGGGGGTCCCACAGACTTACCAAACCCAACCAAACTCCGAATACCTGGAAGAACTATGCGGGAGACACACAGTGGGTGCTAACGTCCATTGTGGAGAGGGAAACAACCCAGACCAACAGCTAAGGCCCCAAATTCGTGGCTAAGTGGGAAAGGATGTAAGAATCCCAAAACAACCAGGAGGTTGGCTTAGAAGCAGCCATCCTTTAAAGAAAGCGTAACAGCTCACTGGTCTAAATAAGGGTTCTCGCGCCGAAGATGTAACGGGGCTCAAGCCACGAGCCGAAGCTTTGGGTTTGCCCGCAAGGGCAAGCGGTAGCGGAGCGTTCCGTAATCCGTCGAAGGGATAGCCGTGAGGCGTCCTGGAGGTATCGGAAGTGCGAATGCTGACATGAGTAACGACAAACACTGTGAAAGACAGTGTCGCCGAAAGTCCAAGGGTTCCTGCGTAAAGTTAATCTTCGCAGGGTTAGCCGGCCCCTAAGGCGAGGCCGAAAGGCGTAGTCGATGGGAACCACGTTAATATTCGTGGGCCAGCAGGTGGTGACGCGTTGCGGAAGCTGTTCGAGATTACTGGATTTCTCGGGCGGCCTAGCGGCGCCAGGAAATAGCCCCTGCATGAGACCGTACCCGAAACCGACACAGGTGGACAGGTAGAGTATACCAAGGCGCTTGAGAGAATGACGTTGAAGGAACTCGGCAATCTACCTCCGTAACTTCGGGATAAGGAGGCCTTCCGTTCGCGCAAGCGGGCGGGAGGGGCACAGACCAGGGGGTGGCAACTGTTTAACAAAAACACAGGGCTCTGCGAAATCGCAAGATGACGTATAGGGTCTGACGCCTGCCCGGTGCCGGAAGGTTAAGAGGAGGAGTGCAAGCTCTGAATTGAAGCCCCGGTAAACGGCGGCCGTAAATATAACGGTCCTAAGGTAGCGAAATTCCTTGTCGGGTAAGTTCCGACCTGCACGAATGGCGTAATGACTTCCCCGCTGTCTCCAACGTCAGCTCAGTGAAATTGAATTCCCCGTGAAGATGCGGGGTTCCTGCGGTCAGACGGAAAGACCCCGTGCACCTTTACTGTAACTTTGCATTGGCATTCGTGTCGGCATGTGTAGGATAGGTGGTAGGCTTTGAAGCATGGGCGCCAGCTCGTGTGGAGCCACCCTTGAAATACCACCCTTATCGTCATGGATGTCTAACCGCGCGCCGTCATCCGGCGCCGGGACAATGCATGGTAGGCAGTTTGACTGGGGCGGTCGCCTCCCAAAGAGTAACGGAGGCGCGCGATGGTGGGCTCAGACCGGTCGGAAATCGGTCGTCGAGTGCAATGGCATAAGCCTGCCTGACTGCGAGACAGACAAGTCGAGCAGAGACGAAAGTCGGTCATAGTGATCCGGTGGTCCCTCGTGGAAGGGCCATCGCTCAACGGATAAAAGGTACGCCGGGGATAACAGGCTGATAACCCCCAAGAGTCCATATCGACGGGGTTGTTTGGCACCTCGATGTCGGCTCATCACATCCTGGGGCTGGAGAAGGTCCCAAGGGTTCGGCTGTTCGCCGATTAAAGTGGTACGTGAGCTGGGTTCAGAACGTCGTGAGACAGTTCGGTCCCTATCTGCCGTGGGTGTAGGAGAATTGAGAGGATTTGTCCCTAGTACGAGAGGACCGGGATGAACATACCTCTGGTGGACCTGTTGTGGCGCCAGCCGCAGTGCAGGGTAGCTATGTATGGACGGGATAACCGCTGAATGCATCTAAGCGGGAAACCCACCTCAAAACGAGTTCTCCCTTGAGAGCCGTGGAAGACGACCACGTTGATAGGCCGGGTGTGGAAGTGCGGCAACGCATGGAGCTTACCGGTACTAATAGCTCGATTGGCTTGATCGCTCTCATTTATCGACGCCCATACTCGTATGGCGCGAATAGAAAGACCTCATTTGCTTCGAAGATGTGTTTCGCCGGCCTGGTGGCCTTCGGCGGAGCGATCAGACCCGATCCCATCCCGAACTCGGCCGTCAAACGCTTCTGCGCCAATGGTACTATGTCTCAAGACCTGGGAGAGTAGGTCGTCGCCAGGCCTGCGAAGCACATCAAATCCTCTTTATCGATCACCTTCTCAGCAGTGCTGCTTTCGCCGCGCTGCTTTTTTGTCTTCGCGCGTTATCTTAGCGCGTATCGTCGGCGTGTTTCTCTTGGCGCGGGGTGGAGCAGCCCGGTAGCTCGTCAGGCTCATAACCTGAAGGTCGTCAGTTCAAATCTGGCCCCCGCAACCAATCCAATTCCAAAAACCCCGGCTCTTGCAGCCGGGGTTTTTCTTTATGCGCTGATAGGCCTTTCCACATCCGCACACGGATCCGCCGCCGCAGAACGTCCCCGAATCAGGGAACGAACGCCAGTCCCAGCGGTTAGGCGCAGGGGCCTGCCGAGATTCTCCATGTTCTTTCACAGCCTCTACGACCTCGAGCGGATCGCGGTTATCGGCGTCCTCGCTTATATTACGTTGATCGTCATGCTCAGGTTCACGGGCAAGCGCACGCTTTCGAAAATGAACGCATTCGATCTGATCGTCACGGTGGCGCTCGGGTCAACGCTGTCGGCCGCCATCCTCAACAATCAGGTGTCGCTTGTCGAATGCGCGCTCGCTTTGGCGCTGCTGTGCGCGCTGCAATATGTCGTCACTTTCACCTCAGTTCGCTCGCAGATGTTCGCCAAATTGGTGAAATCGGAGCCGGCGCTGCTTTATTTCGAAGGCAGCTTCCTTCCGGAGGCCTTACGGCGCGAGCGCGTCACCGAAAAGGAAGCGCTTGCGGCGATGCGCAGTCAGGGCGTCGCCGATCTCGGCCGCGTGAAAGCGGTCGTACTCGAAAATGACGGCAGTCTCAGCGTCGTGCAGGACAAGGGCGGGGGGCTCGACACTCTGCGGGATGTGAGCGGACTGGCGGAGCGCAAATAGCGTTCCTTGCCGCCTGAGAGAGTCTCGCTAAAAAATCAAAATCAGGCCTTCGGCTTCCTCGACAGCAGCCATAGCGCCGAGATGAAAAATCCCTTCGTGAGCGGGAGCAAGAGCAACACGAGCGCGATCGTTAGCGGCACAACGATCAGCATCTCGACGGCGTAGGAGTAACGGCCGCTGCTCTCCAATATGAAGAGAAGCGGCGCGACTGTAATCGTCACGGCGCCGACGGTCAGCCATGCCGGTCCGTCATCCGCATCGAGTTCCGCAAAGCTTTCGCGGCAGTGCGCGCAGTAATCGCGCGGCTTGAGGTAGCTCGCGAACAGCTTGCCTATGCCGCAGTTCGGGCATTTTCGCCTGAGTCCGCGAAATAAGGAGCTGGCGGGCGATGGATTGCTGTTCATTGACGAAACCGAATGACGGCGATCAACGCGCCACTGCGCGTTGACTGCGTTGCGAGTCCATCCCAAGCGTGGATCTCGCTCCTGATTTAAGGGGATAGGTTTTTGTGACGCCGCAAGCAACCGGGAATGGGAGCGGCGGTTCAGGGACGGTGCAAGACACGGAACGCGGTCGGCGCTAGGTTCTCTCCCGTATTGTGCGGGGCCGGACATTCTTGAACGATATTTCGCGCACGGCTGAACGGGAGGAACGCGGCGGCGATCTTTCATCGCGCGTCTTTCCGCTGCGTGTACGAGGATTGGCCGAGGCCTTGCGTACAGCGCTGGAGCAGGAGCGGGCGCTACGCCGTCCGTTTCTCTGGCTGGTCGTCGCGTCAGGCGGCGGCGTCGTGCTCTATTTCTCGGCCGAGCGTGAACCTTCGCTGGCGCTTTGCCTTTGCGCGCTCGCCGCCTTTGCCGTCTTGGCCGCGCTTACGCGCAGCCATACGCGGGCCCATGCGCTTTTCCTGACGCTCGCTTTCATCGCCCTCGGCTTTGCGTCGGGCGCCTGGCGGACGGCGCGCGTCGCGGCGCCGATCGTTCCGCGCGTCGGCATCGGTCAGCTGACGGGCTTCGTCGAGGAGGTGGATCTGCGCCGGGCCGGCGCGCGTTTTATTCTGCGCGTTGCGAGCGCCGAAGGCTATCCGGACGACATCGTCCCCTCCCGCGTGCGGCTGACGACGCGCGGCGAGCCGAATTTTTCAGCCGGCGACTTCATCGCCTTCAAGGCGCGGCTGATGCCGCCGGCGCGGGCGGCGCTCCCGGGCGGCTATGATTTCGCGCGGGACGCTTTTTTTGCGCGCATCGGCGCGGTCGGCAACGCGCTTGGACGCATCGAGACGATGCCGCCGCCCGATCCGGCGCCATTCTCGCTGCGTTTTTTCGCGCACGTCGATCGCATGCGCAACGCCTTGGCGATGCGGGTCTATCGAATCATTGACGGCGATGCGGGCGCGATCGCCGCCGCCATGGTGACGGGCAAGCGCGACTTGCTATCCGAGGACGCCAAGAATCTCATTCGCCGGGCGGGCATCTTTCACATCATCACCATTTCCGGCGTTCAGATGACGCTCGTCGCGGGCATCTTCTTCGTCGGCTTTCGGCGCCTGTTGGCGATGTCGCAGACTCTCGCGCTGAATTATCCGATCAAGAAATGGGCGGCGGCGCTCGCGATGCTCGGCGCCATTCTCTACGACATCGGCACGGGCTCTCGCGTCGGCACCGAGCGCGCGCTCGTGATGACTCTCATCATGCTCGCGGCGGTTCTCTTCGATCGTCCATCGCTGTCGATGCGCAATCTGGCGCTTGCCGCGCTGTTCATCATCGCCTTCGAGCCCGAGGCGTTGCTCGGCGCAAGCTTTCAGCTCTCTTTCGCGGCGGTGGCGGCCTTGATCGCCGTGTACGAATGGCGCGGCGAATATCTCGCGAAGCGCCGCACCGACGATCGCGCGCCGCGAGGGCGATGGGGCGCGCTTCGTGAAAGCGTCGCCGAGCGCCTGCTGCATGGACCCGGAGCGGCGATCTTCGCAACGCTGTGCGCGACCTCGGCGACCGCTTCATTCATGGCGTATGATTTTCACGAGCTAAGCCCCTATGTGCTGATCGGCAATCCGCTGACGCTGGCGATCATCGAATTCTTCGCCGTTCCCTGCGCGCTCGTCGGCGCCGCGCTTTACCCTCTGGGCCTCGACGGCTTCATCTGGCGCTATCTCAAGCTGGGCATCGACCTCGTGACCTATCTCGCCGGGCTGATCGCGAGCGCGCCCGGCGCGAGTCTGCCGGTCAAAGCCTTTGCGCCCTGGACGATCCTTTTCCTTTCGCTTGCGGTTTTGTCGCTCGTGCTATGGCGCACTTGGGCGTGGCGCGCGCTCGCCATTCCTCTCGCTTTGATCGGACTGATGGGCGCGAGGAGCGGCGCGCCGTTTGATCTGGCCGTGCCGGCGACCGGAGAATCGGCGGCGCTGCGCCTGCCGTCGGGACAGCTCGCCGTCTTGGGGCAAAAGCCGAGCGCTTTCGCCGCGGAACAGTGGCTGCGGGCGGACGGAGACGCGCGCCCGTCCGCGGACGCGAGGAGCGGCGTCGCCTGCGACGACACGGGGTGCGTGGCGAAGGCCGCCAATGGCCGCTTTGTCGCGCTCGTCGCCGGGCGCGGCGGCTTCTTCGAAGACTGCGCGCGCGCCGCGGTCATCGTGACGCCGCTCTACGCGCCCTTGGGCTGTGCGGCGCCGATCGTGATCGATCGCCACAGACTGTCCGAAACAGGGGCGGTGGCTTTGCGGTTCAAGGCGGAGGGCGTCGAATGGACGACCGCACGCGCGATCGACGAGGATCGGCCCTGGTCGCCGGCGCCGCGCAATCGCCGCGCATCCGGCTTTACCGCGCCGCTGAGCGATGAAGAGCGCAGCGCGGAAGATGCGCGCGCGATGGAGCCGCTGGAGTAGGGCGGCGCGCCTAGTCCGCGAAGCTAATATTTCCGCAGGAGGCTCACGAGCCTGCCTTGAATGCGCACGCGATCGGGGCCGAAGATTCGCGTCTCATAGGCGGGGTTGGCGGCCTCCAACGCGATCGAAGCGCCGCGCTTGCGCAGACGTTTCAGCGTCGCTTCCTCATCGTCGATCAGCGCCACGACGATGTCGCCGGTGTCGGCGCTGTCCTGCTTGCGGATGACGACCGTATCGCCGTCGAGGATTCCCGCTTCGATCATCGAATCGCCGCGCACTTCGAGCGCGAAGTGCTCGCCGCTCGAGAGCAGGTCGGGCGGTAGGCTGATGGTGTGGCTGCGATTCTGGATGGCGGAGATCGGCGTGCCGGCGGCGATGCGTCCCATGACCGGAATGGCGACCTGACGTTCGCCTTCGTCCTCGAAACGTTCGCTGAGCGGCCGCACGCGCCCGAGATTCCCCTCGATGACGGACGGCGAGAATTTGCCGTTGCGCCCGCCGGCGGTGCGCGGCGTGGCCGATTCAGGCAGACGCAGCACTTCCAGCGCGCGGGCGCGATTGGGCAGGCGGCGGATGAATCCGCGTTCCTCGAGCGCGAGAATCAGCCGATGAATCCCCGACTTCGACCGCAGGTCGAGCGCGTCCTTCATCTCGTCGAAGGACGGCGGCACGCCCGACTCCTTCAGACGTTCATGGATGAAGCGCAATAGATCGTTTTGTTTTTTGGTCAGCATCGCCGCACCGCCCCGCAAGCCGAATCGTTGATTTTGGCTGAGCCGCAGCTTCTGGCTCGATAACCTAAACAAATCATGAACAGAACGATATCGGTTCTCACTGCGTTCCGCAAGCCCTATGTTCACGCTTTGGTTAAACCATCATCGTGACGAACTATGTTCGCCTCGCGTATCCCGTGCTAGACGGGCCGACCAAAGCCAAGGAATTCACCTCGCTCATGTCTCAGGTCGTCACCCGCTTCGCTCCGTCGCCCACCGGCTTTCTGCACATCGGCGGGGCGCGCACGGCGCTGTTCAACTGGCTTTACGCCAAGAAGCACGGCGGCCGGATGATGCTGCGTATCGAAGACACCGACCGCGAGCGCTCCACGCAAGCGGCGATCGGCGCCATCATCGACGGCCTGCAGTGGCTCGGCCTCGAATGGGATGGCGACATCGTCTACCAATCCGCGCGGGCGGCGCGCCATGCCGAGGTCGCCGAAGCGTTGCTGGCGCGGGGACACGCCTATCGCTGCTACGCCACGGCGCAGGAGCTCGAGGAGATGCGCGAAAAGGCTAAGGCGGACAAGCGCCCCTGGCGCTACGACGGCCGTTGGCGCGATCGCGATCCCTCGGAGGCGCCCGCCGGCGCGCCCTATGTCGTGCGCATCAAGGCGCCCCAGGACGGCGAGACCATCGTCGAGGACGCCGTGCAGGGACGCGTCGTCTTCCAGAACAAGGATCTTGACGATTTCATTCTGCTGCGCTCGGACGGCGCGCCAACCTACATGCTTGCGGTCGTCGTCGACGATCACGACATGGGCGTCACGCAGATCATTCGCGGTGACGATCATCTCACCAATGCGGCGCGTCAGACGCATATCTATCAGGCGATGGGGTGGACGATCCCGGCCTTCGCGCATATTCCGCTGATTCACGGACCGGACGGCGCCAAGCTTTCGAAGCGCCACGGCGCGCTCGGCGTCGACGCCTACCGCGCGATGGGCTATCTGCCGGCCGCGCTGCGCAACTATCTCGTTCGATTGGGGTGGTCGCAGGGCGACAAGGAGTTCTTCACGACGCCGGAGATGGTCGAGTCGTTCGATCTCGCGCAGGTGCATCGCTCGCCGGCGCGTTTCGATTTCGCCAAGCTCGAAAATATGAACGGCCACTATCTGCGCGACAGCGATGATGACGAGCTGTTGGACTTGCTCATCGCGACGCTTCCCTATCTCGAAGGCGGCGGCGCGATCGCGCAGGCGCTCGACGACAGGTCGCGCGCGCAACTACGCGCCGCCTTGCCGGGCCTGAAGGCGCGTGCGAAGACCTTGAACGAACTTCTTGACGGCGCGGGCTTTCTCTTCGCGCAGCGTCCGCTGTCGCTCGACGCAAAGGCGGCGCAATTGCTTTCGGCGGAAGCGCGCGCGCGGCTTGCGCAGCTTGTCGAGAAACTTGCAGCGCTTCCGAACTGGACGGCCGCAACGACGGAAGCGGTCGTGCGCGATCTTGCGACAGCGCTTGGCGTCAAACTGGGCGATCTCGCACAGCCTTTGCGCGCCGCGCTCACCGGCCGCGCGACCTCGCCCGGCATTTTCGACGTGCTGGAAATTTTGGGGCGCGAGGAAAGTCTTGCGCGAATTTCCGATCAGGCGGCTATGGCGTAACCCGTATCGCCGCGGCGTTGGCGCGCGTAAAAATCGCTGACGCGATTTTCGGCGCCGCGCCGTTTTCCGCGCCACTGCGAAACACATCGCCCTTATTCGCGAGGCGTGCGCGAAACGCGTGACGCGCGCTTGACAGCCCTTGCGGTTGATATAGCTTTTTGCACCGCACAACAAACCGAATGCAACGCATCGGCGTGCGCGTGAAAGCGACGACATCGCGAATGTGACGCAATTCATGCATAGCGTTCGCGCGCGTCGCGCCGCGATCCGGCTCGTTGCGAGCGCGGGGGCGGTTGAGAGGGGAGCGGGTATGCCGGAGAAGAATGCTGTCTTCACAGTCGGCGACGGATCGGTCGATTTGCCGATCAAGGATGGCACGCTGGGGCCGTCCGTTGCGGACATCCGCAATCTCTACGCCGAAACCGGCATGTTCACCTTCGATCCGGGATTCACTGCGACCGCGTCATGCGAATCGAAGATCACCTTTATCGACGGCGAAGCCGGCGTTCTGCTCTATCGCGGCTATCCGATCGAACAGCTCGCCGAACATGGCGACTTTCTCGAAACCTGCTACCTGCTGCTCTATGGAGAATTGCCGTCCGGCGCCGAGAAGGCGAATTTCGACTATCGGATCACGCGCCACACAATGGTGCATGAGCAGATGGCGCGATTCTTCCAGGGGTTCCGCCGCGACGCGCATCCGATGGCGGTGATGGTCGCCTCCGTGGGCGCGCTCTCGGCCTTCTATCACGACTCGACCAACATCGCCGATCCCACCCAGCGCATGGTGGCGTCGACGCGCATGATCGCGAAGATCCCGACGCTCGCGGCGATGGCCTATAAATATTCGGTCGGCCAGCCGTTCGTTTATCCAAAGAACGACCTCGACTACACGTCGAACTTCCTGCGCATGTGCTTCGCGGTTCCCTGCGAGGAATATAAAGTCAATCCGGTGCTGTCGCGCGCGCTCGACCGGATCTTCATCCTGCATGCCGATCACGAACAGAACGCGTCGACCTCGACCGTTCGACTGTCCGGCTCGTCGGGGGCGAATCCTTTCGCCTGCATTGCGGCGGGCATCGCCTCGCTGTGGGGACCGGCGCATGGCGGCGCCAATGAAGCGGTGCTGAAAATGCTTGCCGAGATCGGCACGCCGGACCGCATTCCGCAGTTCATCGCGCGCGCCAAGGACAAGAACGATCCGTTCCGCCTCATGGGCTTTGGCCATCGCGTTTATAAAAACTACGACCCGCGCGCCAAGATCATGCAGCGCACGACGCGCGAAGTGTTGAACGAACTCGGCGTCAAGGACGATCTGCTCGACGTCGCGCTGGAGCTCGAGCGCATCGCCCTGCACGACGACTATTTCATCGAGAAGCAACTCTATCCCAACATCGACTTCTATTCCGGCATCACGCTCAAGGCGATGAATTTTCCGACGGCGATGTTCACCGTGTTGTTCGCGGTCGCGCGCACCGTCGGCTGGATCGCCCAGTGGAAGGAGATGATCGAGGACCAGGGTTCGCGCATCGGTCGTCCGCGTCAGCTCTATACGGGCGAGAAGCAGCGCGATTACGTGCCGATGTCGAAGCGGTGATGATGCGCGCCGTGCCGCGGTAGGAACTCGTCTCCATCCGGCGCGGAATCCTTCTGGCCAGTCTTCACCTTGGTTTGCAGCGCGACATGTTCTCACCAGCGTCTCTTGTAGGGACGCGACGTGATGCTATAGGTCGGCGGACCCGGAGCGCGCCCTTGTCGCAATTATCCGATCTGCTGTTCGAAACGCGCATCGCCACCGAGAGCGTCGCCGACTTTCTCGCCGGCGGCCGCCTGCGGCTTGGCGTCACCGGCCTGTCGCGCTCCGGCAAGACCGTGTTCATCACCGCTCTTGTGCATCATTTGACGCGCGCGATATCGGCGCGCCCGGAAAAAGCCGGCGAGAGCAAGACTCAGCTCCCGGTGTTTCGCGCGCTCGCCGAAGGCCGCATCACCTCGGCGCATCTCGATCCGCAGCCAGATTACAGCGTCCCGCGCTTCGCGTACGAGGAGCATCTCGCGGCGCTCACCGGGCTGGACCGGCATTGGCCGCAATCGACGCGGCGGATTTCCGAACTGCGAGTGACGCTGGAATATCGCTCGAAGGGCTGGTCGCTGCGCAAAGGCTTCGGCCAGGGTCCGACGCGTCTCGACATCGACATCGTCGATTATCCCGGCGAATGGCTGCTCGATCTGCCGCTCCTTGGCAAATCCTACGCGCAATGGTCTCACGAGACGCTCGACGCCGCGAGCGCCTCGGCGCGGGCGATGATCGCAAGCGAGTGGCGGGGCCTGACCGCGCAGACGGACGTCAAAGCGCGCTATAGCGAGGAAACCGCGCAGAAGCTGGCGCGGACGTTCACCCAATATCTGCGCCTTGCGCGCTCCGAGCGTTTCGCGCTCTCGAGCCTGCCGCCGGGACGGTTTCTGATGCCGGGCGATCTTGAGGGGTCGCCGGCGCTGACCTTCGCGCCGCTTCCCGTGTCGGAGGGCGAGGAGTTGCCCTATCGCAGCCTTGGGCGCGAAATGGAGCGCCGATACGAGGCCTACAAGTCGCAGGTCGTGCGGCCGTTCTTTCGGGATCATTTCGCCCGGCTCGATCGGCAGATCGTGCTCGTCGACACGCTTGCGGCGCTCAATTCCGGTCCAGAGGCGGTGCGCGACCTGGAGACCGCGCTGACCGGCGTCCTCACGGCTTTTCGCACCGGCCGCGCCAATCTGTTCTCCACGATCTTTCGGCCGAAGATCGACCGCATCCTCTTCGCGGCCACAAAGGCCGACCATCTGCATCACACGAGCCATGACCGGCTCGAAGCGATCCTGCGTCACCTGACCGCCCGCGCCATAGAGCGCGCGGAAGGCGTGGGCGCCTCGATCGACGTGATCGCGCTCGCCGCCGTTCGCGCCACCCGCGAAGCGATGGTGCGGCACGAGGGCGATAAGCTTTCGGCTATTGTCGGCACGCCTGTTGCTGGGGAGCGCATTGGCCACGAGACTTTCGACGGCGTGGCGGAAGGCGCGATTTTCCCCGGCGAGTTGCCGGCGGATCCGCGCGACGTGTTTAAAGGCGAGGCGCTGGCCGTTTCCGATGAAGAGGCTGACTTCCGCTTTCTCAAATTCAGGCCGCCGGCCGCGGCGCTGGGCGCCGACCAGAAGCCGCAGCCGTTGCCGCATATCAGGCTTGATCGCGCGATGGAGTTTCTTTTCGGCGATCGATTGAAGTAACGCCGCTGTCGGCGGCGAAGCCGCGCTACCTATCGAAGGCAAAGCGTTAGACAGCTGTATTGAGGGAGCTTCATATGGAAGGTCATGTCTATAAGGTCGTCGAACTCGTCGGGTCTTCGCCCGACAGCGTCGAGGACGCCGTGAGCGCCGCGCTCAAACGCGCCGGCGAAACCTTGCGCAACTTGCGTTGGTTCGAAGTCGTCCAGATTCGCGGCAACATCAGTAAGGGCGCGGTCAGCGATTATCAGGTGGTGCTGAAGGTCGGCTTCACGCTCGACCGCGAAGACGAGAGCATGGGATAAGCGGAAGCCGCTGAGGGCTTCCGCTCTGCCTCGCTAGGACATGAACCGTCCGGCGGCTTCTGGGCTTGGCGCTTGCGCGGCGTTCGACCAGAAGCGCGTGCCCGCATTGAGCATTTGCTGCGCGTCGGAGAACAGGCGGCGCGTGTCCTCCGTCGTCATCTCGATATGTTTGCTCGTCCAATTCTGAAGAACCGACGCGGTCTCCGAGAACGAGCGCGACGCCGTCAGCTTCGAGGCAAGTTCGGCGGTCAAGGCCGCTTCCTGCTGCATCCGCTCCATCAAGACCCGGTTGGCGTCTTGCAGACAGTCCCAGATCTCGGTGCGGGTCTCGGTGAGATCTTCCAGCCGCCGCCGGCCTTCAGAAGCAACTTCGGCCGCCGCGCCGGCTTGTGGCGCGCTTTCGTTGGGCTGTTCCTGCTGGGTCATGTCGCGTCTCTCCCTCTTCGTTGAAACGCCAGCTCCCCCGAGGCGACTATATATGGCCATCAGCGGAAATGTCTGTGACGATCACTCTTGCGCGCATTGCGAAAGCTTGACCGTTTCTGCCGACCCTCCGGCGGCTCGACAAGAGGCGCCCATTCAGCTATGGAGCGGGACTCAACTAGAACAGCGTTCCGAAACGCTCGTCGGCCTCAACGGCTAAGACGAAACGGCAGGAGTTTTCGTTATGAATATTATCGAGCAGCTCGAGGCGGAACATGCCGCCAAGCTTATCGAGGGCAAGAAAATCCCCGAGTTTCGGCCGGGAGATACGGTGATCGTCAACGTCAAGGTGAAGGAAGGCGAGCGCGCGCGCATTCAGGCCTATGAAGGCGTTGTGATCGCGCGCAACGGCGGCGGGCTGAACGAGAGCTTCACCGTCCGCAAGATTTCCTATGGCGAAGGCGTCGAGCGCGTCTTCCCGATCCATGGGCCGCTGATCGACTCGATCAAGCTCGTGCGCCGCGGCAAGGTGCGCCGCGCCAAGCTCTATTATCTGCGCGACCGCCGCGGCAAGTCCGCCCGCATCGCCGAGCGCATCGACACCAAGCCGAAGGCCGTCGCAGGCAAATAACGACAGTTTTCGCAGAATGCCGCCGTCCGCAGCCGCCCGGGTTTCGGGCGGCTTTTTTATTTCTCCAGCGGCGCGTTGAGGATCCAGCGGTGGCCGAACGGGTCGCGCAAGGAGGCGTAGCGCGTCCCCCAGAAAGAATTGGTTGGGGCCGTCTCGACCTTGCCGCCGAGCTTCGTGGCGCGCGCGCAGATGTCGTCGACCTCCTGCGCCTTGTCGTATTCGAGGCTGATGGAGACGGTCACGTGCTCGCCAGGCAGGGGCACGCGGGTCTGGCCAAATTCGGGGAAGATGTCGGCGAGCATCACCGAGCCGCCGTTGATCAGCAGTTCGCAGTGGGCGATGCGCAGTCCGTCGACCGACGGCATGAGGGCCCGCTGCTGGGCGCCGAAGGCGCCGGTGTAAAAAGCGATGGCTGCGGCGGCGGGGCTGACGGTCAGATAGGGCGCGACCCTCGGACGTGGCTGTTTCATCAAATTTCCTCCGCCGGGGCATGCAGCGGATCGCCCCAGTCTTTTTTCCTGATCTTTTCGTAGCGCGCCTTGTCGCGCTTGGGAATGAATGTCTCTTCGAATGCTTTATCGGCGCAGAGCCTTAGGGAAATTCCGGCCTTGCTGACGCGGGGCGGGGCGATGACGCGCGCCCGTGGCGGCGTTCCGGCGGATCGCCCCGCGACGAGGTAGGCGAACTTCTCGTCCTCGAAGGGCGCGTCGGCGCCTTTGACCAATTTATGCGCGCGCCGCCGTGGCAGCCGGACCGAGAAATGGCACCAGTCGTTCGCCGGCAAAGGGCAGGGCGCCTGGTGGGGACAGGGCGCGAGAATGTGCGCGCCGAGCGCAATCAGCCGGCTGCGGACGATCATCAGCCGGGCATGGTCGCGAGGCGTGCCCGGCTCGACGATCACGAGCGCGCCACTTGTGCGCGACCAAAGCTGATCGATGACGGCTGGGAGGTCGGCTTCGGCGATTTCCGTAAGCGCGTAGCCGATGACGACCAGGTCGAACGACGCGGCGTCCTCGCCCGCCCGTGGCGTGGCCATATCGGCGTGCTGCGCCGCGATCGTTGCGCGAAGTCCGCTGTCCTGCACCAGCGCCGTCGCGAGATTCAGGAACAGCGCGCTGCGGTCAAGGAGCGTGATCTCGGCGATGCTGGGCCACACAGTCGCCGCGGCGCAGGAGGCAGCGCCAAGGCCGCAGCCAACGTCGAGCATCCGCTTTGGCGCGAATTCGGGACTCTGCTCGTCGAGCCGTCCAAGCGCCGTCACGATAGCGGCGTAGGTCGCGGGCATGCGCGTCGCCGCATAGGCCAGGGCGTCCGTCTCGTCACGAATGGTTTCGCTGGTCGGCCTATGGGCTCGGTAGCGCTCCGACAACTGCCGGGCTCTGTCGCGCAGCATTCCTTGTGCGCGGCCCTCAAGCCTCGCCTCGATAGCCGCCGAAAGCGGCGCAGGAAGCTCTGGGGAGGGCAGGCTCATCGCTTATGGGCTCGGGGAGGGCTGGGCTTCGAACTCACTTCCATGCAGCTTGCGTTACGGGTAGAAGAGCCTCAATTCAAGGGAGACGAATAGAGGCGGCCAATTGCAGTCGGCCTCATGCTGAACAGGCCGGAGTGGTCTCGAAGCACGAGGGCGCCGCCCGTGATGTCCTTGTCCTAGGAGACGCGGCCTGCGGCCGCTCTCAGGACGAGGAAATCAATCAGCGAGCCGGATCGCGAGAAGCCAGCAAGAGGAAGAGATAAATGTCCAAAGCCGCGCCCCGCACCGTTTACGACAAGATCTGGGACGACCATGTCGTCGACCACAAGGATGATGGCGCGTCCCTGCTCTATATCGATCGCCACCTCGTGCATGAGGTGACGAGTCCGCAGGCGTTCGAAGGCTTGCGCATGACCGGCAGATCTGTCCGCGCCCCGCAACGGACGCTCGCCGTCGTCGATCATAATGTGCCGACCACCGATCGCTCTTTGCCGATTGAAGATTCCGAGAGCAGGGCGCAGGTCGAACAGCTTGCGCTCAACGCGCGCGAGTTCGGCGTCGAATATTACGACGAGCACGACCGGCGCCAGGGCGTCGTGCATATCGTCGGCCCGGAGCAAGGCTTCACGCTGCCCGGCATGACGATCGTCTGCGGCGACAGTCATACTTCGACTCACGGCGCCTTTGGCGCGCTCGCGCATGGCATCGGCACGTCGGAAGTCGAGCATGTGCTCGCAACCCAGACGCTGATCCAGAATAAGGCGGCCAATATGCTGGTGCAGGTCGACGGCAAGCTCGCCGACGGCGCCACCGCGAAAGACATCATCCTCGCGATCATTGGCAAGATCGGCACCGCCGGCGGCACCGGACACGTCATCGAATATGCAGGCGAAGCGATCCGCGACCTGTCGATGGAAGGCCGTATGACGGTCTGCAACATGTCGATCGAAGGCGGCGCCCGCGCCGGGCTCGTCGCGCCGGACGAGAAAACTTTCGCCTACCTGAAGGATCGCCCAAAAGGTCCAAAGGGCGAAGCGTTCGACATGGCCCGCAAATATTGGGAGACGCTGTACACGGACGAGGGCGCGCATTTCGATAAGATCGTCAGGCTCGACGCCAGCAATCTGCCGCCGATCGTGACCTGGGGCACCTCGCCTGAAGACATCGCGACCATCGATGGATTCGTGCCCACCCCCGACAGCGCGAAGACGCCGCAAAAGCGCGCCGCCATCGAACGCGCGCTCGACTATATGGGGCTGAGGGGCGGCGAACGCATCACCGACATCGAGATCGACCGCGTGTTCATCGGCTCCTGCACCAACGGCCGTATCGAAGATTTGCGTGCGGCGGCGAAGATGGTCGAGGGAAAGAGCGTCGCCGAACGCATCAACGCGATGGTTGTGCCGGGATCGGGTCTCGTAAAGGCGCAGGCGGAAGCGGAGGGTCTCGACAAGATCTTTACCGCCGCCGGCTTCGAATGGCGGGAGCCGGGCTGCTCCATGTGTCTGGCGATGAATCCCGACCGTTTGGCGCCGGGCGAGCGCTGCGCCTCGACGTCCAATCGCAATTTCGAGGGACGACAGGGCTTTAAGGGCCGAACCCACCTCGTCTCCCCGGCGATGGCGGCCGCAGCGGCAGTCGCCGGACGCTTGGTGGACGTGCGCGGCTGGCGCTAATCAAAAAGCAGCGACGCCGCAACCTCGCTGCTGGCGTCGCAAAAAAGCAGAGCGGAGAGCCGCGACTGAAAGCGCGTCAGTCGTCGTCGTCCGGCGCGTTCTGATCCAAATCTGGATCGTTTCGCCATTGATCGTCGCTCCAGGGACGCGTGTCGCGCCACATGCGATCGCCGCCGCCGCCACGACCCCAATAGTCGCCCCGCTCGCCTCCCAAGCCCTGATCGCTCAAGCCCTGATTGCTCAAGCCCTGATCGCGGTCATCTGCTTTCTGCATAAGACCATGGTCCGCCTGCGTCAGGCGCGCGGGAAAAAACTGCGCAGAGGCAACTGCGGACTGCGCGAACCCGAAAGCGCCAAGCGCAAGCGCCGCGATCGACAGTCTATTCATGAGTTTTCTCCTCCCGATATGATCCTGCCTGAACATCGCATCGCGCCCGATTGTTCCTGTGTGATCGCGCGGATTCGCGGCGTCGCCCTGGCTCGCCCTGGCCGGGCCAAGGAAAAGAGGCGCCCGCATTGCGGACGCCCCTATGGGTCACGCCTTGCGTCGAGTGGCTTTCGCTTAGTCGCGGTCGCGTCCGCGATGATCGTTGTCCCAGTCGCGCTTGTGCCCGCCGCGCCATTTGTCGTCGCGCCAGGAGCGGTTTTCACGTCCCCAGAACCCGCGACGATTGTGATCCCAGCCGCGATGATAACCGCGGTCCTTCCAGTCCCCGTCACGATCGCGCACGTTCTGCACGAGGCCGTCATTGGTCCGGATCATGCCCGACACAGGAGAGGCGGCGGGCGCCGACACCGCGGATTGCGCAAACCCGAAAGCGCCAAGCGCAAGCGCCGCGATCAACAGCTTATTCATGAGTGAGCTCCTATGATGGTGATCCTGCCTAACACCGCGTGGCGCCGATTGTTCCTAGCGGTGGCGGCATATGCCTGCGATGATCTGACGATGATTGAACAGGACTGGAGCCGCCTAAGACCGCCGACGCTTGCCGATATGGAAGCGCTCGCGGATGCGGCCTATGCGACTCTGCCGACAAGCTTCACGCGATTGTGCGAAGGTCTCGTCATCCGCGTCGAGGATTTTCCCGACGAGGAAACGCTCGACGATATGCAATGTGAAAGCGAATACGATCTTCTGGGTCTCTTTCGCGGGCGCGGCCTCACGCAGGGCGCGCATCTCTCCGAGACGGGCGAACAGCCGAACATGATCTGGCTCTATCGACGACCGATGCTCGACTATTGGGCCGATAGCGAAGATACGCTCGGAGCCATCGTCACCCATGTGCTCGTGCATGAGATCGGCCACCATTTCGGATTGACCGACGCCGATATGGAGGAGATTGAACGGCGCGCCGAATAGTTAGGGCGCGGGTTCGGCGAGCAGCGTTCCGATGATGGCGCCAAGCGCCATGTCGTCCTCTTGTCCAAAGCCGTGATGACGAATGCCGCCGTCGCGGCCGATCAGGATCGCTGTTGGCGTTCCGCGCATTGCATAGCGCGCCATGGTGATGGGAATCGGCCCGCTCTCTGCGGGCTCGTCGACGCCGATGGGAAATGTCAGCCGATATTCATGGATGAAGGCTTCGAGCGACACCGGCGTCATCGCCGCGTGATGTTCGAACACCGTGTGCAGGCCGATGACGGCGAGGCCGGACTCGCGGAACAGCGCATGCGCGCGCTGCGCTTGCGGCGTGCCATGCGCGACACAGCCGGGACACAGCATTTGAAACGCGTGCAGCATGACCACGCGCCCGCGGAGCGCTGCGAGCGTGATCGGCGTCGGCGTATTGAACCAGCGCGATACGGCAAGTTCCGGCGCCTGCACTCATGCCTCCTGCTTGGCCGAGCCGGCCTGCTCGTGGATTGCCGCCAATCATTAGTGCCTGGAAATGCGATTGCGACGCGTCAATCAAGCGGTCACGACGCCTTTTTGGATGGAACCCCTCGGGGACCAACTCTCACATGGCGCTCACAAGATCAAAATATCGGTTTGCTGCTCGCCATACCCAATTTCATCAAATAGCAACCGAAGTTCATTGATCGGACGACGACGGTCCGGCTGAGCGAGATCATAGAAGATTTCATATCCGGCGACGCTTTCAAGAAGCGGTTCAATGCTTCCTGACCGCTCCAGCCCGTAAGGCCAAAATTCTATGCATAGTGGCGTCTTGGATTCGAGCAGCGCCCGGGCGCCGCGGAGCACGTGACCTTCAAAGCCTTGCACATCGATCCAAAGCAGCGCTTCGTCCACGTCCTGCACGCTTAGGATGTCATCAAGGCGCTTCGATTGCACCTGAATCCGCTCGCAGGACGAAGACGACTGGCTTTGCGCATTGGAGCCGATTGCTATGCGATGGTCTCCCCAGTTGTCCGTGGACAACTCCAGTTCCAGCGCCTCCTCGGGCTGAGCGCCAGCGGCCATCTCAAAAATCGCGATCCGATCTTGAACACCATTCAATGCGGCGTTTGCCCGTAACAATCTGCAATTTAGTGGGTGTGGTTCGATCGCGATAGCTCTGGCGAAGTGGCCGCGCGCAACAGCTGGAATGCAAATCGATCCCAGATTCGCGCCAACATCGACAAGTACGGTCGGCCGACGTCCTTTTTGCGCGATGATGTCGATGGACGCTAACAGCTTCTGGAAATCGCGTTGCTCTCCTCCGAGGAAAAGCTCTCGGCTGATATGTTTATCGCGACAATTGATGACGTAATGCTCGGAACTTGAGCCTACGCAGAAGAGGCTCAAATTCGACCGTTCCGAAATCTCGTCGAATAGGCGCCAACGTCGCCATGTCTCGGTCTGTTCAAGAGATCTGACGACGATTTCTTCAAGCCTGGATGAAATCGAGGCTTTAAGAGTGGCCGGAAGCCATTTGAGCAGAGAATCTGCGAACGAACCGCTGATGATTCTATCGGATAGATAAAGCATGCGAGTTTGGTAACACATAGGCCTTTTTGGCTCAAGCCAGACCAAATTTGATCAAGTTTGGTTGGAGAAGCAGTGAGTCGCTTTGAAGGGCGTGGGCTGCGGAGGGGCTACCGCCTGATTGTCTATTATGAGCAATGACATTGCGATCACGTCCGCCGATCATCATCCAGGTCTCTTCCGACTTCGCTTTGGCGTTCGAAAGCTTCTTTTTCGAACGGAATATTGCGGTAGGCGGCGTCGTGATTGCGCAAGCGCCAAAGGTTCGAAAGATAGTCGCGGAAATAGATCAGATAGAAACGCGCGATCCCGTGCCGATTGATCTGCTCCTGGTGAATGAGTTCATGCCGAAAGAGCGTCTGTGAAACCTCCGACTCGTCGCCCTTAAAGAGGATCGTGCGTCCAACCACCATCCCACGATAATTGCGCACGAATGGGAGTCTGAAAACCCAATGACGATAGCGCACGCGGAGCGGCCGACGCATCCAGCGTTTTTCGGCTGAAATTTCGCGCGATCGCATGAGCGCGCTCTCCTCAATTCGGGCGTCAATCTCGGCTGGCGAGTTGATGTCAGTCTCGTCCTTTCGGGTCAAGCGTTCGGCCTTATTCGCTGAGTCGCCCCGACTGCGGAAGTGACGGCGGGGCGTTTTGCTTGGCGCGTCCCGGCGCGCGGCTCAGCTTCACTTTGATGAAAAACTCGCGATCATCCGGCATCCGGATAGAGAGATTCTGTTTGCGCATTGCCGCGACGGCAGCGGCGCATAGATATTTGGTTGCAAGACGCCCGCCATGGGGTTCTCGACAGGAAGATCAGAGCGTTCCCCAATGAATCCCACAAGCGTGCTTAGAGTCGCGCTGAGCAGCATCGCGTTGTCGTTCTCTTGCTGCATCCTTCCCGCTATCAGCCAAGAAAGGATGGTCAACGTTTTGGGCTGGGGCGACTACGTCGATCCCCGTGTGCTGAGAGATTTCACCAGGACGACCGGCATTGAGGTGACTTACGAGAGCTACAGTTCTGACGAGAGCTTAGAAACAATGCTTCAGCCTGGGAACCGGGCTTTTGACGTCGTGATCGTCTCGAGTGGCGTGTTGCGAAAGCAGATCGCCAGAGGCCTCTATCAGAAGCTCGACAAGAGCAAGCTTCCCAACGCCGTCAATCTTTGGCCAGAGATTATGGAGCGCCTTGCCACCTATGACCCCGGGAACGAACACGCGGTCAATTATGCGTGGTTTGCGATGGGGATCGCCTACGACGTCGGAAAGGCCCGGGAGCTCATGGGCAGGGAACTCGCGGGAAAGGCCCCGCCGTCGGCGGATTTCTCGTTCGACTCATGGGGGTTACTCTTCCAGCAAAAAAATTTGAAGAAATTGTCGGCATGCGGGGTGGGACTATTGGACAGTCCTGAAGATTTATCTTCAGCTGCGCTGCAATATCTGTGGTCCAACTGGCGACTTTCGCCGGGTTTGGATCGACGCACGGACGGCATGCGCGCCGCCGAGCTTTTGACCGCCGTCCGGCGCGACAGCAAACGTCTCGACTCTCGCGACTATGTCAACGCGCTGGTCAACGGCGACGTCTGCGTCGCGGTCGGCTTTTCCCTGGATAGCCTGCGCGCCCGCTACACAGCCGGCATGGTGAAGGAATTCGTCGAGATCGACTTTTTCATCCCCCGAGAGGGCGCTCCTATTCGACTCGACAATCTCGTCATACCGATGGACGCTCCACACGTCGAAGAAGCATACAAATTCATCGACTTTCTTCTGCTGCCTGAAATCGCGGCCCGCAATACGAATTTCATTGGCGTCGCCAACGGCGTCCTCGCCTCGAAATCCTTGGTCGATGGGAGCATCTCGAGAAACAAGTCGATATACCCGGACGCCGCCATGATGAAGCGTCTGGTCGCTCCTCAACTCGATGACGGCGCGCGCGAGACCGGACAGACGGTCAGTCGCGAAGGAACGCCGAAGGGAAGGGGAGCTACGATGTGGGGACTTGGCCGGCGAGTCTCCAAGCCGGCGAGGTCGTCCATCTTCTAAAGGCCAACTGCGGGGCGTCCTTGCCTACGGGCCTCCGCCGACAGGTTTTTCCGCGCGCTCGGCGGTTGTTGGGACCGATGTCGAGAGACACATCGTTGGACGAAGCTTTTCGATCGTTACGATGGCCTTCTGCGAGGCCTGCATTTTCTCGTTGAGATCGAAAATCTGTTGCCGCGTGGCGGCGACATCCTTCAAGTCAGCCTCAAGCGTGTCGTTCATCGACTTCAGTATGTCCGCCGAGTGGGGCATATCGCTCAGATTCACCTGTTTCAGGTTCTGCTCGACTTTCATGGCGCAACTGATGCGCCGGTCGTATTCGGTCCTCAAGTCCTTAAATCTCGCGCCGAAAGTGCCCGCCTTTGTCAAATCCGCCGAAAGCGCGTCGGGCCTGATGCGACAGATCGCATCGACATTGCCGACCGCGAGATATTTGGCCTCGATGATGTGTCCGTACTCGTTGTTGAGCTTTTTGGCTTCATCCAAGAGCGTATTAAGGCTGCAAACGAATTGCTCACGCCCGCGATAGCAGCTGTCCAATCTGATCGCGCCCTTGGCGCCTGGCAACGTTAAGCTTGCCGTTCCATTCGAGTCGCAGGCTGCCAGCGCCGCCGCCAGAGCCCCGCTGCTGCTTGCTGAGTTCACGTCTTCCGGAGCTTCATCCTGAAGTCGATCTTCCGAACGGCGGACGCCGTGATGGCGATATTCGCGCCGAGCGATTTGTTGCGGCTCATAGGCCGGTTCAGCCCAAGCGGCGCTTGGCGCGCGTCCGACGGACGAGGGGCCGATCAGCACAAGGAGCGCGGCTCCCGCCACGAGCTGCGCCGCCGCTAGAGTTTTTCTGTTCAGAATGGCCATCATCGGGCCCTCTCGGATTTTCAATGCCCGACGAAATCAGGCTCAATACTGCAAACATTGTCTTGCTTCAGCAAATGGCAACTCATGGCGCGTGCATTGAAACAATTGATGCAATGTTCAAAGGACGTGCCCCACATACAAAGATTGCCGCCCGTGTCCGGGGAGAAGCGCAGGCGCTCGTTGAAATCAGCCCGAGGGGCGCCTCCATCGCTTGGGACGGGCGCGACGCCCCGACGCCGGCAGGCGTTCGCCTTCGAAAAAATTGAAGTTTTGGAAGCGGCTCTGCTGTCCGCCGGAAGCCGAAGCCGGGCGCCAGGCCTGCGCATCAGGACCAAGCCCTGCGGACGCGCAGGGCAGAGCCTAGGGCGGGGACGCCATTCGCGTCACGCCGCGCCTAACCGGCGAGGCGGATTTCCCGCGTCGAACTGGCGGAGCTGGAACCCCGCCGCCCGATTCACAAATGATGGCGATGATGATGGTGAAGATTATGATGAGGGTGGTGATGATGATGGACGACACCAGCCGATCTCGCCATCGCGGGAGCCGGTGAAGGGGCGACCGGCATAGAAGTAGTCTTTCCCGTCACGTTGTTCAGCACGTTCGTAACCGCCAGTCCCGCCTCGGCCCCCACGCGATTCACTCCAGAGGCAAGCTCTGAGATAGGATTCTGGGCTCTCGCTGCTTGAGCAGTGAGAGCAAAGCCGACCATCAAGCCAAATACCAACCCAGCATTCTTAAAGCGCGCCATGCGAACCTCCCTGTTTCTCTCTGCAAAATGGGTCTCATCAATAATTGGCGGCCGCGGCCGAGCCAATGCCTTTGGGCCGGCGACGACCGAGTTTTTTAGCGAGCCGCTGGCCGAGCGCATTTACCGCGCCGGTTGGCCCGCCTCGGCGGCGCGCAGCGAAGGATATTTGCGCCTACTGACATATTTTAGGGGCGAAACGAAGGCGGCGGCGGTCTGCGGAAGGTCTCCCGAGCGTCGACGAAACGCGCCAACCGGGAGGAGCGGACCTCAGACGCGCATCGGCATTCGGTGCTTCAACGCAGCGCGCCGGAACGGATAAGCGTGAAGGTGCGGAACCCTCACCTCCCCAAGATCGCCGGCGAGCGGATCCCGGAAGCGGAAGCACGGCGGCGCATGAGAGACGTGAGAATCTGCCACTTTCTCACGCTGGCTCACCTTTCGCCGAACGCGATGGCACGAGCTGACAAGGGATCGCCCGCCGGACCCACTCGCCCTCGCGATGAATTTTTCCGCTGGCCGGGACGGGCGCCTCTACGGAAGCAGCAGCCTTGTTTCCGTCGTCGCTCGACCAGGCCTCGATCAGGTTCTCTCCGTCGTAAAGCTCGACCCGGTGATTGTCGGTGGAGTTTTTGTAGCGCGCCACGACGCCGCCGAAATTGCTGAGCGCCCGGCTGGCGTCGCGATCTCGCAGCGTTCCGAGTTGCTTCGCGCCCTTCCAGATGACGATGTTGAAACGTGGTTCGCTCGATTGATTGGCATTCATTTTTGCAGCCCTGATTTCGAATCGCCTGTGTTCATGCTTGCATAATTCGCGCAGCTTAAATTCACTCGGTCGTGTTCAAAAACCCGTCCGAAGGCAGAGGCAAGCTCTTTCTTGCGGAACCGAAAAAATACAGTTAAACCAACGTCTTGGCAAAAATCGTTCTAAACGAGGGAAACAAAGGCATGCGGCTCGCAAACATGCCGAAGCGCCTGGCGATGCTTTTGCTCAAAGAGGAAATTATTGTGCGACCTAGTTCTGGCCCCGAACGCTGGCGAGACTGCCCGACCTGCTACAGGGGACATGAATTCGGTAGCGACTGCTTGCGGGATCAGTCTGAAACTTCCCGTCGGCGTCATAGATGCTTTCGGTCACTTGTGCGGTAATCTGCCGGGAAGATCGGAACGTATGTCAGAGACGAGGGCCGGAATGACGGCGCCGGCTTGCCGCACATAGCGGGAGGCGGCCGCATTCACGCATGGCGTTCGCAATTTCGTTCCGAGATGGCTCCCCGAGTAGGACTCGAACCTACGACCTAGCGATTAACAGTCGCGTGCTCTACCAGCTGAGCTATCGGGGAATGCGGTCCCGCGTATACAAGGCGGGCGGCGGTTTGCCAAGCCCGCCGCGGCGACTCCGTCGTGCATAAGTGTCGGCGTCGTTCGTGCGGATGGGTGGCCGCGACGGATGGGGCTCACACCGGGCTGAGCGCGTCCGCCGGCGCAAAGGCCGCGAGCGCCGCCGCGACGTCGTCGGGCGAGGGCAGCCCCGCCTCATTGCCGAGATGCTGGATTTTGTGCGCCGACGCGGCGCGGGCGAATTCAAAGTGCTCCCGCCAGGGCGCGTCCGGCCGCTCGAGATAGGAGGCGCAATAGGCGCCGTGAAAGACGTCGCCGGCGCCGGACGTATCGACGATGAGTTCGTGCGGCACGGAGAGCGAGGGCATCTGCGAAATCTCGCCGTCCTCGTCATACCACAACATGCCCTTTTCGCCGGTCGTCACCCCGCCGATCCGGCAGCCCTTGGATTTCAGCCAGCCGAGCATGTCGAGTTCCGACAAGGACATTTGCTCGCAGAGCTTTTCGGCCACCACCGCGACGTCGACGTAACCTGTCAGCTCCTCGATGCAGGGCCGCAGCGCGCCGCCGTCAAGCGAGACGAGAGCGCCGCGCGCCCGAGCCCCCTTCGCGTAATGGAGCGCGGCGTCGGCCATATGCCCATCGAGATGGAGAAGCCGCGTTTCCGAAATGTCGAGGCGCGGCACACCCTGCAGATAAGCGTCGTCGCGCGCGCGCAGGATCGCCCGCTTGCCGTCATTGGGCCAGACGAACGACAGCGACGAGCGCGCCACCCGTCGCGGATGGACATCGATCCCGTAAGTATGGGCCATGTCCATGAACATGTGGCCGAGCCAGTCGGGCGCGAGCGTAGTCAAGAGATCGACGGGATGGCCGAGCTTGGCGCAGGCGAAGCCGGCGGTGACGGCGTTGCCGCCGAAACTCACCGCATAGTCGCGCGCTAACGCCTTCTGGTCGCCCGAGGGCATGCGCTCGGCGCGCATGGTGACGTCAATATAGGCATGGCCAATGAAGAGAGCGTCCAAGGCTGAGACTCCCAAGATGGCGCCGAGCGGTCGCCGCAAAATGATCCCGCAGCAGCGTGACGCACGCTTGCAACGCGACTGTGGCGTCAGACCGAAAAGCTGGTGCCGCAGCCGCAGGAGGAGACGGCGTTGGGATTAACGACGCGGAAGGACTGTCCCATAAGATCGTCGACAAAGTCGATGCTGGCGCCGGCGAGAAAGCCAATGGACGCGGGGTCGATCGCGACCCGGGCGCCGGCGTGCTCAAGGAGCGCATCCTCCGCGCCCGGGGCGGAATCCACCGCGAAATGATATTGGAAGCCGGAGCAGCCGCCGCCCTCGACTGAAACGCGAAACACCGCGCCGGGCGACTCATTGGCGAGAATCGCGTGAATGCGCCGCGCCGCTTGATCGGTGAGCGCGATATCGCTTGCCGCCGTAGTCATCCGTTTCTCCGTCACTTGCCTGCGCGGGCCGTCGCGAGTTACTGCGGGCGCACGCCCGATCGAAAGAAACTCGCCCGAAATCCGAAATTCGGCATATCCCATTCTACGGCGGCCCGGCCGTTTGCGGGATATGCTCTCTGCGGCAAGATAGGTCCAAACCTGAGGCGTTTCAATGAAAGGCGCGCATATGGCGGTTCGCGGCCCTCTCGCGGCATACGCCAGCGACGCCGCGCGCTCGCGCGGCCGGCTCTATGCAGAGGCGCCCTCGCCGACGCGCAGCGAATTCCAGCGCGATCGCGACCGAATCATCCACTGCACCGCCTTTCGCCGGCTCGCGCATAAGACCCAGGTCTTCGTGCCCCTCGACGGCGATCATTTCCGAACCCGCCTGACCCATACGATCGAGGTCGGGCAGATCGCCCGCGCGCTCGCCCGCGCCCTGCGCTGCGACGAGGATCTGGCGGAGGCCGTGGCGCTCGCTCATGACCTCGGCCATACGCCGTTCGGCCACGCGGGCGAGGGCGCGCTCGAGGCCTGCATGGCGCCCTATGGCGGGTTTGATCACAACGCTCAGGCGCTGCGCGTCGTGACGCTGCTCGAGCGCCGTTACGCGCGCTATGACGGTCTCGATCTGACCTGGGAGACGCTGGAAGGCATCGTCAAGCACAATGGACCGCTCTTGAAGCGCGATGCAGATCCCGATCTGCTTCTCCCTCATCCTGAGGAGCGAGCGACGCTGGCGTCTCGAAGGAAGAGGGAGAGCGCCGAGTCCGAAGCGCACGGCGCCTCGTCCTTCGAGACGCCGCCTTCGATCTCGGGCTTGCCCGAGATCGACATTCAAATTCGCAAGTCGGGTAAACCCGACTTGCGGGCCGCTCCTCAGGATGAGGAGCCCGTGGCTGGCGTGGCGAGTGTTCGTCCACAGTCGGGCTATATCGCGGCGTTCGACGCTGCCTTTCCGCTCGATCTCTCGACCTTCGCCAGCGTTGAGGCGCAGGCCGCGGCTCAGGCCGACGATATCGCCTATATCGGCCATGACATCGACGACGGCCTGCGCGCCGAACTGTTTTCGCTCGACGACATCGCGCGCACGCCCTTCATTGCAGGGGTGCTCGCGCATGTCCGCGACGAACATCCCGGCCTCGAACGGCCGCGCGTCATTCATGAGCTGGTGCGCCGCGTCATCACCGCCTTCGTCGAGGATTCGATCGGCGAATCGCTACGGCGTTTGGCGCGTGTTTCGCCGGCGAGCGCCGATGAAGCGCGGCGGGCGGGCGAAGCCCTTGTCCGTCTCTCGCCGCCCATGGCCGAAGCCGAGCGCGACATCAAGGCTTTCCTCTTCGCCAACATGTATCGGCACGAGAAGGTCATGGGCGTCTGGGAGCGCGCGCGCGACGCGATTTCTCGGCTCTTTCCGGCCTTTTTTGAGAACCCGGAGCTGATGCCGGCGGAATGGGCGGCGCAGGCGGTCGCGTTGCAGGACGCCGATCGGGCTGTGGTGGTCGCCGATTATATCGCCGGCATGACCGACCGCTACGCGCTGAACGAAGTGAAGCGGGTGTTTGGCGGGTGAGGCTGCTCACAAATGTTTCATACGGATTCCGGCTGGTTCTTTCGCTTGGACCATGTCATTCCCGGTAGGCCGAAGGCCTGACCGGGAATCCAGAGTCGATCCGGTAGCCCCGGTTTTGTTCCGGATTCCCCATCGCGCGCTTTGCGCGCGTTCGGGAATGACATGCGAGCCGTTCAAACGGGCATTGTATCACTCCGAGCGCCATTCCAGTCTTCGTTCAGATATTCGCATCGGTACTGGGGGATCGAGTCGGATGGGACGGAGACGCCGCGCGGCTCAATGCAAGTGCTTCGCACCACAGATACCGAACCTCTCCCGCGGGAAATAGTAGATTGTTCCGGTCTCCAACGATGTCTACCCAACCCTCAGCAAGTCCTTTCTGTGTGGCCCATGCGGAGAGAGCAGCGTCGAGCTCGTGCTCTGTTTGGATATTCGATTCGGTGTAATGTCCTCGATGTACAAAGCACCGAATCGCCGTTTCAACAGACTCTGAATCCTTTTGGATCGTATCGTTTGAACCGTGCGTGCAAAAGCACCTTGGGGTGAGTCTCGTTCAAAACAAGTCCCGGCCATTTCTGGCGCAGCCTAAGGGCCAGCGCCAGTCCACCAATCGCCATCGCTCCAAACAGGCCATTAGGTGCCACAATGCTGTTCCTCACAGCACGATACGTAGCGCGAAGCTGCTGATCGCATGGTCGCATGCCGCTCTCGGATGTTGCCCAATGCAGCAATGTGTCGATGCCAGCCGCAATCGGCTTCCGCGTTCCGCACGCATCGACCGCCCACTTCATCGCATCGTCCACAGTATTGACAGTGGAGGCTTTCACGCAGTTTCCATCGAGAATGGCGACCCCAAATTTGCGGTTGCCTCCGGGGTCAAAGCCGAGATAGATGCCTTCGTGATCTCCGAACATTGAGCAGCCCTAGCCGCAGACAGCTCACTTTACCAGCCTTGCCTTCCGCAAGGCTGCGAGGGTTTCGGGTCGCGTGTCTCACGACACCCCGATTTTAGGGCGGAAAAGCCGTCCGCTTTTCTTGAATTTGCAGCGCAGCTTTTGGTTAGGCTGCGTGAAGGGATTGGACCTTCTCGCCTTTTGCGGGTCGAAATTCATCCTCCAAAAGGCACTTTTTTCGGCTGGGCTGGTTTATCGAATAGCGACGATCCGCGCGCGCGTGGTTTGAGCTGAATTGGCACGCGAAGACGCGCGCCATGGCGCTGTGCGCTTTGAAGGGAGGCCGTCGGGGAATTAGCAGTGTCGCGTTACGACCCCGCGACCGAAGGTGCGCATGGCGCCGCAGTCTGCTAAACCGCCGCGCACCTCCTTTCGCGCCCGGACCTCCATGAACATTTTCGACGACTTTCACGCTCGCATCGCCGCCATTCTCGATCGTATCGCGGCCGACGGCCGGCTGCCCAGTCTTGATCACGCGCGCTTCGTCGTCGAGCCGCCAAAGGACGCGACGCTGGGCGATCTCGCGTCGAACGCCGCCATGGTCTTCGCCAAGGAGGCGAAGCCGCATTTCGCCTCGCCGCGCGAACTGGCGGTCGAAATCGGCTACGCGCTTGCGCAATCGCCGGACGTCGCCGCGACCGAGGTCGCCGGGCCGGGCTTCATCAATATCCGGCTGAAGCCCGAGATGTTCACGCAGGTTCTACGCGCCGTGTTGCGCGATCCGCCGAATTTCGGCCGCGTCGTCAAGAGCCGGTCAAGCGCTCTGCAGGGCAAGGTGAACGTCGAATATGTCTCGGCCAATCCGACGGGGCCGATGCATGTCGGCCACGGCCGGGGCGCGGTCTTTGGCGATGCGCTCGCAAATCTCCTGGCGTTTTCGGGCTGCGCGGTGACGCGCGAATATTACATCAATGACGCCGGCGCCCAGGTCGATGTTCTGGCGCGCTCCGTTTATCTGCGCTACCGCGAGGCCCTCGGCGAGGCGATCACGATCCCCGAGGGGCTCTACCCGGGCGACTATCTGAAACCCGTCGGCGCGGCGCTCGCCAAGGCGCATAGCAAGGCGCTCGCCGGCGCGGCGGAGAGCGAGTGGCTGCCCGTCGTTCGCGCCGCCGCGATCGACGCGATGATGGAGTTGATCCGCGGCGATCTCGCCGCCTTGAACATCACGCATGAGACGTTCTTTTCCGAACGGGCCTTGCACGCGGAAAAAGACGGCGTCTCGGCGATCGACGCCGCCATCGACTGGCTGCGGGCGAAAGGCCTCGTCTATGAGGGCCGCTTGCCCCCGCCCAAAGGGCAGCTGCCCGACGACTGGGAGGATCGCGAGCAGACGCTGTTCAGATCGACGCTCTTTGGCGACGACGTGGACCGCGCCTTGAAGAAATCCGACGGCTCGCCGACCTATTTCGCGGCCGATATCGCCTATCATAAGGACAAGATCGATCGTGGATTCGACACGCTTGTCGACGTCTGGGGCGCCGATCACGGCGGCTATGTCAAACGCATGACGGCGGCCGTCGCCGCGCTCTCGGACAAGCGGGTGACGCTCGACGTCAAGCTTTGCCAGCTCGTCAAGCTGATGCGCGCCGGCGAACCGGTCAAAATGTCGAAGCGGGCCGGGGACTTCGTCACGTTGCGCGAGGTCGTCGACGAGGTCGGCGTCGACGCCGTGCGATTCATGATGCTGTATCGAAAGAATGACGCGCCGCTCGACTTCGACCTTGCCAAGGTCATCGAACAATCGAAGGACAACCCGGTCTTTTACGTCCAATACGCCCATGCGCGGGGAAAATCGGCGCTGCGCCAGGCGCTCGCCGCTTTTCCCGATATGGACCTCTCGGCTCAAAGCCTAGCCGAGGCGGATCTGGCGCTTTTAGCGGATGATGGCGAACTTGCTTTGGCCAAGATGATCGCTCAATATCCGCGGGTGATCGAGGCGGCAGCCGCGGCTCATGAGCCCCACCGGGTGGCCTTTTACCTGCACGAACTGTCGAGCGTGTTCCATTCGCATTGGAATCGCGGCAAAGATCAGCCGCACTTACGCTTTGTTAAGGCTGAAGAGAGAGAGTTAACCATCGCTCGGGTTGCGTTGGTTAGCTCTTTAACGATCGTCCTGGGGTCAGGCTTGAGGCTGCTCGGCGTGAGCGCCCCCGACGAGATGCGCTAATCGACGCCTTGAGCGGCCACGGCCAGGCGTCGGACGCGCTATCATTTTGCTTCGCGCCCCCCAGGAATCAACGAGGTGCATTATGCGCGAGACATCGGTTAGAGGCCCGGCGATCGATCTCGGCGAATTCGAGCGGCGGCTGCGTGGGCCCGAACGCGCCCCGCAAGTCGAAGATCCGCTCAGCGAACTCGCGCGGCTGGTCCAAGGACAGGACCACGTCGCCGCTGATCCCTACAGCCAAATTCTCGCGGAGGCGCGTGACGCTCGGGTTCAATCCGCCGAACTGCGCGGTTCCTATGACGCCGCGCCGCCAGTGGCCGCTGAGCCGCCCTATTATCCAGAGCCGTCGATGGAGCAGCCTCTGGAGCCCGCCTATCCGGTGGATCCCGACTATCGCGATCTCCCGCCGGGCTATAGCGCCCAGCAGGCCGGATACGACCCCGCCCATTACGGCGCAGAGGCCGGTTGGAGCGATGATTCGCAATATCTCGATTATGGCCAGAGCGATGAAGACTATGAGGATCCCCACGGCGGGTGGCGCTCCTGGTTCCGGCCCTGGCACGCCGTCGTCGCGATATCTCTCGTCGCCGTTCTGAGCATCGGCTTCGCTTTCTGGCATCGGAGCGGCTCGAATGGCTCACGCGAAATTGCGACCATCGTCGCGCCGGAAGGACCGGTGAAGGTCAAGCCAAGCGTCGAGGCCGAAACGACGACGCCAGACGCCAGCGCCGCTGTCGTTCTGGACCGTAGGGAGCAGGCGCCGGTTCAAAAGCTTGTCACCAATCAGGAACAGGCGGTGGATCCTTCGGTCACGCCGAGCGCGGCGCTGCTCGGCGACGGACCTGTCAACCTGCCGCATGAGCCTCCGGCTTCCGCCACGGCTGCGCCAAAGAAGGTCAAAACCGTCACGGTGCGGCCGGACGGCAGCCGGGTGGAAGATGGCGCTCTGCCGCCTGCCGTCGCCATGGCGAGCCGGCCCGCGGAGACAGCGGCGCATACAGCCGTGGCCGGCGCCATCGGCGCCGCGACCGCGACGCCGCCGACGCAGGCGAAACCAACGGCGACGCCCCCGCGAATCGCCAAGCCGAAACCTGTGGCGCCGAAAGTGGCCGCAGTGGAAGAGTCTGCGCCAGATGCAGATACCGGTCAGTCGGCGCCTCCGAGCAAAGGCGGCTTCGCCGTGCAGTTTGGCGCAGCCGACAGCGAGGCCGACGCCCGCGAATTGCTGAAAACGGTCGTCAGCAAATATCGCTCACAGCTTGGCGGCCTGAAGCCGACCTTCAAAATGGCGACCGTGAATGACAAAACCGTCTATCGCGTGCGCGTCGGGGCGGTGAGCAAGGAGTCCGCGAACGCGATCTGCAGCAAGGTGAAGGCGACCGGCGGCTCCTGCTTCGTCGCGGGCAACTGACGAGACGACATGCGCGCCTTCATCTGTGGATTGAAAGGCTTCACGCTCGAGGCCGACGAGCGCGCGTTCCTGCGCGACGCCGCGCCCTGGGGCGTGATCCTCTTTCGCCGCAATGTCGACGCGCCCGAGCAGATCGCGCGGCTGACCGCCGAAATCCGGGACGCGCTCGGCCGCTATGCGCCTGTTCTAGTCGATCAGGAGGGCGGCCGCGTGCAGCGTCTGGGTCCGCCGCACTGGCGGGCCTATCCGGCCGCCGCGCGCTTTGAGCTGGCGGCCGCCAACGCCGCGCAAGCCGAGCGTTTGGCTTGGCTCGGCGCGCGGCTCATCGCCCATGAGCTGCGACAGGTCGGAATCGACGTCGACTGCCTGCCGGTGCTCGATGCGCCGGCGGAGGATTCCCACAGCATCATCGGCGATCGCGCCTATAGCCGCGATCCGGCGCGCGTCGCCGCGATCGGCCGCGCCGCCGCCGAAGGGTTGATGGCGGGCGGCGTCGCGCCGGTGATGAAGCACATTCCCGGCCATGGGCGCGCCCGCGCCGACAGCCATTTAGAGCTGCCGGTGGTGGGGGTGTGTCGCGAGGACTTGGAGCTTATTGATTTTGCGCCGTTCAAGGCGAACGCCGATCTGCCGATGGCGATGAGCGCCCATGTCGTCTATACGGCGATCGATCCGACCGCGCCCGGCACGCTGTCGAAGGCGGTGATCTGCGACGTCGTCCGCGGCCATATTGGCTTCGACGGTCTTTTGATGACCGACGATCTGTCGATGAAGGCGCTGACGGGGAGCTTTCGCGAACGCGCCGAGCGCGCGATTGCGGCGGGCTGCGATATTGTACTGCATTGCAACGGCGACCTTGCGGAAGCGTGGCCGGTCGCCGAAGGCGCGCCGCCGCTTGAGGGCGCGGCGCTCGCGCGCGCCGAAAAGGCGCTGGAATGCGTGCGGCGGCCCGTCGAACCCTTTGATGCCGCGGAGGCGACGCGCGAGTTCGACGCGGCGATGCGAGCAGTGGCGTGAATATGCCCGATGGCTTCAGTCGCTGAGGCCGCTATCACGTAAGGCGCGCAATTCGTCACGACAGGCTTGTTCCAGCAGGCCAAGATCAATCCGCGCCAATTTCCATATGATGGGGGCGGCGACGCTCTCATAATCGTGACGCAGCACATTGCCGATGCCGGCCACCTTTTTCCAAGGAATTTCGGGATGCCGAGTTTTGATGTCATCAGAGAGGTGACGGCTGGCCTCCGAAACGATCTCAAGTCCGCGCTCCACCACCCACTGACTTTGCCAATCCGTCTCGTAAGCCTCGAGCGATAGGTCCGCCATTACGGTTTGCACGCGCTCAATCGCTTCGATTATGTCCAGCAGACGGAGAGCAGCCGAGCGCGGGTTCATTAAAAGACGCGAAGCGCCGTCGCCTCAATCTGCGGCCTTAGGCGCTTATGCAGGCTGTCGCGCGTCATGATGTCAACGCGGCCGCCGAGGATTCGAGCCGCAAACTCCTTCACGTCCATCAATTCAAAGAGGCCGAAGCGGCCTATTTCATAGTCGAAAAACAGATCGACATCAGAAGTTTCTCTCGCGCGGTCTTGGGCGGTCGAACCAAACATATACAAACTCTTGACGCCAAGCTTTTGCAAATCGGCTTGGCGTTTCCGCAATCGATCCACCGCGTCGTCACGTTTCATACGCGGACCATAGCAGCTTGCTGCCGCGTCCTCTATGGGAGGCTTTCCCGCTCTCCTGTGGACCGGCGCTGCCAAAGCGCCGGCAGCGCTTGCGATAGCGGGCCATCGGGGCCACTCTCGCGCCGAAGCGCTCGGCCATGCCGATTCGCGTGAGGAAACAGGCGCAAAGCCCCGCATGGCCCAGGAATTGACCTTCGAGCTGGACGAGCCCCGCAATGGCGAAGAGGCCTTTCTCGTCGACGTCGACGGATTCGAAGGGCCGCTCGATTTGCTGCTCGAGCTTGCGCGCCGGCAGAAGGTCGACCTCGCCCGCATCTCGATTCTCGCGCTCGCCGAGCAATATCTCGCCTTCATCGAGGCGGCGCGGCGCGTGCGCCTCGAACTCGCCGCCGACTATCTGGTGATGGCGGCCTGGCTCGCCTTTTTGAAGTCGCGGCTGCTGTTGCCGGAGGCGCCAAAGGGTGACGAACCATCGGCATCCGATCTCGCCGCCGCCCTCGCTGAGCGCCTGCGCCGGCTGGAGCTCATTCGGCGCGCCGCCGACAGGCTCACCGAGCGCGCCCGGCTGGGGCGCGATATGTTTCTGCGCGGCGGCCCGGAAGGCGTAGAGACGATCTCCCATCCCAAATTTCAGGCGAGCCTCTACGATCTTCTCTCGGCTTACGCCCGGCAGCGCCAGAAGACGGCGACGTCGCGGGTGGTGATGCGGCAGCGCGCGGTCTGGTCTTTGGCCGAGGCGCGCGAAGCCCTCGAACGGCTGGTCGGCGTCGCGACGGAATGGACCGTGCTCGACGATTTTTTGCTGCATTACTGTGTCGACATGCAGACGGCGCGCACGGTGCGCGCCTCGGCCTTCACTGCTTCGCTCGAGATGGTGCGGGAGGGACGTTTCGACATCCGTCAGGATAGGCACTTCGCCCCGCTTTGGGTGCGGCGGCGGGCGCCTGAGGAAGCGGAAGAGACTGCGGGCGCGTCTTAGCCCCGAACTCAGGAGGACGCGTGGTGGCGCAGGCTGCGGAGAAGATCGAACTTTTTGACGTGAACAGCGACGACGAGCTTGCGCGTCACGAGGCTCGGCTGCGCGAAGCGGAGCG
Organism: Methylocystis sp. H62; assembly: GCF_015709515.1. GTDB lineage: Bacteria > Pseudomonadota > Alphaproteobacteria > Rhizobiales > Beijerinckiaceae > Methylocystis. The sequence goes on from NZ_JADNQZ010000051.1 coordinate 131,653, forward strand.
CATCATCGAGGCGCTGCTCTTCGCCTGCGCCGAACCGCTCGACGAAGCCGAAATGGCGCGCCGTATCGAAGAGGGCGTCGAACTCGAGCGCGTCCTTGAGCGGCTGCGCGCCCATTATACGGGTCGCGGCGTCAACCTCACCCGCGTCGGCAAGAAGTGGTTTTTCCGCACCGCCGCCGACCTCAACTGGATTCTCGCCCGCGAGCAGGTTGAGGAGAAGAAGCTCTCCCGCGCCGCGCTGGAGACGCTCGCGATCATCGCCTATCACCAGCCGACGACTCGCGCCGAGATTGAAGAGATTCGCGGCGTCGCCATCTCCAAGGGCACGCTCGACGTGCTGCTCGACACCGGCTGGATCAGGCTGCGCGGTCGCCGCAAGGCGCCGGGCAGGCCGATCACCTATGGCACGACCGACGCCTTCCTGATGCATTTCGGGCTTGAGCAGATCGGCGATCTGCCGGGGCTCGACGAACTCAAGGGCGCTGGGCTGTTCGACGGCCGGCTGCCGAAGGGCTTCGGCGTGCCGCAGCCCTCTGACGACGCCGCGTTGCGCGAGGATGAAGAGCCGCTTGAAGACGACGCGCCGGAACTGCTCGAAATGGAGTTCCCGGACGAGCCCGAGGCGCCAGAAGAGCTGGACGAGGAGCTCTGACCAAAGCCGAGTGAACGCTGGGCGCTTGCGCATCCCTCCCCTTTACGGGGAGGGTGGCCCCGCGAAGCGGGGCCGGGTGGGGGAAGATTTCCTCGAAGGTCGCAAACACCCCCACCCGGCGGTCTTCGACCGCCGACCTCCCCGCAAAGGGGGAGGTATTCGCGCGAAACACCGGATATGGTTGTTCACCGGACCGCCCTGCCTTCCGATCGCGAGAGCGACTCACGGCGCCGGCATTTGCGTTCACCATCCTTGTTTTTAAGGCGACGGGCGCATAGTTTCCCGGCAAACGCCGGTCGTCCCGGTTTCTCGTTAGGAAGGATGCGCGCCATGGGCGGTCTGTCGATCTGGCACTGGATCATTGTCGGCGCGGTCGTCTTCATTCTCTTCGGCGGCAAGTTCAAGATTTCCGACGTGATGGGCGACATGGCCAAGGGCATCAAAGCCTTCAAGAAGGGCATGTCGGAAGACGATGTCGCGGCCGATGACGCAAAAAAGCCGCTCGAAGGCCAGGCCAGCGAGCGCCGCGCGCTGGAGAGCGACAAGGCGGACAGCAAGAAGGTCTAGCGTCGACCCCTCCCCTTGAGGGGGAGGGTCGCGCGGAAAGCGCGGGGTGGGTGAAAGAAGCCCTGAACCTCGCCATCGTCACCCCACCCCGAAGCGCTCCACGCTTCGACCCGCCCCATCAAGGGGAGGGAGCAGGGCGCCCGAGCAACACGCATGTTCGATCTCGAACCCGGCAAGCTTATCGTCATCGCCATCGTCGCGCTTATTGCGATTCCCTCGAAGGACTTGCCGCGCGTTTTGCGTTCGCTTGGGCAGTTCACTGCGAAAATGCGCCGCATGGCGGCGGAGTTTCAAGGACAATTCATGGAGGCCATGCGCGAGGCCGATCTCGATGATTTGCGCAAGGAGGTCGGCGAGATGAGGGACGCCGTAAAAGAGAGCGTGAAGCTCGACGGCGCTTTCGATCCGATGGCCGAAGCGCGCAAGCAGATCACCGGCGCGATCAGAGGCGACGCAGAGCGGTCGCCTGCGCAACCACCTCATCCTGAGGAGCCGCCCGCAAGTCGGGTTCACCCGACTTGCGCATCAAATGTCGATCTCGGGCAGGCCCAAGATCGAGGCGGCGTCTCGAAGGATGAAGACGCGCCAACCACATCCTTCGAGACGCGGCCTTCGGCCGCTCCTCAGGATGAGGATTCTGGTCTTCCTGCAGGCGAGCAGGCCGATTCGCCGAAGAAGGCCGCCACATGAACGACGCCGACGAAGCCGAAATCGAGGCCAGCAAGGCGCCGCTCATTGAACATCTGATGGAATTGCGCGAGCGCCTGATCAAGGCGCTGCTCGCCTTTCTCGCGACGTTCGTGCTCTCCTTCTTCTTCGCCAAGGATATCTACAATCTGCTTCTCATTCCCTACACGCAGGTCGCCGGCCCCGAGGCGCGGCTGATCTACACCGCGCCGCAGGAATATTTCTTCACCCAGATCAAAGTCGCGCTGTTTATGGCGGCGTTTTTGTCCTGCCCGATCGTGCTGTCACAGATCTACGCCTTCGTCGCGCCGGGGCTCTACAAGCACGAGCGCACGGCCTTCCGGCCCTATCTTTTCGCGACGCCGATCTTCTTCGCCTTCGGCGCGCTCGTCGTCTATTTTCTGGTGATGCCCAATCTGCTGCGTTTCTTCATGGGGATGCAGCAGGCGAATGAGCCGGGCAAGGCGCAGATCGAACTGCTGCCGCGCGTCTCCGAATATCTTTCGCTGATCATGACGCTCGTGCTCGCCTTCGGCATCGTGTTTCAGCTGCCGGTGGTTTTGACGCTGCTGGGTCAGGTCGGCATCGTCACGTCGGAGTTTCTCAAAGAGAAGCGGCGTTACGCCGTCGTGCTCGTCTTCATCGTCGCGGCGGTTTTGACGCCGCCGGACGTATTCTCGCAGCTCGCGCTCGCTGTGCCGGGCGTGCTGCTCTACGAAGCGTCGATTTACGCCGTGCGCATGATCGAGAAGAAGCGGGCCGCCGCCCAAGCGGCGGCGAGCGGCGGATCGTAAGCGACATCTCGCCGCTTGACCCCTTCTTCCGCCTGCGGGAGAAGGTGGCGCAATGAGGCTCCCCGCGTCATGCCCGCGCTTGTCGCGGGCATCCACGTGGTTCGGGTCGCTTGCACTTACTTGTTTGCCGCAATGTCTTGGCGTGGATGGCCGGGACAAGCCCGGCCATGACGGCCTCATATCGCTTCATTCAACACTGCTCGAGCATCATGTACGACATCAAATGGATTCGCGAGAACGCTGAAATTTTCGATTCGGGCCGCGCGCGGCGCGGGCTGGAGCCTCTGTCGACGCAGCTTCTCGCCTTTGACGATGCGCGCCGCGCGGCGATCGGCGAATTGCAGCGCGCGCAGGAGCGGCGCAATGCGGCTTCGAAAGAGATCGGGGCGGCGATGAAGGCGGGCGACAGCGCCAAAGCCGAAGCGCTCAAAGCTGAAGTCGCGCAGATCAAGGAGAACTGGCCGGCGCTGGAAGAGGCGGAGCGATACGCCATCGCCCAACTCGACGCTGCGCTCGCCGCCATTCCCAACACGCCGCTCGATGAAGTCCCCGACGGCGCCGACGAGAATGACAATGTCGAAGTCGCGCGCTGGGGCGAGCCGCGCGTGTTCGATTTCACGCCGAAAGAGCATTTCGAAATCGGCGAAGGCCTCGGGCTGATGGATTTCGAAACGGCGGCGAAAATCTCCGGCGCGCGTTTTGTTGTGAACAAAGGCGCACTGGCGCGCTTGGAGCGCGCGCTGGCGCAATTCATGCTCGATCTGCATACGAATGAGCATGGCTATATGGAGGTGAGCCCGCCGCTGCTCGTGCGCGACGACGCGATGTTCGGCACGGCGCAATTACCGAAGTTTCGTGAGGATCAGTTTCCCGCGGGAGCAAAAATCGACCCCGTTCATTTCACTTCTCCTGCCGATGCAGAGAGAGCCGAAAAAGCGGGCGAGGTGCGTGAACCGACCGACGAAGAACGTCGAATGATGGGGCCGCCTCCATACGGGCATTTGATTCTGAAAGTGCGAGAAAAGCCTCAGCTTTGGCTCATCCCCACCGCCGAAGTGCCGCTCACCAATCTCGTGCGCGAGTCGATCCTCGACGAAGCGCAACTTCCCATGCGCATGACCGCCGGCACTTATTGCTTCCGCGCTGAAGCCGGCGCCGCCGGCAAGGACACGCGCGGCATGATCCGCCAGCATCAGTTCTACAAGGTCGAACTCGTGTCGATCACGACGCCGGAAGATTCGCTCGAAGAACATGAGCGGATGACAGGCTGCGCCGAGAAGGTCTTGCAGCTTCTGGAGCTGCCCTATCGCAAGGTCGTGCTCTGCACCGGCGACATGGGCTTCGCGAGCCAAAAAACCTACGACCTCGAAGTCTGGCTGCCGGGGCAGGGGAGATATCGCGAGATTTCCTCATGCTCGGTCTGCGGCGACTTTCAGGCGCGGCGCATGAACGCCCGTTATAGACCCGCTGACGGGAAGCCGCGCTTCGTCCATACGCTGAACGGTTCCGGCGTCGCGGTCGGCCGCGCCATGGTCGCGGTCTTGGAGAACTATCAGCAGGCCAACGGCTCAGTCGACGTTCCCCCCGTCCTTCAGCCTTACATGGGCGGGCTCACGCGCATCCCGAGCTGAACGCCGTCGGTGGACGCAGCGCCCGCGTTTCGCGGGCTCTTCGCAGTAGGGCTCGGGCGACGTCCCAAAAAACGGCGTCCAGCCATAGCCGTAATCGGCGCGCGGCGCATAGCCGTCGCTGAGCAGGCCAGGCGCTGCGACAGGCAGCACCACGGGAACGGCCAGAAATCCCAATAGGCCAGAGCCGGGCGCGGTCGGCGGCGCGCCGGGGATGACCAGCGGCGCCGGGACATAACCCATGGTTCCGCCATATTGCACTTGGCACCAGCGGCCGCAGCCCAGGACATTGAAGGGAATATTCGCCGCCATGGTCGTGACCGGCCTCGCATCCGAACTCGGGCTCACGCGCAGCGGCATCACCGCCGCCACATAGGCCTCAAAAGCGGCGGCGCAGCCGGGCGCGGCGCTCATCGCCGCCGCGAGCAAAAGCGCAAGTCGTGAACGCATCAAAATTCCCCCGGAGAATGAGGCTGCAACTCGAGGGCGATCGGGTGAGGAAAAATACACGAAAGCGGGTTTCCTCGTCCTTCGAGACGGCCTCTCCGAGGCCTCCTCAGGATGAAGAAACCCTTCACCCGATCGCCCTGCGGGCAATTTGGGCCATTGTGGACGTTCGGCGTCGAATCGTCCAAACAATCCTGGGCTTCGTCGGATCGCCCCAGGCGCGAGCGGAACCGCCAAAACATGCGCATTCTCATCACCAATGACGACGGCATTCACGCGCGCGGCCTCGCCATCGCGGAGGCGATCGCGCGCGCATTCACCGACGATATTTTCGTCATCGCGCCGGAATTCGAGCAATCGGGCGTTTCGCATTCGCTTTCGCTCAACGACCCGCTGCGGTTGCGCGAGATTTCGCCGCGCCACTTCGCGCTCAAGGGAACGCCGACCGATTGCGTCATCATGGGCCTGCGCAAGCTGATGCTCGATCATCCGCCCGATCTTCTCATGTCCGGCGTCAACTGCGGGCAGAACGTCGCCGAGGACGTCTCCTATTCCGGCACCATCGCCGGGGCGATGGAGGGCACGATTCTCGGCGTTCCGTCGATTGCGCTCTCCCAGGTCTATGATTTTTTTGCAGACCGCCGGACGATCCACTGGGAATGCGCGGCGACGCACGGCGTCGATGTCGTGCGCCGCCTGCTCGCTGCGGGCATCCCGAAGAATGTGTTGATGAATGTGAATTTTCCGCATTGTGCGCCCCAGGACGTCGCGGGCGTCGCGATTACGATGCAGGGCCGGCGCAGCAGCGACATCATGCGGATCGAGGATCGCAAGGACGGCCGCGGCAATCCCTATCACTGGATCACTTTCCAGCGCGGCGACTTCAAGCCGGGGCAGGGCACCGATTTGCTGGCGCTCGAAGAAAAGAAAATCTCGATCACCCCGCTGCAGCTGGATTTTACCGATCACCCGACGGTGACGCGCCTCGCGGCGGCGTTTGAGGGCAGGGAATGACCGAGGAGGCCGGCGCGCGCCAGGCCAGCCAACAATTCGAGGAGCGCGCCGCGCTGCTGCTGACCTTGCGTCAGGCGGGCCTGCGCGATCTTTCGGTCTTGCGCGCGATCGAGGCGACCCCGCGGGAGGCGTTCGCGCCCTACCGCTTTCGCGATCTCGCGAATCGCAATCTCTCGCTGCCGATCGGCTGCGGGCAGACCATGTCGCGTCCGGTCGAACTCGCCAGACGGCTCGAGGCGCTCAAGATCGGCCGCGGCCATCGGGTGCTGGAGATCGGGGCGGGGTCGGGCTATGGCGCGGCGGCGCTTGCGCAGCTCGCGAACGAGGTCATAAGCCTCGAGCGGTTCGAGACGCTCGCGATCGAAGCCTCGCGCCGCTTGACGGCCCACGGCGCTGCAAACGCCAAGGCGATTTTCGCCGACGGCCTGGATCCGCCTCGCGAGCTTGGACGCTTCGATAGAATCATCGTCCAGGCCTCGGTCGGCGCCGCGCCTGCAGCGCTCATCCAGATGCTTACGCCGGGCGGCGCGCTGCTTTTCGCCCGCAGAGAGCACGCGCCGGCCGGCGCGCGGGCGAAGGAACGATTGATTAAGCTTGATCGCAATGAGGACGGCGAGCTGCGGGAGACCGATCTTGGCCCGTGTCGCCTGGGGCCGGCGATCCCCGGACGGGCGCAGGCGCTCTAAACATCATGCTGAAAATTTCAGCCGCGCGCGCTTTGCGTTCATCTTAAACGCCTCCTTAACCGCCGCGCTGTTACCCATAAATCCGTTCAATGTTGCGTTCGGGTGGGTCGCGTCATGGTTATCAAGCATCACATTGCTTATTCACGCGCCGCAGTGCGGTTCCTGGCGGCCGTTGGCGTCGCCGCCCTTGTCGCCGGCTGCTCCGACGCATCCCGTTTCGGAGGCGATCCCTTCACCGATCCCTTCTCAGGCTCGGCCAAGACCGCCTCGCTCGGCGTCGATCGGGCGCCCGTTGGCGCCATCGCTGACGCGCCGGCGCAGAGAGCGCCGTCATCGGCGGTAGAATCTCGACCGCTACCGGCCCCCGGGGCCAGCGCGTCCGCTCCGAGCGGCAACGCTTCCATGGCGCGAACTGCGACGTCAGCGACGCAGCCGTCGCCGCGCGTTGCAGCCGCCGGCGCCGCAGGCCACTGGAGCGCCGAAGGCGGCACCCCGGTCGTTGTCGCCCAGGGCGAGACGGCGGCGTTGCTCTCCACCCGCTACGGCGTGCCCACCGACGCGCTGCTGCGCGCAAACGGCTTCAACGTCGCGTCCCAGGTGCAGCCGGGCTCTCGTCTGGTGATTCCGGTCTATCGCGCCGGCGGCGCGCCCGTTGTGGCCGCGCGCGTCCCCGCCGCTCCGGCCAAAGCTGCCGCCGCCCCAGCCGAGATCAAGCCGGTCGCCGCGAAGTCCGCAGCGCTGGCGAAGCCCTTGGCCGCCGCCAAGCCGGCGGAGCCGGCGAAGCCGCAGCGTAAGGCCGAAGCGGAACCGGCGCAGGCCAAGCCGGCTGAGAAGATGAAGGCCGTCGCCAAGGCCGCGCCGGAGAAGACAAAAGCGGAGGCGCGTATCGCCGCCGCAACGCCGGCGCGCGCCGTCAAAACCGAGCGGATCGCGCGCGGGCCGTCTCCCGAGTCGTCCGAAGCTGAGCCCAAGATCGCTGAAGCGCGCGGTAAGCAGGTTGTCGCCGAATCCCCGGCGGAAACGCCCAGCGCCCGCAAGGTCGATACGACCGCGACCGCCTCCATTCCCCCGGCGACGGACGCGAAAGCGGTGGCGTCCGACGAAAATCGGCCCGAGTTTCGCTGGCCCGCCCGCGGCCGCATCATTCAGGGCTTCACGTCGGGCGGTAATGACGGGATCAACATCGCGGTGCCGGAGGGAACGCAGGTCAAGGCGGCCGAAGGCGGCGTCGTCGCCTACGCCGGGAGTGAGCTCAAGGGCTACGGCAATCTCGTGCTCATTCGGCATCCCAACGGCTTCGTTTCGGCCTACGCCCACAATGGCGAACTCGACGTCAAGCGCGGCGATCAGGTCAAGCGCGGCCAGACGATCGCCAAATCCGGCCAATCGGGCAATGTCGGCTCGCCCCAGCTTCACTTCGAACTGCGCAAGGGTTCGACGCCCGTCGATCCTACGCGTTATCTGGCGGGGCTGTAGCCAAGACGCAAGGAACGCTCCGGCGTCCGCGAGACACGAAGGCGCTGGAGACTTCGGGGCGGCGGGTCCAAAGAAAGGCCCGCCGCTCTCGTCTTTTGCTGCCTAACCGTCGACCAAAATGCTATATGGCGCGGGTCATAACCTGAGGATCCCGCGCCAGTGAAGCATCGTCTCGCTTTCGTTTTCCTGCTTGCCGCCACGCCGGCTTTCGCGGTTGATCCAACCGGCGTCCCGCAGTGCGACGCGCTGCTTAAGCGCTATGAGGCCTGCTCGGGACAACTGTCGCCTTCTCAGGTCCATGCTGCGCAAAAAGAGCTGCTCGATGGCGCGGTCGGCATTCGCTCCGCGGCGACCGATCCCGCGAAACGGCCGGATCTCGAACGCTACTGCGCCGATCGGTTCGAGCTGATGAAGCGCGCGAGCGACATCAAGGACTGCATGTCGAAGCCATGAGCGCCGCGCGGGCGTCGATGTAATCTTTGCCCCGCATTTCCATCAGTCGAGACGCCGCGCGCTCGAATTCGCGCGCCTCGGCGCCAAAGCCCACGCAGTAGAGTTGGGAAGGCTCCGCCGCAGCGGAAACGACCAGGAGGACGCGAGCCTCGTAAAGGACATCGATCAGCGTGATGAAGCGGCGCGCTTCGTTCCGCTGTTCAGGCGCCATCGCTGGAACGTCTTCGACGATCACTGCGTCGAACCTCTCCGCGATCGCCATATAGTCCGCCGCCGACAGCGGTTGACCGCAGAGCGCCGCGAAGCTCAGACGCGCCACGCGGCCCGCCGTCTGTGGAATCTCGATGCGGCGTCGCTTGACCTCAATTGTCGTAGGCGTTTCCGCCGCGCCGCCCGCGAGCGTCGCATAGAGCGCGTCAATCGCGGATCTCGCGCAAGAGTCGGCGGGCGTAAAATAGACCTGCCCGAGATCTTCGCGCCGCTGCCGATAGTCATTCGGCGCTTCGAGACGCAGGATGTCCATTCGCTCCTGCAACATGGCGATAAAAGGCAGGAACAGATCGCGATTGCGGCCGCCTTCGTAAAGCCGCGAAGGCTCGACGTTGGACGTCGCGACAATAACGACCCCCGACGCGAGCAGCGACGAAAACAGCCGTGCGACGATTGAGGCGTCCGCGATATCGTGCACGGCGAACTCATCGAAGCAGAGCACACGGGTTTCCTGCGCGATTTGTTGCGCCACGCAGCTCACTGGATCGGAGTCGCTATAATGGGGCTTCTGACGCAGCCGATGCAGCCGATCGTGCACATCCGCCATGAAGGCGTGAAAATGTGCGCGCCGCTTCCTTTCGATCGGAAGCGCGCCGAAGAACAGGTTCATCAGAAAGGTTTTGCCGCGTCCGACCGATCCCCAAAGATAGAGGCCGCGCGCAGGCTGCGCCCGACCGCGAAACGTCGCAACGAGCGCATGCGCTAAACTGGCGCTTTTCGGCCTGCGGCCGGCGAGAGCGTCGGCAAGCGTTTGAAGCCGCTCGATCGCTGCGCGCTGCGACGCGTCGCGCTCCAGCGCGCCTTGCGCCACGAGCGCGTCGTATGTCTCTATGATGGTCTGCGCGCGCGACGTCATGCGCGCCGCATCCTGCCGCTGGCCTCAGCGAGCGCGCCGGGGCGGAGTTCGCAATAGAGCAGGCGCTCCGGGTCAACGGGACCGGGCATCGTGATTTTGCCCCGCGGCACAGGCGCGAATCCCAGCCGCGCATAATAGTCCTCGTCGCCGACGAGCAGGACGAGCCCATGTCCGGCGCTGCGCGCGGCGTCCAGCGAATATTTAACGAGCGTCTCGCCGACGCGCTGCTGACGAAACGCCGGCTCCACCGTCAGCGGTCCAAGCAGAAGCGCGGGCGTGGAGCCGACCAGGATGGGCGTCATGCGGTTTGCGCCGACAAGCAGCGTCCCGATCCGCGCGACGAAGGACAGCGAACGGTCCGGCTCGACGCCTTCGCGCAAGCGATAGGCCGTACGCGCATATCTGCCCGGACCGAACGCGCGTTCGTCGAGCTTTTCGAGATGCGCGTCGTCTGCGGCCGTCAGCGGCGCAAATTTTACGGCGAGATCGATCATGTTGTGGCTTGACCCTGGGCGCAGGCCATATCACGCGCCGTCTGCGCGGCAAAACCTCTCGTTGCGCCGCGGTATGACGTCATGCGACGCTAGGGGCGGAGAAGAGGCCAATGGCGGAGTATCGCTTGCGCCGCGCGCGCATTGAGGACGCCCGATCCATCGCCGAAATTCACGCCAAGGCCTGGCGGGAGACCTACCTCGGGGTGATGCGCGCGGAGGCGTTGGCGTCCATCGATCTCGACGATTGGACGCGGCGCTGGCGGGAGCGGATCGGCTCGAGCGAAGGCGCTCAGGCGGTGTTCATCGCCTGCGAGGGCGATGTTCCGGTGGGGTTCGCCCGCTGCAGTCGCCTGTCCAATTCAAGGCTCGTTCCGCTTGGCTTCGACGGCGAGATTGCGTCGATTTACCTGCTGCTGCGAGCCCAGCGCCGGGGACTGGGCAGGCGCCTGGTGGAGCGGCTCGCAGAGCATCTGATTTCCGCCGGCTGTGCGAGCGCCGCCGTTTGGGTCTTGCGCGACTCGCCGAAGGCGCGCGGCTTTTATGAAGCGCTGGGCGCGGCGCCTGTCGGCGTCGAGGGCGTGTGGGAGATTGAGGGCGTCGTCCTTCCCGACATCGCTTATGGCTGGCGCGACCTGAACGCCTTGTGCGCCGGAGCCGGCTCCGTCACGCATTCACCAATAAGGTGAGACAGGCGTGTTCTCCAGCGCCTCGGACAGCCGCGCGCGCGTCCCTGCGGTCGTAGCCGCTGGCAGAGCGTCGAGCGCGAAGAAACCGGCCTCGGCGATCTCGCGGTCAGGGGCGCGCGGCTCAGGGATGCGAAACGCGCGCGCGACGTAAAGCGCGACGTGGTCTCGCGTCGAGAACCGCCGATTGAAATACATGCCGAACAGTTCAGGCGGCGCATCGAGCAGGACATTCGCCTCCTCGCTCAGCTCGCGCTCGAGCGCCTCGACAAGCGTTTCGCCGTTTTCGACGCCGCCGCCCGGCAAGTAGAAGCCCTCCACATAGGTATGACGGACAAGCAGCACGCGGTTTCTTTCATCAACGACGAGGCCGCGCACGCCCAGGGTCATGGGACGCTGAAAGCGCGCCCCCAACGCGATGAGTCGCGACGCAAAGCGGGTGCGCCTCGATGGAGCCGCGTACGCTTCTTCAGGATTCGTCAAAACCGCCTCCGATCGCCCGAAACTATGGCAAATGACGTCCGAAAGCTCTAGTGTCGCTGACCCATTCCGATGAAGAAAGCGCCGCGCGCGCAACAGGCAGTTAGCGAGGATTCTTGAACTTCCGGCTCGCTCATCTTTCCGACGCGCATATCGGCCCAATTCCTCGGCCCAATCTCGCGGAGCTGCTTGGCAAGCGCGTCACGGGCTATGTGAACTGGCTTTATAAGCGCGGCGATCAGCACGATATGGGCGTGCTCGCCAAGATCGTCGCCGATATCAAGGCGCAGGCGCCCGACCATGTCGTCATGACCGGCGACATCGTCAACATCGGACTTCCCGGCGAAATCGCGCTCGCCAAAGACTGGCTCGCCTCTTTGGGCGCGCCGGGCGACGTGAGCTTCACGCCAGGAAATCACGACGCTTATGTGGCGAGCGTGACCGATCTGGTTCGCGAAGTTTTCGCGCCTTGGACGACGAGCGAGGGCGACGGCGCCGGTTTTCCCTATTTGCGCCGGCGCGGCGGCGTCGCGCTGATCGGTCTCGACACCGGCGTGCCGACGGCGCCTTTCGTCGCTTCCGGGCGGCTTGGGGCGACTCAGCTGGCGGCGCTCGCGGATCTGCTGGAACGCGCCAAGGCGGAAGGACTTGCGCGCGTTGTCTGTCTTCACCACCCGCCGCATGTCGGCGGCGCCAGGCGGCTGCGCGGGCTCGAAGATGCGGCGGCGTTCGAAAACGTCATCGCCCGTCATGGCGCTGAGCTCATTCTGCATGGGCATAATCACAAGCCGAGTCTGCATCGTCTGTCAGGGCCGAGCGCCGGGACGCCGGTCGTCGGCGTCGCGTCGGCTTCGGCCCGGCCCGGCGGGCACTACCCAGGCGCCGCCTATAATCTTTACCAGATCGAGCGCGAAGCTGACGGCGTCAGGATTTCGCTGCGCAGGCGTGGATTGAACGACGCTGGCGAGGTCGTTGAGCTCGAGTCCGTGCGGCTATGAAGCCTAGCCTGCGAAATAGGCGCGATAGATCCATGCCGCCAGGACCGCCAAGAGGCCGAAGAAAGCGGCCGCGCCAAAAAACTCGGCGATGAACGCGGCTGCGCGTGTGGTTTTTACGGAGAGAGAATTGTCGCTTTCGCGCGCGCTCGCCCTCTCGCGCGCGGCGGCGACCTTCACGCCAAGCGCCTGCGCCGCGCCGCCGCTCGCGTAATCGACCGCCAGCGCCTTTTCGCGCTCGATCAGGCGATGCGCGATGTAGCCGGTGATCGCTTCGACGAGGTCGTCGATGCTGTCGCTTTCGCGAAGCGTCACCCGGCCGTGGCGCGTATCCTGAAGAAAGCGATAGGTCCGCCTGTCGCGATCCATCTCGACGAAGCCGATCTGGTCGATGAACAGTCGCGGGCGCTCCGCGGGTGCAACGCCAACGTCGAAAATATCGCAATCGCGCGGCAGCTGCGCCAAAACCGGCGACAGAGCCTCGCCGAGCATCTCCAGCCGGGCGATTTCCGCGGCGCGCAAATCGGAAATGGCGGCGGAGCGCTCTGCGTTCTCGAGGCGCGCGCGGCGCAGCGCGCCGGACAGACTGGCCATACGCTCGTCAAGCGAACCCGCCGGGCCTTTGCGGGCGACGCGCTCGCGCTCGACAAGCAGCGATAGACGCTCGGCGGGCGTGGCGGCGGAGGCGTGCGGTTGGTCTGCGACGCGAGTGTCGGCTGGCGGCGCGGGCAGGGGCTCTTCCATGTCGTCCACTCGCTGAGGCCCTCGCTGCGCGGCCGGGGCATTAAAGCGTTGTGGACTATAGCGGCTCTCGGCGGCGCTGCGAAGCGCAAGCGCGACGAAGGGAGGCGGGAGTCGACTTTTTCTCCCGGCTCCGGCAAGGGATTCCATACGATCGCCGCTGATTCCGGCCATTAACGTTAAAAAACGCCGGATTCAACAAAAGGCGCGGAGGGAATCCATGGCCGTCAATCGCGGCGAATCGGACGTCAATAGCGCATTGTTCGAGCGCATCCTGATCGGCATGGGCTTTGCGGTCTTCGCGGCGCTGGAGGCGGCTGGCGGCGGCGAGCATGCGATCGTGGCCGGGTTTTTTGCCGGCGCGACGATTTTCGTGCTGCGCCGCTCCTCCGAAAGCGCGCGCCAGGCGGCCGATTTCGCCGTGGATTTCCTCGCAGTCGCGACATTTACGCTGCTGTGCGACCGCGCCGGCCTGTTGTGGCGAGCGCCGGAAACCTTCGCCGAACTGTTCCGGCTCTCGCCGGTCGGCGCGGCGACCGCCACCATTCTCTATCTCGCCGGAGTCGTCACGCTGAGAACGCGTTCGCGCATGGCGGTTCGCGCGGCCCTTTTCGTTTTGCCGCTGCAGTTCAGCCTGTTGATCGCTCTCGGCTCGCCGCCCGTCGCCCAGATCGGCGGCGCGCTGCTCCTTGGCCTCGACGTTCCGGAGGCCTTCAGAAAGATCGTCGGGCATACGCTGGTCCTGTTTCTGCTCAACGAATCGATTGTCGTCGGCATCCCCCTCGCGCTCGGTCGCTTTCTGCCCCGACAATGGCGTCCGCATAGCATTCTGCTCGCCTCGGCCTTCATCGCTTCGCTGACGCCTTACATCGCGACCTCGGTCTCCTATTTCGTCGCGCCTTATTTGCCCTATCCGGTGACGGCGGTGGTCGCGACGGTGGCCGCGGCGCTCGCGCAAGCAGGGTTATGGGGCCAAACCTACCTCGTGACCCAGGCGATGGCTGGCCTTTTGCGCGCGACGCCCTCCCTGCAGGTCGTGGTGTTCCACGATTGGCGGACCGGCGCCGAAAAGGGCGCCGTCTATGGCTTCGTGTTCATGGCGCTGCTGCTCGCGGTCGGACTGGTCGTGTCCTTTGCGCCCGCCGTCGCCGTCATTTCAGCCTCCGGCCCGATCGGCGGCGCGCTGATTGGCGCCGCGCTTTTTCCGCTCGCGCGGGCGATCGTGGAGAGCACCGATTCGACTCCGTCCTTCTTTGCGCGCGTCGAAGAGCTCTATCTGCATCCGTCCAACTACTTTCGCGGCGCGGTCGCCGGCGCGGCCGTTGGACTCGGCTTGATGATCTGGCTTCCCGCGATGAGCGGCGGCGAGCGGTTTCTGTTCGGCGCGCTTGCTGGCGCTCTCGCCTACGCCGGCGTCGATGCCGGCTTCGATTTCCATGCGCTCACCCAACAACGCCGCCAGCATTTGCGGAGCTGGCGCGTCTATCTGCTGGGAGCGGCGCTCGGCGGCGTCGTCGGCGGCGCCGTCGCCTGGTATCTCGACATGGGCCAGGTCGAGAACATCACCGCCAAATTCTTCGCCTACACGTCGCTCGACTATGGCGCGGACGGACGCCCGATCACCGAATATGTCATTCGACCGCTCTTCTCGAAGTGGGGCGCGACGGATCTCGGCAGGGTCGACGGCGGCGTGAGGCTGCTGTTCGACGAGTCGCTTTCGGGCGTCATCCAATGGGTGTTCGCCGCGCCGCTCTTTTCGATCAATCTTTTCTTCCTGACGGCGCTCGTTCAGCGCAGCCTGCAGCCGCTTCGCCAACTGGCGAGCTGGCAGGGCCTCGACATGCTCATCGAAAACGCCGTGCGCGTTTTGCGCTGGGGCCTGTGGATGGCGCCGGTGATCTATTCCTTCCTGAAAGCGTCGCCCGACCCCGCCTGGTACAATCAGGACGGGCTCATCCGCACCGGCGTTGCGAGCTGGATGAGCTACATCCTGCCGGACTCCGATTTTCGCGCCTGGAGTCTCGACATTTTCACGGCGCTTCTTGCCTATGACGCCCTGCGGGTGCTGATCTGGTTCGACCACATGGGCCTGCGCGTCGCGACGCTCGTCAATCTGTCCTTCGTCGGCGGCGACGTCGCCGATGAGAAAGCCGCGCGCTTCCTTGGAAAGGCGCAAACAAGCCGCGCGATCCCCGAAGGCATCCGGCGCTTTGGCACCTGGGCGCCGCTGCTGTTGCCCTTCTATATTCCGCGCGGCGCCGAATGGGACAAGGCGTGGAGCGCCGCCGAGCAGATGTCGCAGACGCGGCCGCCGTCCTACGCCTATCTGGTCAGCGGATATCTGATCTACGCCGGCGTTGTCGCCTTAGGCCTTGTGCTCTTCCTTCTCGGACGGCTTGCGCGCGCGCAGAAAGTGACGATTGAAGGCATTACCGGCGCTGGCGGCGTGCCCGGCTCGCGGCCGCTGAAACTGACCAATGGGCTGATGACCAGCGAGTGGTTTCAGGACGGGCAGGGGGCGATGCGCATCGAAGGCGTGGCGCGTGGCGGCCCGCCGATCGACCTGACGCGCCGCCCGGACGATCACGCCCACCCGCGCGGACGCTTCCTTTTTCTGCGTGAAGACGGCGGCGAGCTGTGGTCGATCGGCGAGGCGCCGACGCGTTGCAGAGCCACTCAGGCGTCGCTCACCGACGCCGGCGAGAACTGCCTGTTCTTTATGGCGGAGCGCAACGGATTCGCCATCGAAGCGCGCGTCTCGCTCGCCGCCGACGAAGCGGTCGAGATCACTCGACTGAAGATCGTCAATCTCGAGCAGCGCCATCGTAAATTGATGCTGGCGTCGCTGCGTGAGTGGGTGCTCAACGAGACCGGCGTCGAGCTTCGCGACGCCGCGTACAACGCGATTCACATCGGCACTTGGTACGTCCGCTCGCTGAACGCCATTTTCGCTCAGAACCGTTTGCTGAAGGGCGGGGCGCGGCGCCAATCGGATCGCCGTCTGTCCCCGGAGATCGGCTTTCACGCCATCGGCGCGGGCGCAGACGCGAAGATCTCCATCATCGGCTACGAGGACGTGAAGTCGCATTTCTACGGAATGGGATCGACCTATGCGCCTGACAGCCTGCTTGGACTGGCGGCGCCGCGTGATCCGAAAGACGAAGGTCTGCTCTATGGCTTCGAGCCCTGCGCCAGTCTGCGCGTCGAAGTCGAACTCGCGGCCGCCGGCGCGACGGAACTGATCATCGTTGACGGATGGGCGCGCGACATGGGCCGTGCGACGGATTCCATTGCACGGCATCTGGGGATCGCCCCCGTTGCGCCTGAGACGCTGAACAAGGCGTTGTCGCGCCGCCGCGGGCTCATTCTGCCGCCCCCGCCCAAGAAGCCGCGCTACGCCTTTTCTCAAGACGGCCGGAGCGTCGCGCTTGCGCCCGGAACGCCGCGTCCTTTCGGCCATGTCATCGCCAACGCTTTCGGACAGGGCGCCGTGCTCACGAATGACGGCGAAATTTTTTCCTTCCACGGCAATTCGCGCTTAAACAGCTTCACGCCGTTTCGCATGGGCGAGGGGCGCATGGCGCCGGCCGGGCAGAGGATCTACGTCTATGATCTCGCCCGCACTGACGCGCATAGTCCGACATTCGTTCCGCTGCGCCGTCGCGACGCCGAATATCAGGTGACGTTTTCGCCGGGCGCTGCGGTTTTTCGCGCCGAGCGCGATCATCTCGAGCTCGAGATGACCGTATTCGTCAGCCCCACGCAGCCGATCGAGTTCAAGATCCTGAAGATCCGCAACAAGACGGACCATGAGCGTCTGCTGCAGATCACGCCGTCAATGGAAATCGTCTTGGCGGAAACGCCGAACGAAAGTCTCGGCGTTTTGGAATCGATCATCGACGAAAATGTGCATTCGATCTACTTCCGCAATCCTCGCAATAATTTCGTGCAGGGCTGGGCCTTTGTGACGACATCGATACCGGCGGAATTCGCCGAGACGTCGCGTCGCCGCTTCCTGGGGCATGAGAGCCGCGACCCTTACCTGCCTTACATGGTCGAGCACGGCCATCCGGACGCGGGCGCGCCCGCGCACGAACGGAAAGTCGCCGCGTTCAGCGGCGCGATCGACGTGCCGGCGGGAGAAGAAGCGGTCGTCGTGGTGGCGCTCGGACAGACGACGACGATCGAAGACGCGAAGCGGCTCGCCGATTATGCGCGCGATCCCGACCACGCCTATGCCGAACTCGCGGCGAATGCGCGCGCATGGGACGACCAGTTGTCCGTGTTGCGCATCAAGACCAATCGTCCCGAGTTCGACCGCCTCGTCAACGACTGGCTGCCCTATCAATTGCTCGCCGCGCGCCTCTGGGGACGCACGGGTCCTTCACAGCGTTCCGGCGCCACTGGCTATCGCGACCAGCTGCAGGACGTCATACCCCTCATCCATCTCGCGCCGGAGCGCGCCCGCGCTCAAATTCTGCTGCACGCCGCGCATCAATATATCGAGGGCGACGCCTGCAAATGGTGGCATCGCGCGCCCAACGGCGGGACGGGCCTCGCAGACCGCACGCATGCGTCGGATCCGCACTTGTGGTTGCCGTATGTGACGGTTCGCTATGTCCGCGGGAGTGGAGACTACGCCATCCTCGACGAAGTCGAGACCTTCCTCGAAGCCAGTCCTGTCCCGAAGGATCAGGAGGGCGAAGCCACCGTGCCGCTGACGTCGCGCGACAAGGATACGCTGCTCGGCCACTGCGCGCGCGGCATCGACTGGACGCTCGACCGTTTCGGGGCGCATGGCCTGCCGCTGATGGGATCGGGCGACTGGGACGACGGGATGAATCTCGTGGGCGACGAAGGCCGCGGCGAGAGCGTTTGGCTCGGCTTCTTCCTGCATGGCATCCTCCTCGACATCGCGCCGCTGTTCGAGGCGAAGGGCGACGCCGACCGCGCCGAGCGTTATCGCGAACGCGCCGAAAAGCTTCGGACCGCGCTTGAGAACTGCTGGCGCGGCGACCGCTACATCCGCGCCTACGCCGATGATGGCGAGGAACTCGCGCCGATGAGCGCGATGACGTCCTCCTGGCCGACTCTGGCGCGCGCCGTCGACGCCGCGCGTGGACGCGAGGCGATCGAGAACGCCTTGGCCGTTCTCGGTCTCGGCGATCGCGTGTTGCTCGTCCATCCGCCTTTCGACGAACACTCGCAGCCCTATCCCGGGCGCAGCGCCGAATATCCGCCAGGCGTGCGGGAAAACGGCGGCCAATATTCGCATGGCGTTTCCTGGTTCGTCGACGCGCTGGCGAAGCTCGCCGCCCAGGCGCAACAGGACGGCGACTCGCGCGCCGCCGACGAGCTGTTTCGCAGAGCGTTCGAGACGTGGATCGCGATCTCGCCGATCTCCAAGCTCGCGTCGCCGGCCGCCGCGGACATTTATGGGTTGCCGCCGCATCAGCAGCCGGCCGACGTCTATAATGGCGAGGGCTACGAAGGGCGCGGCGGGTGGAGCTGGTACACCGGCGCGGCGGCCCGCATGTTGTCGGCCGCCTATGCGCTGCTTGGCCTCGAATTCGAGAACGGCGAGTTGCAGCTGCGCCCGGACGCCTTCCAACCCAAGGGCGAACTGCGGCTGGAGCGCGTCGACTACCTTGGAAAGACGTTCGAAGCGGAGAAACGTCGCCGCGTTTGGTAGCGCGGCGAGGAGGCGTGAGGGACATGGCCGATCGCGTCGTCACGCTTAACGCCGGGTCGTCTTCGGTGAAATTCGCCCTGTTTGCGGCGGACGCCGATTGGCCGCGGCTGATCGCTTCTGGCGCGGTCGAAGGGCTCGGCGCGAAGCCGCGCTTTCGCGCGGCCATTGTCGATGGAGAGATAAGCGACAAGCCGCTTGCCGCCAAGCTCACGCACAAGCAGGCGATTGCGGCCATCTTCGAATGGATCGAAGATGCTTACCCGTTGGCGGCCGTGAGCGCGATCGGGCACCGCGTCGTGCATGGCGGGCTGAGCTTCGCCGCGCCGGTTATCGTCGATGCGGAAGTGCTCGCGGAATTGCGGGAATTGATTCCGCTGGCGCCGCTGCATCAGCCGCATAACCTTGCTGGAATCGAAGGCGCCAAGGAAGCCTTTCCGCATGTGCCGCAGGTCGCGTGTTTCGATACGGCTTTCCACCGCGGACACGCCTTCGTCGACGACGCTTATGCGCTTCCCTATTCCTACTACGAGCGTGGACTGCGCCGTTTCGGCTTTCACGGATTGTCCTACGAATATATCTCCCGGCGCCTGCGCATGATTGATCCAATTCACGCCGAAGGCGGCGTCATCGTCGCGCATCTTGGCAATGGCGCGTCGCTTTGCGCGATGAAAGGCGGGCGTTCGATCGCCGCCAGCATGGGCTTCTCGGCGCTGGAAGGCCTGCCCATGGGCACCCGCTGCGGACAGATTGATCCCGGATTGTTGCTTTATCTGCTCCGGAGCGAGGGCATGACTCCCGAGGAGCTGTCGCATCTTCTTTATGAACGCTCCGGGCTCCTTGGCCTCTCCGGCGTCTCTCATGACATGCGTACGCTCGAGGCGTCCAAAGAACCCCGCGCCCAAGCGGCGATCGGCTATTTTATTCATCGCATCAAAATGGAGATCGCGGCGCTCGCGGCCGCGATCGGCGGATTCGACGCGCTGGTGTTTACGGCCGGAATTGGAGAGCATTCGCCGCGCGTGCGCGCCGGCGTGGTCGAGGGCCTCGGCTGGCTAGGGCTGACGCTGGACGCAGCGGCCAATGCGCGCAACGACCTTCTCATTTCGGCGCCCCAGTCGCGCGTTCCCGTGTTCGTGACGCCGACCGACGAGGAATCGATGATTGCGCGGCACACGATTGAAACGGCAGGATTGACCGCTGCGGCCAAGTGATTGCGACTTCGCGCGGCGTCGCTGCGGCGGGAGCAAAATGGAATCGCTTTGGCCGATTCAAATCAGAATCTGACAACAGTTGATCCAGGGACTGCCCAACAAAAGCAATTGACCCGCAAGGCCCAACCGTCCAGAATATTTACAGTTATTGCTCATACATAGCGTGATGGTCCCGCTGCGGCGCAGGACCAATCAATCGCAATTTCGCCGTCACGTCGATTGGCGCATTGACCGAGGTCGTATGCCCATCCTCAGGGATAACGAACGCCAGTCGTCTGATAGTCGGGGCCTCACAGCCCTCGTCGCGCGGCATATTCCGGAGGCCATATCGCCGGATCACCTGACGTACGCCGGACTCTTCGGCGCCATCCTTGTCGCCATTGGGTTTATCGCCAGTCGGTGGTCGAACTGGTTCCTCGCGCTGGTCGCGCTGGGGCTGGCCTGCAATTGGCTTAGCGAGAATCTGGTGTGCGCTGTTTCGGAAAGCCGCGGCGCCGCGCGTCCGCTTTATGGATATTTCATCGACAACTCGGCGGACCTCGTCGCTCAAACGCTGATCATCATGGCGCTTGGCTTCTCGCCTTATTTCACCATTCCCTCGGCGTTGCTCATCCTCTCTCTCTATCTGTTGCTGAGTTCATACAAATATTTGCTTGTCGTGATCCATGGCGGAAAACAGCCAAGCGGCGGATTCGAACCGAAGGGGCTTCGGCTGCTCGTGTTGGGCTGGTCGCTCTCTGCGGCGTTGATGGGACATGAGCTCGCGTCGCAACGCGTGCTCTCATTCGTGGCGCTCGACGTCATCATCGCCGCTCTGTCGATTTGCGCCTTTGTCATATTCGTCTTCATCGTTCGCAAAGATCTGGCGCGCGTTCGGCTCCAAGAGAATCGCTCCCGCGACGATAGCGACGATGAATCATTGGATGACGGCCGGGTCATTTCAATTGTCCCGCAATTGGCTCCAGTCCGTCGTTCGCCGGCTCGAACCGACAAGAAGATTTCAGCCGGCTAAGGCTCAGTCGGACGCCGAAAAAACCTCGACTGTGTTTGCGCCGACTTGTCGCCGCATGCGGCGAAGACGGCGCGCCCACAGCGCCGGGCGTCGCCGAGTTTTTACGTTCGCTCTTCAGTTCAACGGAAGCGTTCAAGTTTATATGAGTCGCACGAGCCATTGTGGGGGAAGGCGCGGCGTCAAAGCATTGCTGTTGCATAAAGGGCACATCCGGCGCGAAACGGCGTAAAGGGCGGTCGAAGCGAAAGGTTCGAATTGCGAAACGCCTCTCGCCTTGCTCATTTGCTTCCAGACCTTTCTGCAGTTTGTTTGCAACGGCGAGAACAAAGTCATGGCCCATAAAATCTTGACAGGCGCCTTTCTGGCGCTGGCGTTTGCAACGGGATCGGCGCTCGCCGCGGATTTACCCTCCCTCAAGGCGCCGCCGGCCTATCTTCCGCCTCCGCCGCCAATGTGGACCGGTTTCCATGCCGGTTTGAATGCGGGCGGCGCATGGAGCGCAAGCACGGGGACCAACTTTGCTTCAGCGCCCTTTCTCATCAATGGCGCCAGCAATGTCCCATGGGCGGCGGCTGCCGCCATCTCAGGAACGGGCAGCGTCTCGACGAATAGCGCCGCTTTTATCGGCGGCGGCCAACTTGGCTATGATTTGCAATTCAACGGCGCGTTTCTCGCTGGAATAGAAACGGACATCCAGGGCCTCGCCGGCTCGAACGGCACCGCCGCTGTCGTGACGCTCGCGCCAACGCCAGCGCCCGGACTCAATCTGCTGACGAGCGTCTCCAGCAACAAGTCGCTTGATTTTCTCGGCACGGTGCGGGGTCGGCTTGGCTATCTCATAACGCCTACGTTGCTTGCTTATGCGACCGGCGGACTCGCGTACGGACAGGCGACGTCCACCACGAGTTTTTTCCAACACGTGCCGAATGATTTCTCCGGCTTTTTGTTGCTCGGCGCCAATCAGGGGCGGTCTTCGCAGACGCGGGTCGGCTGGACGGCCGGCGGCGGACTGGAATGGATGTTTTGGCCGCAATGGAGCGCCAAAATCGAATATCTCTTTTACGATCTCGGCGCCGCCGCCTATCCTGTCGCGATCACCACCGATTGGCAGCTCACGAACCTGTTGTTCGCCAACGCCACTCAAGCGCGCACGCGCTTCGACGGTCATGTCGTCCGCGTCGGTCTGAACTATCACTTCAACTGGGGCGTCGTTCCGGTCGTCGCGAAATATTGATTCGCCCGAAGAGGACGCCAGCAGAGGGGCCGCGTCAAAATGCTCACCTCCATCGCCGATCGGTCGGTCATCGTCACCGGCGGCAGCCGGGGCATCGGCCGAGGCATCGCCAATGTTTTTGCAGCCAAGGGCGCGCAGGTGCTGGTGGTTGGCCGTGACCTCGCGCAGGCCGAGGCGACGGCGGCGGCGATTCGGGCCGAAGGGGGACGCGCCAGCGGATTCGCCGCCGATGTCGGCGATCCGGGCGATGTCGAGCGGATGGCGGCCGCGGCGCTCGAGCGGCACGGCGGCGTCGACATTCTTTGCGCCAACGCCGGCGTCTTTCCGGCCGCACGGCTTATGGAGATGACTCTGGCGCAATGGAACGAGGTGTTGTCCACCAATCTTGCCGGCGCCTTTCTGAGCGTGCGGGCCTGCGTGCCTGCGCTGGCGCGCAGCGGTCGGGGGCGGATCGTGCTCACCTCCTCCATCACCGGCCCGATCACCGGCTATCCCGGTTGGGCGCACTATGCGGCGAGCAAGGCGGGACAGCTCGGCTTCATGCGCACGGCGGCGCTGGAACTGACGCCGCTCGGGATCACCATCAACGCCGTTCTGCCGGGCAATGTGCGCACCGAAGGACTGGACGAACTCGGCGAAGACTATTTGGCGAAGATGACGGCCTCGATCCCCCAACGCCGGCTCGGGAGCGTCGAGGACATCGCCTACGCCGCGCTGTTTTTCGCCAGCGACGAAGCCGCCTACATCACCGGCCAAACGCTGGTGATCGATGGCGGGCAGGTGTTGCCTGAGTCGCTGACGGCGCTGCAGGAGATGGATCGCTGATGTGGGGTTGGGACGCGCAGACGCGGCGCAGTCTTGCGGTTCACGGTCGCATCGGCACACCATAGCGGCCGCCGAGCTGACCCGCTGCGCTGTGTCCCGTTTGATCGTCATCTACGGCAACCAATTGAAGAACGCGCCTCACATTTTTTAGGTGTGCGGGTCGACAGGATTTAGGTTGGAGTGTCATTCAAGATGCTGGCCGGCATCTGATGGCTCGACCTCTTTCAAATGATCTTTGTGAACGCGCCATATTGCTGGTTTTGGCAGGCCAGGGCTGCTGATGCGGCGTCGCGATTCTGTTTAAAAGCCTCGCCGCAGACGCGTTCCGTAGACCCATTCACTGCGTGCGCCCGCTGAAAATTTGCTTGTTGATTTATGCCAACGGCTCCGCTGATTGACTCATTTCGCGCGAAGGAGATTGGCGCCATGCCAGCGAGGACTGCTCGGCCGGACAGCTTCGGGGCTTTTGCTCGACGCTAGAAGGACATCAGAGCGGGCGCTTTGTCGCTGGCGGAGGTTTCGTGACGGCGCGAACCGTTCCGAGGCGCTGGCATGGATCGGCAGAGGCTGCGCAATTGGGTGACATCGCTTCAACGCCGGCCTGAAGCCTTGTTGAACGGATGGCCGAAGCTGCGCCTGTCGCCGAGCGAGCTTGAAGGCGCGTCTGCTCGATCTGCCGCAGCGAACGCCGATCGAAAATCTGTTTCCAGGACGAAGCGCGCATCGCCAGAAGAATGGCCTCGTGCTGCGAGGGGCGGCGTGGAACGCGGCCGCGTCAGTTCGCCCATCCTGCGCTCGCCTGACTCGTCGGTGGATCTGTCCAGGTTCGAGAGAACGTTACAACGGAAGCGCGCCGCAGAGGACGAACCGGGCCCGTCGGACCCATTGTGGCGCCTTTGCCACAAAGGACCAAAATCGACACGAGAGAGTCAGGAAAAGTTCCAGCATCGGTAGAAAAAATCAGAATCTGATGATTAAAATACATGATCCGAGAAATTAACGCACAGTTACTTTCGGCGACTGCCCATACGCTTTCGAAAGCTGCAGTGCAGGATAACGGCGCCAGCGCCACCGCAACCGGTCACGACGCAGTCGCGAACGGCGCCACCGCCACCGCCACAGGCGACGGCGCCCGCGCCAATGGCGACTTCGCCACGGCGACGGGCCAGAACGCCAACGCGAACGGTACCGCCGCCACCGCGACCGGCGCATTGAGCACCGCCAACGGCGCCAACGCCACGGCGACGGGTCAGAATGCTCGCGCCACCGGCGCTAACGCAACGGCGACCGGGAGTTTGAGCCTCGCCACCGGCGCCAACGCCACCGCAACCGGGGAGAACAGCTTCGCCAACGGCGCCAACGCGACCGCGACGGGGCAAGCCAGCATCGCCAACGGCGCGAGCGCCACCGCGACGGGGCAGAACAGCTTCGCCAATGGCCATCAGGCGACCGCGACGGGGCAGAACAGCCGCGCCAACGGCGCCGACGCCACCGCGACGGGACAAAATAGCTTCGCCAATGGCGTTGGCGCGACCGCGACGGGCCAGGACGCTTCGGCCCAGGGCAATAACGCCACCGCGACGGGCTCCAATTCATTCGCCAACGGCCTTGGCGCGACGGCGACGGGGCAGGCGGCGGTCGCCAACGGCGCCAGCGCCACCGCCACGGGCGACGACGCCCGCGCCAATGGCGCCAACGCCACGGCGACCGGACAAGCGAGCCGCGCCAACGGCGCCAACGCCACCGCGATTGGCCAGAACGCCAACGCCTTTGGAGCGAGCGCCACCGCGACCGGACAGGGAAGCCTCGCCAATGGCGCGTTCGCCACCGCGACGGGGCAGTTGAGCAACGCCAACGGCTCCGCCGCAACGGCGACCGGGCAGTTCAGCAGGGCCAACGGCGATAGGGCCACAGCAACAGGCGAGACCAGTTTCGCCAACGGCGTGAACGCCACGGCGACCGGGCAGAATTCTGTCGCCGACGGCGCCAACGCGACCGCGACGGGTCAGTTCAGCACCGCCTTTGGGGCGAACGCCACCGCGACGGGACAGAATAGTTTCGCCAATGGCGAATTCGCCACCGCGACGGGAGAGAACAGCGTCGCCAACGGCTCCCTCGCGACCGCGACCGGCCAGGCGAGCTACGCCAATGGCGCCAGCGCCACCACAATGGGGCAGAACGCGAACGCCAACGGCGCGAACGCCACCGCAATGGGGCAAGCCAGCTTTGCGAACGGCAAATTCGCCACCGCGACGGGGCAGAACAGCTTCGCCAACGGCTCCCTCGCGACCGCGACCGGCCAAGCGAGCTACGCCAATGGCGGGACCGCCACCGCGACTGGCCAATTCAGCATCGCCAACGGCGCTCAAGCCACTGCGACGGGCGCGGGCAGTCTCGCCAACGGCGCCAACGCGACTGCGACCGGCGAGTTAAGCCACGCCAACGGCGTCAACGCCACCGCAACCGGCCAGCTGGCGCAAGCCACCGGCGCCAATGCGACCGCGACGGGTCAGTTCAGCACCGCCGCTGGAGCGAACGCCACCGCGACAGGGCAAAACAGCTTCGCCACTGGCGAGTTCGCCACGGCGACGGGACAGAACAGCTTCGCCAACGGTTCCGAGGCCACAGCGACGGGCGCTAAATCCAACGCCAGTGGCGACGCCGCCACCGCGACCGGCGTGAGCAGTCGCGCCAATGGCGCGCTCGCCACCGCGACGGGCGTCGCGAGCTTCGCCAACGGCGACTCCGCGACGGCGACGGGCGCCTTCGCGAGCGCCGACGGCGGCTCGGCGACCGCGACGGGACGCGGCGCCTTCGCGAATGGCGGCAGCGCCACGGCGACCGGCGAGAGCAGCTTCGCCAATGGCCTCAACGCTACCGCCACGGGCCAGCTCAGCCTCGCCAACGGTCTGAACGCGACCGCAATGGGCCAGAGCAGCAACGCCACCGGCACCAACGCCACGGCGCTGGGCGCCTTCAGCATCGCCAATGGCGGCAACGCCACCGCGACCGGGGCGAGCAGCACGGCCAATGGCGCCAACGCCACCGCGACGGGCCGAGGCAGCTCGGCGAGTGGCGCGAACGCCACCGCGACGGGCGCGACCGCCACCGCTAATGGAGCCGAAGCCACCGCCACGGGCCGAAGCGCCAACGCCAATGGCGCCCAAGCTACCGCGACAGGCCAAAACGCCCGGGCCAACGGCCAGTTCGCGACCTCGACCGGCCAGAACAGCTTCGCCAATGGCGCAAGCGCGACCGCAACGGGCGGCGGCAGCCTCGCCAACGGGCAATTCGCCACGGCGGCCGGCCACTTGAGCGTCGCCAACGGCCAGAACGCCACAGCGACGGGACAGAACGCCAACGCCGACGGCGCCAACGCGACGGCGACGGGCCAGAACGCCAACGCATTTGGCGCCAGCGCCACCGCGACGGGACAAGCCAGCCGCGCCACTGGCGAGTTCGCCACCGCAACGGGACAGAACAGTTTCGCCAACGGGTTCGAGGCCACCGCGACCGGCGCCAATTCGAACGCCAGCGGCGACGCCGCCACGGCGACCGGCGTAAGCAGTCGCGCCAATGGCGCGCTCGCCACCGCAACGGGCGTCGGGAGTTTCGCCAACGGCGACGCCGCGACGGCGACGGGCGCCTTCGCGAGCGCCGACGGCGGCTCGGCGACCGCGACGGGACGCGGCGCCTTCGCGAATGGCGGTAGCGCCACGGCGACCGGCGAGAGCAGCCTCGCCAATGGCCTCAACGCCACCGCCACCGGGCAACTCAGCCTCGCCAACGGTCTGAACGCGACCGCAATGGGCCAGAGCAGCAACGCGACTGGCACCAACGCCACGGCGCTGGGCGCCTTCAGCATCGCCAACGGCGGCAACGCCACCGCGACCGGCGCGAGCAGCACGGCCAATGGCGCCAACGCCACGGCGACGGGCCGAGGCAGCTCGGCGAACGGAGCGAACGCCACCGCGACGGGCGCAACCGCCACCGCTAATGGGTCAGACGCCACCGCAACTGGTCGGAGCAGCTTGGCCGATGGCGCTCAAGCCACTGCGACGGGAAAGAGCAGCCGCGCCAATGGCTTCAGAGCCACCGCCACCGGCGCGAACTCAAACGCCAACGGCGACTCGGCCACGGCGACCGGCGTGAGCAGTCGCGCGAACGGCGTCCTCACGACCGCAACGGGCGTCGAGAGCTTCGCCAACGGCGATGCCGCCACCGCGACGGGAGCCTTCGCCATCGCCAACGGTGGTTCCGCTACCGCAACGGGCCAAGGCAGTTTGGCCAGTGGCGCGCGCGCGACCGCGACGGGCGGCGCGAGCGTCGCGGACGGCGCGCAGGCCACCGCGACCGGCCAGGCGAGCCGCGCCAGTGGCGTCAGCGCCACCGCGACGGGGCAGTTCAGCACCGCCAACGGGGCGAACGCCACCGCGACCGGGCAGAACGCCAACGCCAATGGGGCCAGCGCCACGGCCACGGGGCAGAACGCCAACGCATTTGGCGCCAGCGCCACCGCGACCGGACAGGGAAGCCTCGCCAACGGCCAGTTCGCCACCGCGACGGGGCAGTTGAGCAACGCCAACGGCTCCGCTGCAACGGCGACCGGGCAGTTCAGCAGGGCCAACGGCGATAAAGCCACGGCCACAGGCGAGACCAGTTTCGCCAACGGCGTGAACGCTACCGCGACCGGTCAGAATTCCGTCGCCGACGGCGCCAATGCGACCGCGACGGGTCAGTTCAGCACCGCCTTTGGGGCGAACGCTACCGCGACGGGTCAGAACGCCACCGCCAATGGGGCCAGCGCCACAGCCACGGGGCAGGGCAGCCTGCCAACGGCCAGTTCGCCACGGCGACGGGCGCCCTCTCCAACGCCAACGGCGTCTTCGCCACGGCGACGGGGCAGGCCAGCACCGCCAATGGCGACGCCGCGACCGCGACAGGGCAGTTCAGCACGGCCAACGGCGCCGAAGCCACGGCGACCGGG
This sequence comes from Methylocystis sp. H62, assembly GCF_015709515.1. Classification (GTDB taxonomy): domain Bacteria; phylum Pseudomonadota; class Alphaproteobacteria; order Rhizobiales; family Beijerinckiaceae; genus Methylocystis. Next base: position 159,537 of record NZ_JADNQZ010000051.1, read on the forward strand.
GCCAAGTCGAACGCCAACGGCGAAAACGCCACGGCGACGGGCGCCTTCGCCAACGCCAACGGCGCCTTCGCCACCGCGACGGGCGCCTTCTCCAGCGCTAACGGCGAGTCCGCCACGGCCACGGGCCGAGGCAGCATTGCTAACGGCGCCAACGCCACCGCGACGGGACAGAACGCCAACGCCAATGGAGCCAGCGCCACGGCGACGGGGCAGGCGAGCAACGCCAATGGCGCGAATGCGACAGCGGTTGGCCAAGGCTCGGTCGCCAATGGCTCGACAGCATCAGCTTTCGGCCAGAGCGCCAACGCGACAGGCGTCGGGGCGACGGCGCTCGGCCAAAACGCGCAAGCGACGGCCGACGACAGCACGGCGGTCGGCGCGGGCGCTAACACCGCGGGATTCCTGGGGTCGACGGCGATCGGCGCAGGCGCGACAAGCACTGCCGCCAATCAAATGACGTTCGGCACGTCTTTAACCACATATGTCGCGCCGGGAATCACCTCTCTCGCGAGCACGGCGGCGCAAATCGGGGCGGTACAGTGCGTCACGACCGATTCGTTTGGCCATCTCGCAGCCGGGGCTTGTAACGCCGGCGGCGTTCCCGCTGGCGTCGCGATCGGCGCCAAAGCCACGGCGATAGGTACGAACAGCCTTGCCGACGGCGCCAACGCCACGGCGACCGGGCAGAACGCCAACGCCACCGGCGTCAACGCCACCGCGACGGGCGTGAGCAGCCTCGCCAACGGCGCTAACGCCACCGCGACGGGGCAGAACGCCAACGCTACTGGAGCCAACGCCACGGCGACCGGGCAGAACAGCTTAGCCAATGGCGCCGCCGCAACGGCGACGGGTCAGGCGAGCGTCGCGAATGGTCAGTTCGCCACCGCGACTGGGCAGAACAGCAACGCCAATGGGGCGAACGCCACGGCGACCGGCCAGGATAGCGTCGCGAACGGCGAGTTCGCCACCGCTTCGGGCCAGGCGGCGCGCGCCGAGGGCCAGACCGCCACCGCCACGGGACAAAACAGCTTCGCTAATGGAGCCGCCGCAACGGCGACTGGTCAGGCGAGCGTCGCGAACGGTCAATTCGCCACGGCGACAGGCCAGAACAGCAACGCCAATGGGGCGAACGCCACGGCGACAGGGCAGAACGCCATCGCTGATGGCGCGAACGCGACCGCGGCGGGGCAGGCCAGCAACGCCAAGGGAGCGAATGCCACCGCCTCCGGCCAAGCCAGCAACGCGAATGGCGCCAATGCGACCGCGACCGGGCAGGCGAGCGTCGCAAATGGCGCCAACGCCACCGCGACGGGGCAAAACGCCAACGCTGATGGCGCGAACGCGACCGCGGCGGGGCAGGCCAGCAACGCCAAGGGAGCGAACGCCACCGCCTCCGGCCAAGCCAGCAACGCGAATGGCGCCAGTGCGACCGCGACCGGGCAGAACAGCAACGCCAACGGGGCTCAGGCGACAGCGACGGGGCAGAACGCCAACGCTACTGGAGCCAACGCCAC
>NZ_JADNQZ010000051.1:161344-189359 GCF_015709515.1 Methylocystis sp. H62
CGCTGATGGCGCGAACGCGACCGCGGCGGGGCAGGCCAGCAACGCCAAGGGAGCGAACGCCACCGCCTCCGGCCAAGCCAGCAACGCGAATGGCGCCAGTGCGACCGCGACCGGGCAGAACAGCAACGCCAACGGGGCTCAGGCGACAGCGACGGGGCAGAACGCCAACGCTACTGGAGCCAACGCCACTGCGACCGGCATGAACGCGATCGCTGATGGCGCCAACGCGACCGCGGCGGGGCAGGCCAGCAACGCCAAGGGAACGAACGCCACTGCGACCGGGCAGAACGCGAACGCCAATGGCGCCAACGCTACGGCGACAGGCCAGGCCAGCCTTGCTAACGGCGAGTTCGCCAGCGCTTCGGGCCAGGCGGCGCGCGCCGAGGGCCAGACCGCCACCGCCACGGGACAAAACAGCTTCGCTAATGGAGCCGCCGCAACGGCGACTGGTCAGGCAAGCATCGCGAATGGTCAGTTCGCCACCGCGACCGGCATGAGCGCGATCGCAGATGGCGCGAACGCGACCGCGGCCGGGCAGGCCAGCAACGCCAAGGGAACGAACGCCTCCGCCTCCGGCCAAGCCAGCAACGCGAATGGCGCCAACGCGACCGCAACGGGACAGTTGAGCGTCGCCAATGGGGCGAACGCCACGGCGACCGGGCAGGCCGCCTTTGCCAACGGCGCCTTCGCCACCGCGACCGGCATGAACGCTGTCGCTGATGGCGCGAACGCGACCGCGGCGGGGCAGGCGAGCAACGCCAAGGGAGCGAACGCCTCCGCCTCCGGCCAAGCCAGCAACGCGAACGGCGCCAATGCGACCGCGACCGGGCAGAACAGCAACGCCAACGGGGCGCAGGCGACAGCGACAGGGCAGAACGCCGTCGCTGATGGCGCCAACGCGACCGCCTCCGGCCAAGCCAGCACTGCGAATGGCGCGAACGCCACGGCGACGGGACAGTTTAGCGCCGCCAATGGCGCGAGCGCCACCGCGACCGGGCAGGCCGCCTTCGCCAACGGCGCCAACGCCACCGCGACGGGCATGAACGCCAACGCCAGTGGCGGGAGCGCGACCGCGACAGGACAGGGCAGCTTCGCGAAGGGCGCCTTCGCCACCGCGACGGGCCAGCTCAGCCTCGCCAACGGCGTGAGCGCGACCGCGACCGGCAGAACCGCCACGGCCAACGGAGATGACGCCACCGCGACGGGGCACGCCAGCTTCGCCAACGGCGCCGGAGCCACGGCGACCGGCGGCTTCGCGATCGCCAACGGCGAAAACGCCACAGCGACCGGAACGAGTAGTCTCGCCGAAGGCGCCAATGCCTCTGCTTCCGGAAGAAGCAGCTTCGCCAACGGCGTCAACGCCACCGCGACCGGGCACATCGCTACAGCTGATGGCGCGAACGCGACAGCGACCGGCCAGGCCAGCAACGCCAGCGGCGAATTCGCCACGGCGACGGGGCAGGAGAGCTTCGCCAACGGAACGAACGCCACCGCGACGGGCCAAGGGAGCGTCGCCAATGGCGAATTCGCCTCGGCGACCGGACGCAACGCCAACGCCAACGGCTCCAAATCGACGGCGACCGGCGCGGGCAGCAAGGCTGATGGCTCCTTCGCCACGGCGACGGGCGCCGAAAGCATCGCGCAAGGCGAGAACGCGACGGCGACCGGCGAGAACAGTTTCGCCAATGGCGTGCACGCCACGGCGACCGGCCAAAAGGCGACGGCCAATGGCGCGAACGCCACCGCGACCGGTCAAAACAGTTTAGCGGATGGAACAAAGGCGACCGCCACCGGCGTTGACAGCGTCGCGCAAGGCAACAACGCGACCGCAACTGGACATCTCGCTCTGGCCAAGGGCGACGCATCGACCGCGACAGGCGCCGGCAGCGTCGCCAACGGCAAGAGCGCCACCGCCACTGGCGCGGTCGCCGTGGCGACCGGCGACTACGCCACAGCCACCGGCGTTTTCAGCCAAGCGACGGGCAACGCTGCCACGGCGTCGGGCTGGGCGAGCTTCGCGACTGGCGAGAACGCCACCGCCACGGGCGCAAACAGCAAGGCCACCGGCGAGAACGCCACCGCCGCCGGCTCCAACAGCAACGCAGCGGGCCAATTCGCGACGGCCGCGGGGGCGAACAGCGTTGCTAATGGCGCAAGCGCCACCGCGACGGGCGCCAATAGCAACGCCGCCGGCCAATTCGCCACGGCAACCGGCGCGGGCAGCCTCGCCGCCGGCCAGAGCGCCACCGCGACCGGCCGCGCCAGCAACGCCACAGGGACGTTTGCAACCGCGACCGGCGCCGAAAGCATGGCCAGCGGCGAAGAGGCTACAGCGACCGGACAGGGCAGCAAGGCGATCGGCGACAAATCCACGGCGACGGGCAGAAAAGCCAACGCCACGGGCGAGAAGGCGACCGCGATGGGCTGGAACGCCAACGCCATCGGCGAAGAGGCCACCGCGACCGGCGCGAACAGCCAGGCGGAAGGCAAACGCGCCACCGCGACGGGGCAGTTTGCGCGGGCTTTGGGCGGCAACGCCACGGCCAGCGGACAATTCAGCACGGCGAGCGGCGCGAACGCCACCGCCATCGGCCAGCAGAGCGCCGCCTATGGCGAATACGCGACGGCGGTCGGCCAGGGTTCGGTCGCAACGGGGGCGACGGCGTCCGCCTTCGGCCAAAACGCCAACGCCTCCGGCGAAGGCGCGACGGCGCTCGGACAAAACGCCAGCGCGACCGCGAACAACTCAACGGCCGTGGGCGCTGGCGCGAATACCGCAGGCTATGCCAACGCCACCGCAATCGGCGCTGGAGCGACCAACACCGCCGCCAATCAGATGATGTTTGGCGGCGTGACAACGACCTATGCGGCGCCGGGCATTACCTCCGCCGCGAGCCGCGCCGCGCAGAACGGCGCCACGAATTTCGTGACTTCGGACGGAAACGGCAATCTCGCGACGAGCGATTACGGCCCAAGCGCCATCGCCGGCCTTTCTGGCGCGGTGAACGGTCTCGGCATGAACGTCGTGGGCATTTGGCAGAGCGTCGGCAATTTGCAGAGGTCGGTTCGGCGCGGCTATGAAGGTTCGGCGGTCGCGATCGCCAACACGGCGCCGACGATTTCGCGCGACGCCAGATTCGGCGTCTCGGCGAAATGGGGTAATTTCCGCGGAGAGAACGCCTTCGGCGCAATGGCGCAAGTTCGCCTGAATCCGAATATCGTCATCAACGGGAGCCTCGCCGTCGGTCTGCGCTATGGTGGCGTCGGCGGCGGAGTCGGCGGACTCTACGAGTGGTGATCGCGTCACGCCTGTTTGCGCGGGGGTGTATCTCGCGCAGCGCCGACCCGCGCTCGGGAACGCCGATCGCCGGGAGCAAGGAGAGAGCGCTCTTGTTCACAATTATCGACTTCACAATTATCGACCTGCGACGTCGGCGTATTTTCCGGTCTTTCGGTCCAGCCATCGACGATGCACGGAAGCGCCGATTTGCTACGATCGCCTTAAGCCTCTGCGTGGCGGGCGTCTGCTTGGCGAGCGCCGATCTTATGAATTCCGCGCGCGCCGAACAGGCCGCGAAGCCTGCCAGCATCGAACGCCCCGGCGTGCTGATCCTGGTGCGTTCGAGCTTGCTTGCTTTGGATCACGCCAACAAAACGGGCGTATACACCGTTCTGCGCGATCTGGGTTCGCCTCAGTTTCAAACCAACACGGCCGCGCGTCTTTCGGATATTTTCGCGGGCCAGCGGCGCGACAAGCTCGATTTGTCCGCCGTCGCGGCAGTTGACCCGCAGCTGTCCACGCCGCCTCAGATCGACCCCAACGGCATGTTGCGCTTGGTTGGTTTCTTCCCCGCCGGCCAGCAACAGCTCAACTTTGACCTCAGCTTCGCGCCGGTGAACGGGCAGTGGCGATTGTTTGGAATTTCGGCGGGGCTCGGTCCATCGCCCGCCGCGGCGCAACTGCCTCAAAACCGCCAAGCGCCGAAGAAATGACGATCCATGGATAGCGCGCGTCGAAGCGAGATAGAGAAGAGCATGCTTCCAGATTCAGCATTGCAATCCATGAATGTGATGTTTGCGACGCCCTGCTATATTTCGGCGGTCAGCATGAATTACGTCACAAGCATATTCAATCTCACCTGGCATTGCGCGCGCTTCGACCTCAAATGCATTTTGCACATGCATGCGGAAAGCCTCATCACGCGCGGCCGTAATAAGATGGTGATGAAATTCTTATCCGACGAGTCGCTCACGCATCTGTTCTGGATCGATTCGGATATCGCCTTCACGCCGCAGTCCGTTTGCCGCCTGCTGCTTGCGGACCGCGACATTGCCGCGGGCGTCTATCCGATGAAAAGCTTCAACTGGCCGGAAGAAGGTCTGCCCGCCGGCACGACGCGCGAAGAGTTCGAGAAGCGCTACACCGACTATCCATTCAATCCGATCGGGCATGGCTCGAAGCGGGTAAGCGAATTTGCAGATAGCGACGGCTTCGTGGAGGTGGCGGAGGCGCCGACCGGCTTCATGTGCGTCAAGCGGCATGTGTTCTACGATATGATGGAACGCTATCCGGATCTGCGCTACACGCCGGACGGTCCGCCCAACAATCCACAAGCGCATCTGCATTGGCGATTCTATGATTGCATGATTGATCCCGACTCCGGCCGTTATCTATCGGAAGATTTCGCCTTTTGCCGTCTGTGGCGCGACATGGGCGGGAAGGTGTGGGTCGATCTCGACTGCAAGCTGATGCATCTCGGTCAGCACAACTATGCGGGAGATCTCTCCGAAAGCCTGCGGCGGCAGGGCCGTTGGTGACAGCCCAGGGACGTTTCGATCTTTAGCTTGGACTGGCTCATCAATTGGCGATGGCAAGCGTCCCGCAGTTGCAAAAGGTCGTCAGCACATCGTCGTAATCCAAGTTCTGCGACCATGCCTTCATGTGCTCGGCGTCGACCCGACATCTCGTGTTGCGAATTGAATGCGGGTTGAATTACGGCAGGCCCGCCTGCGCGCAGGCCTCTCGGAAGCCGGTTGGGCGTTGGCCCATGGTTCCCCGGCGAGGCCGCTAACCGGCAAGCATTGGCTCGCGCCAAGCGCTACGCGGACTATTCCGGCATTGTCAAATATTGGTTTGGTGCCGCTTGAGGGATTCGAACCCCCGACCCCCTCATTACGAATGAGGTGCTCTACCAGCTGAGCTAAAGCGGCGATTGGCGGACGCCCAAAGGCGCGCGGCGGGTCACTCTTATCGGCGCGCGGCGGGTTTTTCAAGCAGCCTCGCGCCTTGCCGGGACGGGGACGCGCAGAAAAGAGGAGTGCGCTCAGAATTAAGGACGCCGCCCGGCAAAAGCCAAATAGGCTTGCGCGACGGCGCGGGCGATGTCGGGCGTCGCATTGACAGGCGCGCGGCGCCAGTCCTCGAGCGCGCCGCTCCAGATGCGGATGGCGCCGGCGTCGGCGAGCGCCGAAAGATAGGCGTCGATCTTGCCCCGGCGGCCGGGCGGCGGAACGACATATACCGGCGCGGCGGTGGCGATCGCCTCTCCCACCATATTGACGCTGTCGCCCGTGACGATGATCGCGTCGGCGTTCGCCAGCATCGAAAGATAGGGGTTCTCTCCCTCTCCATCCCAGAAGCAGCCACTTGGGCCGACGAGAACGCGCCGAAACCTCTCGCGCAGGGCGGTGGGGGTGCGTCGCGACGCGGTGGCCATCACGCCGCGCCCGCTCGCGAGCAGCGAAGCGGCGATGTGCTCCAGTGCGGCGATGTGCGCCGGGCCATAGGCGCCATGGCGGCTGTCGCCACCGATGATGAGCGCAACGCGCGGGCGGGGCAGGACGGCGATGCGGGGATCGGGCGCCGCGCGCGCCGCGGCGAGCCGTTCCGGCGTGAGCCGGTTCGCCGGCGTGAGCGGCGAGAAGACATTCGCGCCGCGAAGGCCGTCATGGCGCGGCGCGACGATGAGGTCGGCGGCGCTCAGTCCGTTCGCGGGCTTGTTCAGATAAACCGTGAATGTTCGCCCGCCGGAGTCGCGCTTCAAGCGCTGGAGCGCCGGGAGCGTCCGGCGTCCCGCGGCGATCGCGATATCGGGGTAGGGCGGGGCGTGTGCGAAGCCGTCCCGCGGGTCGGCTGGCGCAAAAGGCGCGAGCGCTGCGTAAATCGCGCGCGGCGCGACGCAGCGAATGTCGGGCGCCGCGCCCAGCGCTTCGGCGACGCCGAGCGTCTGCGCCTCATGCCCGGCGCGGCCATCGGAGAGAATGCGAAGCGTCGTGCCCGGCGGAAGGTTCAGGATGCTCGAAGCGCCCCCTCCCCAGCCCTCCCTCGCTTCGCGGGAGAGGGGATCAGATCCGGGCCAGTGACACACGCCGCGCAACCTTTGCGGTTAGGGTCCCCCCTCTCCCGCTTTAGCGGGGAAGGGACAGGCAGGGGGCGACGCCGTCCCTCACCCAAATGCGACCTTCAGGATCTCGTAGCTCTTGCCGCCGCCCGGGGTCGTCACCTCCACGGTGTCGCCGACGGTCTTGCCGATCAGGGCGCGCGCGATGGGGCTCGTGATCGAGACCCGGCCGCTCTTCACATCGGCCTCGGTCTCGCCGACGATCTGATAGGCCTTCTCCTCCTCGGTGTCCTCGTCGACGACCGTCACCGTCGCGCCGAATTTGATCGTCGAGCCCTTGAGCTTCGAGACGTCAATGACTTCGGCGCGCGACAGCTTGTCCTCGAGTTCGGCGACGCGGCCTTCATTCAGCGACTGCGCCTCTTTCGCCGCGTGATATTCGGCGTTTTCCGAAAGATCGCCATGCGCGCGCGCTTCAGAGATCTGCTGAATGATTCGCGGACGGTCCTCCTGCTGTCGGCGGCGCAATTCTTCTGTGAGCGCGGCGTAGCCGCCGGCGGTCATGGGCACCTTCTCCACCATTGCTTTCGCTTTCTAGTCTTTTCTTGAGTTTCGCCAATCACGCGGCGCATCGGCGGAGGTCGCGCCCGCCGAACTGCGGCCATGCGCGAAGGCATAGGCCGCCAAGTGGTGGTCAAATGTCACCGCACCGCCGCTTGCGTCGCAGAACTCCCAAATTTCACTTGGTCGCGTTGGGCGGAAAATAGTCCTGCAGCGCCCGGACCCTGAGGTCTCCAGACACATAGGCGCGTATTCCCTGGGCCGCCGCGACCGCCCCCGCCAGGGTCGTATAATAGGGAACCTTATGCAGAAGCGCGGCGCGGCGCAAGGAGCGGGAGTCCGCAAGCGCCTGCGCCCCTTCGGTGGTGTTGAAGACGAGCGCGATCGAGCCGTTCTTGATGGCGTCGACGATATGCGGCCGTCCCTCCGACACCTTGTTCAATTTCTGGGCGGGAATTCCCCGCTCGACGAGGTAGCGCGCCGTGCCGCCCGTGGCGACGATGGAGAAGCCGACCTCCTTCAACAGGCGGACCGCCGGAATGATTCGGCCTTTGTCCGCGTCCCTGACCGAGACGAAAACGACGCCCTCGCGCGGTGCCTTGGTGCCGCCGCCGAGCTGGCTCTTGAGGAAGGCGGCGTCAAAAGAGGTGTCGAGACCCATGACTTCGCCCGTCGAGCGCATTTCGGGGCCAAGGACGGTGTCAACGCCCGGAAACCGCGCGAAGGGGAAGACGGCCTCCTTCACGCCGACATGCGCCGGCTTCGTGTCGAGCGGATCGAAGTCGACGAGCTTCGCGCCGGCCATCACCCGAGCCGCGATCTTGGCGATCGGGCTGCCGATCACCTTGGCGACGAACGGCACGGTGCGCGACGCGCGCGGGTTCACTTCGAGCACGTAGATCTCGCCATCCTTGAGCGCGAATTGCACATTCATCAGGCCGACGACTCCAAGCGACATGGCGAGGCTTTTCGTCTGCGCCTCCAGCGCGGCGATCGTCTCGGGGGCGAGCGAGCGCGGCGGCAGCGAGCAGGCCGAATCGCCGGAATGAATGCCCGCCTCTTCGATATGTTCCATGACGCCGGCGACCACCGCCTCGTCGCCGTCGGCGAGACAATCCACGTCGATTTCGATGGCGTCGGTCAGATAGCGATCGAAGAGCAGCGGATTCTTGCCGAGCACCGTGTTGATCTGCCCGGTCTTGTCGTTCGGATAGCGCGCCTTGATCTCGGACGGCACGAGGCTCGGCAACGTGCCGAGGAGATAATCGTCGAGATCGCTTTGATCGCGGATGATCGCCATGGCTCGGCCGCCGAGCACATAGCTGGGGCGCACGACGAGCGGCAGTCCAAGCTCCTGCACGATGATGCGGGACTGCTCCACGGAATAGGCGATGCCGTTTTTGGGTTGTTTCAGCCCCAGCTTGTCAAGGAGCCGTTTGAAGCGATCGCGGTCCTCGGCGAGGTCGATCGAATCGACCGGCGTGCCCAGAATAGGCGCGCCCGCCTGCTCGAGGCCGTGCGCTAGTTTCAGCGGCGTCTGCCCGCCATATTGCACGATGACGCCCACAAGCTCGCCGTTGGACTTCTCGACGTCGAGAATCTCGGCGACGTCTTCATTCGTCAGCGGCTCGAAATACAGCCGGTCGGAAGTGTCGTAATCCGTCGAAACAGTCTCCGGATTGCAATTGATCATGATCGTCTCGAAACCGGCGTCGGCGAGCGCGAAGCAGGCGTGACAGCAGCAATAGTCGAATTCGATGCCTTGCCCGATACGGTTCGGGCCGCCGCCCAGAATGACGATCTTGTTCTTGTCCGAGGGCCGCGCCTCATTCGCGGGGCTCCCGATGAACGGCGTCTCATAGGTCGAATACATATAGGCGGTGGGCGAAGCGAATTCGGCCGCGCATGTATCGATGCGCTTGTAGACGGGCCGCACGTCGAGACGGTGGCGCATGTCGCGCACGTCTGCCTCTTCCAGGCCCGCAAGCGTCGCGAGGCGCGAATCCGAGAAGCCGGCGAATTTGAGCTTGCGCAGATTTTCGGCGTCGTCTGGCAGGCCATATGTCTTGACCTTGTTTTCGAGCGCGACGATTTCCGCGATGCGCTCGATGAACCAGATGTCGATCTTGCTGGCTTCGTGAATGGCTTCAGCGGTCATGCCGAGCCGCAGCGCCTGGCCGACAATGAGCAGCCGGTCCGGCGTCGGCGTGCCGAGCGCGCCGCGCAGCACATTCATGTCGTCGCCTTTTCCGAAGCCTTCGATTTCGATGTCATCGAGGCCGCAGAGGCCCGTCTCCAGCGAGCGCAACGCCTTTTGCAGCGACTCGGCGAAATTGCGGCCGATCGCCATCGCTTCGCCGACCGACTTCATGGCCGTGGTCAATGTCGGTTCGGCGCCCGGAAATTTTTCGAAGGCGAAGCGCGGAATTTTGGTGACGATGTAGTCGATCGTCGGCTCGAACGAGGCAGGCGTCGCCCCGCCGGTGATGTCGTTGGCGATCTCGTCAAGCGTGTAGCCGACCGCCAGCCGCGCCGCGACCTTGGCGATTGGGAAGCCGGTGGCTTTCGACGCCAGCGCCGACGAACGCGACACGCGCGGGTTCATCTCGATGACAATCATGCGGCCGTTTGAGGGATCGACCGCGAATTGCACGTTCGAGCCGCCGGTTTCGACGCCGATCTCGCGCAACACCGCGATCGAGGCGTCCCGCATGATCTGGTATTCCTTGTCGGTCAGCGTCAGCGCCGGCGCGACGGTGATGCTGTCGCCTGTGTGCACGCCCATCGGATCGATGTTTTCGATGGAGCAGACGATGATGCAATTGTCCGCCTTGTCGCGGACGACTTCCATCTCGTATTCCTTCCAGCCGAGAACGCTTTCTTCCACGAGCACTTCATTGGTCGGCGAGGCGTCGATGCCGCGCTCGACGATCTCGATGAACTCCACCTTGTTGTACGCGATGCCGCCGCCGGTGCCGCCGAGCGTGAAGGACGGACGGATGATCGCCGGCAGACCGATATCGTCGAGCGCCTCGAGCGCGGCGGGCAACGTCTTGACGTGATGCGAGCGCGGCGTGTCGAGGCCGATTTTCGTCATCGCCTCGCGGAACAGTTCGCGATCCTCGGCCTTGTCGATCGCATGGGCGGTCGCGCCGATCATCTCGATATCGAATTTCTTCAGCACGCCCATTTTTTCGAGGCTGAGCGCGCAATTGAGCGCCGTCTGTCCGCCCATCGTCGGCAGCAGCGCGAAGCCGCCGGGCGCCGCGTAGCGCTCCTTCTCGATGATCTTGGCGACGATTTCGGGCGTGATCGGCTCGATATAGGTGCGGTCCGCCATGTCCGGGTCGGTCATGATCGTCGCCGGATTGGAGTTGACGAGAACGATCCGATAGCCTTCCGCCTTGAGCGCCTTGCAGGCCTGGGTGCCCGAATAGTCGAATTCGCACGCCTGGCCGATGACGATGGGGCCGGCGCCGATGATCATGATCGTGGAAATGTCGGTTCTTTTCGGCATGCCGCCTCAGTTGTCATCCGCTCGTCAGCGCTCTTTCGCCCTCATGCCGAGGAGCGCCGTAAGGCGCGTCTCGAAGCAGGGGGCGAGATTTGTCCAGCGGTTTCCTCATCTTCGAGACGGCGGCTGCGCCGCCTCCTCAGGATGAGGACACCTTTCGTCTTTTGCCCGGCGCACGCCGCGCAGGAGGCGAGCGCGCATAAAAAAGGGCCGCGTTTCCGGCCCTTGGACCAGAACGCGTCCCGAACTTGCCCGTCATTTTGTCGGCGAACCGGTGATGCGGGCGGCGAGCGGGGCGCGCCCGGCTCGAAAGTCGCCGACTGTCTAGACGAGAATGACGGTCATGTGAAGGGGCGGCGAGGGTGGGAGAGGGGCCTCAAAGGGGAGGGACCGCGCCGCAGGCCGGCGAATTTTGCGCTATCATGCCCGTTCCTCGTCGCTTCGAAATGGCGCCCCATGCGGATTACGACCTCATTGCTTTTTCCGATGTTGCTTTTCATCGCCGGCGCGGGGCGCGCCGAGGCCGGCGACGTTTCCGACGTTCTGGCGCAATGCGCGGCGTGTCATGGCGCGGACGGGATCGCCAAAAGCGCCGACGTTCCGCATCTTGCCGGCCAGCACGAACTCTATCTCTTCAACCAGATTAAGGCGTTCAAGACCGGCAGGCGGGCGCATAAGGAGATGCGCTACATGAGCCGCCAAATGTCGGAAGCCGAGATGCGGGACATCGCGCGCCACTACGCAACGATGCCGCGCTGAGCATGTCGACCGGGCGCCAGCTTGCGACTTACGCGTCGGTCGGCGTCGGCGCGACGCTCGCGCATTACGCCATTCTCATCGCATTGGTCGAAGGCGCTGGCTGGCGCGCCGTGCCGGCGACGCTGTGCGGCTATGTGGTCGGCGGGCTCATCGCGTATCTGTTGAACCGGCGCCACACCTTCACAAGCGATCGGCCGCATGCCGAGGCGACATGGCGATTTGCGCTGGTCGCGTTTGCGGGCTTTTGCGTCACCTATGCCTTGATGAGTCTCTTCGTCGACCGCTGGAGCGCGCCTTATCTCCCGGCGCAGATGGTCACAACCGTGCTGGCGATGTTCGTCACCTTTGCGCTGAACCGGCGATGGACATTTGGGTGAGGCGTTTCAGCGACGTCATGGCCGGGCTTGTCCCGGCCATCCACGCCGTGTGACATTTCACGAATGCTGCAAGGAAGCCGCAGCGGCGCTGCGTGGATGCCCGCGACAAGCGCGGGCATGACGCTGCTGTGGCCGATGACGCGCGAAATAACTTACGGCCACTTCACCAGCGGCGGCATGGAAGACAGGATCGAGTCGACATTGCCGCCGGTCTTCAATCCGAAGATCGTGCCGCGGTCGTAGAGCAGATTATATTCGACATAGCGGCCGCGCCGCACGAGTTGCTCGTCGCGCTGCGCCGCGCTCCAGGGCTTGGCGAAATTGCGCCGAACGAGTTCCGGATAGATCTCGACAAAACTTTCGCCGACGTCGCGCGTGAAGGCGAAATCCTGATCCCAGGCGGAATTCTGCGCGTCTCCGGCGCTGTTGAAATAGTCGTAGAAAATCCCGCCGATGCCGCGCGGCTCGTTGCGATGGGCGAGGAAGAAATATTCATCGCACCATTGCTTGAAGCGCGCATAGTCGGCGACGGAATGGCGCTCGCAGGCGCCGCGCATGGCGGCGTGAAAGGCGATCGTGTCGGGATCGTCCTGCGTGCGGCGCGCATCGAGCACCGGCGTCAGGTCGGCGCCGCCGCCAAACCACGCCCTGCTCGTCACGACGAAGCGCGTGTTCATATGCACGGCGGGAACATTCGGGTTCCAGGGATGCGCGATCAGCGAGATGCCCGTCGCAAAAAAGCGGGGGTCTTCCGCCGCGCCCGGGATCTGCTTGGCGAATTCAGGCGCGAAGGTTCCAAAGACCGTCGAGCAATGCACGCCGGCCTTTTCGAACACGCGGCCATGGATCATCCCCATGCGGCCGCCGCCCCCCGGCGCGCCGATGTTTCCAGCGTCGCTTCCTGAAGTCGCGCCGCCGATGTTTCCAGCGGCGCTTTCTAAAGCCGCGCCGCCTTGATCCGTCCGGCTCCAGGGCGTGAGAACGAAGCGGCCCGGCGCGTCGGCGTCTTGCGCGAATGGCCCCGGAGCCTCATCCTCCAGCGCCTCAAAAGCGGCGATGATGCGCAGCTGCAACGATTCGAACCATGCGCGGGCGGCTTCCTTGCGGGTTTCGAGCTGATCGGGCGCGGCGTTCATCGACGTCTCCTCTTGACGCCGCTTCTTCCCGCCGGCGCCGCGCCTTGTCAATTCAGCAGGACGACTATTGCGCCATGCGTGCGACTTTCATCTTGGGGTCACGCGGCGCGGCTGGCGTTGCCGTCGCCGCTGCGAAGCCGGCGCGCAGAAACTGCGCGAGCGCCGTCTTGACGTTTCTGCCGCGCTCCGTGAGTTCGGTGACGTAGCAAAAGCGCGGCTCGCCGTTGGGCCAGGCGTCGTTTCTGGCTTTCGCCTGGCGCATGTCTTCAAGCACCTGCGCCTTCACCTCGCGCGACTCTTTCATCGTGATCAGCCCGTCAGCCGCCAAATGTCGGTCCGCAGCATAGTCCTCGTTCATTTTCTGCGTGGACAACGCGAAGTCGCACAGCTTTCCCTGATCGCCGACGTAGAGAATGCGCTCCACCCAGTTCGCGCGCAGCGACAAAATGTCCTCGGGCAGCATTCCCCTCATTTCGACGGGCAGGGAATGATAGATCGGCGTCGACTCGGCGATCTGATCCACGGCGAACGCGGCTTTCACGTTGAACCCTTCGAAGCTCTGAATTTGCGTGAGTTTGACGAAGGCCTTGCCGATTGCGCCGCGCGCCTCGGCGAAGTTGGTCACGAGGGCGTAAAGGCCCACGCAGAGCAGTCCCGTGAACATGGCCGCATTGAGAGATTTGAGCAGCCGCTGCCAAAGTATGAGCGAGACGCGAATTGCCTGATGGGTCATATCGCCCTCCCAAAATTCGTTAACATCGCCTTAAAAACGGCGACGATCTCGAATTAAGCGGGCTTCTTCTCAACGCGCTGTGCGCCGCCGCACCCCGTCAGCGGCGCAACTGCCGAAGCGCCTCGCTCATGACGATCGCCGCGGCGACGGCGACGTTCAGCGAGCGCATGCCGCCGCACATGGGAATGCGGAGCGTCAGATCGGCGGCGGCGTGGACCTCTTCCGGCGCCCCTGCGGACTCCCTGCCGACGAGCAGAATGTCGCCTTCGCGGTAAGCGCAGTCGAGATAGGACGCAGACGCCCGCGTCGACAGCAGCAGCAGTCGACGCCTCTCGCCCGCCTGCCCGGACGCAGCCCGCCAAGTTTGAAAGGCCGCGAAGGATGCATGTCGGTCAATCGTCACGTGATCGAGATAGTCCATGCCGGCGCGGCGAAAATCGCGGTCGCTTGTGGGAAATCCGGCCGGTCCGATGATCGCCGCCGAAACGCCGAGGCACGCGCATGTGCGCAGCATGGCGCCGGCGTTTTGAGGGATGTCCGGCTGGTATAAGGCTAGCGTAAGAGACGTCATGGTCCGTTCGAGCGGGAGGAGATGGTGAATTTGCGGCATATCGCCGCGAATATCGGCAACGGTCTTGTGCGGCAGGGTGAATGCCCAAATTTCCCTATGTCGGCTTGTGGACAGCGGCGGGGATTCGCGTCACATATCACCTCCGCCCCGCCGCAGCCTTGGCATTGCCTTGGTGCGGCGCACCGCAGCGATTGGCCGGAAGCGGCAAAACGTGGAACGACCGCCTTGGGCGCAGCCGCTGCCTCGGCCGCGAAGACTTGAGAGCGTTGGGAGAGGTTCGAGCGTGACAAGCAAAGACACCGCCGCAAAACCGGCGGAGCCAAGCCGGCGGGACATTCTCTATATCGCAACGGGCGCCGCCGCAGCAGGCGCCGCGGCCGGCATGGTCTGGCCGCTGATCGCCCAGATGAACCCGGACGCGTCCATCCTCGCGTTGGCCTCGACGGAAGTCGATCTTTCGTCGGTCCCAGAAGGCCAGATTGTCACCGTGAAATGGCGCGGCAAGCCGGTTTTCGTGCGCCATCGGACGCCGGCCGAAATCAAGGCGGCGGAGGACACGCCGCTGTCGGTGCTGCCTGATCCGGAGGCCGATTCGAAACGCGTTCAAAAACCCGAATGGCTCGTCATCATCGGAGTCTGCACGCATCTCGGCTGCATTCCGACCGGCAAGGAAGGCGAATACAACGGCTGGTTCTGTCCCTGCCACGGCTCGGTCTACGACCTCTCGGGCAGGATTCGCAGCGGCCCGGCGCCGACCAATCTGGAGGTGCCGCCTTACGCCTTCATCGCCGAGAGCAAAATTAAGATCGGCTAGCCAAGGCCAAGCGCCTTTCATTTTTCCCGCGCGAGATTCCGAGAGCACCAAGCCCATGGAAGGACATTCCCAATACACGCCCAAGAGCGGCTTCGCTCGCTGGTTGGAGCGCCGTCTGCCGATTTTGAGCTTCATGCATGATTCTTTCGTCTCCTATCCGACGCCCAAAAACCTGAACTACATGTGGGTGTTTGGCGCGATCTTGAGTTTCATGCTCGTCGCGCAGATCGTCACGGGCGTCGTCCTTGCGATGCATTACACCCCGGAAACGACGCTCGCTTTCGATTCCGTCGAGAAGATCATGCGCGACGTGAATTGGGGAACCATATTGCGCTACGCGCACGCCAATGGCGCGTCGATGTTCTTCCTCGCGGTCTACCTCCACATCTTCCGCGGCATGTATTACGGCTCCTACAAGGATCCGCGCGAGGTCTTGTGGATTCTCGGCGTGGTGATCTTCATGCTGATGATGGCCACGGGATTCCTGGGCTATGTCTTACCGTGGGGACAGATGTCCTTCTGGGCGGCGACCGTCATCACCAATCTCTTTTCCGCCATTCCCGTCGTGGGAACCGCAATCACCACCTGGCTGCTCGGCGGCTATTCCGTCGACAATCCGACGCTCAATCGCTTCTACGCTCTGCACTATCTGGTGCCGTTCATCATCGTCGCCATCGTCGCGCTTCACGTTTGGGCGCTGCATGTGACAGGCCAGAACAATCCGTCCGGCGTCGAGGTGAAGGACGTCAAGAAGGAAACCGTTCCCTTCACGCCCTATGCGACCATGAAGGACGCGGTCGGCATCGCGGCTTTTCTCGTCGTCTACGCCTGGCTGACGTTTTTCGTGCCGAATTACCTCGGCCATCCGGACAATTACATCGAAGCCAATCCGCTCGTCACGCCGCCGCATATCGTGCCCGAGTGGTACTTCCTGCCGTTCTACGCGATCCTTCGCGCGATCCCGAACAAGCTGCTCGGCGTCACTGCGCTCTTCGCCTCGATTTTGATCACGGCGGCGCTGCCGTGGCTCGATACGTCGAAGGTGAAATCGGCCGTGTATCGGCCGCTGTTTCGCAAGGAGTTCTGGATTTTCGTCGCGGTGTGCATCGGGCTCGGCTATCTGGGGGCGCAGCCCGCCGAAGGCGCCTATCTTTGGTTCGCCCGGGTATTGTCGGCTTATTATTTCCTGCACTTCCTCGTCATTTTGCCGGTCATCGGCAAAGTGGAGAAGCCGGAGCCGGTGCCTGAATCCATCGACGCTTCTATCCTGCGGGGGGAAACCTCCCATGTTTGAGGCGCGCGCAAGTTCCACGAAACGGCGGTCCTCGGTGAAGCGCCTCTCGCTGGTTCCCTTCACGATTGCTGCGGCGATGACGCTGGTCAGCCCGGCCATGAGCCAGCAGGAAGCGCCGCCGTCCGCGACCGATCAGGTCGCGGCGCCTGAGGCCAAGGAAAAGGAATCGCGGCACGAGAGCGAGCGACATGAGCAGAAGCCCAAGCGCTTTGATTGGAGCTTCGCCGGCGCCTTCGGCCGCTACGACAAGGCGCAGTTGCGTAGAGGATTCAAGGTTTACAAGGAGGTCTGCTCCTCCTGCCATTCGATCAAAATGCTCGCCTTCCGCAATCTTTCGCAGCCCGGCGGCCCGGAGTTTCCTGAAAAAGAGGTCGAAGCGCTCGCCGCGAGCTACAAGATCAAGGATGGCCCGAATCAGGCGGGCGAATATTTCGATCGGCCGGGGCGCCCAAGCGACCGGTTCCCCCCGCCTTTCGCCAATGAACAGGCGGCGCGCGCAGCGCTGGCCGGCAATTATCCGCCGGACATGTCGGTTCTAGCCAAAGCGCGCGGCTATTCGCGCGGCTTTCCGCTGTTCCTGATCGACGCTTTGCCGGGCTTTTCCTATCAGGAGCACGGCGTCGACTACATCGCCTCGCTGATGGAGGGCTACGAAGACCCGCCGCCAGACGTGAAACTGCCGGAAGGGCAGTTTTACGATCCCTATATGCCGGGCCGGCGCATCGGCATGCCGCCGCCGCTTTCCGAGGGCGTGGTGACCTATGAGGATGGCGCGCCGCAAACGATCGACCAATACGCCAAGGACGTCTCCGCGTTCATGATGTGGGTCGCCGAACCGCATCTTGAGTCTCGCAAGCGCGTGGGACTCGGCGTCGTGGCCTTCCTGCTCGTCTTCGTCGGGCTGCTCTATTTCACCAAGCGCAGGATCTGGTCGGGCGTGCCGCATTAGTTAGCGGCGCGCTCGCCGACGAGTCGCGCGCGCCTGTTTGAGCACGAATTGCGCCGCGAGAGAGCGGCGAGCAGTTGGCGGCGCGGTCCCGTTCGATGGCCTTTTCGTGCAGCGCCTCGCGCGCATGGCCGAGCGCGCTCATCACATACGTAACGATCTCCTTGGAGTCGCCCTTCGCGCCGTCGTCTATCGCTTCTCGAGTATGCTCGATCACCGCCTGCACATGCACGCCGTTGCCGGCCAGCGCATAAGCGCCGAAAAAGGCCAGCGCCAAAGCGGTCAGAATCGCGAATACGCTCATTCGAGGCGTCATTGTCATCTCGCCATCGTCGCCAGTGGGCTTGGCTTCAGCTTGTCCAAGAGTTGGGGCGTCCATTGCAGCGGCTCAATCCCCTCGTGGCGTCGGCGGTTTCTTGATTGAAGGCGCCAAATCGGGCACAAGGCGCTAGCGTCTCTGGGCCTTCGTCGCCCGCTCATTTTCCCGGAAAGGTTGCAATGTCGGAGATCTTGCGCGTCGGCATCGCGGGGCTCGGCACCGTCGGCGCGGCGGTGGCGCGCCTGCTCCGCCGCCAAGCCGAGGCGCTTACCGCCCGCACCGGACGGCAGATCGTCCTGGTGGGCGTTTCGGCTCGCGACGCAACCAAAGAGCGGGGCGTCGACCTTTCCGGCGCGGAGTTCTTTCCCGATCCGGTCAAGCTCGCGTCCTCGCCAGCGATCGATCTTTTCGTCGAATTGATCGGCGGCTCGGAAGGGCCAGCGCGGGCCAGCGTCGAAACCGCGCTCGCACATGGCAAGGCGGTGGTCACCGCCAACAAGGCTCTACTCGCCGCGCATGGCTTGCATCTCGCAGCGCTCGCCGAGGAGAACCACGCCGCGCTCGCCTTCGAGGCGTCCGTCGCCGGCGGCATTCCGATCGTCAAGACGCTGCGCGAAGGGCTCGCCGGCAATTCAATCGAGCGCGTCTACGGCATTCTCAACGGCACCTGCAATTACATCCTGTCGCGCATGGAGCGCGAGCAGCTGTCTTTCGAGGAATGCTTGAAGGAGGCGCAGAGGCTCGGCTACGCCGAGGCCGATCCGACCTTCGACATCGGCGGTTTCGACACCGCCCACAAGCTTGCGATCCTCACCTCGCTGGCGTTCGGCACGCGCATCGCCGCCGGCGCCATCGATATCGAGGGCATTGAGCGCGTGACGCTTGCCGACATCGACGCGGCGGCTGAGCTTGGCTACCGCATCAAGCTGCTTGGCGTCGCGCAGCGCACCGCTGATGGGGTCGAGCAACGCGTCCATCCGACGATGGTCAGCAAGAACTCCGCCATCGCCCAGGTGATGGGCGTCCTGAACGCCGTCACCATCGACGCCGACGCCGTGCATGAGCTGACGCTTGTCGGGCCGGGCGCCGGCGGCGACGCGACAGCCTCGGCCGTCGTCGCGGACATCGCCGACATCGCCAAGGGCGTGCGTTCGGCGCCGTTCGGTCTGCCGACCGCGAAGCTCGCCGAGCTCAAGCGGACGCCGATGCAGCGCCACGAAGGCGGTTATTACATCCGCATGTCGGCGCGCGACGTCGCCGGCGCCTTCGCCAAGATCGCGACGCGCATGGCGGAGCGCCGCATATCGCTTGAAAGCATCGTGCAACGCGGCGCGCGGGGCGCGCCGGGGGATTGCGTCGATGTCATCCTCATCACCCATGCGACGAGCGAACATCTCGTGCGCGAGGCGCTGGACCTGATCTATCAGGATGGCGTCATCGTCTCGCGCGCGCAGGTCATCCGCATCGAGCGCGAGTAGCGAGACATGACGCAGCAGCCTGAAACCGACGCGTCGAAGATTGACCGCTACCTGACCTTGGAGCTGGCGCGCGCGTCAGAGCGCGCCGCGGTCGCCGCCGCCAGATTCCGGGGACGCGGCGACGAGATGGCCGCCGACCTCGCGGCGGCGGAGGCGATGCGCGAGGAGCTGTCGCAGCTTCCCGTGCGCGGCCGCATCGTGATCGGCGAGGGCGATGAGGACGCCGCGCCGATGCTCTACATTGGCGAAGAAATTGGCGCGGGCGTCGGTCCCCGCGTCGATCTCGGCGTCGCCGCGCTCGAAGGCTCGACGCTTTGCGCCAAGGACATGCCGGGCTCGATCGCCGTCGTCGCCATGGCGCCGGCCGGTTCGCTCCTGCATGCGCCCGACGTTTACATGGACAAGATCGCCATCGGTCCGGGATATCCCGAAGGCACGATTGATCTCGATCGCGATCCCGGCGACAACATCAGAGCGCTCGCGATCGCCAAGGGCGTGCGCGCGAGCGAAATCACGGTGAGCATTCTCGACCGGCCGCGCCACGCCGAAATCATCCGCAATTGCCGCAACGCCGGCGCGTGCGTGCGCCTCATCGCCGGCGGCGACGTCGCGGCGATCATTCTCACCACCCATCCTTTTGAAACCGGCGTCGACATGTATCTTGGCCGCGGCGGCGCCTCGGAAGGCGTGCTCGCCGCCTGCGTGCTGCGTTGCGCCGGCGGCCAGATGCAGGGGCGGCTGGCGCTCGAGACTCGCGATCAGATCGCCAAGGCCCAGCGTTTCGGCTTGATCGATCCGCGCCGCAAATATTCGGTCGGCGACATGGCGGCCGGCGACGTCGTGGTCTGCGTCACCGGCGTCACCGCCGGGCCGCTCGTCGGCGGCGTGTCGCTCGGCAAGACGACGATCGACACCGAGACGATCGTCTATCGCTCGGCGACAGGCACGATCCGCCGCATCCGTGCGACGCACCGGGCGGTGGGGAAGTTCGATTGACGTCCGCGCTAATACGTCCGGCCGGTCTCAAGTTGAGTCTTGGCGTCGAGCTTGCGCCTTGGCGGCGGCGGATAATCCGGCGGCGGCGGGGGCTGCGTCGCGCAGGCGGCGAGCGACAAAGCGATAAGCGAAGCAAGGATCAGATGAAGGCGTCGCATCAGTTTCGTCCGCATTTCTCAAGGTGGCGCGCATCTTCGCGGCGGTTGCGTAAGAGCATGGCTTTGGCGACGGAATTATGTCGATCGCGCGCCGGCGGGACGGCGCGCCGATGACTCCCGCCGCTCATATCTCCGCCGCGATCGAGGTGCTGGACGATGTTGCTAAGCGCCGCCGACCCGCCGCCGAGGCCTTAAAAGACTGGGGCATCGCGCATCGTTTCGCGGGGTCGAAGGATCGCGCCGCCATCGCCAGTCTCGTTTTCGACGCGCTGCGGAAGCGCGCTTCGGCGATCTATGTCATGGGCGCGGACGATCCGCGCGCGATCTTGCTTGGCGCGCTGCGCGAGGCGCGCGGCCTCGATGCCGAGGCGATCGCGGCGTTCTGCTCCGGCGCGGGCCATGCGCCGGCGCCGCTTGCCGATGAGGAGCGCCATCGGTTGGAGACGGCCTCGCTCGCTGCCGCGCCCGATCATGTGCGCGGCGACTATCCGGAATGGCTCGCCTCGCATTTTGAGGCGGCGTTCGGGGCGCGCGCGGCGGAAGAAGGCGCGGCGCTCGCCGCCCGCGCGCCTGTCGATCTGCGCGTCAATATTCTGAAAGGCGCGCGCGAGCAGGCGCTCGAAAAGCTCGCGCATCTGTCGCCCGCGCCGACGCCGCTGTCGCCGATCGGCCTGCGCATCGAGGCGGGGCAGGGGCGGGGTCCGGCGCTGACGGCTGAGACCGCCTATGTGAAGGGGCTCGTCGAGCCGCAGGACGAGGCCTCGCAGCTCGCCGCGCTGCTCTGCGCCGCCGGGCCGGGCGAGCAGGTTCTCGATCTTTGCGCCGGCGGCGGCGGCAAGGCGCTGGCGCTCGCGGGGCAGATGCATAACCGCGGGCAGGTCTACGCCTATGATTCGGACGGGCGCAGGCTCATGCCGATCCATGAGCGGCTGGAGCGCGCCGGCGCCCGCAACATTCAGGTCCGTGCGCCGCGCGGCAAGGTCGACGTGCTGGCCGATCTCGAAGCGCGCTGCGACCTCGTGCTGATCGATGCGCCCTGCACGGGCGTCGGCGCCTGGCGGCGCCACCCCGACGCCAAATGGCGGCTCGCGCCCGGCGGGCTTGAGCGAAGATTGAAGGAGCAGCGGGAATTATTGGCGATGGCCGTCCGCTTCATGAAGCCCGGCGGTCGGCTCGTTTACGTCACCTGTTCGGCGCTGCGCGAGGAAAACGAGGACCAGATCGCGGCCTTTCTCGCCGCCAATCCCGATTTCGCGGCGCGTTCAGCCGCTGAACTTACGGAAGGCGCAGGCCTGCCCGAGCTCGCCCGCTTCGCCTCGCCGCACGGGCCGGGCATCCGCCTGTCGCCGGCGACAAGCGGCACGGACGGGTTTTACATTTGTGTCATGAGGCGAAAGTGAATTCGTCTGAGCTTGCGCAAATGTCGAGCGTTGGCGTCCCCTCTCCCGCGAAGCGGGGGAGGGACAGGGAGGGGGCGTGACAGACGCGAAGCTTCCGAAAGTTGATTTCGCGCGCAATCTTCGCCGCGGCATGCCGAATGCCGAGCGAAAATTATGGTCGGCACTGCGCGGCCACCGGTTCCATGGGCTGCAATTCCGCCGCCAAGCGCCTTGCGGCCCCTATATCGCGGATTTTCTCTGTCATGCCGCCCAACTTGTCATCGAGGTCGATGGGGCGACGCATTCCACCGATGCTGAGCTTGCGCGCGACAGCCGGCGCGACACCTGGTTCGAGGCTAACGGCTTTTCAGTCTTGCGCGTAACCAATGCAGCGGTTTACGCAGAATTTGACGGCGTGCTGGAAATGATACGATTACGCGTCGAGGAAAGATTGCCCCCACCCCAACCCTCCCCCGCTTCGCGGGAGAGGGAGTCCGACTCGGGTCCCGACAACAAACCGCGCACTCTGCGTCGTTAGGGTCCCTCTCCCATCCGAAGTCGGTTGTTGAAGCGGGGAGAGACAGGGAGGGGGCCTACAAAAAAGAGAACCCATGACCACCGCGCCCGACCCTTTCCATCACGACATCGCCGATCGCCATGACAAGGTGCTGATCGTCGATTTCGGCTCGCAGGTGACGCAGCTGATCGCGCGGCGCGTGCGCGAGGCGGGCGTCTATTGCGAAATCGCGCCGTTCCAGACCGCCGAGCGCGCCTTCGCCGAGATCCGGCCGAAGGCGGTGATCCTCTCCGGCGGGCCGTGCTCGGTGACCGACGAGGGGTCTCCCCGCGCGCCGCAAAGCGTTTTCGACTCCGGCGTGCCGGTGCTCGGCATCTGCTACGGCGAGCAGACGATGGCGACCCAGCTCGGCGGCAGGGTCGAAGGCGGGCATCATCGCGAGTTCGGCCGCGCCGATGTCACGGCGCTGGAGCACAGCGCGCTGCTCGACGGCGTGTGGGAGAAGGGCGGCAGCTTTCCCGTCTGGATGAGCCATGGCGATCGGGTGACGACTCTGCCGGAAGGCTTTCGCGTCATCGCCGCTTCGCAGAACGCGCCCTTCGCCGCAATCGCGGATGAACAGCGCCGCTATTACGGCGTGCAGTTTCATCTCGAAGTCGTGCATACGCCGGACGGCGCGAAGCTCTTGTCGAATTTCGTGCACAAGGTCGCGGGGCTGAAGTCCGACTGGACGATGGCGGCGTTTCGCGGCGAAGCCATCGCAGCCATCCGGCGCCAGGTTGGCGACGGGCGGGTGCTCTGCGGCTTGTCGGGCGGCGTCGACAGCGCCGTCGCGGCGGTGCTCATCCATGAAGCGATCGGCGAGCGCCTCACCTGCGTCTTCGTCGATCACGGGCTGCTGCGCCAGGGCGAAGCCGAAGAGGTCGTGCGGCTCTTTCGCGATCACTACAACATCCCGCTGCATCACGTCGAAGCTGAGGACCTGTTCCTTGGCGCGCTTGAGGGCGTCGACGATCCGGAGACGAAGCGCAAGACGATTGGCCGGCTGTTCATCGAGACGTTTGAAGCCGAGGCGAAGAAGATTGCGCAGGACGGGCGCGGCGCGCCGCAGTTTCTCGCGCAAGGCACGCTCTATCCCGATGTCATCGAGAGCGTCTCCTTCACCGGCGGTCCGTCGGTGACGATCAAATCGCATCATAATGTCGGCGGCTTGCCGGAGCGCATGAACATGCGGCTCGTCGAGCCCTTGCGCGAACTCTTCAAGGACGAAGTGCGCGCTTTGGGCCGCGAACTCGGACTGCCGGAAGCTTTTGTCGGGCGCCATCCGTTTCCGGGGCCTGGTCTCGCGATCCGTTGCCCGGGGCTCATCACCCGCGAGAAGCTGGCGATCCTGCGCAAGGCCGACGCCGTCTATCTCGACGAGATTCGCAAGGCGGGATTGTATGACGACATCTGGCAGGCCTTCGCGGCGCTCTTGCCGGTGCGTTCGGTCGGCGTGATGGGCGACGGGCGCACCTATGATTACGTCGTCGCGCTGCGCGCCGTGACGTCGAGCGACGGCATGACGGCGGATTTCTATCCCTTCGACATGAGTTTTCTGGGCCGAGCCGCGACGCGGATCATCAACGAAGTGAAGGGCGTCAACCGCGTGGTCTATGACGTGACGTCAAAGCCGCCGGGAACAATCGAGTGGGAGTAACCGGATACCTTCGGCGCCAATAGCGTAGACTCGGCCGCGAATTACACAGCCGTCGCAAAACTATCGCCGCTACCAGGCGGCGTGACGGCAAAGGACGCCAACATGATTCATCACATGTCGTCTCCTTGCGGATCCAGAACATGTTGCTCGCGCACTTGTCGAAGCTAATTGAGGCGCTCCGCGCCACAACACGCGTTACGCCTTCAGAACGGTTGGCGTGCCGCGCATCTAAGCGTTTCGGCGGTCAAAGCCACCGTCTCAGTCCAGTGTCAGAGGTCGAAGGCCGCACGCCCTTACCATCGATGGTCCACGCCGGATTGCATGCGATCTCCTGAACATTCGGCATATCCAGATCGCTCGCCGTCTTTGCGAGGACCTTGCAGTAGGAAATTCCGGCGGACGCATTCAGTCCCGTTTCAGCCTTGATCCTCGCTCGGATCAATTCGGCAATCGTCGTGGCGATCGAGATGTTGTTTTGGTTCTCGGTGACGTCGAGCTTCATCGCGCATCGTGATGAGGCGCGGGCGCTCAGCCGATTCTCATGAGGACAATCCGCATGGGCGCCGCGCAACCAGTAGCAATCCGGAACCTTCGTCATCGGTCGACGGAACGCCACGGATCCAGTGCGCAACGGCGCCGCTGGCTAGCCCCACTGCAGCAGAAGCATGCCAGGACCACGCTTCACTGTAATGATGGCTGGCGCTTTTGAAAGGCGTACAATGTTCTATCCAATAGATCAGGGCGTCGTGTTTACCCCAGGGAACGTTCTCTATGCTGTCGATGACGACGTTGACGTCTTTCGCCAGGTGGATCAGCGCAGACTTCGTCCACCACGTTAGATGGTGGGGCGGCGCGTTCATTAAGAAATTTGGTATGCGAGTCATCGCGGAAGGGACATGCGGCACGCCGACCATAATTAGCCCCCCCGGTTTGACCGCCTGCACCATCTCAGCGAAGAGGCTGACGGGCGCCTTGACATGCTCAAGGACCTGAAAGGCGCACACGGCGTCGTAAGCTCCCGTGTGGTTTACGAGGTGCTGAGCCAGCGTCTCGCTGCACACCGAGCCGTCCGCGTCGCCCTCGGCGACATGCGGGTCAAGACCAGTGTAAGTCGCCTGTGGCACGCACGTTCGGAAGTTCGCAAGTCCGCACCCGATATCGAGCACGCGCGCGCCGGGCTTGACGTGTCGGGCGGCCATCACAAACTCCGGGCGGGCGGTTTGTTTGGAATAGAGACCTAAAGCGCGAAGTCTTGAATAGAAAGCCTCGTAAAATGCGTCATCGCCTTCAACAGGTGGGTCAAAGAAATAGAGACCTGTGGGCGACTCCCACAAGCCAAATCGATCGACCCCGTCGAAGCTCGGCCGCGGATCCGTCTTGAACTCAATTCGCCATAAGCGAATGAGGAGCAGTGCTGGCACCCACTGAATATGGCGGACTGCGGGAAGGCCGGTGATCGGGCAAGCCGGAACGCGTCCCTGATCCAAGGTCATTAGGTCTGCCTCCAATTTCGTGCTTGCTACCGGTTGGCGATTTTGTGGCCGGCGTTGAGGCGCATGCAAGCAAAATCAGCATGGACACTCGGATCAAGCGTCAGAGTCATGACCCTGGAACGCGAGGCGAGCCGTTGAGCGATGACGGCCACCGCAGGGGAGATCGGCTCTTGTCGGGGATGCAAGACCCCAAATCTCGCCATCACAGCAGGCAGAAAACTGTATGAGAAAATTTGGAATCGCTAATCGTCGGCGCAGCGCGTTGCTTTGCATGTCCCCCAGACTTCGTCGCGTTGCGCGCGCTATGCGGATTCGAGAATCTTTCGCAGCAAAGACATGAAGCGACTCGACCGCCGGGAATTTAGGTGAGTCGTCGCGAGGCCGGCTGAGCAACCTCAATCAGCTCCGCCGTCCACGCTCGCATTGCAGGAGCGGTCGGTCATGGACTAACATGCTCTGGCCCGGCCCACGAGCAGTCTCGCGATGGGATAAGTAGCGTGCGCAAAAGGACAACCCCATGACGAATGCGGTCATTCATGCGTCGGTGCCGATGAAGCAATTCCGCTGCCCAAACGGACTGCGTGTTTGGAATGCTCCGAAGTCTCGCCATGATACGCACTTTCTCTTCAAGGAGATTTTCGAACGGCATTGTTACGAGCAGCATGGAATTTCGGTCAATAACGGCGATGTCGTTCTCGATATAGGCGCAAATGTCGGGATGTTTGCGCTTTCACTGATGGAGCGCTTTCGTGATCTCAAGATCGTATGCGTGGAGCCGGTGCCCAACACATATGCCTGCCTCGAACGGAACCTGAGTGGATCACCACGTCGGAGTTTGCACGACATAACGCTTCTTGATTGCGCGATTGGATCAACGAACGCAGACGCGACGATCGCGTTTTTTCCGCAAATGCCAAGTAACTCGACACTGCATTTGCAAGAAAAGCGGCGCCACTGGGAGAGATTTTCCGCGGAAGTAACCTCGTCTGAGCTCTCGAATCTGCATCGCGCTTTTGCGTTTCTTCCTCGCCGCGTGTTTGCCCTAATCGTGAAGCCGATGCTCAAAGACGCGCGGACTATAAAGTGCAAGATACAGACCTTGAGCGACACAATTCGTCAACAGGCGCTAGGAAGGGTTGATCTGTTGAAGATCGACATCGAAGGCGCCGAGATCGATGCTCTGAATGGTTTGGAAGAACAACACTGGCCTCTCATCCGGCAACTCGTGCTCGAGATAGAACCTTCAAACAAGCACATGTTGTCGTCGCTTGTCGCGAAACTCGGGGCCCTGGGATTCAGCAAAGTGACGGTCCAGAGTTTCGCTGGCGGAACGGTCGACATCGAAGACTCAAAGCCTTGCACTGTCTACGCTTTGCGCACGACAGGACAGCAATAGGCAAAAGCGGCGCAATCGCCTTTATTGAAGGAGGCTGACGAAAATGCAGATCTCCGTTATGAAATTTCCTTCGATAAATCAGGTAACCGCTTGCGTTATGAAACTGCGCGCCGCCGCGCCCTTCGAACGCGCTCAATACCGCAGGTCTGCCGGTCGCCAAGATCAAACCACGGCGGGCGCGTCGCTTCGCCGAGGCCGTTGAGAGACTAGACAAAGCCGATCGTGTTGACGCCGCCACTCTCGCATGCATGGGCGAGCTTCTCGATTTGCCGGTGCGGCCAATGCCGGCCAAAATCATCATCTCCGTCACGCTCGCAGCAAGGAAGGGCCGTGGAGTCCGTGCCCGGAAATTAAGGGGCGACAACAAGAATTCAGCCAAGACCGCAATCACCCGATTGCTTCAATCTGCCAATATCTTCAGGCAATCGCCGGCAGCCTCGGCGGTCTTCTTTGCGGTTAAAGGGCTTAATCTGCCGGAGCTTACCTTGCTTAGGGTGATTGCCGTTACGACCGCCTCGTTGTCAGCTCCTCGACGCATTTTCCCGACGGCTGCCGCATAGATGGCTTTAGAGTCAGGTGAAAGACCCGCTGCACATGCGTCCGCCTTTTTTCGATCGGCGTAAGCTGGCGAAGCGAGAAGGGCGGCAACGATCCCGATTTTTAGCGCCCTCATGTGTATCTCCTTGGTCGACTTGTGGTGCTTGCTATATCGGAACATCCCGACATCGAGTTAACCTCACATTCGGCTGCGCTAGGCGGTCGTGCCAGCGCGAAAGGCGCGTCAGGGAATGCGGCAGCGTCGCGCTCTGATGCACGAGGAGAGCGCACAGCTTCTGCGTCGAGGTCGTGCCGCAGTTGAGCGGTGTGCAGACGATGACGTCGCCCGCGCGTCGCATGAGGTGGTTCCAGCGCGCGCTATCATAGACGGTTCTGGGATAGGTGTGATGCGCTCCGGCGCGCTCATCTGAGATCCCCCCGCGTGGCGATGACATCGGAGAAAACTTCTCCGGTCAACAAGCAAAAAATGTTCCTGGCGTCATTGCGATGGGGAGTCAGCCGGAGTGATGGTCGGCGGCAGTTGCGCTTTCTCTTAAACACGCTTCAGGAACGGATCGTCATGCAAACGCATTAGCAGGTTTAGCAACGAGACGCCGACCGACGGCGCGATTTCGCTTTTGTCAAAATTTCCTACATCAAGGAAAGTCGCCGACAACTCGAAATAAATTTACGCATTTGCTCGGTGTGTGACGAAAAAATTCAGGAAAAAATGTGCGCCCGATGCAACGAATTTCGGAATGAGACGTTGACAGATAGCGGTTGCTGCAGTGCACCTAACTATTAAGCGCGATGCACATAATTTGGCCAGGGCGCGGTGGCGATTTCTCTTGGAGGGACATTGATGGAAGCCATCAATGCGGTCACGCTCAATACATGCTTTGACTCGGATGAATCCCTTCGTGGGCGCCGTCCGGAAGAGTTCGGCGTAATTGTCTTAAATCGGCAATTCGCGGCCGCCGAAGATCAATCTCTCGAT
>NZ_JADNQZ010000052.1:0-133566 GCF_015709515.1 Methylocystis sp. H62
CTCCCCTCCTCCTTGATAGAGGGGGACATTGAGCGCGCCGTTGACGCCCGCCGAAAATTGCCGCGAGCCGGGCAGTCCAAGGAAAGAGTCATACTGCTGGGATACTTGCGCATTGACCGACAGCGTGGGCAAAAGCGCGCCCTCGGCGACTTTCACCGCCGACTCCGCGGTGTCCACCCGATGTAAGGCCGCGACGATGGCGGGATGTTCGACAAGCGCGACGTCAATCGCATCCTTCACTGATTTGGGCAACATCCGCTCAACCGATGGGGCCGGCTCGAGACGTTTCGGCTCCACACCGATTATCTGCCGGTAAACGGCGGCGCTGCTTTTCAATTGCGCCTCGGCGGCAAAATATTCTGAGCGCGCATGGGAGACGGAGGCTTCGCTCTGCGACACGTCGGTATTCGTCACGTCACCGGATTGATAGCGCTTCTCCGTATCGTGCAACTGTAGATCGAGCACGGCGATGTTGCTCTTGCGCAGCGATAGGATCGCCGCGTCGCGCATCACGTCCATGAAAGCGGTCGCGCCGCTACGCAATATCTCCTGCTCAGAAAGCCGCATCAGGGCGCGCGACTCGAATACGCTCGACTCGGCGCGACGCACCGAATTCTCCGTGCGACCGCCATCAAAGACATTTTGCGAGACGTTCAGCGTGGCGCCACGCGGATATCCCGTATATTCATCAGTAAGCGGGATGCGCTGATTGATCACCGGCAGTCGCACTGGAATCCTGAGGTTCGAGCGCTGCGCGCCAACGCTTGCCTGAATATTGGCGTTGGGACGCAGTCCGGACCAGGCGCTCGAGACATCTTCGTCACGCGCACGCACGTCGGCGCGTTGCTCGTTCAGGTCCGGGTTACCCGCATAAGCCCGAGCGAGCGCAGAGGAAATTGTTTCGGCAGAGACATCGCTTGCGCTTGCCAACGCGAGGCCTGCCCCTGCCGCTATGACTGTAAGCGCGCCGAACGATTTCATGAAATCCCACTCTCTCGCTCCAGCGCGAAGCGCACCGCTCAACGCCGGAATGAGCCTTCCGGGCTCTTACGCCGCTTTTGAAAATTGGGAGCGAACGTGTGGGCGCAGCAGACCTGATCCCATTTCATTCGTCCAATCAGATACGTTGCGTATATCGATGATAGTACCAGCAGCAACGCGTCACAGGAAGGTGACCAAAGCTGATCGGCCGACATTTATTGTTGAAGTGGCAAAAATGACACAGCGCTTGCTCCAGACTTGAGCTCTTTTCATAAAAAACTGGTTTGGTTAATTTGAAACGGCGTTCAATGACAAAATTTATTGGAGAGAATTATTTGGGCGGCGATGCCTATTCTTTGAGCAGCGACCGCAATCCGACGCAAAGCCTCCGCAAGCAGATCGGCCCCGAGCAACTTGCCGGTTCGCGGCTCACGGCGAGACGCCCGATTATTGAAACGGGGATGGCGTCGGGGGCGTTGCGCCGGAGCTTGCCGGGCGCGGCGGCCCGCTCGATCGAGCCGGCCGAAAGGCACGTCAGATCTAGCTCTTCGCGGTCGCGCGTCAGTGTCCGGGAGGGCGATACGCGTCGCTCGCGCTGTTTGCTTGAGCGGTCGATAGGCGAAAAAATTTCGTGACGTAAGGCGCGAATGGAGGATCACGGCTCGAGAGAATTATGTTTGCTTTCCCAGATTGCGGGCCGCGCTCATTAGCGAGGCGTTCGAACTTTTCTCAATTTAAAGGAGTCCGTTATGCGAAATCTCCTCATCCTCGCGATCTCCGCCTGCATTGGCGGCATGTTCTTGTCTGTGGCGATCGCGCGCCCCGTGACGACGGACGAGTGCCTCGCGCGCGGGCTTTGCGCTTACGTCAGCCCGAAAGGTCGCGTGACATGCGGAAAATGCCCTGGCCAGCTAAAGTCGTCAGTCTGGTTCGCGACGCGCGCACAGGCGACCTCGAAGCGCAGCAAATAGGTTGGTCGCCGGCGTTGGTTCTGCGCGCGGATAATTGGTGATAGACAGGGGCGGGAGCACGACTTGATGTCGCATCCGTTGCTGATCCGCGCGCTCTCCGTCGCGCTGTCTGTCGGTCTCTACCTCGCGCTGGCGATCCTTGGCGCCGGCGGGCTCGACGCCTACTTCGCCGATCCGGCGCGGACGGCGCTCGTCGTCGTCACGCTCGCGCTTGGAGTCGCGTCGCTCTTCGTCGGCGGCAATCTCAGCTCCGGCCTGCGCGAGGACCGCGGCAATCGATGGGTCATCGCGGCCTTTCTCGTCATCGGGCTTCTCGGTGCCTATTTGCCCGCCTGGGCCGATCGGCAGGGACTGTGGAGATTGGACGGCGACGCCATACGATGGCTCGGCGTCGCGCTGCTCGCGGCGGGCGGCGTGTTGCGGCTGTGGCCGGTCGCCGTGCTCGGGCGCCGCTTCAGCGGCCTCGTCGCCATTCAGCCGGGCCACGAACTCGTCACCACGGGACTTTACAGCCGCATCAGACATCCGAGCTATCTCGGCTTGCTGATCTCGGCGCTCGGCTGGGGACTGGGCTTCAACACAGCGGTCGGTGTCCTCATGGCGTTGGCGAATATTCCGCCGCTTGTCGCGCGGATGAACGCCGAGGAACGCCTGTTGAGCTCGGAGTTCGGCTCGGCCTATGCGGCCTATCGCGCCCGAACGGCGCGGCTTATTCCGGGCGTATATTAGCTTGCGAGTTTTGGAAGTGGACGGCGCCCGCAGCTTCACGACGGTTCGCCAACGCGGCAAAGGAAAACTCATGAAGCGTCTGCTGTCGCGCCTGTTGCTGCTCAGTGTCTTCGTCGCGCTGCCGGCGCAGGCCGGCGACGTCATAAAACTCGCGCCGGGCGGCAGCGCGATTTTTTCGCTGCAGGAGAATGCGACGACCGGCTATTCCTGGCGCATCGATCAGGGCGCGAGCCGTGATCTCGACATTCTGGCGATATCCGACGGCGGCCGCGGCGGCGGTCGGCGGCGCATGGTCGGCAGCCCCAGCGTGCGTCATTGGAAAATCCGCGCGCTCAAACCCGGACGCGCCGAAATCGTCTTCGCCTATCAGCGTCCATGGGAGCCCGCGCCCGTCAAAACCCGCAGCGTCGAGGTGGAGGTCGCGCCTTAGATTGAGGAGTCGCTCTTGGGGGCCGATTTCATCGCGTCTTCGAGACTCATCATGGCGGAGCCGGGCTTCGCCGGCTTTTGTTGACTCTCGTGCGGCGCCCAACCCGACGCCCAAATGATTTCAAAGCTCGCGCGCACGCGTCCGTCGGCGTCGCAGAAGCGCTCGGCGTAGATTTGCCCCGCGCGCGCCACGACATCCCGCCGCAGGGGTTTGCGAGACCGTTTGACAAGGACGTTGGCGGCGCCCATCGCGCGCAGATCGCCCATCAGCGCAAACATCGAATCATAGCGCAGCGTGAAGCTGTCGACGTCGGCGACGGGCAGGGCGAAGCCGGCGCGCTGCAGCAGTCCGCCCATGTCGCGCACGTCGACGAAAGGCGATACGCGGGGACTCGCGCCGCCGGTGATTTCCTCTTCGGCCTGCGCGAGCGCGGCGCGAAGCTCGACGAGGCTGGCGCCGCCGGCGAGGCAGGCGAGGAAGAGTCCGTCCGGCGCAAGCATGCGTCTCGCCTGCGCCAGCGCGCCCGGCAGATCGTTGACCCACTGCAGCGACATGCCCGAGACGATCAGATCAAATGAGCCCGGCGCGAAGGGCGGAGCTTCTTCGTCAGCGATGACGTCGCCGGCATGGCCGCCCGCGCGCAAAGGCCGCGCACGGCCGCTCGCCACGACGGCTTGCGCGAAATGTCCGCTTGGCGAACCGAGATCGAGCGTGCGCGGAAATTCGCGCTTCACCGTCAGCAACCGATCGAGCAGATCCTCGGCGGCGCGCGTCATCAGGAAATCCGGCGCGCCTTTTGACATGGCCCGGCGCAAGCGCCGCCGCAGCAGCGCGCGATCAAAAATCTTCGGCGGTCCGGCTGTCTCGCTCATGCCTTATTACCGCGCCCGCGCCAGTTACCCTGCAAGTGCGCAATGCGCATGAATTTCGACGAAAGGATGGCGCAATTTTGAAGCGATGATCTGAAGCGAAGCGGTCGCGAGGATAGAACATCCCAAAGTATCTTAACGTTAAGCCATAACCTGAAAACGCGAAACGTTTCGACAAGATCGTGGCGAAAGTTAGACTGCCGCCATTCGAGAAGTCGCTGTCTAGGCTTCAACACGTAGGGTGTAGCGTCATGCGTAAACTGTTTGCTTTTTTGCGTCGATCCCACACCGCCAAGTCAACCGGAACGTCAGCTGGAACGTCAACCGGAACGCTTCAGGCGTTTTTGATGACGACCGTCGTCGGCCTCGGCGTCGCCGCGCTTCCGCAGGACGCGAACGCGCGCAACATCGTCTCTTTCTCTCCCCATGTCGCTCCCGGCACCGTCGTCATCAGCGCTGGCCAGCGCCGGCTGTTCTACGTCGTCGACACCGGAGTCGCCATCAGCTATCCCGTCGCCGTTCCCAAGCGTGGCAAGGAATGGTCGGGCGCGACCTCCATCGAGGGAAAATATGTCAATCCCGACTGGGTTCCGCCAGCGGTGGTGAAGGCCGACCATCCGGAACTCCCGAATTTCATTCGCGGCGGCTCGCCGCGCAACCCGATGGGCGTGCGCGCTTTGACGCTCAGCAGCGGCGAAGTGGCGATTCACGGCACGACCCAGAGGATGCGCGCGTCAATCGGCACGGCCGCCTCCTACGGCTGCATCCGAATGTTGAACGAGGACGTTTCCGACCTCTACGATCGCGTCGACGTCGGATCGCCGGTCATGATGACGCGCTAGCCCAGGCGACCCATAAAAAGCGCAAGCCTCGCCCGCGAACGTGCGGACGAGGCTTTTTCGTTCTCCGCGCGCTCTCGCCCGCCGCGCGATTTCGTCCTTTATCCAGAGCTTTTTTTGGCGCGCGCAGCTGTGGAAGAGGGCGGCTGCGCCATGGACGCAGGCACGCGAATCCCGCAGTCTCCGCCCCAACACTGTCCGACGATCGCTTTTTTGGCGTCGGAGTTCTTGTGTGGAGTATAGTGATCGCAAGAGATGATTCGACTTTGAATCAATCGCTTGAAAAGGAGGCGCCCTCACGCAAAGCTCCACGACGCATCGTCGCCTGTCTTTTAGTCGCCGCGTTATGCTGACATTGAGAAAAAGGTTGGCACATGCTGATCGCAACGGAAAAAGAAACGGAACGCGCTGAACATCCGGTGGATGTTGTGGAGCAACTGGCGGCCACCAATGATTGGTCCTTCGATCGAGACGATGAAGACGAGATTTCCATTTCCGTCGCCGGAGCTTGGACGGAATATCACGTCGCCTTTACTTGGCTTCCGCAGCTCGAAACGCTGCACGTCAGTTGCGCCTTCGATCTCAAGGCTCCCGAGCGCAGGCGCGGTGAACTGATGTCGCTCGTCAACGCGATCAACGAGCAGATGTGGATTGGGCATTTCGACTTCTGGCCGAAGGAGGGCGTCGCGATGCACCGTCATGGCCTTATCTTGACGGGAGGGGCGCAGCCCTCGGCGACGCAATGCGCGGCCTTGCTCGACAATGCGCTGCAGGCGTGTGAGCGGCATTATCAAGCCTTTCAATTTGTGCTCTGGGCCGGAAAGAACGCGAGGGAAGCCCTCGCCACCGCCAATTTCGAGACGAAAGGCGAGGCGTGACCGACGCGGACGGGCTGCGCGGAAAGTCGGTCGCTCTGATCGGCGCCGGAAACATGGGCCTGGCGCTACTCGAGGGCTGGGCCGCGCAGGATCTAGTGTCCGTGTCAGTCGTCGAGCCGCAGCCCTCCCAGCGGCTACAGGCGCTGTGCGCCGCGCAGGGCTACGCGCTGAATGGCGCAGCGTCTCCGTGCGACGCCGTCGTTCTCGCCGTTAAGCCGCAGGCGCTCGATGCGGGCGCTGCCGCGGCGGCCCCTTTCGTTGCGGGCGGCGCCGTTGTCGTGTCGATCCTCGCCGGCAAGCGCATCGCGGACCTCGCCGCGCGCCTGCCGACGCAAGCCGTGGTGCGCGCCATGCCCAATACGCCGGCGGCGATCGGGCGCGGCGTCACCGGCGCCTACGCCAGCGCGGCGACGAGCGTCGCTCAGCGCGGGCTCTCCGACGCATTGCTGAGCGCCGTCGGCGGCGTCGAATGGGTTGATGACGAGGCGCTGATCGACGTCGTGACGGCGGTTTCCGGATCGGGTCCCGCTTATGTCTTTTATTTCGCCGAATGCCTTGCCGCCGCCGGCGCCGAAGCCGGTCTCCCGGCCGCCCTCGCGGCGCGGCTCGCCCGCGCGACGGTCGAAGGCGCCGGCGAACTGATGCGCCGACAGCCCGAGACGGGCCCTGACGAATTGCGCCGGCGCGTGACGTCGCCAGGCGGCACGACGGCGGCGGCGCTCGAGGTTCTTGAGGCGCCAGACGGCCTTGCCGCGCTGATGCGCCGCGCCGTAGCTGCGGCGAAGCGCCGGGCAGGGGAACTTTCCGGTTGAGACGGCGCGCGCCTTGTCCCGCCGCCCGGCGACAATAGAATACTGACTAGAAAATTCCTTCGGACCTGGAGACAGACATGACCAGCGGCGGCTCCCGCGACCGAGTGATCGATGCGACGCTCCGGCTCGCCACGCGGCGAGAATTCAGCGACGTGACGCTCACCGACATCGCCCATGAGGCGGGCATCTCGCTTGCCGATCTGCGCGAACTTTTTCCATCGAAGGGCGCGATCATGGGGGCGTTCTCTCGGCGCATCGACCGGGAGGTTCTCGACGCGGCGCCCAAGGAAGCCTCGCACGAACCCGCGCGCGAGCGGCTCTATGATGTATTGCGCCGCCGGCTCGACTCGCTCGAACCGCATCGTGAGGCGCTGGCGAGCGTCGGCCGCTGGGCGGCGCGCGATCCGCTCACCGCCGCGGCGCTTAACCGCGAAACCGTGAACTCGATGCGCTTCATGCTGGAGGCGGCGGATATCGACAGCGAGGGCCCCGTCGGCTCGCTCAAACTGCAGGGGTTGGCGTTGGCCTGGAGCCGCGTGCTCGAGGATTGGTTCGCGGGCGACATTCATGACGCCCTGTCGACGCTCGATCGCGAACTCACGCGCGGCGAGCGCTATGTCGATCGGGCGGAGGATTTCGCAAGGCTGACGCGGCCCTTCTACTCCTTCGCGCAAAGTCTGTTCGGCTGGCGGACGCGGCGCGGACGCGATTACCACGACGACGACAGCGGCTATCCCAACGCGCGCGCGTGATTGGATAGAGTTCTAGAGCGGGAGACTGGCCGTCGCGCGCAAGCCGCCGAGCGGACTGCGGTCGAGCGTGATGTCTCCGCCATGACCGCGCGCGATGTCGCGTGCGATGGCGAGGCCCAGCCCTGAGTTTCCGTCGTTCTGATTGCGAGATTCGTCGAGCCGGTAGAACGGCCGGAAAGCGTCCTCGCGACGCTCGACGGGGATGCCGGGCCCGTCGTCATCGATATGCACGGTCATTGTCGCGCCGTCATTGATCCCTGACAGTTCGATCCGCTTGCCGTAGCGCTGCGCATTGCCGACAAGGTTGACGAGCAGCCGCTTGATCGCCGCTGGCCGCGCGACGATTTTTGGATCGCCCTCAATCTTCACGGACGCCGCGAGACCGCGCTTCACAGTGTCCGCCCTCAGTTCGTCGAGGATGGCCGCAATATCGGTGGGGGAGGATTTTTCGTCGCCGTCGCCGCGCGCAAAGGCGAGATAGGCCTCGACCATGCGCTCCATCTCGTCGACATCCTTGCGCATTTCGGCGGCTTCATGCGAGTCGCGCATCAGCGCGAGCGAAAGCTTGAAACGCGTGATGATGGTCCGCAGATCGTGCGAAACGCCATTGAGCATCGTCGTGCGCTGCTCGATCGCCCGTTCGAAACGGCGTTTCATGTCGAGAAACGCGGCTCCCGCCTGACGCACCTCGCGTGCGCCGCGCGGACTGAATGCGACATCGCGGCCTTTGCCGAACTCCTCGGCGGCGCGGGCCAGCCGCAAAATGGGCCGGATCTGATTGCGCAAGAATGACGTGGCGATGGCGAGGATGATGACTGAGGCGATCGCCATCCACATGAAGAAAATATAGGAGTTCGAGGCGTATGCGTGCGTGCGCGTAGCGAGCATTCTCAACGTCGCGTCGTTGAGCGCGACGCGGATTTCGATCAGACTGCCGGGAAGCGCGGCGTTGATCCAGAAAGGCTCCTTAAGTTTACGCGTGAGCTCCTTCGTGAGCGCCTTGTCCAGCAGCGAGAACAACGACGACTTTGGCGCCGGCCCAGGCAGGTCCTGCTTGGGGAGAACCGCAATCTCCATATTGAGATCGAAGGCGGCGATGCGGCGCAGTTGCGCGTGGTCGGGATCGTCCGGGAACGTCTGGTAGATATCGACGAGCGCCGCCACTTGCCGGGCCATCCCCGCGGAAAGACGGTAGGTCACGACCTCCCAATGCCGCTCCATGAAGACATAGGCCACGGCGGACTGGAGGAGCACGACCGGCAGGATCACGATCAGCAGCGCGCGGGCGTACAGCCCCTTCGGCATGCGGTCATGCAGCCAGTTGGCGAAGCGCCGCCACAGATTGCGGGGCGCGGCGAGAACTTCCGGTAAGACGACGGTCATCGTGACGACTCTATCATTTCAGCGGTTGGCGTGCAGCAGGTCGACGAGCAGACGATAGCCGTGCCCGCGCACCGTCTGAAGATAGCGCGGCGCATTCGGGTCGGTCTCTATCTTGCGCCTCAATCGGGCGATCTCGACATCGACGCTACGCTCGCTTGCGCTTCGAGCGGGGTCACGTTGCGCCAAAGTTTGGCGCGAGACAATGGCGCCGCCGCTTTCGGCCAGCGCCCGCAACAGATCGCGCTCGCGCGTCGTGAGTCGGACCGGCGCGCCGTCCTGCAGCAATTCGCCGCGCGACGGATCGAAGACGAAATCGCCAAAACGCTTTGGTCCCGTGGGATCTGCGCGCCGCGCGCGGCGCAATATGCTCGCGATGCGCAGCGAAAGTTCCCGCGGATCGAAAGGCTTGGCGAGATAGTCGTCGACGCCGGCTTCAAGCCCTTCGACGCGGTCCGCCGTCTCGGTAAGCGCCGTCAGCATCAGGATGGGCGCGGAGCGCAGCGGTTCCGCGCTCTCACGCAGCCGCGCCGCGAAGGACGTGCCGCTTTCGCCAGGCATCATGACGTCGAGAACGATAAGATCGAAGGCGATGTCGCGCATTCTGGCGCTCGCCTCCCTTGCATCGGCTGCGGCGCTGACGAAATAGCCCTCTTTCATCAGATAGCGCGACAGCAGGGTGCGAATGCGCTGATCGTCGTCAACGACGAGGATATGGGCCGCTTTCGCGTGCGGCGCGGCGCGTTGCGGAAAAACCGTCATGTCGCGGCGCCGGCTGCTTTCGCACATGCAAGATGCGCTCGAACGCGCTCGCGCTCGCCGGAGTCGATCATCGCGAACAGGAATTTTGAGGCGGCGCCGCGCGCCGCAGGCGGGAGCTCGTCCATGACTTTCCGGAAACGCGCCGATTGCAGCGCCGCGAGATCGCGCGCGAGCGTCGCGCCCTGCGGGGTCGGATAGAGAAGGCGCTGGCGGCGGTCGACAACGCCGGCGCGCGCCTCGACGAAACCCGCCTCAAGAAGTTGTTTCAGCACGCGGTTGAGGCTCTGCTTGGTGATTCTCAATATATCCAGCAGCGCGGCGATGGTGAGGCCAGGGCGACGGTTGACGAAATGGAGCACGCGGTGATGCGCCCGTCCGAACCCGTAGTTCTCGAGCAGCCGGTCGGCGTCTCCCACGAAATCACGATAGGCGAAAAAAAATAATTCCACGAGCTCGAGCGCGTCGCCGTCGCCGTCGCCCGCGACGGCCGCTTCCGCGGCCGTATTCGGCCAGGCGGCGACGCCGGGCGGCTCGGAGATTTTTTTCGCTACGAGTTCATCCACGCTATTTATTGCCTGACGTTTTGGCGCGCGCTATTTACGTCAACTATATTGACATAAATCTGACCGATAGCTAGTGCTGACCAAGCGTCGCAGCGCCTTGTTTGGCCTCTCGATCGCGTCTTCCCGGAGTTCGCCATGTCGCTTCCGCCCTTCGATCAGCGCGACGGATTCATTTGGTATAATGGTGCGCTCGTTCCGTGGCGCGAAGCGAAGCTTCACGTTCTCTCGCATGGGCTGCATTACGCGTCTTGCGTCTTCGAAGGCGAGCGCGCCTACGGCGGGACGATCTTCAAATCGCGCGAACATTCCGAGCGGTTCCAGACGTCCGCGCGGATCCTCGATTTCGAGATTCCCTACAGCGTCGAAGAGATCGACGCCGCAAAGCATGAGACCGTCAAGGCCAATGGCCTCTCGAACTGCTATGTGCGTCCGGTGGCTTGGCGCGGCAGCGAAATGATGGCCGTCGCGGCGCAGAATTCGACGATCAACGTCGCCATCGCCGTTTGGGATTGGCCAAGCATGTTTGATGTCGAGACCAAGATGAAGGGCATCAAGCTCGACATCGCCGAATACCGGCGGCCCGATCCGCTGACGGCGCCCTCGATGGCGAAGGCCGCTGGTCTTTATATGATTTGCACCATTTCGAAGCACCGCGCGGAGCGGCGCGGCTTTGCCGACGCGCTGATGTACGATTGGCTTGGCCGAGTCGCCGAATGCACCGGCGCAAACGTCTTTTTTGTTCAGGACGGCGCGCTGCATACGCCGATCGCCGATTGTTTCCTCGACGGCATCACCCGGCGCACGGTGATTGACCTCGCGAAGCGACGCGGCGTTGACGTCGTCGAACGCCGGATCATGCCTGAGGAATTGGCGTCGTTTTCGGAGTGCCTCATCTGCGGCACCGGCGCGGAAGTGACGCCCGTTTCAGAAATCGGCGTCTATCGCTTCACGCCTGGCGAGCTTTCGCGCGCGCTGATCGAAGACTATTCGCGCGAGGTGGAAAAGCAGCCTTCGCCGGCGGCTTGAGCGCGACTCTGCGCGCGCGAGGGCGCTTCAAGAGCGGTCAGCCGCTCATTCGCGCCTTAATCGCGTGTTCCGCCAGAGTCTTGCCGAGCGACCAGACGGCGGAAGGCGCCTTATGCGCGTCCGCGATGACCGCGTCGAAAGATTGCTCGATCCAGTCGCAATCTTCATCGGAAATTGTGAGCGGCGGCAGCAGCTTGATCGTGTGATTGCCGTGTCCGGCCACTTGCGTCAGCACTTTATGATCGCGAAACAGTGGGATGGAGATCAGTTGGCAGAACAGGCCTGAATTCACTGTCTCCAGAAGATTCCAAGCGGCCTTCAGTTTGAACGACTTCGGCGGCCCGAATTCGATTCCGATCATAAGGCCCTTGCCGCGCACGTCGGCGACGAGCTCGTAGCCGGCGGCCATTCGTTGGAAGGATGCGAGCAGACGGTCGCCCGTCTTGGCCGCATTCTCCATCACTCGCTCATTCTTCAGCACGTCGAGCGTCGCGATGCCGGCCGCCATCGCGAGATCGTTCTTGCTGAAGGTCGAGCCGTGCACCACGGCGCGATCCATGCGGTCGAAGACCTTATCGAAGATCCATTTGCGCGTGAGCACCGCTCCGACCGGCACATGGCCGCCGGAAAGCGCTTTTGCGACAACGATCATATCGGGTTCGACGCCCGAATAGTGATCGATGGCGAAGAACCGGCCCGTCCGGCCCACTCCCGTCTGAATTTCGTCGGCGACGAACAGCGTTCCATATTTGCGGCAGAGCGCCTGCGCGCCGAGGAGATAGCCTTCTTGCGGAATGTTGACGCCCTTGCCCTGGATCGGCTCGACGAAGAAGGCGGCGACGTCGCGCCGCGCCAAAGCGCGTTCGAGCGCGTCGAGATCATCGAACGCGACCTCGCGCGCGTCCGGCAGCAGCGGTCCAAAACCTTTCTTGAAAATTTCGTCGCCGTTCATTGACAGCGAACCATAGGTCAGGCCGTGAAAGGAATGCGCGCAGTGCAAGATTCCCGGCCGACCCGTCGCCGCGCGCGAGAACTTAATCGCCGCTTCAACCGCCTCGGCGCCCGAATTGGCGAAAAAGACCTTTTCCAGCCAGGGCGCGTAGGCGAGCAGTTTTTCCGCGAGAACGCCGGCCAGAACTGAAACGTCAAGTTGCACGAGATTGGCGAATTCGCCGTCGAGCACGCTGACGAGCGCGTCGCGCACCGCCGGATGGTTGCGTCCGAGCGCGAATACTCCCCAGCCGCTGAGCAGATCGAGATAGCGCTCGCCCTTGCGGTCCCACAGATAAGGCCCAACGCCCCGGGTGAAGCCAACG
Organism: Methylocystis sp. H62; assembly: GCF_015709515.1. Lineage (GTDB taxonomy): Bacteria > Pseudomonadota > Alphaproteobacteria > Rhizobiales > Beijerinckiaceae > Methylocystis. The sequence continues at coordinate 12,309 of NZ_JADNQZ010000052.1, forward strand.
TCATAGCCGATCGTCTTGAGAACGCGCACCCACATTTCATTGAGGTGTTTTGTATGCAGCGAAAAGCGATCGCTCTCGCGGGACGCCACAAGCGCGGCGAGGTCATAGCGAGGATCAGCTTGCGCAGAGGCGCTTCCCGCAGCGTAGACAGTCTTGGGCGCGTTCGCTGGCGCGGTCGACGAGTTGGTCATTGGCGGCGCTCCAACCGAGGAAATGGCGGGCAGGCGACAGGGCGCGCGAGGCTCGCCGGGTTCCGATTGCGCGCCCGGGGCGCGTTTGTCAAATCCCCTTCGATGTGGCGCATGGGCCACAGGTTCATAGATTTTGGACCTCTCCGCCGATTTTATCCGCGACAGAATCTGCGTTTATTGCGCAAACTCGCTGCACGCGCCGTGGCGCGCGCGCATGTTTCAGTTTCAGCGACAATGGCTTCGCCAATTCGCGCAGCGACGGCGCGCGTATCCACAGACATTCGTTGGTGGACCAAATTTGCCGGTTGGATGGCGCGCCGCGGGTGTTATCTTGTTAAAAGTGATTCATGAGCGACGCGGGGTGATTCGCGCTTCAGGATAATTGCCAGCGCGCGCCAATCGAATGCTCTGGATCAGCACGGGGAGTTGGTCGGTGAGCGCTAAAGAGACTTTTCAAGATGATTTGACAGCAAGCGCGACAGAATCCGATGAGACCGGTCTCGAATTGGTCGAAGTCGCGGGACGGATTAAATGGTTCGATGTCGCCAAGGGCTATGGTTTCGTGGTGCCCGACGACGGCTCCGACGATATTCTCCTGCATGTCACCATTCTCCGCCGCAGCGGCATGCAAACGGCCTTTGAAGGCGCGCGAGTCGTCTGCGAGGCGCAGAAACGCGGCAAGGGCATGCAGGTCTTTCGCGTCATCGCGATGGACGAAACCACTGCGGTGCATCCGTCACAATCCTGCGCCGGGCGCACCCATGTTCAGGTTGTCCCGACAGGCGGCTATGAGATCGCCATCGTCAAATGGTTCAACCGTATGAAGGGATTCGGCTTCCTCACGCGCGGCGAAGGCACCGAAGACATCTTTCTGCACATGGAGACGGTGCGCCGCTACGGCATGACCGAACTCAAGCCCGGCGATAGCGTTCTCGTGCGTTACGGCGACGGTCCCAAGGGTCTGATGGCGGCCGAAGTGCGGCCGCTTGACGCCAAAAGCGTCCCGTCGCACTGAAGACGTCCATGCTGCGCAAGGCTCTTTGGAGCCCACCCGAATGAGAACTGCGCAAATCTTCCGCACCCTGATCATGTCGCTCTTTCTGGCGCTGGTCGCGTCGACAGTCGCGCGGGCCGAGCCCGCCGTTGAACTCATGCGCATCGTGACGGCGACGGGCGAACATGACTTCAAAGTCGAAGTCGCCGACACGCCCAAGGCGCGCGCCCGCGGCCTCATGTTCCGCAAGTCGATGCCCGCCGATCACGGCATGCTGTTCGAATTCAAGGCCGAGGGGCCTGTTTCGATGTGGATGAGAAATACTTACATTCCGCTCGATATGGTTTTCATCGGGCGCGACGGGCGGGTGGTGGGCGTGGCCGCCGACACGGAGCCGATGTCGGAACGAATCATAACTTCGCCTGCGCCAGCCTATGCGGTGCTGGAGCTGAACGCCGGCGCCGCGCGGAAAATGTCGCTCGCGCCCGGGGACCAGGTGCAGCACCGCATGTTCAAGCGATAGTCGCATTCCCTTGTGAGGGGCGGCCGTGCGTGGTAGCGAAATTCGAGCGAGGGCAGAGCCGCCGTAGGCGCGGCTTGGTCCGGCGGGGTATAGCGCAGCCTGGTAGCGCGGAAGTTTTGGGTACTTCAGGTCGCAGGTTCGAATCCTGCTGCCCCGACCAGCGCGAAGACCGCCGCGCGCCGCTCTCATGATGCGTCTACGAGCGCAGCCAACGACGAGGCCCTATGACCGCACGCATTTATCTTCCGGCGCCGAGCGCCACTCAATCCGGTCCGGGATCGGACATGTGGCGGCTTGACTTCGAGCCGGAGCTTCCGCGCAGCATCGAGCCGCTCATGGGCTGGACCAGCTCCGGTGACATGCGCCAGCAGGTCAGGCTCAATTTTTCCACCAAGGAGGAGGCGATCGCCTACGCGGAGCGCAGCGGCCTCGCCTACCGGGTCGAGGAGCCGAAGCCCAATCTGGCGGCCCGGCGCGGCGCATCCTATTCAGATAATTTCAAGACCAGCCGCATCGGTCTCTGGACGCATTGAGGCTGTTTCGACCCCGTAGCTCAGCCGGATAGAGCAACTGCCTTCTAAGCAGTAGGTCGCAGGTTCGAATCCTGCCGGGGTCGCCATATATGACTACCCTGTCGGGCGTTGCTGGCGCCGCGTTGGCCGAACTGATACGGTCCGCGGCGAAAGCTGCGCCGTCGACGGCTCCGTAGCTCAGCTGGATAGAGCAACTGCCTTCGAAGCAGTAGGTCGCAGGTTCGAATCCTGCCGGGGTCGCCAGTCGAAGTTTAGTAGACGGGGACGGCGCATGCGGCTCAACCGCCTGGGTGCGACAGGGATCGCCGGCGCTCTGGCTTTCGCCTTGGCGTTCATCTCACCCTTTGACGCTTCGGCTCAAGGCGATTTTTTGGATTTCCTCTTCGGACCCGATCACCCTCCGGCGTTCTCGTCCCACCGCTCCTGGCGGGTCATGCGTGCGCGCCCGCGGCAGCCGCGGCGCCCGCCGAAGACTTCAGTCCATTACGCCAAACCCGAACCGACAAACACCGCCGAAACGGACTCGATGTCCGGCGGCGGCTACTGCGTGCGCGCCTGCGACGGCTATTATTTTCCCCTCGTCAAATTATCGCGAATTTCCGGCCAGCACTCCTGCGAACTCGCCTGTCCGTCAGCGCGCGTGCAGCTCTATCAGGGCGCAAGCATCGAGCAGGCGCGCAACGCCAAAGGGCAGCTCTATTCGGCGCTTCCGGCGGCGTTCAGCTTTCGCGACAAGCTGACGACAAGATGCGCGTGCAACGATCCGGCCGCGTCTCGAGACTATTACCTTGGGCTGTCCCGCCGCGATCCGACATTGCAAACCGGCGATATCGTCGTCGGCGAGAAGGGCGCATTCATTTACAGCCGCTCAAGCCTGGTGAGCGTCAGTCATGCCTCGCGCCAGATCCGGGCGCGGCTGCGAGGTGTGCTTTCGCGCAACGTCGCGCCGGACGAGGCGCGCGCCCCCCATGACGGGTCGGTCGCGCTGAATAAAACGCCGCGCCCGCCAAAATAGTCGCGCCGCGCGCGTCTCGCGCTTTACACTCGAAGCCGCGCCGGCTATGTGCCGCGAGTTCGTTTATGACGGTTTTGTGACAGATTCGCGGGAGGCGAGAGCGCCATGCTGTCTTGGTTTCAGGCGCTCATGCCGAGAGAGGAGCGCTTCTTCGATCTTTTCGAGCGACATGCGGAGACGCTCGTCGCGGGATCCCACGCGTTGCGCGACTTGCTGAACGGCGGGGACCGCGTGTTCGTCTGCAGCCAAGAAATCCGTCGCCAAGAGCATGAGGCCGACGCCATCGTCCGCGAGGCCCATCTGGCGGTTCGCCGCACGTTCATCACCCCGTTTGATCGCAGCGACATCCGTGACCTGGTCACCGCGATGGACGACGCCATCGACCAAATGCATCAAACGGCGAAGGCGACGCTGCTCTATGAGACGCGAGATTTCGAGCCGGGCATGCGTCGCATGGGCGATATTATCGTCCAGTCGGCGGAGCTTACGCGCAGCGCCATACCCTTGCTGCGCTTGATGCGCCAGAATGCCGGCAGGCTCAACGCGTTCAGCGAGGAGATCACCCGCATTGAGGACGAGGCCGACGCCATCCACGATCAGGGCTTGAAGGAGCTGTTTCTGGCCCACCGCCACAAAGACCCGATGGCGTTCATCGTCGGCGCGGAAATCTACGGCCATCTCGAAAGGGTCGTGGACGGCTTCGAGGACGTCGCCGACCGCGTCGCCGGCATTGTCATCGAACACACTTAAGGACGACGCTTGCAGAACTTCTCGGCGTATCTCATTGGACTGATCGCGGTCGCTCTGATCTTCGATTTCCTGAACGGTCTGCACGACGCCGCCAATTCCATTGCGACGATTGTCTCAACCCGCGTTCTGCGTCCGCAATTCGCAGTAGCGTGGGCCGCCTTCTTCAACTTCATCGCCTTCCTGTTTTTTGGGCTTCACGTGGCGCAAACTGTGGGCTCTGGCATCGTCTCGCCCGATATCGTGGATGATTTCGTGGTGTTCGGCGCGCTGATGGGGGCGATCGTCTGGAATCTGATCACATGGGGATTGGGGATTCCGTCATCGAGTTCGCACGCCCTCGTCGGCGGTCTCGTGGGCGCCGGCGTGGCCAAGGTCGGCGCTTCCGCGATCGTCTGGAACGGGCTGCTCAAGACCGGCGCAGCGATCGTATTGTCGCCGGCCCTCGGATTCATCCTGGCGCTCGCGCTGATCCTGCTCGTGTCCTGGATCTTCGTACGCCGGACGCCGGGCGGCGTCGATTCGCTGTTTCGCATCCTGCAATTCGCCTCCGCCTCGCTTTATTCGCTGGGCCATGGCGGCAATGACGCGCAGAAAACCATGGGCGTGATCGCCGTGCTCCTCTATTCGCACGGGGCGCTCGGCGGCGAGTTCTACGTGCCATTTTGGGTTGTCATCGCCTGTCAGGCGGCGATGGGCCTTGGAACCTTGTTCGGCGGATGGCGAATCGTGCGCACAATGGGATCCAGGATCACCCGCCTGACGCCGGTGCAAGGGTTTTGCGCCGAGACGGGCGGCGCGATCACTCTTTTCCTCGCGACGGCGCTGGGCGTTCCTGTGTCGACGACGCATACGATCACCGGCGCCATCATTGGCGTGGGCGCGTCGAGGCGCGTGGCGGCGGTCCGCTGGAATGTCGCGAAGGACATCGTCGTCGCATGGGTGATCACCATGCCGATGGCCGCCTTTTTCGCCGCCGCCTTCTACATGCTTGCGAGGTTCGCGGCATGAAGACGCCCAAAGCGAAAAAGAAGCGCGTCGGCGCAGGTTCTGTCCTTCGCACGCAATACGCGGCTTTACCTTGGCGAATCAACAGTGGCCGCCTGGAGATCATGCTGGTCACCTCCCGCGATACAAAGCGCTGGGTGATTCCGAAGGGTTGGCCGATGAAAGGCCGCAAACCGCATATCGTCGCGGCGATCGAAGCGGTGCAGGAGGCGGGCCTCATCGGCAAGACGGACAAAGCCAAGCTCGGCGATTTCCGCTATGAAAAACGCCTCGACAGCGGCGCGACCGTCGACTGCTGCGTAGAGGTGTTTTCTCTACGCGTACAAAGGCAACGCAAGAAATGGCGCGAGAAGAAGCAGCGCGCCACCCGATGGTTCGAGTGCATCGTCGCCGCCGGACTCGTGGAGGAGCCTGAATTGCGCGACCTGATGCTGGCGTTCTGCGGCGCGTCGACTCCGCCAAAAGCCTAGCGCGCCTAGCGCGTTTTCGCCGGCGGCGGATCGGCGCGCATCCAGCCTTTCGGAAGCTTCATGCGGGGGGCCTTACAAAACCCTGTAGGTTCGGCGACTTTGGCGGTCTTGTCTTTTCTGGCCGAGCGGCTCTTGGCTGCTGTTGGGGGAGCATCCTTGTCGCCTTTGTCGTAGACCGTCTTGTCCTTGCAGACGTCGGGGCATTTGCCGATGACGTCGGACTTGTTCTGGCCACATGACTTGCAGGCGCATGTGGAGTTCGGAAAGTCTTGACCACTGGCCGCCAGCGCCGGCGCGACGCCCGCAATCAAAAAACTGCAGACGGCCACATAGGCGGCAACCCGGGAAACGGCCAACATATTGCTTCTCCTCTTCAACACATCTTTTCACGATAGGAATGCGAAAACCTTGAATGCGCTGGAGCGCGCCGCCTTCACGAGCCGTTGAGCCGAGCGAGCCCCGCCTCGAGATCCGACTTCAGATCCGCGACGTCCTCCAGTCCGATCGAGAAGCGCAGCGCCGGTCCTTCCGGAGTCCAGCGCGTCGCCGTCCTGTAAGAAGAGCAGTCGAAGGGCAGGACAAGGCTTTCATAGCCGCCCCATGAGAATCCGATACCGAACAATTCCAATCCGTCGACAAAAGCGGCGACCGCCTTTTTTGAAGTCTCTTTGAGGATAACCGAAAACACGCCAGAGGCGCCGGTAAAATCTCGTTTCCACAGCGCGTGGCCGGGATGCGTCGCAAGGCCGGGATGCAGCACGCGCGAAACTTCCGGTCGGTCCTCCAGCCACTGCGCGATGTCGAGGGCGGCGCGCTCCTGTTCGCGCAGCCGTAGCGCCATGGTGCGCAGCCCGCGTAAGGCGAGCGCGGCGTCGTCGGGACTGGACCCCATGCTGAAGGCGTTGAAGGTGGCGCGCAGGCGCTTCGCCCACGCAGAATTGGCGGAAACCAGCCCCATGAGGAGATCTGCGTGGCCAGCCAGATATTTGGTGCCGGCTTCGACGGCGAGATCGCAGCCGCGCTCATGCGGCGGGAAGAATAGAGGGGTCGCCCAGGTGTTGTCCGCGATCACGCAGGCGCCATGGGCGTGGGCGGCCGCGGCGATTGCGGGAATGTCTTGAACTTCCATGGTCTGGGAGCCGGGCGACTCGACGAGCACCGCGGTCGTTTCGGGCTTCATCAACGCGGCGATGCCGCCGCCGATCAAGGGATCGTAATAGTCGACTTTGACCCCGAAGCGCGCGAGGAGACCGTCGCAGAAGGTCCTCGTCGGCTGATAGGCCGAATCCACGATGAGCGCGTGCGCGCCCGCATGCGTGGCGGTGAGAAGCGCCAGCCCGATCGCGGCAAGGCCGGAGGGCGTCAACACCGTATCCGCAGCGCCGGCGATCTCGCTCCAGCCCTGCTCGAGCGCGCGAGTCGTGGGCGTTCCCTTGGTGCCATAGGTGTAAGGCTGCCGTAACGCCTCGAGCGCCGCGACCGTTGGGAACAGCACCGTCGAACCGCGGTAAATGGGTGGATTGACGAAGCCGAAATGATCGAATGGCGTGCGGCCGGCTTGCGTCACCAGAGTGGCGGGCTTTAACTTGCGCCTTGCTTTTCTTTTTTCTTCGGACATGCCGCCTCTGACGCCTCGTCTTTGCGTGAACGCCGCGCGACCGTAGTATATCCTCCGCCGGATGCCGAGCCCGCCATGATCCGCCGCACAGCTTTCGCCTTCCTCGCGGCCTTCGCCGGAGCGCTGTTCGCTGTTGGCGCCCGGGCGCAAACGGACGTCGGTCCGACGCTCGCGCAGATCATGAAGCGCGGCTACCTGACCTGCGGCGTCACCGACGCGCCCGGCTTTGCTCAACGCGACGGCGCCGGCGAATGGCGTGGCTTCGACGTCGATTTCTGCCGGGCCGTCGCGAGCGCCGTCCTCGACGACCCGGCCAAGGCGCGATTCATTGAGCTTTCTCAGAAAGAGCGCGCCGGCGCGTTGCAGGCTGGCGCCGTCGATCTGCTCGTCAGCGCGTCGCCGTGGACCCAGTCCCGCGACGCCGGCCAAAAGCTGATCTACGCCGCCGTATTCATGCATGACGGACAAGGGTTTTTGGTGCGACGGAAGCGCGGATCAGCTTCGGTTCAAGAATTGGACGGCGCATCGATCTGCATCGAGCAGGGCACGCCCTATGAACTCGCGGTCGCCGACTTTTTCCGGACGCGCAAGGCGAAATATGATCCAAAGCTGTTCCCGAGCCTCGAGGACGCGGCCAAGGCCTATGACGAGGAGAAATGCGAGGCGCTGACGGCTGACGTTTCCACGCTGCATGGCGTCCGCATCGGCTTGACCGCCCCTGCAGATCACGCGGTTCTGCCGGACCTTGTTTCGAAGTCGCCGCGCGGCCCGCTTGTGCGCCAAGGCGACGATCAGTGGCTGAACATCGTTCGCTGGACGCTTTTCGCGATGATCGACGCAGAGGAGCTGGAGGTGTCCAAGGCGAACGCCGACTCCGCTTTGTCTTCGGAAAATCCACAAATACGGCGGCTGCTCGGCGTCGACGGCGCCCATGGCGACGATCTCGGCCTCTCTCAGGACTGGGCCTACCGGATCGTTAAACATGTCGGCAATTACGCCGACGTTTTTGAGCGCAATCTCGGGCAGGGCGCGCCCTACGCGATGGAGCGCAGGCTGAATGCTTTGTGGAACAAGGGCGGCCTGATGTATGCGCCGCCGGTCAGATAGACGTTCGATCCGGCGACGGCGCGCGTAGCTTCGCCCACCAATCCGCGAGCGCCTGGCGCTCGGGCGTGATGTCTTCCGCCAGCGGCCCGGCGAAGGCGCGCCATTCGTCGCGATAATGCGGAGAGACCGCCGCGATGACCGGAATGCGCGCGGTCATCGCCGCTCGGAAGGCGTCACAGAGACCGCCGCGCGAGGCCTCCTGTTTGGAGAACTTGCTGACCACGATCAGCTGCGCGCCATCGCGCGCCGCGCGCTCGATCGCCGCGCAGGCGAGGGCCAGTTCGCTCGTATCGAGATTGCAGGCGACCGAACCGGGGCCGAGGTCCTGCGAGATCGGATAAAATGCGCCGGTGGCGACGTCGCGCAACATGATCGCCGATCGGCCAGAGGATTCGGCGACGCGCGTCTGCGTCACGCCGCCGACTCGCACGCCATCCCGCATCAGCTCTTCGGCGAAGGCTTGCATGAGGGACTGGACCCGAACGCTGTCTTCCGCGGGCAGGGCCGCGATGCGCGTCCATCCGATCGCGGTCGACAGCGGCGATTCGTTAAAGGCATGAGATTCTTCGCTGGGGATCGACATCGAATCCTCGCCGGGCGCGCTGAAAGCGCCTATGTTTCAGGTTGCGCGCCTAGCCTCTTGTTTATCAGAGCGCGCGGCCGATTTGATAGAGAGCGTCCGATAAAACGACGTGAACCGCAGTGGGCGAACATTCACCTAAACCGCCGGCAGCTCAAGGCTCTGCGCAATCGGGGCCGATAGACGCCTTCCTGGACAAGGCTAAGAACGTCGCGGCGAGCGCGTCGCGCGGGCGCCTGATTTTCGCGCTGGACGCCACAATGAGCAGACAGCCGACCTGGGACATGGCCCAATCGATTCAGGGCGAGATGTTCCGCACGACCGCCGCGCAGGGCGGACTGGATGTTCAACTCGTCTACTTCCGCGGCTTCGGGGAATGCCGCGCCTCGCGCTTCGTCTCAGCAGGCGAGGGTCTCGGCGCGCTGATGTCGCGCATTGCTTGTCGCGGCGGCCGCACGCAGATCGGCAAGGTTCTGCGTCACGCTCTCGATGAATCGCGTGCGGGACGCGTGGGCGCGCTTATTTACATCGGCGACGCCATGGAAGAGCGGCTCGACGCCCTCGCGGCGACGGCAGGCGAACTCGGGTTGCTCGGCGTCAAGGCCTTCATGTTCCAGGAGGGCCAGGACTCAGCCGCACAGCAGGCCTATCGTGAGATCGCACGCCTGACGGGCGGCGCCTATGCGGCGTTTGACGCCACTGCTCCGCGGCGTTTGGCGGAGCTTCTCGCCGCCGCGGCCGCGTATGCGGTGGGCGGCAGACGCGAATTGGAGCGTCGCGCCGACGAAGGCGAGGGAGCGGCGCGCCTGCTTCTGTCTCAGATCGGTTGAGGACAAAAGGATGCCCATTCTGATCGGAATCATCGCCCTGCTCCTGACGATTATGGCGCTGAACGCCTACACGAAGACGTCGCCGGCGCTATTGGCGGTGATTTTCAAGCGCGGGGGCGGCTTCCTTGCTCTCGCCATGGGCGCCTTGCTTCTGATGCGGGGACGCCTCGACCTAGGCATGGCGCTCTTGGGCGTCGGCGTTTGGCTCATGGGCCTCGGCGGGGGCGCGCTGAGCGGATTTCGCAAAGCGGGGACAGGCGCCGGCGGCGTATCGCGGGTTCGATCAGCGATGATCGAAATGGAGCTCGACCACTCCACGGGAGCCATACGGGGCGTGATTCTGGCCGGGCAGCACGAAGGCGCGCATCTCGATTCCTTGGCGCGGCCTGCGCTCCTCGAACTTTACGGCGTTTGCCGCCAAGACGATCCCGACGGCGCCAGGCTCTTAGAGGCTTATCTGGACCGCCGATTTTCCGGCTGGCGTTCGGCAAGCGATACGCACGCAAACTCGGGGGGTTTTCGTCCGGGCGAGGGCGGCGCGCGTCGTACGGGCGCGATTTCGGAAGACGAGGCTTACGAAATCCTCGGCCTCAAGCGCGGCGCGGCGGCGGCGGACATTGCGCGCGCCCATCGTGATCTGATGAAGAAGCTTCATCCAGATCTTGGCGGAACGACGGATCTTGCGGCCAGGGTAAACGAGGCCAAGGACGTCTTGATGCGGCGTCACCAGCACTGACGCACGTCGCGCGCTGTAGTCGTGGTCCCAAGTCGCGGACATGATCAGTTCTTCGTCGTGAAGCAGGAGAAGCCGGAGCGCTTGAGCGCCTTGCAGGCCGACTGAGCCGTGTCTTCCTCGAGGCCGGCGAAACGCGCGCGATAGAGCGTTTCGCTTCCTCTCTGAACCTTCTCGGTGAAGGCCTTGGCGGTCGCGGGAAAGCCTTGCAGCTGGCTCCGAGCGCGCACGAGCAACTGATTGGCCTTATCCTGATCGTCGGTCGCGCCGATCTGAATCATCCAGCCCGGGCGCCCGGGACGCGCGGCGTCCGCTTTGGACTGTGATTTTGCGCCGCTGCCGCGAATGGCGGAAGGCGTCGTCGACACGGGCGTAACGTCGATTTTACGCGCGCCGTTCGTCGTCGAGCCGTCGCGCGCAGCGACTGGCGTTGCGCCGGCGCGGCCCTTTGCGCCGGGAGACGCGCCCCTGCGTTCCGCATCCCTGTCGTCGCTCGTTCGCTTCTGCCCGCCAGAAACGAAGGCCGGACGAACCGCTGGCCGTTCGGCGTTCTCCTGCTGCGGAATGGTCGCCGCCGGAACCGGAGCGTTCAGCTGGCGGCCAAATGGTTCGGGCTCGGCAGCCGAATTTTCCTGAGGCTCTGCATAAGCCATGCGCTCGGCGGCGATCTGTTGTGCGCGCTCCGCGGCGCGCTCGGCGCGTTGCGCGCGCTCAGAAGCGAGTCGCTCTTGCGCCTCGATGGCGCGCGGATCTTCGCTCACCGCCGCAGCAGTTCTTACGGAAGAGCCGCCGTCGATATTTTCCTCGATCAGCCCCGCCATGATGCGATCCCGCCCGTAGGCGGTCTTGCCGCCCATCACCACCGCGACGATGTGATGCCCGCGACGGCGCACGGAGGTCAGAAGATTGAAGCCGGACGCGCGCGTATAGCCGGTCTTGATCCCGTCCATGCCCTCGACCTGGCCGAGGAGATGATTGTGATTTCGGTGCAGCGCGCCGTTGTAGGCGAAGCTCGGCGTCGAGAAATAGCGATAGTAGCGCGGAAAGCGCTCCTGGATGGCGCGTCCGAGCACCGAGAGATCATAGGCCGTCGTGACCTGATTTGGATCTGGAAGTCCCGACGCGTTTTCATAATTGGTGTTGCGCATCCCGAGCGCATGGGCCTTGCGTGTCATCATCTGCGCGAAACTATGCTCGTCGCCCGCGACGTTCTCGGCGATCGCGCAGGCGATGTCGTTGGCCGATTTGGTGACGACCGCCTTGATCGCATTGTCGACGCTGATCGTCTGTCCAGGACGCAGGCCCAACTTGGACGGCGCCTGCGCCGCCGCGTGTTGCGAAATCATCAGAGGCGAGTCGAGGCGCAGCCGCCCCTGTTCGAGCTGCTCGAACAGAAGATAGAGCGTCATCACCTTTGTGACCGAGGCGGGATGGCGCAACTCGTGCTCGGAGCGGGCATAGAGGGCACGGCCGCTGTTGGCGTCGACGACGATGGCCGAAAAGCCGCGATGCTCGCCGATGGCAGGATCGCTATTGGCGTTGGCGCGCGCCCGAACGGCCGAATTGCGGTCGTCAGAAGCGCTGCGGTGATGAAAATGATGTCTGCCGCGCGCCTCCGCGGGGATCGCCGACATTGTGACGAGGACCGTGATCGTGGCAAAGCTTGCCGCGAGGGAGCGGGGCCGCGGCAGGCGGTCCGACAAACTCGATCTCAGCATAAACGCGCCCCTTGACTTCACTGTTGTTCGCGCAACCGCCCAGCCGCGCCAAAAGTGACGATTTGGCAATTTAAGGGCTTGCAGTTACCCGCTGGTTAAGCGCTAGCCTCGCGCAACGTTTATTGCGCCGCAACATTTTTATTGACTTTAATTTGTGCATTGCATATAAAAAAGTCGTGAGCAGGCGCATAGCGCCGCATAGGGCGCCTTTGCGCCAAAATCATGAGGACGAACCCATGGCAGCTAATTTCGACAGCGTTCAGAAGCTCGGCAAAGAGCAGTTCGAAGCCGTGTCCGCCGCTGCGGCCGCGGTGACCAAGGGCTGGCAGAGCATCGCCGCCGAGACCACCGATTATTCCAAGAAATCCTTCGAAAAGAGCCGCGTCCTGGCCGAAAAGCTGATCGCGGTCAAGAAGATCGACGAAGCGCTTCAGCTTCAGTCCGATTTCGCCAAGAGCGCCTATGAGGATTTCATGGCCGAAGCGACCAAGCTCGGCGAGCTCTACACCTCGCTCGCCAAGGAAGCGTTCAAGCCGATCGAGTCTGCCGCGAAAGTCTATAGCCCGGCCGAGTAATAGGCGCTAAACACGTTCGTCCAAAGCGCGGCTAGGACACATGAGCCCCGGGGAGGCCGTCGCCTCCGCCGGGCTTTAGACTGAGCGCCGTTCGTGCTCTACGCCGAGACCTGTGGTCAGGCAAAGTCCGAACGGCCGTCTTTAGCCAAGGAGCACCACATGAGTCATGGAAAGCCGGCCGTCGCCGCCGTCGCCCTGTTTGGCGCGTTTCTTCTGAGCGCTTCAATGCCCGCGACTGCGCAGGATGTGCGCATCGGCTGTTCCCTGGTCCAGCAATATAGCGGCCCGGAAGTGAGCGCCGTGCTTGAGCAGGTCCGCTCAACCGTCGGCGAAGGCGAGGCGAACGCCCTTCACGCAAAATACGTCGGCCTCAAGAACGACTGCAGCTCGAATCTGAGCGCGTCTCGTGTGGTTCGCCTCTCTCCCGCGATGCACCGGCTCCTCACCGAATATGGCGTGAACGTTCACCGCTTCGCGGTTTTGCAGCGATAGACTGCTTTCCGCCCCAGACCTGAAACCGTCGGGACGGGCGCAGCTTTTCACGCTATCTGGGGACGGCGGCGCGCGAGGAGTTCCGGGACGGGGCGCCAAACTGTAGACTTCGACCCGATCCGCCCCGCGTTCCCCAAGGCCTGCGACCATGCCTGCCGCCGACGCCGGCTTTGTGCATCTTCACCTCCACACCGCCTATTCGCTGCGCGAGGGCGCGCTTTCGCTTGGCAAGCTGATTGATCTCGCGGTGCGCGATCTCCAGCCCGCGCTCGCTGTCACCGACACCAATAATCTCTTCGCGGCCCTGGAATTTTCGGAGAAGGCGGCGAAGGCCGGCCTCCAACCGATCGCAGGCGCACAGCTCCGGGTCGACTTCGCCGACGGCAAGGGCGGCGCAGTCTCGGCGCGAGACGACCGTTTCGCCAATATCGTGCTGCTGGCCAAGACCGAGGCGGGCTATCGCAATTTGATGCGACTCGCCTCGCGCGCCTTTCTCGAAGTCGAGCAGGGCGACGAGCCGCATCTGACGCTCGACGCGCTCGCCGCCGACGCCGAAGAGTTGATCGCGCTGACCGGCGGACCCGACGGCGCCTTGGACCGCGCCCTGGCGCAGGGCAGGCCGGAGCAGGCGGGCGCGCGCCTCGCAACACTCGAGCGTCTCTACGGCGACAGGCTGTATATCGAGCTCCAGCGCCACAATTTGCGTTCTGAACGCGACGTGGAGCCGCAACTGCTGGACCTTGCCTATCGTCGCGGCTTGCCGCTCGTCGCCACCAATGAGCCCTATTTCGCTCAGCCCAGTGATTTCGAAGCGCATGATGCGCTGCTCTGCATCGCCGAAGGCGTCGTAACGAGCCTGGATCAGCGGCGCCGCCTCTCTCCGGAGCACTACTTCAAGACGCGCGCGCAAATGCGCGCGCTGTTCGCCGATCTCCAAGAGGCGACCGCCAACACGCTGGAGATCGCCCGTCGCGTCAGCTTCCGGCCCCAAACGCGCAAGCCCATCATGCCGCGCTTCGTGCAGGCGGCAGGCGACGCGGGCTCTCTCGACGACATCGAGGCGCAGGAGCTGCGCCGGCAAGCGATCGAGGGGCTGGAGCAGCGCCTTACCGGGCATGGGCCGGCGCCGGGCCGAACGCGGGAAGAATACGCCGCGCGGCTCGATTTCGAACTTTCCGTCATCGAGAAGATGCGCTTTCCGGGCTATTTCCTCATCGTCTCCGACTTCATCAAATACGCCAAATCCCAGGGAATTCCGGTCGGACCGGGACGCGGCTCCGGCGCGGGTTCGCTCGTCGCCTATGCGCTGACCATTACGGATCTCGATCCCATCCGCTTCGGGCTTTTCTTCGAGCGTTTTCTCAACCCAGAGCGCACTTCCATGCCGGATTTCGACGTGGACTTCTGCCAATCACGTCGCGGCGAGGTGATCGACTATGTCAGGCGCCGCTATGGCGCCGACCGGGTCGCTCAGATCATCACCTTCGGCTCGTTTCTAGCGCGCGGGGTTTTGCGCAGCGTCGGCCGTGTGCTGGAAATGCCACTAGGCCAGGTCGACAAGCTGGCCAAACTCGTGCCGCAGAATCCGGCGAAGCCCGTCACGCTCTCTGAGGCTTTGGCTGGCGAAGAGAAGTTGCGCGAGGCCGTCGAAGAGGACGAGCGAGTTCGCCGCCTATTCAAAATTGCCGGCTCGCTCGAGGGGCTTTACTCCAACGCTTCCACACACGCCGCGGGCGTCGTCATCGGCGATCGCCCGCTCCATGAGGTGACGCCGCTCTATCGCGACCCAAAATCCGACATGCCGGCGACCCAGTTCAATATGAAGTGGGTGGAGCCCGCCGGTCTGGTCAAATTTGACTTTCTGGGCCTTAAGACTCTGACCGTCATCTCGACCTGCGTCTCGCTGCTCGAAAAGCGCGGAGTTTCTATCAATCCCACCGCCATCCCGCTCGACGACGAGCCGACTTTCGAATTGCTGCGGCGCGGCGAGACGGTCGGCCTGTTCCAGGTGGAAAGCGCCGGCATGAAGAAGGCGCTGGTCGATATGCGCCCCGACCGCTTTGAGGACCTCATCGCGCTTGTCGCGCTCTATCGGCCGGGCCCCATGGCCAATATCCCGACCTATTGCGCCCGCAAGCTTGGCGACGAGCCGATCGAATATGATCATCCCGAGCTCGAACCGATCCTGAAGGAGACGTTCGGCGTCATCACCTATCAGGAGCAGGTGCAGCAGATCGCCAAGGATCTCGCCGGCTACAGCCTGGGGCAGGCGGATATTCTGCGCCGCGCCATGGGCAAGAAGATCAAGGCGGAGATGGACGCCCAGCGCGAACGCTTCGTCTCCGGCGCGACGGAACATGGCGTCGCCAAACCCATCGCCGACGCGATTTTCGACGCCTGCGCCAAATTCGCCGAATATGGCTTCAACAAATCACACTCGGCGCCCTATGCGTTCATCACTTATCAGACGGCCTATCTGAAAGCCCATTATCCGGCGGAGTTCCTCGCCGCCTCGATGACCTTCGACAAGAGCCAGACCGACAAGCTCGCGGAGTTCCGCGACGAGGCGCGGCGCATGGGCATCGCGGTTGAACCGCCGTCGATCAATGAGTCGGGCGTCGACTTCGACGTTGCGCCGGGCGCCGAAGGCAGGCTCGCGATCCGCTACGCATTTTCGGCGCTCAAGGGCGTGGGCGAAGCGCAGGCCGAGTCTCTCGTGCGCTCGCGCGGGGCGCGCCGGTTTGCCAGCCTCGCCGACGTCGCGAGACGGCTGAACCCGCGCGAAGTGAACAAGAAGACGCTGGAGAGCCTCACGGCCTGCGGCGCCTTCGACGAAATCGAACCTAATCGCGCCAGGGCTTTCGCGGCGATCGAGCCGATGCTCGCCGCCGCGAACAGGCACGCCGAGGACAGCAAGGCCGGACAAAATGCGCTCTTTGGCGAAGCCGAGGCTGCGGACCTTGCGGTTCCAAAGACGCCGCCCTGGCCCGCAGCCGAGACGCTGCGACGCGAATATGAAGCCGCCGGTTTTTTCCTCTCGGGCCATCCGCTCGACGCTTACGCCGGCCTTTTACCCAAGATCCGCGTGTCTCGCTGGAGCGAATTCGCCGCCTCGGTCAAGCGCGGCGCCACTGCGGGCCGGCTCGCCGCCGTGGTTCTGGACAGAACCGAAAGGCGCGCCAAGTCCGGGTCCAAGATGGGGATACTGCAGCTCTCGGACGTCAGCGGACAATATGAGGCGATCCTCTTCCAGGAGGGGCTGACCCAATATCGCGACCTTTTGGAGAAGGGCGCGGCTGTGCTCGTGACCCTCTCCGCCGCGGTTGAGGGCGAGGACGTCCGGGCGCGCATCGTTTCGGTCGAACCTTTGGCGGCGGCGGCGGCGCGCGCGCAGAAGGGACTGCGGGTCGTGGTCAGTGACGAGGGGCCGCTCGACGGGATCAAGACGCGGCTTACCGGCCGCGGCGACGGCGAGGTGTCGATTCTTTTGAAGCGCGATTCGGGGCGGGAGGAAATTGAAATCCGACTGCCCGGAAGCTATCCGATCACTCCGGACGTCGCTGGCGCGCTGCGCGCCATACCGGGCGTTTTGGAAGTCGAATATCTATAGGGCACCAGTTAAACTTAAACTATAAGTTTAAGTTATAAACTTTTGATTTTTCGAAATAAGATTTATTGCCGTGAAGCAGCTTGGCGTTCGCGAGCAGGGGCGCGCCGCAGGGTTGATCTTTCCATGGGAACGCTGGGAACAAAAGCCCGTTAAGATCGTTAATGGGCCGTTAGCTCTAATTGCATCCTTCCTCACCCCGCCGGGAGGCACTCATGGACGCGTTGCTCTCCGCCGCAGCCGCGATCGTTGGCGCGCCCAACGCGCAATTCCTCGCCCTCCTGCTCATTGGCGGGCTTATCGGCTGGAGTACGACAAAGCTCTCGCATGTGATGCACGCCGACGTGCGAGCCGGGGCTTTGCTGCTCTCGGGGGTGACGGGGGCATGGGTGGCGGCCGAACTCGCCGTTCGCGCCGGCGTGGGGCAGCGATGCGCAGATGCGGTCTTGATCTCCGGCGCGGTCGGCGCGGCGCTGTTCTGCGTCGCGTGCCGGGCGCTGCCTCACGCCGATAGATCTCCCGAGGACATTGCCGTCCGCCATTGATATGCCTAGCTTGGTGAGAGAGGAGACTCTCCGCCCTTGACCGTGCTTGATCTCTTGAACGACGACCCCCGAAAGAAACGGGGGGAGCCGCCTCTGCGTCATCCTGAAAAGGCGGGCCGTCCTGACGCGCCCATTCTGCGCAAGCCGTCGTGGATTCGCGTCAAGGCGCCGGGTTCGAAGGCCTGGGCGGAAACCAGCGGCCTGTTGAAGGACGCCGGGCTCACGACCGTGTGCCAGGAAGCGTCATGTCCCAACATTGGCGAATGCTGGGAGAAAAAGCACGCCACCTTCATGATCATGGGCGAGATCTGCACGCGCGCCTGCGCGTTCTGCAATGTCGCCACCGGCCTGCCGACGCCGCTCGACTCGACCGAGCCGGGCAGGGTCGCCCAAGCCACGCGGGCTTTGGGCCTCTCGCATGTCGTCGTGACGTCCGTCGATCGCGACGATCTCGATGACGGCGGGGCCGGTCATTTCGCCGAGACCATCGCCGCCATCCGGTCGGCCTGTCCCCAAACGACGATCGAGGTGCTCACGCCGGACTTTCTCAGGAAGCCTGGCGCGCTGGAGCGTGTGGTGGCGGCGGGCCCGGACGTCTTCAATCACAATCTCGAGACCGTTCCGTCGCTCTATGTCACCGTGCGGCCGGGCGCGCGCTATTTCCACTCGCTGCGATTGCTTCAGCGCGCCAAGGAGCTGAACCCCTCGCTTTTCATTAAATCCGGAATCATGGTGGGGCTCGGCGAGAGCCGTCTCGAAGTGATGCAGGTGATGGACGACATGCGCTCGGCCGACATCGACTTCATCACCATAGGCCAATATCTGCAGCCGACGCGCAAGCACCACGCCATCGAGCGCTTCGTGACGCCGGAGGAATTCGAGTCCTATAAGACGCTCGCCTACGCGAAGGGCTTTCTCTATGTCGCCGCCTCGCCGCTCACCCGCTCGTCGCATCATGCCGGTGATGATTTCGCCAAGCTGCGCGCGGCGCGCGAACAGCGGCTCGCGGAACGGTAAACGGGGGGTCGACGCGGACATGCGGAATTAACATGTGGGCGCGGCTTAGGCCCCCACCCCAGCCCTCCCCCGCTTCGCGGGAGAGGGAGTTAGAGTCGGCGCTTCATCGAGCTTTCCGAAATGCGGCTCATTTGCGTCCCCTCTCCCGCGCAGCGGGGGAGGGACAGGGAGGGGGCTCGCTCCTCCCCCGATTTTGCAATTTTCCCCCGAAAAGCGGAGGTAGATTAAGCGCTAAGCGCGGTGGAGATTTCCGCCAGGGTCGCGCGTTCGGCGTCGGTGACCTTCACCCCGCCAAAGCCCAGAAAGCCGCCCTCGACGCCCGCTTCCGCCACCAGATTGGCGATATGGTTGAGCCAGTCCTTGAACGCCTTCGACTCACTGGGCGCCTTTGAATCGAGGATGGAGGCGGTGCGGCGCAGCTCGACGAGCGCCCGATCCTTGAACTCCTCCACTTTGGCCCCGTCGACAACGCCCTTCACCCCGTCGCGGGCCGCGGCGCGTCCGTCCGGCGTGAGCAGATCGTCGACCACCGCCTTGATCAGCGCATCGGCGTTCGGATCGGATTTTGCGGCGGCCAAAGCCTTGGCGCTCGCGAAACCCTCCTGCAGGGTGCCGATAAAGCCGCTCGGATCACCGGCGCTTACGGCGAAGCCGGCCAGCAGCGGCGATTCGAGCAGTTTTTTCCATTCATCGGGTGTGAAATCGGATTTGTTGGCCATTGTTTCCTCCGTAGAATATTAGGAGCCAGCGAGAGCTCGTCGATAGAACTGCGATGCGACGCAATTGTTCCAGCCGCATGACGGCGCGACTTTTGCCGCTCTCGTCAATGAACTAGAAGCTTGGCTCATGAAGAGTTTTCGCAACCGTCGCTACGTCCCGCACAGCGCAGGAGAAATGTTCGCTCTGGTGCGCGACGTTGAATCCTATCCGCAATTCGTGCCCCTCTGCGAAGGCGTCCGCATCCGCCGACGATCGGAGATCTCGCCTGGGGTCGAGGTGTCGCTGATCGAGATGCAGGTCGGCTTCAAAGCGATCTGCGAGCGCTATGTGAGCCGCGTCTGCTGCGACTCCAACAAATTGGACATCCGCGTCGAGTGCGCCGAGGGACCGTTTCGAAAACTCGACAATCGCTGGACGTTTCGCGACGAGCCGGCGGTGAGCGGCGGCGCGCCGCGGTCGATGGTCGAGTTCTTTATAGCCTATGAATTTAAGAGTCCGGCGCTTGGCTTTGTGATGGGCGCGATGTTTGATCGCGCGTTCCACAAATATGCGGACGCTTTCGCCACGCGCGCCGACGAGGTTTACGGCCGCCGCTGAGCCGCGTCGACGGCGTCCATCATCATGTCCAGCGCTTGCATGACGGAGGCGGCGCGGATCTCGGCGCGCGACAGCGGTCCGTAGCGCCGCTCGACATGGTCG
Source organism: Methylocystis sp. H62 (assembly GCF_015709515.1). Classification (GTDB taxonomy): domain Bacteria; phylum Pseudomonadota; class Alphaproteobacteria; order Rhizobiales; family Beijerinckiaceae; genus Methylocystis. The sequence goes on from NZ_JADNQZ010000052.1 coordinate 32,031, forward strand.
ACGCCGCCGTCGCGCCGGGCGCAGGCGAAATGAACCAGCCCCACCGGCTTTTCAGGCGAACCGCCGCCGGGTCCGGCGACGCCCGTCACCGCGACAGCGACGTCGGCCAGCGAACGATCGATGGCGCCCAGCGCCATGGCGCGCGCGACCTCGGCGCTGACGGCGCCATGCGCTTTGAGCAAGGCGTCCGCGAGGCCCAGCATGTCGGCTTTCGCGGCGTTGGAGTAGGTGACGAAGCCGCGGTCAAACACGTCGGACGAACCTGGGATTTCGGTGAGCGCCGCGGCGACGAGCCCGCCGGTGCAGGATTCGGCGCTCGCCAGACGCAGGGCTTTGGCGCGGGCTCTGTCGAGAAGCGCATTAGCTTTTATGTAAGTCGTATGTTCACTCATTACGTATCTCGTAAATGCGCATTACGTATCTCATACGAAATCTTTTGAACGGCTCAAGTGTCATTCCCGACGCGCGCAACGCGCGCGATCGGGAATCCAGAGCAAAACCAGCGTTCTTGGATCGGTCCTGGATTCCCGGTCGGGCCTTCGGCCTGCCGGGAATGACATGGCCTAACACGGATCAGCCTGATCATAACTCATGTGTCGGCTTGCCGCGCAGCGCCTTCACGTCGCCGCGCTGCTTCTTGCCGTCGAGCCGCCTGATTTTCGAGCCGAGCGTCGGACGTGTTTTCTTTCGCGGCGGAGGCGGCGGAGCCGCGGCGATGCGGATGAGGTCGATGAGGCGATCGAGCGCATCCGCGCGGTTGCGCTCCTGCGTGCGATGGCGGCGCGCTTCGATGAGGATGACGCCGTCCTTCGTCAACCGCCGGCCGGCGAGGCGCGCCAGCCGCGCCTTCACGTCATCGGCGAGGCTGGGCGAATTGCGGATGTCGAAGCGCAGCCGCACGGCGGTTTCGACCTTCTGCACATTTTGCCCGCCGGGCCCCGACGCGCGCGCGAATTCCTCCACGATTTCCCATTCGTGGAGCGCGATTCTATCGGTCACGCGGATCATGGCGGGCCTCGGGTCTGCAAAGCCGGTTTATAGCAGGTCATGCGGGCCCGTCGTCATTGCGTCCGCGCCGCAGGGGAAGCAACCACTCGCAAAGCTTTGTGTCATGGCCGGCAGGCAGGATGTCTCGGGCGTCATTCTCGGCAGGCCGCAGGCCTGACCGGGAATCCTGAGCAATAACGAGGATACTTGTTGCGCCTCTGGATTCCCGATCGCGCGCAAGCGCGCGTCGGGAATGACAATCCGCCGCGCGGTCGTCGTTTGGACGATGCGACTGGCGGTAAATTGGGGAGGAAAGGAATTGGCGGCTCGCCTTGGTGCGGTACGCAAGTAAGATTCGCACGATCTATCGAATCACTTTCAGGCGGCTAATGAGGTTCAATTTGAGGAAATGGCGCGAATTGTGGTCGGCCTTACCGGAACACGGCTGGCCCATATCGGCGGCGATGAGTTTTCTCAAAGACCCGCCGAAATGGTTTGCCGTATGCGCCAGCTTCTTTGGGCTCTTTGTCGTTGCGCGCGCCGTCTATTTGATTGGATTTGGGAGCGCGGAAGAGGTCAATAAATTCATTGTCGGCGTGGGTGCTTTCGTTGGCGCGCCTTTCCTCATCTGGCGAACATGGATCGCCGACCGGCAGAGGCACATCGCTCAGGAGGAGCTTTACACAAGTCTGTTGATGAAAGCGGTCGATCAACTGGGTGCGACGCGAGAGCATAAATCGGAACATAGGGGATTGAGAACCATCCCTCATGTCGAAGTCCGGCTCGGCGCGATTTATGCGTTCGAAAAACTCGCACGGGACTACCCGCCGTTGCATCGTCAAATAACCGAAATCTTATCTGCATATGTGCGACAAAATGCCGAACGCCCGAGACTAAGCTCGGTTGGCGTAGAAGAAATCCTAACGAAGACACCTAACAGTGAATCAGATGAAGAAAAGGCGCAGCCTAAGATACACGTAGTGCAACTACGGCCTCGCGTTGATATTCAAGCTGCTTTGACAGTCATCGGTCGGCGTTCGGAAAAACAACGAGAGATCGAACGTACGAAAGTGGACGCGGGTGACGTCAGGTTTAATGAATTCGATTTTGCTGGCTGTTATCTCGCTCGTGTCAACTTACGGGGACTGAACTTTGAAGAGTCAAATTTTTCAAGATCAAACCTTGAAGGAGCCCTCCTTGAAAAGTCATTTCTTAAGTGTGCATTTTTCAGGGATGCGCATCTAGAAGGCTCGTTTTTATCATTCGCCCATCTTGAAGACGCGATTCTCTGGCAAGCCAACCTTCAAGACGCGACGCTCAGTGGCGCGTATTTAAATGGTGCAGATTTAGAGAGATCCCACCTAGAGGGTGCAAACCTGTCAGGAGCGAACCTAGAAAGGGCACATCTCGGTGAAGCCTGTGTGCATGGGGCAGATTTCCGCGGAGCGAAAGGCTTGGCACAAAGACAGCTCGATGGTGCCTACGGCGACGAAAGAACAAGGATTCCCAAAGAATTCGTCCGACCAGCGCATTGGAGCGAGAGTGGCCTGGGGGAGGTTAGCCGTGCAGGAGACGATCCGTAGGCCGAATAATGCGCGTCTCTTCGTAATAGTTGGCATTGCGGTCGCGAGCGCAGCAACACGGGAAGCGACCCAGACTTCTTAGCACAATCGAATTGCTTCGCTTCGCTCGCAATTACGCTCCGCTTGTCATTCCCGACAGGCCGCAGGCCTGATCGGGAATCCAGAGCAACACTCGAGCATATTGGCCACGTCCAGATTCCCGATCGCGCGCAACGTCGCGCCGGATGACACGTCATCCTCTCACGGCAGCCTTACCGTCGCGATCGCCAGCGCCGCCATGCCTTCCTGCCGGCCGGTAAATCCCAGCCGCTCTGTCGTCGTCGCCTTGATCGCGACGCGGCCGAGGTCGAGGCCCATCGTCGCCGCGAGGCTTTCGCGAATCCGCTCGCGGTGCGGGCCGATCTTCGGCGATTCGCAAATGATCGTGGCGTCGACATTGGCGATCGCGCCGCCGCGCGCGCGCACGAGTTCGCAGGCGCGCGCCAGGAAGATCGACGACGCCGCGCCCTTCCATTGCGGATCGGACGGTGGGAAATGCGCGCCGATGTCGCCCTCGGCGATGGCGCCGAGAATGGCGTCGGTGATGGCGTGGGACAGCACGTCGGCGTCGGAATGGCCGGCGAGGCCATGCGTATGCGGGACCGCGACGCCGCCGAGCCAGACGGAATCGCCTGGCCCGAAGGCGTGGACGTCATAGCCCTGACCCATGCGGATGTCGGGCAGATCGGCGAATGCGGGTTGCTTCAACTGCTCCATGGCGCGGGCGAAGTCCTGTTGCGTCGTGAGTTTGAAATTGGCGGCGTCGCCTTCGAAAATATGCACCTTCACGCCGGCGGCTTCGGCGATCATGGCGTCGTCGGTATAGTCGCGCCCGCCGGCGGCCGCAGCGCGATGGGCTGACATGATGAGATCGAAGCGAAACGACTGCGGCGTCTGCACGGCGCGGAGCCTCGCGCGGTCGGGCGTCGCGACGACGACGCCGGCGGCGTCGATCTGCTTTATCGTGTCGGCGAGCGGCACGCCGGGGGCGGCGGCGCCATGGATCGTGGCCGCCTCGATCGCGCGGGCGATGAGCGCGGCGTCCGCGAAAGGTCGCGCCGCGTCGTGAATCAGCACGATGTCCGGCGCGCCTTCAGTCGCGAGCGCCTCAAGGCCGTTCCTGACGCTTTCTTGCCGGCTTGCGCCGCCGAAGGCCGGCGGCGCGAGCCGCGCCCGATCGGAAGGGCAAAGCTCCGCGAGGCTCGCGGCATAATGCTCGAGGTCGTCTTTATGGATGACGACCTTGAGCGCGGCCTGGGGCATGGCCATATGCAGCCCATGCAGCGTGCGGGCGAGCAGCGTCATGCCGGCGAGCGGCCGGTATTGTTTGGGCTGGCCGTCGCCCGCCCGCGCGCCGCGGCCTCCGGCGACGATCAGGATGGCGATGGAAGGAATGACGTGAGCGGCGCCCATGGCCGCTCTCTGTCGGTTTTCGCCAACGCCGTCAAATGCAGACGGGCCAGAGAAATGCTATGTTGCAAGTGCGAAGGGAACTGCTTATGATGTGGGCAAGATGGCTATTGCCAAAAAACTAGGCGTTGGCTTTGCCCCTTCGTCTTTGAGCATTGGCGGGATCACGCTGACGGGTCGCGCGCTGCTCGCGCCGATGGCCGGCGTGACAGACCCGACCATGCGCCGCATCGCGTCACGTCTGGGGGCGTCGGCGACGGTGAGCGAGATGGTGACGGCCGCTGGCGTCGCCCGCGGCGATCGTGAAACGGCGATGCGGCTGGAATGCGCCGGCGAGTGGCCGCGGGTCATTCAGATCGCCGCGCGCGAGCCGTCGGAAATGGCGGCCGCCGCGCGAAGCGCCGAATCCTCTGGAGCTGACTGGATCGACATCAACATGGGCTGTCCTTGCAAGCGTGTCACCGGAGGCCTCGCGGGCGCCGCGCTGATGCGCGATCTCGATCAAGCGGCGCGGCTGATCGCTGCAGCACGCGAGGCAATATGCGTGCCGCTGAGCGTCAAGATGCGGCTGGGATGGGATGAAGCGACCCGAAACGTCGCGGAGCTGGCGCGCCGCGCGGAGGCCGAAGGCGTCGCGATGATCACCGTGCATGGGCGCACGCGCCAGCAGTTTTATGCCGGCCGCGCCGATTGGCGGGCGATCGCGGCGGCGAAAGCGGCCGTGCGAATTCCGGTGATCGCCAATGGCGACTGCGCCGGCGAAGACGACGCCGTCGAAATGCTTGAGCATTCGCGCGCCGACGGAGTCATGATCGGACGGGCGGCCCTGGGGCAACCCTGGATCGTCGGCGATATCGCGCATTTTCTGCAGACCGGCGAACGGCGCGCGCCGCCCACATTGGCGCAGCGCGCCGAAATCGCGCGCGAACACCTCGAAGGCCTGCTGGCGTCGATGGGCGCATCGGCAGGGTTGAGGCACGCGCGCAAACATCTCGCCGCCTATGTCGATCGCCTGGTGGGTCGCTTGGCGGGACATGCCGCAGCCGATGCGCGTCACGCGCTGGTCACCACAGATTCGCCGGACGAAGCGGCGCGGCTGATTGAGCAGATTTTTCTGAGGGCGCAGCCGGCAGAGCAGGGGATCGCGGCATGAGCGTTTTCGACCGCCCTCGACGCAATAGCGCGCATTGCGGCGGCTACGAGCCGCTCAAGATTATCAATGACGCCGGCCGATCATGCATGCTTGAGGCTCTGCCCAACGCGATTCTGACCGTCGCCCGCGATGGCGTCATTGAGGACGCCAACGCCGCCGCGGAGGCCTTCTTCGAACTCGGCAAGCCTCTGCTCATCGGTCAGTCGCTCGATCGGCTGCTGCCGTTCGGATCGCCGCTCACCGCGCTCATCGAGCAGGTTCGCGAACGTGGCGCGACGATCAACGAATACAAGGTCGATCTCGGCCGCCCAGGCCAGGAAGTCGACCGACGCGTCGACGTTCATTGCGCGCCATTGCCCGAAGGCGACGGGCTCGTGCTTGTCATGCTGCAGGAGCGGACAATTGCCGACAAAATAGACAGGCAACTGACGCATCGTGGCGCCGTTCGCTCGGTTTCTGGGCTGGCCTCGATGCTGGCGCATGAAATCAAGAATCCGCTGTCCGGAATTCGCGGCGCCGCACAACTGCTCGAATCGGCGCTCGGCGATCAGGACCGCGCGCTGACCCGGCTGATCTGCGACGAGACCGATCGGATTGTGCGTCTAGTCGACCGGATGGAGGTTTTTTCCGACGCGCGTCCATTGCAGCGCGAGCAGGTGAACATCCATTCGGTGCTGGACCACGTGAAGCGCGTCGCCCAAAGCGGATTCGCCCGCAACGTTCGCTTCGTCGAGAACTACGATCCGTCGCTGCCGCCGGTTTACGCCAACCGCGATCAATTGGTGCAGGCGTTCCTCAATCTCGTGAAGAACGCGGCGGAAGCCGTCGGCGAAGCCGTCGATGGGGAGATTGAACTCTCGACCGCTTTCCGGCCCGGGGTCAGCCTGCGCGCGCTTGGCGAGAAAAGCCCCATTGGACTGCCGCTCGAATTCTGTGTGCGCGACAATGGCCCCGGCGTTCCGGAAGACATCGCCGCGCATCTCTTTGATCCCTTTGTCACCACCAAGTCGACAGGAACTGGCCTCGGACTTGCACTGGTTGCGAAGATCGTCAACGACCACGGCGGCATCGTGGAGTGCGAGTCCCTCCCCAGACGGACAACGTTTCGGGTTTTGATGCCGATGTACAGGGCAAAGCGGCCCGATCAACGTGAGGAACGGCGTGTATGACATCTCGCAAAGGCGGGAGACCGAAGCAATGACGCGAGGAGAAATTCTGGTCGCTGACGACGACGCGTCCATACGCACGGTCGTCGCGCAGGCGCTTTCGCGCGCGGGCTATGAAGTGCGCACCACCGGCGCGGCCGCGACCTTGTGGCGGTGGGTGCAGTCGGGCGAGGGCGACCTCGTCGTCACCGACGTCGTCATGCCCGACGAGAACGCTTTCGAGCTTCTGCCGCGCATCAAAAAGCTTCGTCCTGAGCTTCCGATCATCGTCATGAGCGCGCAAAACACGTTCATGACCGCCATTCGGGCGTCGGAGCGGGGCGCATACGACTATCTGCCCAAACCTTTCGACCTCAAGGAGCTTGTGGGCATCGTCGGCCGCGCCATGGCCGAGCCCCGCAAACGGCCCGAAGACGACCGCCACGACGAAATCGAGGGCATGCCGCTCGTCGGCCGCTCCCCCGCAATGCAGGAAATCTATCGCTCGCTCGCGCGATTGATGCAGACCGACCTCACGGTCATGATCAATGGCGAGTCGGGAACCGGCAAGGAACTCGTCGCCCGCGCCCTGCACGACTATGGAAAGCGCAAGAAGGGCCCCTTCGTCGCCGTGAATATGGCGGCGATTCCGCGCGATCTGATCGAAAGCGAACTCTTCGGCCATGAGAAGGGCGCCTTCACTGGCGCCAACCAGCGATCGGCCGGCCGCTTCGAGCAGGCCGAGGGCGGCACGCTGTTTCTCGACGAGATCGGCGACATGCCGATGGAGGCGCAGACCAGGCTGCTTCGCGTGCTGCAGCAGGGCGAATACACGACCGTGGGCGGACGCACGCCGATCAAGACCAACGTCCGAATCATCGCCGCCACCAACAAGGATCTGCGGATCCTGATCCAGCAGGGCCTGTTCCGCGAGGATCTCTACTTCCGCCTCAACGTCGTGCCGCTTCGGCTGCCGCCGCTGCGCGAGCGCGCGGAGGACATCCCCGACCTCGTCCATCACTTCTTCAAGGTGGCGGCGAGCGAAGGACTGCCGCAGAAATACATCGACCAGGCCGCGCTCGACCGGATGAAGAGATATCGCTGGCCGGGCAATATCCGCGAGCTCGAAAACCTCATCCGCAGGCTCGCCGCGCTGCACCCGCAGGAAGTCATTTCCGATCAGCTCGTCGAGACCGAGCTCGAACATGAGATTCGGCAGGCCGACCCGGGCGACAAAGGCTCAGCCGCCGCCGCGACCTCGCAAGAATTGTCCGACGGACAAACGCTTTCGAGTTCCGTCGAGCTCCACCTCGCCAAGCTCTTCCGCGATTGCGGAGATCAGTTGCCGCCGCCCGGCCTCTATCACCGGATCATCCGCGAGATCGAAATTCCGCTGGTGTCCGCGGCGCTTGCGGCGACGCGCGGCAATCAGATCAAAGCGGCGGAATTGCTCGGACTGAACCGCAATACGCTGCGCAAGAAGGTCAACGATCTCGACATCCGCCTGATGCGTTCACCGCGATAGCGACTCTTCTGGCCGTTCAATTGCAACCGGCGCGGGCGGAGCCTATACAGGCGCCATGGCCCTGACCGGAGACTCGGCTTCTCCGCCAAAGGCGAAAGGCAGAACGCCATTTCGCAGCTGGTTCGGCCCGATCATCGTGATCGGCGCCGTCGGCTGCGCTTTGGCTACATTCCTGGTCGTTGCCGAATTCGGCGCGATATCGCCGACAGACGACCGCCTCTTGCCGTTGCTCATCATCAACGGCGTCTTCGTCGCCGTCCTGCTCGCGATGGTGGTCGTCAAGGCCTGGCGCCTCTACCGCGTCTGGCGGCGCGGCGAGGCGGCGGCGCGCCTTCACGTGCGCACGGTCGGCTTTTTCGCGGTCATTGCTTTGATTCCGGCGATTCTGCTCGCCGTGGCGGGATCGCTGACGCTGGAGCGTGTGCTCAATCCTGCCTTCATGTCGAGCGTCAAGGTCTTCGTCCACAATACGGCGGAAGCCGCGGCCGTGTTCCGCGAGAGTCAGTGCCGGGCGCTACTGCAGGAGGCGCAGCTCACGGCTTCGGACCTCGATCGCGCGGCCATTCTCTACAACTCGGACCGTCCGTATTTTCATCAAATATTTCAGTCACGAGCGTATTTTCTGGGCTTCTCCGTCGCGGCGCTGGTGAAATCCAACGGCGAAATTCTCGACCGCGTCGACGTGGCGCAGAACGCCGCCTCGATCATCATCGCCCCGCCGCAATCCGAGTTCGACGACGCGCGGCGCGGGGAGCCTCTGTGCCTCGTTATCGATGACGGCAAGAGCTTCGTCGCGTTGCGCGCGCTCAACGCCTTTCAGGACACGTTCCTTTACGTCACCCGGCCAATTGACCCGATCGCCGTGGAATTTCCCAAACAGGCCCAGAACCTGATCAGCAGTTATGACGTCTTCGACGCCTATCGCGCCGCCGTGCAGCGGGCATTCGTGCTGATGTACGCCTTCCTGACGACGATCATGTTGCTGTCGTCCATTTGGTTCGGACTGGATTTCGCCGATCGGCTGGTGACGCCGATCCGGGACCTGATCGCCGCAACCGACGAGGTATCGGCCGGCAATCTCGACGTTCGCGTCAACGTCGACAAGCAGCATGGCGACTTGGCGCGCCTCGGCGACGTCTTCAATAATATGACGACCGAGCTCAATCTTCAGCAAAACCGGCTGATCGAAGCCAATCGGATCAATGACGAACGTCGCGAATTCACCGAGGCCGTGCTCTCCGGCGTGCCGGTCGCGGTTATGGGCGTGGACTCGGAAAGCGTCGTCACGATTCTTAATCGCTCAGCCGAGGAATTGTCGCTCGTAGACCCGACGGGGCAGGCGACCGTCGGCGCCCCGGTGGCGTCGGTCTTGCCGGAGATCGTCCCCATCCTGAAGGACGCGGCGGAAGTTTTTCCGCGCGCCGTTCAAAGCCAGATCATCATCAAGCGCGGCGTCGCCGAGCGCACCTTGAATGTGCGAGTGACCTCGGCGCGCGCCGATGCGGGACATCACAACTACGTCGTGACGCTCGACGACATCACCGACCTCGTGATGGCGCAGCGCACCTCCGCCTGGGCGGACGTCGCACGGCGCATCGCTCACGAGATCAAGAATCCGTTGACGCCGATTCAGCTTTCGGCCGAGCGGCTGCGTCGCAAATACGGCAAGGTCATCCAGGAAGATCGAGAAATTTTCGACCAATGCACAGACACGATTGTGCGCCAAGTTGACGACATCAAGCGTATGGTCGACGAGTTTTCCTCCTTTGCGCGTATGCCGAAGGCGCGCCCGGCGCGCGACGATCTCAACGAATGCATTCGGCAGGTCGCGTTCCTCATGCGCGTCGGTAACGCCGATCTCGATATCGTCGAAGAATTGCCTGAGACGCCCGTCATCGCACAGTTCGATCGCCGCTTGCTGTCGCAGGCGCTCACCAATATCGTGAAGAACGCCGTCGAAGGCGTCGCCGCACGTGAAGATAAAGACGCTCAAGTAAAGGGACGAGTCGAAATCAAATTGAATGTGCGTGATCGCATGGCGGAAATCGACGTGATCGATAATGGTAAGGGCTTCCCGGCGATGAACCGGCAGCGCTTGCTCGAGCCTTACATGACGACGCGATCGGACGGCACCGGACTGGGTCTGCCGATCGTCGCCAAGATCGTCGAGGATCATGGAGGCCGGCTGGAGCTGCTGGACGCGCCGTCGGGTCGGGGGGCCTGCGTCAGGCTCATCGTGCCCCTCGCCGCGGAGACGTCCTCGAAAGAGGAGTCACGCGCGGCTGACGCACAGGCTGAAAAAGCGCCGGCGCATGCAAGTGTGCCGGGACAGAGCGGGGTATAATGGCCAGCGATATTTTGATCGTCGACGATGAAGAGGACATCAGAGAGCTTGTCGCCGGAATTCTGAGCGACGAAGGGCACGGAGTCCGCACCGCCAAAGACTCCGACGAAGCGCTCGCGGCGATCGCGAGCCGGCGTCCGCATCTCGTTTTTCTCGACATCTGGCTGCAAGGGTCTCGGCTGGACGGCCTCCAGGTGCTCGAACTCGCGCAGAAGCAGCACAAGGGCTTGCCCGTCGTCATGATCTCGGGCCACGGCAATATCGAAACCGCGGTCAGCGCGATCAAGATCGGCGCATACGACTTTATTGAAAAGCCCTTCAAGGCGGATCGGCTGGTGCTCGTCGCCGAACGGGCGCTCGAAGCCTATCAGCTGCGGCGCGAACTATCCGCGCTGCGCCAGCGCGCGGGAGCCTTCGACCGCATCGTCGGCGATTCCCCAGCGGCGCATCAGCTGCAGCAGCTCATTGGCCGCGTCGCCCCTGTGAATTCACGCGTGCTGATCACCGGCGCGCCTGGGACAGGCAAGGAACTCGCCGCGCGCTGCATCCACGAGGCGTCGAGTCGCGCCGGCGGGCCATTCGTCGTCATCAATTCGGCCACGATCACGCCGGAGAACATGGAAATCGAGCTGTTCGGCCGCGAAGGCGCCGACGGCGAGCGCAAGGTCGGCGCGCTTGAGGAGGCGCATGGCGGGACGCTGTTTCTCGACGAAATCGCCGACATGCCGAAGGATTCCCAGGCGAAAATCCTGCGCGTGCTGGTCGATCAGACCTTTCAGCGGGTCGGCGGATCGAACAAGGTCGAGGTCGACGTGCGCATTATCTCGTCCTCGGCGCGCGATCTCGCGTCGGCGATCGAAGAGGGAACGCTGCGCGAGGATCTATTTCATCGCCTCGCGGTGGTGCCGATCCGGATTCCCTCGCTGGCGGAGCGGCGCGAGGACATCCCGGCGCTCATCGACTATTTCATGGAGAACATGTCGCTCGCTTCCGGCATGCCGCGCCGACGGATCTCGGAAGACGCCCTCGCTATCCTGCAGTTGCATGACTGGCCCGGCAACATCCGACAGTTGAGAAATAATGTGGAGCGCTTGATGATCCTCACGTCCGGCGATTCCAGCGGGACGATCACGGCCGAAATGCTTCCGGCCGATGTCGGCGAACTCGTGCCGGCGACTCCGGCCGGCGTGCGCGGCGAAAAACTGATGAGCCTGCCACTCAGAGAGGCGCGGGAGGTTTTCGAGCGCGAATACCTTGTCGCTCAGCTCAATCGCTTCTCCGGGAATATCTCCCGAACGGCGGAGTTCATCGGCATGGAGCGCTCCGCCTTACACCGAAAACTTAAGTCGCTGTCGGTAGAGTCATAGAAACATTAACTTAGATAAGCTACTTAAGGCGTTGCATTATGTTTGCGGCGAGGATCGGCGCGGAGTTAAAGCCGAACTCTTGCCATGAATTGGCGGCGGAAAGCGCACGACTTGCGCCTTGCGCTTCGCCATTTGAAAGGTTCTAATGACCACGGCGGCGAAAAAAGAAGAACGATCCCCTGGGGGCGGCGTCATTCCGCTCGGCTCACAAAAAAGAACAGGACAGCCGATGTCGTCAGAGCGTTCGCAGAATCTGCAAGATACATTTTTGAATTTCGTCAGGAAGAATAAAGTCCCGCTCACGATCTTCCTCGTCAATGGCGTCAAGCTCCAGGGAATCGTCACCTGGTTCGATAATTTTTGCCTCTTGTTGCGACGAGACGGGCATTCTCAGCTCGTCTACAAGCACGCCATCTCGACGATCATGCCCGGACACCCCATACAAATGTTTGAGCCGGGCGACGACGAGGGCCAGGCCGACAAGCAGCGGTAGGCGATTGAAGGCTGACAGCGGAGAAGATCACGGGACGACGCCGAACGGCGCCGGGGCCCGTGCATTGGTCATTGGGCCCTATGCGACTCAAGGCGGCGCGGCGCGTGCGCGCGACACGGCGGCGCGTCTCTTGGAGGCGGTGGGGCTTGCCGAGGCGATCGACCTCGATGTCGTCGGTCAACTCCCCATATCGCTGAACGAGGTTCGACCGGCGACATATCTGGGGAAGGGCAAGGTCGAAGAGATCGGCGAACTCGTCAAGTCGAAGGACGCCGCGCTGGTGAGCATGGACTGCCAGCTCTCGCCCGTGCAGCAGCGCAATCTTGAAAGGGCGTGGGACGCCAAGGTCATCGACAGGACCGGGCTCATTCTCGAAATCTTCGGCGCGCGCGCCCGAACCAAGGAAGGCGCGCTGCAGGTGGAGCTCGCGCATCTCGCCTATCAGAAGTCGCGGCTCGTCCGCTCCTGGACCCACCTTGAACGCCAGCGCGGCGGTTTCGGCTTTCTCGGCGGCCCCGGCGAGACGCAGATCGAAACGGACCGGCGCCTGATCGAGGAGCGGATGCGGCGCATCGAGCACGATCTCGACAAGGTGAAGCGCACGCGCGCGCTGCATCGCAAGACGCGGCGCGACGTTCCCTATCCGGTGGTCGCGCTCGTCGGTTACACCAATGCCGGAAAATCCACGCTTTTTAACCGCGTGACCAAGGCCGAGGTGCTGGCGCAGGACATGCTGTTCGCGACCCTCGATCCCACGCTTCGCCAGATCAAACTGCCGCATGGCGCGCGCATTCTGCTCTCCGACACGGTGGGCTTCATCTCCGATCTGCCCACCATGCTTGTCTCGGCCTTCAGGGCGACGCTCGAGGAAGTGACGCTCGCCGACGTGGTTCTCCATATTCGCGACGTCGCGCACGAAGATTGGGAAGCGCAGGCGAAGGACGTCGAGTCGATCCTGAGCGAACTCGGTCTCAAAGGCGAAGCTGAAGGGCGGATTTTGGAAGTTTGGAACAAGATCGACGCGCTCGATCCGGATCGGCTTTCGGCCCTGCAACTCGCGGTGAGCGGGATCGAGCCTCAACGGCGACCGACGCTGGTGTCAGCCTTGACCGGGCAGGGGCTCGATGCGTTGCTGGCAAGGATCGAGTCCACCCTGGCGGCGGGACGGGTTCGATTTGAAATGGACCTCGACGTCGCCGACGGCGAGGGGCTCGCCTGGCTTCATGCCCATACCGAAGTGCTCGAACGCGAAGCGTTGCCGGAGGGCGGCGTCCATCTCGTCGTTCGTATCGATCCTGAACGTTCGGAGGGCCTCGCGAGGCGCTTTCCGCAGGCCGAAATGATCCGCGAAGCCGGCGCGGAGCGCTAAATCGTCTAACGGGCGGGGCCGCAATATTCAGACGTCCGCGAGAGCCGTCAGCGCGGCTTGCGCTCCGCGCCTTTCGCCTCGACCCACAGGGCTTCCATCTCGTCGAGAGACGCTGCTTCAGGCGAACGGCCCATCTCCTTGAGACGCTGCTCGATATGGTGGAAGCGCCGCTCAAATTTCGTGTTGGCGGAGCGCAGCGCCTGCTCGGGATCGACCCTGGCGTGACGCGCAAGATTGGCGACCACGAACAGCAGATCGCCGATCTCCTCTTCAAGCGCCGGCGAAGCTTCCGCGCCAGGAGTCGCGAGTTCCGCGGCGACCTCCTCGGTTTCCTCACGGATTTTGCCCAGAACCTGCTGCGCGTCGTCCCAGTCGAAGCCGACCGCGGAGGCCTTTTGTTGCAGCTTGAGGGCGCGCGTCAGCGCGGGCAGGGCGAGCGGCACGCCGTCAAGCAAACTGGCCGGCGGCGCGCCTTGCTTCGCCGCCTTCTCGCGCGCTTTGATTGCGCTCCACTGCGTGGTCACGCCGTCCGCGTCAAGAGACTGGGCGTCGCCGAAAACGTGCGGATGCCGGCGAATGAGCTTGTCGCAGATCGCGTCGACGACGTCCTCGAAGGCGAAAGCGGCCTGCTCCTGCGCCATTCGGGCATGGAAGACGACCTGCAAGAGGAGATCGCCTAACTCATCTTTGAGATCGGTTAGATCGTTGCGCTCGATGGCGTCAGCGACCTCATAGGCTTCCTCGATCGTGTAGGGCGCGATCGAGCGGAAATCCTGAACGAGATCCCAGGGACAACCGCTGCCGGGCGTGCGCAGCGCCGCCATGATTTCGATCAGTCTGGCGACGTCGCCGTGCGGTCGACCGGACATGAGGTTTTCCCAAAAGAAAAGCGCCGCGGCCCTCAAGGAGGATCGCGGCGCACGGATCTACGGAGCGAGGCTCAATCCAGGATGATCGACAGCGCTTCTCTGCCTTTCGCCGTATCGACGACCTGCATCGTGACTGGCTGCCCCTCGGCGAGCCGGTTCACGCCGGATGGGCCCAGAATCGAAATATGGACGAACACGTCCTTGCCGCCGTCGTCCGATTGCACGAAGCCGAAGCCTTTCGTCTCGTCGAACCATTTGACCTTGCCGGCGACCGGAACGGCGGTCGACGGATCGGGCGCCTGACGACGGGGCCGGGGGCTGTCAAAACCGCCGCCTGCGCGCGGCGGCGGCGGCGGCGCCCGCTCAGCGGCGCCAGCCAAATCGACCTCGAGAATGCGCGCCACCTGCTGGCCCTTCACCGAGCTCGTGACCTGCACCTGCAATTTCGCGCCGGGCGGCAGCGTGTCGTATCCCGCCGCCTGAACAGCGCCGATATGGAGGAACGCGTCGCCGGTGCCATTGGCAAGCTCTACGAAGCCGAAGCCCTTGTCAGTCTTAAACCACTTCACGATGGCGTCGACTGCTGGCTCGTTCGACATCGGAGGCGGCGAATCTGGAAATCCGCCGCCAAAGGGAGATCGCGGCGCCCGGCTCGTGCGCGGCGAATCATAGCTATACGGAGCGTCGTCATCAAATCCGCGCTTGCGGGGGCCCCGAAAATCTCTACCTTTGCTCATGTCTACCTGCTCGTCTCCGCCAAAAACGGCAAGACCGCTATGCCAACCTTGTGCGCCCAACCGCTCCAGTTGGCGCGTCTCAAAAAACGCGCCCGCCCGGAAACGACGATGATGTGCCTCTTGAATGCCATATAGTCCCGCGCAGCGAGCCTTTTACCAGAGTTTCGCCCCCTAAGGCCAGCGAATTCCGTGGGGTGATCCAAAAATCCAAACAGTCGCCACGGTTTGACATCTAGGTCAAATTCCTGCGCCGGCGGGAATGTTCGCGATTGCAGGAGTTTAGATGAGCTCCGCGTGTGGGGTTGACGCGCCATGCGCTGCACACGCGCCGCAGTGTCAACACGAAGCGTCATCCGAGGACGCCCGCCGCGTTCCGTCCGGCATGACGTCGACGCAGAATCTCAGACGAGCGAAAGGCAAGAGCGGACGGCGCCAGCCGCATCCCTCATCCACGATTCGCATAATCGATATTATGGAACTAACAGATATCATTTCTGGTGATGCGTCCGCGAGTCAGACGTCGAGCGCCATTCCGTCAAATGCCGGCGTGACGTTTTCCGGCAGCGTCGCGGCCAGCGCGTCGTAATCGAGATCGACGTGCAGATCCGTCAGAACGGCGCGTTTGGGCTTGAAATGCGCGATGAACTCCAGCGCCTGACTGACCGAAAGATGCGTGCCGTGCCGCTGATGGCGCAGCGCGTCGATAATCCAGAGATCGAGCCCTTCCAGATACTGAACGCTCTCTGGCGGAATCGCGTGAAGATCCGGCGTGTAGGCCACGTTATCGAAGCGAAAGCCGAGCGCGTCCATGTCGCCATGGTCGAGGCGGAAAGGCGTCGCGACGATCGCGCCGCCGGGTCCGTCGATCGTCTCGGCGCGCCCAAGATGCAGCCGATGTTCGGTCATCAGCGGCGGATAAAAGCTGCCCGGGGGCGTCTTGAAGATGTAGTCGAACTTCGTGGCGAATGACCGCGAAGTCGGCTCGTCCATATAGGCCGGGATGCGCCGACCGCTCAGAATGACCAGGCCGCGCAAGTCGTCGACGCCATGGGTGTGGTCGGCGTGGGGATGGGTATAGAAGACCGCGTCGAGCCGCTTGACGTCTGCGTCGATGAGTTGCTCGCGCAGATCGGGTCCGGTGTCCACGAGCGCTTGCGTCGCTGCGTCGGCGGGGCCGCGCGCGACGAGAATCGAGCAGCGTCGGCGCCGGTTTTTCGGATTGGCCGGATCGCACTTTCCCCAGCCCTGCCCGACGCGCGGCACGCCGCCCGACGAGCCGCACCCGAGAATCCTGATTCTGAGGCTCACGCGACGGCGTCCAGAGGCGGCATTTTGGAAAACAACCGCAGCGCATTCTCGGTCGTGGCGACTGCAAGTTCGGCGGCGCTGATTCCCTTGACGTCGGCGAGCACGCGCGCGGTGTCGACGACGAAGGCCGGCTCATTGCGCTTGCCGCGATGCGGCGTCGGCGCAAGGAAGGGCGCGTCAGTTTCGACCAGCATGCGCTCCAGCGGCACGTCGCGGGCGATCTCGCGCAGATATTCGGCGTTCTTGAAGGTCACGACGCCAGAAAAGGAAATATAGAGGCCGAGCTGCAGCGCCGTTTGGGCGAGCGCGGGCCCGCTCGTGAAGCAATGGAGCAGGGCGGGGAAAGCCCCCTTCCCCATTTCGTCCTTCAGAATCGCGGCGCAGTCGTCGTCGGCGTCGCGGGTATGGATGACCAGCGGAAGGCCGGTTTCCCTCGCGGCTTGGACGTGAATACGGAAGATGCGCTGCGCTACGTCGCGCGGCGCATGGTCATAGTGATAGTCGAGGCCCGCTTCGCCCAATCCGACGCATTTTGGATGCTGCGACAAAGTCACCAGCGCCTCGACGGTCGGCTCGGCCTCTTCGTGCGAATGGTGCGGATGCGTCCCGACGGTGCAAAAGACCTCCGGATAGGTTTCGGCGACGGCCTTCACGCGATCGAAGCGCGACAGATGCGTCGAGATCGTGATCATTCTCGCGACGCCGCGCGCCTTGGCGCGGGCGATCGTCTCCGCGAGTTCGGGCGCGAAATCGGGAAAGTCGAGGTGACAATGGGTATCGATGAGCATCAGACTCGGTCAGGAAAGAGCAACACGGAATGGCCCCGGGCGCGCGCGCCGAGTGCTTGATGACGCGTTTGGACCTATGCGGCAATATGGCTCGGGTGGCGTAAAACACAAATATTTAGCCTGGGGCTCCTTCGCGGCTAAGATGCGCGGCGCTATATTTTCTTGGCTATGCAACGCGCCTTTTTCATCGCCGGCATCATGCGAGACCGTAACGGATCAAGCTCGGGCGGGACGTTGCAAGCGCGAGGAGCAAAAACTTGACGCAGTCTTCCGCGCAGGACGGCGACGGCCGCCCGCTGGCGACGATCAAGGACGTGACGGACGTCCTCGGCGACATCGACGACGCGACGCTGTCGGCGATCATGGACCTGCGGCCGACGATCGCTGACGTCGAGGAGGCGGCGATGTGGATGTCGGGCGATCGGGACGTCTTCGGCGCCGGCGCGCCGCTCAAGGACGTTGCGGGAGAAATCGTCTCACTGGTCGCCGGCGACGACGAAGAGAATCTTCCGCCCACGATATGAGCGTCGCCGCGCCGCCGCGCGGAGGCGCGCAGACCGCAAGGCTTTTCCTGTGCGGCGACGTGATGATCGGCCGAGGCGTCGATCAGATCCTGCCCTCGCCCTGCCCGCCGAAGCTCTATGAGGAATATGTTTCGTCGGCGCAAGAATATGTTCGTTTGGCCGAAGCGGCGTCTGGGCCGATTCCGCGGCCGGCCGACCTTTCCTATATCTGGGGCGACGCGCTCGCCGAGCTTGAAGCGCACGCGCCTGACGCGCGCATCGTCAATCTCGAAACGAGCGTGACGCGCAGCGAGACGGCCGAACACAAGGCGATCAATTATCGCGTCAGTCCACAGAATGCGGAATGTCTGCGCGTAGCCGGGATCGATTGCTGCGCGCTCGCCAATAACCACGTTCTGGATTGGGGGCCTAGCGGCCTCCTCGAGACGCTCGGCGCGCTCGAGCATCTGAATATCGCCGTCGCCGGCGCCGGACGCTCCGCCGGCCATGCGCAGCGGCCGGCGATTATTGAGATCCCGAGCAAGGGCCGGGTGGTCGTGCTGTCCTTCGCCCTGCCCGACAGCGGGACGCCTCTCGACTGGGCGGCGACGCCGTCGTCGCCCGGCGTCAATCTTCTGCCCGACCTTTCTGCGGAAAGCGCCGCCTTCGCCTGCGATCTGGCGCGGAACGCGGCGCGCAGCGAAGATATTCTGGTGATGTCGATCCACTGGGGCTCGAACTGGGGCTATGGCGTTTCGAACGCCCACAGACAATTCGCGCATCGGCTGATCGAAGACGCCGGCGCGTCCGTCGTCTACGGACATTCGTCACATCATGCGAAGGGATTCGAAGTCCATCATAACCGTCTGGCGCTTTATGGCTGCGGCGATTTCCTGAACGACTACGAGGGCATCAGCGGCTACGAACGCTATCGCGGCGATTTATCCCTGATGTATTTTGTCGATCTCGCTACAAACGGCGATCTCATCCAACTGAGACTGATCCCGCTGCATGTCCGGCGCTTTCGTCTCGAACGGGCGTCAGCCGCCGACGCCGAATGGCTCGCGCAAACGCTCGATCGCGAGAGCGCCCTATTCGGCGTTCGTGTCCGGCGCCAACCAGATGGCGCGCTGTCAGCTTCCTGGTCCGGCGGCAAATGAGCCGCGACGCTCATGACAGGAAGGCTGCGGCTCCCCATCTGAAATCCATCAAGAGATCGGCGGAGCTTAATCGATGGCCATCATTCTCAATCACACCATCGTGCCGGCACGCGACAATGACGCCGCGGCGCGCTGGTTCGCACGGATTTTCGGTCTGCGCTACGACGGCGCCAAGGGCCATTTCGCGCCGGTGAAACTCAATAGCGAGCTCACCCTGCTGTTCGACAAGGATGAGGGCTTCGGCTCCAACCATTACGCCTTCCACGTCAGCGACAATGAGTTCGATGAGATCTTCCGGCGCGTGAAGGACGAAGGCGTCGCCTTCGGAAGCGCGCCGGGTCGATTCACGGACGGTCAGCTCAACGATTGGAACGGCGGCCGAGGAGTCTATTTCAAAAGCCCCGACGGCCATGTGCTCGAGCTGATGACGCAGCCGCAGTAGCGCGCGCCCCTATGCCGCCCTGGCCTCATAGAATATCGCCTGCATCGGCAGGCGCATGGGGTTCTCGCCGAGTTCTTGCGTGAGCCGCTCGGCCAGGGCCTCGACAAGCGATTCCGGGCGCACGCCGCCGCGCTCGCGGAGCTGTTCGAAGAGCGGACTGCCGAAAACGAGTCCCCTCGCGAAGGACGTCGGATCCGTGACCTCCTTGACGCGCGACCTTACGGAAATGGTGATGTCCGTGAAGCCGGCGTCGAGCAGCGATTCCTTGATAGGATCAACCTCAGCGCAGGAAAAAGCTAGAAACTGCGGTGGATCGCCGGGAAAAAATCGTTCGATCACCTCGAGCCCCAGGCGAGGGAAAGGATTGTAGCGTGGCGCATCCCAGACGCTGAAGAGATATCGGCCGCCCGGTCGCAGAGTCCGTCGCGCCTCACGATGCGCGCGGTCCTTATCGGGAAAGAACATCAGTCCGAACTGGCAGACGATTGCGTCGAAGGCTTCGTCGTCAAACGGCAGGGCAGTCGCGTCGGCCGAACGGAAAATCACGTGCTCGGCGGCGCCGAACTTCGTCTTCGCCACTTCGAGCATCGGCGCATTGAGGTCGCTTGCGGTTAGCTTCGCTTGTGGATCGAGAGCGTCGCGCAGCTTGCGCGTGACGATTCCCGTGCCTGCCGCCGTTTCGAGCACGTCGATGGGGGCGCTCGCGGCCATCCGGTCGGCGATATCGGCGGCGTAATCCTCGAAGAGCACCGGGCCGAGGCCCCGGTCGTAAAAGAAGGGAATGTCGCCGACGAAGCGCGCTGTGTCGCTGGTCACGGCGACATTCCTTCATTGAGCAGAGACAGAAGCGCCTGGAGCGAGCCAGGCGCCGCCGCGCGATCCGCCCCTGCTCGTGAGCGAAACAGGGGCCGGGCGGCGGCGACTGGCGCTTACTGCGCCGGCTGTTCAGCCGGCGCCTCGACCGGAGCTGCGGGCTTCGGCTTGGGCTTGGGCTTAGGCTTGGGCTTGGGCTTGGGCTTCGGCTTGACCGGCTGCTCGACCACTGCCTCTGGGGCCGGGGCCGGAGCGGCCTCCGGCATCGCCATGGGCGCGGCTTGAGGCGGCGGCGGCGCTTCGGTCAACGGCGCCGGAGCGGGCGCAGGCGCGCTCTCCATTGGAGCCTCTACGGCCGCCGGCTGCTCAGCCGGAGGCGTCTCAGGCGGGGCCGAGGCGTCGGGTTGGGCGGCCGCGTCCGACTCGGCGGGAGTCGCCGGGGCTTCGGCCGGCGCAGCGTCCTCGGCGGGCGCCGGTTTGAACCGGCCCTCGATCGCGGCTTTCAGATTGGCGACGCCTTCGGTCGGCGCAGCGTAGATGCCGAGCCCGAAACCGATCGCGCCGAAGATAACCGCCGTCAGAATTGTTGAAATGCCACGCGCCATTCCATGAGTTCCTCTGTAAGAAAAGAGCCGTCCGAGATACGACACAACGAAGGCGGATATTGTTGCGCGGGCGCTCGACCGAGCGGCGCGAGTTCCTTCACAAGGAGCCCGGACGTGCATAATTGCACGCCCGCGCTTTGGCCGACAAGCCCGCAATGACGAAGGTCATTTGCGCGCCGCTGCGCCGCCGCCATTTGAAACGGCTGATTATGGTGAGCGCATGGCGAGTGCGGCGGCGGCTCCCCGCCTGCTGGAGCGGGACTAACTCGCCTCCTCCTCCACAAATCTCGGAAAGACCGGCGTCGGCGGCGGCAGCGGCGCGCCCTCCTGCAGGGCGTTCGTCTCTTCGGCATGCGCGAAATCGCGCTCGTCCGGGCCGACGCCCAGGAGATCGAGAAGCTTGCCGGCGGACTCGGGCATAAACGGCTGCAGGGGAATCGCCAGACGGCGCAGCGTCTCGGCGGTGACGTAGAGAATCGTCTCCATCCGCGCAGGGTCGCTCTTCTTCTTCGCCCAGGGCTCTTCCCCGGCGAAATAGCGATTGGCCTCGGCGACGATACGGAAAATTTCCGCCAGCGCGTGGTGCGGCGCGTAATCCTCCATGGCGGCGCGCGCTTTTGCGAGAACGTCGGCCGCCTGCGCGAGAATGTCTCTGTCCGCGTCCGTAAGCGCGTGTTTACGTGGTACGGCGCCCATACAGTTCTTGGCGATCATCGACAGCGAGCGCTGCGCGAGATTGCCGAGGTCATTGGCGAGATCGGCGTTGATGCGGTTGACGATCGCCTCGTGCGAATAATTGCCGTCCTGGCCGAAGGGAATCTCGCGCAGGAAGAAGTAGCGCAGCTGGTCGACGCCATAGCGTTCGGCCAGATCGATCGGATCGACGACATTGCCGACCGACTTCGACATCTTCTCGCCTTTGGAGAACAGGAAGCCGTGCACGACGACCTGCTTGGGCAGAGGCGCGCCTGCGGACATCAGGAACGCCGGCCAGTAGATGGCGTGAAAGCGGGTGATGTCCTTGCCGATGACATGCGCGTCGGCCGGCCAGAAGCGCGCTCTATTTCCGCCTTCCGTAAGATATCCTGTAGCTGTTACGTAATTCGTCAGCGCATCGACCCAGACATACATCACATGCTTGGCGCTGGTGTGTGCGCTCGGCGGAATTTCAATGCCCCAGTCGAAGGTCGTGCGCGACACCGAGAGGTCCGTCAGCCCGCGCTTCACGAAGGCGACGATCTCGTTTCTGTAGTGTTCGGGCGTGATGAAATGCGGATGCGCCGCATAATGCGCGAGCAATTTCTCCGCATAGGCCGACAATTTGAAGAACCAGCTTTCCTCCTCCACCCATTCGACCGGCGTGCCCGTCGGCGCGAATTTCTTGCCGTCCCGCTCGGTGAGTTCGTCCTCGTCGTAATAGGCCTCGTCGCGCACCGAATACCAGCCGGCGTATTTGGAGAGATAGAGGTCGCCGTTCGCCTCCATCCGCCGCCACATTTCGAGCACGGTCTCTTTGTGGCGCGCCTGCGTCGTGCGCACGATGTCGTCGGCGCGGGCGTTCAGCGCCTCGCCCATCCGGGCGAATTGCGCGGCCGTGCGGTCGGCGAGCGCCAGGGGCGTCAGCCCTTCCTTCTCGGCCGTGCGCTGCATCTTCTGCCCGTGCTCGTCCATGCCGGTGACAAACAGCACGTCATAGCCGTCGAGCCGCTTCCATCGGGCGAAGGCGTCGGTGGCGATGCGCTCATAGGCGTGGCCGATATGCGGCGCGCCATTCGCATAGGGAATGGCCGTCGAGATCATGTAAGGGGGACGTTCAGGCATGGCTCGGGTCTAGCGCGGTTTTTGGGCGCGGGGAAGCGCCCTAGAGCTAATCGAGAAATGGGGCGAGTGCGGATCGCCATTTTTCCTGCTTTTGGGCGAATGTCAGCGTTGCATGTGCGGGACTCGTCGAGGGCAGTCGGCGTGAAGCAATCGCCGCCGCGCGCACCGACAGTTCGGGTAGAACCAGCCTTTGATACAGGCTGGCGGCTGTCGCGCCATTGAAGCAAATCAGCGCGATGTCTGGATACGTTTCGAAAAAGCGCTCGAAATCATTGGCGCGCACAGTCGAGAGTTCAATCCGCTGGTCGAGGCTGCCAGGCCGATGGGCGCTTGCGCAGACGTCCCAGAGGGCGACGCCGCGCGCATTCAGGCTCTGCAGGCGATCGACGTAACAAGCGCCCGCATCGAAGCCGAACAGACTGCCCATCAGCGTCCAAAACGCGTTGCGCGGCTGTGCGTAATACTGCTGGCGCTCCAGAGAGCGCTGGCCGGGAAGTGAACCAAGAATCAAGAGCTTTACCTCGCGTGTCGCCACAGGCGGGAAGCCGACTGAAGAGATCTTAGTGATCTGCGACTCCCCTTCCCGGCTCCGATGCGCTAATTTGATCGCTCGGAGCATGAGTATGAGCGTAACCAAAAACGCGCCGAGGGATCTTGCGAGGCGCTTCGCCGAAAAGCGGAGCGGTCACACCAATGGCTGGCGGCGCGAGACCTTCTCGCTGGAGCGCCTCGAGGCGCGGGCGAAGGCGCGCGAGTGGTTCGAGCGCTTCCCCAAGGCCGCCTATATGACCGAGATCGAGTTCTGGCGCGAGCTGGAGGATGGGCGGATCGAGTTCACCATGCGCCGGTTGCCGAGCGCCGACTGAGCAGGCTGCGAAAAAGTTGAAAAGACTTTTTCGATGAGAACCTGCTCCAGCATTTTGATTTCTAGAGCCCTCCACGCCCCGGCCTATTCCGGCCCGACGTCCGGCGTGCGCCAGCCCAGATGCTGGCCGCTGTCGACGGCGATCATCTGCCCTGTCACGCTTTTCGCCCGGCTGAGGTAAACGACGGCGTCGACCACGCCGGAGACATCGGCGGCCCGCTGCAGCGGCACGCCGCGGGCTTCCATCTCAAATTCACGCTCGCCGAGCGCGGCATTTGCAAAGACCGGCCCTGGCCCGACGGCGTTGACGCGAATGCGCGGCGCGAAGGCCTGCGCCATGGTGCGCGTCGCCGCCCACAGCGCCGATTTCGACAGCGTGTAGGAGAAGTCGCGCGGCGTGAGACGCAAAACGCGCTGATCGAGGATATTGACGATCGCGCCATCGACGCTTGCCGGCAGCGCCGCCGCAAAGTCGCGCGACAGCAGCAGCGGCGCGCGCAGATTGACCTGCATCTGCCGCTCATAGCGCTCGAGCGAAAAGTCCTGCGCCGCGTCGACTTCAAAAATCGAGGCGTTGTTGACGAGGAGCCGCAGCGGTCCGAAGGCTTCGCTGGCCTGCTCAATGAGGCGCTGCGTCGACTCCGCGTCGGCGAGATCGGCGATAGCCGTCGCCGCGCGCCCGCCGCGTCGCCGGATCGCGTGCGCGGCGAGCTCCGCCTCCTCGGCCGAACGCGAAGAGGCGTGCAGCACGAGGGGCCGCCCTTCGCGCGCGAAACGCTCGGCGATGGCGAGGCCGATGCGACGCGGCGCGCCGGTGACCAGCACGGGGCCGTCTGCGTCGTCGCCCTCGCTCATGCGCCTACCCTATCGTGAGCGTCCAGATTAGGCTTCGGGATCCTCGCCCTCGCCGACATCGCCGATATGCTCGACGGAAACGACGCGCTCGTCTTCGGCCGTGTCGAAGACAATGACGCCCTGAGCGCCGCGCCCGGCGATGCGGATGCCGTCGACGGAGCAGCGGATCAGCTGGCCGCCATCCGTCACCAGCATGATTTCGTCGCCGTGGCCGACGGGGAAGGAGGCCACAAGCTTGCCGTTTCTGGCGTTCACCGCCATGGCGACGATGCCTTTGCCGCCGCGACCTGTCGTACGATATTCGTAAGAGCTCGTACGCTTTCCGTAACCGTTCTCGGACACGGTCAGAATGATCTGCTCGGCCGCCTGCATCTCGTAAAAGCGCGTATCTGACAGCTCCACGGCGATCGCCGCCTCTTCCGTCTCGGCGCCCGCCTCGGGCGAAACATCTTCGCCCATGCGCCGGCGCAGCGCGTTGGCGCGCTTCAGATAGGCGGCCCGTTCCTCGCCAACGGCGTCGAAATGATTGAGGATGGACAACGAGATCACCCGATCGTCCTGTCCCAGCGCCACGCCGCGCACGCCCATCGAGGTGCGGCCCTGGAAGACGCGGACCTCCGGCACGGCGAAGCGGATGCATTGGCCGTCGCGTGTGGTCAGCAGCACGTCGTCGCGCTCGGTCGCGGTCGCGACGTCGACAATGGCTTCGCCGTCGTCGAGCTTCATGGCGATGAGGCCGTTGCGGCGAACGTCGACGAAATCGGAGAGTTTATTGCGCCTCACCGTTCCGCGCGTCGTCGCGAAAATGACGTCGAGCGTCGCCCAGCTCCCCTCGTCTTCAGGCAGCGGCATGATCGAGGTGATGCGCTCGTTTTGTTCGAGCGGCAGCATGTTGACGAGCGCCTTGCCGCGCGCCTGCGGCGCCGAGAGCGGCAATCGCCAGACTTTTTCTTTATAAGCCTTGCCGAGCGAGGAAAAGAACAGCACCGGCGTATGCGTATTGGCGACGAACAGACGATGGACGAAATCCTCCTCCTTCGTCTGCATGCCGGAACGGCCTTTGCCGCCGCGCCTTTGCGCGCGATAGGTCGAGAGCGGCACACGCTTGATATAGCCAGCGTGCGAGACGGTGACGACCATGTCTTCGCGCGCGATCAGGTCCTCGTCCTCGACCTCGCCGTCGGACTCAAGGATTTGCGTGCGGCGCGGCGTGGCGTGGGCGTCCTTCACCGCCAGGAGTTCGTCCTTGACGATGCCGAACAGGCGTTCGCGCGAGCGCAGAATGTCGAGGTAGTCGGCGATCTCGACGGCGAGCTTGTTCAAAGCTTCCGAGATTTCTTCGCGTCCGAGCGCCGTGAGCCGTTGCAGACGCAATTCGAGGATGGCGCGCGCCTGCGCCTCCGAAAGCCGGATGGCGCCATCATCGCTGAGCCTGTGGCGCGGGTCGGCGATCAGTTCGACGAGCGGCGCCATATCCTTGGCCGGCCAGTCACGCGCCATGAGCGCTTCGCGCGCCGCGGTGGCGTCGGGCGACGTGCGGATGAGATGAATGACCTCGTCGATATTCGCGACCGCAATGGCGAGGCCGACCTGCAGATGGGCGTTGTCGCGCGCCTTGTTGAGGCGGAATTTGGTGCGGCGGGTGACGACCGTCTCGCGGAAATCGACGAAGGCGCGCAGCACGTCATGGAGCGTCATCAGCTCCGGGCGGCCGCCGTTCAACGCGATCATATTGACAGGAAAACTTGTCTGCAACGTCGTATGACGCCAAAGCTGGTTGAGCACGACGTCGGCGACAGCGTCGCGCTTCAGTTCGACGACGATGCGCATGCCGTCACGATCGGACTCATCGCGCAGATCGGCGACGCCCTCGATCTTCTTCTCCCGCACCAGATCGGCGATGCGCTCGATCAGCGTCGCCTTGTTCACCTGATAGGGAATTTCGGTGAAGATGATCGCCTCGCGATCCTTGCGCAGAGTTTCGATCTCTGACTTGGCGCGCATGATGATCGAACCGCGGCCGGTCGTGAAGGCGTTGCGAATGCCGCCACGACCGAGAATGCTCGCCGCAGTCGGAAAGTCCGGTCCCGGCACGATCTCCATCAGCTCGGCCATGGTGATGTCGGGCCGATCGATCATGGCGATGCAGGCGTCGATGACCTCGCCGAGATTATGCGGCGGAATGTTCGTCGCCATGCCGACGGCGATGCCGCCGGCGCCATTGACCAGCAGATTGGGGAAACGCGCCGGCAGAACCGTCGGCTCGTGCTCCTTGCCGTCGTAATTGGCCTGGAAGTCGACGGTGCCTTCGTCAAGATCTTCGAGCAGCGCGAGCGCAGGCCTTGCGAGCCGAGACTCGGTGTAGCGCATCGCCGCCGGCGGATCATTGTCGACCGATCCGAAATTGCCCTGCCCGTCGATAAGCGGCAGCCGCATCGAAAAGGGCTGCGCCATGCGCACAAGCGCGTCGTAGATCGCCGCGTCGCCGTGCGGATGATATTTACCCATCACGTCGCCGACGATGCGCGCGGACTTCACATAGGATTTATCGGGCGTGTGGCCGTTCTCGTGCATGGAGAACAGAATGCGCCGATGCACGGGCTTCAGCCCGTCACGCACGTCCGGCAGCGCGCGCGACACGATCACGCTCATCGCGTAATCGAGATAGCTGCGCTTCATCTCGTCGGCGATCGAAACCGGCCTTATGTCAGAGCCCGGCTTATCGGAATCGCTTTTTTTGGGATCGTCTTCGGCCAAGTGAGCGCCAGTTCAAGGATAGCGTCTAGTTCACCTGTCTATAGGCGATTCGAACGCCCGGCGCCAGCCTTAGCGCCTTATGAAGATTGATGTTTTTCAAATGCTTATTGGGCGCCTTAGCAGTCTTTCTCAGGGGAATTTGACGCCTTGCGCCTCGCCGCGGCCGGAATCCGCCGTTTCGGGCCTGCCCGGCGCGCGGCTTCAACCGCAAACGTCGCCCATCGAACCAGTTCGTCGGTATCCTCGAGCGCCTGGTCCGGGAGGCTCCAATAGGAGACCGTGATCGGTCGATCCTTGCCTTGGTAAACGAAAGGCCGGGAGCCCGCCTCTTGAAATCGCGCGGCGCTGTGCCGATCCGCCTTCAGATAGATTTCGCCGCCGGCTTCGATGGCGAAGAAGAGGCCATCAGCGTAAACGCCGTGGCCACCGAACATGCGCTTGACGGACACAGCGGCGAAGGGCGCGAAAAGCTCCTCGATGCGCGTGCGGTCCATAGCGGCTTCAACGAGATCAGGAACTCCCCATCTGCGACGCGGCGCCGACCTTTTCGGGGTCGGCCGGCGTCAACTCGACGCTCTCGCCGCAGCCGCAGGCCGACGTCTGATTGGGGTTTTCGAACACAAAGGTCGAAGAGAACTGCGTCGTCTTCACGTCCATCGTCGTGCCGAGCAGGTAGAGCACCGCCGCGGCGTCGACGATCACGCGACCGCCCTCGAGGTCGATGACCTCGTCGCCACGCTTCGGTTCGGAGATCTCCATCTTGTAGGACATGCCGGCGCAGCCGCCCTTCTCCACGGAGACGCGCAGCCCCTTCCCTTCCGCGCCGCTCGCAAGCAGGCCACGGACCCGCTCCGCCGCGGCGGGGCTGACGTTCATCACGCTCATCTTCTGCATGGAAGTCATCGCAAAATCATCCCCTAGGCGTGTCCGCTCACCACATGTCGAGCGCGACGCGCGCTTCGTCCGACATACGGCTTTGATCCCAAGGCGGATCGAACACCATGTTCACCTTCACCTCGCTGACGCCAGGCACAGCGCTCACCGCATTTTTGACCCAGATCGGCATTTCGCCGGCGACCGGGCAGCCAGGCGCTGTCAGCGTCATATCGATCTCCACGAAGCCTTCCTCCGCGAGGTCGACGCGGTAAATGAGGCCAAGCTCATAGATGTCGGCCGGAATTTCAGGATCGTAAACAGTTTTGAGCGCCTTAACGATGTCGTTCGTCAGCCGCTCATTTTCAATAGCCTGAGAGGTGCGGTCCGCAGTCGCGGCGCGTTGGGATTCGCTCGTATTGGGAGCATCGTTCATGAACACGAAATTCTCCTCAGGCGAAAAGAGAGCGGGCCTTTTCGAGCGCTTCCGCCAGCCGGTCGATTTCCTCGCGCGTGTTGTAGAGCGCGAAGGATGCGCGACAGGTGGAGGTGACGCCCAAACGCGAAAGAAGCGGCATGGCGCAATGCGTCCCGGCGCGCACGGCTATGCCGGAACGATCGATCACCGTGGCGATGTCGTGCGCATGCGCCGCCGCCATGTCGAAGGATAGGATCGGGCCCTTATCGGGCGCCCGCCCATAAATTCTGAGCCCCTCTATTTGCGACAATCTTTGATGCGCGTAAGCGGTCAGCCCTGCTTCATACTCGCGGATCGCGTCCCGGCCGATGCGCTCCATATAGTCGAGCGCCGCGCCGAGCCCGACCGCCTGCGCGATCGGCGGCGTGCCCGCTTCGAACCGGTGCGGCGGGGTGTTGTAGGTGACGCTCTCGAGCGTCACGGTTTCGATCATCTCGCCGCCGCCGCAGAACGGCGGCAACGCTTCCAGCCATTTACGCTTGCCATACAGCGCGCCGATGCCGGTCGGAGCATAAAGCTTGTGGCCGGTCACCACATAAAAGTCGACGTCGAGCGCACGCACGTCGACATCGAGATGCACAGCGCCTTGCGAGCCGTCGACGACCAGCGGCACGCCATGCGCGTGGGCGATGCGCGCGACCTCGGCGATTGGAGTCGGCGCGCCGAGCACATTCGACATATGCGTGAGCGCGACGATCTTCGTGCGCTTGGTGAACAGCTTCTCGAAAGCTTCGAGGTCGAAGCGGCCGTCGTCGTCAACCTCGATCCACTTCAGCACGGCGCCCTTCCGCTCGCGCAGCAAATGCCAGGGAACGATGTTGGAGTGGTGCTCCATCATCGACAGAATAATCTCGTCGCCTTCGCCGATATGCGCTTGGCCGAAGGAAGCCGCGACCAGATTCAAGGCTTCGGTCGCGCCGCGGGTGAAAATGATCTCGTCCGTCGATTCGGCGTTGAGGAAGCGGCGCAGCGTCTCGCGCGCGCCCTCATAGCCTTCGGTTGCGGCGTTGGCGAGATAATGCAGTCCACGATGCACATTGGCGTATTCATGCTCGTAGAAATGCGTCAGCCGATCGATCACGGCGCGCGGCTTTTGCGCCGAGGCGGCGTTGTCGAGATAGGCAAGCGGCTTCCCATAGGGGCGCTCGGAAAGAATGGGAAAATCCGCCCGAACCGCTTCAATGTCATAAGCCGTCTGAATGCGCGTAATCTCGTTCATCGGCTGATCCTTCTAGAAAGCCACGCGCTGACGCGATCGCTGAGAAACGCCCTCAACTGTTCATCCTCGATTGCGTCCATCGCCTCATTGGCGAAGCCTTCAATGAGCAAGGCTTCGGCCTCGCGGCGCGGCAGTCCGCGCGCGGTGAGATAGAACAACTGATCCTTGTCGAGCCTGCCACAGGTCGCGCCATGGCCGCATTGCACGTCGTCGGCGAAGATTTCGAGCTCCGGCTTGTTGTTCATCGCCGCCTGCTCGGAGAGCAGAAGCGCCTTCGACTGCATGACGCCGTCCGTCTTCTGCGCGCCCGGGCGCACGATGACCTTGCCCTGAAACACGCCGACGCTCTGGTCATCGAGGATATTACGAAAAACCTCCCGGCTTTCGCCGCATGGTTTTGCGTGATCCATGATGAGGGTCGTGTCGGCGTGCAAGCGGCCGCGTCCCAAGGTCGCGCCGTTAAAGACCGCCTTCGCGTTCTCGCCGTCGAGGCGCGTGAAGATCTGCCTTCGATTCAACCCTTCGCCTTCGATCAGCGCGAAGGAATTGATCATCGCGCCCGCGTCGAGATGCGCGAGCAGCGACGCGACGCGGATCGCCTGATCGACGCCGCCCGAGAAATGAGTGACGAGGTCGAGCCGTGCGCCTGGCGCCAAACGAAGCACGAGGGCGCAATTGTCCTGCGCCGGCGCCGACGAAAGGACGCCAAGAGTTTCGATCACCGTCGCTCGAGCGCCCGCGCCCAGCATGACGAGCGCACGCGTATAGGTTGACTGTGCGGCTTCCGCGGACGCCAATGTCGCCAGTTCGAGCGCGCGGTCGATCGCAGCGCCCGGCGCGATCTGAATGACGACGCCGTCCTGCATCAGCGCCGCATTGAGCGCGAGGATCGGGTCCTGCGCGCCAATATCGGCGCTGGCGAGCGCTGACAGGACATGCGGCTCGCCCTGCGCCAGCGCGTCGCGCAGCGATTGCACGGCGACGCCATCGGGAAGCCGCGCGATGTCCGAGAGATCTGGCCGGAAAACGCCATCGAGCGTGACGAGCCGCAAAGAGTCATGCGCGCGCGGCAGCGACAATGCGGCGCGGGAGGCGGTGGCGAGCGGCGCCGGCCGGCCCATCGCCGTTTTCAGATCCGTGTAGTGCCACGCCTCCACGCGCCGGTTCGGCACGCCAAACTCCGAGAACGCCGCCCAGCCGGCCGCGCGCAGGCGCGGCGCGCCCTTGTCGCGCATCTCTTCGTAAAAGGAGGAAAGCGTCGCTTCCGCTTCGCTCGCCAGCTTGATCATCGCCTATGCCGCCTCTTGCGCGATGTAATCCTGATAGCCGCGCTCTTCGAGCTCCAGAGCAAGTTCCGGACCGCCCGACCGCATGATGCGTCCCTGCGCCATCACATGCACCGAATCCGGCCTGATATATTCGAGCAGGCGCTGATAATGGGTAATGACGATGAAGGCGCGTTCGGGCGAGCGCAGGGCGTTGACGCCGTCCGCGACGACGCGCAGCGCGTCGATGTCGAGCCCCGAATCCGTCTCATCGAGGATCGCGAGACGCGGCTGCAGGAGCGCCATCTGCAGGATTTCCATCCGCTTTTTTTCGCCGCCCGAGAATCCGGCGTTCAGCGGCCGGCGCAGCATGTCCTGCGCGATGCCGAGCGACGCCGCGGCCTCCTTGACGCGCTTCATGAACTCCGGCGTCTGCAATTCCGGCTCGCCGCGGGCGCGGCGCTGCGCGTTGAGCGCCGCCTTCAAAAAGGTCATCGTCGCGACGCCGGGGATCTCGACGGGATATTGAAAGGCGAGAAAGACGCCCTTGGCGGCGCGTTCGGCGGGATCGAGCTCGAGAATGTTTTCTCCGTTGAGCCGCACGTCGCCCGTCGTCGCCTCATAGCCTTCTCGGCCGGCGATGACGTAGGAGAGCGTCGATTTGCCCGTGCCGTTCGGCCCCATGATCGCCGCGACTTCTCCGGCCTTGACGCTGAGCGTCAGGCCTTTGAGAATTTCGCGTTCGCCGACAGAGACGTGGAGGTCCCTAATTTCAAGCATTCTAGAAGCGCTTCCCGTTTCTTGCGTCATGGCCGGCCTTGAGCCGGCCATCCACGTCTGGGTGTTCCACCATCTTTGATCGAGCTTGCGGCGCGGATAGGCGTGGATGGCCGGGACAAGCCCGGCCAAGACGCGCTGAAACCGTCACCCCACGCTCCCTTCGAGCGAAATCGAGATCAGCTTCTGCGCTTCCACCGCGAACTCCATCGGCAGCTGCTGCAGCACGTCGCGCACGAAGCCGTTGACGATCAGCGCCGTCGCCTCCTCCGCCGAAAGCCCGCGCTGCATGGCGTAGAACAGCTGGTCCTCGGAAATCTTCGACGTCGTCGCTTCGTGCTCGAACTGCGCGCTCGGGTTTTTCGACTCGATATAGGGAACCGTATGCGCCCCGCAGTTGGGCCCGATCAGCAGGCTGTCGCACTGGGTAAAATTGCGCGCGCCATCGGCCTTACGATGCGCGGAAACCTGGCCCCGATAAGTGTTCTGCGAACGTCCGGCCGAGATGCCCTTGGAGATGATGCGGCTTTTGGTGTTCTTGCCGAGATGCAGCATTTTCGTGCCGCTGTCGACCTGCTGATAGCCGTTCGACACCGCGATCGAATAGAACTCGCCCTGCGAGCCGTCGCCGCGCAGAATGCATGATGGATATTTCCAGGTGATCGCCGAGCCCGTCTCGACCTGAGTCCAGGAGATATGGGAGTTGCGGCCGCGACAATCGCCGCGCTTGGTGACGAAATTGTAAATTCCGCCCCTGCCCTCGCTGTCGCCGGGATACCAATTCTGCACCGTCGAATATTTGATTTCGGCGTCGTCGAGCGCGACGAGCTCCACGACCGCCGCATGAAGCTGGTTTTCGTCGCGCTTGGGCGCCGTGCAGCCTTCGAGGTAGCTCACATAGGAGCCTTCGTCGGCGATGATCAACGTGCGCTCGAACTGTCCCGTATTCTGCTCATTGATCCGGAAGTAGGTCGAAAGCTCCATCGGGCAACGCACGCCCTTCGGCACATAGACGAAGGAGCCGTCGGAGAAGACTGCGCTGTTCAGCGTCGCGTAGAAATTGTCGGTCACCGGCACGACCGAGCCGAGATATTTCCGCACCAGCTCCGGGTGCGTCTGCACCGCCTCGGAAATCGGGCAGAAGATCACGCCGGCTTTGGCCAGTTCCGCCTTGAAGGTCGTCGCGACGGACACGCTGTCGAAAACCGCGTCGACGGCGACGCGGCGGGTCTCGACGCCGGCGAGAATCTCTTGCTCGCGCAGCGGAATGCCGAGCTTCTCGTAAGTGCGCAGCAGCTCGGGATCGACCTCGTCGAGCGACTTCGGGCCCGGCGTGGATTTCGGGGCCGAGTAATAATAGAGGTCCTGGAAGTCGATGCGGGGATAGTGAACACGCGCCCAGCGCGGCTCAGGCATCGTCAGCCAGCGCCGGTAGGCGTCAAGCCGCCAGTCGGTGAGCCACTGCGGCTCGCCCTTCTTGGCCGAGATGAAACGAACGATGTCTTCATTCAGGCCCTTGGGGGCCTTGTCCGATTCGATATCGGTCGAAAACCCGTACTTATAGGCGTCGACGTCGATTGACTCGACGCGCGCAACGGTCTCCTGACGAGCCGCCATCTGTCTTTCTCCTCGTCACGACGGGTTCAAGGCCCGTCGGCCGATCGTTCCGCCGCCGCCTGCGCGTTGGCGCCCTCTCAGGCGTCGACTAGGCGGCGAAATGCCGGGACCTCATGCGATCCACGACACGTGCAAGAACCTTTCCGAACTCTTGTACATCCTCTTGCGTCGAAGACCAACCGAAACTGGCCCTCAGCGCCTCCCTTTCAGCCGCGCCCATCGCCGCAAGCACATGCGATTCCGTCATTTTGCCTGAAGAACAGGCCGAGCCGGCCGAAAGCGCGACATTCTCAAGGTCAAGCGCCATCAGCATTGTGCGCGGGGCGAGGCCGGGAAGTGAGAAAGCGCTGGCGTTTGGCGCGCGCGGCGCCCCTGATCCGTAGAATCGGGCGTCTGGCGCGACTTTCAAGACGCATCGCTCCAGCGCGTCGCGCAAATCAGCCATTCGAGACGCCTCGCCTGCCAAATATGCGATGGCCGCCGTCAGCGCCGCCGCAAAGCCGGCGATTCCCGCGACATTCTCGGTGCCCGCGCGGCGGCCGAATTCCTGGCCGCCGCCGCGCAGCGCCGGCGCCTCCAGAT
Organism: Methylocystis sp. H62; assembly: GCF_015709515.1. Lineage (GTDB taxonomy): Bacteria > Pseudomonadota > Alphaproteobacteria > Rhizobiales > Beijerinckiaceae > Methylocystis. The sequence continues at coordinate 65,780 of NZ_JADNQZ010000052.1, forward strand.
GCAGGCTCTCGTCACGAAAGGCGAGCGCGCCGACGCCCATGGGCCCGCCCAGCTTATGTGAGGAAAAGAACATTATATCCGCGTCGGTCGTCGCGAATGTCGTCTTCAGCCGGCCGACGGATTGCACGGCGTCGCAGACAAGGACGCCTTTCGCCGCATGGATCAGCTCGGCCGCCTCGGCGACCGGTTGGATGACGCCGGTTTCATTGTTGACGGCCTGCAGCGCGAGCATCACGCGCCCGCCGGAGCGCCGCGCCAGCGCCTGCTTCAGCGCGTCGAGCGAAATGACGCCTTCCGGGGTCAACGGAAGGGTTTCAACCGCATCGAGCGGAAAGCGGTGGCCCTGCAGGACGCAGTGGTGTTCGCCGGCGCCGATCAGCAATGCCTCTATTGGCGCTTCGTCGCCCTCTCGGCGAAGCGCTGGCGAAAGCGCGAGATTCGCCGCCTCTGTCGCGCCGCTGGTGAAGACCACGCCCCTTCGGTCCGCACCCATCGCTTGCGCGATCGCGGCCCGCGCGTCTTCGAGCAGCGCCTTCGCCGCCCTTCCCTCGGCATGGACGGAGGAAGGATTGCCGAGCGTCTCCAGCGCGTCGAGCATCGCCGCCCGCGCCTGCGGGCGCAGCGGCGATGTGGCGTTGTGGTCGAGATAGACGCGTGCGGACATGGGCCTCGATTTCGGTTGCCGCATTATAGCAGAGCGCGGCGGCGCAGGCGCGTTCTCGCGCCTGCGCCGCTCCTCACGAAAAGCTTGTGCGCCCTTACGGCCGCGCCGACTTCGCCAGCCGCGCCAGATTGACGAACTCCGCGCGGTAGCCGAACGGATCTTCGCCCTTGGCGCTCTGCGCGAGCGCGATCACATCGTCATAGCTGTAATCGCCGAGATAGGGCGCGCCTTTCAGCAGCTGCGCGAAGGCCGCGACGGCGACGGAGAAGCGCACGTCCTGCGGCGCGTGTGCGATGCTTTCAACGCTTGGCGATTCGGCGATCGGTTGCGTGATAAGCCGTGAGGCTTCCTCCTTCGGCAGCTTGTAGCGCAGCTTGAGAAAGCCGAGTTCGCTTTCCGCACGCGCCTGCGCCGCCGCCGGCGTCTTCTTGCCATAACGCAGATCGTCAACGAGCTTCTTTTCGGCGTCGACCGGCGTGATCTCGTAAATCGCGGTGACGCGGTGACCGGAGCCGACATCGCCCGCGTCCACCTTGTCGTTGTTGAAATCCTCGCGGCGCAGCGCGCGGGTTTCGTAACCGATCAGGCGATATTCGGAGACGCGAGCCGGATTCCATTCCACCTGGATTTTAACGTCCTTGGCGATAGGAAAGAGCGTCGACGACGCTTCCTCAACCAGCGCTTTGCGCGCTTCATTGAGGTTATCGACATAGACCGCCGCGCCATTGCCGTTCTGCGCCAGCGCCTGCATCAGCGCGTCGTTGTAATTGCCCTGGCCGACGCCGAGTATCGACAGGAAAACGCCCTTCTCGCGCTTTCTTTCGATCAGCCCTTTCAATTCGCTCTGATCGGTGACGCCGACATTGAAATCGCCGTCGGTGGCGAGGATCACGCGATTGACCGCCGATTTGTCAAAATTGCTTTCGGCCAGGCGGTAGGCGTCCTGAATGCCTTGCGCGCCGGCGGTCGAGCCGCCCGCGCCGAGCGCCTCAATCGCCGCCAGAATTTTGGCCTTGTCGGCGACCTTCGTGGGCTCCAAAGCAACGCCGGAGCCCGACGCGTAGGTGACGACCGCGACCGTGTCGTCAGGCTTCAACTCGTCGACGAGCATCCGCAACGCGTTCTTCACGAGCGGCAGTCGATCCTGCGGCGACATCGAGCCTGAGACGTCGATGAGAAACACGAGATTGGCGCGCGGGCGCTCGGCGCTCTGCAGCGCATAGCCCTGTATCGCCACATGCACGAGGCGATTGCCGGCGTTCCACGGACTGGGCGTCACAGTGATCGTCGGCTTGAACGGCGATTGCGCGCTTTCGGGCTTCGGATAGTCGTAGGGAAAGTAATTGACGAACTCCTCGACCCGCACCGAGTCTTTTGGCGGCAGGCGCCCGGCGTTTAGCGCGCGGCGTGCGAAGGCGTAGGAGGCGGTGTCGACGTCGATCGAGAAGGTCGAGACAGGCTCCGCCGCCGCCAGCTTGACGGGGCTCGTCTCCTTTGACTCGAACCTGTCGCGAAACGCGCTTTCCGGCGCGACATTCGTGTCGATCGGCGGCGACGGCCGGACGCCTTCTGCGTTCATCGCGGCGACCGGCTTCGCGGGCTGAAAAGATCGCGACAGTGGCGAACTGGCGAGGCGCGGAGGCGGCGGCGCAGCGACGCCATCGGCTCGCCCGCCAAGCGCGCCCGCCTTCGCTCTCTCTTCTCTTGGCGCCGAGGGCGCGGGCGCCGGCTGAACCGCCGCCGGCGCCTGCATGCGCGGCGCTACGGCGACCTCGGCCGGCGGCGAGATGGGGCCGATCGGAAGATTGGATAGGCCTCCGCCGCCCGGCGCAGAGTTGCGCGCGAGCATGAAGGCGGCGGGCGCGCCGATCATCAGCGCGGCGATCGAGGCCGCGAGCGCGCGGTTGAAATAGAACGTCTGACGCATCTTTCTTTTCCCTTCCAATGGAGAGGATGCGTAACTGAGACGTTGCGGCGCGGCCGATCCTTGGGCGTCGGCTGCGCTTTTTTCAAAAGCGGCCATCGCCGCCCCGAACGCTATGCGCTTCGCCTCGCCATCGGGCGGCGGGACGGGCGCATCTTTAAGGCGCGTAAGATCCGGTTCGATCATCGCGCGGGCTCCAACTGGTTCTTCAGACGTTTTCGCGCCTCATGCAGATGCCACGACACGGTCTTCTCCGAACAACCCATCAGCGCCGCCGCCTCGCCATGCGACAGGTCCTGCGCATAAACGAGCAGCACGGCGTCGCGTTGCTGATCCGGCAGGGCGCGCACCACGCGCCAAAGGTCCTGCCCCATCATCTCATCCTCCGGGGTGTCGCCGTCGGCGCCGTCCACCAGCGCCGACATGCGCGCCGGTTCGAGCGCCACAATCTTGCGCCGCGCCCGGATGTGGTCGACCGCGGTCGTATAGGCGATGCGATAGGCCCAGGTCGCAAAGGCGCAGTCGTTGCGAAAAGCGCTCATCGCCGTCGCCATCTTCACCATTGTGTCCTGGGCGATGTCCTGCGCCTCGGCGCGCGCGCCGCACCAGCGCCAGGCGAGCGCATAGACGCGATCGTAATGGCGCTCGGCCAGGGCGGCGAAGGCGGCAGCCTCGCCGGCGGCCGCCCGTCGCGCCAGTTCGCCGTCGGTGTCTTCGCCCGGCAAGTCGCCCCCGCTATTCGATCCCGTCGAGACTATTGACGGGTGTGAGCGCAAATTCCTTGGGTCTGAGCGGCGAACTTTTCGCCACGGCCCGGGAGCTGCCAAATTTCCTTGCATTTTACGGTAGCCCGCGTGGTAGAAGGCGCGCCTGCCCGTTTCGCAAGGGATTCCGAATGCCCGAGGTTATTTTCACCGGTCCGGCCGGCAGGCTCGAGGGCCGGTTCCATCAGTCCGCCACGCGCGGCGCGCCGATCGCGATCATTCTGCATCCGCATCCGCAGTTCGGCGGCACGATGAACAATCAGATTGTTTATCACCTTTACTACGCCTTCGCTGAGCGTGGTTTTTCCGTGCTGCGCTTTAATTTCCGCGGCGTCGGCCGTTCGCAGGGCGCCTTCGACCACGGCTCGGGCGAGCTGTCCGACGCGGCGGCCGCGCTCGACTGGGCGCAGGCGGTCAATCCGGAAGCGCGCGCCTGCTGGATCGCGGGCGTGTCCTTCGGCTCCTGGATCGGCATGCAGCTGCTGATGCGCCGTCCCGAGATCGAGGGGTTTATCTCGATCGCGCCGCCGGCAAACCGTTTCGACTTCTCCTTCCTGGCGCCCTGCCCCTCCTCGGGCCTCTTCATCCATGGCGATCAAGACCGCGTCGCGCCGCTCAAGGAAGTGACCGGGCTCATCGAGAAGCTCAAGACCCAGAAAGGCATTCTCATCGAACATGCCGTGGTCGAGGGCGCGAACCATTTCTTCGAGAACAGGATCGAGCCGCTGATCGCGCATGTCGACGCGTATCTCGACAGGCGTCTTGGCAATCCGCCGAAGATCGCCATTCCCGCGCGGGGGGATTGAGGCCGTTCTTATCGTTCCCGACGCGAAGCGCGATCGGGAATCCAGCAAGCATGCTGGCGTTTTCTGGATTCCCGGTCAGGCCTGCAGCCTGCCGGGAATGACAGATGACCCTGCCGCTCGCGCCAGCACGCCGCCGCACATGGCTTGAGGCGCGCCGGTCGTCGTCGGGAAGGTGATCGGCAGCCCTTCCAGCACGCGCGCGGCGAGATAGGCGAAGGCCTGCGCCTCCATCGAATCCGCCGACCATCCGACCGCGTTGGCCGTCGTCACCTTGCATGGCAGGCGCATGACGAGTTCGCGCACCAGGATCGGATTGCGCGCGCCGCCGCCGCAGACGATCAGCAGTTGCGGCTGAGTCGGCAGATGCGGAAAAAGCCGCAGCACCGAAGACGCCGTAAAGGCGGTCAGCGTCGCGGCGGCGTCTTCGGTTGAGAGCTTGGCGACCGCATCGAGCGCGAAGGCGTTGCGGTCGAGCGATTTCGGCGGCGGCTGATCGAAGAACGGATGCGCCAGCATCTTGAGCAGCGTCGCTTCGTTCACCCGCCCGCGGGCCGCCATATGGCCGTGCCGGTCGATCGGCGCGCCGGTGCGCTGAAGCATCAGATCGTCGATGAGCGCATTGCCGGGGCCGGTGTCGCAAGCGATCGGCTCCTCGCCGTCCGCGACATACGTGACATTGGCGACGCCGCCGATATTGAGCAGCGCCACCTCGCCCTTCATGCCGCCAGCAGTGACGAGCGCGCGGTGAAAAACAGGCACGATCGGCGCGCCCTCGCCGCCGGCGGCGATGTCGGCGGCGCGAAAATCATAAGCGACGTCGAGTCCGAGACGCGCGGCCAGCGCCGGCCCGTCGCCGATCTGGATCGTGAGCCTTTGCTTGGGACGGTGCAGCACCGTCTGGCCATGAAAACCGACGATATTGACGCTCGCCGGGTCGATCTCATGATCCCGCAGCAGCGCCTCGACCGCCTCGGCGTGGCGGTCGGTCACCATGCGCTCGGCAAAGGCGAGAACGCCGGGTCGCGCGTCTCGATCTTCGAGCGTCGCGGCTTCGGCGAGCGCATTGCGCAGCAGCGCGCGATCGGCGTCGCTATAGGGGTAATGCCCCGTCGGCCCGAAGACGACGGCGGCGTCGCCATCTGTTTCGATCAACGCGACGTCGACGCCGTCCATGGACGTGCCGGACATGAGGCCAATTGAGCGGTAGGTGGGCAAAGCGAATCTCTCGTTGGGAAGCAGGAGAGTATCAGGATTTCACCAACGCCCTACCTCCCCCTTGCGGGGAGGTCGCTCGCCGAAGGCGAGCGGGTGGAATACTTTCAATCCCGCTACGCTCAAGTGCAATTAGGAACGCTCGTTTGTAGGACGCATCACGGCGTTCCAATCGATCTCATATCCGACGGCTTGAAGTTCCCGGGCAAGGGTCTGCTTCCAACCGCCCCCACTATCGAACTTCTCGTAGATAACACCACCGAAATCCGATGGCAGTTCCATATCGCCTTTCTTGAGAGCGCAGACGTTTTCCCGCCCTAACCGACCGATAAAGTATCCAAGTTCTAGCAAAACGTTCTGGCGTGGTCGCGGGCTAGATTGCTCTCCATTGGCTCCGCCAAAATCGTCGGGCGTCAAGAGCACTACAGCGAAAGGTAGTTCGCCATGTGCAACAACCTTTTCGATGACTGTGCGACCGCGATTGGCCTGCTCATGAAGAATGATCGGCTCTATGCCAATGCTTTCCAGAAAGCGAGCAACCGCTTCGCGCGGACCTTCGTCACGGCCATGCACGATGAAAACTTTGCGCTCGAAGGGAGGATGGTTCACGAAAGTCGATTTGGGCGCATGGCTTTCGGGTAATTCCTCAAGACGTTCCTCAAGAGCCGTAATCGCTTGCGTTAGCAAGGCAATGGAGCGTGCTTTGGATCGAGCTAGCGATTGCTGAACTGACGTTATTGGTACTGGGAAGGCATAATTATGGGGACCGTTATCAAAATTTGAAGCACTAGAATAACGTCTATAATCAGCGGTATCGGATCCAAAGGTGCGCGTAAGAGCTTCATCGATCGCGACACCTAGCGCGTCAATTTCCGGGATGTTGTATTGTTCACTAACTTGAGATGGATTGAATTTCTCAACTTCATGGCGCCGACGTTCTAAGCGATCAATCCCTTGTCGGATTGAGTCAGCGTTCATTACCGCGGGCAATTGCGTAGAGCGAGATGGACGACTCACCATTGACAGCTATCCAAAATGCACGTCAACAAATGTGAATGGGGTATTATCCCTATTTCTTTATGCTTGCCCGTTCAACAAATTACGCACGCCTACCGCCGGCCCTCCCAGCCCCAGGCCGCGACCACTGCGCCGACCAGCGCCAGCATCGCCCATAGGCCCAAACCCAGCGGCGCGATTTCGACGCCGACGAGCGTCGAGGCGCCGGTCTGTCTGATCCCGATCCAGTCCGAGCCGCCATAGCGGTTGGCGTCGCGCAATTCGACGACGCGCGGCATCGAGACCGTGTCCGCGCCGCCGTTCGATAAGCGCCGCGCCGTGCCGCCGGTCGCTTCCGTCAGCGGTTGCAGCTTCTCGGTCGTCGACGCCACTTCGCGAAATTCCCGCGGATTGGGCGGACCGACGTTCACAAGCGCCGTGAGGCCTTCGCTCTCGAAGCGCCACAGGCCCATTTCCTTGGCGTCGAAACGCGCGCGCCACAGTCCCGGCTCGCCTTGCGCGATCGCGATTTCTTCGCGTGCGCCGGAGGGGGCCGTCGCCATCACCGGCGCCGGTCGCTCCTTCATGGTCTGGCGCTCGACGCTGACCTCGCGGCCATGCGCTAAAGCGCGCAGCGCCTCCTCTTCGAGATCCGGCTCCTTCATCAGCCAATGCGCCAGGCGGCGCGTCAGATCGACATGCGGGCCGCCGCCCTCAAAGCCGCGCGCCCAGAGCCAAATCTGGTCAGAGAGCAGCAGCGCCACCCTGCCCTTGCCTTCGCGCGAGAGCACCAGCAGCGGCTTGTCGCGCACGCCGGACATGATCGAGTCGCCCTTCACCACATTGGCGTCGACCTGCCTGAACCATTCGCCCCAGTTCGGCGGCTCGGATTTGGCGCCGGCGAGGCCGCGCGTCACCGGATGCTTCTCGCCGTCCTTGCTGACGCGGGCGCGAAACGCCTGCTCGATGAGCGCGCCGTCAGGCCGAGCCGGAAGGATGTTTTCAAGCGGCGAATAATAAAGGCCCCGCAAGGTCGCGTAATCCGGGCCGACGGCCGCGAGAAAGGCGCCGCCATTCTCGACGTAATTGGCGATATTCTCGAAATAAATCGAAGGCAGCGTCGTCTGGCTCGAATAGCGATCGAAGATGATGAGATCGAATTCGTTGATTTTCTTCCCGAAGAGATCGGCGGTCGGAAAGGCGATCAGCGACAATTCGCTCGCCGGCGTGACGTCGAGCTTCTCCGGTGGCCGCAAAATGGTGAAATGCACCAGTTCGACATTGGCGTCGGCGCGCAAGAGATTGCGCCAGCTCCGCTCGCCCGGATGCGGCTCGCCCGACACCAGCAACACTTTGAGCCGGTCGCGCACGCCTTCGATCGACAGCACGGCTTTGTTGTCGAGCGGCGTCAGCTCGCCGGGCGCGGATGGTATTTCGAGTTCGACGACGTTTTGTCCGCCATGTTCGATGCGCACCGGAATGCTGACGATGTCTCCCGGCACGGGGCTGAAGGTCGGCAGCGCTTCGCCGTCGCGGCGCACTGAAATCGGGATGCGGGCGCCATCGCCGCCAAGATCGACGACGCGGGCGCGGATGATCTGATCCTTGCCGACGATGCCAAAACGCGGGGCCTCGACGAGTTCGATGCGGCGGTCGCGCTCGCCCTTATGCCCTGTCACGAGCGCTTGAACGGGCGCTTTGAAGCCGAGCGCCTCCGCCTTGGCGGGAATATCGTGAACGACGCCGTCGGTCAGAAGAATAGCCCCGCCGACGCGCTCCGACGGAACGTCCTTCAAGACTTCGGCGAGCGCCCCGAAGAGCTTGGTGCCGTCATTGCCCGAAGCGTCGTTGGCGACCGTGATCGTGCGCGTCTCGACGTCGCCGAATTTGGCGAGCGCAGAGTCGAGCGCCTTGCGCGCCTCTTCCGTTTGCAAGTTTCTCGCGCCAAAATTCTGGCTGTCGCTCTTATCGACAACCACCGCGACGACGCTCTTTTGCGGATCGCGTTTCTCGCGCACGAGCGACGGGTCGGAGAGCGCCGCAATCAGCAAGGCGAAAGCGAACGCCCGGAGCGGCGCGCCACGCTGGCGTTTGGCCGCCATCAGCGCCAGCGCGCCGGCGCCAAGCACGCCGAGAACGATCAGCGCCCACCAGGGAACGAGCGGCGAAAAGGCGAGCGTGAGGTCGCTCACTGGCCCAGCCTTTCCAGCAAGTCGCGCACATGCACCTGATCCGACTTATAATTCCCCGTCAGCGTATACATCACCAGATTGATGCCGCCGCGGAGCGCGAATTCGCGCTGGCGCGCGCCGCCCGGCGTCAACGGAAACAGCGGCTGGCCGCGTTTGTCATGCGCCCAGGCGCTCGCGAGGTCGTTTGAGGTGATGACGATCGCGGAGACGCTGTCGGTCGCGCGCACCGGACGCGCGGCCTGATCTTTCGGCTCCGGCGGCAGCGCCTCGACCCAGGTCTCGCCATTGGCGTAGCGACCGACGAATCCGTCGAGCAAATAGAAGGTCTTGGTGATGACGTGATCGCGCGGCGTCACTTCCAGCGGCGGAATATCCAGGCCCTTCGTCAGATCGCGCAGCCATTGCGCCTCTGGTGTCGGCGCGCCGCCGACGCGTTGAGAGAGAGCGTCGCGCGTGTCGAAGATGATTGTGCCGCCCTGCTTCATATAGGCGGTGACTTTCGCCACCGTCTTCGCGGGCGGCTGCGGCGCGCTCGCGACGATCGGCCAGTAGAGCAAGGGATAAAAGGCGAGTTCGTCCTTCGCCGGATCGACGCCGACCGGATCTCCCGGCGAGAAGGATGTGCGCATGTTCAGCGCCTGGGTGAGCGCCTCGAGGCCCAGCCGCGATATTTCGTCGACGTGGGCGTCGCCCGAGATCACATAGGCGAGCCGCGCTGTCAGCGCCGCGTCCTTGTCGCGCTGGGTGGCGGCGGATTTCGGCGCGGACTCGGCGCGCGTTTCGCCGGTCGTCATCGCCGTCGCGCACAGCAGGCAGAACAGCGCCGCGGTCGCGGCCCGCAGCGGCCGCAGCCGCAGCTTTCCGGCAAGCGCCAGAACGATCAGCGCGTCGGCGATGAAGGCGGCGAGCGCGAAGGCGAGCAGCGGCCCGCGCAAATCGAGTTGGCCGCCGGCCCGCAGCACGTCCGCGCTCAGTCCGGCGCCGGTGAAATCGAAAGCGCTGATTTCGTCAGTCGGGCGCAAGGTCTGCACCGCGACGAAAGCCTCCCCCGAGCCGTACAGCCCGGGCGGATGCTCGGCGCTTGCAGGCCCCTCAAAGCCAGGCGGAATGCTTTGCGCGCTTAGGCCCGGCGCGCCGAGCGCGCCAAATCCATCGAGTAGGCGCATCGGCGCGAAAGCCGACGGATCGGCGACAATGCCGGACCGTTCGCTGCTCGCAGGCGCCGACTCTCCAGCCATGGCGCTGATCCGTTTCAGCATCTCAACGAAAAGTCCCGAGATCGGCAGATTCGACCAATTGGCGTCGGCGTTGACGTGAAACAGCACGATCAGCCCCTTCCCGCGCCGTTCCGCGGTCACGAGCGGCGTGCCGTCGGACAGTCGGGCCCAGGTCTTGTCCGCAAGACCCGGATCGGGCTCGGCGAGCACCTGCCGCTGCACCGTGACGTCTTTCGAAGCCGGCAGGCCGAAGAAGGGGCTCGTGGCGTCAAACTCGGCGAGCGCCTTTGGCTCTTCCCAGGACATGGCGCCGCCGAGCACGCGGCCGTTCCGGCGCAGGCGCACGGGCAGCAGACCGTCGTCGGCGTTGGCGAGACGCGGCCCGGCGAAACGAACGAGCGTCCCGCCTTCTTCCACGAAGCGCGACACCGCGTCGAAGGTCTCACCGGGCGCGAGCCCGACATCGGCGAGACCTAAGATATTGGGCTGTTCGGCGAGCAGCGCCTGCACCGGATCCACGACGCCGGGACGCGCCGTGCGGATTTGGGCGAAGGGCGCGAGCGCTTTTTCAAGGTAGTAGAGTGGCGAGAGCAGCGGCTGCGCCTCATTCGCGGCGCCGCCGCCGATCAGCGCCACGCGCTTCACTTTCGAGCGCGCGTCGAGAAGCGCGACGGCGCCGGCGGAATTTTCTCCCTCGATGCGCAGATGACTGACCTCATTGCGAAGTTCGACCGGCAGTTCGATTTTCGCCCGAACGCGCCGCGCGCCGCCAAAATCCACTGCGGCTCGGCCGACCGTCCGACCTTTCGCGTCGAGCGCGTCGACGACCGCCGACGCGTCGTCGCCGATGCGCAGCACATCGACGCTCAGCGCGGCCGCGTCATTTGTCGGCGCGGCGAGCGCGCGCGGCGCATGGTTTTCGACGTAAATCTCGACCCCGGCTGCGCCCGACTCTTTCAGCATGCGCACGAAGCCTGCGGCGTCGCCCTGCGAGACGCCGTCGCTGATCCACACGATGCGCGTCGCCTTGTGGGCGTGGGCGAAGGACGCGGCCTGTTCGCCGATCGCCTTGCGGTCCGGCAGAAATGGCTTGGGCCGCGCCGAACGCAATTTTTCCATCGCGCGCGGCCCGTCGCCAGGAACCGGCGCCGCGGCTTCGGATGCAAGCGCGATGGCGACCGGACCGCCGGCGCGCGCCACCGACTCGATGATTGACGCGGCGCCCGCAAGGCGTCGCTCCCATGTCGGCGCGGCCGTCCAGCCGTCGTCGAGGATGACGAGCGTCGGCGCTGAGGACGCGACGACGCCGCTCGGCGCCCAGACCGGTCCCGCCATCGCGAAAATCAACGCGGCGGCGAGCGCCAGCCGCAGCGCCATCAGCCACCAAGGGGTTTTTGCCGGCGTCTCTTCATCGGGCTTGAGTTCGCGCAAAATTTTCGTCGGCGGAAACACGATCTCGCGCGGACGCGGCGGCGTGACCCGCAACAGCCAGAAGATCATCGGCAGGCTGACGAGACCAAACAGCGCAAGCGGCGCGGCGAAGGAAAACATCAGCGCCGCTCCTCGAAGCTGACTCCATCCGCTCCGAGCAATCCCATGGCGAGCGCCAGCGCCGCTTCGGAGGCTGGCCTGTCGGTGCGATGCTGCAGGAAGATGAAGCCGACGCGTTGCGCGGCCCGCCGGACGGCGTCGCGATGCGCTTCGAACCGCCGCGCATAGGCGGCGCGCAGACTGCGCGCGTCGCCCGCGTAGAAGGCGGGGCCGCCGTCGGTGTCGAGAAAAGTGGTTTCGCCAGAAAACGGCAAGGTTTCTTCGCTGGGATCGGTCACCATCAAGACCGCGCCGGAGGCGCCGCCGTCGGCGAAGCGTCGCAGGCGTGCCGCAAGCGCGTCCGGATCGATGAGGAAGTCGGAAATCAGAATCACACGGGCGCGCGGGCGGATCGGCGCCTGCGGCGGAAGCTCGTCGCGCGTCGCCTCCGTTGCGTTGTCGGCCAGAGCGCGCGCCAGCCGGTCGATCACGTCGCGCGCCGAGATCGGCGCGGTCAGGCCCAGCGCCGCCGCCCGCTCGCCGCCGCGAACGAGCACGTCGGCGAGCGCCAGCCCCAGGGTCACGCCGCGGGACAGTTTGTCGTCGGAGGCGAGAGACGAGCCGAAGGCCATGGAGGGAGAACAATCCATCCAGAGGAAATAGTCGTGCGCGGCCTCCCATTCACGCTCGCGCACATAGAGCTGATCGCCGCGCGCCGAGCGGCGCCAGTCGACGCGGTGCGCCGCTTCTCCCGGCGCAAATGGTCGATATTGCCAAAACGTCTCGCCGACGCCCGCACGCTTGCGGCCATGAACGCCGTAGGCGAGGCTCGCCGCGATCTCATGCGCGCGCGCCACCAGCCTTGGCATTTGGCTCGCCAGATCGGCCGCGGCGGCGCCATCGGCGGGCTTGCGCTGGGCAGGATCATAGGCGCGCGTGGCGACGCCAGAAAACATCGTCATCTTTCTCCGTCAGAGGGGACGAGCGGAGCGAAGGCCCGTCACCCGATCCGCGCCACGAGCGTCTGAACCACGTCAGAAACGGTCATCTCGCGGCGCGCAGCGAAATTGAGCGCCATCCGGTGGCGCAACACCGGCGCGGCGAGTTTCGCGACGTCGTCGATCGAGGGCGCGAGCCGGCCGGTGACGAGCGCCCGGGCGCGCGTCGCCAGCATCAGCGCCTGCGCGGCGCGCGGTCCCGGACCCCAGGCGACATGCGGCGCGATTTCCGCGTCGCCCTCGTCTGGACGGGCTGAACGAACGAGATCGAGGATCGCGTCGACGACCTTTTCGCCGATTGGAAGCCGGCGCACGAGCCTTTGCGTCGCCATCAGCTCTTCGGCGTCGAGCGCCTGGCTCGCCTCGGCCATCGTCTCGCCAGTCGTTTCCAGCAGCACCCGTCGCTCGCTGGCGCGGTCGGGATAATGCACGTCGATTTGCATCAGGAAGCGGTCGAGCTGCGCCTCGGGCAGCGGATAGGTGCCCTCCTGCTCCAGGGGGTTTTGCGTCGCCAGCACATGGAAGGGCCGCGGCAGGTCGTGGCGCTTGCCGGCGACGCTGACATGATGCTCCTGCATCGCCTGCAGCAGCGCCGACTGCGTGCGCGGCGAGGCGCGGTTGATCTCGTCCGCCATCAGCAGCTGGGTGAAGACCGGCCCCCTGATGAAGCGGAACGAACGCGAACGGTCGGCGCCCTCTTCGAGCACTTCAGAGCCGAGAATATCGGCGGGCAGCAGGTCCGGCGTGAACTGCACGCGCTGCTCCGCCAGGCCGAGCACCCGGCCGAGCGTCTCGACGAGCTTGGTCTTGGCGAGGCCAGGCACGCCGACGAGGAGCCCGTGGCCGCCCGCGAGGATCGTCACCAGCGCCTGTTCGACGACCTCGTCCTGGCCAAAAATGACGGCGCCGATCGCGGCGCGGGCGCGCCCGATATGGTCGAGGGCGCGTTCGGCGGATTGAACGACGGCTGATTCGAGCGAGGTTGTCCTGGTGTCCAATGAGGTCATTTCAGCGTGCTCAGGCAGCCTGTCTATGAAGAGGATCGGGCGCATCGTGGCGGCGCTGCCGTGTTTCGCCGCAGTCGATCCATGGCCCCGCGCCATTCGGCTCCGCATGAACTTTCAAAGGCGAAGCGGCGGGAATTAGGGCCAAGCGCAATCTTCGTCTCTCCGCCGCGGCAATTCAAGCGCAACCGGCGCGTTGGGGAGGCAATTTACCGCCAAAACTGCAATTTGGACGTGACAGTTTGTTCATGCATACCGCATTAAACGCCCTACGACGGACGCCATGTATATTCTTCGGAGTATATTCGTCGAACATCCTCATCACAAAAGGCGTTCCCGCCCATGTGGCGCGCAATCGTTGAAACCGCCCTGCTCTTCCTGACGCCCTTCGTCGCCTATGCGCTTTTCCATTCGTTGCAGCTTCGCTGGCCTTTCGTGCGCGAGCTCTGGCATGGCAAGGTTGTGTCGCTGCTGACGATCGCGGGCCTTCTGGTCGCCATCGTCGGCGTCGTGGCGCTCGGCCTCACCCGGCTCAACCAGGGCGCTTACGTGCCGGCCCATGTCGAAAACGGAAAATTGCAGCCGGGCCGCTTCGAATGAACGTAGCGCAGAAACTGCTCGAGGAGCCTCGGCTCGCCACGTTGTTTGCGGCGCTCGCCAAGACCGGCGCCGAGACCCGCGTCGTCGGCGGCGCCGTGCGCGACGCTCTTTTCGGCTTGCCGCCCCACGAGGTCGACCTCGCGACGACGGCGCTGCCCGACGCCGTCCTTGCGGCCGCGCGCGAGGCCGGACTGAAAGGCGTGCCGACCGGCATCGAGCACGGCACGGTGACGATCGTCGTCGCCGGAACGCCCTTTGAAGTGACGACGCTGCGTGAAGACGTCGAGACCGACGGCCGCTTCGCCAAGGTGCGCTTTGGCGGCGATTTCGAGCAGGACGCGAAGCGGCGTGACTTCACCATCAACGCGCTGTCGCTCTCTTTCGATGGCGAGATTCACGATTATACGGACGGCCTCGCCGACATCGAGGCGCGGCGCATCCGCTTCATCGGCGACGCCGCGACGCGGATTCGCGAGGACTATCTTCGCATTCTGCGCTTCTTTCGCTTCAACGCCTCTCATGGCGAGGGACCGTTCGATCGCGAGGGCCTGCATGAGTCGATCGTCGCGCGGGAAAATCTGTCGCGTCTGTCGCGCGAGCGTATCCGCGCCGAACTGATGAAGCTGCTGCTCGCGGGCCGGGCGCCGGACGTGCTGCGCGCCATGTCGCACGCCGGCGTGATCGAAGTCATTCTCGGCATCGGCTATCCGGCTCGCCTGCAGCGGCTGGCCGAACGCGAGACGGCCTTGGGCAAACCGGCGGACGCGGTCTTGCGGCTTGCGGCTTTTTCGGTGCTGACCGCCGAAGACGCCGAGCGGCTGCGCGAGCGCCTGCGGCTCTCCAACGACGAATTCGCGCGGCTTGCGGCGGCGGCGCGAACGCTCGCGCCCTTGCATGGACGCGAGGCTCCGCCGCCGGCGTCGCATCTGCGCGAGATGCTGTTCCTGTGCGGCGCGCGCGCCGCGGCCGACGCGCTGGCGCTCGCGCATGCGGAAAGCGCCGCGGCGGCGGACAATCCGGAGTGGCGGGAGGCGGCACGCTATCTGGACGAGACGCCCGCGCCCGCCTTCCCCATCAAGGGCGCGGATCTCATCGCGCGGGGCGTCGCGCCGGGCAAGCAATTGGGCGACGCGCTTAGAACGCTGCAAGCCGAATGGATTCGCGCCGGCTTCCCGCGCGACCCGGCGGTCGTGCTGCAGCTTCTCGAAAACGCCATGGCGAACAGCGGCCGGGAGGCGCGCTAGCGCCCGCCGCTAGAGCGCGCTGCGAACAAGTGGGAACCGGTTTTTCGCATAGAGCGCGCTCTAAACTTTGGGAATCGATAACGTAATCTGCATTTGGGCAATTCCGCCCAAATGCTGCGTGATCTAGCCGGCTTCGGCTTGAGCGAGCCGATCAAAGATCCCCAGCACCAGCGCGCGCTTGTCGAAGTTGAACACCTCGGTTTCCCTGGCGGCGTCGCGAATGGCGTCCCAGGCGCTTGCGTAGCGGGCGAGTCTCGAAGGCGCGGCGCCGGTCTGCGCGAGCGCGCGGACGCGGGAGTCGAGATGGCGCTGCGTCGCGCGCATGAAGGTCTCATAGGCCGCTTCATTGTCGCGGCCGGTAAGCTTGTCGGCCAGCATATGCGCGCCGAGCCAATCGATCTGCGGCAACCTGTCGAAAAGCCGGCGCACGGCGGCGTCGAAGGCGACGCCGTCATCGCCGAGCAGCCGCAGCGCCTCGCGCACAGAGCCCTCGGCGCGCGCCGCGGCCACGAGCAGGTCCGCTTCAGGCGCCTGCGACCAGGGGGACCCAAGATTTTTCACGGCGGCGATCGTGTCTTCCGGCGACAATGCGCCGAGCATCAGCCTGCGACAGCGCGAACGGATCGTCGGCAGCATGCGGCCCGGCTGATGCGCAACGAGCAGAAACAGCGAGCGCTGCGGGGGCTCCTCAATGAGCTTTAAAAGCGCGTTGGCGCTGGCGCGATTAAGATCGTCGGCGCAGTCGACGATGGCGATCCGCCAGCCGCCGGTTCCTGACGCCTGATGGAAGGCCTGAATAACCTTGCGCACGTCCTCGATGCGAATTTCGGTGAAGTGCTTTTTGGTCTTGTCGTTCCAGGCGCGACGCAGCAGAAAAATATCGGCGAGCGCCATTGAGGCGATCCGACGCGCCGCTGGATGGTCCGCCGGCACGGCAAGGCTCTCGGCGGACTGAACCGCCGCTGCGGCGGGTTCGGGATGCGCCATGAGAAATCGCGCCAGGCGCCAGGCGAGCGTCGCCTTGCCGACGCCTTCGGGCCCGCCGATGATCCACGCCTGCGCCATCTTGTTGCGGCGGTAGGCGTCGAGGAATTCATGCTCCGCCGCGGCATGACCGAAAAGCGCCAGGGTCTGCCGCGGATGCGGGGCGTCGTCGTAGCGATCGCTTTCCGGGTTCCCCTCGTCGCGGCTCATTGCGCGGCTTGTGCGGCGTGCGCCAGGAAGCGGTCGTGAACGAGCCGCTGCACCGCGCGCGCGACGTCGTCGATGGACATGCCGGCGTCAATTACGCAGCAGCGTTCCGGCTCGCTCTCGGCGATGTCGAGGAAGGCCTGTCGCAGCTCCTCGTGAAAGGACGGCGCTTCGCTTTCGAAACGATCGATCGCTTCGCCATGCCGCCGCGACGCCGCCCGCGTGAGGCCTTCTTGCGCCGGAAGATCGAGCATGATCGTCAGATCCGGCCGCCTATCGCCGACCGCCGCTCTTTCCAGCAGCGCCAGAGTCTTGGCGTCGACGCCGCCGCGCGCGCCCTGATAGGCGCGGGTCGAATCGGCGAAGCGGTCGCACAGCACCCATGCGCCGCGCTTCATGGCGGGCGCGATCAGCGTCTCGACATGATCGGCGCGCGCCGCCGAGAACAGCGCCGCCTCGGCGAGCGGACCAAGCGGCGCGGCGCGTCCCGAGAGCAGGAAGGCGCGCAGCTTCTCGGCCTTTGGCGTGCCGCCGGGCTCGCGCGTCGTCACCACCTCGAAGCCGCAATCGCGCAAATGCTCGGCGAGCCGCGCAAGCTGCGTCGACTTGCCGACGCCCTCGCCGCCTTCGAAGGTGATGAAGCGGCCTTTTTCGGGCGTCGCTTGGAAGGTCATTTCTTCCCGGAGAGTTTCTGGTGAATGGCCGCGGCGGCGGATTCGTAAATAGCGTCGAAGGCGCGCCGCGGCAGCGATCCCTGCTCGACCGATTCCGCAGTTTGCAGCGGCTGTTCGAGCACGACGGAGTTTCCGCGTTTCACTTCGAGGCGTCCAACCGGTGCGCCCGCCTCGACCGGCGCCAGCACAGGGCCTTCGTAAACGATCTTGCCCATCAGCCTCTCATTGGCGCCGCGCGGCAGCAGCACCTTGACGTCTTCCTTGGCGACCAGCTCCACGGAGCCCTGCGTGCCGCCATAGACCTGCGCCGGGCCGACCGGCTCGCCGGCCTTGAACAGCTCCTTCTCCTCAAAATTCCTGAATCCCCATTGCAGCAATTTGCGCGCTTCTTCGGCCCGCTCCTTCGCGCTCTTCGCGCCGTAAACGGCGACGATCAGGCGCCGGCCGTCCTGCGTGGCGGAGCCCACCAAGCCGTAGCCGCTGTCTTTATCGATATTACCGGTCTTCAGACCGTCGGCGCCAATGCTCATCGTCAGCAGCGGATTACGGTTCTGTTGGCGAATCTTGTTCCAGGTGTACTCCTTCTCGCCAAAATAGCGGTAATACTCGGGGTAGGTCTTGATCATGTGCGCCGCGAGCTTCGCCATTTCGCGCGCCGTCACCTTTTGATCAGGACCGTCCATGCCCCAGGGATTGCCGAAGCGCGATTTGACAAGGCCAAGCTCGGCGGCGCGCTTGTTCATCCGCGTCACGAACGACTCTTCGGCCCCTGCGAGGCCTTCAGCGAGCGTAATCGCCGCGTCGTTGCCGGATTGGATCACCAAGCCCCGGATGAGATCCTCGACCCGCACGCGGCTATTGAGCGCGAGGAACATCGCAGAGCCGCCAGCCGGCGCCCCGCCGGTGCGCCAGGCGTGCTCGGAAACCGTGAATTCGTCGTCGAGCTTCAGTTTTCCTTCCGCCAAAGCCTGAAAGATCAGCTCCGCCGTCAGAATTTTGACGGTCGACGCGGGCTTGGCGTAATCGTCCGCGCCCTTCTCGAACAGAACGGTGTTTGTGCCAGCGTCGATCAGGATGGCGTGCGGGACGCTGGTTTGAAAATTTTGGGCGCGCGACGGCGCTGCGCCAAGCGCCCAAAATGCGAACAGCGTCAGAATAAAGTGCAGCCCGGGAAAATTCGGCAAGACGCGCTCCCGTCTTTACGCCGCAGCGCGGCAAGCCGGGAGAAGATGGCGCGCGACGCCGAAAATTGCAATCACGGCGTGGGCCGCTCAGTTCGTGCGAACCGAGGAGTTCAGCGCCTGTCGGATGGCGTTGTGAGCGGAAGCTTGACGGACGCCGAGATGCGCGGGCCGCACTGGCGGCAGCGGCGCCACGACTTTCTTGGCCTTCTGGGTCGAAGCGACGGGTTCTTCGTCGATGCTGGCGTGCTCGCGCGAGGGAGGCAGCGGCGCGTCGCTCTCCTGCCTGGCATAGGCCCGCATCTGGTCATCTGACGCCTGCCCATTCTCATAGGCGACGCGGGCCGCGAGTTCGGCGACTTCCGCCCTTTCATCATAGCGCGCCATCCGCGCCGGCTGCTCATTCGCCGCCGTCATCACCGGCGCCGGGGCGTCAATCTGCGCCGGTTGGCCGTCGTCACGCAGGGTCGCAAGGAGTTTTTCGTCGTCGTCTCCCTCGAGATCGGCGCGCCCGACCCAATCCACTTTGACCCGCGCCGTGCCGACGCCATGAAAATCGAGCGCTTGCGCCACGCGCTGGGAGACGTCCATCACGCGTCCGCCATGATAGGGTCCGCGATCGTTGACGCGCACCACGATCGAACGGTCATTGCGCAAATTGGTGACCCGCGCATAGCTGGGAAGCGGCATTGTCGGGTGGGCGGCGGAAATCGACGCCCTGTCGAATATTTCGCCATTGGCGGTGCGTCGCCCATGGAAATCCGAGCCGTACCAGGAAGCCGTTCCTGTCGCCGTATAGGGCCTCTCGCTCGGATAATAGGTTCGGCCGGCGATCTTGTAAGGCTTGCCGACCATATAGGCGCCGCCGCCCTTCGGCACTTCTTCGCCCTCGGCGATGACCCGCGGGCTTGGACGCACCCCGTAACGCGGGTCGATCTGCCCGAATCCGCCGAGGCTGGCGCTTCTATGCGATCCCGTGGTCGAAGAGCATCCGGCGAGCGCGCCGAGACAGACAAGAGGCAGCAGTTTGGAAAGGATGATTGAGGAGCGAACCAGCGGACGCGGCGCATGAGCAGCGTTTTTAAAGACGACAAATCGCATCCAGACGGTCCTTGCCACCAACTTCGATCCGCCGCCGACTGCACTGAAGCACGCCCCATAAGCGGCGGCGCTTCCTTCATTTTCGACGCGACATAGATCTGCCGCGCGGCACAACCCGCGGAGTGTCTCGTTGATGTGTGAAGTTGTCGTTAAACGCAGTTACGCTGGCGTCAGCAGGCGTCGCGAATGAGACCAAAATGCGACACATGCCTTCCAAAAGCGTACGTGTGCCGAGATTGAAAGCAGGGTGTGGCCCTGGCGCCACAGTCTGCTCGGCTTCATTGAACGCGCGCGAGGTCGACGATTCGCGTCTCGACGCGCTCGACGCCGCGAAAGACATTGCGTGACAGTTTGGCGGCGACGTGAAGCTGTGCGCCATCTCGCCTCAATAGCGCTTCGCCCAGCGGCGAATGCATGGCGCGAAAGGCGATGGCGTCGACCGTCGCGCCGTCCCGCGAGCGCAAGCGGGCGCGCACATGATCGGCCCCAACCGTCTGAGCGAACGTGACCTGCTGCTCGGGCAGGGCAAACAGGGGTTCGGGGTTGCCCTGCCCGAATGGACCGGCCTGCTCCACCCGTCGCAGCAGTTCGAGACAGACTCCTCGTCCGGCGACCGCCGCGTCGACAACCAGCGCGTCGTCGAGACGCGCGGCTTCGACGGACGCTTCCAACGCCTCATCGAGAAAGGCGCGAAACTCGTCGATCTTGCCCTGGGCCAACGTCACGCCGGCCGCCATCGCATGGCCGCCACCCTTGACCGCCAAGCCCATCTCGACGGCGCGCCGCACGGCGGCTCCAAGGTCGACGCCACTTAAACTCCTACCTGAACCTGTTCCATATTCTCCATTGAAAGCAATAACAAATGCTGGAATATTAAAGCGTTCCTTTAGCCGTGATGCAATCAGCCCGACGACGCCCGGATGCCAGTCCGGTCCGTGCACGACGAGACATGACAGCCGATTGGACCCGGCCATTTGCGCTTCCGCCTCGGCCACCGCCTGCTCCAAGATCGACCTCTCGACGACCTGTCGTTCGCCATTCAGCCGGTCCAGCTCAAGAGCGATGCGATGCGCTTCCGCGCCGTCGGCGAGGGTGAGAAGCCTGGCGCCGAGGCCAGCGTCGCCGATCCGGCCGCCGGCGTTAATCCGCGGCCCAAGCGCGAAACCAAGATGATAGGCGCGTGGCGGCCCATCCAGACGGGCGGCGTCCATGAGCGCGGCGAGCCCCGGACGGGATCGCCCCGCCATCACCATCAGACCCTTGGCGACGAGCGCCCGGTTGAGCCGCGCCAGCGGGGAGACGTCGGCGACTGTCGCCAGCGCGACAAGATCGAGCGCGGCGAGAAGATCCGGTTCCGGTCGATCGTCGCTCCACCAGCCGCGCGCGCGCAGCGTCCTCGACAATCCGATGAGGACAAGGAAAACCACCCCCGCCGCGCAGAGCGCCCCCTGCCCCGAAAGATCATCGAGCCTGTTGGGATTGACGACCAGCGCGTCGGGCAGGATTTCCGGCGCCTGATGATGGTCGAGGACGATCACATCGAGGCCAAGCGCGCGCGCGACGGCGAACGCGTCGTGACTTGAGGTCCCGCAGTCGACGGTCGCCAGCAGAGTCGCGCCACGCGCCGCGAGATCGCGGATCGCCTCGACATTCGGCCCATAGCCCTCGATGATCCGGTCGGGAATATGGAGCAATGGCTCCGGCGCGCCGGCCGCGCGCCAAAAGTCGATGAGCAACGCGGAGGAGCAGGCGCCGTCGACGTCATAGTCGCCAAAAACGGCGATCTGCTCGAACTTTTCAATCGCGTCCGCGAGCCGGCGCGTCACGGCGTCCATGTCGCGCAGCGACGAGGGGTCGGGCAGAAGATCGCGCAGCTTGGGATCGAGATAGCCGACGGCGTCGGCGACCGTGACGCCGCGCCCGGCGATCACACGCGCAAGAAAATCGTCGATGCCATGCGCCTGGGTCAACGCGAGCGCCTGCGCCTCGCCTCTGGCGTCCAAACGCCCGCGCCAACGTCGACCGAGCACGGAGCGCTCGACCCCAAGAAAGGCGGGAACCATCGAATCGGACATTGATGCCTCGATCGAGTCGCTAAGCCTCGCCGACAAGCGACGCAAGTTTTTCCGATCGCGATGAGGGCGGGAGTTTCCAAGTGGCGCAATAATTCATCAATTCTAACGCCTTGGGAATTCACTTGACATCACTGTCCATTGGCCGCGTCATAATGCTGGTGAAAAATTTCCAATCCAATCCGTTTTGATGAGGCGAACCTTCGACTGAAGTTTGTAGATTTTTCGGGCACTTGAAGCCTTCGCGCCTACAGCTTCGTCGGATTGCATAAAAGGAATTGTGCGGAGGGCTTATGGAGACCAAGAAGCTGGCGACGGGCGCCGCCCCCCGCAAACTCGGCGACTATCTCACGCGCGCGCGCGACAAAGCGCCAGCGCATGCGGGTCATGGCGCGGGCGGCGCGCAGTCGGTGCGCGAGGACAATTATCGCGGCCACGAGATCGAAATCGTCACGACCTACAAGATCCTGGTCGACGGAAAGAAGATCCGCGCGCCGCTCGGCGTCGATGCCTCCGGCCAGGTTCATTGTCATTCATTGCCGAACTACCAGACCGCGTCGGCGGTCGACATGGTGCGGGCGCTGATCGACGGCTTTCCCGAGGAGTTCGAGCGAAAGTCGGCGCCGAGCAAGAGCCGCCCTCCTGCAAGCCACAAGCGCCGGCCCGCTCCTGCGCGCAAAAGCAGGCCCGCAGTGAAGAAAGGCTCAAAACACGAGCATTGATTTTCAGGCGAACATTGATTTTCAGGAGAGAGACGATGGCCGTCGTCCGAAGCAATATTTCAACGAATGCAGGGGTTCGCGATCAATATATTGAGGGCGTCAAACTATTGAAAAAAGAGGCGTCCGGCCGAACGACGGATGAATTCGGCATTCCGGGCGCCGCGCGCTCAGTGAGCACCTACGATCTTTTCGTCATCTGGCACGTCACCGCAATGATGATCGAGACGCCGCCGGGAAATCCCGCGCAGCGGAACGCGGCGCACCGCGGGCCGATTTTCGCGCCATGGCACCGTGTGATGCTGATGGTTTTCGAACAGAACCTCCAGCGGGTCCTGGCCGACGCGAATTTTGGTCTGCCCTACTGGGATTGGGCGGAAGACGGCGACCTTCCGCCCCAGGAGCAGAGCGCGGCCACAATCTGGGGCGCGGACTGCATGGGCGGCGAAGGAAATCCGGTCGCTAGCGGCCCGTTCGCGTTTCACGCAAACGATCCATCCGCGTTCAGAGTGCGCATCTCCACGAATATCTCCGGAGAGTTGCGTTCGGTGAACCGCGGCCTCCGGCGGGCCTTTGGCGTGAGCGCCGACGCGCTGCCGAGAACGGCGCATGTGACGAATGCGCTGGCGCTGTCGCCCTATGATTCGCCCGGTTGGGACGCCGACGCGAACAGCTTCCGTAATCGCATCGAAGGGTGGATGAACGACGACGGCGTTTCCACGACCGCGATGCACAATCTCGTCCACGTCTGGATTGGCGGAGAGATGTTGCTTGGCTCCTCGCCCAATGATCCGGTTT
Source organism: Methylocystis sp. H62 (assembly GCF_015709515.1). GTDB lineage: Bacteria > Pseudomonadota > Alphaproteobacteria > Rhizobiales > Beijerinckiaceae > Methylocystis. The sequence continues at coordinate 88,667 of NZ_JADNQZ010000052.1, forward strand.
TCTTTCTCAATCACTGCAACATTGATCGCCTCTGGGAGAGTTGGATGTCCCGAAACGGGCGCGTCTACGTTCCCGACATGACGGCGGGCGCGGATCTCAAAGGTCATCGCATCGACGATCCGATCAGCTCGCCGCTCGGCCTCAGCGCCACGCCGCGGGAGACGCTCGACGTCAGCGCGATCTACGAATACGACGCGCTCATTTGAGCGCCAAAGCTTATTGATTTTCAATTGAATTCGGATCGGCGATGGCGCTCAAATCCACTCATATTGTTTTCGTGCATGATTTCTTCGGCTGGGGGCCTCAAGAGTTCGGACTTCCCTATTGGGGCGACGCGCTCGATCAGATTGGCGAACCTTTCGCGGTCCATGAAGCGAAGGTGGGAGCGGTCAGCTCGTTCCATGATCGCGCCTGCGAGCTTTTCGCTCAGATTGCCGGCGGACGTGTGGACTATGGCGCCCGGCATAGCGATGAGGCATGCCACGCCCGCTATTCGCGGGAATATGCAGACCCGTTTGCGCCCGAATGGTCGGCGGAGAACCCGGTGATCCTCGTCGGCCATGGCGCAGGCGCCCAGACCGCCATGCAGTTGCAGGCGCTGCTCGCCAGCGATTTCTGGGGGCAAGGGACAAACGCCGGCTGGGTGGAAGGCGTGATCAGCGTCGCCGGCGCCATCAACGGCTCGTTGCTTCCCTATGGCTTTGGATGCGACCGGGTAAATGGCCGGCTTAACCGCAAACCAAGCCGGCTTATCGCGGAGTCGTTCAACTTTCTTGGGATGGCCGCCGGCGTGCCGAGCGCCATGCGCAGGCCCTTCGATCTCCATCTCGACCAATGGACCGACGGCGAAGTTGACTCGAAAACGGCGATGGCGCGTCTGGACGCCGGCGCCTTCGTCGCGGGCGAGGACAATCTCGCCTTCGACATGACGCTGCAGGGCTGCCGCAACGCCAACGCGCGGTTCAGATCGCACCCGGACACCTATTATCTGTCGCTGGTGACCAACGCCACGCATGTTCGGGCTTCCGGCTTTTTCAGCAAAACCTGGCGGCCCGACCCGACGATCCATCCCGTTCTCTGGCAGCCGGCGCTCTACCAGGCGCGCGAGGCCAACTTCGCCAAGGCGCCGATCGTCGGTTGGGGCGGCGGCGACCTTTCGCTGCCGCAGTGGCGGCCCAACGACGGCGCGGTGAGCGTCATCTCGCAGAGATATCCCTTTACGGCGCGGGAAGAGCCCGTGGGAGGCGAAGGCGTCTTTAAACGCCAAAGGCTCAAGCCGGGGCGCTGGTATTACGAGTATCTTGACAAGGCCATTGGCCAGCGGTTCGACCATTTCGACGCTGTCGTCGGCGCGCAGCTCAAACCATGGGTGCCCGGACTGCGCGATGCGCATCGGGAGATCTATCTGAGGCTCGGCGAAACCTTGCGCAGCCTGTAGCCTTATCTGAAGAGCGGCTAATGCATGCCGCCAAAACCTTGTGATCGCAGCGCGTCCATGACGCCGTTGAAGATCAGCGACACGCCCATCGCCGAGACGAAAAAGCCGACGATCCGGGTCGCGGCGTCGATTCCCAGCGGCCCGAGCGTTGTGGTCAACCGCGTCGCGAAGGCGAGGCACGCGTAAGTGACGCCCACGGCGAGAAAGATCGCGACGAGAATGACTCCGAACGCCAGCGCCTCATGGGACGAGTGCTCAACGGTGGCCATCATCCCGAGCACGGTGGCGATCGGGCCGGGGCCGATCATGAGCGGCATCGCGAGCGGCATGAAGGCGATATTGCCCGTCGATCTGGCGAACGCCGGCGTTCCGTCGCCGTCCGACGAGGGCAAAAAAAGCTCAAAGCCGATCTTCATCAGCACGATCCCGCCGGCGATGCGCACCATGCTGAGCGAGACGCCGAAGATTTTTAAGATCACCGCGCCAAAGAACAAGAAGAAGAGGATCAGCAGCAGCGCATAGAGACAGGACATGAAGGCCACGCGACCGCGCTCCTGGTTGCTTTTCTCGCGCAGGAGCAAAAGGAAGACCGGGAGCACCTCAAAAGGATTGATGACCGCCAGCAGCGTCGTGAACGTCGAGAAAAAGAGCGTCAACTCGGTTCTGAAAGCTCCGGCGCCGATGTCCGAGACGAGACTACTGTTCATAAGGCCTTCTCATTGGCGTTGCGCTGCGCGAACATGCGTCGCGGGTGCTGCGGCGTGGCGGCGCGACCTTATTGCGGCGGGCGCCGCCGCTCAAGCGCCGCACTGGAGGATCACGCCAATTTCGAAGCAGCGCTTGGAGCTGAGTTTCGAAGCTTCGCTTGGACTTGTGTCCGACGATGGAATTGACCCATGACCGACGCGATTCAGCTCACCCATTCCTCCGGCGACGGCGCGGAGATCCTGGCTTTCGGCGCGGAGCTTTCGAGCTGGCGCGCGCAGGGGGTCGACATGATCTGGGCGAAGAACCCTAAGGTCTGGGACCAGACCGCGCCCGTGCTGTTTCCTGTCGTCGGCTGGACGCGCGACGGCCGCATGCGCGTCGACGGCGAGACCTATCCGCTTGCGCTCCATGGCTTCGCCTGGAAAAAGCGCTTCGACGTCGCCGAGCAGCGCGACGACTATTTGCGCCTCGCGCTCGTCGACGACGCCGAGACCCGCGCGCTGTATCCCTTCGCCTTTCGGTTCGAAGTGGAGTTCCAGCTTCGCGCCGGGGCGCTCGAAAATAATCTCATCGTCACAAACGCCGACTCGCGGCCCCTGCCCTACGCCTGCGGCTTGCATCCCGCCTTTCGCTGGCCGCTCGCCGGTTCTTCCTCAACGCATGCGATTATATTCGAGAAGGCCGAGCGCGCCGAAGTTCCCATCATCGGACCCGGCGGGCTTTTCTCGAAACCCGTCCGCAAAACGCCGCTTGTCGGCCGGCGACTGCCGCTCGAACCAGAAATGTTCACGCGCGACGCACTGTGCTTTCTCAATCTTGCGAGCCACAGCCTCGTTTTCGACAATGGCGAAGGCGCGCGTCTTTCGGTCACGCTCGACGATTTCCCCCATGTCGGATTTTGGACGCTGCCGCCTGCTCCTTATCTGTGCATTGAGCCATGGACAGGCCATGGCGATCCGGACGACTTTTACGGCGATCTCTATGAAAAGCCCTCGATGCGAATTCTGGCGCCGGGCGCGCAGGCGCGGCATGGCGCGATTTTCGCCTTTGAGCGGGAGCCGCCGGTCGGCTAGGAACGAACCGCCACTCGCCAGGAATCATCAATGACCGTCGCCTCCAGCGTCATCGAAGCCATCGGGCGCACGCCGCTCATTGAATTGCACGGCGCCTCGAAGGCGACCGGTTGCCGCATTCTCGGCAAGGCCGAATTCATGAACCCGGGCGGGTCCGTCAAGGACCGCGCGGCGCTGTCCATCGTTGAAGACGCGCGCGCGAAAGGATTGCTGAAGCCGGGAGGAACGATCGTCGAAGGCACCGCCGGCAACACCGGCATCGGGCTCGCGCTCGTCGCCAACGCGCTCGGCTTTCGCACGGTGATCGTAATTCCCGAGACTCAGAGTCAGGAAAAAAAGGACATGCTGCGCCTGCAAGGCGCGCAGCTCGTGGAAGTGCCGGCGGTTCCCTACGCCAATCCCAATAATTATGTGAAGCTTTCCGGCCGCCTTGCTGAGCGCCTCGCCAGGGAAGAGCCGAACGGCGCCGTCTGGGCGAACCAGTTCGACAATGTCGCCAACCGCGTCGCCCATCTCACCACCACCGGGCCCGAGATTTACGAAGCGCTGGAGGGAGGGGTGGACGCCTTCATTTGCGCCTGCGGCACCGGCGGCACGCTGGCCGGCGTCGGCATGGCGCTCAAGGAGAGAAATCCGGACGTGAAGATCGGGCTGGCCGATCCTTACGGGGCGGCGCTCTATTCCTATTACACGACCGGAGAGTTGAAGAGTGAGGGCTCATCCATCACGGAAGGGATCGGCCAGGGCCGGATCACCGCCAATCTTGAGGGCGCGCCGGTCGACGTCGCCTACCGCATCCCCGACGACGAGGCGCTGCGCATCGTCTTCGATCTCGCCGAGCAGGAGGGCCTGTTGCTGGGCGGCTCTTCGGGAATCAACGTCGCGGGCGCCATCAGACTGGCGCGCGATATGGGGCCCGGCAATACGATTGTGACCGTGCTGTGCGACGGCGGCGCAAGATACGCCTCAAAGCTCTTCAACGCCGACTTTCTGCGCAGCCAAAACCTGCCGACGCCGCCCTGGCTCGACGGCGCCGTCGCGATGGATCCGGGCTTCGTTTAGCCCTCTAAGGGCTCCGCGGGCGTGGGCGCCGACGACGCCGCGGGCGACGGAGCGGGCTCGGCGTCGCGCTGCGGAACGAAATTCTCGCGACGCACGAAGAGCACTTTTCGCAGCTCTGTCTCCCCGATCAGCTTGGCGAATTCGCGGAAGCCAAAGAACGGGATCAGCGCGGCGAAGGTGACCAGTCCAACCGACAGGAGCGTGCGCAGATTGTCGAGATCGACAGGGTCATGGTCCGCATGGGCTGGCCAAAAATGCTCCAGCAGCGTCTGTTCGACGACGTCCATGCCGATGAGCAGCAGACCGAACAGCAGCGACTTGGCCAGAATCGGCACGATCAGCGGCTTTTTGTCGAAGATTCGCCAGACCCCAAATTTATCGGCGACGAACAGCACCTTGGCGAAGGCAAGCGCCTTGGCGGCGGCGAAGCCCTGATGCTGCACGATATGCGCCTGCGACAGGACCACCGATTTGTGCACGCCGAGCACGGCGAGCAGGAACCACACATAGAGGAACACCGGAAAAAAAGCCTTGGCTTCCTCTTTCACCTTGCTCGTCAATCCCTTTTTTGTCTGCTCGCTCATGTTCCATCCTGCGCCGGTCTCTTCAGCCTTGGCTGGGCGTCAATTTAGCTTCGCGGCTCTTCCTTGGCTATCGCATCGGCGCGCGCCAGATCCTCCGGTCGGTTGACGTTGAAGAAAGGGTCGTAGGGCTCGATCGGCCAATCGACGACCACATTCGCATAACGCCCGATGAAGGCCGACACTCGGCGCTCGTCTTCCGCAACGAGCGCGCGCCGCAAATCCTCGCGCAGCGCGACCGGCCACAGCGCCACGGCGTGATGGGTTCGCCCGTTCGAGGCGGCGACGGCGATCGCCGCGCCTGCACGCGTTCGGGCGGCTTGAAGTCGCGAGAGGAGATCGGCGGGCAGGAATGGGGTGTCGCCCGGCGCGCTCAGCACATGCGCCGCGCCTTTCCCCGCGCCATAGTCCATGCCGGCGAGAACGCCGGCGAGCGGTCCCGCGAACCCTTCAACGCTGTCGCAGATGACGGGCAGTCCGAAAGCGGAAAAGCGCGCGGGGTCGCCGTTGGCGTTGATCGCGAGACGCGCGCATTGCGGCTTCAGGCGGTCGACCACATGCTGGAGGATCGGCCGGCCGGCGATCTCGACGAGCGGCTTGTCGCCCCCGCCCATGCGCCGCGCCAACCCGCCGGCGAGGATGACGCCGATGCAGTCGTTCATGCGCTGTCCGGTTTGGTTTCAAAGAGGGGGGCCATTATGTTTGTTCATAATCCCGAGCGCCGCTCGCGCAAGGGGCAGCCTTTCGAGGGAAGTATATGATCTCGCGTCGCCGACTCGCCGTTTCCGCCTTTCTGTTCGCTTCCGCGATCCTTTATTCGGCCGCGTCCGCCGGCGCCGCGGAACAGAGTTTTACGCCACAGGCCTTCTCCGCCGCGCAAGCCGCCGGCAAGTCGATCATCGTGCATGTCTATGCGCCGTGGTGTCCGACCTGCCGCGCGCAGGAGCCGGCGGTGCAGCGCGTCGAAGCCGACCCAAAATATGCGGACGTCGCGATGTTCCGCGTCGATTTCGACAGCCAGAAGAGCGCTCTCCGTACGCTAAAGGCCAACCGGCAAAGCACGATCATCGTCTTCAAAGGCGATAAAGAAGTCGGGCGCTCCGTCGGGGCGACCGATCCGGCCGCAATTTCGGCGCTACTCTCAAAGGCCCTGTAAATCGATGGATGGCAGCGCGCTTGGCGCCTTCGGCGTCGCCTTTATCGCCGGCGTGTTGTCGATTTTATCGCCCTGCGTCCTCCCGCTTTTGCCCTTGGTGCTCGGCGCCGCGGCGGCGGAGCATCGCTACGCGCCGGCGCTTCTGGCGCTGGGCGTCGCCCTGTCCTTCGTCGCGATCGGCCTTTTCGTGGCGACGATCGGCTTCGCCGTCGGCGTCGATGGAGATTCGCTGCGGCTCGTCGCTGCGGCTTTGCTGATCGGGCTGGGCGTGATCCTGCTTGCGCCTGAGCTGCAGGCGCGCGTCGCCGCCGCCGGCGGGCCGATCAGCGACAGGTTGAGCGCGGCCTTTGGCGACGGGGCTCGCGGCGGAATGTTCGGTCAGTTTGGCGTCGGCCTTCTGCTTGGCGCCGTTTGGAGCCCTTGCGTGGGTCCGACGCTCGGCGCCGCATCGGTGCTCGCGTCGCGCGGCGAAGACCTGAGCGCCGTCGCGGCGACGATGGCCGCGTTCGGTCTCGGCGCGGCTGCGCCGCTGATGTTGCTTGGCGCCCTCTCGCGGCAGGCGATGGCGCGTTGGCGGGACCGGCTGCTGACCGTTGGAAAACAGGCGAAGCAAGCGCTCGGCGCGTCGCTCATCCTGATTGGGGCGTTGATCGTGTCAGGCTACGACAAGACGTTGGAGACGGCGCTTGTCACGGCTTCGCCAGAATGGTTGACGCAGTTAACGACGCGTTTTTAGCGCTTCGCCAAATCAATACGGTCGATGCTCGAGACGCTAACCTTGCCGGGGCGGCGCAAGACGCTCGATGCAAGCAAACCCAGGCAAAAGCGAACCCTGCTCTGGTATTGGCGGTTGCGCGGTCGGCGCGCCAAGTCTCGGAACGCCGCATATTCCTAAAATTTAGTTTATTTTCCATTGCTTATAGAGGCTATCCGTTTAGGCAATTCTTAAAGCGACGCCTCTATAAAGACGCTACAACGTGGCTGTTTGAGTAGCGAGTGAGTGAGATGACCGAGACGCACCGTCCCCGTGTCAAATATGTCATCGGCCCCGATGGCAGTCCGCTGACCATTGCGGATTTACCCCCCGCTTCGACCAAACGCTGGGTGATTCGGCGTAAGGCGGAAGTGGTGGCGGCGGTGCGCGGCGGCCTGCTCTCGCTCGACGAAGCCTGCAGTCGCTATACGCTGACGGTGGACGAATTCCTGAGCTGGCAGATGTCGATCGACCAGCACGGTCTCGCCGGACTGCGGACCACGCGCCTTCAGCAATATCGTATGTGAGCGCGGCGACACGCCGAGAGGTTCGAAACGCCGGTCCGCGATGGCCGGCGTTTTTTATTTTTGAGGCTGTTCCTCTATCCGGCGCCAGCGCTCGACGAGTTTCTTGCGTTCGAAGAGCGCGACGACGACGAGCGCGATCAGCAGCGGGACGATGAGATAGAAGAGTCGCCAGACGAGCAGCGCAGCCAAGACCTTCAGCCGCGGCACATCCGGCATGACATTGATGAACAGCAGCTCGAAGACGCCGAGCCCGCCCGGCGCATGGGACACCAAAGCCGCCGAAAAGGACAAGAGGAACGCGCCGAGCACGATGAGAAAGCCAGGATTGCCCTGCTCCGGCAGCGCGAAATAGATGATGCCGGCCGCGCCGATCAATTCCAAGGGAGCCGCGAAGAGCTGGCGCAGCATGATGCCGGGGCGCGGATAGAGAATTTCGAAACGCCCGAACAGCCGGATCGCGCGGAAATGCATCAGCGATCCGAGAACGTATAGAACGACGAAGGCCAGGCAGGACAAACCGACGACCAGCGCGGTGTTCGGGTTGGTAATGATGTCGGGAAGGAAGCCCGACAGTCTTTGCATGATCGCGGGATCATAGGTCAGCAAAAGGCCGGCGAGCAGCACATTGCCGAAGCCGAACGTGTAGGAGCACAACACCACCAGCGTGGCGACCTGCGTCGCCGTCAGCCCCTTGGTGGAATAGGCGCGATAGCGCACCATGGCGCCCGAGAAAACGCTTGCGCCGATGTTGTGCGACAAGGCGTAGGTCGTAAACGAACAGACCGAGATAAACAGCCAGTTGATGTGTTTGACGCCCAGGTGCAGGAGCGCGATGCGATCGTACCAGGCGAGCGCCGCATAGGCGACAAGCGTCGACAGGCCAGCGAACAGATAGCGGCTCGTCGGAATGGCCTGGAGATTGGCCCAAACCTCGGCGCCGACCGATTCTCCTTTGAATTCGTGATAGAGAAGGAAAAAAGACGCGACGACCGCGACAAGGCCGACGAGCGGCCAAAAATATTCCAGCAGTTTTCTCATGCGGCCCGTCGCGTTAGATTTCACCGTGGATCATCAAACCGGCCGCAGCTGGCCGCACTCTCCCTCGCATGGAGGACCCGGCGCCCGCAAGCCCGGCTCCATGACCGCCTCGGTAATTAGCGCTTGCGGCAAATCAATGGAGGCCGGAATGCAGTTGCTATCGCGGATCAAGGGCTTAATCCTCGCGCCGCAGAGCGAATGGACAAAAATCTCCGAAGAGGAAACGTCCGTCTTCGATCTCTACCGCAATTATATTGCGATATTGGCGCTGCTTCCGCCGTTCGCGAGCTTCTTCAGCTCATGGCTTTTCGGCTTTTCCCATGGCCCGCAGGGAATCATGCACCCGACGTTCGCGGGCGGGCTTTATCGCGCCTTCGTTCAGTATCTGCTGAGCCTGCCGGCGTTTTTTATCGTCGCCTTCGTCATATCGGCCATTGCGCCGCATTTCGATGGGAAGACCGACGATCGCCGCGCGCTGATGCTGACCGCCTATTCGTACACGCCGGTCTGGCTCGCCTCGCTGTTCGGGCTGATTCCCGGCCTTCGATGGCTGGACGTGCTCGGCTTCTACGGAATCTATGTTTTTTCCGTCGGCCTGCCGACCATGATGCGCGTGCCCAGGGAAAACCTCGACGTTTTCACGCTCGCAACGCTGTTTCTGGTCGTTGCGACCGTCGCGCTCCACGGGTGGGTCGTGCATCTGATTGCGCCGCAGCAGCTGATCTAGCGCCAACGGTCCGCAGCCGCATCGTCTTCGGATTTCGCGCTGACCCAGTCGCCCGACGCGCCATCCGCGCGGCGCTCCTTTTTCCAGAACGGCGCGCGGGTTTTGAGGTAATCCATCAAAAACGCCGCGGCGGCGAAAGCGTCCGCGCGGTGGCGCGCCGCTGTGAGCACAAATACGATCTGTTCGCCCGGCTGGATGCGGCCAAAGCGGTGAATGACGGTCAATCCCTGCAAAGGCCATCGCTCGAGCGCTTCCTCGGCGACCCGGCGGATCTCGGCCTCGGCCATTCCGGGATAATGTTCGAGCTCCAAAGCCTCGAGCGCGCCGTCCTCGTCCCTGCAGAGGCCCACGAAGCTGACGAGCGCGCCGATGTCTCGCCGCCCGCCCGTCAGCAGCGCCTGTTCCCGCCCAGGGTCGAAATCCTCCGCCTGCACGCGCACCGCCGGAGCCGGCCGCGGCGCCATCTCAGCCGCCCGTCATCGGCGGGAAGAAGGCGATCTCCCTTGCTGCGCCGATCGGCGCGTCAGGCGCCGCATGCGTCTTGTCGAGGGCCGCGCGGATCGTCGCCGGGTTGGCGAAAGCGGCCGCATATCCCTCGTCCCGCGCGGACAGCCAGTCGATCAGCTCACGGACCGTGACAACTTCACGCGGCGGCTCGATCTCCTCTTCCGCCAGACCGATGCGCTCGCGCACCCAAGCGAAATACAGCGCCTTCATGCCGCCTCGTCTTCTCCGAAATGGTTCCACGCGGACTGCAGATAGTCGAACCCGGTGTAAAGCGTCAGAATCGCCGCGGCCCATAAGAGCGCCGCGCCGATCTTGACCGTGCCGGGGAGAACGACTTCGCCGGCCGGTCCGGCGATCAGAAAGCCGAGCGCCACGAGCTGCGCCGCCGTTTTCCACTTGGCGATGGCGGAGACGGGCAAGCGGACCTTGAGCTCGGCCAAATGTTCCCGCAGGCCGGACACGAGGATTTCGCGGCATAGGATGATGATCGCCGCCCAGATCGTCCAGCCCGCGACCGTTCGATCGGCGACAAGCGCCATCAGGGTCGTCGCGACGAGCAACTTATCCGCGATGGGATCCAGCATCCGTCCGAGCGGCGACTGCTGCTGCCAGATCCTGGCGAAATAGCCGTCGAGAAAGTCGGTCACCCCTGCGGCGACGAAAATGCCGAGCGCGCCCCAGCGCGCCCAGTGCTCCGTAAAGCCAAGGAGCAACCCCGCCACCACCGGGACGGCGGCCATGCGGCCATAGGTCAGCAGATTAGGCAGCGCCAAGGCTTGGGACCGACGCTTGGCGGTGAAGGCCGTCTGGGACATACCGCAAGGGAATATGTCCCCCGTCCCCAATGTCAATAGAAAGGGCGTCGCCGCCGGGATTCGCTTGCTGAGGGCGACGTCACTCGCGGTCGATCGCGAAGGCGCCCGGCCCGGCCGCTGCAAAGAACAGAAATACGAAGCAATAGAGCGCGGCGAGTTCTCCTTTGTTGATGAGCGGCCACACATCCTGGCTCGCGTGGAAAAAGAAATAGGCGACCGCCATCTGACCCGAAAGAATAAAGGCGACAGGCCGGGTGAAGAGGCCGAGCAGCAGCAGCAGGCCGCCGAAAAACTCAAGGATTCCCGACGCGCCCACAAGCGAGAATAGCCGCATGTTCTCCAACATCGCGACATGCGGGACGCCGAAGAGCTTGGCCGTCCCATGCTGCATGAACAGCAAAGCCGCGGCGATGCGCAGCAGCCCTTGAGCGTGCGGGGCGAAGCGTTGTGGAATGATTCGTAGCGTCATGGATGGCCTCCTAAAGAATAGTCGCGATTTCCTCACAAGCGAGCCGCGGGCCGCGAGGATAGAGCTTTGCCGGATCACCGTATCCGATGTTGATCAGAAAATTCGACTTTATCCGCGTTCCTTGGAAGAATTCCGCGTCGACCTTCGCCCTGTCGAAACCGCTCATCGGTCCGCAATCGAGACCCACCGCGCGCAGCGCGAGTAGCAGATAGGCGCCCTGCAACGAGCCGTTGCGAAAGGCCGTCTCCTCGATCAACGTCTGATTGCCGACGAACCAGGAACGCGCGTCCGTCGCCGGATAAAGGTGCGGGAGAGTTTCCGCGAAATCGAGATCATAGCCGACGATCGCCGTGGCGGGCGCGTCCATGGTCTTCGGACGATTGGCGTCCGACATCGCCGGGGCGAGCCGGGCCTTCGCCTCCGGCGAGCGCACGAAGACGATGCGCATCGGCGAGCAATTGGCGCTTGTCGGGCCCCATTTCGCGTAGTCCACGGCGAGTTCGAGCAGGCTGTCCGGCACGTCTTTGGGAAGCCAGCCATTGTGGGTCCGCGCTCTCGTAAAGAGCTGCTCCAGCGCTTCGGGCGCAACCACGCTCGCGGCCTGCCTGTCGGTCGTCGTCATCGCATCCCCGCAGCGTTCAGATGTCGCGCCCCTCGACTTCAATATGCAGGCGCTCCTCGATCTTTTGAAGCGACTCCTGCTGGGGCGAGATCGCGAGCGACTTTCGATAGGCCGCGAGCGCCCCTCTCTTGTCGCCGGTCTTCTCCTTGAGCGCGCCAAGAGCGGCGAGCGCGTCAAAACGCTTCGGCTCAAGCGTCGCCGCCGTCTCGAGGTCGGCGATCGCGCCGCTGTCGTCCCCCTGCTCCGCCCGCACCTTAGCGCGCTGAACATAGCCCTCCGCCCATTGCGGCGAGAGCGCGACCACATAGTCGAGAAGCTTCAGGGCGAGAGGCGGCGCGCCGGCCGCGTTCGCCGCAAGGGCGCGCGCCTCAAGCAGATTGATCGTGTCCGACTCCGAACGCGCCCAGCGGCTGACGATCGCGGCCGAAACGCCTTTCGCCTCCCGCTCGTCTTCAGCCTGCTCCAGGCGAAGATAAAGCCGCGCCATCTCGTCAGCCCGCTGCTGGGCGGAGTCCTTGGGCGGCGGGGGCGCCGCCGCCGCGGCCGGCGCGCGCCGCTCTGGATCAACATCGCGTCCGCCTTGTCCCGGGCCGAGCGCGCGGGTCCCAGGCGGCAGCGGAATCCTGCCAATCCCTGGGATGAAAAGGAAATCGCCCTCTTCTTCGCCGAATGATTCGATCGCAGGCGTCTCCAACGCCTGCGCCAGCGCGATTCCGGCCGGCAGGGCTCCAAGAAAGACCACGATCGTCAGCGGAAGAAGCAACAGCGTTCGCATCGCCGCTAACATAGCGCAGGTCAACAGAAACGGCCACAGAGCCGAGAATTAGATTAACCATTTGTAAGCCACGACTCGACCCACGGGCGGCGAATTCATCCTGCGTTCAGGCGAGGCGCCCGAATCCTTGGCGCGCTAGTTAAGGTTGTTAGGAAAACCTCGCGCTTATCGCGACAACAACGCTGCAGCCCGCTTCAACGCGGAGCTCTTGGAGTTGGATCAATGATTGATACGATACGCCGTTTGCTGCAAGAGCACGGCCGTCTGCATACCCCCGTGGAACATTTGTCGGATTCGGACGATCTCTACAGCGCAGGGCTGACCCCCTTCGCCGCCATCCGCACCATGCTCGCGCTTGAAGAAGCCTTCGACGTCGAGTTCCCGGTCTCCATGCTCCGGCGGCAAAGCTTCGCTTCGATCGCCGCCATTCGAGACTGCGTCAGCAAAGTGGCGCCGTCGGCGGAGCGCCGCGCCGCTTAAGCAGCGCGGGTTTCAGGTAGGGTCTACGCCAAACTCGCGTCCACGCTGACCGTGTCCCGCCCGGCGCACGCGCAGGGCTAAACACCACGAAAGCCGCGGTTTCGGCTGCTCCAACCACAGTTGCGGCGGTGCGTTCGCTGCGATAGTCGTCTTTGGAAAGGCTCGAACGACGAGCCTTCGCGACGGCGAGAGTTCAATGCCTCCTTATCATTCACGCACGACGACCCACGGCCGCAACATGGCTGGCGCGCGCGGCCTCTGGCGCGCGACAGGCATGAAGGAGGAGGACTTCGGCAAACCGATCATTGCGGTCGCCAATTCCTTCACCCAATTCGTTCCCGGCCATGTGCATTTGAAGGATCTCGGCCAGCTCGTCGCCGCCGAAATCGAAAAGGCCGGCGGCGTCGCGAAGGAGTTCAACACCATCGCGATCGATGACGGCATCGCTATGGGCCACGACGGGATGCTCTATTCCCTGCCCTCGCGCGATCTCATCGCCGACAGCGTGGAATTCATGGTCAACGCGCATTGCGCCGACGCGCTGGTGTGCATCTCGAATTGCGACAAGATCACGCCCGGCATGCTGATGGCGGCGCTGCGCCTCAACATTCCGGCGGTGTTCGTTTCCGGCGGCCCGATGGAGGCCGGCAAAGTCGTGCTCGCCGGCAAGGAGCACGCGCTCGATCTTGTCGATGCGATCATCGCCGGCGTGGACGACACGGTCAGCGAAGCCGACGTCGCCACCATCGAGCGCTCCGCCTGTCCGACCTGCGGATCATGCTCCGGCATGTTCACGGCGAACAGCATGAACTGCCTGACCGAAGCCCTGGGGCTGTCGCTTCCCGGCAATGGTTCGACCCTGGCGACCCATTTGGATCGCCGGCGGCTGTTTGTCGAAGCCGGCCATCTCATCGTCGATCTCGCGCGCCGCTACTATGAGCAGGACGACGAAAGCGTGCTGCCGCGTTCGATCGCGAGTTTTGAAGCCTTCGAGAACGCCATCACGCTCGACATCGCCATGGGCGGCTCAACGAACACCGTGTTGCATCTTCTCGCGGCGGCGCACGAGGCGCAGGTCGATTTCACGATGGCCGACATCGACCGCCTGTCGCGGCGGGTGCCGGTGCTGTGCAAGGTCGCGCCTTCCGCCCCCGATGTTCACCTTGAGGACGTGCATCGCGCCGGCGGCGTCATCGCCATTCTCGGAGAATTGTTGCGCGCCGGTCTGCTGCACGGCGAGCTTCCGACCGTCCACAGTCCTTCGGTCAGCGACGCCGTGGCGCGCTGGGACATCGCCGTCACGCAGAGCGAAACCGCGCGCACGTTCTTTCGCGCCGCGCCGGGCGGCGTGGCGACGCAAGTCGCGTTCAGCCAGGACCGCCGCTATAAGGAGCTCGACGCCGACCGCGAAAAAGGCGCGATACGCGACGCGGCGCACGCCTTCTCCAAGGATGGCGGCCTCGCCGTGCTTACTGGCAATCTCGCCATCGACGGCTGCATCGTGAAAACGGCCGGCGTTGACGATTCGATCTTGAAATTCGCCGGCCCCGCCAGGGTCTATGAAAGTCAGGACGCGGCCGTGTCGGGCATTCTGACGGGCGAGGTAAAGGCCGGCGAGGTGGTCGTCATCCGCTACGAAGGCCCTCGCGGCGGACCCGGCATGCAGGAAATGCTCTATCCGACGAGCTATCTGAAATCGAAGGGGCTCGGCAAGGTCTGCGCGCTGGTGACCGACGGAAGATTTTCCGGCGGCACGGCCGGGCTTTCGATCGGCCATGTCTCTCCAGAAGCGGCCGAGGGCGGCGCGATCGCCTTGGTCCGGAACGGCGACAGGATTGAAATCGACATTCCGGCGCGCCGGATTACGCTCGCCGTCAGCGAAGACGAACTGGCGACGCGGCGCGCCGAACAATCCGCGAAAGGCTTCGCTCCGGCCAAGGCGCGGCCTCGAAAAATCACCACGGCGCTGCGCGCCTACGCCTCAATGACGACGAGCGCGGCCAAAGGCGCAGTGCGACAGGTCCCCTGAACTTTCGCATTCAGGAGGCGCGTCGTAGAGTGGCGCGCGTCCATCCAGTCGCCGGAACAAAATGTCTCCGACACGTAAATTCGTCGCTTCTGGACTGTTTGGCATAGCGCTCGGATTCGCGGTGCTTGCGCTTGCCGGATTTGTGGCCGTGCGCGCTGAATCCCAGCGCCGCGCAGCTGGCGCATGGCTGCGCCACACTATCCAGGTGCAAAGCGATCTTTATCAGCTTTATGGACTGCTGCAGGCCGCCGAGAGCGGTCAGCGCGGTTTTATCATCACCCAGGACGAACGCTATCTGGACGCCAGCTCCGAAGCGACGCGCAAATTGCCCGTCATTGTCGACCGGCTTTCGGAGCGCGTAAGAGACAATCCCAAGCAGCTCGAGATCGTCGCGGAAATGCGACCGCTGCTCGGCGAAAGGGTCGAGATCATCGATGAGGCGATCGCCGATATGCGCGCGCTCCGGGCCGACAAGGCCGTGCAGCTCGTCAAGTCCGGGCGCGGAAAGGCGCTGATGGACCGGCTCCACGCCATCATCGACACGATGATTGAAAATGAGAAGAACCTCAGCGAGAAGCGCGAGCGCGAACTCAACGCCGCCGGCGGCGAGTTTGACGCGGCCGTTTGGGCGCTCGGCGGCATCATCTTCGCGCTTGGCGCATTTTCATTTCTCAATGCGCAAAAGCAGATGCGCGCGCTGCAAACCTCACGCGACTCGTTAAAGA
Organism: Methylocystis sp. H62; assembly: GCF_015709515.1. Classification (GTDB taxonomy): domain Bacteria; phylum Pseudomonadota; class Alphaproteobacteria; order Rhizobiales; family Beijerinckiaceae; genus Methylocystis. The sequence continues at coordinate 104,153 of NZ_JADNQZ010000052.1, forward strand.
CCGCCTACGACCAGCTGATTGGGGAAACGACGCGCCGCGAAGCGCTCGAGTCGCAGTTGCGGCAGTCGCAAAAGCTCGAAGCGCTCGGCCATCTGACCGGCGGCATCGCGCACGACTTCAACAATATGCTCGGCGTCATCGTCGCGAGTCTGCATCTGTTGCGGCGAAAGCTTGCGGACTCGAACGAGGATTGCATTCAACTGATCGATTCAGCGATGGACGGCGCCGATCGCGCCGCCGCCATGGTTCGCAGGCTCCTCGCATTCTCACGCCGCCAGCCTTTGTCGCCGCGCCCGCTCGACCCCAACAAGTTCGTCTCCAGCGTCTCGGACATGGTGCGCCGCGCGCTCGGCGAAAAGATCGAACTCGAAACCGTTCTGGCCGGCGGCCTGTGGACGACAAAAATCGATCAGCACGAACTGGAAAGCGCCATCGTCAATCTCGCGGTCAATGCGCGCGACGCGATGCCGGACGGCGGCAAGCTGACGATCGAGACGGCCAACTGCTATCTTGATGACGCCTACGCCAGCGAAAACATCGAAGTAAACCCTGGCCAATATGTGATGATCGCCGTGACCGACACCGGACAAGGCATGCCGCCCGAGGTCTTGTCGCAAGCGTTCGATCCGTTCTTCACCACAAAGCCCGCAGGCAAGGGCACCGGACTCGGCCTTTCGCAGGTCCATGGATTCGTCAAGCAGTCTGGCGGCCAGGTCAAAATCTATTCGGAACCCGGGCGCGGAACCTGCATCAAGCTCTATCTGCCGCGCTTCAATCACGTCGAAGCACCCGCCGAACTGCCCTTACCGCGTCCTAGACCCCTCGAACTTCCGCTTGGAAGACCGGAGGAACTGGTGCTCATCGTCGAAGATGACGACACCGCGCGGCGCGTCACCGCGCAAGGCGTGCGGGAATTGGGTTATTCGGTTCTGGAGGCCGAGAACGGACGTGCGGCGATCGACATTATTCGCCGTCGTCCCGACATCGCGCTGATGGTCACGGATGTGGTTATGCCCGACATGGACGGCGCCCGTCTCGCGCGCGAGGCGGTGTTTCGCAGACACAGCCTGCGCGTTCTGTTCATCACCGGCTATACGCGCAACGCGATCGTGCACAATGGCGTGCTTGACAAGGACGTCAAGCTGCTCACCAAACCGTTCACTTTGGAGCAGCTGGCGGTGAAGATGCGCGACATTCTGGACTCGAAGTAGCGCCCGTTCGTCGCGGAGCTGACGATCAGTTTTCGGCTTTGAGGGGGCGCATCAGCAGCGCTTCGATGGCGCCGTCAACGCTCAGCCGCGCGGAAAGAATGGAATCGACGGCTTCAGCGATCGGCAACTCGACGTCATGCGCGCGCGCCATTTCAACCAAGACACGCGCCGTAAAGGCGCCCTCCGCAAGCTTGCCATGCGTGGCGTCTTCCACCGACTTTCCCTGCCCCAGCGCTTCGCCGAGCGCAAAGTTGCGCGACTGCGCCGATCCGCAGGTGAGCACGAGATCGCCCAATCCGGAAAGCCCCATCAATGTTTCCTGGCGCGCGCCTAACGCGCGTCCGAGACGCATCAACTCGGCAAATCCGCGCGCAATGAGCGCCGCCTGCGCGCTCGCGCCGAGCCCACGGCCGTGGCTCATGCCAGCGGCGATGGCGAGAACATTTTTCGCGGCGCCGCCGATCTCGGCGCCGCGCACGTCGGTCGAGCGATAAAGCCGAAACGTCTTCGTCGAAAGCTCTTCACTCAAGCGCCGCGCCAGCGCTTCGTCATGCGCCGCGAGAGTCACCGCCGTCGGCAATTCTCTGCATACATCCGCCGCGAAGCTTGGTCCCGAGAGCACGGCGACATCGACGTGAGGCAGTTCTTCCTTTGCTACGTCGCTCAGGAACTTGCGCCGGTCGCGTTCAATGCCCTTGGCGCAAATCACAAAGGCGGCGCGCTCGCGCATATGCGGCCGCGCGGCGCGCGCGGTCATGCGGATCGCTTGTGCGGGCGTGACGGCGAGCACGATGTCCGCCTCACGTATGACGGAAATGTCGCTCGTCGGGGCGACGGCTGCGGCAAGCGGCAGACCCGGCAATCGGCGCGTGTTCTCGCGGTCGCGCGCCAGAGCTTCGGCGGACTGAGGGTCATGCGCCCATAAGGGCACCCGCGCGCGGCCTTGCGCGGCGACATTGGCGAGGGCGACGCCCCAAGCGCCGGCGCCGAGAACAGCGACAGTCGCGCGCGTCATCGCACGCCGATCCGCTGATTGTCCGGACGCGACCACAGCCTTTCAAAAGTCTGATGAAACCGCGCTGCGGCCTGTGGGCTCTCGATCACGATCAAATCATTGTCCTGATAGATTTCGCCGGAGACGCTGAAATTGGCGGAGCCGCTGCGCAAGACGCGACCGTCCACCTGATATGATTTCAGATGCATCAGATCGCGCGCGCGGCCCTTGCGGCGCACTTCGACGTTCGGGGCGTCGGCGATTTCCTCGACCACAGACGCGCCGCGCCCCATTTCTTCGCCGTCGAGATAGATCCGCACCTTGACGCCGCGCATGGCCGCGCGGCCGAGCGCCGCCGTCAGAGATCGGTCGGTCAGAACATAGGCGGCCATATCGATCGAGCGGCGCGCGTCGTTGATCAGCCGCCCGTCGACCGCACCGAAACCGTCGCCGGGCCCGTAGAACACGCGCACGCCTGCGAAGGTCGGCTCCTCTGCGAGGAGTCCGGCCGGCTGCGGCGTGGGCGCAAGCGTCATGGCCGCAAGCGCCGCAGAAAAAAGGAGCCGCATCGAACCGCCCTAGGCCTTGCCGTGGTGTGATCGGCTCGGCGCGGCGTCGAGCGGCCATCGCGGCCGCGGCGCGAAGTCGAGGTCGTCGGTTAATCCGCGTTTTAAGCGCTCGAGACCGGTCCAGGCGATGATCGCGCCATTGTCGGCGCACAGCGCCGCCGGCGGCGAAATGAAACGCAGCCCGCTTTCGGCGCAAAGCCGCATCAGCGCGCGGCGAATGGCGCCGTTGGCCGCGACTCCGCCGCCGATCACAAGGCCTTGCGGGGCTCGACCCTCGCCTGCCGTAAAGAGGCGCACGCCGGAGCGCACCCGGTCCACGATCACATCGACGATCGCAGCTTGGAAAGAGGCTGCAAGATCCCTGACGTCCTTTTCGCTCAGCGTCGGCAGTCTGAGAATTTCCTGCCGCACCGCGGTCTTGAGGCCTGAGAGGGAAAAGTCGGCCCCTTCCCGGCCAAGCATCGGGCGCGGAAAGTCGAATCGTCGCGCGTCGCCTTCAAGCGCGAGCTTCTCGATCTGCGGCCCCCCCGGATATGGCAGCTCCAGCATTTTGGCGACCTTGTCGAAGGCCTCGCCGGCAGCGTCGTCGACGGTGGAGCCCAGCCGGCGGTAGTCGCCGATGGCCTTCACCGCGACGATTTGCGTGTGCCCGCCGGAGATGAGGAGCGCCAGAAAAGGAAAGTCCAGGCGGTCGGTCAGACGCGCGGTCAGCGCGTGGGCTTCCAGGTGATTGACGGCGATGAAGGGTTTGCCCAAGGCAAGCGCCATGGCCTTGCCGGCCGTGAGGCCGACGAGAACGCCGCCGATCAGTCCCGGACCAGCCGCGGCGGCGATCCCATCAAGATCTTTCGCCTCGGTCTTGGCCCGCTCCAGCGCGCGTCTGATCAGCCTGTCGAGCACATCAATATGCGCCCGCGCCGCGATTTCCGGAACGACGCCGCCATAGGCGGCGTGGCGGGCGATTTGGCTCAACACCTCATTGGAAAGGATCTCTCCGCCTTCGCCGCCCAGCCGCTCCGAGACGACCGCGACCGCAGTCTCATCGCAAGTGGTTTCAATGCCCAAAACGCGCATGCGAACTCCCTGCGCAGAAAGCCGCGCCGCTGAACTTCTCAGCGGCGGAACGGAGCTTATACCGCCGTACGGCGGGAAGTTGGAAAATTGTGATCGGAAAAGGGTTTACACCAATCATTCTTAGCTGTTTCGTCAAATTCACGTATAGTAATGCAGAGCTAAAGATCGTTCCATTAAATTTCTAAGAATTCGTTGGCGTCCCTCTTGACACGATCTCGATAGATACAAGTTGGCACTGCAGATCGTTGCTTCCCCGACGACGCCATATCTTGAGCTTTAAAGAGTTATGGCTAAGGCGAAGAGTAATTAGCGTCCAGGTTGAGGTTGCTGTCGGTCTAAACTGTATGGAGGTGAAAATGGCGTCGAACAAAATTAAGGCCTTGGCGTTTACGTCCGCGATTGCAATGACGGCCGTGATCGGCTCCACGAGCATCGCCGAGGCGAGGCATTACTGCCGCGCCCATTACGGCTGGCATCGACACTGCGGCGGAACCAACTGGGGTTACGCGCGTCCGGTGCGCACCTATTGGGGTTACGCGGCGCGGCCCACCTATTGGGGTTCGTCGTATCGTCCGATGCGCTACTCCCGCTGCTACCGTCCGGGCTATTATGGCTATGGCGGCGCCAGCTATTATGGCTCCGCTTGGCCGACCTATGGCAGCTCGTATGGTTGGGGCGGCAGCCCGGGCTATTACGGCTATGGCGGCGGTGGCCTGCTTGGCGCAGGATTGGGCGGTCTCGGCGCCGGCGTTGGCGCGGGCATTGGCCTCGGCGCGGGTCTCGGAAGCGGCCTGTTTGGTGGTTGGTGGTGATCAGTTTAGCAATCTGCCGGGCCGCGTAGAGTTCGCCCGCGGAGCTAAAAAAGAGCGTCCGCTCCGACGAGCGGACGCTCGCTTTTTGAGGAGTTCCGTCGCCGCGCTCGTTCCGCTTGCGCCTCGCGCGTTCCCGCCTATAGTCGCGCGGATAACGGCGGCGGATAATGACATCTCCCCCTTCCCTTTGCATTGGAACGCGCGGCAGTCCGCTTGCGCTCGCGCAGACGCACATGGTCCGCGACTCGCTGATGCGCGCCCACGGCGGAAGCGAAGCGGATTTCCCGATCGAGATCATTCGCACGACGGGCGACCAGATCCAGGATCGGCCTCTGTCTGAATCCGGAGGCAAAGGGCTTTTCACCAAAGAGCTCGATTCAGCGCTCATCGCGGGGGCGATTGACCTCGCCGTGCATTCCTCGAAGGACCTGCCGACGCATTTGCCGAGCGAAATCGTCATCGCCGGCTACCTGCCGCGAGAGGATGCGCGCGACGCCTGGATAGCGCGCGGCGGTCTCGCGCTCGATGCGCTTCCCCCGGGCGCCGTCGTCGGAACCGCTTCGCTGCGCCGCGCCGCGCAAGTCAAGCGCCGGCGTCCAGATCTGGTGACGACGCTGCTTCGCGGCAATGTCGAGACTCGTCTGAAGAAAGTCGAGAATGGGGAGATCGACGCGACCCTCCTCGCGCTCGCGGGCTTGAAGCGGCTGGGTCTCGCCGACCGCGCGACGTCGCTGCTTTCCTTGGACGAGTTCCCCCCCGCTTGCGGACAGGGCGCAATCGGCCTCACGCGGCGGGCCGGCGACGACGCCACGCGCGATCTGCTGGCGCCGCTCTTCGACGAAGCGACCGGCTTCGCGCTCGCCGCCGAGCGCGCGTTCCTCACGGCGCTTGACGGCTCCTGCCGCACGCCGATCGCCGGCCATGCGCAGGTTCGTGGCGCCGAATTATCGTTCGTCGGCGAAGTCCTGAGAGCCGACGGCGCGGAAGCCTATGTCGTGCGCCGCCGAGGCCTCGCCATCGACGCCGCGCTGATCGGCGCCGCCGCCGGCAAGGAAATCCTGCTGCGCCTGCCGCATGGCGTCGCGGGGCTTATGTGAATCTTGTTCTGGTGCTGCGCGCGGCCGAAGACGCCGCGCGCACGGCGGGCAAGCTGCAGGCGCTGGAGTGTGCAGCCGTGCTCTCGCCGGTGCTGGAGTTCGCGGCCACGGATGCTGTCATTCCCCCTGGGGATTATGACGCCGTCATCGTGACCAGCGCGAAAGGCGTCGAGTTCGCAGGCGATGCACGCCAGCTCGGCGCGGCGCCGCTGCACGCTGTTGGCGAGAAAACCGCCGAAGCGGCGCGCGCGCTTGGCTTCCACCCAGATATTGTCGCCGGGAGCGCCGAGGCCATTCTTCCGCATCTTCTCGAACGCTACCAGCGTCCGACGCATTTCCTTTATCTTGCCGGGCGCGACAGACAGCCGATTCTGGAGGCGGGCCTGCGCGCCGCGGGCCACAAGGTCCACACGGTCGAAGTTTACGAAGCGCGGGCGGCTCAATCGCTGACCGCCGAGGCCTTAGCCGCCATCCCCGCGCGGCGCGTCACCGCCGCCCTGCACTATTCCCGGCGCAGCGTGGATATCTTCCTGCAGCTCGCGCAGGCCGCCAGCGTCGCCGATGCGTTACGCGACATGACACATGTCGCGCTGTCGGAACATGTCGCGGCGCCGCTTCGACGCATCGGCTTGGCGACGCTCGTCGCGGCAAAGCCGGACGAAGAACATCTTCTGTCGCTTCTATCGACTCAGCTGCGCAAGAAAACGCCCTGACCGTTCGCGTTGAAATAGTCGATGACGACAGAGATCGCCTTTTCGCCGCTACGAGAAAACCTTACCGGACTGACTCCGCAGGCGTTTTCTCCCGGAGGCTGAAAGGTGAAAATGTCGCCTGAATAGTGACGCAGCGGATAGGGCGTTGGGATCGGGCCCAGCGTCAGCGAAAGCCCGTCGGCCGTTTCGACGACCCCGATGGGTCCGTAAAGCTCATTGCGGTAGGCGCCGACATATGTCGCGCGCGACGCGCGCGCCGGCGCGCTGGCGAGCGGTTTTGCGTAATCGGCGTCCCGACCGTATGTGGGGACCGCCATCTGCGCAAAAGCCTCGCCAAAGAGCGCGAACCAGTCCCGTTCGATCTTCCCCGTCAAGACGATATCGAGGAAGCTGCGGCAGATGGTTTCTGGCGCGCCGACCGGCGCGGAATTGCTGAGCACGACAATGCCGAACCGCTCCGCCGGCATGACATAGACGCAGGTCGAAGCGCCAAGAGAGAATGCGCCCGAGTGACTCCAGCGCACCCGCGCCGGACCGCCATAGTCGATGTCCCAACCCAGGCCGTAAAAGGTTGGTCCGCGCATCGGGTCATGGGCCGGTCCCGTGGCGATCTGCGGGAAATGCGTGTCCGCGAGCGCCTCCGGCTTGATGATCTCGCGGCCGTCGAGGGCGCCGCGTCCGAGCTGCATTCTTACCCATGTCGCCATGTCGCGCGCCGACGCCGACGCGCCGCCCGCCGGCGCCTGCGCGTCGGGATTTCGCTGTTCGCCGACCACCCATCTGTCGCCGCGACGGACATGGCCGAATGCGCGGTTCCTGCGCGCGGCGAAATCGGCGTGGCGCGAACTGGCGTTCGCCATGCCAAGCGGCCTGTAGAGATGTTCGTCGCAAATATCTTCCCAGGACTTGCCTGCAGCTTTCGCCGCCGCGAAACCCGCCGCCGAAAACCCCATATTGTTGTATGCGTAGTGCGTGCGAAAGCTGGTGTCCGGTTTGATGAAGCGCAGCCGGCGAATGATTTCGTTGCGGCCATAGCCGATGTCTTCGACAAGGTCGCCGGCATGGTCGGGAAGTCCGCTGCGATGGCAGAACATGTCGCGCAGCGTGATCTCGCGCGTGACCCACGGATCGCTCATCGCGAAATCCGGCAGGCTTCGCACGATCGGATGATCCCACGAAACAACGCCTTCTCCGACAAGGCTCGCGACAGCCGTCGTGGAGAGTGGTTTGGAAAGCGAAGCGAGCTGGAAGACCGTGTCGGCGTCGACGCGTTCGGCCGCGCCGGCGCGGCGCACGCCGAATCCTTTCAAATAGAGCACGCGGTCGGGCGAAACGACGGCGACCGACATTCCCGGCACGCCGGTTTTTTTCATTACATCGACGACGAGCCCGTTGAGTTCATTCAGATGTTTTTGGGTCGGCTCGCGAAGGGGCGACGGTTTGGAATTGGCCTTGGCGAGCGCTGTGGGGGACAGCAAGCCGAACCCTGACGCAAGCAGCGCGGATCGTCTCGTGAAAGGCATATTGGCTCTCCGCTCGCGCTTCTTGCGCAACAATAGCGCTGAATCAATTCTCCGCCAGCGCCCAGCCGATCAGCACCATCACCGGCCCTACAATAGTCTGGCCCGCCACTCGTGAAGGCAGATCCGAAATCGTGCCCTTGACCACCCGCTCGTGCGGCGTGGACGCGCGTTCAATGAGGAAGGCTGGCGTATCATGCGACATGCCCTCCTGCAGCAGACGACGCGACAATTCCGGCAGCGTGCGGTTGCCCATATAGACGGCCGTCGTGGCGCGTTCGTCGGCGAGCGCGCCCCAATCGAAGTCTTCGGGAAATTCGCCGTCCTTCGTGTGTGCGGTGATGAATTGCAGACGCCGCGCCGTCTCCCGGCTGGTCAGCGATGCGCCGATCGCAGCGCCGCCGGCGCAGGCGGCGGTCACGCCGGGCACGATCTCTATGGAGAAGCCTGCTTCGCGCAGCGCGGCGATTTCCTCATTGGCGCGGCCGAAGATGAGCGGGTCTCCGCCTTTCAGCCGCACGACATTCTTGCCCTCGCGCGCGAGCTGGACAAGCAGAGCGCTGATTTCTTCCTGGCGCACCGAGGGCGCGTAGCCGCGCTTTCCGACGTTGATGCGGGTCGCTTCACGGCGGGCGAGATCGAGAATGCTGGCCGGAACGAGGTCATCGAAGAGCACGACGTCGGCGCCGGCGAGCGCGCGCATGCCCTTCAGCGTCAGCAGCTCCGGATCGCCGGGCCCTGCCCCGACGAGCGTGACGCGTCCGCGCGCCGTGGCCTCGGCGCCGGCGCGCGCCTCTTCGATGAGCGCCGCGCGGTCGTCCTCTTGCGGCGCGCGCTCGATGTCGCGGAAGGCGAGCCGCGTGAAGCGCCGCCAGAAATCGCGCCGGGCCAGAAAATCGAGACCAGACGCGCGCACGAACGGCCGCCAGGCCTGTGCCGCGCGCGCCCAGGCCTGAAACGTCGCTGGCACTAGCGTCTCGATTCGGCCGCGCACCGCCTGGGCGAAAACCGGCGATGCGCCGCCCGTCGAAACGCCGATCACGAGCGGTGAGCGATTGACGATGGCGCCCATGATGAAGTCGCTGAACGCAGGCCGATCGGCAAGATTAAGCGGCACCCCGGCCGCGCGCGCCCACTCGTGGGCCTGACGCGCGAGCGAATCGTCCTCGATCGCGCCGAGCGCCATCGCCGCGCCGGCAAAATCTTCCGGCGCGACGGCGCGCGCGTATATGGAGACATTGTCGCGCGCCGCTCCGATCTCGCGAAGCTTGTCACAGGGCGCAGGCGCAAAAACGTCGACCAGCGCGCCGGTCGCCGCGGCCAAATCGACCTTCCAGGCCGCCGCTTCGCCGCCGCCGACGACGAGCACGCGACGCCCGGCAAGGGCGTAGAACACCGGCAGAGTCGCCAGCGGCTGCATCAGATCGGCGGATATTTCGTCGGGCTTGCGGGTCACGGCGCCCTAGGTGCAGGACCAGCGGGCGCGGCGCAAGAGCTTTAACCCGGCGCCGCACGTTTGCGCGGCGTCGAGTTACGGATTTCACAGGCCCCAAAGCCGGCCATGCAAGCCAATCCGCGGGCCGACGATGTTTCGCCGGCTAGAACCTCGCATTGACAGTGACATAGGCCGAGCGCGGGGCGCCGGGCATGATGTTGTTGTTGTTGTGCGCCGATGCGTAGTAGTAGGCGCCGGTGAGGTTCTCGATGTTGAGCTGGCCGGAAATATTTTCCGTCACCTTCACAAAAAGCGCGCCGTCAAGGCGCGCGTAACCGGGAATGATCACCCTGTTATCGAGAGACGGATAGAAGCTCGAAGCATAGATCACGCCGGCGCCCAATCCGAGGACGCCGGGACCCCCGCCAACGAACGAAGACAAATCATAACGGTTCCAATACGAGAATGTGTTTCTTGGCACCGACGGATTAACTTTGCCGACATCCGTCAGGAAGGGCTGCCGCGGATTGAAGGCGGAATTGGTCGACACAACTCGCGCGTCCTGGTGTCCGTATCCGAGCGAGACCTGCCATTCGTCGGTCACATTGCCGGTGAGTCCCAGTTCGGCGCCTTGCGTGCGCGTATTGGCGAGAACGGAAGTCAGCGCAGTTAGCGTCAACGCCTGGTTCGAACGGTTCAGCTGATAGATCGCGCCCGTGAACAGCAGCGTCGGCAGGAGCTGCGCCTTGAAGCCGAACTCGATATTTTCGAAGCCCTGCGGCGCCAGACTCGCGGCCGACCTTGGCAGCTGATTGAACTGATCGCCCGACTGCGGCAGGAACGAGCGCGAATAGGTTCCATAGAAAGAGACGATCTCCACGGGTTTGAAAATCAGACCGAATCTCGGCGACCACTTGTTATCGAGGCGGCTCTGGTTTTCGAAGGTGATCCCGTCGTTGAACCTCATATGGAAGCTGTCGAACCTTACGCCGGCGAGAACATCGAAATATTTGGTCACCTCGATCTGGTCCTGGACATAGGCGGAGCCAATGTCGAGGTTCGTGTTCCAGCGCCGCGTCGCCGTATCAAAGTAATTGTCGAAGAAGACCGGAGCGTAAACCGTCGGAGCCCAGAACGGAGTCGTCAGCCTTCGTGGCCCGTTGAACGGATTGTTGAACCGCGAGATGTCTCTTCCCGTAAAAGACCATTGATTGCCAAACTCCGTACCCACCAGCAGCAAGTGGCGGATCTCGGGAGTCATAGCGAATTTATAGGTCAAGTCCGTCTGGTTAAAGACATTGCGTCGCGGCGTCGGCGCGAGGTAGCCGTCGAGTCTCGCGGCGCCCACCGGCGTGATCGTAATCGGGCTTAGCCCGTTCAGCGCCGGATTGAGTTGTTGCGACAACTGTCCCAGCGTCTGATCCGGGAATGTGTTCTGATATAGCTTGTCGTAATTCGCCCAGGCGAGCTGATTGCGGATGTTCAAACCGAACTCGGTCGTATGATCGATCACGAGAGCGGCGCGGTCCATGTTGATTCTGGAGTAGTTCACGTCACGCACGGACGGATTGCCGACGCCGAAGAAAGCCGAACGCGGGGTTGGCAGCGGATAGCCCGGATAAATGTTCTCGCCGAGGAACTGGAACCCGCCGAATGACGGCACGCCGCGATCCACCGTGCGCCGATCGCGGAAATGCTCGTAATTGAACAGCACGAAGGTGTTCTCAAAAGGCTTCCACGACAGCGCCGGATTGACTCCCCAGCGCTCGAGTTTGTCGAAGTCACGATAGCCGTAGGAAAGTTCGTAGAGGGCGTTAAGACGCACGGCGATCGTGTCGGTGATCGCCCGCCCAAAGTCGGCGGTGACACGCTTGCGGCCGAAGCTGCCGGTGACGAATCGCAGATCGTTTATCGTTTCACCGTCGGCCTTCTTGGTGACGCGGTTGACCACGCCGCCGCCGCCGCCGCGGCCGAAGATCAGCGCGCTCGGGCCCTTGAGCACTTCGACCGCCTGGATGTTGTAGAGATCGCGATAATATTCCGCGTCGTCGCGCACGCCGTCGATGTAGAAATCCGCGGTCGTGTTTTGCCCGCGAATAGTGATCTGGTCGCGGTTACGCTCGCCCTGCGCCACCGTTACGCCCGGGACATAGGCCAAGGCGTTTTCCAGCGCGAGACTGTTGCGATCGTCGAGCTGCTGTCGTGTCAGAACGGTGACCGACTGGGGTATGTCGAGGATCGGCGTGTTGGTCTTCGTCGCGGTTGAAATTCTGCCTGCGAAGTAGCCATGAACGTCGGTCGGGTTGCGGCCGACATTGGCGACGGCCGCAGCGAAGGCCGCGCTGCCCGCGCCGGTCGAGGTCGCTCCGACAGACCCGCTCGAAACGGTAGCCCCTGTGACCAAGGCGGAGCGCACGGGCGCGACCCGAGCGCTGCGTCGTGCGCCTCCAACGTCGATGGGCGGCAACTTTTGGGCGCCGCTCGCGGAGCGCGCCTGCGAAGCGACAGGTTTCGGCTTCGCCTGCGCGACCGCACGGGGTTTCTCCGGCGGCGCCTCGACTCGTATCGGTGGCAGGGGCCCGGACTGGGTTTGCGCAAGAGCAGGAAGCGTGGGCGTCAGCGCGGCCGCAAGAGTCAGAGCGCCGACCGAGGCCGCGCCTGTCATCCGGTCAAACGCCCCAGCAAGGGAGGAGAGCGTCTGTACTGACAGGGATTGCTTCTTAATCATGTCTGCCCCTTCCGCGCGGCTCAAGACGCGACTAGGCAATGGTTAAGGTTTGTCCTTAAAAACTGTCAATTACGACAAGGGGCTAGCATGGAAGGCTTCCAAGTAATGTTTCTGATTGTAACGGAGTGTTGCTGAATTACGACATTAAAACGATTTTTAGCTGGAACTCTTTCAAAGATTAAATCGTCACTTTTATTGACTGTTGTATTTTAGACACAGCCTGAACCTCGCGTCTCGCGCCTGATTCGTCTCCTTATGCGAGAGCGCAAAAAAAAAGGCGGCCCTGAGAACAGGACCGCCAAAACGTCATGTCAGATGAAGCGCGCTTACTTCTTCTTGCCGTCGGGTCCGAACTGAACGAGATAGGCCCACACGTTCTCCTGGTCCGCATCATTGGGCAGGCCCTGGAAGATCATCTTGGTGCCGGGGATCTTGGCCTTGGGATTCTTGATGAACTCCTTGAAGCTGGCCTCGTCCCAGACGATGCCGGAATTCTTGTCAGCCTCGGAATAGTTGTACCCCTCGACGGAGCCCGCCTTGCGGCCGTCGAGGCCGTTGAGTTGCGGCGCGACGGCGTTCTTGGCGGTTTCACCGACCTGATGGCAGGCTTTGCACTTCGCGAAGATTTTTTCGCCCGCAGCTGGATCGCCAGCGGCGAGAGCCTGGCCGGCGGATGCGGCGAAAGCGACGCTCGCGGCGAACGTCAGCAGGGAAATTGTCTTCATCCTTGTTCCTTTCCTCTTCCCGGCGTTCGCGTCGCGCCCGCCCTTTTTAAAAATGCGCCCGGCCAAATACGGCGCCTCGCCGGCGCTCTTTAGACCGGTTGGAAACTACAACGAAGCCGGCGTTCAAGACAACTACGCCGGAGTTTACGTTCACTGCTCGGGACATTATCCCGGAAGCGGTGAACGCCCGCTGAACCCGAAACTTAAGTAACGCGCCGAAGCGTCAGATTGACGCGCGCGCCAAGCGCTGCGAGCGCCGGCGGCAAAGGCGCGCCCATCGTCGGCAATATCCTGTCGACGCCGTGGTAGCGCATTCTGGCGGGTCCGGAGAGGACGAGCGCGTCTCCGGACGATAGCGTCAGGGCGATTGCGCCGTCGCCGCGCCGCGTTCCGCCAAGCTTAAAGCGGCAGTCGGCGCCAAGCGACACAGAGAGAATCGGCGCGTCGAAATCGGATTCATCCTTGTCCTGATGAAGGCCCATGCGCGCCGTTGCGTCATAGACGTTCACCAGACAGGCTTCCGGCAGCTTGTGATAATGCGCGAGTTCGTTCCACAAGTCTAAAAGCCTTTGCGGCATCGCCGGCCAGCGATTCCCGGTTCCTGGATGGCGCGGCTCGTAGCGGTAGCCCCGTTCCTTATCGCTGACCCAGCCAAGCGTGCCGCAATTCGTCATACGCACCGACATCGGGGCGCCGGTCTTCGGCATGGTCGAGACATAAAGCGGCGCGGCGGCGATGACCTTTGCGATCTCTTCAGCCAGGGCCGCCTGCGCCGCAGCGTCGAGAAAGCTCGGATAATGGAACGCGCCGGGCGCGATTTCGGGCATGAAGCGACATGTGGCGCCGAAATGGCGTTTCGTCCATTACTGTCGGGACGCCGACTGCGAACGCGAGCGAGAACAGAGCGGCTGAAGAGAATTGCGCTAAGCCAACAACACAGTCTTCGACGCCACCGTCGAATCGGCGTTGAGCTGATAGATGATCGGAACGCCGGTCGTGAGCTCGAGGGTCGTCACGCTCTCGGGCGTCATCTGTTCCAGAACCATGCAGAGCGCGCGCAGCGAATTGCCATGCGCCGCGACCAGCGCCCGTTCGCCGCGCATCACCGGCGGCAGAATGCGCTGAACATAAAAGGGCACGACCCGCGCGACGGTGTCCTTCAGGCTCTCGCCGCCTGGGGGCGGCACGTCATAAGAGCGTCGCCAAAGATGCACCTGCTCTTCGCCCCATTTGTCGCGCGCCTCGTCCTTGTTGAGCCCGGAAAGATCGCCGTAATGGCGCTCGTTCAACGCGCGATCCTTGATGGTCGGGACGTTCGTCTGGCCCAGCTCCTCAAAAATCAGATCGATCGTGTGTTGCGCGCGCAGCAAAGCGGAAGTGAAGCCGACGCTGAACAGAATATCCCGCTTCTTCAGCTCGCGGCCGGCGCGGCGCGCCTCTTCGATGCCGAGCGGCGTCAAATCGGGGTTTTTCCACCCCGTGAAAAGGTTTTTGGCGTTCCACTCGCTTTGACCGTGGCGTACCAGAACGAGAGTGCGATTCATGCTCATAAATTCTCGTCGATATCAGGCGCCGGAAAGGCCAAGCACGTCGGCCATCGAGTAGAGCCCCGGGGCCTTCTCGCGGGTCCATAGCGCCGCGGCCAGGGCGCCGCGGGCGAACACGCCCCGATCCTCGGCGCGGTGCGAGAATTCGATGCGCTCGCCGGCTCCGGCGAAGACGACCGTGTGATCGCCGACGACCGTGCCGCCGCGCAGGCTCGCAAATCCGATCTCGCCGATCCGCCGCGGACCTGTCAAACCATCGCGCCCACGCGCGCTGTTCTCGCCGAGATCGATTCCGCGACCATGCGCGACCGCCTCGCCGAGCAGCAGCGCCGTTCCTGAGGGCGCATCGACTTTGAGGCGGTGATGCATCTCGACGATCTCCGCGTCCCACGCCGGTCCAAGCGCGCGCGCCGCGCGTTCGACAAGCACGGCGAGGAGATTGACGCCAAGGCTCATGTTGCCGGAACGCACGATCGCCGTTTCGCGCGCGCATTCCGCGATGGCGGCCAGATCTTCGTGAGACAGTCCGGTCGTGCCGATAATGTGCGCCACCCGCGCTCCCGCCGCCGCCCGAGCCATTTCCACGCTGTTGCTCGGCGACGAAAAGTCGACGATCGCGTCGGCGTCGGCGAGCGCGGCCGCGACGTCGCTCGTGATCGGCACGCCGTTCGGCGCGCCGGCGCCGCTGTCGGCGCCGAGCGCCGCAGAGCCGGGACGCTCCAGAGCGGCAGTCAGTCGCACGCCCAAAGTGTCGGGAATAATATGGGTCAGCATCCGGCCCATGCGGCCTGCCGCGCCCACCACCACCAAACGCAGTTCGTTCATCTTCAGTCGCCCTCGCCTCTCGCAGCTAAGCAGCTTCGATTTGGTTCTCGTGACGCGTCAATTCCCTATACAGGGGAGGCGCCGCGATGAGAAGCGCGCAGCTTGGACCCGGGCGTCGGACGCTGCCCGAACGGGCGGTTATTTGGCTTGGGGACGGAAGCTTTTGACACGCGCCGGATCAGTCTCGACATAGGCGGCGCCGATAAGATCGAGACAGTAAGGCACCGCCGGCATGACGGCGTCGAGACAGAGTTCGATCGCTCTGGGCTTGCCCGGCAGATTGATCACCAGACATTTGCCGCGATGGGCGGCCAATTGTCGCGACAGGATCGCCGTCGGCGTCTGCGCCAGCGAAACCTGTCGCATCCGCTCGCCAAAGCCGGGCAGCTCGCGCGGGCAGGCCGCGAGCGTCGCCTCGGGCGTCAGATCGCGGGGGCTCGGGCCTGTGCCGCCGGTTGTGACGATGAGGTCGCAACCGACAGTATCGGCCAGGTCGATCAGCGTGTCGCGCACGCTTTCCAGCCCGTCAGGGATGATCCGCCGCTCGATGCGGAAGGGCGTCGTCAGCGCGGCGCGCAGATAGGCCTCGATCGCCGGACCGCTCTCATCTTCGTAGACCCCCGCACTGGCGCGATCGGAGGCGGTGACGACGCCGATGATCGCGGCGCGCTTTTCGTCTGTCATTGGCGAGTCTCCCGGCGCGCATGTTTGCCGCCTCCGCTCGCTCTTGTCACGCTCCTTCGCCGCAGCGCTTAAGCTAGTATAGACTGCACAAATATCACTCAAAAGGCAACTATGCAAAGACATATAGCGCCAAAAAATTGAATAAATCTACTAAATATCGAGAATATTGTGCGCTGCGACGAGCATATATGCCTTGATATTGGCAGCACATATTTTGCCACAATTCGCTATTAACTAATTTGTCTTCGCCTCCATTCAGACGGATGGAAACTGTGCGCTCGACGAAGCCAACGCGCTCGTCAGCATCCTCCACGCATTGTGCGTAAACGGAGCAATCCTGAATGAATCGTATCTGTGGCGTACTGACGATCCTTGCACTGACGACCGCGCCGGCTCTGGCGCATCACCATCACGCCTCCCGTCCTTCCTCGCACCAGGCCTCTCACCAGGCCTCTCACCATGCCTCGCATCACGCGGAGGCTTCGCAGGGCTTCACCGCCAACGCGTCATTCTACGGCGGCGGCCCGCGCCGCTACGAACCCAACAGCCACACCGCCAATGGCGAACTGTTCAACATGTGGGACATGACCGCGGCGCACCGGACCCTGCCGATGGGCACGCGTCTGCGCCTGACCTACGCCGGGCATTCGGTGGTCGTGCGCATCAATGACCGCGGACCGGCGGTCTGGACGGGGCGCAGCCTCGACGTCTCGCGCGGCGCGGCGACCCAGCTCGGCCTCATCGAACGCGGCACCGGACAGGTGCGCGTCGAGGTCATCGGGAAGAGCTAAGCTATTTAAAGCGCCCGGCTTCGGCCGGGCGTTTTCCACACCTGTCTTTGACATATAGACATATAATTGTTATGTCACTCGTGTGATCGAACGAACCACCGTCCGCCTTCCAGAGGATCTTCTGCGTCGTGCGCGAAAGAAGGCGGCGGCTGACGATCGCACTTTGACGTCGATGATCGAGGAAGGGCTTCGCCTCGTCCTTGCAGGAGAGCGTCCCCCGGCGCCGGCGGCGGCGCGCTATGCGCGGGTCAGTCGAGAGACTGGGGGGCCGGCGGCTGGCGTTGATTTTCCCAGAATGCGCGACATCGATGAGCAGGATGACGTCGAGCGTCTCGCGCGCCTCAAATCGCAAACTGGCGGCTCGGAAAATTGAATCTCGCCGACGTCAATGTGCTCGTTGAAGCATTCCGTAGCGATGCGCCGCGACATAGAGCCTGTCGCAAATGGCTCGACGACGCTTTCGATCGCCGCGCGCCTTTTGCAGTATCACGGCTCGTTTTGAGCGCAGTCGTGCGGGTTACGACCAGCACGAGGTTCTATCAATCGCCGAGCGCGCTTGACGAAGCCTTTGGCTTTTGCGCCGACATATTGGCGCAGCCCAACTGCCGTCTCGTTGAGCCGGGCGACAGCCACTGGCGCATATTCGAGCGTTTGTGCATCGAGACAAACACGCGGGGGCCCATGGTGACCGACGCATGGTTCGCCGCGCTCGCCATCGAGTGGGATTGCGAGTGGATCACCCTCGATCGCGATTTCGCGCGCTTTCCCGGCCTGAAATGGCGGATGCCTTAAAGCGCTCTACTCCCGCACATAAATCTCCGCGCCCTTTTCCAAAAATTCCGCGCTCTTTTCCGCCATGCCCTTCTGGCGTTCGATCTCTTTCGCCTCCTCGCGCAGATCGCGCGTGATCTGCATCGAGCAGAATTTCGGCCCGCACATCGAGCAGAAATGCGCAACCTTGTGCGCCTCTTTCGGCAGCGTCGCGTCGTGGAATTCGCGCGCCGTGTCGGGATCGAGTCCGATCTCGAACTGATCCTCCCAGCGGAAGTCGAAACGCGCGCGGCTCATGGCGTCGTCGCGTTCGCGCGCCGCCGGATGGCCCTTGGCGAGATCGGCCGCATGCGCCGAGATGCGATAGGTGATGACGCCGGTCTTGACGTCGTCGCGATCCGGCAGGCCGAGGTGCTCTTTAGGCGTGACGTAACACAGCATCGCGGTGCCGAACCAGCCGATCATCGCCGCGCCGATGCCTGACGTGATGTGGTCGTAGCCCGGCGCGATGTCGGTGACGAGCGGGCCGAGCGTATAGAACGGCGCTTCGCCGCAGACTTTGAGCTGCTTGTCCATATTGGCTTTGATCTTGTGCATCGGGACATGGCCGGGGCCTTCGATCATCACCTGACAGCCTTTGTCCCAGGCGATCTTCGTCAATTCGCCAAGAGTCTCCAGCTCCGCGAATTGCGCGGCGTCATTGGCGTCGGCGTTGCAGCCGGGGCGCAGACCGTCGCCGAGCGAGAAGGACACGTCATATTTGCGCATGATGTCGCAAATCTCGTCGAAGCGTTCGTAGAGGAAGCTCTCCTTATGCTTCGACAGGCACCAGCGCGCCATGATCGAGCCGCCGCGCGAGACGATGCCGGTGACGCGATTGGCGGTCAGCGGCACATAGGCGAGGCGAACGCCCGCATGGATCGTAAAGTAGTCGACGCCCTGCTCCGCTTGCTCGATCAGCGTGTCTTTGAAAACTTCCCAGTCGAGCTTCAGCGCGTCGCCGCCGACCTTTTCCAACGCCTGATAGATCGGCACGGTGCCGATCGGCACGGAGGCGTTGCGGATGATCCAGTCGCGGATGTTGTGAATGTTGCGGCCGGTGGAGAGGTCCATCACCGTGTCGGCGCCCCAGCGGATCGCCCACACCATCTTTTCGACCTCATCCGCAACGGAAGAGGTGACGGCCGAATTGCCGATGTTGGCGTTGACCTTCACCAGGAAATTGCGGCCGATGACGACCGGCTCGAGCTCCGGGTGATTGACATTCGCCGGAATGATGGCGCGGCCGCGCGCGATCTCCTCGCGCACAAATTCAGGCGTGATGAATTCGGGAATGGCGGCGCCAAAGCTCTCGCCGTCGGCGATGCGTTCTTTCGCGACATCGAGCGCGCGCTCGCGGCAGAGGTTCTCGCGATGCGCGACATAAATCATTTCTTCGGTAATGATCCCCGCGCGGGCGAACTCAAGCTGAGTGACGGGCTGTGCGCCGGCCGCCCGATGAAGCCCGCGCTCTGCCGGGCAAGGCGGCACGAGGCGCTCGCCTTCGGCGAAGCCATTGTCTTCGGGTTTAACGCCACGTCCTTGGTAGGTTTCGAGACCTGTGCGCGTCGCGAGCCAGGGACGCGCAGCGGGAAGCCCCGCTGAAAGGTCGGGCGTGAAGGATGCGCAGGTATAGGGTCCTGAAGGGTCGTAGACCCGAAGCGGCGGCTCGCCCGAGGATGGGTCGAGCGCGATCTCGCGATAGGGCACGCGAATGTCGTCGCGTCCCTTCGGCGAAGAATAGACCTTGCGCGATTTTCCGATCGGCCCAGTGGTGACGCTCGCCGGCATGCGCTTGTCGTGAATGTTCATGATCGCGCTCCTTCATCGCGCTTCTTCAAGGGAAGCGGACGCTGAGTCAGGAAGACGAAGGAGGGATGCGCTATCACTGCGGCGACGCGAGGCGCGCGCCGTTCGCTCTTTCGCTGGCCTTCCCTACGCCGGCATGACCCGGATCAGGTTCGACGGGTGCTTCTCAGCCGCGTTAGCGGCGCCCCTCGCCATTAGGGAAAAATTACCGCGTTCCCGCGCGTGTCGCAAGTTCGCGTGTTGCAAGTTCGCTCGGCGATGCGGGCAGCCCATGCGCCGGCGAGCATCGACGCGGAGATTAAGGTATGGGGCGTGACGCTCGTGAGAAGGCGCCGGGGCTGGCCAAATGCGGGAGGGCGGCCCGGGCCCCCGCTGGGCGGACTTGCGCGTGCAAACTCGTCGCATAAGCCGGGCTCAAGCTGGGACGTCAAGAGAGTCCTCACCCGGAAAAGCGCTTGTGTTGCAAAGACGTAACAGAGCCAAAAAATCGATGCATGTGAACGCGAAATCGCGCCTTGCGGCAAGAGAGTCTGGTAACTGTAAAGCAATATTAACAGGTCGACGCTCGGCGCGACAGGCGAAGGCTCGCGATCGCGGGGCGCTTCGGGACTCGCAGATGACAAAACTGATCTCGCGCAGCTTTCTCTTCACGGCGATGACGGTCGCGGCCCTCTCGCCCTCGCTCTCCTTTGGCGCCGACGGCTATTTCCTGACAGGCTATGGTCCGCGTCAGAGAGCCTTGGGCGGCGCCGGCGTCGCCGACTCGCGAGACGCAATGGCCATGTCGATCAACCCGGCTGGCATTGTCGGACTGGAACGGATGTTTCAAGTCGGACTCGGCGTAAGCCTGCCCGAGCGCGGCTATTCGACCGTTGGGCAGCCGGTGGTCCTGGCGCCTGGCGATGTCAGGAGCGGTCGACCGATCTTTCCCGTGCCAAACGGCGCCTATGTCCAGCCGATCGACGCAGAGTCTGCTTGGGGCCTCGCTACCTACGGCAACGGCGGCCTCAATACCACCTATGACATTGGGCACTTCAAGCCGCCGGTCAAAGCGGGCCCGGGAGGCATTATCACTGTCGCTCCGACGTTTGGCGGCGTGCTCGGCGGCGGCGCGGCCGGGCTCGACCTCCAGCAGTCCTTTATGAGCGCCACCTACGCCAGAAAATTTGGTTCCATCACTATTGGATTTTCGCCCACGATCGCTGTTCAGATGTTGAATGTGCAGGGACTGAAAATCCTCTCCCCCTACTCCTCCAACATGTACAACTTTTCCGACATGGCCTACGATTGGTCGGTCGGGGGCGGCGTCCGCATCGGCCTCGAGTGGCGCGCGACGGATGAACTGCGCTTTGGCTTCTCCGGCACGACGCCCATGTTCATGACCAAATTTCAGAAATACAGAGGACTTTTAGCGGACCAGGGCAGTTTCGACATTCCGGCGAACGTGATCGCCGGCGTCGCCTATGACGTGCTGCCCAACCTCACGTTGATGGCTGACTGGAGACACATCTTTTATTCAGCGACGACCGTAGGCAATCAAAGCTTTCCCATTTGGTACGGGTCATTCGGTTCATCCGGCGGTCTTGGCTTCGATTGGCGCGACACCGACTCCGCGTCATTGGGCGCCGAATGGCGCGCCACGCCAAAGCTGGCCTTGCGCGTTGGCTACCACTACTCAACTGTCCCGGGTAGAGACCGCGCCGCCACGCTTGCGGCGCTGGCGCCGGCCGTCGCCGCTCACTCCGTCACCGGCGGCTTTGGCTATCAGTTGACGAAAAATTCGTCGATCGACTTCGCCGCCATTTACGACTTCAAAAATTCGGTCAGCTACGCCGAAAACAATCCCTTTGTCGGCAGGGCGTTCTTTCCCGCGATTTCACTGAACGTTCCTCCCCACTACAACCCAAACGCCACAATCACCGCCTGGGGTCGCGCCACCCAGTTCACGGTCGGCTACAATTACAAATGGGATGCAGGCGATACTTCCTGGATTCCTAGTCATTTCTGAAAACTAGCGCTCCCTGACGGCCGCAGCGATCGGCGCCGCCTGGCGCGCCTCCTGAACGGGAGGCGCGTTTTTTTTGCGTCTCGCCTCAGCCGACGACGATCTTTGGCGCCGCGCGTGTTTTCTGCGTTTCGAGCAGCGTTTTCACCTTCGACGCGAGATTGAGATAGACGGCGGCCTGCGGGCTGTCGGGCTCGGCGCCCACGATCGGACTCCCGGCGTCCGAGGTTTGACGGATTTTGATGTCGAGCGGCGCCTCGCCCAGAAAAGGCACGCCCATCTGCTCGGCGTCGCGGCGCGCGCCGCCATGCGCGAAAATTTCCGAGCGCTCGCCGCAGTGGGGGCACAGGAAGTAGCTCATGTTTTCAATGACGCCGAGGATCGGCGCCTCGACTTTCTGGAACATCGCCACGGCGCGGCGCGCGTCGATCAGCGCCAGATCCTGCGGCGTCGAGACGATCACCGCGCCGGCGAGCGGCACCTGCTGCGCGATGGTGAGCTGAACGTCGCCGGTGCCGGGCGGCATGTCGATGACCAGCGCGTCGAGTTCGCCCCAGGCGACTTCGCCGAGCATTTGCGAAATTGCCTGCGACACCATCGGACCGCGCCAGACCATCGGCACGTTCTCGTCGACAAGAAAACCCATCGACATGATCTTCACGCCATAGGCTTCGAGCGGCGCGAGCTTGCCGCCTTCAACCTTGGGTTTGCCATTCAGGCCGAAAAGCCGCGGCATCGAGGGGCCATAGACGTCGGCGTCAAGCAGGCCGATACGCCAACCCTGAGCGGCGAGGCCGAGCGCGAGATTGGCCGACGTGGTCGACTTGCCGACGCCGCCCTTGCCCGAGGCGACGGCGACGATGAAGCGGATTTTTTCGAGCGCCGGAATTCCGGCTTTTTGCTGCGGCGGCGGCGCGCCGGGGCCATGCGCATGGGCATGGGCATGGGAATGTGCTTGAGCCCGAGGCGCCGGCGCCTCGGGGCGCGCGGCGCGTTCGGCCGTCAAGGTCACGATCGCCTGCTCAACGCCCGGCGCCGCCTTGATCGCGCGCTCGGCCGCGACTCGCGCCGCCTCCCAGGCCTGCGTCTGGCTCGGATCGCCGGCCAGCGAAACGAAGGCCTTCGCGCCCGACAGATTGACGCCGCTTACCGCGCCGGCGAGCGGCGCTCCACCCGGCCCGTAGAGCCCTTCCAGAGCCTTCAAAATGTCAGCTTCCGTCGCCACGCGCCCGCTCCTTGCCTGTTTAGAGCTGTTCCAGGCAAGCCATATGCCGCGATTAGGGGCGCGCGTCCATCGGACGGCCGCAACAATCGCCCTCCTTCTGCACGGGCGGGCATGGAACGTCGCCATAGGAGCAGAACACGCAGCAGTCTCCCGTCTTTGGCGTCAGCCGCGCGCCGCAGCCGGCGCAGACATGCACGACGACGCATGCGTCCTGCGGCATATCGAGCGTTTCCGCGCGCGCGCAGTGCGGACAGGTGAGGGTCGACTGTAATTGCACCAACCACCTCGGGGTTATTCCCTCTCCCGCTCGCGGGAGAGGGAATCCGCGCTATTCACGCGAACATCATCGCCGGATGTTCGATGACATGTTTGAATTCCGCCAAAAGCTCGGCGCCGAGCGCGCCGTCGACGGCGCGATGATCGCAGGACAGCGTCACGCTCATCATTGTCGCCACAAGAGGCGCGCCGTTCTTAACGATCATGCGCTGCTCGCCCTGCCCGACCGCCAGGATCGTCGACTGCGGCGGATTGATCACCGCCGTGAAACTCTGCACGCCATACATGCCGAGATTGGACACCGCCGACACGCCGCCTTCATATTCATGCGGCTTCAGCTTGCGCGCGCGGGCGCGTCCGGCGAGTTCCTTGATCTCCTCGGAAATCTCGCGAACCGATTTCGCCTGCGCGTTACGGATGATTGGCGTGACGAGCCCGCCGGGGATCGACACAGCGACGCCGATATCCGACGATTTATGGCGCAGCAACGCGTCCGGCGTGTAGGTGACATTCGCCTCGGGCTTGCGCTGCAGGGCGATCGCGAGCGCCTTGACGACGTAATCATTGACCGACGTCTTCCATGTCGGTTTGCCATCCGCCCCGAGCGGCGCGGCGGCGTTGAAATCCTCGCGCAGGCGCAGCAGCGCGTCGATCTCGCAGTCGACGTTCAAATAGAAATGCGGAATGGTCTGGATCGATTCCGTCAGCCGGCGCGCGATCGCCTTGCGCACATTGTCGTGCGGGATTTCCTCGTAGGAGCCGGCCTCGTAGAATTTGCGCGTCGCGTCGGCAGAGGGAGCTGATGCGAGCGGCGCCGCCTTGGTCGTCTCTCCGCGCGCGAGCGCCGATTTTACATCGCGTTCGATGACCCGGCCATGCGGCCCGGAGCCTTGCAGCGCCGTGAGATCGAGACCGCCCTCCTTCGCCAGACGGCGCGCGAGAGGCGAAGCGAAGATGCGCGGCGCGCCAGTGTCGGGAGTGACGAGCGCCATCACTAAGACCTGTAAAGGACGGCCTTCGCCGCCGTGATGACATCCGCCACGCTCGGCAAAGCGAGCTTTTCGAGATTGGCGGCGTAGGGCATCGGCGTGTCCTTGCCGGTGACGCGCAGCACCGGCGCGTCGAGATAATCGAAGGCCTCTTGCTGCACGCGCATGGCGATCTCGGCCGATATTCCACACTGCGGCCAGCCTTCTTCGATCGCGACGCAGCGGCCGGTCTTCTTGACGGACTCGATGATCGTCGCCGTGTCCATCGGCCGCAGCGTGCGCAGATCGATCACCTCGGCGTCGATCCCCTCCTTGGCGAGCTGTTCGGCGGCCTGCAGCGCATAGGTCATGCCGATCGAGAAGGAGACGAGCGTCACGTCCTTGCCCGGCCGGGCGATGCGCGCCTTGCCGATCGGCAGGACGAAGTCCTCCAGCGCCGGCACTTCCGACGTCTTGCCGTAGAGAATCTCATTTTCGAGAAACACGACCGGATTGTCGTTGCGGATCGCCGCCTTCAACAGGCCTTTCGCGTCGCTGGCGTTTGACGGCGAAATCACGATCAGCCCCGGCACCTGCGAATACCAGGCGGAATAATCCTGGCTGTGCTGCGCGGCGACGCGCGCCGCCGCGCCGTTCGGTCCGCGGAAAACGATCGGACAGTTGATCTGTCCGCCGGACATGTAACGCGTCTTCGCCGCCGAATTGACGATGTGGTCGATGGCCTGCATCGAAAAATTGAAGGTCATGAATTCGAGGATCGGCCGCAATCCGGCGAAAGCCGCGCCGACGGCGACGCCGGCGAAGCCATATTCGGTGATCGGCGTATCGACGACGCGCCTCGCGCCGAACTCCTGCAGAAGACCCTGCGTAATCTTATAGGCGCCCTGATATTCGGCGACCTCTTCTCCCATCACGAAGACGTTCGGATCGCGCCGCATCTCTTCGGCCATGGCGTCGCGCAAGGCTTCGCGCATGGTCATCGACACCATCGTCGTGCCTTCGGGCACCTCCGGGGCGACGGTCGCTGATGGTTCCTTGGCGACGCTCGTCGCCTTGGGCGCGGGCGTCGCGGCCTCGACAGCGGCTTTCGTCGCCGCCTTATTGGCTTCGCCGGGTTCGTCCTGCGGCGCGGTCTGGCCCGGAACCGGTGGCGCGGCTTCAGCCTGCTTTTGCGCCTTGTCCTCTTCGCCGACGCGATCGACCGGCGCGTGGTCGGCGGTGTCGGCGACTTCCTCGCCCTCCTCGGCGATCACCGCGATCGGCGTGTTGACGGCGACATTCTCGGTGCCGCCGGGAACGAGGATGCGCGCCAGCACGCCCTCATCGACCGCTTCGACCTCCATCGTCGCCTTGTCGGTCTCGATCTCGGCGATGACGTCGCCGGCTTTCACCGCGTCGCCTTCGTTCTTGAGCCATTTGGCGAGCTTGCCCTGTTCCATCGTGGGAGACAGCGCGGGCATGAGGACATTCACGGTCATTCAATCAATCTCTCACGCCAGCACGTCCGTCCACAACTCGCTCGGATCCGGCTCCTTGTCCGCAGTGGCGAAATCCGCGGCTTCGGCGACGATCTTGCGCGCATTGGCGTCGATCTTCTTGAGTTCGTCCTCGCTCATGCCGTCGGCGATCAGCCGCGCGCGGACTTGCTCGATCGGATCGTGCTCCTCGCGCATCTTCTGGACTTCTTCCTTGGAGCGGTATTTCGCGGGGTCGGACATCGAGTGGCCGCGATAGCGATAGGTCTGCGCCTCTATGAGATAGGGACCCTTGCCGGCGCGGCACCATTCGATCGCCTCGTCCGCCGTCGCCTTGACGATGCGCACGTCCATCCCGTCGATCTGCTTGCCCGGAATGCCGAAAGCCGCGCCGCGTTTGGAGAGGTCGATTTGCGCGGAGGCGCGGGAAATCTCCGTGCCCATCGCATAACGGTTGTTCTCAACAATGAAAACGACCGGCAGTTTCCAGAGCGACGCCATGTTGAAGGCCTCGTAGACCTGGCCTTGGTTGGCGGCGCCCTCGCCGAAGAACGTGAGAGATACGCGGCCGTCGCCGCGATAGGCGTTGGCGAAGGCCACCCCCGCGCCGATCGGCGCCGGCGCGCCGACGATGCCGTGCCCGCCGTAGAAATTCGCTTCGCGCGAGAACATGTGCATGGAGCCGCCCTTGCCCTTGGAATAGCCGCCGCGCTTTCCGGCGAGCTCCGCCATGACGCGCCTGGGCTCCATTCCCGAGGCGAGCATATGTCCGTGGTCGCGGTAGCTCGTGGTGAACTGGTCGCCGTCGCGCGCCGCCATCTTGACGCCGACGACGACGGCTTCCTGGCCGATGTAGAGGTGGCAGAATCCGCCGATGACGCCCATGCCGTAAAGCTGTCCGGCCTTTTCCTCGAATCGCCGGATGAGCAGCATGTCGCGAAAGGCGGTCAGCTCCTGCTCGCGGGAGAAAGGGGGAATCGTTGACGCGCTTGCTGAAGCGACGCCGCTTTCCTCGACCATTTCACCGCTCCCGTCGCTAAGCTTTGCTGTGCAGCATAATCGAAGACGCCGGCGAAAACGAGCGCCTCGCACTGCCGTTCAATTTGGGGAGCGCGCTAGCGCGTGTCGAGTTGCGACTGGAGTTCCTCGGCGAAAGCGGCGATTCTTTTGGCGTTCACGCCAAAGTCATGGCGTCCGTAACGCGACGCCGAGCGCAGATCGATGCGCGTCTGGCCGGGCAGCGGCTTGAAGCGGACGGTGATGTCGTCGTCAAATCCCATGACGAGCGTTTTGTCGATGAAATCGATGTGGCCGTCGCCGCTGCGCCCGCCCGGCGGCCGCTTGTCGACGAGCGTCCAGCCGCGGGCTTTGGCCGTTTTCAGCACCAGAGCATAGGCCTCGTCCGTATCGAGATCGACGACGATCGGTTCGACGTCGGGATAGGCCGGCCGCTGCGCCTCCCGCGCGCGGGACGGCAGACCCGGAGGCTGGAAGCCGCTGCGCGCCTCGAAGGCGGCTTTGGAAAAGGAGAAATAGGGAGGATCGGCGACGTCCGTCGAAATGTCGGAAAGCACCGGCAGACGCACCGCCTCGAAAGCCAGATAGGCGGGGTAGCCCAGCGTCAGCGCCGCGATGAAAAACGCGGTCGCCGCCGCGCCCGCCCCGCGCCGTCCTGTCCGCCAAATCACGTTGCAGGCGGCGCAAAACAAGAGCAGCGCGATCAGCGCCAAGGCCATGGCGCCGCCCAGCGAGGCGAGCGCCGACGCCGGATCAAGGGCGCCAAGTCGCCCCAGAAGGATCGCCAAAATCGCCACAGTCGCGGCGAAAATCGCGAACCGTCGGCTCCACAGCGCGACTTTCGACCAGGGCTCGGGCGGAAGATGACGTCGCATCGGTTCAAAGACTCGCGTGACCGCCGCCAAGGGGTCAAGGGGCCAAGGGCCCAAGGGGCGGCTTGGGCGCATTTTTCGCAATTTCACGGCGAATGCAACGACTCTCACGCATTTGAAAAAAAGTCGGGCGAACGCCGCCTCGGTCCCCGTTCGTTAGCGGCTCGTTAACTTGCGAAGGCCAATCCTAGGAAAACGTCCCTTGAGTTCCCTCCAGTCGTCGAGCGCGCCCATGTCCGACAAGTATTCCGTCGAGTTCAACGAGCCCCAATCCGGCGGCCATCCCCATGACCTTCTCGCGCGGCTTTACCGCGAGATCGGCATTTCCGCCGTCGCCGCGGCGCTGGAAGTCGAACAGTTCGCTCAGCAGCCGACAGCCACGGTCGAGCGCCTCGACGAGCGCCGCCTGCCGGCAGTGCTTCTGGGCGACGAACTCGCCGCCTAAGCTGGCGCTCACGGCCGCCGCTCGCCGGGCTGCTTCCTTGTGGCCCCGGACCCCTATATGCTTCGGGCAGGAGGACAACGCCATGCGCAAGGCCGTCGCCCTATTCCTGCTCATCGCCGTCGCCACTGTTGGTCTGACAACCGCCGCCGCTGCTGACGTGCGCGTGCGCGGCGCGCATGCCCGGGTTCACCGTGTCGCGCCGCCGCCGCCATATACTGACGACGGCTATTTCTCCGATTATGTGACCGGACCGACGGGAGCGCCAACGCCCGTCATGCAAGTGCCGGGCTCAACCAGCGTCATCACCCGAAAGATGATGGACGACTTCCAGTCGCGCAATCTCTGCGACGCGCTGCGGCTCGCGCCGGGGGTCAGCAGCGGAGGCTGCTAGAGGATCGCCGGCATTCGGATTTATCGGCTTACGTCGGCCATCCAGTCGACATGCGTCAGTCGAAGAGTTCAGGGCGGCGAAGCTGCAACGCCTGAACGAGCACGAGCGTTTTCATGTCGACGACGCCGTCCGCCGCCATCAACGCGGCGAGTTCCTTGAGGCCCAGTTCGACGACGCGAACCTCTTCGTCTTCATGCGCGACCCCGCCGCCGTCGCCGACGCGATCCTCGGCACGGTATTCGGCAAGATAAAGCGCCATGCGCTCGGTCGAAACGCCCGGCATCGACCAGGCGGTCGCGACATGCTCAAGCGCGCCGAGCCGCAATCCGCCTTCTTCGAGCGCCTCGCGTTTTGCCGTGGCGGCCGCGTCATCTTCGCGCTCGACGAGACCGGCGATCGCTTCGAGCGACTCCGTCGCGCCGACGGCGATCAGCGCCGCGGCGCGCAGCTGCGCCACGAGCAGCGCCGTCTTGCGCAGGGGATCGTATGGCAGCACGGCGGCCGCGCAGCCATGGTCCTCGACATCGCGCAGCAAGATCTTTCCGTCGGGCATGCGGATGGTCGCGATCGACATGGTCGCCCAGCGCTGGTGCGTGCGTTCGAGTTTGATGACGGAAGGCTTCATGGGGAACTTAATCTGTCGCCGCTATCTGAAATTGAATAGACCAAAAAAAGGGGCAAGAGCGCGGCTCCTGCCCCTGTTGTCTCAGCGCGCGGCAGCGGTCACTCGATGATGCTGGCGACGACGCCGGCGCCGCATAGGAATGCGGTTGATCGCATTCCGTCGTCGCATCGATCATTCAATGATCGATGCGACCACTCCAGCTCCAACCGTTCGGCCGCCTTCGCGGATGGCGAAGCGCAGCTTCTCCTCCATGGCGATCGGCACGATCAGCGCGACTTCCATCGTCACATTGTCGCCCGGCATCACCATCTCCACGCCCTCGGGCAATGTGACGATGCCGGTCACGTCCGTCGTGCGGAAGTAGAATTGCGGGCGATAGTTGGTGAAGAACGGCGTGTGGCGGCCGCCCTCTTCCTTGGTGAGGATATACGCCTCTGCCTTGAACTTCGTATGCGGCTTCACCGAGCCCGGCTTGCACAGCACCTGGCCGCGCTCGACGTCCTCACGCTTCGTGCCGCGCAGCAGGCAGCCGACATTGTCGCCCGCCTCGCCCTGGTCGAGCAGCTTGCGGAACATCTCGACGCCCGTCACCGTCGACTTCACCGTCGGACGGATGCCGACGATCTCGACTTCCTCGCCCACCTTGATCACGCCGCGCTCGATGCGCCCCGTCACCACCGTGCCGCGGCCCGAAATCGAGAACACGTCCTCGACCGGCATCAGGAACGGCTGATCCTTCGGACGCTCCGG
>NZ_JADNQZ010000052.1:133963-211240 GCF_015709515.1 Methylocystis sp. H62
TAGGCGTCGACCGTCTCCATCAGCTTCAGGATCGCGTCATGGCCGATCTCGGGGTTCTTGCCCTCGAGCGCGCACAGCGCCGAACCCTTGGTGATCGGAATGTCGTCGCCGGGGAATTCATATTTGCTGAGCAGCTCGCGCACTTCGAGCTCGACGAGCTCCAGAAGCTCCGGGTCGTCGACCATGTCGACCTTGTTCAAGAACACGACCAGCGCCGGCACGCCGACCTGACGGGCGAGCAGAATGTGCTCGCGGGTCTGCGGCATCGGGCCGTCGGCGGCCGAGACCACCAGGATCGCGCCGTCCATCTGCGCCGCGCCGGTGATCATGTTCTTCACATAATCGGCGTGGCCGGGACAATCGACATGGGCGTAATGGCGGTTCTTCGTCTCATATTCGACATGCGCCGTCGAAATGGTGATGCCGCGCGCCTTCTCTTCCGGCGCCTTGTCGATCTGATCATAGGCCGTAAAGGTCGCGCCGCCCGTCTCCGCCAGAACCTTGGTGATCGCCGCCGTCAAAGACGTCTTGCCATGGTCGACGTGCCCAATCGTCCCAATGTTGCAGTGCGGCTTCGTGCGTGAAAACTTTTCCTTGGCCATGATCCTCGTTCCGAGTGGTCACGAGCCCGTCGCTCGCGCGCGGCGAGGCTTTAAGGCTATCGAGGGGATTCTTCAAGGGGGCGCGGCTGGCCCTGGGCTATCCGGACCCGGCTGGGGCGCCGGCAATTCGCAGTTGCATCCGGAATGCGGACCCTAACCGAGTCACCGGCCGTTTGGCGTTGCGCGGACATGATGGCGTGACACACGCTGCAAACATGCGCCTGCCTCTATTTCGTTTGCTCCTTGCCGCCGAACGCGGGACTTCCTTTGGCCGGGAAGTCCATATGTCTCTTGATCTCGGATTTGGGCTCCGGCGCGGTCAATTCGACCGCTTCGCTGATCTGCCGCTCGCGAACCGCATCGACGTCCATGGTTTCCACTTCGCCATCGGAATGCCTGGCCGTGTAGACCCCGACCACGTCCAAAGGCTCGGGGCTCTTGATCACGACGAACCCCTCAAGAAATGCGAAATCGACGCACGCGCCGTTGATCGGGCAGAAATAGCCCGCGATGTCGAAGCAATTCAATTCCGTCGCGCCGTCGGCCTGAAGTTCAGCCTTCTTGAACGGCGTGACGCTGAACGGACCGGGGTCTGACCCGAATTCCGTCGCGAGCGCCACTTTCGCGGCGATGGCGAAGCGTTTCCTGGTCGGGTTATGAATGTTGACGATGGTCCGATAGACGCCCTTCGCCAACGTCCCGTCCTGATGCGGAAACCGCAGCGAACAGACAACTTTCGCGGCATATTGATATTCGGTCTTTATCGTCTCGTTGGATTTCAGCGCCTGCGCGCGTGAACTCGCGGGAATTCCAGCGAAAGCAAGGCTCAGCGCGAGGAGAGCGCCGTTGAAGGCAAGTGCGCGTTTCATAATCCGCACTCCACGAAATATGGGGGTTGCGAAATATCTGTTCTGTCGCCCGACCCAGCCCCAATGCCTTCGGCGCCGAGATTATCGGGCGCCCAAAATAGACCTCTCATCGAACAATCGTTCGCTTAGGCTAACGTGCGAACGCGTGAAATCGTTCCGCGGATAACCGGCCCGACGCCGGATGCCGCGCCTCAAGGCGCCCTTGGCGGCCTATTCAAAATAGCGCCTGCGCGATTTCCCGTCGCCACGTTCATATCATCGCAGCGCGAAGGGTCGGTTTGCGGCCGAGAGATCAGCTACATCCGGAATGACAGGTCACTTCCGTGATCACCGGCGTCGTTTCGCCTACCGTATTGACGTCGATCACGACGTCCTTGCGCTTCCAGCGAAAAATGCAATTGGCGTTCCCCGTTCCGGCGCAAGAGACCGTCTCGGGCCGTCCCTTGCAGCGAGGATCGTCCTTTTGACAGACGAATCCAGCCTCGGGCGCGTGGACAGACTTCCAACCTTTTTTGAGGAGAGCCTTGCGCGCCTTCGCGTAAGGCTCATCCTTTGGGAAGCTCGGAACGTGCGCGAGCGCGCTTGAAGATAAGGACAGCGCGACAAAAACGGCTGTTGCAGCGAAAAGCGCTTTCATAAATTCACTCCTAATTCTGAGAAGGCTTAATTCTTAAAAGCATTCGTATGTTCATAAGGCGGCTCACGCATCCTCAAGAGCCGCCGATAGCATTCGAGCATAATCCAGGAGCCCTCGCCTTGTCTGGCGTTTGTTCAAGCGCCGAGCGATGCCTACGGCCGCGGCTGAAGCTCTGCGCGTTGAAATCGCCGGCGCGCGCGCCAACTGGTTGTGTGGCGGGGCGTAAATGCGGCTTTAAAAATTGCGCTACGATTTCTTCGATGATCCGGTCGATTGGGCGTTCGCCGCCCTCTTCGCCTTGCTCGCCCTCGTCGCGTGGGGATTGCGGCTCTGGGAGCCGTCGATCGGCGGACCGCTCACAAATCTGGCGCTGAACTTCGCCGCGCTGATCGTCGTCCTGCTCGCCGCTCAATATCTGTGGCGCGCCTGGTTTTCGAACTACCCTTTCGGCGTCGGCCCGGCCTGGAGGCGGTTCGCCGCCTATCCGCTGCGCCAGTTCGTCTATGCGGCCGCGGGCCTGCTCATCGTCAGCGGCGGATTCGAAGCGATTTTCAGCGGCGCTTCTTTCGACGTGATGGGCGTTTCGGCCGGATCGCCGGGTTTGGCGGACGTAGGCTTCGCCGCCGTCGCACGCGCATTGAACCAGATCGCCGCCTTCGCGCTGCCGGCCGGATTGATCGCCTATCTCGGCTTCGTCGCGCTGGCCGGACCGGCGCGGCGCACGACGTCGACGGCGCTTGTCGCCGCCGCGCCGCCAAGGATGGCGTTGGCGATTTCGCCGGAATCGGTCCTGATCGGGCAGGATCTTGGCCGTCGCATCCGCCTCATGGGTTGGATGGGATTTTGGCTGGATTTCGTCCTGGCGTTCCTGACCGCCCCGCTCCTCGCCTTTGGCGCGGTTGGCCAATCCATCAGCTCCACCGTCTGGGTCAGCGATCCGATCCATTGGGGCTATTTCGGACTGGGACTCTTATTCGCTTCGCTGTTCCTGGATCTATTTTCGACGATCGCATCCGGCAGGCTGATGCGCGATCCGGCCAGCGTGCTCGGCGCCGACCAGTCCACGGCGCTGTGGTTTTTAGGGGCCGGTTCACTCGTCAACGCGCTCGGCTCGGTCGTCTCGTTCATCGGCGTCGGCTTGAGCATCGCCCTGCTTGTCGCCAAGACCGTTTCGCAGCCGCCGGGAATCGCGATTACCGATCCAGACAGGATCGTACGCGCGCTCGACGTCTTCATCTTAATGGCGAACTTTAACTTGCTACTTGCTCATTTCATTGGGGTTGGAGCTGCGGTCTGGCTGAGTATGCAGGCGCTGAAGGCGCGACATAGGTTCGCTGTCGCATTGGGATGAGGATCGAAAGCCCGCCAAAAAATCGCCCCTGAAGGAACCTCGATCAGCCGCCGCGGTTTAAGCCCCGCTGGGGATTCGACCAAGGAGAATGTCATGACTGATAGCTATGGCTGGTTCGTTCCCGCCTGGATCCTGGGCGCCCCGTTTCTTCTGATGATCGCGGAAGCCGTCCGGTCGGCGAACCGACACGTCCGCTGACTCTGGCCGGCGACAAGCGCCAAGCGCTGTCGCGGCCTTTATTCCTCGTAGACGACTGTGCCTGAGACCACGGTCGTCTTGACCACGCCCTGCAGCAACGCGCCATCGAACGGCGTGTTCTTGGAGCGTGAATGAAGCGTCGCGGGATCGACGACGAAGGGCGCGTCCGGGTCGAAGCGAATGACGTCAGCGGGGGCGCCTTTTTGCAGTCTGCCCTGCCGCAGCCCTAAAATTTCCGCCGGTCGCGACGTCATCGCCTCGAGCAGGCGGATCAGCGTAACGTCGCCCGAATGCACGAGCCGAAGCCCCGCCGCCAGCATCGTTTCGACGCCGATCGCTCCATATTCGGCTTCGGCGAAGGGCAGCCGTTTGGTTTCGACGTCCTGCGGATCGTGGTCGGACACGATGACGTCGATAAGGCCTTCGCCGAGCGCGCGAACGAGCGCTTTGCGTTCATCCTCATGGCGCAACGGCGGTCTGAGCTTGAGGAAGGTGCGATAATCGCCGATGTCGTTCTCGTTCAGCGTCAGATGATTGATTGAAGTCCCGCAGGTGACGGCCAAGCCCTCGTCCTTGGCTCTGCGCAACGCGTCCAACGATAGGGTCGTCGTCACGATCGCCGCGTGATAGCGGGCGCCAGTGAGCGCGACGAGCCGCAAGTCGCGATCGAGCATGATCGCCTCTGCTTCACGCGGCGCGCCGGATAGGCCCAGCCGATGCGCAAATTCGCCTTCGTTCATGACGCCGACGGAAAGATCCGGGTCTTCGGCGAAATGAATGACGAGCGCATCAAAATCCCGCGCATAGGTGAGCGCCCGTCGCATGACCAGCGCGCTTCGCACGGAGCGCGCGCCGTCGCAGAAAGCGATCGCGCCGGCCTGCTGCAGCAGGCCCAGCTCGGCGATTTCCCTGCCCTCGCGGCCTCTGGTCAGCGCCGCCATCGGGGCGACGCGCACGCGACCGGTGTCGCGCGCGCAGCGCAGAACGAAATCGACGACGGCGGGATCGTCGACCGGCGGCGCGGTGGCCGCGGTCGAAACGATGGTCGTCACGCCGCCCGCCGCAGCGGCGAAAGTCGCGCTGGCGATGGTTTCGCGATGTTCCGCGCCCGGCTCGCCGACGAAGGCCTGCATGTCGATGAGGCCCGGCGCGACGACGTCGCCAGAGCAGTCGATGACGCGCGCGCCTTCGGGAGCGTCGCCCTGTCGAACGGATTCGCCGAGTTCCGCGATGACGCCGTCCCTCGTCACCAGACCGCCGCGCATGTCGCGACCCGAGCCCGGATCGATCAGCCGTGCGTTGAGAAAGAACAGCGGCGTTGCAGCTTGTGTCGGCGACATGGCCTCTGCTTAGGCCATTTCTCGTAGGTTGAAAATGCGCCTGGGTCGGGGGTATTGGGGTTGAACTCGTCTCGCCAGCGCCTAGCTACCGCGAGTTGGGGCTGCGAGCGGCGCGTGCCGGGCGCCCCCGGGGGAAAACGTATGCGTTCCCTCAGCCGTCAAGACTCCCCACTCGCGCCAAGCGTCGCGCACGGCGAAGAACGCCCTAATCTGCCGGCGATGATGAACGCCGCCTTCGACGGAATCATTGCGCTCGACGAGCGTGGCGTGGTGCGCTCGATCAGCGCGGAAGCGGCCTCACTGTTCGGCTATGCGCCTGGCGACGTTGTTGGGCGGGATTTCGGCATGCTGACGCCAGAGGCGAACCAGCGCCACCGCGACTTTCTGCGGCGGGGAACGCCAAGCATTCGCCGACAGATCGAAGGCTTGCGCGAGGACGGCTCGGTTTTCAGTGTGGAGCTAGTCGTCAGCGAAGTCGCCTGTGACGGAGAAAGGCTTTTTATCGCCTTGATCCGCGATCTCAGCTCCAGGCGCCGCTTCGAGCAGGGAGTTCAGGAACTTCAGGCGAATCGCCTTGAGTTGATTGAGAATATGGCGACCGGATTGGCGCATGAGCTCAAGCAGCCGTTGACGGCGATCGGCGCCTATCTCAATTTCGCGCGTCGGCATTTGACCGAAAAGGACCTCTCGATCGAGAAGGTCGAGGAGATGTTGGACAACGCCGAAGCGCAAGTCTTCCGCGTCGCCGAAATTATGGACAATCTGCGCCAGTTCATCGCGCGCGGAGAGACGTCGAAAGCTCCCCAAAATCTAAACGCCGTCATCCGAACCGCCTGCGAGTTCACCGATGCGCTCGCCAAGGAGCATCATGTCAAAACCTCAATCGACCTCGAAGCGTCGCCGGACACGGTGGTGATCAACAAGGTTCAGATTCAGCAGGTGGTCGTCAATCTTAAGAGGAACGCGGTCGAGGCGATGCAGAACTGCGAGCGGCGCGAGATGCGGGTGTCGACCCGCCTCGTTGACGGCAACCTCATTCGCGCCGATGTCACGGACACCGGTCCAGGGCTGCCCGAGGAGATCGAAGACAGGCTTTTTGAGCAGTTCACGACGACGAAGCCGCACGGTCTGGGCGTCGGCCTCTCCATTTCGCGCTCGATCATCGAAGCGCACAATGGGAAGATCTGGGCGGAGCCCAACCCCGGGGGCGGAACCATCTTCAGCTTCGTCTTGCCTCTGAAAGATCGCTGACCGGCGGTCAGGCGGAGACGGCGACGCCGCGGATCGGCGACGGAGACTGTCGCCAGCGCTGGCGCAATCAGCACGCTTGCGTCAGCCGAGCCGCGTAAAAAAGCGCCAGGGCCGTTCCGAAAAGCAAGAGATCGTTAGGAGTCATTATGGTTAAGCAGGGATGAACTGCTATTGTCGCGCGTCGCGCATCCGTCCCGAGCGTCATTCGAATCCCCGCCGTTGGGGCCATCTTCAGGGAGAGACGGCGTCGTGTTGACCTTCGAGAATGTCGGGTTGCGCTATGGCGTCGGCGCCGAGACGCTCCGAGACGTGAATTTCCAGATCGAACCGCGTTCTTTCCAGTTCCTGACCGGCCCGTCAGGCGCAGGCAAGACCACCCTGATGCGATTGATCATCATGGCGCTGCGGCCGACGCGCGGGTTGATCAACATCTTCGGCAAGGACACGGCGGCGCTCAGCAATGAAGACGTCGCCGAGACACGCCGCAAAATCGGCGTCGTTTTCCAGGACTTCCGCCTTCTGGATCATCTGACGCTTTACGAAAACGTCGCCCTGCCCTTGCGCGTGCTCGGGCGTGAAGAGTCAACCTATCGCGCCGAGGTGCTCGAACTGTTGCGCTGGGTCGGCCTCGGCGAGCGCGCGCATGCATTCCCAACGGTCCTTTCGGGCGGCGAGAAGCAGCGCGCGGCGATCGCCCGCGCGCTGATTTCGCAACCCAAACTGCTGCTGGCCGACGAACCGACGGGCAATGTCGACCCGACTCTCGCACGCCGGATCCTGCGCCTCTTCATCGAGCTCCACCGATCCGGAACCGCCGTCATTATCGCCACTCATGACTTGAGCCTCATGGACCAGTATGAAGATGCGCGGCGTCTTGTGCTTGCCGACGGCCGGCTTCACATCTTCGAATGAGCAGACGATGGTTCGAATGAGCAGATGGCCCTGATGCGATTTTGGTCCTCGATTCGCCCGGCCGCGTCCGACGTCGATGAAGACGCCGAAGAGATTCCGTCACAAAGCGCGCTGGTGCCCGCCGATTCCGTCGCCGGCCGCTCGCTGGTCATCGTCATCGCGATCATGACGTTCCTCGCGGCGCTCGCCGCTAACGTCGCCATTCTGGTCGCCGACGCCAGCGTCGAATGGCGCAGCGACGTCGCGCGCGAAGCGACCGTCCAGGTGCGTCCGATCCCCGGCCGCAACGTCGAGGCCGATGTCAAGGACGCGGCGGAGGCGATGCGACGAACCCCCGGCGTGCGGGAAGCGCGAGTCTACGCCAAGTCGGAATCCGAGGCGCTGCTGACGCCGTGGCTCGGCGAGGGCCTGAATCTCTCCGAACTGCCCACCCCCCGCATGATCGTGCTGAAGCTCGATGCGGAAAATCGGGCGGATCTCGACAAGTTGCGCATGGAGCTCGAGCGCGCCGTTCCCAACGCCGTGCTCGACGATCATCATGTCTTCATCGAGCGTCTGGGCGATATGGCGCGCGCAGCCGTAGCCATCGCCGCCCTCATCTTCGTTTTTATCCTCGCGGCCATGGCCGTCGCCGTAGCCTCAGCCACCCGCGCCGCCGTCGCGACAAACCGCGAAATCGTGGAAGTGCTCCATATCGTCGGCGCGGC
This sequence comes from Methylocystis sp. H62, assembly GCF_015709515.1. GTDB lineage: Bacteria > Pseudomonadota > Alphaproteobacteria > Rhizobiales > Beijerinckiaceae > Methylocystis. The sequence goes on from NZ_JADNQZ010000052.1 coordinate 141,831, forward strand.
CGACCCGTTCATCGCGCGCGAATTTCAGCACCGCTTCATGGCGCTCGGCTTTCGCGGCGCGCTGATCGGCGGCGGCGGCGCCATCGCTTTTTTCGCCCTGGCGCAGTTCTTCGCGCAGCGGTGGCGCGCGACCGGCGGCGGCGATCAGATGGAGGCCATGTTCGGCGATTTCACAATTGGCCCGAGCGGCTTTGTCGTCATCTTTCTGCTCGCGGGCGGCGTCGCCGCGCTGACCGGCTATCTCTCGCAGTTCATTGTGCTGCGCCACCTGCAGCGGCTCGGTTAAGCGCATTCGCCCAAATCGGCCGCCCCCGATAACATCGGCGCTGAAATAGCCCTATAGTCATATCAGAATCGCGCCTCGCGCGTTCTGGGCAGGAAGCATGGGCGAAGGACCCCAAGATTGACCATTCCCGCACGTCAGAGAGTGAAGAATGGCTAGCGCCGTCCGCAAGGCCGCCTGCGCGATCTTCGCCTGCGGCGCTTTTGTCGCTATGGCGCTCCTCTTGGGTTTCACCAGCTTCGCGCTGTCGCTGCCGCGCGAGGAGTTCTCCATTCCGGTGCAGGCGGAGGGCGTCGTCGCGCTGACCGGCGGCTCGGATCGCGTGCTCGACGCGGCGACCCTGCTCGCCAGCGGGCAGGCGCGACGCATGCTGATCACCGGCGTCAATCCCTCGACCCGCAGCTCCTTGCTGGCGAAAATACTGCCAGTGTCGCGCGAGCTTTTCGACTGCTGCGTCGACCTCGGCTACCAGGCGCTCGACACCGCCGGCAACGCCAGAGAGACGCGCGATTGGGCGCGCGCGCACAATATCACCCGCACGCTCATCGTCGTCACGTCGAACTACCATATGCCGCGCGCGCTGGTCGAAATCTCAGCCGCCCTGCCGAACGTCGAGCTCTATCCCTTTCCGGTCGTCAGCGAACACATCAACGTCGCCGACTGGGTCAGCGATCTTCGCGTCGCCCGTTTTATCGGAAAGGAATATGTGAAATACGTCGGATCGCTGCTGCGCACCAAGCTTTTCAGGGAATCCGAGGAGTCGGAGCCTCCCCCGCAGCTTCGCCACAGCGTCGCATCTGAGTGAAATCTTGTTTCAACGCCGCCTGGCGTCGTAAAAGCGCGCCACGCCCCTTCGCCCAGATCTCGCCCATGCTCCTCCTGCGGTCCCTCATTTTCCAGATCATGTTCTTCCTGAACATGTTCGCGCTCATGATCGTCTGGCTGCCAGGCCTGATGATGCGACGCCAGATCAACCAGGAGCTTGGACGCACCTGGGGGCGCACGAATCTCTGGCTGCTCGACAAAATCTGCGGTGCGAAGATCGACTGGCGAGGTCTCGAGAATATCCCCAAAGGCGCGGTGATCGTCGCCTGCAAACATCAGTCGATCTGGGAGACCTTCGTTCTGCCGATCAGATTTCCTGACTTCAGCTACATCTTGAAGCACGAACTGATCTGGCTGCCCTTGTTCGGCTGGTACCTGCTGGCGGCCGAGCAGATCGCCATCGATCGCGCCAAGGGCGGCAAGCTGCTGCCGCAGCTGATCGCCAAATCGAAGAAGATTTTCGCCCAGGGACGGCAGCTCTTCATTTTTCCCGAAGGCACGCGCCGCCCGGCCGGCGCCCCGCCGCAGTATAAATTCGGCATCGCGCAGCTTTACGCGGCGACCGAAACGCCAGTGCTTCCAGTCGCCGTGAATTCCGGGCTGTTTTGGCCGCGCCGTTCTTTTCTCATCCGACCCGGGACGGTCGTGATCGAATTCCTGCCGCTGATCGCGCCGGGCATGAAGCCGCGCGCCTTTTTCGACACGCTCTCGATGGAGATCGAGGCGGCGTCCGACCGATTGATCGCCGAAGCGCTGGCGAAAGACCCGTCCTTGGCGGAAATCGTCGAGAAGGGCCGTGCAAACGCTCAAAGTATGGCGCCGGCGCAGGAATGAAGGACGCCGCTCCTTCGGACGAACCTAAAGAGTGTCCTGTTGAAGGTTGAGATGCTGCTCGACCCGCCGAAGACGCGCTTCACGTTGGCTGATGAGGACGCCGTGGCCGATCGCGGATGTATGATATTCGATCACCGCTCGGCGCAATCCGACGATCTGCTCGCTTAGGTCCTTGCGCGTTGCATCGATTTTGGCGTCGAGCGACGTCAGATCCGAGGCGACATCGGCGCGCAAGGAGCGCGACTCAGCAGCTATCTCCGCTAGGTCATTCTTGGTGGCCATTTCCGCGCGCATGTCGCGAAGCAGCTGCAGGATCAGATTTTCGGGCGCCTCGGCCAAAATCGGCTACCTTTCACGCGAGCATATTAAGCGGCTCTTTTAAGCTCCCGCAATTATTTACCCGTTTCTGCGCGCGCCTAACCCCGCGCTGTTCCTGTCAGGGCTTGCGGCGCCACGTGCAGCGGATATTCCGCCTCGACGATATACGGCCCCCCGCCCACTGAGTCGCGCGACGAATAGAGCACGAAGCGCTCCGCGGTGAAGCGCAGCGGCGGGAAATAGCCGCGCGCGCCGAGATAAGCGGCGACAGCGCCGGCGCTGGCGCCGCGCAGACGCGCGAGCGTCACATGCGGGATGAACTTGCGTGGTTCGGGCGGCGCGCCGAGCCGGCGAAGCAGCCGCTCCTGCTCCGCCTGCATGTCCATGAGACTTGGCTCCGGCCGCGCGCGCGCGACGATCGCCCGGGGCTTGTCGCCGCCGAACGACGTCAGCTGGTCGAAGGTGACGGTGACTTCCGGACGGCGGATGAAGGACAGCGCATTCGCCGCGTCCCGCGCGAAAGCGTCATCGACGTCGCCGATAAAGCGCAAGGTGACATGATAATTCTCAACGTCGATCCAGCGGCCGCCGGGGATTCCGCCGCGCAGGCGCGCGAGGCTTTCGGCGATTGATCGGGGAATCTCCAGGGCCGTAAACAGTCTGGGCATGACATCCTCCCCAAGCGGGATCGCGCAGCCTCATTGCGCGCGCGAGGTCCTACGCGCCCCCATGGAAACGAGCGTTCTTTCAACATAGGGCGCGAGTTTTTTGACGATCTTCGCAACGCCGGCGGCGTTGGGATGAATGCCGTCCGAGATGAGGAGCGCGGGCGAGCCCCAGACGCCTTCCAAGATAAAGGGCACAAGCGGCGCCTCATGTTTGGCGGCAAGATCCGGATAAACCGAATCGAATTCCTTCTTGTAAGCTTGCCCGTGATTCGCGCTCGAGACCATCGCCGTCAGCACCGGACGGACGCCTTTTTGCTTCAGTATCGCAAGAATCCGATCCAGATTGGCACGCGTAATTTTCGGATCATGCCCGTTCAGCATGTCATTGGCGCCAAGTTCGACGACGGCGATGTCGAATGGCCCGGCGCCAAGGGTATAGTCGAGGCGCGCGAGCCCGGTCGTCGTCGTGTCGCCGGAAACGCCCCCTTGGACGACCTCGACATTATATCCGTCCTCGCTCAGGCGTCTCTTGAGCTGCGCCGGAAGCGAATCTTCGGCGCTGATGCCCGGCCCGGCCGTCAGGCTGTCGCCAAAGGCCAGGATGCGCACAGGTTCGGCGCGCGCGGATGTCAGCGCCATCGTCAACAGGGCCAAGGACGCGAGAGCCGCGGCTTGGAGAGAACGGCGGAAAGCGCAATAAGGCGACGGAACTGCGGGCGTCGAATGCGGCGCATCATTCAAGGTTTTACTCCGTGCTGCGACAAGTCATCGAAGTGGAAGACGTCGATCTCACGCTCGGCGAAGGCGCCGCCCGCGTGCATGTGCTCAAGTCTGTCAGCCTGAGCGTCGCGCAGGGCGAAACTGTCGCTCTTCTGGGACCCTCCGGCTCGGGCAAATCGACTTTGCTCATGACCCTCGCCGGATTGGAGCGACCAGACGCTGGAAGCGTCAGGATCGACGGGCGCGACCTTGGCGCCCTTTCGGAAGACGCGCTCGCGCGTTTCCGCGGAGAAAACATAGGGATCGTCTTCCAGTCTTTCCAGTTGATCCCCACCATGACGGCGCTGGAGAATGTCGCCATTCCACTGGAACTCGCCGGGAAATCAGACGCTTTCGCGCGCGCCGAGGCCGAGCTTGCGGCGGTGGGGCTCGCTGAGCGCCTGGCCCACTACCCGGCTCAGCTGTCGGGAGGCGAACAGCAGAGGGTGGCGCTCGCCCGGGCGCTGGCGCCCGACCCGCTGATTCTCGCGGCGGACGAGCCTACGGGCAATCTCGATTCGGAGACCGGGGCTGCGGTGATCGAACTTATTTTCACGCAACAACGCCGCCGCGGCGCGACGCTCGTGCTCGTCACCCATGATGCGGCGCTCGCCGCCCGCTGCAGCCGACGCGTTCTGCTGCGCTCGGGCCGCATCGAGGCGAGCGAGCGGGCGCCGTCATGAAGCCGATGCGCTTCGCCGCCCTGCCCTTCGCGTTGCGCTTCGCCTTGCGCGACCTTCTCGGCGACCCGCGCGGGTTTGGGGTCTTCATCGCCTGCATCGTCATCGGCGTCGCCGCGATCTCCGGCGTCTCCGGCCTTTCACGCTCGCTGGCGCAAGGGCTCGCGCGGGAGGGCCGAACGATCCTGGGCGGCGACGCCTCCTTCAGCCTCGTCTCGCGGGAGTTTTCGCCGGAGCAACGCACCTTCTTCGAGGCGCGCGGCCGGCTTTCCGAAATTTCGCTGATGCGGGCGATGGCCCGGCGCGACGACGGCGAGGCCGCGCTGGTGGAGATCAAAGCCGTTGATCCTGCGACCTATCCAACGTTCGGCGCGGTCGCGCTCGATCCCGACATGGCTTTGGTCGAGGCGCTGGAGTTACGAGACGGGCTGCCGGGCGTCGCGGTCGATCCGATGCTGCTCGCGCGCCTCGACGCCAAGCTCGGCGACACGGTGATGATCGGCGTTTCGCGCTTTTCGCTGCGCGCGATTCTGCGCAGCGAACCCGACAAGCTCGCGGGCGGCATTGGCTTCGGGCCGCGCATCATGATGACGCGCGCCGCGCTCTCAGGCGCGGAACTGGCGACGCCGGGCTCCATCGTCCGGCATGTCATCCGCGTCACGCTCCGCGAGGGCGCTGACGCCGACCTCAAGGCGTTCGCCACCGACTCTGCGAGCGCCTTTCCGCAAGCCGGATGGGAGACGCGCACACGGGACGCCGTCTCGCCGCAGTTCTCGCGCAATCTCGACCGGTTCGCCCAACTGCTCACCCTGGTCGCGCTCACCGCCCTTGTCGCCGGCGGCGCCGGCGTCGCGAACGCCGTGCAGGGCTTCGTCGAGCGCAAGCGCGCGCAATTCGCGATTTTGAAGGCGCTCGGCGCCGAGGGCTCTCGGGTCTTCAGGATCGCCCTCGCCGAGGTTCTCGCGGCGGCGTCTTTGGCTATCCTGATGGGACTCGTCGTCGGCGCGGCGATTCCCTGGGGCGCGGCGCAAGCGCTGCGCGATCTCGCCGATCTCCCCGTATCGGCGTCGCTCGACGCGCAAGGCGCGCTCTATGGCGCTCTGTACGGGCTGCTCGTCGTCCTCGTTTTCGCGCTTGTTCCCCTCGGCCGCGCCCATGAAGTTCCCGTCGCGGCGCTGCTGCGCGACGACCAGCGGGGCGCGTCGCTCTCACGCTACCGCGCCGGCGCGGCGGCGGCGGCGATCGCGCTCGCCGCCCTGGTCATGGCCACGTCTTTCGACGTGAAGCTCGGCGCGGCCTATGTCGCCGCCGCTGTCGCGGCCTTCGCCCTGCTGCGCGGCGCGGCATGGGTCGCCATGCGGCTGGCCCGCAGCCTTCCGCGTTTGCGTGACGCGCAGCTGCGGTTCGCGCTCGCCAATATCTGGCGGCCGAAAAGCCTGACACCGGCGCTGATGATCTCCATCGGCCTGACGCAAACGCTGCTCATTTCGCTGGCGCTGGTTGAAGGCGCAATTCACAAGGAGCTGGCGCGGGCCGACGCCGGCGAGATTCCCAACTTCTTCTTCATCGACGTGCCGAAGGCGCAAACTGAGGCTTTTGGCGGTTTTCTCTCTGGCGAAGCGCCCGGCGCGCGCATCGAACACGTGCCGATGATGCGCGGGCGGATCGTCGCCGTGAAGGACGCGGCCGTCGACAAGACCGCGGTGGCCGACGACGCCAAATGGGCGCTCGAGGGCGACCGCGGAGTGACGTTTTCCCCCACGATTCCGGCGAACTCCACGCTCGCCGAAGGCGAATGGTGGCCGGCGAGCTACGTCGGTCCGCCGCTCGTATCACTGGAGCAGAAGGTCGCCGAAGGATTGGGCCTGAGCATCGGCGACTCGATCCGAGTCAATGTGCTCGGCAGGGAGGTGACAGCGCAGGTCGCCAATCTGCGCCGGGTGGACTGGCGCAGTTACGCGATCAATTTCATCATGGTGTTTTCGCCCAATGTCTTTGCCGGAGCGCCCTATACCGAACTCTTCACCGTGGCGTACGGCGCGCCGTCCGTGGCGGCCCGCGACGCCAAAGACGCACGCCTCGCGCGGGAGGCGGCGAAACGCTTTCCGAGCATCGTTTCGGTGCGCGTCAAGGATGCGCTGGCAGCGATCGACAAGATCGCCGGACAATTGGCGCTGGCCGCGCGCGCCGCGGCGGGTCTCGCCATTGTCACGGCGGTGCTGGCGCTTGCGAGCGCGCTCGCCAGCGGCCAGCGCGCAAGGCTGCACGACGCGGTGGTGTTGAAGACTCTCGGCGCGGCCCGCCTCTGGCTGGCCACAGCCTATGCTCTGGAATTTGGGCTGGTCGGCCTCGCCGCCACCCTGATCGCGGTCGCCGCCGGATCCGCCGCCGCCTATGCGATGACCACGATCCTCATGAAGATTGATTTCGCCTTCCTGCCCTGGACCACGGCGCTGATCTCGCTCGCGACCCTCGCCATCACCGTTGGCCTCGGCCTCGCCGGGACGTGGCGGGCGCTCTCCCGCCGTCCCGGTCCAGAGTTGCGCCAGCCTTAGAGCGCGTCCCGATCATATGAAATCATGTGATCGATAAGGACTCGCTCAAATCAAAATGGTGGAGCAGGTTCTCATCGAAAAAGTCTGTCAACTTTTTCGGAACCTGCTCAGGCGGAGAGGGAAGGCTCGACGATGAAAGGAAACGCGCCCTCGACGATCGTTCCATCCGTTGCGAGCACACGATAGTCGACTTCATAAAGTCCGGGCTGCAGAACCGGCGTGTCGAGGATCAACTCTTTGGAGGCTTGTTTCTGCGTCGCTTTAGCGATCACCAGGCCGTTTCTGCTCTTGAGCGTTATCGTTGAGATGACGGCGTCAGCCTTCCCCTCAAACACCAGCTTAACTTGACGCACAGGCTTAACGACCCGCTGTCTCGATGCAGGGAAAGATTCGACGAGGAACTGATGATGAGCCAGCCCGGCCGTCGCAGAGCACAAGCCTAGCCCGGCGGCGAGGAACGCCGCCCAAGCGTATCTGATGAGCTTCATTGTCTTTCTCCTGACCGGCGAACCGCCGCCCGCCTCGATGTCTGGAGAAATAACTTCCCACGCGCGATTTGTTCGAGCGCGGGCGTACGCAAGAGCGCGGCGACGCGACGAAAATTCGCGCAAAATTCGCCAACGGCTGCGCCGCCTTGCCCTTTGGGCTGCGCTGCCTTGCCCTTTGGGCTGCGACCTCCTAAAACGCTTGAGCGTCGACGGCCCGCCGGGCGGCGCCTTTTGCGTTATGCGCCAAAATGCGCGACGCGCCGTCAGCGGAACCCAATCTTGGCCGACAAGAACGCCCTCTCCTGGCCGAATTTCGCGGTGTCGATTCTCGGCGGCGTCGCAGCGGCGGTGATCTTCGCCGTCGTCGCGCGCGGCGGCTTTGGCGGGCTCCTCTTAGCGCATCTTGCGCCCCTGCCGATCATGATCGTCGCCTTCGCCTTCGGCCTGATCCACGGCGCGACGGCGGCGATCCTCGCATCGATCATCCTGATCTTCTGGCCGCATCCGGTGATCGGCATGGGATATGCTCTGCTGATCGCGGCCCCGGCCTGGTCCGCTGTCTATGCGGCGCTTGGTGCGCCCCGCGGCGGCCGGGACAGGCTGACGCGCAATCTGCCGGGCTGGGCGGCGCTCGCGCCTGCGACCTTTCTGGCGAGCGCGATCATTCTCTGGCTGATCGTCGCCACTCTCGCGTTCGGATCGCTCGACGAAGCGCTGAATCCGATCCGGGCGCGCGCCTTCATCCTGCTCGACATTATGGTCAAGGAGCGCGACCTTGGCGATAAGATCGATCCGACGACGCTTTCCGGGTCCGTCGCGCGCGCCGTCCCCGCCTTTCTCGCCGGCTATGGCCTGCTGATCCACGTCATCAATTTGTGGCTCGCGGCAAGGATCGCGCAAGCATCCAAGCTGCTCAGCCGCCCCTGGCCGGACATCGCCAATGAATTCCGCCTGCCGAAGCCGGTGGGCGGCCTGTTCCTGAGCGGAATCGCGCTGGTCTTCTTCCAGGGCCTCGCCGGCGCGATTGGACTGGTGCTGGCGACGACCATGGGATTGCTGCTTGCGTTCCAAGGGCTCGCCGTCGCTCATATCTACCTGCGCGGGTCGCGCTCGAGCGCCCTGGTGCTGGCGGTCATCTATTTCACCCTCGGATTTTTGGGGTGGCCCCTGCTGTTTTTCGCCGCACTCGGCGTCGCCGACCTGATCTTCAACTATCGCGTCCGAAAGACGGACGCCGGGCCCACCGCGATGCAAAAACCGGATTGACTTTCGCCCGGTTTTTCTCGACATAGCCCGCAATCTCGGAGAAGTAGCAAAGATGGACGTCATTCTGCTGGAACGCGTGGCCAAGCTCGGCCAGATGGGCGAGACCGTGCGCGTGCGCGACGGCTACGCCCGCAATTTCCTGCTGGCGCGCGGCAAGGCGCTGCGAGCCACGGAAAACAACAAGAAGCATTTCGAGACCCAGCGGGCGCAGATCGAGGCGCGCAATCTCGAGGCTAAGAAAGAAGCCGAAACCGTCGCCGAAAAGCTCAACGGACAAAGCTTCAACATCATTCGCCAGGCGGGCGAGAGCGGCCAGCTTTATGGCTCGGTTTCGGCGCGGGATGTCGCCGAGGCGGCGACGGCGGGCGGCTTCTCGGTCAGTCGCGATCAGATCGTGCTGGTGCACCCCATCAAAACGCTCGGCCTGCACCAGACGCCCGTGCATCTGCATCCGGAAGTCGATGTGAAGATCACGATCAACGTCGCCCGTTCGGAAGAAGAGGCCGAGCGGCAGGCGCGCGGCGAAAGCGCTACGATCCGGGAAGAGACGTCGATGGACGATCTCGGCCTGGAAGTCGGCGCGGCTCTGGCGGAAGCCGGCGACGTCGAGATGTAAGCTCCCATAAGCGCGCACGCGTCCATCCCGGCGGCCCTTCGGCCGCCGGTTTTCGTTTTCCCGGGCCCATCTCTGATTCTCTTCTGAATGCAAGAAGAGTCGGACAGGCGCTGAACGAATCTTTTTCACCATGTGGAAAAGACTCGCTTCTCGCCGCGGCGGACAAAAGCCTATGGCGGCGCCGACGCGTTAATGTATTGTTAACGCGTCTCAGGCTCGCGCGTCGCGTTCGCAGCCCGGAACAGTCTCAAACAAGTCCGATCATCGATGCCACCAATCGAACAATTGGCGGGCCGGCGCGCGTTTCAGGTCGCGCAGCCGGACGCGCCTGCCTATCGCGCGCCGCCGCACAATATCGAGGCTGAGCAAGCGTTGCTCGGCGCGATTCTCGTCAACAATGACGCTTTCGACAGGGTCTCGGACTTCCTGAAGCCCGAGCATTTTTCCGAGGACTTGCACCGCCGCATCTATGAAATCGCGGCGCAGCTCATTCGCGCCGGCAAGCTCGCGACCGTCGTGACGCTGAAGACGTTTCTCGCCGACATCGAGCTTCCAGCCGGCGTGACGATCCAGGCCTATCTTGCGCGACTCGCCGCCGAGGCGACGACGATCATCAACGCCGAAGACTATGGCCGCACCGTTCACGATCTCGCGGTTCGCCGGGATCTCATCGTCATCGGGCAGGACATCGTCAACACGGCCTATGATTCGCCGATCGACTCGCCGCCGCGCGCGCAGATCGAAGAAGCCGAACGGCAGCTCTATTCGATCGCCGAGACGGGTCGCTACGACGGCGGCTTTCAGCGATTTGCCGAAGCGCTCACCACTGCGCTCGACATGGCGAGCAGCGCCTATATGCGCGACGGGCATCTGTCCGGCGTCGCCACGGGCCTGCTCGATCTCGACGAAAAGATGGGCGGTCTGCAAAAATCCGACCTCATCATCGTCGCCGGGCGACCGGGCATGGGCAAGACCGCTCTCGCCACCAACATCGCCTTCAATGTCGCACGCGCCTATCAATCCGAAGCTGAGCCCGACGGCACGCATAAGACGATCAATGGCGGCATCGTCGGCTTCTTCTCTCTGGAAATGTCGGCCGAACAATTGGCGACGCGCGTCATCGCCGAGCAGTCCGGGGTGCCGAGCTACAAGATCCGCCGCGGCGACATCAATGAGGATGATTTTCGCCGCATCGCCGACGCCGCACGGGAAATGCAGAGCATTCCCTTCTATATCGATCAGAGTGGCGGCATCTCGATCGCGCAGCTCACAGCGCGGGCGCGGCGCCTCAAACGGCAGAGAGGCCTGGACCTGCTCGTCGTGGACTATCTGCAATTGCTCGCCGGTTCGCGTTCCCGCAATGAAAATCGCGTGCAGGAACTCACGGAAATCACGACCGGCCTCAAGGCGCTTTCCAAAGAGCTCAATGTGCCGATCATCGCGCTGTCGCAGCTGTCACGCCAGGTCGAGAACCGTGACGACAAGCGGCCGCAACTGTCCGATCTGCGCGAGTCAGGCTCGATCGAGCAGGACGCCGATGTCGTCATCTTCGTCTATCGCGAAGAGTATTATCTGCGTAACCGCGAGCCGCGCGAAGGCACTGAAGAACACATTCAATGGATGGCGGAGATGGAGCGCGCGCATGGTCGCGCCGAAGCGATCATCGGCAAGCAGCGTCACGGTCCGACAGGGACGGTGCAGCTCGCTTTCGAGGCTGAGATGACGCGCTTCTCCAATCTTGCGGACGAGGACAAGCTGCCGGCGCGTATGTGAGAAAGCCCCGCCGCCCTGCGGCGGGGCCTAGCTAGAGCGTCGAAGGCGGCGTTACTTGCTGCCGAGGGTCCAAAGACCCTTGTTCTTGTCGAAGCGGAAGCCCGTTGCGTTCTTCAGCTCGTCCTTGGTGGCGTTGATCGTCAGCCACCATTTGTTGTTGCGCTCAGTGGCGCGGAGATCGCTGAAGGCGACGGCGATGTCCTTTTCGCCCATGCCAAGGAAGCCGCCGACTGAAAGGATAGCCGCGGTGACTTTGCCGCCGCGATCCAGCACGAGATCCTTCACTTCGCCGATTTTGTTCTCCTGCGGATCGTACACGTTCTGGTCATGGATATTCGAGACCAGCAGCGCATTCTGCGGAAGCGTGGTCAGGAAATCCGGCCGGCCCGCTGCGGCCCCAGTGGTCGAACGATCCATCGTCCCGGTCGTTGAGCGGTCCATCGCCCCGGCGGGACGGTCAGTCGTGCGATTCATCTGCTCGGCCAAAGCCGCGCCTGACAGCGTCGCGATAAGCGCGCCTGCGAGGAGGTAGGACTTGAGCATGGCTGTCTCCGGTGCATGTTGTTAGCGCCACACGAACGGCGTTCGTGTGTGTGCCTAGAACAAGCATCGACGATCGATGTTCCAAGCTTCGCGGCAGATATCCAACAGGAGGACAGGCCGCCGCGCGCGTCTGGAACAGTTCAGCCGATCAAATCGGGTCCCACAGACCGGTGGCTTTGTCGAACTTATACGCGAGGGCCTTCTTCAGCAGGTCCTTCGTCGTATTGAGCGTCAGCCAGCTCTTGTTATTTTTTTGGGTGATGGTGATCGCGGATACGGGAATCGCAATATGCTTGACGCCGAGACCGAGAAAGCCGCCGACGTTGAGCATCACGGCGTTTATGGAGCCGTCGGCGGAAAACAGCATGTCCGCAATCGAGCCGAGTTTCTTTTCATTGGGATCATAGACTGGCTGCTTGTACCAGGCGGAGACCACCGAACCATAGACCGGCAGCCTTTCGAGCGGCACGACGACAACGGTTTCGGTTTGAGCCCCCTGCGCGCCAGCCGGAAGCGGCGCGAAAGCGGCGAGAGCGAGCGAGGCTGCGACGAAGACGCGTTTCAGCATAGAAAGAATCCTTTTTGGAACGAGCGGCAGCCGGACTGCGCGCTACGCGAAATTCTCACGGCGCGGCGCCCTTGCTACTTCACCTTCCAGGCGTGTTCGGCCGCATCATATTTGTAGCCGGTCGCCTTCTTCACGATGTCCTTTGTCGTATTGATGGTCAGCCACGTCTTGTTGTTCTTTTCTGTGACCGTGATGTCGTTGGCGGGAATGGCGACGTGCTTCGCGCCGATGCCGAGAAAGCCGCCGACGTCGAGCATGACGGCGTTGATCTCGCCGCCTGAAAACAGCATGTCGGTAATCACGCCGACCTTCTTATCGTTCAAATCGTAGACGGGTTTTTTGTACCAAGCGGAAACCAGCGAGCCATAACGCGGCAACGCTTCCATAGGCACGACGACCTTGCTGTCCGGCGCGGCGGTTTCCGCGCGGACCGGATGGGCGACCGCGATGGCCATGCAGAATGAGAGCGCAACAAGCAAAGTTCTGTTCATTCGACCAATCTCCCCAACATCCTTGATACGACGGCGATCATAGCTGATTCATCGCGGCAGCACGCCCCAATAATCAAGATCAAGCAACACCGCCGGATCGGGCTTGCCGTCGGCGCCGTGGAGCGGAAAATCGGCGCAGGGCTTGTCCTTCGTCGCGACGAGCCGCAGGCGCAACGCGCCGATATCCTGGCGCCCGGGGATCTCGGCCTTCTCCAGAACCTCCGACCAGGCGAAGACCGTGCCCCCGGCGAACAGCGGGTTGACGTGGCGTCCGCCGTTCACGGCCGAGATATGGAAGACATTCTCGAGGCCGTTGAAGGACAGCGCCCGGGCGAGGGAAATCACATGGCCGCCGTAGATGATGCGCTTGCCGAAACGGCCCTGCGCCTCATAGTATTGATTAAAATGGACCTTCGAGTTGTTCTGGTAGAGCCGGGTCGCAAGTTGGTGCTCCGCCTCCTCGACCGTCATGCCGTCGATATGGTCGATTTTCTCGCCCTGGTCATAATCCCCCCAAAAATAGCGGGAGCCGGCGAGCGCCTTGTCATAGGCGCCGACATTGATCGGCGGCGCGGCTTTGCCAAGTTCGGAAGGGGCGACGGACTTCGGCAGATCGGGCACGACCTCCGGTCCCACTGGGGCGTCCCTGTCGCGCTTTTTCACCATCACCCAGCGCGCATAGCTCAGCACGGTCTCGCCGCGCTGATTGGCGCCTGTCGTGCGCACATAGACGACGCCCGTCTCCTTGTTGGAGTTTTCCTTCAGGCCGATGACCTCTGAGGTCGCCGACAGCGTGTCGCCGGGATAGACGGGGATCAGAAATTTGAAATCGGCGTAGCCGAGATTGGCGATGGCGTTGAGCGAGACGTCGGGCACGGTCTTGCCGAGCACGAGATGAAAGACGAGCAGATCGTCGATCGGCGCGTGCTCATAGCCGATCGCCTGCGCGAAAGCGGTCGAGGACTGCACAGCGAAGCGCGGCAAATACAGCGCCGTATACAGTGCGACCTCGCCGACCGTGACCGTCCGCGGCGCCGCGTGGCGAATGATCTGACCGATTTTGAAGTCCTCGAAGAAATTGCCGACGTTGATCTTCGACTTGCTCATGTCCTAACCGCTTGTTGGCGCCAGCTTCGCCAGCGCATCGAGATAAATCGCGGGCGCGCCCGCAACGAAAACTGTTTTGACGCGGCTGGTCGCGCCGGCGCGGATCGAAACCGCGCTTTTAGGGGTTCTTAGCGTCGCGGCGATCAGCGCGATCAGCGCCGTATTCGCCCGGCCGTTCTCCGGCGCGGCGCGCACCCGCGCCTTCAGGACGCTGCGTCCGTCGGCGAGAGTCTCCACGCCGTCGACGGCGTCGCGCCCGCCCTTTGGCGTCAGGCGCACGTAAAGCGCGACGCCCCCCGATTCGATCGCCCAGGCGGAGGATGCTTTCTCCGCGCCTCCTTCACCCAAGCGCGTAGGCGCTGGCGCTGTTGGCGATGAGATCGCGCAGGAACTGCATAAGCAGCAGCAGGATGAGCGGAGAGATGTCGAGGCCGCCGACGCTGGGCAGCACCGAGCGGATTGGACCCAGCAGCGGCTCGGTCATGGCGTTCAGCCATTTCCAGATCGAATAGGCGACGTTCGAGCGCATATTGATGACGTCGAAGGCGGTGAGCCAGGACACGACCACCGTGGCCAGCAGAATCCACCAGTAAATATCGATGATCGTGAGAAGAAGTTTGACCATAGCGTAGGACATGACCGGCTTCCAGCGGATGAGGTTCCGCCCTGTCTAGCCTCCCTGCCCCGTCGCGGCAATCCTTGGCCGGCCCCTCCCCACAAGCCTGCCCCGCTACAGTCCCGGCAGCAGCCGATAGTCGAGCAGCGCCGTCCAGCCGAGCCCGCCGATCGGCAGAAGCAGCGCGCGAATGGGCGGCTGCTGCGAAAGCGGCACGAACGAGCCTTGGCGTAATCCATCGACCAGTTTGAGGAGAGTCTCGAGCTGAGAGACCTTCTTTTCGGAATTGTCCGCGGCCTTAACCGCAACAAGCCGCTTCGTCAGCCGAGACTTTGACGTCTCTCGCGCCTTTTCAGCGCTGAAGCAAAGCGCCATCGCGCAGTCAAAAATGATGATGAACCCGACGATACAAGAATTCGCGATGGCAAGCGCTTGGAGGCGTGTCGGCGCGCCAAGCCAATTGACAGGATATCGCCCCCCGTGTACCCCACGCGCCGGAACGGGGCTGTAGCTCAGATGGGAGAGCGCTGCAATCGCACTGCAGAGGTCCGGGGTTCGATTCCCCGCAGCTCCACCACCCGATCGACGGATGGCGCACGTCATGCGATCGCCCCGGACAACGGGCGCGGTCCGCAAAACCCGCGCCGCCTCATCATTGTTTCGAGCGGGTCCCGCGCCATATCCGGTGAGAATCTCCCGGAGCGCGCCGATGTATCGCAAAATTCTGCTGCCGATCGATCTCACCGAATCTGAGATGACCGACCGGGCGATCTCCGTCGCGCAGGCGCTGGCGAAGACGTTCGACAGCGAGATGCGCGTCGTCAACGTTCAGTCGCTCCTGCCCATCTCTTTTCTCGACTACGTGCCTGAAAATTTTAACGTTCAGGTGCGTCGCGGCTTGGAGAAGGAAATAGCGGCGATCGCCGCCAAGATCGACTGCGCGCCCGAACGCGTGTCGACGACGCTGCTGTTTGGTCCGGTCTATCAGAAAGTCCTGGCCGAGGCCGAGGACTGGGGCGCCGATCTCATCGTGATGTGCTCGCATCGGCCGGGCATGGACCGTTTTCTCATCGGCTCCAACGCAACGACCATCGTCAATCACGCGCAATGCTCGGTTCTGGTGGTGCGCGGGCGCGTATCCTAAGGTCGCTAAAACTTCGGCAGCCTTGGTCGGGTCCGCAATGGCGGCCGCCGCGACGCCCGCGCGTGTGAACCTAAAGTGGCGCCTCGGTGACGCGGCCTTCACGAAACTCTCATCACGCTCTCACACGACTTTGCTACCGACGCATGGATGCGGCGATCAGTGATGTCTCGCGAGGATGCCATGTCGAAAGAGGCGATGCAGAACGCCGGCGGTTCGGCGACGGAAAAACCTGAGAGCAACACCGGCAAGATCGTCGGCGGCGCAATCGCCGCGGCGATCGGCGGCACGATCGGCGCGCTGCTGATGGGCAGTTACGCCATCTTGCCGGCGGCGGTCGTCGTCGGCCTGCTTGGCGTCGCGCTGGGCGCGGTGTTCGACTAGATCACGCTGCATTTGGGCGAAATCGCCCAAATGCAGATAAATTGATCGATTGCCAAAGTTTAGAGCGCGCTCTACGCGAAAAACCGGTTCCCACTTTTTCGCGAGCCGCGCTCTAAAGAATTTCGCGCCGGGCGTCGCGTGCGTGCGCGTCTGGCTCGGGAGCGTGCGTTCGAGTTCGCGCGTGAGAAACTTGGCGGCTGAGTCTTCCTTAACCGGCAGGCGAAGCCGCTTCTTTTTTGGCTCGCCACGATCTTTCGCCCTGCCCCCGAGCGCGATCGATAACTCTAATGGAATTTGGTCGGCGACAGCTCGGCCTTTCGCTTTGCTAAAGCCAGGCGTAGGAATATGTGTATTCCGGGGACTACGGTCTTGGGCGGAAGCGTTTCGCTCCGGTTTCGTTCGTCTTCGGAAACGGGCCTTGCTAAATCGGCCCAGTTTTCATCTGGGAGGATAGAAATGAAGAAAATTATCGGATTCGCTGCAGCGGCAGCCGTACTATTCGGCGCTTCCGCTTTCGCCAGCCCGCTGACCAGCGCCGCGAACGTCCGGTCCGGCCCCAGCCCCAAATGGCCGGTCATCGGCCAGTTGCCCGCCGGCGTCGACGTGACGGTGCTCGATTGTGGCGGTGGCTGGAAACGCGACTGGTGCCAGATTCAGGCGGGGAACGTGAAAGGCTTCGTGGCTGCGGGCGTGCTCGGCACACAGGGCAACACCGTCGACATCGCGCCGGTGACCACCAACAACGACGTCGCCATCTACAAAGGCCCTGGGGTCAATTACAAGATCCTCGGCAGCATCCCCGAGAACACGACGGTCAACATCGGCTCCTGCGTTTATGGCTGGGGCGAGACGACCTGGTGCAAGGTGAACTACGGCGGAAAAAAGGGCTACGCTCTGCAATCCGAGCTGCAGCGTCAGAACTCCCTTTTCCCGATGTGATCTGCGCGGCGCGGCGCTGGAACGTCCCACCGCCGCGCCGCTCTTTCGAGCGCGCCTCCGACGCCTTATGATGCCGTGCGGCCCCTCGGTCGCGATGAGGGCGCCGTCATTCAAGCCGGAACACACCCAGCCGTTTCGGCGCGCGTCTCGGCGCTGACGCGACGCGCGCTGGCGCCAAATCCCGGTCCGTTCACCTACACGGGAACATGCAGCTATCTCGTCGGAAACGGCGATGTGGCGATCATCGACCCCGGACCTGACGACCCGCGTCACATCGGGGCGCTGCTTGCAAGCATTGGCGGCGAAAGACTGCGCTACGTGCTGGTGACCCATACGCATCGCGATCACTCGCCGGCGGCGCGCGCCCTGAAGGAGGCGACGGGCGCAATAATCGCCGGCTGCGCTCCCTACCTGCCCAGCGAGGCGGGACGCGTCGGCGGCCCAAACCTCGACGCAGCCCACGATCGGACCTACGCGCCGGATATCGTGCTGAGCGACGGCGACGCGCTCGAAATCGGCGACGCTTCACTTGTGGCCCTGGCGACGCCGGGTCATACGGCGAATCATCTTTGCTTCGCGCTCGCGAAGGAGCAGGCGCTCTTCACCGGCGACCATGTGATGGCCTGGGCGACCACCGTGATCGCGCCGCCGGACGGCTCCATGGGCGCCTATATGGCGTCGCTCGAACGGCTGCGCGGGCGCAGTGACCGCATCTATTGGCCAGGGCACGGCGAACCGGTGCACGATCCCCAGCGTTTTCTGCGCGCCCTGCTTCATCACCGGCGCGCGCGCGAGGCCGCCATTCTTCAGCGTCTCGAATTGGGGGACGAAACGATCGCGGAGATCGTCACCCACATTTACGAAGGCGTCGACAAACGTCTCCACGTCGCGGCGGCGATGACCGCCCTCGCCCATCTTGAAGATCTGATCTCGCGGAACCTTGTCGACTGCGCTGGATCGCCAGGCTTGCAGGCGCGTTTCTCGCCGCGCCGAGGTTAGGGCGCGCCGGGCGCCGGCAAAAAGATCACGACGTCGTTCTTGTGCGCCCGCCCCAGTCGCTTGCGCGCCTCCTCGTCGAGGATGTCGGCGTCGACGGTCTCGCCCTTGATAAGAGCCAGGCGGCTTTCCCAGTGCATGCGCTGAAGCTTGAGCAGGTTGCGCTCCAGACGCAGCTGGTCGAGCTTCTGCTCGTATTCCTCGCCGATCTTCAGCCCGCGCTGACCGTTAACGCCGTGCCAGACGAAATAGGCGGCCATCACGCCAGCCACCGTGTAGAGGCTTAGCGGGAGGACGAGCGTATGGATCAGGACTCGGAGCCGATGCATGACCGTGAGGATAGCTTCGACCCGTTTAAAGCGTCGTTAAGGCTGACTCGATTTGCGCGCCGAGGCCGCCAGACGGTTTGCAGGCCGCGCGATCCGTTCGATTTCAGCGCGCACCAGCTGCTCCACGAGCGACGGCAGATTCGCCTCGAGCCATTGCTGCAGTATCGGCTGCAGCAATTCTTTTGCGCATCTGTCGAGAACGTCGCTCTCGCTGAACGCCACGCCAGCGGCGAGAGCTTGAAATTTTGACGCGACCGTCGCAGCGGACTCATCCGACAGCAACGCCTGCTCGACAACCGGCGTAACATCGCCGATCTCCTTGCCCGCCTCTTGGTGCTCAGTCACGCGTTCAAACTCCGAGGATTCTTGGCGCTCCGACAGTTCAGCTCCCGTCTCCTGCCCAGCAGCCTCGCCGGCGACATACACCAGCCGCACCTCTCCTGCGTCGTCGATCCCGTCGTGCAGGTCGTCGTGCAAGTCGTCGTCCAGGTCGTCGTCCAGGTCGTCATCGAGGAGCGACAACGGCGGTTCGTCCTCGCGTCGCTCAAGCACGGGCGCCGGATAGGCGCTGCGCGCCCCCTCGATGTCGCGCGCACGCCGGCGGTCTTCGCGACGCGCGTCGGGCAGGCTGTCGTCGTCGGCGATGATACGACGGATGGACGCGAGAATTTCCTCCATCGACGGCTCGTTCGCGCGCGCCTCGTCCTGCAACGAGTGCGACGGGGCGGATGCGTTCGCTGCGCTCATGGAGTTCTGCCGCTTTGCGGGGAAAGGCCGCGCATGAGGGTGGACTGGATCTCTGACCGCGCGAAACCCGCGAATCAACTCGGTCCGAACGAATTCCACACTTTTCGCGCTATGATGTCACCCGCATTCGCGAAATTCTTATCGGCCGTCGGGCGTGTCGAGACCGAACCACAGGTCGTGCACCTGATTGAGATGAACGCTCGGGTCATAGAGCGCGACCGCGAGGTCGAGTTCCTGCGCCGACAAGCGTCCGATCGACCCCAGCGCCGCATAAGAGGCGACGACCCGATCGCGCTGCGACGTCACGAGGTTGACCCTGGCGTTGAGCAGCGACTGCTGCGCGTTCAACACATCGAGGGTGGTGCGTTGCCCGACTTTGGCCTCTTCGCGCACCCCGGCGAGCGCGGTCTCCGCCGCCTTCACCGCCGCCTGCCCAGAGATAATCGACGCCCTGGCGGTGTCGAGGAGCCCGTAGCTCGAAACGACGCTGGCGCGAACGCTCTCGCGCTGAACGTCGGCATTAAGCCGCGCCTGGCCGAGTTGCTCCTTGGCTTGGCGAATCGAGGCATATTCGACGCCGCCCTGATAGAGCGGGACATTCAACTGCGCTGTCGCTGATGCAGTGAACTGCTTCGATCCCGGCAATCCGAGAAACGAGTCGTATTGATTTGATACCTGGCCGTTGACGGAGAGATTGGGCGCCAGCGCGCCTTCCGCGACCTTGACCGCGAGCGCCGCCGCGTCAACCTGATGAAAGGCCGCGGTCACGCCGGGATGCTCCACCAATGCAATGGAGATCGCCTGCTCCAGAGACCTGGGCAATAACGGTTCGAGGCTGCGCCCCGGCTCAAGGTGCTTTGGCTCGGCGCCGATGATTTGGCGGTAGTTCGCCATGCTGTTCTTGAGCTGCGCCTGCGCGGCATAGAATTCCGAACGCGCCAGCGCGACCGAGGCTTCCGCCTGGGAGACGTCGGTTCGAGTCACTTCGCCGACCTGGAAACGGTCGCGGCTCTGCTTGAGCTGTTCCTCAAGCACCGAAATGTTGTTTTTGCGCAGCGACACCACCGCCGTGTCGCGCAGCACGTTCATATAGGCGGTTGCGCCGTTCTGAAGGGTCGCCTGCTCGGTCAGGCGCATCGTCGAGCGCGCCGCGAAGACGCCCGACTCCGCCTGGCGCACGGAGTTTTCCGTGCGGAAGCCGTCGAACAGCGTCTGCGACATGTTCAGAGTCGCGCCGCGTGGGTAACCCACGTAGGTGTCCTGAAAATCGCCGCTCGCGCCGGCCGCGGCGCCGGCCTGCTGGCTGCTGCTGCCGCCAAAGGGAATCTTGATCGCCGCATATTGCGCGCCAGCCTGTGCGGTGATGCTGGCTTTCGGTCGAAGGCCCGATTTTGCTTTCGGCGCGTCTTCGTCGCGCACCCGCACATTGGCGCGGCTCTGGTTGAGATCCGGGTTGCCGTAATAGGCCCGCGCCAGAGCCGACAGAAGGCTCTCCGCTGAGGCCCGACCCGGCGAAAGAGCGACGGCTGCAAGCGCAAATGCCGCGGTGCAGGACAGGACGCTGGCCGACCGCCGCCACCCGAGGCCAAACCCGTCGATTCTCATGTCCTCAACCTATCTTCGCGCGTCGACGTGCACGCCAATCTACGGCAGCGATCAGTCTCGACGATGACACCCGAACGCTACGCTAGGAACGCGATTAAGGCGAAATGGCGGCGCTAGAGGTTGAAGGCGGGAGCCTGTTCGAAGCCATCGAGCACCGGCGCCGTCGCCGAGAACAACGGCAAGTCGCCCGCCGAACGGCCGTCCTGGCGCTCGAAGCGTACGACCTGCTGGCCGGCGCGCGTCTCCGGCGTGACGATCGCCAGCAGCCGACCATCGGGCGTCAGCTGTTCGAACAACGCCTCGAGTCCCGCCTGAACACGGCCTTGAATGATGATGACGTCGTAAGGGGCGCCGCCTGCGAAGCCCTTTTCCATAGGCCCCAGCTCAAATTGCACGTTTTCGCAGCCCAGAGCCGCCAGGCCAGCCTTGGCGCGGGCGGCCAGACCGGAATCGCATTCCAGCGCGACAACCTTGTCGGCGAGGCCAGAGAGCAATGCGGACGAGTATCCCACGCCCCCGATATCGAGCACCCTATCCGTCGCTTTGACATCGGCGCTTTGAAGCATCCGGGCCAACACGAGCGGCGGCAGCAGGTTGCGTATGAGTCCGTTGTCGCCCTTAAGGGAAATCGCCATATCCGAATAGGCGAGCGAGGCGCGTGAGTCCGGCAGGAAAATCTCGCGCGGCGTCTCGAGGAAGCGCTCAAGCAAAGGCACATCGGTCACATCGAACGGACGAAGCTGGCGTTCGACCATGGTGTGGCGCAAAATCGCTGTCGCCTCGCCCGTCTTCGTCACTTGCGCCACCCTGTCCAACATTCGCTTTCCGGCCTTAGCCGGCCCCTTGGAGGAGATGCTGCGGCGCGGAACCGCGCCGGCGTTTTATAGGCGCCGGCTCACGCCATGTCCATGGCTTGGCGCGCAGCTTCCCCACCGACGAGCAGACGGACGCCGTCGCCGCTCTCGCCCAATCCGCGCATCTGCTCAAGCGATGTCTTGTCGAGCACTTCGGCGATCGCCTCTCTCGCGCGCAGCATGACCAGGCGAACCGCGCATCGCGTCTCGTCCGTGCAGTCGTCGCAACGACGATACACGGTCTTACTGGCGCATTGGATGGGCGCCAGCGGTCCGTCGAGCGCCCGCACAATATTGCCGACGCCTATCTCTGAAGGCGGCCGCGCCAACATATAGCCCCCGCCCTTGCCTTTTTTCGAATGGACGAAGCCGGCATTGCGCAGTTCGCCCAAAATTGCGTCGAGAAACTTCTTCGGGATCTGGTTGGAGGCGGCGATCTCCGCGACCAATGCGGTTTCTCCCGGCCGCACCCCCGCCAAGTGAACCATGGCCTTGAGTCCGTATTTGGCTTTTTTTGTCAGCATTTCCCGTTTTGACCTTTAGGGCCTAGGTCCGGACCGGACGCCCTTTTGCGCCGTCATACTACTGCAGTCGACCGGCATGTTCATCTTTTCCCAAATGTGGCGCGTCAGATTTGACAAAGTTGACTAGATTTATAGAGTAGAATTAGCACTGCCGACGAAAGAAAGAAATGCCCGCCTTTTTGGACGCGCTCAGCGCGATCAATCTCCTTTATTCCGCTTCTGGCTTCTTCGTTGGCGCGCTTGTCGGCTTCACGGGCGTCGGCGGCGGCTCGCTGATGACCCCGATCCTGATGCTGGTTTTCGGCGTGCCCCCGACGACCGCCGTTGGCACCGACCTGCTTTACGCCGCCGTCACCAAGACGAATGGCACGCTCGTTCACGCCCTGCACGGCACCGTCGACTGGCGCATCACCCGCCGGCTGGCCTACGGCAGCGTGCCTGCGAGCGTCGCGAGTCTTCTCGTCCTCTCTTGGCTCGGCAAGTCCGGCGGCCATGCGGCGAATGGGCTCATCACCTCGGCGCTTGGATTCGCGCTGCTGCTGACCGCCTTCTCGATTCTCTTCCGGCGGTGGATCCTCGATCACATCGCGAAACACACGAACGACATGAGCGATCGGCGCCTGCTGTGGCTGACGGCGATTCTCGGCGTTCTTCTCGGCGTGCTGGTCTCGATCTCTTCGGTCGGCGCCGGGGCGATCGGCATGACCGTGCTGCTGGCGCTGTATTCGCACACGCCGACGGCGCGTCTTGTCGGCTCCGACATCGCCCATGCCGTGCCGCTGACGCTGATCGCCGGCTTCGGGCACTGGCTGATGGGCGGCGTCGACTGGTTGCTGCTGCTTTCGCTCCTCATCGGATCTCTTCCAGGCATCGCCATTGGCGCCCATTTCGCTGCTCGGGTTCCCGACCGCTATTTGCGGCCGGCTCTTGCGAGCGTCATGGCTCTGGTCGGAATCAAACTCTCAATCTAGACCTCATTCTTCTTTCCCTGGGGGCGAAACATGTCGCAGGCAGCACCAAGCTTCACGCCGCCGGCCAAACCTGGCCGAGGCCGAATCTATGATTCCATCACACAGACGATCGGCGATACGCCGCTCGTCCGGCTCGATCGGTTCGCGCGAGAGCGCGGCGTAAAGGCGAATCTCCTCGCCAAGCTCGAATTCTTCAACCCGATCGCGAGCGTCAAAGACCGCATCGGCGTGAGCATGATCGAATCGCTCGAGGCGAGCGGCAAGATCACGCCGGGGAAAACGGTGCTGATCGAACCGACGTCGGGCAACACCGGCATCGCGCTTGCCTTTGTCGCCGCCGCGCGCGGCTATCGACTCATTCTCATCATGCCGGAATCGATGTCGATCGAGCGGCGCAAGATGCTGGCGCTGCTCGGCGCCGAGCTTGTGCTCACCCCCGCCTCGCAGGGGATGAAAGGGGCCCTCGCCAAGGCCAGTGAACTCGCCGCCCAAAATCCCGACGCCGTTATTCCCCAACAGTTCGAGAACCCGGCCAACCCCGATATTCACCGCGTGACGACGGCGGAGGAAATCTGGAACGACACCAATGGCGAGGTCGACTATTTCGTGTCGGGCGTCGGCACGGGCGGCACGATCACGGGCGTCGGCCAGACGCTGAAGGCGCGCCGGCCCGGCTTGAGAGTCGTGGCTGTGGAGCCCGAAGATTCCGCCGTGCTTTCCGGACGTCCGCCCGGTCCCCACAAGATTCAGGGAATCGGCGCGGGCTTCGTGCCGCCCATTCTCGATCGCAGCGTCATCGACGAGATCATCACCATCGGCAATCAGACGGCGTTCGAGACGGCGCGGCTGCTCGCCAGGGTGGAGGGAATTCCCGGCGGCATCTCGTCGGGCGCCGCCGTCGCCGCCGCCTTGGAGATCGCCGGGCGCCCTGAGGCCGAGGGCAAGAATATCGTCCTGATCATCCCGTCCTTCGCCGAGCGCTATCTTTCGACGGCGCTGTTCGAAGGGCTGTGACAGTCACGGCGCGGGCGGGCATTCATAGGCGAAGCCCGCCTTCGCCCTGCCGGGTTTGCAGGAGTCGGAGAGATAAAGCTCGATCGCGCTGGCGCAATCGTCCTCGAGTTTGTTCGAGGCTCCGAGCGAGGCGAACTTTCGCGAAAAAGCAGGATGTGGATTCCGACCGCTACGCGCACTCTGGCGATGAGCGGCTTTCCTACGGGCATGCCTGCGTGCGAATGAGCGCAAACCTCGAGCCATCGAACCCCTCGGGAAACTTTGTTGCGCAATCCACCGACGCGTTTTTCAAATTGGCGCCGGACAGGTCCGCGCGCGACAGATCGGCGCCACGCAAATCTGCGCCGCGCAAATCGGCGTTGCGAAGATTGGCGCCGTGAAGCGACGTTCCGTCTAACGTCGCCTCCCGCAAATTTGCTTCGGAAATATTGGCTCCATCGAGCTTCGTCCCGACCAGCCGCGCGGCGCGCAGATCGGCATAGCGCAGATCCGCGTCTTCCAAGTTGGCGCGGGAGAGATCGGCGCGCGTGAGCTCGGCGCGGAAGAGAGACGCCTGCGGCGCGACGAAATCGCGAAGATCGGCGCCGGCGAAGGCGCATACAACGCAAGTGAACTCTAAAGCTTCGACGCCTGATAGATCGGCGGCGTTGAATTCGACGAACTCGAAGAACGCCTTGTTCAATCGAGCGCCGACGAAATCACCGCCCTTGAAGCCGACATCGGTAAACCGTGCGCCGGTGAAATCTGATCCGCGCGCATCGAAATTAGGACTAAACAGCGCATGGCTCAAAATACTGTTCGCTAGATCGGAGCGGCTGAAATCGTTCCGACCATTGAGCGGGAAAATGCTGGTTCTGGCGGCTTCAGACGTCCTTTTATACGCCTGCTCCAGCTTTATTGCGAGCAATTCCACACGCGCTCGCAGCCCGCGCGACCCCCACAGTTTGCGTTTCGCGGCGTACGCTTCGTCGGGCTTTCCAGTCGCCGTGAGCGCTTCGGCAAGATGCAGCTGAGCCAACGGATTATCGGGCCATCGACGCGCAACCACTTTCGCGAGGGGAAGGGCCAGCGCAGGCTCCTGCCAATAGAGAAAATGCGCGAGGAGCGCGAGCTGCGCGTCGGCGTCGTCCGGCGCGGCGCGCGCTTTCGCCTCCAGCGCTTCGCGCTCGGCGGCGAATTGCTCGACAACCGACGCCGACATGCCGCCAAGACAGATGGGCGACAAATAGAGGGCCACGCGAGCGCGTTTCAGCAGAATTAAGCGCGCCTTTTGGGCCGTCTCGCCGATTTGGGGAATGGGTGTCTTCGCCGCCGAATTCGACATCGAGACGCGCGCCGGTTTTCACGCCTTTCCAGCCCCGTGTAACTCTGACAGTCGCGACTATGTACATACGGTCGGAGCCCGGCCGCAGCTTCTCGACGACGTAATCGGCGACGACATCCGCTTGGCGCAGATTCCCCGCCCAGTCCTTCACGACCGGCGACGGGCAGGAACAGGCGCGCGCCGAGGGCGTCGCCAGCAATACGAGGAGAAATGCGAAAGCTCTTAAAAAATACGTCATGGCGCCGCCCAAAACGTCCGACGCAAGCCGAGACGGAAATTGAGCGCGTCAGGGTCGGCGTCGACAACAGCTTACAAAGCGAAGCGTCGACGCCGCAAGCCTCCCTCTTTCGCCGAACGCTATCTTTCGACGGCGCTGTTCGAAGGGCTGTGACCGAAACGCGCCGAAATCGGCGCGCATACCTCAAGCCTTGGCGGTCAGCTGCGCTTGCGCTTTTGTGACTGCTTGGCCGCGAGGTTCGCCGCCTGCGGCTGCTTCGCCACGGGGCTCGGCGTCGCCTGCGCGATCTTGCGGCGATGGACCGCCCCGCGCGCATAAGCGCCTGCGACATAGCCGACCGCGACAATGATAATGTAGACGATCACCAGGAATCCGCCGCGCTGATTGGCGGACGCCGCCCGTTCGAGAAGGGCGATGACTTCCGTCTGGTCTATGAATTTGTCGGCGACGATTCCGCAGACAATGCCGACGATTGGCACGAGCCAGGACGGCGCCCGGAAATAGCCGAGCGCAGCGGCGAGCACGAACGCCACGAGGCCGAAGACGTGCAAAAACTCGATCAAGATTGACTGGATGATGAGCCCAACAAAGCGGATGAGCTTGATCATTTCTACTCCCCTACGATCATTGATTTTGGAGAAGCTTACACATTTGGCAGATGCTGCGCGAGCGCTTCGAGCACCGCCATGCGCACCGCAACGCCCATCTCGACCTGTTCGCGGATAAGCGAGCGCGGGCTGTCGGCGACGGCGGTGTCGATTTCCACGCCGCGATTCATCGGCCCGGGATGCATGACCAGCGCATCGGGCGCCGCATAGGCCAGCTTCTCTTCGTCCAGCCCAAAGAAGTGGAAATATTCGCGGGCGCTCGGCGTCAGCGCGCCGGCCATGCGCTCGCGCTGAAGGCGCAGCATCATAACGATGTCAGCGGCCTCAAGTCCGCGTCTCATGTCGTGAAACACCTCGACCCCCAGCCGCGACAGACTGTCCGGCGCAAGCGTCGAAGGCCCGACGACGCGCACCCGCGCGCCAAGCGCGCCAAGCAGCAGAATGTTTGAGCGCGCGACGCGCGAATGGAGAATGTCGCCGCAAATCGCGATCGTCAGCCCTTCGATGCGGCCCTTGTTCCGTCTGATCGTCAGCGCGTCGAGCAGCGCCTGCGTCGGATGTTCATGCGCGCCGTCGCCGGCGTTGACGACGGAACAGTCGACCTTGCGCGCCAGAAGATGCGCCGCGCCGGCATGCGCATGGCGAACCACGATGATATCCGGCCGCATCGCGTTCAGCGTCACCGCCGTGTCGATCAGCGTCTCGCCTTTCGACTCCGAGGAGCGCGCGACCGACATGTTCATCACGTCGGCGCCCAGACGCTTGCCGGCGATCTCGAAGGACGCCTGCGTGCGCGTTGACGATTCGTAAAACAGATTGATTTGCGTCCGCCCGCGCAAACTCGAACGCTTCTTGTCGACCCGTCGCGACACTTCGATCGCCTCCTCGGCCATGTCGAGGAGCGTGACGATGTCAGGACGGGTCAATCCTTCAATGCCAAGAAGGTGGCGGTGCGGGAAAGAAGCTGGCGTCGCCCCTGATTGCATGCGCCGTCTATAGCAGCTTTGACCAGCGCCGAAAGCGCCATCCGCCGAAGCGCCGAGCGGTCCCCATCCCGTCTTTCCCTTGACATATACTCGTGCCGAGCACATGTCTGGCGCGACGAAGTTGCGAGATCCTCGTTCGCGGCTTAGTCTTGAAAGCTTGAGCGCTCCGAGCGGGGATCCGTCTCGGAGATTTATTGGGGGCTACTTATACTCACTCTGAGTATAAGCGTGAGGCGCCAAACAATGACACTCCTGACCAGCGACGTTCGAAGCGCGCCGAGCGCAAGACGCGAGCGTCCCGGAAACGCCGTTGGCGTTGGCCCCTCGAGCCGCTTTCCCGTGCTGCCGCGCCCTGATCTGGAATGGACGCCGGAGGTTCAGGCCGCGACCGCGCATCTCTACGAGCGCGTGGCGAGAGTCATTCCGCCCGTCGAATGGCCGTTCCACGCCCGTTACGTGAAGGCGATCAACGATCTCAAACATGTGCGCAACGCGACCATCCTCGCGCATAATTACATGACGCCGGAGATCTACCACTGCGTCGCCGATCACATCGGCGACAGCCTGCAGCTCGCCAAGCTTGCCGCGAAATCCGACGCCGACATCATCGTTCAGGGCGGCGTGCATTTCATGGCCGAAACCTCAAAGCTGCTCAATCCGAACAAGGTTGTGCTCACTCCGGACATGAAGGCGGGCTGCTCGCTTGCCGAGTCGATCACCGGCGCCGACGTGCGCGCCCTCCGCAAACAATATCCCGGCGTTCCCATCGTCGCCTATGTCAACACCTCGGCCGATGTGAAGGCGGAGGTCGACATCTGCTGCACCTCGTCGAACGCGGTCAAGGTCGTCGAGAGCCTCGGCGCCGATCGCGTGATCATGGTTCCCGACCGCTATTTGGCGCAGAACGTCGCCGCGCAGACGAAGGTGGAAATCATCGCCTGGAGCGGCGCCTGCGAGGTGCATGAGCGGTTCACCGCCGAAGAGATCGAGAACTATCGCGCCGATCATCCCGGCGTGCAGGTGCTCGCGCATCCGGAATGTCCGCGCGAAGTTGTGGAAGTCTCCGATTTCGCCGGCTCGACGGCGGCGATGATCGATTTTGTGCGCAGCAGGAAGCCGGCCCGCGTGCTGCTCGTCACCGAATGCTCGATGGCCGACAATGTCGCCGCCGAAACGCCGGACGTCGAATTCGTGCGGCCGTGCAACTTCTGCCCACATATGAAGCGCATCACCCTGCCGAAAATCCTCGACAGCCTGCTGTACGTCCGCGAAGAAGTGACCGTTGACCCCGCAGTGGCCGAGCGCGCGCGCCGCAGCGTGCAACGTATGATCGATCTGGGCTAGGCTGTGGCCTGACTTGAACAGGGCGGACAATGCTGGCGCTCGATGCGACGATTGCGGCCATCGACGCCGCCAATGCCGACGATCCGCGCCGGCTCGAGGGCCGAGCCTTTGAGCTGGTCTACGCCGAGCGCATGAGCGCGCGGCTTGCCGCGCTCTACCCCGACGCCACGGATCTGCTGAAGATTGCGACGCGCGCGCAACATTTGCGGCGCTGGGAGATCGCGCGCGGCAATTATGAGGAAGGCCGTCGCGGCTACAACGATTGGCGGCGCGCCTGCCGCATCCACCACGCCGATCTTGCCGCCGATATCATGCGCGCGCATGGCTACGACGAAGCGGCGGTCGCGCATGTCGGCGCGCTGATCCGTAAGGAACAGCTCAAGAAAGACCCGGAGTCGCAGGCGCTCGAAAACATCGCCGCGATTGTCTTTCTCGAGCACTACTTCGATGAATTCATCGAAAAGCACCGGGATTATGAGGACGACAAGCTCGTCGACATTCTCGGCAAGACATTGTGCAAAATGTCGCCCAAGGGTCATGCGGCGGCTCTCGCCCTGCCCTTGCCGCCGCGCGCGCGCAGCCTGGTCGAGGCGGCGATCGCCCGTGAGGCCGCCGCGCTCGCGCGGCTCGCCGCAGTCGCGGTCGACTAGACGGTCGATGCGCGAGAATTTGCCTCCCATCCTCATCATCGGCGGCGGGCTCGCCGGCGTGTTCTGCGCGCTCAAAATGGCGCCGACGCCGGTGGCGATCTTCGCGCCGACGCCCGTCGGCTACAGCGGCTCGTCCTTTTGGGCGCAGGGCGGCATCGCCGCGGCCGTCGAAGAAGGCGACACGCCGGAAAGCCACGCCGACGACACGGTGGCGGCGGGCGGCGGTCTCGTCGACCGCGACATCGCGCTCGGCATGGCGCAAGAAGCGCGCGCCCGCGTCGAAGACCTCGCGGCGATGGGAACCCCCTTCGATCGGTCGGCCTTCGGCGCCTTTCTCCCCTCGCAGGAGGCGGCGCATTCGCGTCGGCGCATCGTGCGCGTCCAAGGCGATGTCGCCGGGCGGGCGATCATGGACATTCTGGCCAAGGAAGTCGCCAGGACCCCATCGATCCAGATCGTCGAAGGCTATTCGGCGCAGGAGATCATGGTGCGCGAAGGTCGCGCGGTTGGCGTGCGCGCCCGCGACAACGCCGGCATGATCCACGAGACGCCCTGTTCGGCGCTCATCCTCGCGACGGGCGGGGTTGGACATCTGTACCGGGTCACGACCAACCCGTTGGAGGCGCGCGGCATCGGCGTCGCTATGGCGGCGCGGGCGGGCGCGTTAATCGCTGACGCGGAGTTTGTTCAGTTTCACCCCACGGCGATCGACATTGACGCCGATCCGGCGCCGCTCGCGACCGAGGCTCTGCGCGGCGAGGGCGCGACGATCGTGGATCGGGATGGCCGACGCTTCATGCTCGACATCGATCCACATGGGGAGCTTGCGCCGCGCGACATTGTCGCCCGCGGCGTTTTCGCCAGCGTCAAGGCAGGAAAGGGCGCGTTTCTCGACGCCCGTTCGGCCATCGGCGCCGAATTCCCGACGCGCTTTCCGACCGTTTACGCAAGTTGCATGAGCGCCGGGATCGATCCCTCGCGCGAACTTATTCCGATCGCGCCGGCGGCGCATTACCATATGGGCGGAGTCTGGACCGACGGCCGCGGGCGGACGAACCTCGATGGCCTCTGGGCGGTCGGCGAAGTCGCTTCGACCGGCGTTCACGGCGCGAACCGGCTCGCGTCCAATTCTCTTCTCGAGGCGATCGTTTTCGGCGCCCGCGTCGCTGCGGACGTGCGCGCGACGCCCCTCTCGCCGGTCGACTGGCGTCCGAAAGCGGAGCGCATGGAGCCAGCGCCGCGCGATCGTGATTTCGCGGTCATCGAAGAACTGCGCGATCTGATGTCGGCGAATGTGGGCGTCATCCGCAACGGCGCCGGGCTCGCCGTGGCGGTTCGGTCGATCCGGCGCATGATCTCGCGAACGAGCGACATTGAGGCGCGCAACATGTTGACGACGGGTCTGTTCATTGCGGCGGCCGCGCTCCAACGGCGCGAGAGTCGCGGCGCGCATTTCCGCTCTGACTTTCCGCAGCCGGCTCCCGCCCTCGCGCGCCGCTCGCTCACGACGCTCGACGCCGTCCTGCGCATCGCCGACGAGGTCGAGTCATGATCCCCGATTTGCCCCCGATGCTGATCGAGGCGGCGGTTCGCGCCGCGCTCGCCGAAGATTTGGGCCGCGCCGGCGACGTCACGACGCAGGCGACAATCCCCCCGAGCGCGCAAGCCCGGGCGGGAATTGTCGCGCGCGATTCGGGCGTGGTCGCCGGACTTCAGGCGGCGCGCGCCGCCTTCTCGCTCATGGACCCTCAAATCATCTTCGAAGCGCAGGCGGCCGATGGCGCCCGCGTCGAGCCGGGAACGCTCGCAGCGATAATTTCCGGGCCTGCCCAGCCCATTCTCTCGGCTGAGCGGGTGGCGCTCAATTTTCTTGGCCGGCTGTCCGGCGTCGCCACGCTCACGGCGCGCTACGTCAGCGCCATCGCCGGCACGTCCGCGCGAATCTGCGACACGCGCAAAACGACGCCCTTGTTGCGCGCCTTGGAAAAATACGCTGTGCGATGCGGCGGCGGCGTCAATCACCGCTTCGGCCTCGATGACGCCGTGCTCATCAAGGATAATCACGTCGCCATCGCTGGCGGCGTTATCCCGGCGCTCAGAGCCGCCAAGCGGAATATCGGCCATCTCGTCAAAATCGAGATCGAAGTCGATACGCTCGACCAGTTGCGCGAGGCCCTCGACGAGGGGGCGGACGCCGTGCTGCTCGACAATATGACGCTCGACGATCTGCGCAGCGCCGTGGCCCTCGTCGGCGGCCGCATGATCTGTGAAGCCTCGGGCGGCGTCACGCTCGCGAGCGTGACGGAAATAGCGAAAACCGGCGTCGACTTTATTTCCGTTGGCGCGCTGACGCACTCCGCCCCGGTCTTCGATTTCGGTTTAGATGTTGAATTCGTATGAGTTTATTCGTCAGAGAGACTTAAGCCGCTCGATGCCGCCGATCGCTTCCTTGTCGAAGCTGGCGCTGCTATAAGCCGTCAACCTTTCGCGGACCCTTGAGAAACATCAGGAGCCATGCCCTCGTTCTTCGCCCGAAAGTTGATCAATCGAGTGCGGCGAAGGCTTTGGAGCTCACCGCTCTCATCGATGCCGTCGCCCCTGCGGGCCGAGGCGACGCGCGACAAAAGCCTCGCCGCCGAAATCGGGGACTATGAGCGCGCCTTCGGCTACGCCCATAGCGCGGGATCGATGCCCCTACGCACCTTGCTGCGCATCGAGCGCCTGCTGACCGGAACGGAGATCTTCTCAGCCGAAACGGGCTGCGGAAAATCCACGATCTTTTTTTCGCGCATCGCCGAACGGCACAAGGTTTTCTGCTTTGACGACCGCGGACAGAAGGCGTCAAGCGTCGACTATTTCATGAACTGTCCCGCGACCCGTTCGGACCGCCTCGACCTTGTCTTTGGCCCGACTCAACTGACGCTGCCGCGACATGACGACCATTCTCGTTACGACCTTGTCCTGATCGACGGTCCGCACGGCTTTCCGTTCCCCGAACTCGAATATTACTACTTCTATCCGCACCTGAAGACGGATGGGCTGCTCGTCGTCGACGATATTCATATCCCAACGATCAGCCGGCTCGCGGACTTCCTGAGCGAAGACCAGATGTTCGAAAAGGTGGAGTTTGTCGGCTCGACCGCGATCTTCCGCCGAACCGACGCCCCGGTCTTCGATCCGCTGGGCGACGGATGGTGGCTGCAGGCCTTCAACCGCCGACGCGCGTCGTTCTCGAAAGACATCTATTTGGAGGATGGCAAGAAACGGGCGCCGATCTCTTTTGAAGGGATCTACTGAGCCGCCGATTGCTCGGCGCTTAGGTTCCGGTCCGCCTGCGACAGACGACCCAAACGCAGGCCGCGCTTCTCCAGCATCTCCGGCAGTCGAGTCGACAGCAGGAAAGCGAGCTCCTGCTCGCGGGTGATCGTCACCGGATCGAGCCTTCGCAGCTCTTCGTCCACATGGCCAGGATGGCACATGATGAGATGTCTGCTGCCGGGCGCTCGAAGATAACTCTGAAAAATCTTCGCGTAATCGAAGCTTGGATGAAAATCCGAGAATCCGGCGAAGCCGTCGTTGAGGCCGAAGCCGCGCTGGCGCACCTCCCGGCGAAAGCCGCTGGCCAGCGTGAGCGCAGAGAGCGCCTTGCGGGCGTTGATGCCGCGCAAGAGAATGCGATGTAAGCCATCCCCGGCGTCGCGAACCCAGGCCCGGCCGCCGAGCTTTCGCTCCTCCATCGCGTCAAGCAGCGCCGTCCTGATGCCGGGAAGGACGTGGATATGCTGGTGGCCGTCGACATGGTCCGGCGGGCGGTCGATCACCGCCTCGAAGCGGTCGAACTGACGATCGATCTCGTTGCGAATCTCGTCCATTGGCAGCCGCCGGCCGAAAGCCATCTGGACAACTTTGGAAAGCGGGGGAAACTCGCCATTGGGCGCGAACTGCGGCATGGACGAAAGAGGCCGCCCGAGGGTGAGATTGAAATGCAGGCCGATGTCTGCGTTTCGGCCGCGCCGAGACAGCTCCAGCCCCATGGCAGGCCAGCGGGGACCATTCACCAAAGCCGAAACCGCCGTGAGCCTCCCCGCGTCGAGCGCTTCCAAAATGCCGGCGCTCACCCCATAAGACAGGCTGTAATCGTCCGCGCATACCGCAACAATCTGGTTATCAACCATCGCCCGCTCCTCTGCGCCGCCCAGGCGACTGCGCCTATGCTGCGCCCGTTAATCCTATGCTCTGCCTATAAATATTGGTTTAAACGCCGCCATGAACAGGCCTGATGTATCGATCGTGATCCCCGTCTTCAACGAAGCGCAAAATCTTCGCGCTCTCGCGGCCAGACTCGCCCCGGCCGTTGACGCATGCGACGTCTCCTATGAGGCAATCTTCGTCGACGACGGCTCCAGCGACGAGAGTCTGGAGATCTTACGCGACCTCTGCGTCGAGGAGCCGCGCTTTCGCGCCCTGTCGCTTTCCCGCAACTTCGGCAAGGAGGTGGCGATCGTCGCCGGGCTTGACGATACGCTGGGACGCGCGGTCGTCATCATGGACGCCGACCTGCAACACCCGCCGGAAGTCATCCCGCTCTTCATCGAAAAGTGGCGGGAAGGCTACAAGAACGTCTACGGCGAGCGCATCGACCGAGCGAGCGACCCCAAGCTGCGCGCAGCGTTCACGCATGTTTTTTACCGTTTGCTGGAGGACTTTGGCGACGTGCGCCTGCCGCCAGGCGCCGGCGACTTCCGCCTTCTCGACCGGCAGGCGGTCGACGCGCTGCTGACGATGCGCGAGCGCGCGCGCTTCAATAAGGGCCTCTTCGCCTGGATCGGATTCAAATCAATCGGCGTGCCCTTCGACGTCGAAGGCCGCGCCGGCGGAACGTCAAAATTTAATTTCTTTCGGCTTGCGCGATTTGCGCTCGACGGGCTGATGTCCTTTTCGTCGATTCCGCTCAAGGTGTGGACCTATGTAGGCCTAGCGATTTCCGCCTTCGCGATCGCGATGGCCGGCTACTATTGGGCCCGCACCATGGTTTTTGGCGTGGATACGCCGGGCTTTCCCACTCTGGTGGTCTCAATCGCCTTCTTTTCCGGCGTTCAGCTGATTTCGCTGGGCGTGCTCGGCGAGTATGTCGCCCGCATCTTCAATGAGGTAAAGGGAAGGCCGCTCTATCTCGTCGCCGAGAGGCTGGGCGAGAACGACTTAGCCAACGGCAAAGCGGGCGACTAGGTCGACAACCGAATACGGGCGGGCTTTCGCAGATGCGTCACGCGCGGCAGCGGCACAAAGGGGACGAGGCGTGAATCCATGAACACCGAGCGCCGTTCGCCATTGCGCGGCAGAAACCTCTTGATCGCCGCGGCCTTGATTGCGCTCTTCGCCGCCTTCGGCGTCCGCATGTGGCGCTTCGTGGCGGCCCCCGCCCTGCCGACCCTTCTCGACGGCCTCCCCGAATCGAAAACCGAGGCCGATCAGCGGGTCTTCCAGGCGCGGCTCGCCCAACGCTTTCACGTGGGTTCGACGGAGGTCGACGATCTCATAGATGAACTGCGCGACGACGGGTTCACGGTCGATGCGGATCAGGATGTCGCCACATACGAGCGCCGAGCCGACATTTCCGACAAATGCCGACGCAGCGCCAACATTCGTTGGTCTCGTGGCGAAGGCGACGAGCTTGCCACGATCACCGGCGGATACTACCTGCACTGCCCGCAGCACTGACGGGAGCGCAGGCTTGACCGAATCCTGCTAGGACGATTGCGATGATTCGCAATCTGCTCTCGGTTGGCGGCTTCACCCTGCTCTCGCGCGTGACGGGCTTTCTGTCGCTGGCCATGCAGTCGGCGATCATGGGCGCGGGGGCCGTCTCGGACGCTTTCTTCATCGCCCAGCGGCTACCCAACAGTTTTCGCGCGATCTTCGGCGAAGGCGCGTTCAACGCGGCTTTCGTCCCATCTTATTCGATGGCGATCGAGCAGCAGGGCGACGAGGCGGCCGAAGAATTTGCCGGCGAAGTCTACACGCTGCTCCTTGCCTCGCAGATCATCTTGCTCGCCATCGTCTGGACGCTGACGCCGCAATTCGTCTCGCTGCTCGCGCCGGGACTCGACGACCGGCCAGAAAAATTCGCGCTGGCCGTCAATCTGACGCGCATCACCTTTCCCTATCTGCTCTTCATCACCCTTTTCGTCTTGCACCAAGGCGCGTTGAACGCTCATGGGCGTTTCGCGCTTCCGTCCTTCGCCCCCGTTCTGATGAATCTTACGGTAATGGCGGCGCTCGCCGTCGCCTTCCTTTTTCCAAACGCCGGCTATGCGGCGAGTTGGGGCGTCACCGTCTCGGGCGTTCTGGAACTCGGACTGTTGATGTGGCAAGCGCGGCGCATTGGCGTCCTGCAGCGCTTGCGCAGGCCGCATTGGTCGCGCGTGCGCGATTTCTTCATTCGCCTGGGGCCGGCGATCATCGGTTCGGCCAGTCCGCAGATCGCCGTGCTCGCCGACACAATTCTCTCATCGATGCTTCCCGACGGTGGCGTGTCGTCGATTTCTTACGCGGAGCGGTTGTACCAGCTTCCGGTCGGCGTCATTGGCATCGCCGCCGGCACGGTGCTGCTGCCGGAGATGAGCCGCCGTCTGGCGACGGGCGATGAGGCGGGCGCGCTTCACGCGCAGAGCCGGACAATGGCGCTTACCGTCGCGCTGGCGGCGCCATTTTTTATCGCCTTCGACACGATCCCGGAGTTGATCGTCGCGGGGCTCTTCCAGCGCGGCAAATTCTCGGCGGCCGACGCCTACGCCGCCGGGGACGTGCTCGCCGCCTATGGCGCCGGTCTGATGGCGCTCGTGCTGATCGCCTCGGCGCGCGCGAGTTTTCAGGCGCGCGGCGACACACGTACGCCAATGCTCATCGCGCTGGCGGCGCTCGCCGCGAATGTCGCGTTGAAGATCGTGCTGTTTCGACCGCTCGGGGCAGTCGGGCTCGCGACGGCGACGTCGGTCGGATTGTGGATCAACCTCGCCGCGCTCGTCGGACTCGCGCTCGCCCAGGAAGGAATGCGATTCGACGCCGTTTTCGTGAAGACGCTCGGCGCGACGTTTGTCGCCTGCGCCTTTCTCGCCGCGGTCGCCATTTTCGGCCGTTCATCCGCCTTGGCGCTCGGCGCGCATTTCGGCGCTCTCGCCAACCTCGTCGCGCTCACCGCGCTCGCGCTCGTCGGCGCGCTCGTCTACGCCGGCGCCCTTCTCGGCGCGCTGCGCGCGAGCGGGGTGACGATCGCAAGCCTTAGACGATAGGGATCAAACGAACTGCGCGATGCCCGGGATCGAATCGACGATCGCCCGCAGCTTCTCCGGCCCGACTTTCTCTTCGGCATAGCCGAAAATCTCATGACCCAGTTTTGGAATCTGGCTCATGTCGACGCCCGCGCCGTTCAGCTTGGCGGCAAGGCCCATCAGCCCGCCCATGCCCCCCATCAAGCCTGCAAGCCCGCCTCCGCCGCCGCCAGCGGATTCGGCGGACTGGATCGCCTCAGGGGCGCCGGGCACCTGAGCGAGTAACTCCGAGACGGCGCCGTCGCGCGATTCCTTTTGAAGGAAGCCCAGAACGAGCCCCACCGCCGTCCTGGCGACCTCTGCGTCAACGCCAAGGGCCGCCGAGACGCGCGCCACCAGTTCATCCATTGCAGGCTCCCCTTCGCAAACCGAAAGACGCCGGACTGTCGCCGCGACAGAAAGGAAAATCAAGCGTTCCGATTGCGTTTATACACGCGCCGGATGGCTGACGCGCGCGGCGCGCGTCAGCCAGATCGTTACGCCGAGTGACGCAGATCCGTCGGCGAGTCGCTACGCTCACGCAGCGCCGGCAGAATGTTCCTGATCTTCTCGGCGCCCTCGGGACCAAGAATTTCTTCTGCGCGATTGATCACTTGGCGAACCAAGGCGTCGGTCTGCGCTTCACTGATCCCGAGCTTTTCGAGCTGTCCGGCGAGAATATTTACATCGGCGCGGCCGCGTCCGATAAAGCTCGTCATGCCTTCGATGACCTGCGTGACCCCGCCGTCGCCGGTGTACTGAGCTGTGTCAATCGCCTCTTGCGCGCGCGGCATCTTGGCGATCATGACCTGCATATTGCCGGTCGTATCCTTGTCGCGAAGAAAACTGAGCACAAGGCCGAGAGCCGCTTTGGCGACTGTCGGATCAAGCTTCGTCTCGGAGACGACGCTACTGGTAAGCTTTTCCATTGGACATCCTCTACGCGAACCATTGTGGTTGCGCTAGATGTCGCGGCAACGCTCGCCTTCAAGCGTCGCTATACCGCCCGACTAAGCGGCGTCGAGGCCGTAGAGCGAGTGCAACGTGCGAACGGCGAGTTCCGTATAGGCCTCGTCGATCAACACGGAAAACTTGATCTCCGACGTGGTGATGGCGCGAATATTGACGCCCTTCTGCGACAGGGCGCGAAACGCCTCGGCGGCGACGCCGGCGTGGCTGCGCATGCCAATTCCGATCGCGGAAATCTTGGCGACGTCTTTTTCGCCCGTTATGCTCGCGAAGCCGATCGCATCCTTCACCTTCTCGATGATCGCAAAGGCGCGCTCGTAATCAGCGGTTCCTACGGTGAAGGTCATGTCGGTCATGCCCTCCTCGGAGACGACCTGCACAATCATGTCGACGTTGATTCCGGCCTCGGCCAAGGGCATGAACACCGCCGCCGCGACCCCCGGCTTGTCGGCGACGCCGCGAAGCGTGATCTGCGCTTCGTCGCGCGAGAAGGCGATGCCTGTGACGACTTGCGCTTCCACAATGTCCTCCTCGTTGCAGATTAACGTCCCCTGCCCCGGATTTTCCGGATCGTCGAAGGACGAGCGCACGTAGGTCGGCACGCCGTGCACCATGGCGACCTCGACCGAGCGCACCTGCAGGACCTTCGCGCCCAGCGACGCCATTTCCAGCATCTCTTCAAAAGCGATCTTGTCCATGCGCCGCGCCTTCGGCACGACACGCGGATCGGTGGTGTAAACGCCGTCTACGTCCGTATAGATGTCGCAGCGGCTGGCCTTGATCGCCGCCGCGATGGCGACGGCGCTCGTGTCCGAGCCGCCACGTCCAAGCGTCGTGATCCGCCCGGTTTCACGGTGCACGCCCTGAAAGCCCGCGATGACGGCGACTTCACCGTGGCTGAAGCCTTCGAGGATGCCCGAGCCGTCGATCGATTCGATCCGCGCCGCGCCATGCGTTGAGTTGGTGTAGATCGGCGTCTGCCAGCCGAGCCAAGAGCGGGCGGGCATCCCCGCCTTCTGCAACGCCATGGCGAGAAGCCCGGCCGTCACCTGTTCGCCCGAGGCGACGACGGCGTCATATTCGCGTTGATCGCAAAGCGGCGCCGCCTCCCTGCACCAGGCGACAAGCTCGTTGGTCTTGCCGGCCATCGCCGAGACCACCACAGCGACCTCACGCCCAGCATCCACCTCGCGCTTCACATGGCGCGCGACATTGTGGATGCGTTCGACAGTGGCGACGGAGGTGCCGCCGAATTTCATAACCAGGCGTGACATGAAGACCGAAAATGGGCGAGACGCTCGCGTCTTACGGGAAGCGGCGCTATATGTGTCCGCGTCGGCGGACCTGTCAACGGGAGCGCCCCGTCTAGGAAATCAGGCGCAAGTTCCTTGTCCTTCGAGGCGCGCGCTTTGCACGCTCCTCAGGACGAGGAGCTTGCGCATAATTCTCGGCATCTTCACGAGGTTCCTCTTGCCCCAACAGTCCGCTCCCCACTCCGCCAGCGTCGATCCCGAAGACGTCGCGCGTTTCAACCGCCTGGCCGAGCTCTGGTGGGACAAGAATGGCAAGATGGGGATTCTCCACGAGATCAATCCCATTCGAGTCGCCTATATCCGCGATCACGTGCGCCGGCTCATCCGACATGACGCCAGCGCGCTCAACGCGCCGGCGGACCGGCCGCTCGAGGGCGTGCGCATCGCCGATATCGGCTGCGGCGGCGGCATATTGAGCGAGTCGCTGGCGCAGCTCGGCGCTCATGTGACCGGGGTCGACCCTGCGACCAACAACATCGCCATCGCCAAACGGCATGCCGAAACGTCCGGTCTGGACATCGATTACCGCAATATCACCGCCGAAGACCTCGCGGCGGCCGGCGAGCAGTTCGACGCGGTGGCGGCGCTCGAAGTCATCGAGCATGTGGAAGGGCCGCGGGAATTCGTCGCCATGCTGGGGCGGCTGCTGAAGCCCGGCGGGCTGCTCTTTCTGGCGACGATCGACCGGACGACGAAAAGCTATCTGCTGGCCATCGTCGCCGCCGAATATGTGCTGGGCTGGGTGCCGAAAGGCACCCACAACCATGACAAATTCATCCGCCCGGACGAACTCTCGTCATGGGTGCGTCATGGCGGCATGCGGGAAATCGATCGCGTCGGGATGAGCTTCCAGCCGCTGACCAGAAGCTGGCGAAAAAGCCACGACACAGACGTCAATTACCTGATGGCGGCTCGAAAAGAAGGCTAGGCTCGGGCCGGTCGGGTTGCGAGAATGCGCTGAAGCTCTTGTTCGCACCCGCCGTCGCCGGTAAAATCTGAGCCTATGCATAGAGATTCTCGCACGCGCTCCCGTCTTCTCGTCGCTGTCGCCGCCGGACTGGCGATCGCCTTCGCTTTCAACGCTGCGGAAGCGAAGCCCAAGCCGGGCGCTGAAGACGCCCCGGCAGAGGACGCCAACGCCAAAAAGCGAAAGCCGGCAAAAAACGAGAAAGCCGAGAAACCGGCGGACAAAGGCTCCGACAAGCCGGAACAACTCGGAAACTTCGGAGAATGGGGCGCCTACGCCGCCCAAAGCGGCCGCAACAGGACCTGCTATGCGCTCGGCCAGCCCAAGGAGCGTACGCCGAAAGCGAAGCTCAAAGACGCATCCGCCTATATCTTTATCTCGACGCGACCGGCGGAAAATATCCACAATGAGGTCGCGATCAATCTCGGCTATGCGACAAAGGACGGCTCCGCCGCTGTCGCCGACATCGACGGCGACAGCTACGAACTCATCACCAAGGGAACGAACGCCTGGGTGAAGGATCAGTCGCGGGAGAAGGAATTCGTCGGCGCGTTGCGCGGCGGCGCCAAGCTCACCGTGAAGGCCGCTTCGTCGAAAGGGACAAGCACCACCGACAGCTATTCGCTCAAGGGATTGTCGGATGCGCTGGCCCGCGCCGTCCAGGAATGCAAGTAGCTCCTACCGCGGCTGGCCTGCCGGTGTCGGAGCGCTTTTGACCGAAGCCGCGATTGAGCGGATCTCGGGCGCCACGCCTGGATATTTCGACGCCAGCTGATCGAGATCGCCGATTTCAACGTCCTGCGGCATCACGCCCGGCCATTCGGTGCTGGCGCCAAAAAACCAGCGTCCGCCGCCCAGAAGCCGCGCCGTGTGAAATGTGTCGCCGGGAATAAGCAGCTGAACGCGCTGGCCGGCGCGCAGATCCGGTCCGACCACCACGCGCTCGGTTGAGCCGTCGCGATGGAGCAGGAACAGCTCCAGCGGATCGCCGAGGTAATAATGATAGAGCTGATCGTTGCGGATTCGGTGCAGCCGAACCGGCGCGTGCGGCGTCACCAAAAAGTAGAGCGCCGAACCCACTGGCCCGCTGCGCGCGAAGGGCGGCGGTAAGGCGTCCGCGCCGAAGGACAGCTTGCTCGTATAGGTGAGCCGGACGAAGCCGCACGTCGCATTGGGCTCGAGCGCGAGCAGATCGACAATGTCTTCATGGCTCAGAGCTTCGGACATGACGGCCCCTTCGGTTTGAACGAATGGCGATGGCTGAAAAGTCGATAGCACGCGGATAAGCCGAACGGCAGGGCTTGCAGCCTCTCGCGCGACGCCTGGATCCAGAAAGTATAAGTTTCATGATACCAAGTATTTGACCAACAGAAATACTGTCTGTGGTCCTTGTTTCCGCGAGCCGTTTCCGCAGACTGCGCCCAGCCATGGCAGTCCCCCTGTAGCTGTCCTGGTGGACGGCGGCGGTTTTCATCGCTGCATCATCCGCCGCCGTCCCTGTCCTTCCGGCGAAAGCCGAACAACAATAGAATGGGAGAGGCAAATGGCCGTTAATGTTCACGACGGCGAGGTCGGCAAGATCCTCGTGTATCTGATCGGCTTCACCGCTTTCGTCATCGTCGCGCTTACCTGGGTTCCGCATTGGATCTCGCCGGACAGCGCGAATATCACGGTAGAGACCGGCAACACGGCGCGCATGATCCAGTGACGTCGCGACGCTCCGGGAGCCGTCCCTTCCGGAGCGTCGACGCAGGCGCGTCGCGCCAGTTGCAAAGCAAATTCGTTTCCGGCATAACGACGCCGCGACGGCTGCGCGACTTGCTTTGCCGGCGCGACGGATGCGGGTGTAGCTCAGGGGTAGAGCACAACCTTGCCAAGGTTGGGGTCGAGGGTTCGAATCCCTTCGCCCGCTCCAATTCAACGCTCCGCGAATCCCCCACTGCGGAGACCGGGGTCAGATGCTGACGACGCGCGCCCCCGCGAAAATCAATCTTACGCTTCATGTGCTCGGCCGTCGGGAAGACGGCTACCACGCGCTCGAAAGCCTCGTGGCCTTTTCCGGCGCAGGAGACACATTGTCCTTCACGCCAGGCGACGCGCTGTCGCTCGAAATTTCGGGGCCGACCTCCTCCGCCGCAGGGGCCGGCGACGACAATCTCGTGCTGCGCGCCGCACGACGGCTCGCCGAAGAGATAAGCGGCCTGCGACTCGGCCGATTTCGACTCGAGAAGCGCCTGCCTGTCGCGGCTGGCGTTGGCGGCGGTTCGTCGGACGCCGCCGCGGCGCTGCGCCTTTTGGCCAAAGCGAATCATCTCGCGCCGGACGACCCGCGCATCGTCGAGGTCGCGCGCGCGGTTGGCTCGGACGTGCCGGTCTGCCTCGACCCGCGAGCGCGAATGATGCGCGGCGCCGGCGAGACTCTCGGCCAACCGATTCGCCTGCCGCTCCTGCCGGCCGTGCTGCTCAACCCCGGGGCGCCGGTCGCAACCGGACCGGTCTTCGCTGCGCTCGGATTGCAACCCGGCGCGTTGCGCGCAGGCGCCGCGCATGCCGACATCGCCGCGCGGCCAAGCGCGGACGAACTCCTTGCAGCGCTGGCGAAGGGGCGCAACGACCTCGAAGACGCCGCCTGTCTGCAGGCGCCCGTGATCGTCGACGCGCTCGCCATGTTGCGCGGCGCCCGGGGCAGCCGGCTCGCGCGGATGTCGGGCTCGGGCGCGACGTGCTTTGCATTGTTTTCGACGCGGCGCGAGGCTGTGCGCGCCGCCAGCGTCATTCGCGCCCAGCATCCGGGATGGTGGGTCAAGACGGCCGTGCTGAGATGACCCGCCGGCCGCCGCCAAAGGACCGCAGCGCGCATGAGCGGGGCCGCCGCACGACGGTCGCACAGTCCGAGACGCGCAGCCTCTTCCGCGCCGCCTCGCCCGACCTCGTGACGCTTTACGGCGCTCATGCCGTGCGCGCCGCGCTGACGGCGCGCAAACGCAAGCTGCTGACGCTTTATGCGACCGAAACCGCGCTGCCGCGCATCAACGAGCTTGCGCAGGCGGCGGGACTCGAGCCGCGCCTCGTTGATTCGCGCGATCTCGAGCGGCGGCTCGGCCCGGAGGCGGTGCATCAGGGCTTGCTGCTCGAAGCGCGGCCGCTGCCGGAGGCGGACATTTCCGACATTGTCAGCGTCAGCGGCGTGGTGCTTGCGCTCGACCAGATCACCGATCCGCATAATGTCGGCGCGATCCTGCGCACGGCCTGCGCCTTCAACGTCGACGCGGTGATTGTCACGGAACGGCATAGTCCGGAGTTTTCCGGCGTCCTCGCCAAAGCGGCCTCGGGCGCGCTGGAGTTCACGACGATCGTCTCCGTCGTCAATCTTGCGCGCGCCCTCGACGACCTCGCCGCGCGCGGCTATGCGCGCGTCGGACTCGACTCGGACGGCGCCGAATCACTTTCGACCATTACGCTGTCAAAGCCGCTGGCGCTTGTGCTCGGCGCAGAGGGCAAGGGATTGCGCCGCCTCACGCGCGAACGCTGTGACGCCGTGGCGCGGCTCGATCTTCCGGGCCCGATCAAGAGCCTCAATGTGTCGAACGCCTGCGCCGCCGCGCTGAGCGTCGTGACGACGCGGCTCGGGTGAGGTGGGGGCTGGGGATGAGGTTCGGGTGAGCGCCCCGCGTGGGATTGACCTCTCCGCCGGCTTGGACGCATAGAGAAGTCGCGCGATGCGCCTCGATGACGCCACGGGCCGGTTTAGCTCAGCTGGTAGAGCAACTGATTTGTAATCAGTAGGTCAGGGGTTCGAATCCTCTAACCGGCACCAAATACTTATGTGATTTTGCACGGTTTGGCACGCTTAAGCGCAACTTTGAGAAAATTAGTTGGATAGCGCCACGATTGAAGACCCGAGAGGCCTTTCCGAGGAGGATCGGAAGGCAATCGTCGAGTGGGCGTATCGCCACCCTGAGATACAGGAGGTCTACCTTTACGGCAGCCGAGCCCGAGGCGATTATAGACCTGACAGTGACATCGACTTAGCTGTCGTAATGGAATTTTTGGACTGGTTCGACTTCATTGATGCATTCCGGCGAGAGCCAGACCTGCACCTTTCTTCGCCGGTACACCTTGAGTGGTTCAACGAAGATGCCGGGCTAGAGCGTGTCGGAGGCGGAGTAGCACGGGATGGCGTGCTGCTATTCCAACGTTAGCAGGCGACATATGGCCGCACGCTCCTCGTATTTGCATGGTCACTGAAAGCGGGGGGCGATACTAATTAATTGTACGTTCGCCTCGTCTGCGAGTTCTGCGGGGAACGGCTTGCCCAAGCCTTCGAACATCTTACCCGCCCACATCTTCGCTTCGATAAGTTTGAGATCGACTTGGCGAGCCACCCAACTTCGAGCGCTCTTGGCGCGCCTGCAGAACAAATTCTCGAAAAACGCCACCCGAGTCGAGCATGCGCCAGCACGGCTACCCCTGCCGCTACGGATCCGCAAGGCCGCCGAGTCCTTCGTTGTTGAGGACGCCGGCGGCTTGGCGCTCGTCTATGTCTATTTCGCGGAAGATCCGAGCCGGCAAAGGCTCGTCAATCGGCTCTCCGGCGCCGACGCCAAGGGATGACGTTTACCAGCATGGACCGCACCAGCAACGCCACCCGTTGCATCGACGGACAAATCCCGGTCCACATCCATAGCGCCCCCACGTGCCATTGCACGCGGCTTCCTGCTTAGGGGTATAATTGGTTGCCGGAAGGGATCTTGATGGTCCCGGACCGGTCATGGCGCTCGCTCCGGTGCTCGTGACGGCGAAGCAAAGAATAGAGGCGGCTAAGGCAATCGAAGTTCTGCGCATGTCTCCCACCCAGCTTTTATCTGAAGCAGCGAAAGAGGAACGCCAAAGCTTAGGATTGGTTCCCCCTCCGAAATAGATATGGGACCTGCGTGAGAGATGCTGCCTACCCCTCTTGTTCAATCGAAAAAACGCCTCGCCAGTTCATCCGTGCTCGGGGCATTATCGGGCGCCCCCTCCCTCTCAAAAAAAGCCCGGTCGTCGTCTATGCTCCCCGGATGCAGCGCCCCGCCCCGCCGACGATCGCCGACCTTCGCGCCGAGAGCGTCCAAGGCGCGCGGGTATGGTGCTTAATCGCGACTGCCAGACGCGACGCTTCGTCGCCGGGAATGCGGCGCCCG
The DNA here is from genome assembly GCF_015709515.1 of Methylocystis sp. H62. GTDB lineage: Bacteria > Pseudomonadota > Alphaproteobacteria > Rhizobiales > Beijerinckiaceae > Methylocystis. Next base: position 186,617 of record NZ_JADNQZ010000052.1, read on the forward strand.
TGAGGTGCAGGTCATGCCGGACTGGCCGCCGTATCTAGCTTCCAGCTAGATTGCGCCAAGCATGCAGACGATGGACATCAGCGACATTCCCATGCGGCGCGGCTTCGTGTATCTGGCGGCGACAATCGACGTGGCCAGTCGGCGGATGCTGGCGCATCGTGTTTCGAGAGAGGAAAATTAATGTTCAATAGTTGTGCACTGCCTTCCGGCGCTGTCTGCTTCTTTCTAATGTTCGCCTCGGCCTTCGCGCCATTTGGCGCCCCTGCGTCTGCCCAAGATGCTCCCGCTGGAAAGCCGTCCGCCACAGTGACGATCGAGCAAATCCAGGTCGCGTTCATTGGCTCCGGCTCGCTTGGCGGTGGGACACTAGAATACGCTGGAAAATCCTATCCCATCACTGTTGGGGGATTGGGAATTGGCGGTATAGGAGCTTCCAAATTGACGGCCTCTGGCGCCGTTTATGGCCTTACGAGGCTTTCGGATTTCCCTGGGGCTTACGTTCAGGTGCGACGGGGTTGGGCTATTGCTGAGCGCGGGCGAGGGACGATGTGGCTAACGAATGGGAATGGCGTCACCATGAAATTAAGCGCAACACGCCAAGGATTGCAGACTGCGCTGGGGGCAGACGGCGTGTTGATTGAATTCAAGTAGCCCAAGCAAAACAAGAACGCCCCGCAGTTACATCCACGGTCGGGGCGTTCTATGGGCGACGACGATTTGGGGGCGGTCGTCGCTCAGCGTAATGTAAGGCTTAAAGCCTATGCCGCAAATAGTCCGACTTAAGCGCGCATCGCTCGGCGCTTTCGACGATGCGCCGGGGCATCTGCATGGCGACGCCGTCGGTCGGTCACGCGGGTGAGCCAAAGGAAGAACCGTGCGAGTTTCCGATGTGCGTAGGCGCAGCGACTCGCGCTGCGCCTACCGTCACCCGAGTATGGCGGCTAATCGCCGTCCGGCGCCCCTCCCCCTGCCGCGCCTTCAAGCACTATTCGGCCGGTGGGATCCTGCGGCTCGGCATGGGGCAGCGCATACCCCCAATACGTCATGCCCTCGACGTAGTACGGCGGGGGTGGACCGCAGGGCGCCCTGACGTAACCTTCAAAACATCTGGGGCTCTTCGCGAGAGCCGAACCTGAACCAAACAGCACGACAAAAAGTGCGGCCAAGATTGCTTTCGACATCTTACTCTCCCAGCAGCGCCGTCACGACGTGAGCGCATGCGGTGAGTTATATTTCTGTCACTCAGTTGTGGTAGGGGCCGCGCCGCAATTTTGATACGCCGTGAGCTCTACAATTTCGTCAGAAGCGACGGTGACCCAGCGCGCGCCCGACGACTGACAGTCGTCGGTTTCACACTCGCAGGCGCGCGCGGCGCGGTCGTCGGGCGTGACGTTCGATGACGCCAACGCAACTCCAGCTATGGGTTCGCATCTAGCGCGTTCGTTTTGCTCGCTGGCGATGCGCGGCGCCGGTCACCCTAGTGACGCATATCCGGATCGCGATTCCGCCAACCGCCGCCGAGCGCCATGAAAAGCGCCGCGGTGTCGGCGAGACGCGTCGCCTCGGCCTGCACGCGCAACAACGAGGCGCTGAAGTAGATCCGCTGTGCGGTAAACACCGCGATCTGCGAGACCTGGCCATACTTCAATTGCATGCGCACGATATCAAGGCTGCGCTTCGCGGCGTCTTCGCTCTTGCGCGCGGTTTCGACCGCCCTGGCGTCCACCTGCAGGGAGCGCAGCGCGTCGGCGACGTTCTGAAAAGCGTTGATGACCGTGCTGCGATATTGCGCGTCGGACTGCTCCAGAGCCGCGACCGCCGAACGTTCCTTGTTTAGCAGCGTCATGCTGTCGAAAAGCGGCTGCGCGGCGTTGGCGGCAAGCGTGTAGAACCCTGTGCCGGGCGCAAAGAGCTGCGCGGCATGAAAGGCGCTGGCGCCGAGATTGGCGGAGAGCGTGATATTCGGCAGCCGGCTGGCGCGCGCGACGCCGACCGCGGCGGTCGCGGCATGAAGATTGGCCTCGGCGGCGCGAATGTCCGGACGTTGCGCGACGAGCATTGAGGGCACGCTCACCGGAACTGTTCCCGGCAGCTTCAGCTGCGAGAGCCTGAATTTCTGCTCGATCTCGTCAAAGGAGAACCGGCCGGCGAGAGCGGTCAGCAGGTCGCGCTGGAGCGCGAGCTGGCTTCGATCTTGAGCTGTGTCCACGAATAGACGCCGCCGGCGAAAATGATCGCCGTCGCCAATATCACGCCAGCGCGGTTCTTGAGGCAAAACTCGACGATGCGCTCAATCATTCAAGAGCACCCCGCCCCGCACGACGATCCGCTGGCCGGCGGTGAGGCCGACGACGACGGCGCCGCCGTTGATGTCGGCTTCGGGATCGACGGGCCTGCGCTCGAAGGTCCAAGGCGCAACCTCGACGAAAACATTCGACGCGTCGTTGACCATCATCAGAGCCGAGGGGGGAATAACCACGCGCTGCGACGGCGGCGAGAAGAAGCGCACGGTCGCGAACATGTTCAATTTGAACATGCCGTTCGGGTTATCGAAAGCGATGCGCACTTTATTGCGGCGCGTGTCAGCCTCGAGCAATTGGCTAATAATTTCGACCTTGCCGGCGAATACTTCGTGCGGATAGGCGACAAGCGAGACTTCGACCCTTTCCCCCTTCTGCACAAAGGAGAGATCTTTCTCCTGGACGCTTGCAGTGACCCATACGCGATCGAGATTGGAGATGGTCATCATCGGCGACGTGGTGTTGTCGATGAAGTCGCCGGGCGCCGTATCAAGCGCCGTAATCGTGCCATCGATCGGCGCATTGAGGGTGATCTTACGCTGGCCCGTGAGCTTGCTGTTGTCGCCAATCACGTCGAGCCGGGCTTCGGCGCGCTTCAGTTCCGACGTCGCCTGCAGAAAGTCATTCTGCGCTTGCTCCAGGTCTCGAAGCGCGAGACCGCCCGCCTTGTTCAGACCCGTAGCCCGATCGAGCGCGCTTTTGGTCAGCTTCGCGGTGGCTCGGGCCTTTTCAGCGTCGGCCACCGCCTGCGCCAAATCGCCTGAATCAATGGTCGCCAGCGGCTGGCCCTTCTTGACGTTGTCGCCCAGTTCGACGTTGAGCTCGCCAACCCGTCCGTTGACGGGCGCCAATACTCTCACCGTCCGCGCCGGATCGGCTTCGACCGCGCCGGGGACAATGCGGCTCAGGCTAACGTTGCGGATCTCGACCGGGGCGACAGCGATGTGACTCCGGTAGGGCGAACCCTCGGGAATGAAGATCGCTTTACCCTTGCGCACGAGGGGCGGCGCGCGTCGCCCTTCTTGCGCCTGCACTGTCTCCTGGCGGGAGAAACTCTTCTCCGGAACGAAGCGATAAATGAGGGCGCCGAACAGGACCAATGCGCCGGCCGTCGCGGCGCTGAAGATTTGGCGCCGGCTCAGGGAAAAACGGTTCATGCGACCCAGCGCTCGCTTCACGTCCAGTTTGCCGCTCCATACACTCATACTCCAGGGCCCGCCGCTTATTCGCAAGGGAAGTGAAACAGTCAACGCGCTCTGCTTCACGTTCTAGCTTAAGGCCAGCGAACTGCGACTGAATAGTGACAGCGCGCTTTTCCAAATGACTTAGATGCTACTGGTTTGTTTCTGGAATATTGCTAGAGCGCCAGCGGCCTAATTTGGAGATTGTCTCTTGCGCGCTGACGCGGCTCGAGCGCGCGGTCCTCGCGTCATTGATGTGCGCGCGCCGCGCCCGGCATTGCGCCGCGTCGGTTTTGGCTCGACGCCGACATGTGCTCAGAAGCCGCGCGCGCCGCGTCCCCGCAGGAACTGACGCGGAGACGTCGGCGTGCGCCCGGGAAAAGGCAATTATACGCACGCTTAGGCGTGTTCAAAAAAAGGGCGAGACGGCCAGCGTCTCGCCCTAGACATACGCCGCGAAATTCGGTCCGATCAATGAGACCAAGCCGCAGCCCACGACAACTGTTGTGATTGCCGCAATGTTCAGATCAATGGTTCTTCCTAGCCTTCGGCGCAGCAGCGCTCCACTTGTGGAAAATACCTAGTCGATAAGGGGTTAGATGAGACTAAAGACGCGCGTCCGCCATCCGGGTCGTCAAACCCCTCGCGCGCCGCTCCTGAAGAAGAACTCGGCGGCTAGGAGACGATCGGCTATAAGGGCTGGATCCGATCCCAGAGCAGTAACGCCGCGCTGACCGACACGAGATTTCAAGAGGAACATCGTGAGGATTTCGTTGAGAAGCACTCGTCTGGCGAATTCAGTGGCGCGCCGCCGCCGCAACCCCTGTCGAAGCCTGTGCGCCGGGTTCAGCAGAGGAGCCCTTGCCGTTGCTCTTTTGGCCGTTGCGCTTTCCAGCGCCGCCGATGCGAAGCAGAAGCATGCGGCGCCTCCGCCAGTCCCGGCGGGCGCAGAGACGGCGCCGCCTTTGGATCAATGCGGCCACCCGATCGTCACGGACAACGTCGGAAAACCTTACATAGACCCTGTCTGCATCGCCCTCTCCGATCACCTGCAACCCCCGCTCTATATTCCCCGGCCTGAATGCAACAGGGGCGTGGAGCCTTATGATTCGAGTTGCTTCTTTGAGCGACTCTATACGGTGATGACGGCGTCGCCGGGTCCCCGGCCTCTCAATACGCCGCCTGCTCCATATCCCTTCAAGTAACTTGAGCGCTTCACGCCGGGCGACGCTCTCATCCCCTGCCCGCACTGCCTCTGCGTAAGGCGCAGCGGCGGAAGAGAATCGACGCCATTTCGCCGCGATTCAGGCGCATGCATAAAATCTCCGCCCTATACCGAAGGTGGGATTCCACGCATGCACGACCTCATCATTCCGCCGGAGCCGCCACAGCCGAAAAGACACGGCCCGCCAGCAAAACTGCCGGTGGAGATCGTCATCGATCGCCGCGGCGCTCGGCCGGTCCGCTATGGTCTGATCGCCGCGTTGATCGGGCTTGCCGGACTTGCGGCCACGCATTTTTATGCGCCCGACCGTTCCAAGGACGCGACAGTTCAAAAGGCTGAGGCGCAGGCGCCGCAGCAGGTCACGATCCCGGTCTTGGACGAAGCGTCGAAGCGTCGGATCGCCGCCCTTCAAGATCAAGTGCACGAGCTGCGCGCGAAATTGGACGCCGTGGAGAAACGACAAGAGGCCGACCGTGCTCGCGCGCAGCCCGCCAGTCCCCCTCCGCCCGCGATCGAAAACCAAGCCGCTGCCGTCGCCGCGAAAGCGCCGCCCGTGACGCGTTTGCCCGAAAAGGGGCAGGCCAAAGTCGCGCGCGCCGCCGGGAGCGAAAACGCTAAAGTCGACATGACGCCCGTCCAGACGATTGCGCCGGCTTCGAAAGTCGTTAGCGGCTACAGGGTGCGCGACGTCTATCAAGGCGCCGCACTTATTGAATCGGACAGGGGCATGATCGGCGTCGAACCCGGCGAAGTGGTGCCGGGCGTTGGTCGGGTGATCGCCATTCAGGAACGCGGCGGTCGTTGGGTGGTCGTCACGGAGAGCGGAGAAATTCTCGGGAATGCGCGCGGACAGTCGCGCGCCGCGGCTCCGCGTCAGCGCCAATTCGCGCGAGAACTCGACGGCTTTGAGCCCGGCCCCTTCGAACCGCCAATGTATCCTCGCTACTGATTATCGGCGCGCGCTCCGGCGAACGCGCAGTTTCTCGCAGCGCTCGCGCCGCGTTGCTTGCGAGCATACGACGCGATCGCATTCAGTCGTTGCGACGCGCCGGCAAGAGGCGAAGCGTTTCGAACGGCCCCCAGGCGAATTTGCCATTGTCGACGGCGAAATCGCCGTCGATGACATATTCGACGACGAGTTCAGAAATCCTCCGCCACTCTTCTGGCGTAGGCGCCTCCCAAATCGCTTCAGGCGTTCGCTCGTTATTGGAGAGAGCGAAGATCGCTTGAGTGATTGCAGGATGGGTTTGCCGGTTGACGCTCCATCCGACCGGCGGCGGGATGCAAGAGCATATTCTATTGTTCATCGTCGCCTCCTCGGGCTCATTTCGCCCGGCGCGAGGCGCGCCGTGTTGAATGTTAGCATAGAATGCGGCGGGCTGGAGAGATCTTTGCCGATAATCTCTTTCGCTCGATGACAGCTGCGCCTTATCTGAATAGGCGCGGAAGCGGGATCCGTAATAAGAGCGCCCGCGGCGATTTCCGGTGCGTAAAGGAACGCCGTTACTGCCCCATATGCGTCTTAGGCGCAGCTGCGAGGTCTTACATGCAAAAACTATCGATGATCCAAAAACTGTCGATGATCGCAGCGACGTGCGCGGCCTTGAGTTTGATCTCTGAGAGCGCCGTCGCAGGGGCGATGAGCGCCAATAATTTCGGGCTTCCCTCGAAAGACGTCGCGCTCAAGTGCGCGCCGCTGAACTATTCCGTACATTGCTCGATCTCTATGAGAGCCAATCCGCAATATAGTTCTTATTGCTTCTATGTCGCGGCGGGCCAATCCTATCCTATGAAGACTGACTACCGCTTTGGATTCTACAACAATATCATCAGCATCCATGTCAATGACAGCTCCCCGGTAACCGCTCAGCTAAGGGACCTAAGAACGGGCGCCCGTGCGCGATGTTTTGAGGCCGGGTGATCGGCGCAGTTGCTTCGCGCCGGCGCTGCCGTCCCTTCGCTCGTGAGGCGCCATCCAGGGGCCGCGGCGCAGGGAAGCGGGACATGAGGACCGCGGCGCGTCTCCCATCAACCTCGTTCCTGCCGACTTGTTTTAACCTGTTGCTCTCCGGCTCAGCTCAAACACCGGCTGCTCGCCGACGGCTATAACGTTGTCGTCTGGAACGGCTCCAACCCCGGCGACACGAGTTCCGACGGCTACGCGCGCATCAACGAGGCGTAGCAACCCAATCCAGATCTCGTTCTCGTCGAGTTCGGCGGGAACGACATGCTGGATCGTGTCGACCCGCGCGTCACCTACCGCTATCTCGATGATCGCCGCTTGGTCGGCGAATAGGGCGACACTGTCGCGGCAACATTAGAGACACATTGCAGCAAATCGCCCAAGGCGCGATTCTGCTAAAAAGTCCGGGCGCTCAGAACGTGCGTTAGGCGGCAGGCGCTGCTTCCAAGCGGCGGACGCCTGCCGCCAACTTGGGGCGGGCTCTTCGCAGCCCGCCCTTTTCTCCTGACCGGCGGCTCGACAGCGTCGCCGGCGAAGGTTGGGGAAAGCCGATGCTCGAATTGCAGGATTTTATGTTCAGCGAGGATGATGCGCAGGCGAGACATTACCGCGATGGTCGCTCGTATCATTTTTGGGAAGCGCGCCGCCTCACGGAAGTCATCAGCGTTTACGTCGATCGCACAGCGATACATGACATGTTTGGTCCCGACCCTGGCGAGGGTCGAGAGCGCCTATTGAGATCGCGGGAAAAGACTCAGGAGGCGGCGAACAGAAAATGGCGGCCGGGAGACGACCGGGTCTTTCTTGAGGAGAGTGATTTTTTGATCTCGGCCAAAATTTCGAACTGAATTTAAGGCGAGGCCCGCGACGGGCGTGTTCTCGTCCGACTCGAAACGCTCCGCCTCTACATTCCGACTTTAGGGTGTTCGCGGGACGACGCAGCTGTTTGACCGATGCGCGGGACGCGGCGTGCGCAGGGCGCGCCCACTGACCGCGCAAAACCGATGGCGCAATCCTCGCGGTGAGCGCAAGGCTCGTTCGGAAGGCGAGGCCGGGCTGTCGCCGATCGCGCTTTCCTGTCAGCGCTCTGCTATTATCCCGAGAGCGCGCCAGCGATGCGCCCGGACGATGGAGGGGACGATGCGGAGACTTCAACTGGCGATTCTTCTGCCCTTGACGCCCCTCTGCGTGTCCCCCGCTTCCGCGCAGACCACGGCCGCCGACGTTGTCGCGGCGCATATTCGAAGCCAGGGATCCCCTTGCGATTCGGCGCAAGCCGCAAAGCGCGACCCGCGTGCGTCCAAACCGGACGAGCAGGTCTGGCTGCTGACCTGCACGAACGCCCGCTATCGCGTGCGATTGGTCCCCGACATGGCTGCGGCGGTCGAGCAAATTCATTGAGGTGACGCCGATAGCAAGTCGGCGCCGGCCGCGCTCTGGCGAAGAAAAGCCCTTTGGATTTGTGGTCGCCGGTGGGCGGCTCGCGCGTGATTTGGCCTCCGGGCTCGGGGCGACGCCAAAAAGGCGTTCTCTTGCCATTGCGCCGGGGCTTTGGCATATGTCGTCTGCGCGCCGCGGCATGAATGCGGGCGCATGGAGACGTGGCCGAGAGGCTGAAGGCGACGGTTTGCTAAATCGTTATAGGGGAAACCCTATCGTGGGTTCGAATCCCACCGTCTCCGCCAATCCAGATATTGTTCAGCCGCCTCCGCGCATCGGCGGTTCAAGCAGGCATCGATTCGCGCCCGCGTCGTTCCGCGGACGAACGAGCGCTTCCCTCTCCGCCGCGACATCGACGTGACGCTCACGCGATCGCGAGATAGGCGCTGAACGCGGCGATCGTGAGCAGCAGCACGGCGAGGAAATACAGGCTGACGCGCGTCGCGCGCGCCGTATAGGGCTCGTCGCGCGCGAGCAATCGTGCGGTATGGATAAAACGGATCGTCGAAATGACGATCAGCATGACGCCTGCGCCGATGAGCGCCTCGCCGCCGTAGCGTCCCGCCGGATAATCCAAACGATGGATGTGCGGTCGTATGGCGTCGACGGTCACCGCGCCCGCGATGGTCAACAGGAAGAGATTGAATCGCTCAATGACGAAGCCGAGAGCGATGACTGCAATGCCTGTGCGCACCCAAGCGAGGAAGGTCCGCTCATTGGCCGCGATATTGGTGTAATCGCGAATCATGCCTCTCTCCTCCGCACGAGCGCCAACCGGGCGCGTCATTGCCGCAGCGCCGGCGAATGCCTATAACATTGCCAAACGCGGCGCGAGCGCCGCCCCATTCCTCTTTATGCGAGACGACATGCCCTGGAGCGATCAAGGCGGGCCGCGCAATCAGAATAACAATCCGTGGGGTCAGCCCGGAGGTCCCTGGGGACAAGGCTCCGGCGGGCAGCCGCCGGACCTCGAAGAGATGCTGCGCCGTAGCCAGGAAGGCTTGAAAAAGGTTCTGCCGAGCGGATTCGGCGGACGCGGGCTCGCGATACTTGTGCTGGTCGCCGTGCTCGCATGGCTGCTCTCCGGGCTTTACACCGTCGGACCCAACGAGATCGGCCTCAACCTGATCTTCGGCAAATATATGGGAAAGACTCAGGCGGGCCTGAACTACAATCTTCCGGGTCCGATCGGATCCGTTGTCAAGCTGGCGGTTACCGACCGTAACATCACCGACGTCGGTTTTCGCGAAGAGCCTAGCGTCGTCTCGGATGGGCGTCGCCGTGGGTCGGTCTCCGCGCCTCGAGGCCCCGAAGCGCCCGAAGAAAGCCTGATGCTGACCGGCGACGAGAACATCGCCGACGTCAAGTTTCGCGTCATCTGGCAAATTGATCCCGCGAAGCCGGAAGATTACGCCTTCAACGTCGCCAATCAGCCAGGGACAGTGAAGGCCGTGGCCGAAAGCGCCATGCGCGAGATCGTCGGCCAGACGCAAATTCAAAAGATTCTGACCGCCGATCGCAAGTTGATCGAGCCCGCCAGTCAGGCGTTGATGCAGAAGGTGCTCGAGGACTATCACGCCGGGGTGCTGGTGCTGCAGGTGCTCTTGCTTTCGGTCGATCCGCCGCAGCAGGTGATCGCGGCTTTTCGCGACGTGACCGCCGCCCAGCAGGATTTGCAGCGTCTCGGCAACGAGGCGGAAGCTTACGCCAATCGTGTCGTTCCGGAAGCGCGCGGCGGCGCCGCCCGCATTCTGCAGGAGGCCGAGGCCTACCGCGAACAGATCGTCGCAGAGGCGCGTGGCCAGGCGTCGCGATTTGAGCAGATTTACGCTCAATATAAAAACGCGCCCACGATCACCCGCCAGCGTCTCTATCTTGAAACCATGGAGCGTGTGCTGGGCGGCTCGGAGAAAATCATTCTCGACGATCCATCGAAAGCCGGCGGCGGCGTGACGCCTTTCGTGCCGCTGCCCGCGTTTACGCCCTTCCAAGGAGGCCGCAAATGAGGTCTGGCCTTCTCTTCGCGCTCGCCGTCGCGCTGCTTATCGGCGTCATCGCCGTCGGCGGAGCCCTATTCACCGTTTCCCAAACCGAACAAGCGGTGGTGTTGCGATTTGGCGAACCCGTGCCCGGCCGAGGGCTCATTACCGAGCCCGGCCTCCACTTCAAATTTCCGCTTGTCGAAAATGTCGTCACCTTCGACAACCGCATTCTCGACGTTGAGAGCCCGAATCTGGAAGTTCTCGCCGCCGACAATCAGCGTCTCGAGGTCGACAGCTTCATCCGCTATCGCATCGTCGACGCGCTGCGGTTCTATCAGACTGTCAACAGCGTCATGGGCGCGAACAATCAGCTTGGTTCGGTGTTGAACTCCGCCGTACGACGCGTGCTGAGCGAAGCCAACCAGCAGCAGATCGTGCGCGACGAGCGCGCCGGGCTGATGGTGAAGATCAAGGAGCAGGCGGACCGCGAGGCGCGTAAGTTCGGGGTGCAGGTCGTCGACGCGCGCATTCGACGCGTCGATCTCCCGCAGCAGATCTCCGAAAAGGTTTTCGGGCGCATGCAGACCGAGCGCCAGCGCGAGGCCGCCGAATATCGCGCGCAAGGTTCGGAACAGGCGCAAAAAATCACCGCCAGGGCCGACCGCGACGTCGTCGTGCTGAAAGCCGAAGCGCAACAAAAGGCCGACCAGATGAAGGGCGAAGGCGACGCCGAGCGCAACCGCATCTTCGCCGAGGCTTTTGGCCGGGATCCCGACTTCTTCGCTTTCTATCGGTCGATGCAAGCCTATGAGAGCGCGTTCAAGCCGGGGGAGACGCGATTCTTGATCAGTCCGCGTTCTGAATTCTTCCGTTTTTTCTCAGCTCCGGAGGCGAGCGCCGTGCTGAGCGCGGACCAATCGGAACCGGAGCGAAACCAAAAAAAGTGACCCGCAAGCGCGTGCGTTGAGCCGCGCCCGCGGATATCTTGTCCCTCGACAGGAGACATAACGTATGACGTCCGCACTTCGTCGCGCCGCGAGAACGATCCTCGCGACCGCGCCAGTACTCTACTTCTTCATCGCTCCGGCGCAGGCGAAAGGTCCCGATTCGCTTTCGGAACTCTCCGCCCAGGTCTCGGACGCCGTGGTCAATATTTCCGCCACTACGGTGGATGCGAAACGCAGCTCCCGGAACGAAGGCCCCAACCTGCCGCCCGGAGTTGGACCGGGCGCGCCCTTCGACGATCTTTTCGAGGAGTTCTTCCGGCGGCGCGGCCAGGGAATGCCGGAACTGCCGCGTCAGCGCAGATCAAGTTCGCTGGGCTCCGGTTTCGTGATTGATCCCTCCGGCATCGTGATCACCAACAACCATGTCATCGCCGACGCCAATGAGGTGACGGTGATCCTCAACGATGGTCAGAAGCTCAAGGCGGAAGTCCTGGGCAAAGATCAGAAAGTGGACGTTGCGGTTCTAAGGGTAAAGCCGGAAAAACCGCTGAAGGCGGTGAAGTTCGGCGACAGCGACAAGGCGAAGGTGGGCGACTGGGTGCTCGCCGTCGGCAACCCGTTCGGACTCGGCGGATCGGTGACGGCCGGCATCGTTTCGGCGCGCAACCGCAACATCGATAGCGGTCCATACGACAACTACATTCAGACCGACGCCTCCATCAACAAGGGGAATTCCGGCGGACCGCTGTTCAACATGGACGGCGAAGTCATCGGCATCAACACCGCCATCCTGTCTCCATCCGGCGGCTCGGTCGGCATCGGTTTCGCGACGCCGGCCAATACAGTTGAGCCCGTCATCGTGCAGTTGCAGCAATTCGGCGAGACCCGCCGCGGCTGGCTCGGCGTCCGAATTCAGAACATCGACGACGCCATTGCCGATACGCTCAATCTCGGCGCGACGCGCGGCGCGCTCGTCGCCGGCGTCGACGACAAGGGACCCTCCAAGCCGGCGGGGCTGAAGGTGGGCGACGTGATCGTCAAATTCGACGGCAAGCCGATCAAGGAGTCGCGCGACCTGCCGAAACTCGTCGCCGCGACCCCGGTGGGCAAGGATGTCGAACTCGTCGTCGTGCGCAGCGGCAAGGAGCAGACCAAGATCGTCAAGCTCGGTCGCCTCGAGGACGGAGAGAAGGTCGCGTCGAAGGACGGCGACGACAAGGAGAAGCCCGAAAGCAGTGGGGATGGATCCTCGCAGAGCGTGCTTGGGCTGGAACTGTCGCGTCTCTCTGATGCGTTGAGGTCGCGCTATCAGATCAAGGACACCGTTAAGGGCGGCGTTGTCATCACCGCCGTCGATCCTCGCTCGGAGGCGGCGGAGAAACGCCTGCAGGCGGGCGAGGTGCTGCTTGAGGTCAATCAAGAAGCGGTGAGCGACCCGGCGGACGTGCTCAAGAAAATCAAGACCCTGAAAGGCGCGGGCAAGAAAACTGCGCTGCTGATCGTCGCGAACGGCCAAGGCGACGCGCATTTCGTCGCATTGCCGGTGGAGTGACCTAGCCCTCTTCCGCCCCTGTGGCGGGAGAGGGATACAGGGCGGGAGGGAGAAGGAGGGAGGCTGTCAGTCGACAAACTCCTCGTGTCTATACCCCTGCGCATACAGCAGCGCCGTCAGATCGGCATGATTTACGCGCGCACCCGCCGCCTGCGCCACTTTCGGCTTGGCGTGAAAGGCGACGCCGAGACCCGCCTCGCCCAGCATGCCAAGATCATTGGCGCCGTCCCCGATCGCCAGCGTCGCCTCCCGCGACAGCCCTCGCGCCTCGCGCAATTCGACGAGGGCCGCGCGCTTGGCTTCGCTTCCCAGGATCGGCGCGACGACCGCGCCGATCAGCGCGCCGTCAGCAATTTCGAGGCGATTGGCGCGCGCCTCATGAAAGCCGATGCGCTCAGCGACGGGCTCAGTGAATTGCGTGAAGCCGCCCGACACGAGCGCGGTATGGGCGCCATGCGCCCGCATGGTGCGCACAAGCTGTCGCGCGCCGGGCGTCAGCGTGATTCGCGTCAGCAGGGTTTCGACCTGAGCCAGAGTCACGCCCGCAAGCAGCGCGACCCGCTCCCGCAAGGCGCCCTCGAACGCGACCTCGCCGCGCATGGCGCGCTCGGTGATCGCCGCGACATGCTCGCGCAAGCCGACGAGGTCAGCGAGCTCGTCGATGCACTCTTGCCCGATCATGGTCGAATCCATGTCGGCGACCAGCAGTTTCTTGCGCCGGCCCGTCGTCGGCTGAACGATGACGTCGATCGGATCGTCCGCGACCGCCACCTGCAGCCGCGCGCGCAAGTCGGCAAGGTCATGCCCCGCCCCCGACAGAAACGCGTCAACGGCATGATCGGGCGCGAGCCAATCACGCGCGGCGTCGATCAATCCAGAGTCGTAGAGCGCGCCCGACACCGCGCGTTCGTTCAGCGCCGCGTCCCGTCCGGCGACGAAGGTCGCGACGTAATGAATCGGCTTTGACATCTCCACCGTTTCAGCGGCAATAGCGCCATGCGCGCACGCGCCATTCTCATTGCAGGTCCAACCGCTTCGGGCAAGTCCGCGCTCGCGCTCGAATTCGCGCGCCGCCGGCGCGGCGCAATCGTCAACGCCGATTCGATGCAGGTCTATCGCGACCTGCGGATCGTCACCGCGCGCCCGACGATCGAGGAGGAAGCCGCCGCGCCGCATCTTCTCTTTGGCCACGTCGATGCGGCGACGAACTATTCCGTCGGACGCTGGCTCGAGGATCTCGCCGGCGTTCTACGCGACCTCGATGCGCGCGAATTGACGCCGATTCTCGTCGGCGGCACGGGAATGTATTTCAGGGCGGCGCTTTACGGACTTTCAGACATTCCGGCCGTGCCCGGCGACGTGCGCGACGCGATGCGCGCCTGGGCGCAGGACAAGACCCCGCAGCAGCTTCATGCCGAACTCGCCGCGCGCGACCCGGCGACGGCCGCCGTGCTGCGCAAAACCGATCCGCAGCGGCTGTTGCGGGCTTTGGAAGTCCTGGAGGCGACAGGCAAGCCGCTCGTTTCCTTTCAGGGTCCGCGCGGCCTGCCGATTCTGCAGGCGTCAGAATGCGCGGCCTTTTTTCTTGCGCCCGAGCGCGAGACGCTTTACGCGCGCATCGACGCGCGCTTTGAGAGGATGACGCAAACGGGCGCGCTCGACGAGGTCGCGGCGCTCAAAGCGCGCGGGCTCGATCCGTCGCTGCCGGCGATGCGCGCGCATGGCGTGTCCCACCTCATCGCTTATCTCGAGGGACGACTGACGCTTGCAGAAGCGATTTTGCGCAGTCAGCTCGATACGCGCCGTTACGCCAAGCGTCAGTTCACCTTCGCGCGACACCAGCTCCCGAATTTCGAATGGATTGCTGGCGAAACGCCGCTGCGCGACGTCGAAGACGCGCTCAGCTCATGCGCGCCACCCACATCTGGAACAGGGTGAGGACGATCTCCATCGCGATCAATATGATGATCGTCCACTCCAGCCGAACCGAGCGCGCCGCGTCGATGAGATCGGTCAGCGCGCGGGCGGTCTCGCCAATCACATCGATCTTGGCGTTGAGCGTGCGGGCCCGCGGCGTAAGTTCGTACTCATCCTCGAGACGCGCATAGAGCCTTTCGAGGTCAGGCCGATCCCAAAGCACATCCGGCTTGTCGTCGACGGCGACGCGGCCTGAAACGCGGTGCCGCACGAGCAGTGTCTGGCCCATGAGCTCCAACATGGATTTGCGCTTCCATGGCGGGCTGCCCCTCGCCGCAAGTTCCGCGGCGAAAGGCTCGATCGTGTCGAAAACAGCGTTAACGCGCCGCTCGTCACGCCCCAGGGCGACGCTTTTCGCCAAGACGTCGGCGATCACCAGCAACCGCGCTTCGGAAAGGTCCTTTACCGCGAGGCGTCCGTCCGGCAGCGCCTTCTCCTCGCCGTCGGGAGTCGCTTCGATGATCAACGTCTCGTCGTCGCCCCGCGACGCGCCCGCAACGCGAAGGCCGATCTTTTGGACGATCTCATCCTCCTCCAGCGGCGAAAGGCCGAAGAGAACGGCGACCCCGAAGCGGTAGAGCACGGCGAATCCGCTCTGCCCGGCGTGAAACGCGAGAGGCGCCGTGGAAACGAGATCCGCTCGTTCGAGCCCGTCGGTGTCGATCCGCTCGCCAAGCAGCAGGGCGCGCGCCGTCAGCGCCTGCCGGCTGATGGCGGTCGTCGCGGGCGAATTTATCGTTTCGACCATTTGCTGACCTTGTGGGTTACACGCGCAATTATAACTCTGACGCGCGTCCCCGTTCTGCTCGCCTTGCGTGACGCTGGCAAAAAAGCTAGCAAGCGGCAAGGTCGCGGGAGAGATCACCCTTATGACTTATGTCGTCACGGAAAACTGCATCAAGTGCAAGTATATGGACTGTGTTGAAGTGTGTCCGGTGGACTGTTTCTACGAAGGCGAGAATATGCTGGTGATCCATCCGGACGAGTGCATCGACTGCGGCGTCTGCGAACCCGAGTGCCCGGCTAACGCCATCAAGCCTGATACGGAAGAGAATTTGGAGCAGTGGCTGCAGCTTAACGCCGAGATGGCGCAAAACTGGCCCAACATTACTATCAAGCGGGAGCCGCCCTCTGACGCCAAGGAATGGGACGGCAAGCCGGCCAAATTCGAGCAGTTCTTTTCGCCGGAGGCTGGCGAGGGGGACTGAACGGCGTTCATCGCTCGTCTGGCGCCCAACTTGCGAAACCCTTGCGCATGATGAGTTTCCACATCCTTAATTAATCTAAAACATTAGGGCTGATAATAAGTTAGCGTAGTTTGCGGTCTCAGCGCAGGCGCCGCTCGCGCGCATATGCCTTTGATTTTCACGTGTGGGCGTGTTATAAATCACACACTAAATGCACGCCTTGTCGAAGGGGCGATGCGGCGCCAGTCACCGTCTCGCGACAAATTCGAAAGCCTCTCTTTCTCGAGGGCCGGCCCGTTGGCCGGCTGTTGGGTATGCGGCGCTAGCAAGGTTTCCAATAGCCGCCTTCGCGGCGCCGCCGTGGCTTTTTCGCCGGCGGCATGCGCGAGTCGTTAGGCAGCGATGGTCCCGTCTCCACAGCGGGACAGCATAGGAGTAGCCCGCGTATGCCCTCCAACAAAACCGAGAAAAAGTCGCTTGCGACTGCCTCCACCGCAGCAGCGCGCGGCAAGGGCTCGGCCGCTGGCTCCAAGACGGTTGCTAAGCGAGCCGTCAAGAGCGGCGCAACGAAAAAGAGTTCGACCTCAAAGAAGCCGGCCAACCGCGCCGCCTCGGCAGGTAAGCCCACGCGCGCCGCCGCCGCTTCGAGCCGCAAAGCAAGCGCAAAAACCTCCGCAAAAACCGCGAGAACGATGACAGCCAAAACAACGACGACGAAATCGAAATCAGCTGCAAAAGACAAAACCGCCAAGACCCCGGCGCGCGCCACGGCGACGCGTCGGACAGCGACGAGCGCGCGCAGCGTTGCCCGCGCCTCTGCCGCTAAGCCGGCGGCGAAGTCGAGCGCCAAGACTGCGGTTGCAGGCAAGACTGCGGTCGCGGGCAAGACTGCGGTCGCGGCTAAGAGCGCGCCGAAGCGCGCCGTGGCGGCGAAGGCGGCCAAAACGGCGGTGGAAAAGGTGAGCGCCAGCGCAAAGACGCCGGCGGCGAACCCTGTCGCGCCCAAGACCGCGGCGGCGAAGATCGCCGAAGCGACGCCGGCGGCAGCGGCCAAGCAGCCAGCGGCCAGGCCCGTCGAGCAGAAGCTGGCGGCGCCTGTCGCGCCCGTGGCCGTAAGTCCGCGCCCCCTCGTAGAGGCGGAGCCAAAATCCGTCGTGGAGACGGTTGCGCCCCTGGCGACTTCTCAGGAGTCGGCGGCGCCCGGCATCGGCGCACGCCCGGGCATACCCGTCAGGCCGAAGCCCGCGGCGCCCTCCGCCAAGCCTGGCTTCAAGCTCAACGAATACATCGTCTATCCCGCGCACGGCGTCGGACAGATCGTCGGCGTGGAGACGCAAGAGGTCGCGGGCTTCAGCCTGGAACTCTTTGTCGTGAGCTTCATCAAGGACAAGATGACCCTCAAAGTGCCCACCAGCAAAGTCGTCAGCGTCGGTATGCGCAAGCTCGCCGATACGGCCGTCGTTGACAGGGCGCTGCAAACGCTGAGCGGCCGCGCGCGCGTCAAGCGCACCATGTGGTCGCGCCGCGCTCAAGAATATGAGGCGAAGATCAACTCCGGCGATCTCATCACCATCGCCGAGGTGGTTCGCGACCTGTACCGGTCCGATACGCAGCCCGAGCAGTCATACTCGGAACGCCAGCTTTACGAGGCCGCCTTGGACCGCATGGCGCGGGAAGTCGCCGCCGTGCGCAAGCTCATCGATTCGGAATCGCTGAAGTTGATCGAGTCCTTTCTGCTAAAGGGCCCTCGTCGCGGGCCGAAGGCGGAGGGGGACGCGGGCGATGATGGCGGGGATGAAGCTGACGTGGACCGAGCCGCTTAGAGCGCTTTCCGATCACATGGCGTCATGTGATCGAACGGAAGCGTTCAAAATAAAATGTTAGAGCAGGTTCTCATCGAAAAAGTCTGCCAACTTTTCGGAACCTGCTCTAAATCAGGCAACAAAAAACCCCGGAAGCCACTTCCGGGGTTTTTTCTTACGCTCTTGCCGGCTCATCGGGCGTCGCCGACTCCTGCATCCGCGACAGCGCGCGCCTCAACTTGATCAGCGCGCGACTTTCGATCTGCCGCACCCTCTCCTTGGAAATGCCAAGGCGGTCGCCCAGCGTCTCCAGCGTCACCAGATTTTCCGCCAGCCGACGCTCGCGCACGATGCGCAACTCGCGTTCGGAGAGAATCGCCAGCGCATCTTTGAGCCATCGCGCGCGCCGATCCGAATCCAGAGTCTCCTCGACGACCTCGTCGGGGAGCGGCTTCTGGTCGACAAGAAAATCCATCCTCTGCGCGGAGCCGGATGTATCGTCGTCGACGAGTTGGGCGTTCAGAGAAACGTCGGAACCCGAGAGACGCGAATCCATCATCTCCACGTCAGCTCGCGAAACGCCGATCGCGTTTGCGATCGCCTGATAAGTGTCGACTGAACTCGCGCCGTGATTTTCGCGCGCCAACCGCGCACGCAACCGACGCAAATTGAAGAACAGCGCCTTTTGCGACGAACTTGTTCCGCCCCGCACGATCGACCAGTTGCGCAACACGTAATCCTGGATCGACGCTCTGATCCACCATGTCGCGTAGGTGGAGAAGCGTACGTCTCGCTCCGGCGCGAATCGGGCCGCGGCCTCCAAGAGTCCGACGTGACCTTCCTGGACAAGATCCGAGAGCGGCAATCCGTAATGTCTGAACTTCGCCGAAAGCGCGATGACGAGGCGCATATGTGCGGCGGCGAGCTTATGAAGCGCTCGAGCGTCGCCGCGCTCGCGCCACGCGATGGCAAGCTGCTTTTCTTCTTCGCGCTCTAAAAACGGCGCCTCTGCCGCAGCCTTAATTAATTCGCGCCCCAGTCCAGGCATATAAGCCATGACGCCCTCCATACGCGGCTATCCGCCACTAATGGTGGGAGTCCGCGCGCCAAGATTTCCCTTGTTGGAATAACCGTCAGGCGCTGGAGTTGTTCCCAAAGGGAGCAAAAACCGAGTTTCACTCGGTTACGATTTTGTAATGTTCGCCGGGGGTGAGGGCGTCGCCGGCGGACAGCCCGTTGAGCAGCAAAAAATGTTCGGCTGGCCGGTTCGGAACCACCATCCGTGCGGCCATCGTTTCGATCGTGTCGCCCGGGGCGGCGACGGCCACCGCAATCTTCAAGGGCCGCGCGTCAGTGGTTTCATCTGGGCCGAGCCGGCGGAAGGATCTGATCGACTCCATGAAGAGCGCGTCGGCCTGGTCGGTCAATGTGCGCGCTGCGAAAATCAGGCGGTAGAGAAACTCACCCGACCGGATCACCGCCAGCCGGAAATTCCACTCCCCCGCCCGAGCGACAGCGATGACGGCGGGAAGCCCGTTGATGTCCATCTTGCGCACGGAGGAAGGAAGCAGGCCGTCGACCCAGCCGGAGCCGACATAGGCTTCGAGATTCTCGTCCGATGGCGGGCGCACGCTGTCGAGCCGCAAGGCTTCATTGTCGGCTTCGCGCACCCCGAATACCGCTTCGTTGGAATTTTCCAGAAGAAAGCCCTCGGGCGCGGTGAAGGCGAAGCGCAGTCGCGGATGGGTGAATTTGCGGTCGCGAACATAGCCTTCCATGGGATCGTCGCCGAACGCGACGCCCTTGATGGCCTCGAGATAGCCGCTGCGGTCGGCGACGCCGATTCCTGGCGCTCCGATTTGTCGCGCCGCAGCAACTGCTTTTGTGATGCGGTCGGGAGTGGAGGGATGCGTCGACGTAATGTCGAAGTCGAGCGACTTCTTCTTTCCGTAAAGCGCCGCGCGCAAATCCGAGGACCGACCCAGCGCCGTCAGGAAGCGCGAAGCGCCATACGGGTCGAAGCCGGCTCTGGCGATGACGCGGACGCCGGCGGCATCGGCGTCGAGTTCCTGCTGACGGGAGAAACTCGCGACGGAGAGCCGCTGACTGGAACGCACCTCGTCGCCTTTCTGGCGGTTCTGAATCACCGCCGCGGCCTGCGAGATGATCGCCGCCTCACGCTCGCGTTCGGCGCGGAGCGCGCTGTGACGTAGCGAGACATGGGCAATTTCATGCGCCATCACCGCCGCCGCCTCCGAAGCGTCGCCGGCAAGCGCCAGCAGTCCGCGCGTGACGTAAAGATTGCCGGAGGGCAGCGCGAAGGCGTTGACGACCGGCGTATTGAGAATTGTCACCTTGTAGGTTGGCTGGCCGGGCGTTTCGCTGACGCTGGCGAGCTTGGCGAGAATGCCATCAAGGTAATGCTCTGCGCCCGGAGCCTCATATTCGCCGCCGAATTGAGCGACGAGCTCCTTATGCTGAACCGTGCTCCGGTTATCGGTTCGCGGACCAGCCGGCCGCGTGGGCGGCAATGGAACGCTAAAAAGCTGTCCTTGCCGCTCGAGCTCCGCGCAGCCGCCGATCGCCAAGCCGACGACAGCCAGCAGGGAGAGCGCCGTCCGCCTAACGAGAGGGGAAGCCGTCAACAAACTCGATCTCGGCTGGCGTAGCGATTTCGATGCGAGCCCCGGTCTCAATAAGTCCTCGTACGCGCGCTCGCCGCCCGACGAGCGAGCGGGGCTCGATTTGCCCGAACACAGCCAAATTGCGTCGCAGAATCACGACGGTGAAGCTATCGCGCCATTTGTCGCCAAAATTAAGGTAAAAAGCGCGCCGCGACTCGCCGACCGAGCGGATGGCGCCGACAACGACCATCATTCCCTTACGCCGCTTCAGATCATCCACTGCGCCGGGCGCCGAGACGTCGATCGGGCGGAACTCCGGCCGCGACCAGAGTCCGACGCCCCCTTCCCGCGCCGGGGCTTCGGCGGCCAGATACGCCTTGGCGCAGGCGGCGGCCGTCGGATCCGGACGAAAGCGCGCCTCGCCAGCCGAGAGCAGCGCGGCCGCCACAGACGTGAGGGGCGCCGCATCGCCGCCGTCGGCCGGGCTTGCGTAAATCCTCGCTGGCGCCCTGCCCCAGCGGTCCAATGTCGCAACAGCGCCCAGGAATATGTCTCGGCCGGCGAGCCACGACGACAGGCGGCTGCGGATGGCGGCGCGCAGCTCCGCCATTTCCGGCGGCGGAAAGTCGAGGCCCGCGAGAGCAGCGCGGCGGCCGTCATCGAGCAGCAGTTCGAAGTCCTCATCGACGGCGGCGACGGTCGCAGGAACGGCGCCCTCGAGCGAGCATTCGCCGGTTTCGGCGGCCGGCGGAAGCGGCTCGGCGCAGGACGGCCAAGCCGTGGCCACAAACGAGGCCACCGCCATTCTTTGAACCCAAATGAGACCGAACGACCGCATCGCCTAATTTTAGCCGAATGGGCGCCTATGGTAAGGCGCTGTCACGCTGCGTCGATTGAGCGACGCCCTTAGAGCGCTTCTCGACCACACGGAATCATGTGATCTAAGGAACCGCCCAAATTCGCAATGCTGGAGCAGGTTCTCGCCGAAAAAGTCTGTCAGCTTTTTTGGAACCTGCTTTAGCGCAAGTCTCGGCCTTCGCGACCATGTTCACACGCTACGCCCTCATCTTCGCCCTTCCCTTATTTGCGGCGGGCGCCGCTCAGGCGCTTGACGTCTACGGGGATCCTCGGCCCGAGGCCGACCTCCGCCATGCTCAAAACTACAATGTTCCGCCTTCGGATATTTATGAAAGTCCCGAGGCTGGACCGGGGTCGGGTGCGGCGGCGATGCGGATCGATCGGTTGGAGCGCGAGCTACGCCGTTTGACCGGACAGAACGAGGAGCTGCAGCATAGGGTGCAGCTATTGGAAGAGCAGCTGCGCGCCGCAAAGCCCGAGCCGCACTCGGAGGCTGCGCCGCATGGGCCGACGGTTCCATCGAGCGTGGCGCAGACGGCGCCCGAGTCGAGCGCGAACGCCGGCAAGCGCGGCGACGCCTTTGATCCCTCGACACAGCCGTCTGCGCCGGGCGCGCCGCGGCCGCTCGGCACCACCGCTCCGTCAGCGCCGCTCGAAAGCGCCTCGCGAACAACGGGCTCGGTGACGACGGCCCCTGTGCGCGAAGCAGGCCAGCCGCTGGATATCGCCCACGGCCGCCTTGTTGGCGACCAGCCGGCGCCCGCGGAGATCGCCGCCGCGCCGCCAATCGCCGGGCCCAAGGAGCAGTATGATGAGGCGGTGGGCGCGTTGCGCGCCGGCAAATATGAGGAAGCCGAGAGGTCGCTCTCGACGTTTCTATCGAAGAACGGCAAGAGCAAGCTCGCCGCCGCCGCGACATTCAACCTGGGCGAGAGCTTCTTTTTGCGCGGACGGCACCGCGAGGCGGCCGAAAGATATTTAGAAATCTCGACGAAATACGGCGACTCCGCGCAGGCGCCGGAAGCGCTGTTGCGGCTTGGCCAATCGCTGAGCGCAATGGGCGCGAAGGAGCAGGCGTGCGCCTCCTATTCCGAGATCAACGTCAAATTTCCCAAGGCGGCGACGCGAGTCCGCGAAGCGGCTCAACGCGAAAGCAAAAAAATTCAATGCTAGCCGTCCGCGCTGCGGTCGGCGCTCCTACGGCCTAGGCGTGCCGCGCACGGAGGCGGAAGATATCGCCGCCATCGACGACGTCTCGCTCGAGGGACGTCGTGAAAACGCGCTCGAACTCCTTGCGCCCTACCCCTCCTTGCTGCTCGCGGTTTCCGGCGGGCCCGACTCCGTCGCCTTGATGCTGCTTTGCGCGGAGTGGTCTTTGCGGTCGTCGCGCCACATCGCCGTGGCGACGGTCGATCATGGCTTGCGCAAAGATGCGCGCGCGGAGGCTGAAGAGGTCGGCCGCTGGGCGCGCGCCTTGGGCTACGATCACCATTTGTTGACGTGGGAGGGAGAGAAGCCCTCGTCGCGCCTCCAGGAGCGCGCGCGGCGCGCGCGATACGCGCTGCTGAGCGCCTGCGCGCAGCGCATCGGCGCATCAGCCATCGTGCTTGCGCATCACTCGGAGGACCAGGCCGAAACGATCCTGTTTCGTCTGACGCGCGGCTCCGGCGTCGCCGGGCTTGCCGGCATGGCGCGCGTCGCACGTTGCGCAGACATCACGCTCCTGCGGCCGCTGCTCGACTTTCGCAAAGAGGCGTTGGAGGCGGTCTGCGCGCGCGCAGATCAACCGTTCTTTCGCGATCCGTCCAATGAAGACGAAACCTTCGCGCGCGTGCGGCTGCGCAGGCTGTCGCCCATGCTCGCCGCGCAGGGACTCGATCGAGACGCGCTTCTGCGGCTTGGATCGCGTGCGGCGCGCGCCGATGCCGCGCTGGCGCATTGCGCCGCCCAAATGCTGACGCGCGCGCTGCAGCGGAACGAAGCGTCATGTATTGAGCTCGACGCTGCGATGCTGTGCGAAGCGCCGCTGGAAATTCTTCAACGCGTGCTCGCAAGCGCGATCCTGCGTGTCGCGCCCGCGGCTGTGCTTCGTCTCGAACGCTTGGAGCGCGCCAGCGCGCGAGTGGCCGCCGCGCTGGCTGCGCACGGATCAGTCCGAATGACGCTTGCCGATGTCTCAATTGAAGCGAATGGCGGACGAATCCGGCTGCGTCCGGCGCCGCCTCGCCGCTCAAGCTTGACTTAGCAAATTTGGCTTTCGCGGGACGAACTTGTCCGAAACGGCCAAGTCGGCGCGCACGACGCTTGGATTCACGGGCTTTTCCGAGACTTGGCAACGCGTCCTGGTGCGCCTAAATTAAGCACATGACCGGAGCGCTTCGGGGGATAAGCCCGACCGAGCGGCTCCCGACAGGCTTCCCACATGAACCCACACTTCAGAAACCTCGCGCTCTGGGCAATCATCGGGTTGCTCGTGGTTGCGCTTGTCATGCTGTTTCAGCAGCCTGGCCAGCGCACGCCGATCCGCGACATTTCATATAGCGAACTGCTGACGCAGATCGATCAGGGCCGCGTTCACGACGTGACGATCGCGGGCAACGAGGTCGTCGGCCACTTCAACGACAATCGGCCGTTTACGACCTATGCGCCGGACGACGCCAATCTCGTGCCGCGGCTGCAAGCCAAGAACGTCTCCATCAGCGCCAAGCCGAACAATGAAGGCGGCAGCTTTTTGATGACGCTTCTTCTCAACGCGCTGCCGCTCGTCGCATTCCTCGCGGTTTGGATTTTCCTTTCGCGGCAGATGCAGGGCGGCGCAGGCCGCGCGATGGGCTTTGGCAAATCGAAAGCGAAACTGCTGACGGAGACGCAAGGGCGCGTCACCTTCGAGGACGTTGCCGGCGTCGACGAAGCCAAGGAGGATCTGCAGGAGATCGTCGAATTCCTGCGCGATCCGCAGAAGTTCCAGCGGCTCGGCGGGCGCATTCCGCGCGGCGTGCTGCTGGTGGGACCGCCCGGCACCGGCAAGACGCTGCTGGCGCGCGCCATCGCCGGCGAGGCGGGGGTGCCGTTCTTCTCGATCTCGGGCTCCGACTTCGTCGAAATGTTCGTCGGCGTCGGCGCCTCGCGCGTGCGCGACATGTTCGAACAGGCGAAGAAGAACGCGCCCTGCATCATCTTCGTCGACGAGATCGACGCGGTCGGCCGCCATCGCGGCGCCGGCCTGGGCGGCGGCAATGACGAGCGCGAGCAGACGCTGAATCAGCTGCTCGTCGAGATGGACGGCTTCGAGGCGAATGAGGGCATCATCCTGATCGCCGCGACCAACCGCCCGGACGTGCTCGATCCGGCGCTCATGCGTCCGGGCCGGTTCGACCGGCAGATCCAGGTGCCGAACCCGGATTTCATCGGCCGCGAGAAGATCCTCAAGGTTCACGCCCGCAAGGTGCCTTTGGCGCCGGACGTGGATTTGAAGATCGTCGCGCGCGGCACGCCGGGGTTCTCGGGCGCCGATCTGATGAATCTTGTCAACGAGGCGGCGCTGCTCGCGGCGCGGCGCTCGAAGCGGATCGTCACGAAACAGGAG
>NZ_JADNQZ010000053.1 GCF_015709515.1 Methylocystis sp. H62
GGGCGTTATCTGCAATGCGACGGCTATGACGGCTATGAGCTTCTCACGCGAATACAGCGCGACGAGGGTCCATGGACGCTGGTCCATTGCTGGAGCCATTTGCGGCGGCGCTTCGTCAAGCTCATGCGCAATACAAAATTCCCGATCGCGGAGACGGCGGTCCGCCATATCGCCGCGCTCTACGCCATCGAAGCCGACATACGTGGCCACGCGCCGGAAGCGCGGCTGGCGACGCGTAAGAAACTTTCCGCGCCCGTCGTCGAAGCCTTGAAACCGTGGTTCGAGAAGCAACTGTCGCTGATCTCGTCAGGCTCCACGTTGGCCACGGACATCCGCTACGCGCTGAACCACTGGGCCGGTCTCACCAAGTTCCTGGAGGACGGCCGCCTCGAGCTGGATACGAACCCTGTTGAGAACGCCATCAGACCCGTGGCTCTTACGCGAAAAAATGCGTTATTCGCCGGGCACGAAGTCGGAGCTCAAAACTGGGCGCTGCTCGCCTCCATCGTCGCGACGTGCAAACTAAACAACCTTGATCCCGTCGCCTACATCGCCAAAACGCTGCAAGCCATTCTCGACGGACATCCTCAAAGCCGCATCGACGAACTGATGCCGTGGAGCTTCGTCGCCGCGTCAAGCCTCGCCGCATAGGTGATCGGAAAGGCGCTTACTGATTAACAAATCAGCAAAGGTCACCCATTTCCTATGCAGTGATGGCCAGCGAAGAGTGGAGAGCATTTATCCGGTCTCGGCGGCGCTGAGTGAGAGCTTGAACGAGACGGCGGCTGTGCCGCGTGCCTAAGTGGCCGAACTCATCCGGTTCAGTCCGCGAGGAAATGTGGGTTAAAATATTGGCTCACCGATTCACTGTTAGTTAATACGATTTAATTACAATAGGATAATTGCATCGTTTGGCGGAAGGGGTGGGATTCGAACCCACGGTGGAGTTGCCCCACGCCGGTTTTCAAGACCGATAGAAGCTCAAACTCCACGACTCCTTGGTCAGCGACGCGCGCCATTAGCCGGGCTATCCGCCAGTGGGGAAAAAGCGCGTAATTCCCGTGTCGGGCGTTGCTCTCGAGGGTGCGCCCAGCGTCCACGAAACGCCCTTGCAATCAATGGGACGTTTTTGGGCGCACCTTTTTCTATGCTGTTGCTATGAAAGCAGAAGTCAACTTCTACTTCCCCCACCATCTCCAGCATGGAAATTCTCCTACCGCGTCGATCAGCGAAGGAAGCGCAGGCGCTCGCGCAAGGCGTCGTAAAGAGGCGCGTCGCTCATCAGCGTAGGGATGAGCATGGCCGTAAAACAAGCCGCCAGCATCGGCAGGAGCAGGAGCGCGCTGCCTGTCATTTCCGTCGCGAGCACGAGTCCGGTCAGCGGCGCCCGCACCACGCCCGTAAAGAACGCGGCCATTCCAACCACCGCGAAGGCCTCTGGCTGAATGGGAAGGTCCGGGAACGCCAATCCGCAACCGGCGCCGAAGAGCAGTCCCAATTGCGCGCCCAGCGTCAGCAGCGGCGCGAAAAGACCGCCTGGCGTTCCCGCCGAATAGGACAAGGCGCCGAACCAGAACCTCAGTTGAAAGAGGAACGGCAATACGAAGAGGCCGGGCGCCCCAAGCAGCGCATTCTGGGTGAGATTATCTCCCCCGCCGACGCATTCCGGTCCGAACCAGGCGAGAACGCCCGCCGCGGCGCCGATCGCGGCGGCGCAGGTCTCCGCCGGCAGGCCGCGCACGAGGTCGACCGCGGCCAGCGTCGCGAGCACCGCCTTATTGTAGGCGATGGCTACGGCTCCGCACACAACGCCAAGCATGAAGAACAGCGGGCCGATCGCCGGCGCCGGATACGCCAGCGGCGGCAATTGGAAATCCGGCGCGTCGCCCAGAATAAGATGCGCGACGGCGATTGCGGTCGAGGACGCCGCCAGCGCGGCGATCGCTATCCGATGCTCGAATTTTTGGACGAGCTCTTCCAGGACGAAAACCGCTCCGGCCATCGGCGCGTTGAAGGCGGTCGCGAGGCCTGCGCCCGCGCCTGCCGCCAGCAGAACGCGGCAATCCGGCCAATCTCGGCGGAAGGCGCCGCCGAAGAGATGGCCAAGCACCGCGCCCATCTGCACGCTCGGGCCTTCGCGGCCGAGCGCAAGGCCCGAGCCGATCGCCAGCCATCCGCCGACGAATTTCACCGGCAGGAGGACAAAGGGCGACGGCGCCGCGTCGCCGCGCAAGACCGCCTCGACATGCGGAATCCCGCTCCCCGACGCGTGTGGCGAATACCGCCGCACCAGCCAAGCCGCGGCGACGGCCGCCGACGCACAGCCGCCGACGAGCAGAATAAAGCCCGCGATTGAGTGGCTATGCGCCCAATCGATAACGGCTGCGCGAAAAACATCGGCCCGCTGCAGCGCGAGCCGGAAAAGCGCGCAGACGAGACCCGCGACGGCGCCAACCATCAGCGCCAGCGTCGCGAGAACCGTCAGATTGCCCTCTGAAGACGTCAAGGCCGTCGAGCGGTCCTCATGGAGGTCGCGAAGAAGCATGGTCGCAGCTGCTCGGTCTGGGGGCGGGGTGCGCCACGGCGAAGCCATAGCACAATTGCGGTCGGGAACGCGCTCCTGGCGGCGTCGGCGCGCCGAATGCAGATCAACGCTCGCGCTTGCGCTGTCTTGTCCAGGGCAGCGGCGTTTGGCATGTTGCGCCCGCTACGAAATGGGGGAGCGCGTATGACCGGGGTTTTCAGGATAGTCGCCGCCGTAATCTTGTCGTGCGTCGGCCTCGCGGCTCCGGCGATGGCCCATACGCCCGATATTTCGACAGGCAAAATCCTTCCCAAGGACAATCGAACCTATGCCGTCGAGGTCGGCTTTCTCGCCACCGATCTTGAGCGCATGTTTCAGGACACGATGAGCGAACGCGCCAGCGTCGACCTCTCGGCGCCCGGCGCGCTCGAAGCGGAAATCGGCAAATTTGTTCAAAAACGCGTCGCGATGCGCGATGCGACAGGCCGCGCCTGCATCGCCAATGTCGAAAAATCCGGCGAAGACCCCACCAACCAGGACAGCGCGCTCATCGCCGTGCGCTTCGACTGCGGCGCAACGACGGGCACGCTCTTTTATGACGCGACGAAGCTCCTCGCCGCGCAGGGCGCAAAGGGAAAGCATCTGGTCACGCTCGAGGGAACTGAAAACGCCGGCCAGACCATGCTCTACCCGGAGGATCCCGCGCTCGATCTGTCAAAGCCGATGGAGACCACCGCACAGCTGATGTGGAAGTTTCTCAAAGCCGGCGTCGAACACATCGTCACTGGCTACGATCATTTGTGCTTCCTGTTCGCGCTCATTCTGTGGGCGACCCGCATTTGGCCGGTCGTGAAGATCGTCACCGCCTTCACCATTTCGCATTCGATCACGCTGTCGCTGGCGGCGCTCAATATCTTCACGCTTCCCTCGACCTTGGTCGAAGCGCTGATCGCCGCTTCGATCGTTTTCGTCGCCGTGGAGAACTATTTCTCGCGCGACGTCGACAACCGCTGGCGCAACACCTTCCTCTTCGGCTTCATCCACGGCTTCGGCTTCGCCTCGGCGCTGACCGAGATGGGCGTGCCGCAGGGCGGCGTCGTGCCGGCGCTCGCGGCGTTCAACATCGGCGTCGAACTCGGCCAGATCGCCATCGTCTTCGCGGTCATGCCGATCCTGTTCCTGATCGACAAACAGACAGGCGGCAAGCGCAGCGAAAAGCTCGTCTACGTGGCCTCGGCGCTGATCGCGATTGCGGGCGTTTATTGGTTCTTCGAGCGGATCGGGGTTCTACCGGGGTAAGCTCCAGGATAGCTCCCCGGTTGTCGCCGGCGCCACGCGTCTACTGGCGCGGTGGGTTGGCGCGCTGAAGCGCGCGTCCAGCCGCGACTCAGCCGATTCAACCCGCCTATCCCCGCACCCGCACATATTCGCCGGGCGCGTCGCAGATGATCTTGAGCTTGCCGCCGCCGGGCTGGCGCGCGGGGACTTTCTTGGGCGCCTGCGCGGTCACCCAGCCCAACCAGTGCGGCCACCAGGAGCCCTTGGTCTCCTTTGCCTTCTTGATCCACTCCTCGAAAGCGCCCTTCGCGGGGCCGCCCGTCCAATATTGATATTTGTCTTTGGAGGGCGGGTTGATGATTCCCGCGATATGGCCCGAGCCGCCGAGCACGAAGGTCACGTCGCCGCCGAAAAACCTCGCGCCGCGGAACACCGACTGCGCCGGCGCGATATGATCCTCCCTCGTCGCGATCTCGAAGACCGGCGCCTTCACCTGACGCAAATTGAGCCGAACGTCGTCGATGACCATCTCGCCGCGGGCGAGACGGTTTTCGAGATAGCAGCTGCGCAGGTAGAAGGAGTGATTGGCGCGCGGAATGCGCGTCGAATCGGAATTCCAATACAAGAGATCGAAAGCGGCGGGCTCGACGCCCTTCATGTAATTGTTGACGACATAGTTCCAGATGAGTTCGTTCGGCCGCAGCATATTGAAGGCGTTGGCCATCTTGTAGCCTTCGAGATAGCCGGTGCGCGCCATGCTTTCGTCGAGCGCCACGAGCCGCGCCTCGTCGACGAAGATCTGTAGATCGCCAGCGTCGGAAAAATCGACCTGCGTCGCAAACAGGGTGACGCTGTCGATGCGATCATCGCCGGTCGCCGCCATATAGGCGAGCGTCAGGGCGAGCAGCGTGCCGCCAACGCAATAGCCCGCCGCCGTGACCTTGCGTTCGCCCGTCGCCTTCTCGATCACGTCGAGCGCGGTCAGCACACCCTCGTGCATATAGGCCTCGAACCCCTTCGTGGCCTTGGTCTCGTCGGGATTGACCCAGGAGATGATGAAGACCGTGAAGCCTTGCTCAACGGCCCAGCGCACAAAACTTTTCTCGGGGTTGAGATCGAGCACATAGAATTTGTTGATCCAAGGGGGCGTAATGAGCAGCGGCCGCGCATAAACTTCCGCCGTCGTGGGCTCATATTGAATGAGCTCCATCACGTCGTTGCGCCAGATCACCTTGCCGGGCGTATTCGCCATATCGACGCCCAGTTCGAATTTCTGGTCCGCGCTCTGGCGGATCTTCAGCACGCCGCCGCCCGCGGAAATGTCTTCCGCGAGCATCTTCAAGCCGCGAACCAGATTCTCGCCCTTGGCGTCCATCGTGGCGCGCAACAACTCTGGATTGGTCGGCACAAAATTGGATGGCGAGATCGCGCTCGAAATCAGCCGCGTATAAAAGACCGCCCTGGCCTTTGTCTGCGGGTCGAGACCCTCGGCGCTCTCGACCATGTCGCCCGCCCAGCGCGACGCGAGCAGATAGGATTGCCGCAGCCAGTCGAAGAAGGGGTTATCGTTCCATTCGGGCCCGGAGAAGCGCTTGTCGGCGCGATCCGAGGGAACGATCGGGGCGACGTCCTCCCCGCCGTAGCGGCGAAGCGTCTGCCGCCAGATTTCGCTCAACCCCTTGTAAAGATCGGCCTGGGCGACGGCGGCGCGATCTGGCTTCGACAGCCAATATTCGGCGACGGCGCCCAGAGTCTTGGTGGCGTCGGCGACATTGGCGGCAAGTTCGCTGCGCGCCTCATCGGGATTGACGCCGCCAATCGCCGCGGCCAAGGCCTTACGGCCCTGGTCAACGAGCTGCGCCATATTGTCGGCGATCGCTTCGATGTCGAGCCGAGCGAATTTCTCGAGATTGGGATGCGGCGCGGGCGCGCCTGCGCCATTCGACGGCGCGGGCGCGGCCTTTTGGGTCGGAGCTCTGGGCGCGGAAGGCTTTTTCGGCGCGGTCTTTTTCTTGGCCTTGTTCTTTGTCTCGCTCTTTGTCTCGCTCTTGGCCTTGTTCTTGGCGTCGCTCGCCTCGCTCTCGGCCTTTTTCTTGGCCTCACGGGGCGGCTTCACCCGCGGTTCGGACTTGCCGAGCGCGGAGACCTTTTCCGCCGTGGCCCCTCGTTTCCGGTCGGCGGCGGGATCCTGGTCCTGGTTCGCGCTCATGCCCTAAACCTGTCTGTTTTTCGAATGATGCGGGGCGCCGCGACGCAAACGCCGCGTCGCTCTGGTCTAACAATTGCGCGCTGATGAGAAAAGCTCTGCCGCCCTGGCGCGAGACGACGCGCCCGGCGACATAAACTCGAATTATTACAAAGCAATGCCGAATTGCTCCCCTGAGCGAGCGCTCTCCAGGGTCGATTGTGCGAAAAGGTCGCACGGACCGGAATGGCTGACATCATTCAGCAGGATGCTATGCGGCGCCGGCGCTGTCCAGCGCCACGAGCTGCGGCGTGAGCGGCAGACCATGCGCGGCGGCCACCGGCGGCGAAAGGATGCGCCCGGCCGAAATTTCCAGCCCCGCGCGAAGATGCGGGTCGTCCTCGATGGCGCGACGCCAGCCCTTGTTGGCGAGCGCCAGCACGAAAGGCAATGTGGCGTTGTTGAGCGCGAAGGTCGACGTGCGCGGCGTTACGCCGGGCATGTTGGTGACGCAGTAATGCACGACCCCGTCAACGACATAGGTCGGGTCGGAATGACTCGTCGGCCGTGACGTCTCGCAGCAGCCGCCCTGATCGATCGCGACATCGACGATCACGGCGCCGCGCTTCATCGTCGGCAGCATGTCCCGCGTGATCAGGATCGGCGCCTTGGCGCCTGGCGCGAGCGCCGCGCAGATGACGAGATCGGCGCGCTTCACCGATTCCCCGATCGCGGCGCGGGTCGAATAGATGGTGCGCGCCGCGAAACCGAAACGCGTTTCGAGACGCCGAAGCGCATCGGGATTGCGGTCGGCGACAAGCACGCTCGCGCCCATGCCGAGCGCAATCGCCGTCGCCTGCGCGCCGACGCTGCCGGCGCCAAGAACGAGAACGTCGGCCGGCGGCACGCCCGGGGCGCCCGCGAGAAGAACGCCGCGGCCGCCCGCCTGCTTTTCCAGAAAATGCGCGCCGATTTGCGGAGCCAGCCGGCCGGCGATTTCGGACATCGGCGCGAGCAGCGGCAATCCGCCGCCCGGCGCCGTGACCGTCTCATAGGCGATGCAATGCGCGCCGCTCGCCATGAGTTCGCGCGTGAGTTCAGCGTCGGCGGCGAGATGGAAATAAGTGAAGAGCACATGGTCCGGCCGCAAGTAAGCGATCTCGCGCCGCTGCGGCTCCTTCACCTTGACGATCAATTGCGCCGCGGCAAAGAGCGCTTCAGGACCATCGACGAGCTTCGCGCCCGCGGCGGCATAGTCTGCGTCAGATAGATCCGCGCCCTCGCCCGCGCCGCGCTCGATGAAGACGTCATGTCCCGCATGGGCAAGCTCGGCGACCGAAGATGGCGTCAGGCCGACGCGGTATTCGTTGTCTTTGGTTTCTTTCGGCGCGCCGACACGCATTTCCGGCTCCAAAATACGGCGTCGACTCGGGTAAAAATTTCGCCGCCGGGGAATATATGCAAATGGCCGACTTTCGCGGCAAGGGCGAAGGTCAAGCGAGTTGCAAAACGGGAGCGAATAATGCCGACCATCAACACGGACAAAGTCTGTTTCGTGGCCGTCAAGGCTCGCGAGCTTGAAAGCGAGGATGAAGGCGTCGAAGCGGACGCCTCAAACGCCACGGACGACGGATTCGTCAGCGTGTTGACGGAGGACGCTTTCCCCACCATTCGCGACGAGGTGGCCTCCTTTATCGACGCCATGGACATTGACGAGCAGGTCGAACTCGTCGCGCTGATGTGGGTGGGCCGGGGCGACTTCGCCGCAAGCGAATGGTCCGAAGCTCTCGCGCAAGCGCGCGCCCGGCATGAAGGGGCGACATCCGCCTATCTGCTCGGCGTTCCGCTTCTGGCCTCGTTTCTTGAGGGCGGCCTCGCGGAGTTTGGCGAGAGTTGCGAGCTTTATGCCGCCGACCGGCAATGATGGCGCCGCGACATCGAGAATGCCGGACATGACCTCGATACCAGAGCGAAGGCGACCATATTAACGCTCATGCGGCGAAGCATTAAGGAGATCCCCATGAATCGCAGGATTTTTGCTGCAGCCCTGGCCCTGTCCCTCGCGGCCTTTTTCGCCCCCCGATTGGCCTACGCGGAAGACCATCTGGGCGAAGCCATCACCCACACCAAACAGGCGATCAGCGAAGGCAAGGCGGGAAAGGCCGAGGCGCTGACCATGCATGCGGAAGAAGCCTTAAAGCACGCCAAGGCGTCCGAGGCGGAGAAGCCCAACGAGCATACCAAACAGGGCGTTTCGCATCTGGAAATGGCGATCGACCACGGCAAGCAGAAACATGCCGACATCGGGACGAAACACGCCGAAGAGGCGCTGACGCATCTCGAGGCCGCCAAGAAATAGCCCGCCAAGAAATAGCCCGCCAAGAAATAGGTTTCCCTGACACGACGAGAGAGCGGCCACTGGCCGCTCTTTTTTTGCGGCTGCGCATGGCCCGGCCGCAATGACAGCGTCGCCTGGATCGCCTATGGACGTCGTGGCGGACACGCCCGCCGACAGGCCATTTTGATGAAGCTTTCCTCCTCGCTGCTGCGCGCCAAATCCATCGAATCGCTGCAAGCCGAAGCCGACCGACCGGGCGGGTTCCGTCGCGTGCTCGGGGTCTGGCAGCTCACCGGCATCGGCCTTGGCGGGCTCATCGGCGTCGGCATTTTCGTGCTGACTGGCGTGGTGGCGGCGACTCAGGCCGGCCCTGGCGTCGCCCTCTCCTTCCTGATCGCCGGCGTGGCGAGCGCCGCCGCGGCGCTCTCCTACGCCGAATTCGCCGGCATGATTCCGGTCGCCGGCAGCGCCTACACTTATGCCTATGCGGTGCTGGGCGAACTCGCCGCCTGGATCATCGGCTGGGATCTTCTGCTCGAATATGCGCTGGTCGTCGCCGTGGTGGCGATCGGCTGGTCGGCCTATTTGCAGGCGCTGCTCGCGCAATTCGGCTTCGCGCTTCCCGACTGGGCGAGCGGCGCGCCGGGAACCGGCCCTGGCCGCGTCGTCGATCTTTTCGCCGCGCTCGGCGCGCTCGGAGTCGCCTTCCTGTTGACGCTGCGCGTGGAGGTCGGCGCGCGCTTCAACACCGCGATGGTGGTCGTCAAAATCGCCGCGGCGCTTTTGGTGATCGTCGCCGGCCTTCCCTATGTGCGCGTCGAGAACTGGACGCCCTTCATGCCCTTCGGCTTTTCCGGCGTGGCGCAAGGCGCGGCGGTCGTGTTCTTCGCCGTGTTCGGCTACGACACGCTGACGACCGCCGCCGAAGAGGCCCGCGCCCCGCAGCGCGACGTGCCGCGCGCCGTTCTTCTGTCGCTCGTCGTGGCGCTGACGCTCTATATCGCCATGTCGCTCGTGCTCACCGGAATCGTGCGCTACGACACGCTCGACAATCCGGCGCCGGTCGCGACCGCTTTCACGTCGCTCGGCCTGCCCTGGGTCGCTTTCGTCGTGTCGCTCGCGGCGGTGGCGGGCATCGCCAGCGTGATGCTCGCCTTTTTGCTCGCCTGCGCCCGCATCTGGTTCGCCATGAGCCGCGACGGCCTGCTCCCCGGCTGGTTCGCGAAGCTGCATCCGCGCTTTCAGACGCCCTATCGACCGACGCTGATCGCCGGCGCGCTGACCGCGCTCGTCGCCGCGCTCTACCCGATCAAGGAAGTGGCGGAGCTGGTGAACATCGGCACGCTCTCCGCCTTCGTCGTCATCTGTTCGGCGATCATCGTGCTGCGCCGCACCCGGCCCGATTTGAAGCGCAGCTTTCGCGCGCCTTTCGTCCCCTTCACGCCGCTCGCCGGCATCGGCTTTTCGATCTGGCTGCTGTCGCGCCTGCCGGCGGTGGCCTGGGAGCGCTTCGCGATCTGGATGGCGATCGGCCTCGCGATTTATTTTCTCTACAGCCGCCGTCACAGCCGACTGGCGGAGGGCGTCAACGCGGCGAAAGACCGCCGCTAATTTTCGCATTGGTGAGGCGCAAGCGCGCTTGCTCACCATGCACGAAGGGGTCAGTTCAACTAGCCGTCGTCGCCAGCTCCGCCGCTCTATCGCCTGATCGTATCGAGCCCTCGATCGTCGCCGGCAGGCCGGTATTCGTCCAGTCGCCGGCAAGCCACAGATTGTCCCAGCGCGTCTTCGCATCAGGCCGGCGCTCCTCCTGCGCCGGCGTCGCGGCGAAGGTGGCGCGCTTCTCCTTGACGATCTGCCAGGGTGGCGGCGCCGCCGGCAGCCCCGTCGCGGCGGAGACCTCCGCCCAGATTTTTTCCACAAGCGCTTCGCGCGACTCGTCGATCAGCCGGTCGGCGCCGCTGATCGTCACCGAGAGCCGATCGTCGAAGGCGAACAGCCATTCGGTGAGCGTGCCGATCATGCCAAGAAGCGGCGGCTGACCCGGCGGCGGCGCGATCTTGAAATGCGCATTGAGGATCGCGCGAAAATCGTCCGGCGCGACGAGACCGGGCAGAAGCTCCTGGGCAATCCACGGCGGCGTCGCGAGGACCACCGCGTCGCCTTTTTCCAGCGTCACTTCCGCGTCGCCGAAGCGCAGCGCAGCGACGCGAGAATCATCAAAAGTGAGTTCGCGCAGACGCGCCCCGAAGCGCGGCTCGACGCCTTTGGCGCGAAGCGCGCGCAGCGCCGGCTCGATGAAGGCGTCGCCGAGGCCGCCCTTGGCGACCATGGGGCGGCAGGCGTCGCCGCCCGCCGCGAGCGTCTCGCGCAGCACGGCGCCTGCGAGCGTGGCGGACGCCTCTTCAGGCTCGGTGTTGAGCGCCGAGAGCAGAACCGGGCGCCAAAGCTTCTCCCACAGCGGGCCCTGGCAGCGCATGGTGTCGCCGATGGTCGCGCCGTCCTTCGCGAAGAGAAGCTTTCCGGCGTCGAGATAGTCGAGCGGCCCCGTGCCGGGGACGCGGCGGTCGGCGACAAAGATCCACCAGGGAATGCGCGAGGCGTTGGGGCGCAGCGTCCAGCGCTCGGCCGTGCGCGCGTCGAGAAAATCGAAGGCGCATTCGTCGGGACCAACAAGCGCGTCGCTCGCGCCGATGCGTTTGGCGTACTCCCGCGCCGCCGTGTTGCCGGACAGCAGCAGATGATTGCCGTTGTCGATCGTCAGGCCGAGCGACGCGTCGAAATAGGAGCGGCAGCGTCCGCCCGCCATGCGCGCGGCTTCGTAAAGCGCGACGCGCCGTCCGGCGTCGGCGAGGCGCAGCGCGCAGGCGAGCCCCGCGAGGCCCGCGCCGATGACATGAACCGTTTCGCTCACGTGAAGGCGTGTCGCAGGAAGGCGCTGACGAGCTTGAGACGCGACGCCCGCACCGGCGCGCGCGGCGCCGAAAAGCCGCGAGCGGCGAGATTGTCGAGGATCGAACGATAGCCGGCGGCCATGAGATAGGGCGCTTTCACCGCGCGCTTGGGCAGGCCCGCCATCACCAGATCCGCCTGGTCATAATGTTCGCGGGCGCGGGAAAGGACCGGCGCGCACACCTCTTCGAGCGAAGGATTCGACAGCACGGCGTGCGGCGCGAAACTCATGACCCCCGCGGACTCAAGCGCCTCTCGCGGCAAATACAGCCGCCCCCGCGCGGCGTCCTCGTCGAGATCGCGCAAGATGTTGGTGAGCTGCAACGCGCGCCCGAGGTGGTAGGCGAGCAGTTTCGGACCCGTCGGCAAATCGCATTCGGCGCCCGGTTCCTCCTCCGCGAGACCGAACGCGCGCACCGACAGCCGTCCCACGGCGCTCGCGACGCGGTCGCAATAGAGCTCAAGCTTTTCCCAGTCCGGCGCGCAAATATCCTCTTCGACGTCCATGGCCATGCCCTCGATCACCGACTCGAAATCGGCGCGCTCGAGTCGGAAGCGGCGGACGGGTTCAGAGAGAAAGCTGACGCGCGCGCGGATGCGGCCGGCATAAAGCTCATCAAGGTCGGCGCGCCACTGGTCGAGCGCGGCGCGGCGCACGGCGCGGTCGCCCTCGTCGTCGGCGATGTCGTCAACGGCGCGGCAGAAGGCGTAAATGGCGAACATCGCATCGCGCCGCGGCGGCTCGAGAATGCGCATCGCGAGATAGAAGGAGCTTCTGGTCGCGATAGCGCGCGTGCGCAGCGTCGTGGAATCGGCAAGCGCGTCCATGGTCATTGGCGCGCCCCTGGGCGCGTGCTCGGGACGGCCTCGGAATCTGCGCGGCGCGGACGCGAAACGCGGCGAAGAAGCGCGCCGAGCGCGCCCGCCGCGCCCTTTAGCGCAAAGCTGAACTTGCCGTCGTGAACCTTGTCGCGCAGCGGGTCGGCGACCGCGAGGCGCGCAACGAGCTGTTCGGCCAATGTCTGGATGGCGCCGATCTCCATGGCGAGTCGCGTATCGTCGATCAGATCGGCGAAGGGACGCGACTGCGCGAGCAGACGCCCGGTTTTTTCGTTGAGGTCGCGGATCGTCGCCAGGAGCGGCGGCGGCGCGCTTTCCTGCGCGAGCATCTCGACGGTCGCGCCATGCGCCGCGAGCGATTCCTGCGGCAGATAGACCCGGTCGAGGTTGCGGTAGTCCTTGCCGCAATCCTGCAGGTGATTGATGATTTGCAGCGCCGCGCAAAGCGCGTCATTGGCCGGCCAGACCCGTCCGGGGTTCTCGCCATGGAGATCGCAGACGAAGCGGCCGACCGGCATCGCCGAATAGCGGCAGTAATCGATGAGATCGTCCCAGTCGCGATAGCGCAATTGCGTCACGTCGCGCTTGAAGGCGAGGATCAGATCGCGGGCATGCTGCGGATCGATACGCCGCTCCCGGCAGGTCTCGCGCAGGCGGCGCGCCACCTCCGCATCCTCTTCCGCCTCTCCAATCAGGGCGGCGTCAAGCGCGTCCAGCAGATCGAGCTTCTCTTGCGCGGAAAGCGTCGGGTGGTCGGCGATGTCGTCGGCGGCGCGAACGAAGTCATAGAACGCCAGAATCGGCGCGCGGTGCCGCGGCGCAATCAGAAAGGAGGCGACGGGGAAATTCTCGTCGCGATGGGTCTTTCCCGAACTCGTCTGCGCAATATCCATATGACGCCGTCTTGCCGCTCCACGGCGCTGGCGCGCCCTATACCTCGATTTGCCGGTTCGCCTCGATCTCGGCGGGCGTTTCGAAGCGCTGCGCCGACTTTTGCGCGCGCGGCGCCTGATAGCGGCCTTTCCATTCGCCGCCGCGGCCGCTCAGGTGCCGCCAGGCCGATTCAACCGTAAACCACGTATAGCATGCCGCGACGCCTGGCAAAGCAAAGGCGCGCCACCGCGACAGGCCGTAAAAGCGCAGCGTCGGCATATAGGCCTGCGCCATCAGGAGCCAGGAGACGAGCGCCGTCTCGCGCGCCGGCGATTCGCCGAACAGCGCCAGATAGGGCGGCGCAAGATAGGCGGCCGCCATGCCGATGAGCGCGCCCGCGAGGCGCCAGGGGGAATAGCTGAGCTGCGCATAGGCGGAGCGCACGACCATTCGGGAGATATCGGCAAGGCGCGGATAGGCGCGCAGGCTGTGGACGTCTTCGGTCAGACCCAGCCAGATCGGACCTTGCGCCTTCATCAGCGCGCCGAGCGCGCAATCGTCGATTAGCGCGCCGCGAATGGCCCGCAGACCGCCTGCGGTCGCGAGCGCCTCCGGACGCAGCAGCATGACTCCTCCCGCGGCGCCCGCCGCCGGGTGATCCGGATCATTGATGTGGCGGAACGGGTAAAGCTTCTGGAAGTAGAAAATGAAGGCGGGGACGAACCAGCGCTCCGCGAGGCTTTCGCAACGAAGCTTGACCATGAGCGAGGTCAGGACGACGCCGCGCGCCGTCGCGCCCGAAGCGAGGCGGGCGAGCACTTGCGGCGAAAATTCGATGTCCGCGTCGCAAAACAGCACGAAATCCGGGTCGATCGGCAGACTCCGCACGTGATCGAACCCGCGCTGCATCGCCGCGAGCTTCCCCGTCCAGCCCGCATCGGGTCCGCGCGAGGAGAGGATCGTCAGGCGGCTCGACGCGCCAGCGGCGGCGGCGCAGCGGCGGGCCGCCTCGGCGGTGCCGTCGTCGCTCTCGTCATCGACCAGAATAATGTCGAAGCGGCCATGGAACTGTTGCGCGAACAGCGACGCCAGGCTTTTTTCGATGACGTCGGCTTCGTTTCGAGCCGGAACGATCGCCACGACATGGGTCGCCGGGACAGCGGCGTGACCGCTCAGGTTGCGATCATGTTCGGTCAGCCGCCAGAACCCGCCGCGAAGCGCGATGAGATAGAGCCAAACGAACAGCCCGAGGGCGGAGATGACAATCGCGAGCATGGGCGAATCGGGGTAAGGATTCGACGAGACCGCGTTTTAGCACTCACGCTCTAGGCAGGCCAGCGCGCGCGCCGATACTTCCTATCGCTTTGCCCAGCCTGCCTCGGTCTTGACGTAGCTTCGCTTCACCGCTGCCCAGGCGATGCGGTGCGCCGCCTCCTCCTGCCGCGGGTCGCCGCGATGGGCGTCGAAGGCATGGTTGAAGGCCTCGCGATAGATGTCCTGCGCGTGCTCCGGAAGGATGTGCTGGAGATTATCCGGAAGGTTGGCGTTGCTGTCATAGGGCATGAGCGACGGACCTCGATCAGGCGCCGGCCATCTCGCCCACCATCGCTTCCGCCGCCGCTGCGGGATCCGCTGCGCGGGTGATCGGCCGGCCGACGACGATATAGTCGGCGGAGGCTGCGACCGCCTGCCGCGGCGTCATGACGCGCTTCTGATCGCCGACGTCGGCGCCCTGCGGCCGCACCCCCGGCGTCACCAGCAGCATGCTCGAGCCGACCAGCGGCCTTATGGCGGCAAGCTCCATCGGCGACAGGATGAGGCCGTCGACGCCCTTTTCCTTGGCTTGTCGGGCCCGGCGCGCGACGAGTTCGGCGACGCCGCAGGCGTAGCCCGCTTCTTTCAAATCCGCGTCGTCATAGGAGGTCATCACCGTCACGGCGAGGAGCTTGAGCGCGCCGTCCGACGCGCCCTCGCGGGCCGCCGCCATCGTCTGGGGAAAGGCGTGGATGGTGAGAAAGTCGACGCCGAGCCGGGCGATCTGCCGCGTCGCGCGCTCGACGGTGACGCCGATGTCATGAAGCTTCAGATCGAGAAAGACGCGCTTGCCCGCCGCCTTCAATTCGCGGGCGAAGTCGAAGCCGCCCGGCGCATAGGCGAGCTCCATGCCGACCTTGAAGAAGCAGACCGTCTCGCCCAGCGCCGCGACCATCGCCCGCGCCTCTTCGACGCTTTCGACGTCCAGCGCGACGATCAGCCGGTCCTGCGGCTTCACGCCTTACGCTTTCCGGCGAAGCCGGCGTAACCCGCTTTGCGATAGCGCCAGACGCGCGCGGGCGGAATGTTAAGCACGACCGGCGGCGATCCCTTGCCTACATAGGCGCCATTGACGCCATTGGCGTGCATGGGCATCGGCGATTTGGTCAGGCCATAAGTGAACTGGATGAAGAGCCCCTCGTCGCCCATCAGTTCGAAGGCCTGGTTCAACAGCTCGACGCGATCGCGCTCCGGCCGCACCAGGAGCGGCAGGCTGGAGACGACGGTGGCGATTTTCCCCGGGACCTTGCCGTCGAGAGTCGCCTTGAGGCCATAGGCGTCGCCTTGCACGATGGTGACGCCCGGGAAGCGTTCCGACAGCAGATGGCAGAACCGGCTCTCATATTCGACGAGGACGAGGCGCTCGGGCGCGATGCCGCGGGCGAGCAGCGCCTGAGTCACCGGACCGGTGCCGGGTCCGAGTTCGACGATATGGCCCTCTCGATCCAGTTCGACGAAGCCGGCCATCGTCTTGGCCAGCGCGCGTCCGGACGGCGAAACGGCGCCGATGAGGCGCGGGTTTTCGATCCATTGACGGATGAAGCGCGCGTTATCCACGAGCCTCGCACGCCCACTGGCTTTCTGCGTTTTGTGCGGCAACGTCGCCCCTCCCGACCGGCGCGATGAAACGCGCAAACGGCCCCCGCGATCGGAGGGCCGTTGGGCCGATGATAGGAGAGGCGCGCGTCAAAAACAACGCGGCGGCTCTGAGGCCGGTCAGGCGAATTCTATGGCCCCCGCGTCCCTCCGCCCGCCGGGCGACGGCGCGCGCCAAGATATCCGGTCAGCAGAAGGATCAGTTGCTCTTCCAGGCGCGCCTCGAATTCGGCTGGAGCATATCCCTCAAGCAGGGTTCGTATCGGCCCCGCGACAGCGCTAAACGCGATCGCGCTCGTCATGGCCGGATCGTCGAAATCCGCGTCGGGCGCATGCGCCAGCATATCGGTGATCGCCGCCACAATGCGGTTGTGCATGCGAGCGACCAGATCCGCGCCGCCCAGCTCTGCGGCGACCGCATATAGCGCCTGCGATTCCTGAAGATTGCGCCGCTTCGCCATCAGGAAGGCGGCGACAACGGCGGTGGCCATATCGGCAACCGACTTGCCCCAATGCGCGCGGCAGGCGCGATCCACGGCGCCGGCGACGCCGTTCAGGTGCGTTTCCAGGATGGCGGCGAGGAGCGCATCACGGTTCGGATAGTACTGATAAAGGCTGCCGACCGATACGCCGGCGCGCTCGGCGATGCGGGTCGTCGTGCAGCGGCTCACGCCTTCCTGGGTCAAAACCTGAATGGCGGCGATGCGCATGGCGTTGACCGTGACCGCGGAGCGAGCCTGAACCGGAGATTTTCTAGGCCTTAGATTTGGAACGACGGCGTTCATCGAATGCGAATTCCAGGGAGGAAGGACTCCTTGTACTTTCGCAGGCGAAACCTGAAAAGAGGATCCAGGCTATGACCGGCGCATTCACTCTCGGCAACCGCTCTGTAAGACGGCTTGGCTACGGTGCGATGCAGCTCGTGGGCCCAAACGCGTTGGGACCGCCGAGGGACCGCAACGCGGCCCTCGCCGTCTTGCGTGAGGCCGTCGCTCGGGGGGTGAATCATATCGACACCAGCGATTTCTATGGCCCGCATGTCGCGAACGAGCTGATTTGCGAGGCGTTGCATCCCTACGCTGAGGACCTTGTCATTGTCACAAAGATCGGGGCCCGGCGCGGCGACAATGGTTCGTGGCTGCCCGCCTTCTCGCGCGAGGAGCTGATTCAGGCGGTGCATGACAACCTGCGGAACCTTGTTCTCGACGCGCTTGAGGTGGTGAATTTCCGCGCCATGTCCGGCGATCACGGTTCTGCCGAAGGTTCGCTCGAAGCGCCGCTGACAGTCCTCGCCGAACTGCGGCAACAGGGGCTTATCCGTTCCATCGGCCTCAGCAATGTTACGCCCGCGCAGGTGGAGGAAGGGCGGCGGATTTGCGAAATCGTTTGTGTGCAGAACCACTACAATCTGGCGCACAGGGCCGACGACGCTTTGATCGATAGTCTGGCTCGCGACGGCGTCGCCTATGTGCCGTTTTTCCCGCTTGGCGGATTTGCGCCTCTACGCTCCTCAACTTTATCTGATGTCGCGCGGAGTATCGAAGCCACGCCGATACAGGTCGCGCTCGCATGGCTCCTCCGCCGGGCGCCCAATATCTTGTTGATCCCGGGCACCTCCTCGATCGCGCATTTGGCGGAGAATCTTTCCGCCGCCGAGCTCGATCTGACGGACGAAATCCTATCCAAGTTGAACGGCACTGCGTTGGGAGTCGGGTCGCCCGCCTGAATGTCAACGGCGCGTCC
Source organism: Methylocystis sp. H62 (assembly GCF_015709515.1). Classification (GTDB taxonomy): domain Bacteria; phylum Pseudomonadota; class Alphaproteobacteria; order Rhizobiales; family Beijerinckiaceae; genus Methylocystis. The sequence goes on from NZ_JADNQZ010000053.1 coordinate 17,644, forward strand.
TGTGTGAGCTTACCCTTCGCCCTTCGCGATGAGTGCGCCATAGGCGTCCAGATCGATGACGCCGCCGGCCGCATCGACGGCGGCGCGATCCTTGGGCGTCAGCGCCTCCTGGGCAAGATCGAGCCGCTTCCAGCCCGGCAGCGGCGCCTCGCCGGCTGAATCCGGCAAATATTTCGAGTCCGTGACTTTCTGATAGCCGTGGATATATCGCGGGCAATTGACCCAGACGCTCTCGACCGCAACGCTGACAAGGAATTGCGCGCCGGGATATGTCGCAAGCAGCGCCGGGTCGCGCGAGATCGCCGCCGCGCCTTGCACGCGCAAGCGGTTCGGCCTCAGAAAGTCGATGAACAGCAGTCCAACGCTCGCCCTCTCGACGAAATTGCCGGCCGAATAAAACATGCCATTGCCGTCGTACCAGGGGAAGATCAGCGCACTCGGCGCGGTGACGCGCACAAAACCTGTCGCGCCGCCCTTGTAGGAGACCGTCGGCCGGCCAGACTGATCGATGGTGGCGAGAAAAAACATGTCGCGCGACTGGATGAAATCGATTTCATGCGGCGCGAATTCGGTCTGGATCACGCCGCCTTCCATCAGATCGGCGAGGCGGCGCGTGTCGAATTCATCCTGAAGCGCACGATGCGCTGCGCCGTAATAATTGGACATGAAATCCTCCCGCGCCCGCCTTCTTATTGCGCATTCAGCGCGCGGCGCCAGGGAAACGCACTCAAAAGCATTAGGGCGAATTGCCTGAGCATTTGATCGCGCATGCGCTTGTTCAAAAAGCGCGGCGCACGTTTTGGGAACATGCGCTACCCGCCGAACAGATCCTTCATCCGCGCGAAGAAGCCGGTCTCCTCGGGATGCGTGTCATGCGAAGACTCCTCCTCGAATTCGGCGAGGAGCTCCTTCTGGCGCTTGGTCAGCTTTTGCGGCGTCTCGACGCTGATCTGCACATGCAGGTCGCCTTGATCGCGCCCGCGCAGCACCGGCATGCCCTTGCCCTTGGCCTTGAGCTGGCGTCCGGACTGCGCGCCCTCGGGAATTTTGAGCGTCACCTCGGAGCCGTCGAGCGCATGCACCGTGATCTCGCCGCCGAGCGCCGCACGCACCATCGAGATCGGCACGCGGCAATAGAGATCCGCCCCATCGCGCTGGAAGAACGGATGCGGCTTCACAGAGAGGAAAATGTAGAGGTCGCCGGACGGACCGCCCCGCAGTCCCGCCTCGCCTTCGCCGGCGAGCCTGATGCGCGTGCCGTCCTCAACGCCCGGCGGCACATTGACGGAGAGCGAGCGTTCGATTGTCTTGCGCCCGGCGCCGGCGCAAGCGGGGCAAGGATTCTCGATCGTCTCGCCGCGCCCCTGGCAGGTCGGACAGGTGCGCTCGATCGCGAAAAAGCCCTGCTGGGCGCGCACCCGTCCCATGCCGTTGCAGGTTGTGCAGGTCTTCGGCTTTGAGCCCTTTTTCGCGCCTGTTCCCGAGCAGGCTTCGCAGGTCGCCGAGGTCGGGATTTTCAGCGAAGCGGCCTTGCCGTGATAGGCCTCGTCGAGGGTGATCTCCATATTGTAGCGCAGATCCGAGCCCCGCTCGCGGCCGCCCGAGCGGCTGCGCCGTCCCATGACGTCGCCGAACAGATCCTCGAAAATATCGGCCATGGAGGCGCCGAAGCCCTCGCCGGCGCCGAAGCCGCCGCCCTGTTCAAAGGCGGCATGGCCGAAACGGTCGTATGCCGCGCGCTTCTGCTGGTCGCACAGACACTGATAGGCTTCGTTCAATTCCTTGAAACGCGCTTCCGCCTGCTTGTCGCCGGGGTGCCGATCGGGATGGCACTGCATCGCCGACTTGCGAAAGGCGATCTTTAATTCGACTTCCGTGACCGTGCGGCTGACGCCGAGAACTTCATAATAGTCGCGTTTGGACATGCTTGATTTTCTGGTGGTGCGGCGGAGGGCCATGGGCCGCGATCACATGAACGCAAGGGAACCCGGCGTATTCGCGCCGGGTTCCCGTTTCGCTACCGCATCGAAGCGGCTATGGCCAGTCCCGGCTTACTTCTTGTCGTCGCCGACGTCCTTGAACTCCGCGTCGATCACGTCGTCCTTGGGCGCCTCCTCGGACGCGCCAGTCCCTGAGGCGTCCGCCTGCTGCGCCTTATACATCGCCTCGCCGAGCTTCATCGAGGCCTGACTCAATTCGTTGGTCCTGGCCTTGATCGCGTCGGCGTCGTCGCCCTCGACGGCGCTCTTCAGCGCGGCGATGGCGGCTTCGATGGCGCTCTTATCCGCGGCCGAAACCTTGTCGCCGAATTCGGCGACGGATTTCTCCGCGGCGTGGACCGCGGCCTCGCCATGGTTCTTGGCGTCGACGAGTTCGCGGCGGATCTTGTCTTCCGCGGCGTGCACCTCGGCGTCCTTGACCATTTTGTCGATGTCGGCGTCGCTGAGGCCGCCAGAGGCCTGGATGCGGATCTGCTGCTCCTTGTTCGTCGCCTTGTCTTTCGCCGTGACGTTGACGATGCCGTTCGCGTCGATGTCGAAGGTCACTTCCACTTGCGGCATGCCGCGCGGCGCCGGCGGAATGCCGACGAGGTCGAACTGGCCGAGCAGCTTGTTGTTCGCAGCCATCTCGCGTTCGCCCTGGAAGACCCTGATGGTGACGGCGGTCTGATTGTCTTCGGCCGTCGAGAACACCTGGCTCTTCTTGGTGGGGATCGTCGTGTTCCGGTCGATGAGGCGTGTGAACACGCCGCCGAGCGTCTCGATGCCCAGCGACAGCGGCGTCACGTCGAGCAGCAGCACGTCCTTCACGTCGCCCTGCAGCACGCCCGCCTGCACCGCGGCGCCGATGGCGACGACTTCGTCAGGGTTGACGCCCTTGTGCGGCTCCTTGCCGAAGAACTGCTTCACGACCTCCTGCACTTTGGGCATACGGGTCATGCCGCCCACAAGCACCACCTCGCCGATGTCAGCCGCCGACAGTCCGGCGTCCTTCAACGCCTTCCGGCAGGGCTCCACCGTGCGCTGAATAAGATCGTCGACGAGCGCTTCGAATTTCGCGCGCGTGAGCTTCAGCGTCAGATGCTTGGGCCCGGTGGCGTCGGCGGTGATGTAAGGCAGGTTGATTTCGGTCTGCGTCGCCGACGAGAGCTCGATCTTGGCCTTTTCCGCGGCCTCCTTGAGGCGCTGGAGAGCGAGCTTGTCCTTCGTGAGGTCGATGCCCTGCTCTTTCTTGAACTCGGCCGCGAGATATTCGACGAGGCGCATGTCGAAGTCTTCGCCGCCAAGGAACGTGTCGCCGTTCGTCGACTTCACCTCGAAGACGCCGTCGCCGATCTCCAGGATTGACACGTCGAACGTGCCGCCGCCGAGGTCGTAAACCGCGATCGTGCCCGACTGCTTCTTGTCGAGGCCATAAGCGAGCGCCGCCGCCGTGGGCTCGTTGATGATGCGCAGCACTTCAAGGCCGGCGATCTTGCCGGCGTCCTTGGTGGCCTGGCGCTGAGCGTCGTTGAAGTAGGCGGGGACGGTGATGACGGCCTGGGTGACCGTCTGGCCGAGAAAGGCCTCAGCCGTCTCCTTCATCTTTTGCAGAATGAAGGCGGAAATCTGCGACGGCGAATACTGCTTGCCGGAGGCTTCAACCCAGGCGTCGCCGTTGTTGGCCTTGACGATCTGGTAGGGAACGAGACCCATGTCCTTTTTGGTCATCGGGTCGTCGTAGGTGCGGCCGATCAGCCGCTTGATGGCGAAGAAGGTCTTGTCGGGATTCGTCACCGCCTGACGTTTGGCGGGTTGGCCGACGAGGCGCTCGCCGTCATCGGTGAAGGCGACAATCGAAGGCGTCGTCCGAGCGCCTTCGGCGTTTTCAATCACCTTGGGGCTCGACCCTTCCATGACGGCCACGCAGGAATTGGTCGTGCCGAGGTCGATGCCGATAATTTTGCCCATATCATTTCCTTTCGCTGGTGAACCCCGAACCCCGAAGCGGTCCGGTTCAAAAGGCGAAGGACGGCGGCTCGCCATGAGCCCGCCGCGCGATCCTTCACGCTTAGCTCTCCCAAGATTGTGTTGCGCTCACCCGGCCGCAAGAGCAGGCCGCATATAGAAGAATCATTTCCGTGCGACAAGGCGTCCGGGCTGCGCTGGGGCGCGTCAGCCGCGGGGCCAGGCCGGTTTAGCCAGCGCCTGGAACAAGATTTCGCTGCAACAAAATTTGTCTTGCCTGTTGACCAATTGCTGACGACTGACGATTATTGAAAATCGTCAGAAGGAACTCGACGCGGCTCTGGCGTCAATGGGACGAGTTCAATGCTCAGTTATCGCTTGAGTCTTTGCGGGCTCGCTGCAGTTCTGACCGTGGCGCTCGCCGGCTGTGACGGCAAGGCCGAGCGGTCCGCCGAAGAGAGCGAGCGCTCCGAGCGGCCGGTGCTCGTGGCGCCGGCGCGCTACGCCGCGCAGTCGCAGGCGCGCGAATTTGTCGCCACCATTCGCCCCAGGGTCGAATCCGACCAAGGTTTTCGCGTCGCCGGAAAGGTGGTCAAGCGCTTTGTCGAAGTTGGTCAGCGGGTGAAGGCTGGCGACCCGATCGCGGCGCTCGACGACCAGGATCTGCGGCTGCAGAAGGAGCAGTCCGACGCCGAATTCGCCGCGGCGCGGGTGGCGCAAACTCAGGCCGTCGCTGATGAAAGGCGCGCCGCCGAACTGCGCGCCAAGGGCTGGACCGCCCAGGCGGCGCTCGATCGGGCGCGCGCCGGCGGCGAGGAGGCGCGCGGGCGGTTCCGACGGGCCGAACGCGCGGTCGAGCTCGCCCGCAACGCGCTGGACTACGCCACGCTGCGCGCCGGCGCGGACGGCGTCGTCACGCAGACGCTCGTCGATCCTGGGCAAGTGGTCGCGGCGGGGCAGCCTGCCGTGCGTATCGCCCATGCCGGCGAATTGGAAGCCGCCGTCGCCCTGCCGGAGGCGTTCGCCGCGGCGGCCGGAAAGGGCGAGGCGACCTTGACGCTCTGGTCGAAGCCCGGCGCTGTCTATCGCGCCAAGCTGCGCGAACTCAGTCCCGCCGCCGATCCGGTCACGCGCACCTTCGCGGCGCGCTTCTCTATCCTCAATCCGGATGCCGCCGTCGCCCTCGGCATGAGCGCCACGCTGCACATTTCAGCTTCGGATGCGCAGCCCGTCGTCAGCGTGCCGCTCTCGGCGATCTACAATCAGGGCTCCGGACCCTCGCTTTGGAAAGTTGACGGCGAAGGGAACTTGCAGCTCGTTCCGGTGACATTGGTGCGCCTCGAGGCCGACGCCGCGCTTGTCGCCGGCGGCGTCAAGGACGGCGACAACATCGTCGTTCTCGGCGTCCACAAGCTCGATCCCAATACAAAAGTCCGCGTGATCTCGCGGCAATCGCTTTGAGGGTCAGGCCATGGCTGGCGTAAACCTTTCGCGCTGGGCCGTTCAACGGCCGACGCTAATGCTGTTTCTGATGATCGCGATCAGTCTGACCGGCGTCTATTCCTACATGCGGCTAGGACGCGCCGAGGATCCGTCATTCACCATCAAGGTCGCCGTCGTGACGGCCTCATGGCCAGGCGCGACGGCCACCGAGATACGCGATCAGGTCGCGGATCTGATGGAGAAGAAGCTTCAGGAGCTGCCCTTCCTCGACAAGATCGAGAGCTATACCAAGCCCGGCTTTCTGGCGATGCAGGTGACCTTCAAGGACACGACTCCGCCAAAGGACGTGCCGCAGCTCTTCTATCAGTTGCGCAAGAAGCTCGACGACATCGCGCCGACGCTTCCGGCCGGCGTGCGCGGTCCGCAAGTGAACGACGAATATGGCGACGTCGACACGGTGATGTATGCGGTGACCGGCGACGGCGCCGACTATCATGTCCTCGACAAGGTGGTCCAGACGCTGCGCCAACGGCTGCTCTCCGTGCAGGATGTGATCAAAGTCGACGTCTATGGCGATCAGGGGCGCCGCATCTTTGTCGAATTCAGCGAGGCGAAGCTCGCGAGCCTGGCGATCCAGCCTCAGGCCGTCTTCGATTCGCTCTCCAAGCAGAACGCCATCAACGACGCCGGCGTTTTCGAGACGTCGTCGAGCCGCGTGCGGGTTCAGGTGACGAGCGATCTTAAAGGCGCGGACGCCATCGCCGCGATTCCCATCGAAGCGAACGGCAAGGTGATCCGCCTCGGCGACATCGCCAATGTCTACGCCGGCTTCGAAGACCCGCCGAGTTTTCTCGCACGCTTTAAGGGCCAGCCGACGATCGTCGTCGGCGTCGTTATGGGAAAGGGCGCCAACGTCCTCAAATTCGGCGAGAACGTCGGCGCAGCGGTCGAGGAGATACGCGGCAAGACGCCGGTTGGCGTCGATATCGATCAGATCGCCGATCAGCCGAAGGTCGTCGAAGAGGCGATCGGCGAATTCACGCGCTCCTTCCTGGAGGCGCTGGTGATCGTGCTCGGCGTAAGCTTTCTCTCGCTCGGCTTTCGGACCGGCATCGTCGTCGCGCTCTCCGTGCCTTTGGTGCTCGCCATCGTTTTCATCTTCATGGGTCCGCTCGGCATCGATCTCCAGCGCATCTCGCTCGGCGCGCTGATCATTGCGCTCGGCCTTCTTGTCGATGACGCGATCATCGCCGTCGAGATGATGATGGTGAAGATGGAGCAGGGCTTCAATCGGATCAAAGCTGCGACCTTCGCCTGGGACTCGACGGCCTTTCCGATGCTGACCGGCACGCTCGTGACCGCCGCGGGCTTCCTGCCGGTCGGCTTCGCCAATTCCGGGGTCGGCGAATATACGGGGTCGATGTTCTGGGTATTGCTCGTCGCGCTGATCGCCTCATGGTTCGTCGCGGTGATGTTCACGCCCTATCTCGGCGTGAAGCTTCTTCCCGATTTCGCCAAGCTGCATCCGCATCGCGATCCCGACGAGATCTATCGGACGCCCTTTTATCGTTGGCTCCGCGCCGTCGTCACCTGGGCGGTCGACTATCGCGGCGTGGTGATCGCCGGCGTGATCGGCGTTTTCGCGCTCGCTGCCTTCGGCTTCTTCGTCGTGCCGAAGCAGTTCTTCCCCTATGCGGAGCGCCTGGAGCTCTTCCTCCAGTTGCGCCTTCCCGAAGGTTCGTCCATCGGCGCTTCGCTCGAGGCCGCCAAACAGGCCGAGGCGCTCCTCAAGGACGATCCGGACGCCGCCCTTTACACGAGCTATGTCGGACAGGGCCCGCCGCGGTTCTGGCTCGGCCTCAATCCGCAGCTCCCAAACGAAGCCTATTCCGAGATCGTCATCGTCGCCAAGGACATCGCGGCGCGCGAGCGCTTGAAGAAGAAGCTGGAGACCGCCATCGCCAACGGCGCCTTGCCGCAGGCGCGCGCGCGCGTCGATCGCTTCTATTACGGGCCGCCGGTAGGATTTCCCGTGCAGTTTCGCGTGGTCGGCTCCGATCCCGCGACCGTCCGCGCCATCGCCTATCAGGTGCGCGACGTGATGCGCGGCGACGCGGGCGTCGACGATCCGCATCTCAATTGGAACGAGCAGACGCCGCGCGTGCGGTTGGTCATCGATCAGGATCGCGCGCGGCTGCTCGGGCTGACGCCGCAGGATGTGTCGAACAGGCTGCGTCTGGCGATTTCCGGCGTGACGATCACGACATTGCGCGACGGGATCGATCAGGTCGAAGTGGTCGCGCGCGCCATTCCTCAGGAGCGCGGCGATCTCTCGAGGATCGGCGACATGGTGATCTATGCGCGCGACGGCAAGGCCGTGACGGTCTCGCAAGTCGCGAAGGTCGTCTACGACCACGAAGAGCCGATTTTTTGGCGGCGCAATCGCGACATGAGCATCACGGTGCGCTCCGGCGTCAAGGACGGCGTGCAGGCGCCGGATGCGACGATGCGCATCTGGCCGCAGCTTGCGCAGATTCGCGAGCATCTTCAGCCGGGCTATCGCATCGAGATGGGCGGCGCGATCGAGGAATCGAAAAAGGGCAATGCGTCGATCTTTGCGGTTTTTCCGCTCGTCGGCCTCGTCATGCTGACCATCGTGATGTTCCAGCTCCAGAACTTCACGCGCGTCGCGCTCGTAATGGTGAGCGCGCCGCTCGGCGTCATCGGCGCGTCGCTCGCGCTCAATGTCGCTCACGCGCCGTTCGGCTTCGTCGCGCTGCTTGGCCTCATCGCGCTCTCGGGCATGGACATGCGTAACTCGATCATTCTCGTCGATCAGGTGCGACAAGATCTCGAGCGCGGCGAGAAATATCGTGAGGCGATCATCGGCGCGACGATTCGGCGCGTGCGCCCCGTCGCGCTGACGGCGCTGGCTGCGATTCTCGCCATGATTCCGCTTTCGGGCTCCGCCTTCTGGGGGCCGATGGCGCTGACCATCATGGGCGGGCTTTTCGTCGCCACTTTTCTCACGGTTCTGTTCCTGCCGGCGCTTTACGCGACATGGTTCCGCCGTCATCTTGGCGAGGGATTGGCCGAAGCCAAAGGCGCGCGGGTCCAGACCCTAGCCGACGGGCTTGCCAGGGGAGCGGCCGAATGAGCGTGATGGGGGCTAGCGCGCAGAACGCGCGCGAGACCGAGCAGCGCGCGAGAATCATCGCCACCGCAGAGCGGCTCTTCCGCGAGATCGGCTTCCAAAAGACCACGGTCGCCGATATCGCCCGCGAATTGCGGATGTCGCCGGCGAATGTCTATCGCTTCTTTGGCGCCAAATCGGAAATCAACGCCGCCGTCGCGCGCCATCTGATGAACGAAGTCGAGCAGTCGGCGCAGAGCATCGCACATGGGCCGGGTTCGGCGGAGCAGCGGCTGCGCGCGCTCATCCTGTCCAACGAGGCGATGAACGCCGAACGCTACGTCGCCGACCGTAAGCTGCACGACATGGTGGAAGCGGCGCTGGACGAGAATTGGCCGATCATCTCGGATCACATCGACCGTATTGACGCCGCCCTCGAGGACGTCATTCAATCGGGCATGGAGAGCGGCGAATTCGCTAAGGCTGATGCGCAGCTCGCGGCGCGGCTGGTGCATGCCGCCTGTATTCGCTACTGCCACCCCCGGCTGATGGTGGAATGCGCCGATCGCCCAACGCCGACCAGCGCGCAAATGGTCGAATTTTGCATTGCAGCGTTGCGCGCCGGCTTTTGCCCCAATCGATCGACGACGTCGCGCTAAGCGCGATTCGACCTATACCTTCGGCGCCAGCGACGTATAATGAATGAGCGGCGCTATTCGTTAGGGTGCGACTGTGGGTCGCGGGAGCAACAGCGAAACAATCGGGCGGTCGATGAAGGTTACTCTGGTTCAGATGAATTCCGTTGGCGATAAGGCCTTGAACCTCGCCAACGCCCGCGCTTTGATCGAGCGCGCCGTGGTTCAGGAGCGTCCAGACTGGATCTGTCTTCCTGAGGTCTTCGATTTCATCGGCGGCTCCCGCGCCGAGAAGATGGCCGCCGCCGAGGAGCTTCCGGGCGGCCCCGCTTATGAAATGTGCCAGACGCTCGCGCGCGAGCACAAGGTCTTCATCCACGCCGGGTCCATTCTTGAAAAAGCGCCTGGCGAGGAGCGGTTGCACAACACCAGCGTCGCCTTCAACCGCGAGGGCGAGGAGGTGGCGCGCTACCGCAAGATCCACATGTTCGACATCACGGCGCCGGACGGCGCCAAATATCACGAGAGCGCCGCGTTCAAGCCGGGCGACTCCGTCGTCACCTATGATTGCGAAGGCGTCACCGTCGGCTGCGCGATCTGCTACGACCTTCGCTTTTCATATCTCTTCCAGGCGCTCGCGGATAAGGGCGCGGATATCGTCGCGCTGCCGGCGGCGTTCACGCTGGTCACCGGCAAGGACCATTGGGAAGTGCTGTGCCGCGCGCGCGCGATCGAAATGCAGGCCTATCTCTGCGCGCCGGCGCAGACAGGCGCGCATAAGGCCGGGCATGAGACGCGCTTTACGTACGGCAATTCTCTGATCGCCGACCCGTGGGGCCAAGTCGTCGCGAAGGCTTCCGAAGGGCCGGGCCTCGTATCGTCCTATGTGGACGTCGACCGCATTCGTAAAATACGCGCCATGATCCCGGTGGCGCAGCACAAGGTGAAGTTGGCCGTTTGAGGGTTCCGCTATCGCCTGGCCGTGGGTCAGAGTTCGATCGTTTAGTCGGGACGTAGAACCGTGATCGCCCTTGCAAATCGGTCGTTTATGCGTACTATGCGGCCACGGGCGCAGCGCCCATTTATTGCCATGTTGCGATTGCCAGAAGCTTCGAGGGGGAGTTGTGTTCAGCCCAGTCCCGACAGAACGATCATTGGGCGCTCTTTTCGTATGGTAAGGAGAACCGCTCCAGGCAGCACCTTAACGCGGGCGGCGCTGCGAGAGGCCGTCTATGGCTGCTGCCCATCGCTGTCCCGCGCCGAAGCTCGCAAGATATTGGACGCGACTTTTGACGAGATCAGCGAAGCTTTGCTGCGCGGCGAATCCGTAAAATTGCGTTCCTTCGGGACTTTTAACGTGCGCGCCAAGCGTGAGCGCATCGGCCGCAATCCCAAAACCGGCGTCGAGGCCACGATAACCTCGCGCCGTGTGCTGACCTTTAAGGCCTCGCCCGTGCTTGTCGCGCATGTCAATGGCGACGCGGTCATTCCTGAAGAGGACTGATTCCTCTATCATGGGGCGAGACGGCAATCGCCGGCGACGCGGTCGCGACGAGCCGAGCGGCTTCTCACATCCAAGGTGAAAGATGCAGAAATTGAGCGTGGCGGTCGCGATCTTCGCGGCGCTTACCGCGCTGGTCGGCGCCCATAACGGCGACTCCAGCCTATTCGTTCTCGTCGCCGCGGCGGCGCTCTGCGCCTATACGACGTGGCGCGCGACGGACATGTCGAGCTTCCTGAAAATCTTCGCCTGCATCTTTTCAACGGAGACGATCGTCTTCGGACTCATCAGCCTCGCCCAGGCGGAAGGCTTGTGGCCCGCGTCGCTGAAAGACTATGCGCCGCCCGAAACCATGCCGTTGACCGTGGCGGTGTTCTCGGTTCTCGTTTACGCGATCTCGCATATTCCCGTCGTGCGGGAGATGACGCGCATCGCCGATCTCTATTTCGATTCGCGCGAGCGTGGCGAAGGACGCGTCTGGCCGTTTCGACCCTTTGCGGCGCGAGAGCGCGCGATCGCCATGGCCATGGTGGTGGTGCTGGTGCTCCTCAATCAAGGACAGGTCGGCATCACCGTGCGCCTGTCCTTCTTCAATCGCGACTGGTTCAACGCCATTCAGGAGAAAAACGCCGTGGAGTTCTGGCGGCAGCTTCTTTACGTGTTCACGCCCTGGGCCTTCGTTTACGTCGCCTCCGTGATCATCGAATTCGTTCTGCAGTCGATGTTGATCATCCGCTGGCGCCGTTGGCTGACGGAGCACTATATCGAGCGCTGGCTCGGCGGGCATACGCATTACGGCATGGCGCTCGCCGGGAGCGGCGCCGACAATCCGGACCAGCGCATCGCCGAGGACGTCAATCGCTTCATCAGCGGCGGCGAGGAAGGCTATGGCGTCTACTCCTATTCGATCCTGCTGATCGCCACCTTGAGTTCACTCGTTTCCTTCGCCTATGTGCTGTGGGATTTGTCGGGCAATTATCCGCTGCCCGGAACTGACATTTATATTCCCGGTTTCCTGTTCTGGGTTGTGCTGCTCTATGCGTTGGTGGGAACGCTGGTGACGCATCTTATCGGCCGCTCTCTTACCGGGCTCTACTTCGATCGGCAGAGACGCGAGGCGGATTTCCGCTTTTCCCTGGCGCGAATGCGCGAATACAGCGAGCAGATCGCCCTGCTTGGCGGCGAGCCTGCCGAGCGCGGTTCACTGCTGCGGCGGTTCGCCGGCATTATCGTCAACTATCTGGCGATCGTGCAGAAGCGCAAGCAATTGATGGCGTTCACCTCCACCTACGGACAGTTGTCGCCGATCATTCCTTACGTGATCACGGCGCCCTTCTATTTCGCCGGGCGCATTACGCTCGGCGTCATGACGCAGACGGCGAGCGCCTTCGGGCGGGTGGAAAGCGCGCTGACCTTCTTCATCAACTATTACACCTCTCTCGCCAATTTTAAGTCCGTGCTCGACCGCTTGACGTCCTTTGACCACGCGATCGATACGGCCCGCCGGCAGACGTCTGCGACGCAAATTATCTCTCCGACGGACGGCGCCGATATTCGCCTGCGCGGGCTGACGCTTGCTTTGCCCGATGGACGCCAAATCGTGACGGTCGACGATCTGACGTTCGCCGCCGGCCAGCCGGCGCTGCTCACCGGCCCGTCGGGTTCCGGCAAGTCGACGCTGTTTCGCGCCATCGCCGGCATCTGGCCTTACGCTTCGGGCGAAGTGCTGACTCCTCGCGGCGCGAAGGTGATGCTCGCGCCGCAGCGGCCCTACATTCCCATGGGCGCGCTGGCCGAAGCGATCGTCTATCCGGGCCACGTCGACGACTACTCGCGCGCTGAAGTGCAGGAGGCGCTGCGCGCGGCGCGGCTTGCGCCTTTCCTGGAGCGCCTCGACGAGGAAAACAACTGGGGTCAGCGGCTTTCAGGCGGCGAGCAACAGCGCGTCGCGATCGCCCGCGCGCTTCTCGCCAAGCCGGATTGGCTTTTCCTCGACGAAGCCACGTCGGCCCTCGACGAGCAACTCGAAGAAGACATCTACGCCATGCTGCGCGAGCGGCTGCCCGGCACGACGATCGTCTCGATCGGACACCGGTCGACTCTGCACGCCTTCCACGATCGAGACATCGTCATGGAGCCGGCGCCCGGCGGCGTCTTCAGCCCGCGCGACAAGGTGCACGCGTGACGAAAGAGTCGGGACGCGAAGGCGGGCGATCGCTCAAGACGCGGGTAAAGACCGCGCGCAAGCGGTCGCTCTCCTCGACGCTCTGGCTGGAACGCCAGCTCAATGATCCTTATGTCGCGCGCGCCAAGCGCGAGGGCTATCGCTCGCGCGCCGCCTATAAGCTCATCGAGATGGATGATCGCTATCATCTCTTTAAGCCGGGCGACCGCATCGTCGATCTTGGCGCCGCGCCCGGCGGCTGGTCACAGGTCGCCGCCGCGCATGTGAAGGCGAAAGAGGGCAAGGGCAAAGTCGTCGCGGTCGATCTGCTCGACATGGAGCCGGTCGACGGCGTCGACTTCGCGGTGAAGGATTTCAACGATCCCGATGCGCCGGAATTCATCAAGACCATGCTCGGCGGCGCCGCCGATGGCGTGATGTCGGACATGGCCGCGAACGCCACTGGCCACAGGGCGACCGATCATCTGCGCATCGTGGCTCTCGCCGAGATTGCCGCTGATTTCGCTTGCGACGTGCTCGCGGAAGGCGGCTTCTTCATCGCCAAGGTGCTGCAGGGCGGAACCGAAGGCCAGCTGCTCACGCGGCTCAAGCGCGATTTCGCGACGGTGCGGCACGTCAAGCCGGCGGCGAGCCGCGCCGGTTCGGCCGAACTCTATGTGCTGGCGACAGGCTTTCGCGGGCGACACGGCGACTAGGCGATGCGCTTAAGCGCCACGCGCTTGCGCATAGGCGTCGACCTCGGCGATTCTCTCTTGCTTTTCGTCGTCAGAAAGAAATGACGCCGAGAAACTGTTTTTCGCGAGCTGCGTCAGTTCGGCTGTTCCTAATGCGAAAGCCTGCTGGATCGCGCAGTAGTTCTCGTTCACATAGCCGCCGAAATAGGCCGGATCGTCGGAATTGACGGTCACGACGACGCCTGCTTCGAAGAGCCGCTGAATCGGATGCGCGCGCATATCGGGATAGACGCAGAGGCGTATATTCGACAGCGGACAGACGGTCAGCGGAACCCGCTCCCGCGCGAGCCGCTGAACCAGGGCCGCGTCATCGATCGCGTGAACGCCGTGATCGATGCGCTCGACCTTTAAGCGATCCAGAGCTTCGGCGACATAGGCGGCGGGTCCTTCTTCGCCCGCATGGGCCACGGCGCGCAGGCCGAGCGAACGGGCGCGCTCATAGACCTCCGTGAACTTGCCCGGCGGATTTCCGGTTTCTGCGGAATCCAGTCCGACCCCGGCAATGCGATCGAGCCAGGGGCGCGCCGCTTCGAGCGTGGCCATGGCGTCCGCCGCGTCGAGATCGCGCAGAAAGCACATGATGAGTCGCGACGTCGGCCCGCCCTCGCGCGCGGCGTCGTTCAGGGCTGCGCTCAATCCTTCCACGACTGCGCCCAAGGGAACGCCGCGACGCATATGCGCCTGCGGATCGAAAAAGATTTCGGCGTGGCGAACGTTTTCCTCGCGGGCGCGGTCGAGATACGCGTGCGCGAGATCGTAGAAGTCTCGCTCGGTCAAAAGCGCCTGCGTCGCCTGATAATAGAGATCGAGAAAGTCCGCGAGGTTTTGGAAATCGTATAAGCGGCGCATCGCCTCGACCGAAGCGTAGGGGAGCTTGACGCCATTGCGCTCGGCGAGCGCGAAAGCCATCTCGGGTTCCAGCGTCCCCTCGATATGAAGGTGAAGCTCCGCCTTCGGGAGCCCGGCGATGAAGTCTTGGGCTGCGTTCGACATAACGTCCTCGTTTCAGTCGATCTGGCGCGCGCGATCCTCGTCGACAAGAGCTCTTCCCCGTCGATCCCCGCGAGATTACACGCGTTTTCGGCGGCCGGTCAGATCGTCGCCCGCATTGGGCGCGAGCGGCAGGAAGCTCATCACCGAAAACATCGAGATCAACGCCACGACAAGGAAGGCTGGCGTGAAATCCGCCGCCTGCAGCGCGCCGCCGCCGCGCAGCGCGCGCGTCGCCTCCAGCGCCGCCGCGCCAATCGCGACGCCCGTCGACAGCGACAATTGCTGCGCGACGGAGGCGAAACTCGTCGCGCGGCTCATGGCGTCCTGATCAACGTCGGCATAGGCGATGGCGTTGAGCGCCGTAAACTCGAGCGAGCGGAAGAAGCCGCCGACCAGCAGCGCGCCCATGATGACCAAATGCGGCGTCGTCGCCGAGAAACTGGCGTTGAAGGCGAGAAAGCCGGCGGAGATAAGCGCATTGACGATCAGCACCCGCCGAAAGCTGAAAATTCGCAGGATCGGCTGCGCCGTCGTTTTCATCGCCATCGCGCCCGCCGCTGAAACGAAGGTCAGAAGTCCCGCTTCATAGGCGGAGAGTCCGAAGCCCGCTTGCAGCAATAGCGGCAGCAGGAAAGGCGTGGCGCCGAGTCCGATGCGAAACACAAAGCCGCCGAAGACCGCCGCGCGGAACGTCGGGATTTTCAAGAGATCGAGGTCGACGATCGGATAGGGCGTGCGTTTGGCGTGGCGCGTATAAGCGAAGAGCGCCCCTGCCCCGAGCGCGACGATCAAAACCACGACCGGCGCCGGCGCGAAGCCGCGCCCCGCGATCGTGAAGCCAAAGACGAGGCAAGAGAGGCCGACGCCTGAAAGGATTGCGCCAGCGATATCGAGCGGCGGCGTCCATTCCTCGCGCATGTCTGGAATAAAGCGCGTGACGAGCATGACGCCGAGCGCGCCGATCGGCACATTGACCCAGAAGATGTAGCGCCAGTGAAAATACGTCGCGATGAAGCCGCCGATCGGCGGGCCGATCATTGGGCCCATGAGCGCCGGGATGGTCAGATAGGCCATGGCGCGCACAAGTTCGTGGCGCGGCGCGGTGCGCAGCAGCACGAGGCGTCCGACCGGCGTCATCATCGCGCCGCCGAGGCCTTGCACGATCCGGAACGTCACGATCGCGCCGAGCGAATTGGACAGGCCGCAGAGAATGGAGCCGAAGGTGAAGACGATGATCGCGGCGCGAAAGACCCGCCGCGCGCCAAAGCGATCCGCCGCCCAACCCGAAAGCGGAATAAAGACCGCGAGCGACAGGAGATAGGACGTCAGAGCGAGTTTCAGCGCCACGGGATCTTCATGAAGATCCGCCGCCATCGCCGGCAGCGCCGTGGCGAGCACGGTGCCGTCGAGCTGCTCCATGAAGAGCGCCGTGGCGATAATCAGCGGCGTGACGAAATAGGACAATGCGCTCAGCCCGCTTTTGAAAGTGTCGCGTCAAGCCTGACGCCTGTGCACGGACGTCGCCTCAAATGAGCTTCAGCCCTCTGAAGCTGGCATGGCCGTGACGGCCGACGATGAGGTGGTCGTGGATCGTGATGCCGAACGGCTGCGCGATGGCGGCGATGTCCTTCGTCATGCGGATGTCCGCGGCCGACGGCGTCGGATCTCCGGAAGGATGGTTATGCGCCAGGATGAGCGCGCTCGCGCCGAGCTCCAGCGCACGTCTGACGATTTCGCGCGGATAGACCGGCGTATGGTCGATGGTGCCGACGCCTTGGACTTCGTCGGCGATCAGCGCGTTGCGCTTATCGAGAAACAGGATGCGGAACTCCTCCCGCTCGGCGAAGGCCATCGCCGTTCGGCAATAGTCGAGCACCTCCATGAAGGAAGAGAGCACCGGACGTCGTTGCAAGGCGCCGCGCGCCAGGCGTTTCGCCGCAGCCTCGATAAGCTTGATTTCGACGATCGCCGCCTCGCTGAGACCGTCGATTTCGCGAAGCCTCTCCGGCCGCGCCGCGACGGTCTCGGCGAAGGAGCCAAAGCGGGCGATCAAGGCCTTGGCCAGCGGTTTGACGTCGCGCCGCGCGATCGCGCGAAACAACAGCAGCTCCAGCATCTCGTAATCGGCAAGCGCCGCTTCGCCTGCATCCATGAAGCGATCGCGCAGACGCTGTCGGTGACCGTGGAAGTGAGGCGCAGAATCGCGCAGGCCTGAGCCGTCGCTGGATGCGGCGTCAGCCGCCTTCTTCATGCGTCGGGGCGCGCGGCAGAGGGATTGTCGAGCCCCGCCGGCGATTTGGTGAAGACTTCCGCGCCCGTCTCGGTGACGCCGATGGAATGTTCAAACTGCGCGGAAAGTGAGCGGTCGCGGGTGACGGCCGTCCAGCCGTCCGACAATATTTTCACCTGCGAACGGCCGAGATTGATCATCGGCTCAATGGTGAAGAACATGCCCGGCCGCAACTCGACGCCCTCGCCCTTGACGCCATAGTGCAAAATATTGGGCTCATCGTGGAATACGCGCCCGAGCCCGTGGCCGCAAAAATCGCGCACGACCGAACAGCGCTCGCTTTCGGCATAGTGCTGAATCGCCGCGCCGATGTCGCCGGTCGTCGCGCCAGGCTTGACGGCGGCGACGCCCCGCTCAAGCGCCTCATAGGTCACGTCGATCAGCCGCTGCGCCCGCCGCGGAATTTCGCCGACGGCGAACATGCGGCTGGCGTCGCCGTGCCAGCCGTCGACGATAAACGTCACGTCGATATTGACGATGTCGCCTTCGCGCAAAGGCTTGCTGTCCGGCACGCCATGGCAGACGACATGGTTGATCGAGGTGCAGATCGATTTGCGGTAGCCGCGATAGTCGAGCGGCGCGGGATAGGCGTCATGCGCCATGGCGAAGTCGAAAACCAGATCGTCAAGCGCCTGGGTCGTCACGCCCGGCTGGACATGCGCGACCAACATGTCCAGCGCCTCCGCCGTCAACTTGCCCGCGACGCGCATGCCCTCGAAATCTTGGGGACCGTGCAGCTTGATCTGTCCGCTTTTGCGCGCGGCGGGCGCTAGATGAGATTCGATAAAGGTCATGTAACGCGGCGGCTCGGCTGACTTAGGCGAAGGATGTGTTGGACAAGGTAATGGTTTGAGGCGGCAACGCAAGGCTGCGGCGGCGTGTCGCCTGCGATTCCCCTGAACAGCGGGAGCGCGGTCTTGGCGGGGCGGCCGAGATTCCGTATCAGAAGAGGCATGTGGCTTGCTAATGCGGATTGCTACTGTGGCGCGGCGCAGCACAGAAGGGCGTGAAAAGCGCGTGCAGGGAAAACGAGTCGAGGGAATAGATTTCTGGCGTGGCGCGGCCCTCGCGATCATCCTGGTGAACCACATTCCAGGCAATGTGCTTGGCGCAATCACGCCGCGCAATTTCGGCTTCTCTGACGCAGCGGAAGGATTTGTCTTTCTTTCAGGCGTGTCGATCGCCCTGGCCTATGGCGAGAAATTCAGGCGCAATGTCATCGACGCGGCGGCGTCGCTCAGCGCCCGCGCTTTGCGCCTTTATGGCGCCCATCTCGCTCTGACCGCGACGGCGTTGGCGCTCTATGGCGTCGCAACCTATTTCACGCCCTGGGATTTCCTGGGGTCGGACAACAGCCGCGCCGCGCCCTTCGCCGATCCGACGCGGGGCGTCGCCGGCATTCTCGCGCTCAGTCACCAGGTCGCCTATTTCAACATCTTGCCGCTCTATATCGTCCTGGTTGCGCTTGCGCCGGCGTTCTTGGCCTTCGCTTTGCGCGGCAGGCTGCGCATGCTTGCCGCCTCGGCTTTGCTTTACGCGGCCGCGCGCCTGCTGGGGTTCAACGTTCCCACCTGGCCGGAGCCCGGCTACTGGTATTTCAATCCCTTCGCCTGGCAATTCATGTTCGCCCTGGGGATCTACTGCGGCGGCGCGCTCAAAACGCGGGGGGTGCCTTATCACGCCGTCGCCTATCACTTCGCGCTCGCCTTCACCATCCTTTCGTCGCTCATCGTCTCCAATGGGTTTGGCTTGGCGCCCGGGCTTGTCGACGCCGCTGGAGGCTATCTCGACTGGGACAAGACGGACCTTGGCGTCGTCCGAATCGTCGATTTCGTCGCCCTCGCTTATGTGCTTCATTTCTCGAAGATCACCGCATTACTGAGCCAAACGCGGCTTTTTCCGTTCTTCACCCTGCTGGGTCGCAATGGCCTCTCGACCTTTTCATGCGTCAGCCTGCTGAGCGCGCTCGGGCAGATTTTGCAGGAGGCAAGCCTCGCTTCGCCGGCCCTCGACATCGTCTTCGTTGCGGCCTGCCTGGGTCTGCTGCACCGCATCGCCGCCGCCGTCGAGCAATTTACCCTGGTCGCGCCCGCCGCTGCGGAATGAGCGCCAGGGCTGGCGTTCACGGCCGCCATGGTCATAATCGGCGACAGGGAGGCCGGTAATGGCGCAAGAAACGGCGGGAGACAGGCCGGCAAGCGCGGCGGTTCTGGTGATCGGCGACGAAATCTTGTCCGGCCGCACGCAGGACGTGAACACCCGTTATATCGCGAATTATCTGGCGCAGATCGGCGTCGATCTGCGCGAGGCGCGAATCGTGCCCGACGAGACGGAGGCGATCGTCGAGGCGCTGAACGCGCTGCGCGCCCGCTACACCTATGTCTTCACGACCGGCGGGATTGGTCCCACCCACGACGACATCACCGCCGATGCGGTCGCCCGCGCCTTTGACGTCGACATCGGCGAGGATCCGCGCGCCATAGCGCTTCTTCGGGAACGCTTTTCGGAAGGCGAGCTGAATCCGGCGCGCCGGCGGATGGCGCGCATTCCAAAAGGCGCGGAGCTGATTTTCAACGCCATTTCCAAGGCGCCGGGATTCTGGATCGGCAATGTCATCGTCATGGCCGGCGTGCCGACGATCATGCAGAATATGATGGACGTCGTCGGCCCGCGGCTCGCGGCCGGCCCGCCGGTGCTCGTCGAGACGGTCGACGCTTACGGCGTCCCGGAGGGCGCCTACGCCGCAGGACTGGAAGCGATCGCGCGCGGCCATGACGGCGTGAGCGTTGGCTCCTATCCGTCCTTTACGAGCGCCGGATTCAGGAATCAGATTGTGCTGCGCAGTCGCGACGCGGCGCTCTTGGCCCGCGCGACGGCGGCGGCGCGCGCGATGATCGCCTCGCTATCGACGGAAAAGGCGCGCTGACGGCGTGATCGGGAGGCTTGAAGCTGATGTACGGGTCCGACAAGATCTTTCCGGTCTCCTGGGACATTTTTCACCGCGACGCGCGCGCGCTCGCCTGGCGTCTCGCTTCTATCGGCGGATTCTCGGCGATTGTGGCGGTGACGCGCGGCGGTCTGGTGCCCGCGGCGATCGTGGCGCGCGAGCTCGGCATAAGGGTCATCGAAACGATCTGCGTCGCGAGCTATCACGAGGAAACGGAGCGCGGCGAGATCCAGGTGCTCAAGCCTCTGACCGACACGATTCTCGCGCGGCCAAGCTCCGAAGTGCTCATCATCGACGATCTCGTCGACACCGGCGCCACGGCGAAAGCCGTGCGGGACACGCTGGCGAATGCGCATTTCGCCACTGTCTACGCCAAGCCGCAGGGCCTGCCGATGGTCGATACCTTCGTCACCGAAGTCTCGCAGGACACCTGGATCTTCTTCCCCTGGGACACGGGCCTGTCGTTTCAGGCGCCGATCGGCACGCCCGACGCCAAGCCCGAGGGCCGGCGACGACGGCGCGTATAATCCGCTTGGCGGCGTCGGGTCAGCGCCCCTATAAACGAGCGCTCCGCGGGCGTGGCGAAACTGGTAGACGCAACGGACTTAAAATCCGTAGGGCCGAAAGGCCTGTGCCGGTTCGATTCCGGCCGCCCGCACCAGAAAAATGCTTATGCGATCGTCGCCCTTTCGCCTCGCGCGTCGCCGAGTCGCAGGGTTTCGCTGGTCCGTAACTTGCTATCGCCTGTCTATGTTGATTCTTTAAGGCGATCACGATGGCGTTCACCGCGATCTGTAACACCGGCTCCGTGAGCGAAGGCGGCATGGGCCTCTTTCACGCCGGCAAAAAGAGCGTGCTCCTGGTCTGGCCGACCGGCGGCGAACTCAAGGCCTATCGCGGGCGCTGTCCGCATGCCGACATGCCGTTGAGCGAAGCGACCTTCAACGGCCAGACCGTCATTTGTCCGCACCACCAATGGGGGTTCGACAGCACAAGCGGCAAATGCGTGACGCATCTCGTCCGCAATACGCTCCACCCCTATGCGCTGCGAGTCGAGGGCGACGAGATTCAGGTCGATGTCGGACCGGTCAAGCCCGCGCGCACGCCGGCGTAAACTTCAGTCGCACGCATTAACTCTCGATGGCGCTTCTGTCGTCTATAGATGCAGGAGTGCGTTGAGATCATATGCGCGCTGAGGGCGGGCGCACTTTGCGCCCTGCCCGCACGTCGCACTCACGCAGCCTTCTTTTGCAGCTCGGCGATATAGGCCGTCGCTTTTTCAACGAGCGCGCCGATTCGCTTCTGCACGACCGGCAGATTGTCCTTCGCCTTGAGAAGGGCCGGCCGCAGCTCGCTGACGGCCTTTGTCGTCAGCGGATGCGTCTTCAGCTTCGTCCACTCGGCGCGCAGATCGAGAGTCGCAAGCCAGGCGAGCGTTTTCTCGGTCAGCGGATGCGCCTTCATCGCCTCGACCTTGGCCTGAAGATCGATCGTCGAAAGATAGGCCAGCGCCGCCTTCGAACTTTCCTCGGCATGCTTGCGCGCGACGGGGAGAAATTCGACGAATTTCACGGCGCCGCGCTTCGTCTCGCGCAGGGCGATCTCCGTCAGAACATTGGCCTTCAGCAGGGCGTAGAGTCTGGCGTTCAGCTTGCGCAGCTCGCCTTCGAGCCGCAGGATCGTAAACTCCTGCTGCCTGAGCTGGTTGACGGCGCCCTCATGCAGCGAATTGACGCGCTGCAGCTCCGTCCTGACGCGCTGCACCTCAGCCTCGAGCTGATTCACATGATCCCTGATGGAGTCGACCATCGGGAACGAAAACTTGCCGGCCTCGAGGTCGGCCAGTGCGCGTTCGCCTTCCGTGTTCGTAGCCATGCTTACTCCTCTCGCTCCGTTCAAATGACCATCGGCGGCCGATGGTTAAGACTTCGTTTCGCCCGGCGAAAACATCGGCAGTTTTTACAATGGCGCATCGTCGCGGCGCCATGGCGCGGCCTACACCCGCCGCGAAAGCGAACGCAGGAACCCCTGCATCTCGTCCGTGAGATCGGTCTCGATCGCCGGGGCCATCTTCAGCAGCATATTGGCGATGAAGGCCTGATCGTTGCGCGTCTCGGCGAGGCATTCCTGCAACTCCGGCACGCTATCCTCGATATGGGCCATGAAGGCGACGCCCTTTTCCAGCGTTTCCGTCCATTTGGCGCGCGTCCACAACGCCAGCGGATAGACGATCTCGTTCACGAAATTCGATTTGCGCGCCTTTTCGAAGAAGCGCAGGCCGGCGTTCCAGTTTTCGCGCGCGCGCATGGGCGGCGGCGGGATGTCGCCCGCGAGCATTTTCTGCGCGGCCTGCCCGACATGATCTTCGAGGCTCATCGGCGAGGCGATGGGCGAACGGAAACTCCACAGCGCCGTCGACCCTGGATACTCCTGGCCGAGTTGCTCGGTGAGCGCCGCGTCGACCTTTTCAACGGCGGCCTTGTCGCCTTTCAGCGCCGCCGCCATGCAAAAGGCGAAGAGCGCGTCTCCCCCGTAATTCACCGCCGCCGCGCCTTTGATCTGCTGCGGCGCCAGCTTCGGCGTCGCGCCGTCGGCGGGGACCTCGACGTCACCCGCGCGCAGCGCCGTGATGAAACTCGTGATCTCGAGCCACGGCACATAATTCGCGATGAAAGCGTCGGGGTCGACGTGCACGATCGCGAGATTGAGCGGTTGCTTACGCTTCTGCAGTTCCGCCATATCGGTCATAGAGCGCCTTTCATTCTTCGGCGAGCAGCACGCCGGTGAGGCAGACGTCGCCCTCGTCGACGACGAGTTTGATCGGCGTCAGCCGTTGGCCCTGACAGGGGCCGATGAAGCAGTGGCCGGTGTCGATGTCGAACTGCGCATGATGTCTGCCGCATTCGAGAAAATTGCCTTCCTCGTCCATGAACTGGCCGGGATTGACGTCGAGCCGCTCGCCTTCATGCGGGCAGGCGTTCTCGAAGCCATAGAAGTTGTTGCCCTTGCGCGTGATCAGGATCGGATAAGGGGCGGCGTCGCCGCTCGCCTCGGCGCGCATCAGGACGAATCCCGTCGCCTCGGAGTCCTCGATCTCGTCTGTCCGACAAATCACATAGAGTTCGTCCATCGGCTCACCTTTCGGACAAAGTCGCACGCCGCACCGGCGCAAGGCGCCCTTGCCCGTTCCTGTAGCAATCGACGAGCCAGACGCGACTTGACGATATAGTCATTTCACTATAGCTGACGCAGATCGGCGCGAAATGGGCGTCAACCACATTTCCCGAACCCGAAATGACCGAAGACTCTCCCGCCGCCAAGCCGGCGCCCGACGACAACCTCCTCAAGGCGCAGCTCGTTCGCAAGATCGAAGCGCTGCTCAAGGAGCGCGGGTTGAAACAGGTGCAAGCCGCGAAGCTCTTCGGCGTGAAGCAGCCCGACGTGTCGAAGCTGCTGCACGGCGATTTCCGGCAGTTTTCGCTGGAAAGGCTGATGCGTTTTCTCGTCGCACTGGGGCAGGACGTCGAGATCGTCGTGAAGCCGCATCATGAGTCGGCGAAGTCCGCGACGCTCAGCGTCGCGTGACCGCACATACAAAGGGATTGCAATGAACGCCGCCGCGCGTATTGACGCCAATTTCGCCGCCGTTTCCACCGAGGCGCTGGAGACGAGCATTCAGAACGCCAAGCGCGCGCTGCTGTCGCTTGGCAAGGGCGATGGACATTTCTGCTTCGAGCTCGAAGCCGACACCAGCCTCTCGGCTGAATATGTGCTGATGCGCCATTTCCGCGCCGAGCCGGTCGACGCCGAACTCGAGCGCAAGATCGCCGTTTATCTGCGCCGCTGTCAGGGCGATCACGGCGGCTGGCCGCTCTATCAAGACGGGCCTTTCCACATCAGCTCCAGCGTGAAAGCGTATTTCGCGCTCAAGATGATCGGCGACGACGTCGACGCGCCGCATATGGCGCGCGCGCGCGCGGCGATCCTCGCCTATGGCGGCGCCGCCAAGAGCAATGTGTTCACGCGTTCTCTGCTGGCGCTTTACGGCGAAATTCCATGGCGCGGCGTGCCGGTGATGCCGGTCGAAATCATGCTGCTGCCGAAGTGGTTTCCCTTCCACCTCGACAAGATTTCCTATTGGGGCCGCACCGTTCTCGTGCCGATGCTGGTGCTGATGACGAAAAAGCCGCGCGCGAAGAACCCGAGGAACATCCACATCGCCGAACTCTTCACGACGCCGCCGGAAGAGGTGAAGGTGTGGCCCAGGGGCGAACACCAGACCTGGCCGTGGGCGAATATTTTCGGGCAGATCGACAAGCTGCTGCGTTTGCTTGAGCCGCACATGCCCAGCGGCCCGCGCGAGCGCTCGATCGAACTTGCCATGAACTGGACGACCGAGCGCCTCAATGGCGTCGACGGACTGGGCGGCATCTTTCCGTCGATCGTCAACAGCCTGCTGATGTATGACGTGCTCGGCGTGCCGGACGCCGACGCGCGTAAGAAGCAGGCGCGCGAGGCGATTGAACGGCTGCTCGTCGTGCACGACGCGGAAGTCTACTGCCAGCCCTGCGTTTCGCCGGTGTGGGACACTTGTCTGACGGCGCACACGCTGCTTGAGACGGGCGACGAAGACGCGCGCGAACAGGCGCGCCAGGCCTGCGAATGGCTCGCGCCCTTACAGGTGCTCGACGTCAATGGCGACTGGGCGGCGCAGCGGCCGCACGTTCGGCCCGGCGGCTGGGCCTTCCAATACGCCAACGCCTATTATCCGGACGTCGACGACACGGCCGTCGTCGTGACGGCGATGGATCGCCTCACGGCGAATGACGCGTCGCGTCCCTATGACGAACGCATCGCCCGCGCCAAGGAGTGGATCATCGGCATGCAGTCGAAGAACGGCGGCTGGGGCGCCTTCGACGCCGACAACACATGCCATTATCTGAATCACATCCCCTTCGCCGATCACGGCGCGCTGCTCGATCCGCCGACGGCGGACGTCTCCGCGCGCTGCGTGTCCATGCTGGCGCAGCTCGGCGATACGATCGACTCGAGCGAATGTCTCAAGCGCGGCGTCGACTATCTGCTCAAAGAGCAGGAAAAGGACGGCAGCTGGTTCGGCCGCTGGGGCGCGAATTACATCTACGGCACCTGGTCGACTCTGTGCGCGCTCAACGCCGTCGGCCTGCCGCATGACCATGACGCTTACCGTCGCGCCGTCGCCTGGCTCGTCGCGATCCAGAACGAAGATGGCGGCTGGGGCGAAGACCTCGCGAGCTACAAGCTCGAGTACAAGGGCTATGAAAAATCCCCATCGACCTCTTCGCAAACCGCCTGGGCGCTGCTCGGGCTGATGGCGGCGGGCGACGTCGACCATCCGGCGGTCGCGCGGGGTATCGCCTATCTGCAATCGACGCAGAACGACGCCGGCCTGTGGAATGAGGCGCGATTCACCGCGACGGGTTTTCCGCGCGTCTTCTATCTGCGCTATCATGGCTATGGAAAATTTTTCCCGCTCTGGGCGCTCGCGCGCTATCGCAATCTGAGGCGCGTCAACAGCAAGCGCGTGCAGGTCGGGCTCTAAAAGCATTCCTTCAATGAAGCTGATACGGCCTCGGCCGGGGGAGCAATGGCGCGCGCGACTGGCCGTAGAAAGACCGCCGAACTAAGCGCCCTCGCGCCGATTCTCGTCATCGTCGGCATGAAGCGCGAAGCCGCCTGCGCCGCCGGCGAAGGCGTCACGACGCTGTGCAGCGGCGCGAATGTCGGGCGCCTGCGGCAGGCGCTCGAACAGCTTGGCGGCACTGATTTTTCCGCCGTCGTCAGCTTCGGACTCGCGGGCGGACTCGATTACGCGCTGCGGCCGGGCCATGTGGTCGTGGCCGACGCCATTGTCGGCGGAGTCGCGCGGCGTGACACCCATTCGCGTCTCTCGTCCGTGCTGATGAAAGGCGCCGCGGCCGCCGGCTGCAAGGTTACGCCGGGGGCGATCATCGGCGTCGACGAGCCAGCGATGAACCCGGGCGCCAAGGCGGCGCTGCGTGAAGGCGCGCAAGCTGTCGCGGTCGACATGGAATCGCATCTTGCCGAAGAATTCGCGCGGCGGCGCGACATTCCTTTCGTCGCGCTGCGCGCGATCAGCGATCCGGCGGCGCGCGCGCTGCCGCCGCTCGTCGCCAAAGCGCTGACGCCTGAAGGCGACATTCACGCCCTCGGCGTCGCCCGCGAGCTGATCCGCGGGCCGCATCAACTTGGCGGCATGATTCGGGCGGGCCTCGACTCCCGCGCCGCCTTCGTCTCGCTAAGCCGCTGTGGACCGTTGCTCGGCCCGCTGCTGCGCCTCGTGCTCGCGGATCTCTGAGAGCCTGGCGATATTTTCGTCATAGACATATTCGGCCGGGCGCTGGTTCTCGAGCGAGACGTCAGGCGCCATCGGCCCCTCGGTGCGCACCCCAAAGAGCGCGACGGCGGCCGCCCGCCAGGGCCGGCGAACCGAATCGGCGACGGCGGTCGCCTCAAAGCCGGAGTGCACCATGCAGTCGGCGCATTTCTCGTAATTGCCGACGCCGTAGGCGTCCCAATCGGTCTCCTCCATCAGCTGCTTGAAGGTCGGCACATAGCCCTCGCCGAGCAGATAGCAGGGACGCTGCCAGCCAAACACCGTGCGCAGCGGCATCCCCCAGGGGGTGCAGCGATAGCTCACATTGCCGGCCAGGAAATTCATGAACAGCGTCGACTGGGTGAGTCCCCAAGCTTTCCCGCCCCGGCCGCGACGCAGAATGGCGCGGAACAATTCCTTGGTGCGGGTGCGATTGAGGAAGTGAGTCTGATCCGGCGCCCGCTCATAAGCGTAACCCGGCGAAAGCGTCATCCCGTCGACGCCGAGCGCCGTCGTCGCGTCGAGGAATTTCGCGACGCGCTCGGGATCGGCGTCGGAAAAGAAGGTGCTGTTGGTGGTGACGCGGAAGCCCTTGGACTTGGCGAGTTTGAGCGCCTCGACGGCGCGCTCGTAGACCCCGTCCTGGCAGACCGCGCGGTCGTGCATCTCCTTGTCGCCATCGAGATGGATCGACCAGGTGAAATAGGGGCTCGGCTTGAAGTGGTCGATTTTCTTGGCGAGCAGCAGCGCATTGGTGCAGACGATCGCGAATTTACGCCGCGCGACGATGCCTTCGACGATCTGAGGGAGGTCTTTGTGCAGAAGCGGCTCGCCGCCAGCGACCACCACCACCGGCGCGCCACATTCGTCCACCGAGCGCAGCGCGTCCTCGACCGAAAGCCGCTTGTTGAGGATATGATCGGGGTAATCGATCTTGCCGCAGCCGGCGCAGGCCAGATTGCAGCGGAACAGCGGCTCCATCATGAGCACGAGCGGATAGCGCCGCACGCCCAAGAGGTGCTGCTTGACGAGATACGCGCCAATTTTTGCGATATAGCGGAACGGAATGGCCACGGCTGACCCCTTGATGACTTGACGGGTTCAAGGCCCGTCAGCGCGAGTCGCGGCCGAACGGCCCAGCCGCAGACAATAATCTCGCCGTCTAGCACGAATCATTCGGGAAGGGGAAGCGGGGGCGCCGCGCCGCACCACCAGGTCCGATAAGCGGCGCGCATCCGCCGGGAGCGCCGCCGACGCGCTGCGCCGCAGCGGCGGTCCGCCCTTGCGCCGAGGCGCAAATCCGTCTCAATTCGCCGGCAACGTCACCAACCCGACATTGCTTTTCAAGGGAGCGGACATGCGCAGCCGGCTGGTTCCAGCGTCGAGAGCGTCCGCGCGATGACCGTCTCCGCGCAGCAGGCGCGCGTCGTCGACGCCTCGGCCCCGCAGCGGCGCTTCGGTCTTTTCGACGCTCTGATTTCGCCGCTGTCGCGCTTGTGGAGCGGCGATCTCAACCTCGGCCGTGTCGGGATGGCCGCCGCCCTGCCCGTTCTGGGCTGGGTCTTCTACACAACCTCGTCCGGCATGATCGACATCAT
This sequence comes from Methylocystis sp. H62, assembly GCF_015709515.1. GTDB lineage: Bacteria > Pseudomonadota > Alphaproteobacteria > Rhizobiales > Beijerinckiaceae > Methylocystis. Next base: position 45,426 of record NZ_JADNQZ010000053.1, read on the forward strand.
GCAGCGGGAGCCCGGAGACGTGATCGGGATCGCGGGCACGCTGATCGCGACGACCGCCGTCCTCACCATGCTCGCCTCAACATCCTGGTCGCTGGGCGTCGATCTTGCGGCGCTGATCGCGCGGCGGCGCATGGCTCGCGAACGCATGATCATCAAGACCGGCGTGACGGCGCTGGTCTTCGCCTTCGTCTTCTCGATCTCCGCCTTTTTTTCATTCACCTATTACTACAACAACATCTTCAAGCTCTCCTCGCGCAAGATCGTCGCCGAGCTGCAGCCGATGGAGCTTGCGACGGAAGTCCTGCTGCCGGCGACGAAGGACATCGCCGCCGCTTATGAAGCGGCGTCGGCGCGCATCGCCGCGGCGCCCAGCTACAAGGCCTATCTCGATTCGATCGACGGCCTTATCAACACCGCTCGGCAGGCCGGGCCGGCCCTGCGCGACGCCATTCGCAAGCGACAGGAGGCGCAGCAGGCGGTGATCGCGCAGGCCGCGAGCCAGGCCGCGCTGGAAATGGAAAGCGCGCAGGCGGCGATGCGTCAGCTCGAGGATGCGCGACGCGACATCGAGGCGCTTGAGCGCAGCATCGCCGAGCTCGACGTCATCATCAAAGCGAAGCAGGACGAGATGACGTCGATGGCCGCCGCGGCGCGTCAGGAAGAACAGCTCGCCGTCGACGCCGCGCACGGGCTCGATGGGCTGGGCGCAACCTGCGGCCCCAATTGCCGCGCGCATCAGGAGAAGGCCGCGGAAGCGATGCGACGCGTGTCGGCGCTCAGGCAGACGCTCGCCGGCCCCGCCAACGAACGCGCCAACGCGGTGAAGCGGCGCGACGGGCTCAACGCCCAGACGATCACGCTCAAACAGAAGGCCGAGACCGCGAGCGCCGCTTCCGGCCGGCCGATGCCGAAGGGCGAAGCCGCGCTCGATCTTGACGCGACGTTGCGCGATCTCGCCGCGCTGCGCGACCAGCTGCGCCTAGAGCCGACATGGCGCGCCGTGCGCGAAGCGAAGCCCCTATGCGAACCGATTCTCGCGGCGGCGCGGCAATCCAATGCGTTGCCGGGAAGCGTGCCGCGCGATTTCACCTGCGAACCGCAGGGGGAGGCGCGCGATCTGCTCTCGGCGCGCGACGACACGATCGCGGCGCGCGCGGCCTTTGATAAAAAATGCGGGCTGGAAGCCGGGCTGCGCGACGAACTCTCAGTGATTGTCGCCAAGATCCGCTCGGCGCCGCCGTCTGACAGGGGCGCCGCGGCAAACGGCTTCAACGACGCCAAAACCCTCGTCGACGCTTGCGTCGTCTCCGGCAAGGCGGCTGGGCTGACAGACGACGAGGTGCGCGAGCTTTTGAAAAAAAGCGACGCTTATCTGCGCACGCACAGTTCCGAGCGCAATAAATTCGAACTGGCGCGCGAAGCCTTCTGGAGCTTCACCCCCGATTCGACGATGGCGATCGGCGTCGCGATGGCGCAGGACGCATTTCTGTTCATCATGAAATTTCTGTCGGAGATTTTCAAACGCGGCTATGAGGCGCGCGAGCGGCGTCAGTTCGCCGCGCCGATCGATCTTTCCGACGACGAGGAGCAGCCGGTCGACATCCGTGCGATGAAAGCGGTGCTGCGCGCGGCGCGGCCCGTTCACGGCGACATGAGCGAGATCGACCCTGACGCCGAAGCAATGGCGGCGCTGCCGCCCAATGTGCGCGACAATATCATGGCCATCCTCAATCGGCTCGTGCGCGACGAAATCGCTCACGTCGACCGCAAGGGGGCCTATCTCGTCGACAATATCACCGTCGGGCAGATTGAGGCGCGGCTGTTCGCGGCGCTGAAGCCGCGCGCCGCCCGCGCTCTGCATTACGCCGCCGACGGCGTCCTCGCCAGCGGCCCCCGCGCCTATTACGCGGACGCCGGCGCCGCAAACCTGCCGCGGAGGCGCTCCGGCGCGCTCGAGCGCTATCTGATCTCTGAACCGAGCCCGATGGACAGGCGCGCGCCCGGTTAGAGCAGGTTCTGAAAAAGTAGAGAGACTTTTTCGATGAGAACCTGCTCCAACATTTTGCTTTTGAGCTAGTTCAGGCGGCGACGGGAGTTGCGCGCGCGGCCGCGCGTAGCGACGGAAGGTAGCGCAGGCAAAGACCCTGCGGCGCGTGAAGCAGACCGGAAACGACGCTGATCTCGCGCCAGCGCGGATAGCTCGACGGCAAAAACTGCAGCGCGAGGCCGACAGCGCCGAGAAACTCGGTTTCACTCGCAAAATCGTCCGCGCCAAAGGTCAGCGTCGCGTCTTTGCCCGTTTCGGCGCCCCGCGCCAGAAATTCGAGCGTCGGCGTCGCCCAATGGGTCGCTTTCAGCGCATCCTCGAGCGCGCTCCAGACATCCCGCGGATCGATGAAGCGAACGAGGTAACGCGCCGGCGCGGCGTTGTAGCGCGTCGCCTCGTCTTCGGTCACGAGATCCGGTCGCGCGTCGAGTTCGGAGTCCGCCATGGCGAGCAGCGCCGCCGGATGTTGGCGCCAGTCCGCCGCGCTCACGCTCCAGACGGCGCTCTGCTGATAGAGGCGTCCGTGGCCGCTTTCGCCGTCTTCAGGCCGGAAGCGGGCACGCAGAAAAATCGCGCGCCGAGAATTGGGCTCCGGGGCGACCCGCGCGATGAAGGAGCCGCGTCGTCGAGACGCAGGATCGACAAGGTCAGGCTCGAAGCGGCGAAGCGCCATCAGACGCGGCGGCGAAAGCAGCCGGTCGTCGGCCGGCTGCAGATTGCAGCTGCGCAAGGTCACGCCATAGCCCGCAGTCGCCGGCACGCGCAGCGTCGCGCCAAAAGCGAGCTTCCCATAATGCAGCCGCTCGAGAGAGATCTCGGCCGTTTCGTCGCCATTCGGCGCAGCTATGCGCATCGCGCGTCCTTTCGCGCGGGAAATCCGCCCGATCACCCTATGCCCAGAGCCTTAAGCAAGAATTGACGAAAATTCGCTTTAGAGCAGGTCCCGAAAAAGTTGAGAGACTTTTTCGATGAGGACCTGCTCCAATATTTTGATTTGAGCGATTCCTCATCGATCACATGATTCCTGTGACCGGGCAGCGCTTCAGGCGATCTCCTCGATGCGCGCGTCGAGCTGCGCATAGGAGAAGGTGAAGGCGCTGTCGAGGCCAAGCGCGGCGTAGAGAAACGGCTCGGCGGTGAGAAACGGCCGCCAATATTCATTATAGGCGCGGGCGCCTTCGAGGCCCGCGCGACGAAAGCGGCGCTCGCCTGGCTGATGCGGATCGATGTTAGGATTCTGGAAGCGCTTGACGAAGCCATAGGCCGAGCAAACCGTGAAGCGCACCGACGCGCCGCCGTTCGGCGCCTCCAGAGCCCGCAGCCGATCCAGCCACTGCGCCGCGCGCAGCGATTTGCGCAAGGCGTGCAGCGCCACCGCCGGATCGCAGGCATAGGTGAAGGCGCTCGGCCCGAGGCGCGCGAACAAGCGCTCATATTGGGAGAAAACGACGACGAGCCGCTTGAGCTTTTTCTCAGGCGCCAGCGCCAATCGGTCGATGAGGCGCGCGAGATTGCCCGACCAGCCGGAATCCTCGAGCCGCACCAGCGGCAGCACGATCACGATCGCGTCCGCCTCAAGCATCTGCCTGGCGAGCTTGGCTTTGACGTCGTTGAGGATCGCGACTTCGGCGCCGTCCGGCGGCACGGCGATCTCGCCCGCCGAGTCGATGATCTCCAGAAGCCAGGGACCCCGTAGCACCGCCGCCGGCGGGGCTTCGCCGTTGACCGTCAGGCGGAAGCGATACTCGTAGGTGTCGAGCGTGTCGGTGGCGAGGCCGCCCTCGGCGAATTCGCGCCGCAGCCGCTCATAGTCGCCCTGTTCGACCGACAGCAGATTGGCTTTCTTCGGCTCGGCGCTCTCGGCGAAATATTCCGCCTCGGTGATGGGCTGCAGCGCGGGGCGCAGGCGCGGCGAATAGCCAAAGGCGCTTTGCGCGACGCAGTCGACGAGCGAGGCGAGCAGCGACGACTTGCCGCCCTTCTTCGGGCCGATCAGACAAATCGACAGTCTTTCGGTCATTCACGCCTTCAACTCGTTGGAACCAGCCTCTAGCGCGACAATACAGGCGGCTGGCGCCCAGCGAAAGGTGACGCGCGCGCCCCGGCCGTGGTAAGCGCGCGCATGCTTGAAGGCCTTCCCCCCAATAACGCCAGCCACATGCTGCGCCTCGATTGCGACGAAAAGCGCGCCCGCGCCGTCGCCGACCTCATCGTCGAAACCTTCGAGCCGACAGAGACCGCCGCCGCCGCCTTCGAGGTGGATGACGGCCCCCAATGGTCCGTCGAGGTCTATTTCGCGGGGGCGCCTGACGAAGCGCAGATCCGCGCCCTGATCGAGGCCGCCGCCGACGCCGAAACGGCGCGGGCGGCGCGCTTTTCGACTGTCGCCGAACAGGACTGGGTAGAAAATGCTCTTGCCGGATTGGCCCCGGTCCGCGCCGGCCGGGTGCTGGTGCATGGCGCGCATGATCGGGGCCGGCGGCGCGCGAACGACATCGGCGTCGAGATCGAGGCGGCGCTCGCTTTCGGCACCGGCCATCACGGCACGACGCTGGGTTGCCTCAAGGCGCTCGAAAGAATCGCCAAGCGTCGGCGCCCACGCCGCATTCTAGATGTCGGAACCGGCACCGGCGTTCTGGCGATCGCCGCCGCGCGGCTCTTTCACCAGCGCGTCGCCTGCGGCGATATCGATCCCGTCGCCGTGGCGACAGCCTCGGCCAACGCAAGCGCCAATGGCGCCGGCGCCGACGTTCGCCCGGTCGTCGCGACCGGGCTTCGCCACGCGTCGCTGCAAGGCCAATATGACCTGATCTTCGCCAACATCCTGGCGAAGCCTCTGCGCCTGCTTGCGCCAGAGATCGCCCGCGCCGCGACGATTGACGCGGAGCTGGTGCTTTCGGGACTGCTGGCGCGCGACGTGCGCGGCGTGCTCGACGCCTATCGCGCCCAAGGGTTTTTCCTGGCCGAGCGGGACGACATCGACGGCTGGGCGACTCTGGCGCTGAGACGCGGCGGAGCGTCCAGCGCCCCCTCCCGGTCCCTCCCCCGCTAAAGCGGGAGAGGGGACGCTAACGACGCAGGTTGTGCGGTTCTTCGCCGAAACCCGAACCGGACTCCCTCTCCCGCGAAGCGGAGGAGGGTTGGGGAGGGGGAAAGCGGATGCGCGAAGCATTGCCATGCGGGAAGCGCGCGACTAGCTTTGCTCCATGTTCGAAGCAAAATTCCAGACATTCGTCGACGACGCCATGCGCGGCGACAGCGCGGCGCGACTCAGGGCGCTGCGCACTGAGTTGAAACGTCAAGGACTCGACGGCTTTCTCGTTCCGCGCGCCGACGTCCATCAAAACGAATATGTGCCCAGATGCGCCGAGCGCCTCGCCTGGCTCACCGGCTTCACCGGGTCGGCCGGCTTCGCCGTCGTGCTGGAGAAGGAGGCTGCGCTCTTCGTCGACGGCCGCTATGTCATTCAGGTGCGCGGCGAGATCGATGCGAAACTTTTCAAGCCGCTCGACATCGCCGAAACGACTCCAGCCGCCTGGCTCAGCGAACATGCGCGCGAAGGCGCCCGCATCGGCTATGACCCCTGGGTGCACACCAGCCCGCAGATCGAACGCTTCGGGAAAATTCTCGCGGAAAAGAAGATCGAACTCGTTCCGCTCGACGCCAATCCGATCGATGCGCTTTGGACCGATCGCCCGGCCGAGCCGACAGGCGCGGTGGTGATTCATCCGGCGCGTTACGCCGGCGAGAGCGCCAGCGCCAAGATCAAGAAGCTGCGCGCCGCGCTGAAGGATGCCGACGCGGCGTTGATGTCCGATCCGCATGCGATCTGCTGGGCGTTCAACATTCGCGGCGCCGATGTCGCGCATACGCCGATCCCGCTGTGCTTCGCGCTGCTGCCCAAGGACGGCGCGCCTGCGCTCTACGTCGACGATGCGAAGCTCGCGCCGAAGGTGCGCGCCGCGCTTGAAAAATTTCTGACGCTGAAGACGCCTGAAAGCCTCGTCGAGGATCTCGTGCAGGCCGGCAAGCGCGGCGCGACCATTCTCTTCGATTCCGCGACGGCGCCGGCGAAACTCGTCGAAACCTTGCGCGCGGCGGGCGGCAGGCCGCGTCTCGCCGACGATCCGGCGACGCTGCCAAAAGCGATCAAGAATGAAAGGGAGCTTGAAGGCGCGCGCGAAGCTCATATCCGCGACGGCGCGGCGCTGACGCGATTCCTCGCCTGGTTCTCCGAAGCCGCGCCGAAGGGCCGGCTCACCGAAATCTCCGCGGCGGAAGCGCTCGAGACCTTCCGCCGCGAAAACGGCGACCTGCGCGACATTTCCTTCCCGACGATCTCGGCTTTCGGCGAACATGCGGCGATCCCCCATTATCGAGTGACGGAAACGAGCAATCTCAAGATCGGTCGCGGCGTCTATCTCGTCGATTCCGGCGCGCAATATCTCGACGGCACGACCGACGTGACGCGCACCGTCGTCGTCGGTCCGGCGTCGAAACAGTTGCGCGAACATTACAGCCGCGTGCTCAAGGGCCATATCGCCATCGCCCGCGCCGTCTTTCCCAAGGGCGTCTCGGGCGCGCAGCTGGACGCTTTCGCGCGGCGCGCGCTGTGGGAGGCGGGGCTCGACTTCGATCACGGCACTGGACATGGCGTCGGCGCTTACCTCTCGGTGCATGAAGGGCCGCAACGCATCTCGAAACTCGGGACGACGCCGTTGCAGCCGGGCATGATCCTCTCGAACGAGCCCGGCTATTACCGCGCCGGCGCATATGGAATCAGGCTTGAAAATCTCGTCATCGTCGAAAAGCGCGAGATCAAAGGCGCGGAACGCGAGATGTATGGTTTCGAGACCATCACGCTTGCGCCTTTCGATTTGAATTGCGTCGAGCCGAAATTGCTGTCGCCGGAAGAAATCATCTGGCTGAACGCCTATCACGCCCGGGTGCGGAAAATCCTATCGCCGCTTGTGGACGCGAAGACACGCAAATGGCTGCGAGAGGCGACGACGTCAGTATGAACAATCTCGAAACGGATGACGTTGATCTGTTGATCCTCAGAACTCCGCTCGCTCGGAGGAAATTGTCATGAGCACTGGCGCAGAATCGACTGCGAACGAACCCATCGCTGCATTGGCCGGCGAGGCCTTCGCGAAAGCCGTCACGACGCTGGCGCGCGGACGCATGCTGACGCCCTTCGGGGTGGCGCGGTCCGACGACGGCGTCGATCAGCCGCAGCAATTCGTCGTGAGCGAGGCCGGCAGGATCGATATCGCCGAAAGCGTCGAGGCCGCGCTGCAATGGCTGGAGGACGAAGCGCCAAACGCCGACGTCTGCATGATCATCCTCGACGGTTATTTCAGCAGTGATGACGGCCGCATCGACGCGGTGGTCGGCCGCGCGCTGTCGCTGAAGCGACAGTTGATGGTCGAGATCGCGCTGCCTTACGAGAGCGCCGAAGACGAGGAAGGTCTCGAGTTCTCGGACCCGCAATATCGCTTTTCCGGCGTCGCCGAAGACGGCGTGGAGATCGAAACGGTCGACGTCGACGCCGACGCCTTCGACGCGGTGTTTCGCAGCGCGTTCGCCAAACACGCGCCGGCCTAGAGCAGGAGAACCTGCCCGGACGTTTTGAGCGGTTCTTATCGATCACATGACTCCATGTGATCGGGAAGCGCTCTAGCAGCGTCACCGAATCATCACATAAACGTCACGCAACCTCTACCCCAACGTCACCGAAACGCAGCCTCCGCGTCGCGAAACCGCAGCGTCCGTCGCGTAGCCTTGCGTCATGGCGTTCACATCGGACCAGCTGGCGAAGCTGACGCGAGACGCGTCACCAAAGCCGCAAGCAGACATCGGCGTCGCCGCCACTTGGGGCCAACGTCTCTTCGAACTTGACCTCGCGGCGGTTCATCTCTTCTCACGAACGGCGCGCTCCGCGATCGGCAGATTCCTCGCCGTCGCGATCAGCAAGCTCGGCAATGGCTGGATCTATCTGATCCTCGCGCCCATCGTCCTCATCGGCCTCGGCTGGCAAGGGCTGCATGTCGCGGCGCTCGCGGGATTGAACGCCGCGCTGCTGCATATGCTCTATCCCATCATCAAGCGCCGCTTCGGCCGCAAACGCCCGTTCCATGTCGACGCGCGGCTGCCGTCATTGTTGAAGACGCTCGACGATCACTCCTTCCCCAGCGGCCACGCCATGACGCTCACCGGCGTGCTCGCGCCCATCGTCATCGCCTGGCCGGCGACGACGCTATCGGCCGGCCTTCTTCTGCTGTCGATGGCCTGGTCGCGAATCGCGACGGCCCACCATTATCCGAGCGACGTCGCCGCCGGCGTGGCGCTTGGCGCCGGCCTCTCCTACCCGCTGGCGCGCGGCATTCTCGCCTATTGGTGAAAGTCACGCGGCCTGCGGCAAGACGATCGCAGGCATAGTCGCGGGAATCACGCGCCCCTGCGCGGCCGATAGCGCGCCGTCGACAAGCTCCAAGCCCAGAAAGCGCGCGCGCTCGACCGGTCCCGGCATGATCAGCCGCTCGGTGAACCGGCGCTCGAAACCAAAGCGCGCATAATAGGGGGCGTCGCCGACGAGCAGCACGGCGCGATGGCCGAAATCGGCGGCGCGTGCGAGCGACTCGCGAATCAGCGCGCCGCCGACGCCGAGCGAACGCGCCCTCGCCGCCACGGCGAGCGGACCCAGCAGCAGCGCCGCGCGGCCGCCGGCGAGAACCGGCCAAAGCCGCAGCGTGCCGATGAGCGCGCCGACGCTGTCGGTCGCGACAAGCGCGAGGCCGGGCGCCGGCGCCGATCCGTCGCGCAGCCGCTGGCAGGTCTTCAAGAACCGCGCGGGACCGAAGGCGTCGTCGAGCAAAGCTTCGCGCGCCGCGACATCGGCGGGCGTTTCTTCGGCGAGCGTAAATGGACCGCGCGCCTCCAGGCGCGCATGGGACATGGCGGAGCAGGCGCGCCTGGAGGCGCGCGATCCAGCGTCAAAGTCGTGGTGAGCAAGAAAGGCCATCTTTCCTCCCTTAAGAAGGACAAGCGACCCTCGCGCCTGGCGCATGACGCGCCCGCCGATCGGGACTGACAGTAGTGTGAGGCGAATCCTTCTCCCGCTTGCGGGAGAAGGTGGCCCTCGCTTCAGCGAGGGTCGGATGAGGGCCCTCACCCGTCACGCGTTCCGCGTGACACCCTCTCCCGAACTGAAGTCGGCTATAGCCGACTTCAGCGCTATCTGTGCAAACCGGGAACACCCGGTTTGCAGCGGGAGAGGGTGAGCGCCGGCTCAGATCACATGCGTCTCGAGCGGCGGGAAACCGTTGAAGCCCACGGCCGAATAGGTCGTCGTATAGGCCCCGGTTCCTTCGATCAGCACTTTCGCGCCGATCTCGAGCGAGATCGGCAGCTGATAGGGCTGCTTCTCGTAGAGCACGTCGACGCTGTCGCAGCTCGGACCCGCGACGACGCAGGGACTCGTCGGCGCCCCGTCCGCCGGCGTGCGGATCGGATAGCGGATCATCTCGTCGGTCGTCTCGGCGAGGCCGTTGAACTTGCCGATGTCGAGATAGACCCAGCGAATCTCGCTGTCCTCCTCCGACTTCTTCGAGATCAGCACGACTTCCGCCTCGATCAGTCCGGCGTTGCCGACCATGCCGCGGCCCGGCTCGATGATCGTCTCCGGAATGCGGTTGCCGAAATGCTTCGACAGCGCGCGGAAGATCGCATTGCCATATTGCTTCACCGCCGGCACGTTCTTGAGATATTTCGTCGGGAAGCCGCCGCCGAGATTGACCATCTGCAGATTGATTCCGCGCTCCGCGAGTTCGCGGAAGATCGCCGACGCGGACTTCAGCGCCGCGTCCCACATGCGCGGATTCGTCTGCTGCGAGCCGACATGGAAGGAAACGCCATAGGCGTTGAGGCCCAGCCGGTGCGCATGCTCCAGAACGCCGGTCGCCATCTCGGGCGCGCAGCCGAATTTGCGCGACAAGGGCCATTCGGCGCCCGAGCCGTCGCAGAGAATGCGGCAGAACACCTTGGAGCCGGGCGCGACGCGCGCGATCTTCTCGACTTCCGCCTCGCAGTCGACCGCGAAGAGCCGCACGCCAAGCGCATAGGCGCGCGCGACGTCACGCTCCTTCTTGATCGTATTGCCGAAGCTGATGCGGTCGGCCGACGCGCCCGCGGCGAGGACCTGCTCGATTTCGACGACGGACGCCGTGTCGAAGCACGAGCCGAGCGACGCGAGGAGCGAGAGCACTTCCGGGGCCGGATTGGCTTTCACCGCATAGAAGACGCGCGTATCCGGCAACGCCCTGGCGAAGCCGACATAGTTTTCACGCACGACGTCGAGATCGACGACGAGGCAAGGTCCGTTGTCGCGCCCGTTGCGTCGGCGCTCGGCGAGGAAATCGAGAATACGGTCGGTCATTGTGGCCCCCTTGCGCGGCGAACCGCGCCCAGATCGTTGAGCGTCAACGGACACGCCGCTCCGTTCGCCCGCGCGCGATGGAGACGCGACGAACGTTGGGTTTAGCTGTCCAAGGCCGCGCGAGCGCAAGCGCTCACACGGCTGGTTGATGCGCCGTTGACTGGACCGATGCGAAATGATGCACGCCTGAGCGCGCACGCTTCCGCGGGTACAGCCATCGATTGGAAAGGGAGAATCCCGATCCGCACGCCCGGCAAGAAAGACAAGCCTCTTCGGTACGCCGACCTTTGGAGGGTCGACAGAGACGAAAAAGCCCGGTCCGTCGTTGCTTTAAGTCGCGATCCTCCGCAGAGACGGAGTTCGCCGGTTCGCCTCCGGCTGCCGGTTTTACGCTGGCGGTTGACCGGCCTCTTGTCCGGATCCCCGCCTACCGACACACGACCACAGGCACGTGCGATTTGGGCAAGGACTTAGATACGCGCTTTTGCCGCTGTGACAAGCGGTTTTTGCCCCATGCGATTATTTTTTCAGCGGGTGATGCATCTTGGTCGCGCGAGCCCGCGTCGAGCCGCCGGCTTCTTGCGCAAGCGAGACGATGGGGCTAGAGCAGCAGTCAAATCGTGAAGGAAAGACCTTGGTTCGGACGCGGGAATGACGCGAATAACACGGCGCCAATTCGCCGGGGCGCTCTCTGCAACAGGCGCGCAATTTGCGCTCAAAGTCCCGGCGCTGGCGGCCTCAGACGTTCCCAAGCCGCGGTTCGGCTTTGAGAACGTCGTGCAGCGGGCGCACGACCTGGCGCTGGCGCCGTTCGACACTGCGGTTCCGCCGCGTCTGCCGGATCCCTTCGACGCTTTGGATTTCGACACATGGCGAGGGATTCGCTTCAAGCGCGAACATGATATTTTTGCGGGCGCGGACGGCGGCTTCCGGCTAGAGACGTTCCATCTCGGCTTTCTCTATCGTCGCCCGATGACGGTGAATATGATCCGCGACGGCATCGCGACGCCGATCCCCTATTCGCCGGCGCTCTTCGACTATGGCCGCCTCAAGGTCGAAAAGGCTCCCCCCGTCAACACCGGCTTCGCCGGCTTTCGCCTGCATTTCCCGGTCAACGAGCCTCATGTGCACGATGAGGTGATCTCCTTCCTCGGCGCGAGCTATTTCCGCTTTCTCGGCCGCGATCAGAAATATGGGCTTTCCGCGCGAGCGCTTTGCGTCGAGACCGGCTCCGAGCACGAGAGCTTTCCGTTCTTCCGTGAATTCTGGATCGAAACGCCGGAGAAAGGCAGCAATCACGCGACGCTCTATGCGCTGCTCGACGGCGAGGCTGCGACAGGAGCCTTCAGATTCGATCTCTTCGCTGGACAGGAGAGCGCGCTCGAAATCCAGGCGACGCTTTTCCCGCGGCGCGCGGGGATGAAGCTCGGCCTCGCGCCGCTCACGTCGATGTATCTGACCGGCGAAAACGACCGGGACGTGCGCGACGGCTTTCGCACCGAATTGCACGATTCCGACGGGCTCTTGATCCGCACCGGCGCCGGCGAATGGTTATGGCGCCCGCTCACCAATCCTCCGCGAACGCGGATCTCGTCCTTTCTCGACAACAACAATCGCGGCTTTGGGCTGCTGCAGCGCGACAGAACGTTCGAATCCTATCAGGATCTTGATCTCGCCTATGAAAACCGCCCGAGCTATTTCGTCGAACCTGTCGGCGACTGGGGCGAAGGCCGCGTCGAACTGCTCGAACTGCCGACGCGTGACGAAACCAACGACAATATCGTTGCGAGCTGGACGCCGGCGAAGTCGCCTGAGCCCGGCGCGCCCTTCGTTTACGCCTATCGTATCACCGCCGGACTCGACATGCCGCAGCTCGCGCCCAACGGCATGGTCGTCAACACCTTCGAGGCGCCGGCGCGGGCGCTTGGCTCGGCCGAGCCCCTCGATCCCGCCGCACATCGTTTCATCGTCGATTTCGCCGGCGGCGACCTCGCCTATTACGTGGCCGATCCGGGTCAGGTCGAAGCGGTGGCGACGACGAACGCCGGGCGCGTGTTGCGCGCCAGCGTCGCCGCCAACGTGCATATCGGCGGACTGCGGGCGCTCTTCGACGTTTCGGTGCAGCCGGGCCAGACCGCCGATCTTCGGCTGTTTTTACGCGCGCATGGGCGCACGCTCACCGAGACCTGGACCTATCCGTGGACAGCGCCGGCGGCGTGACGCTCAGTCGTCCATGCTCTTGAGCCGCGTCAGATCGAACGCCTCGACGTCGCGCAACAATTCGATGAAGGCCGTCGCCCAATAATCCGCCACCGCTTCGCCTTTCTCGGCGCTGGCTTTCGACGCGTCGCCCATGGCGCCCGCAGGCGAGAGATCCTGCGCCATCCAGCCGAACCCCGCGGGGCGGTCGGCGCGTAGCCAGGCGAAATCGCGCTCGAAGTCGAGCGTCGCCGGCGGGAAGTTTTTGGCGCGCGCCATGTCGACGAGGTCCGGCCTGAAGGCGAGCATGAGCGACGTTTCGATTTCGCCGCCATGAATTCCGTGGCGCAGCTCCGCCGCAGAGAACAGTCCATCGGGATAGCCGAAACGCGCCCAGGAGACGATGACCGCCAGCGCGCCGAAACGGGCGCGCAGATCCAGCGCCGCCTGCGAAATGAGCGCGGAATTGCCGCCATGCGAATTGAGGAGCGCCAGCTTTTTCACGCCGGTGCGCAGGACGCCCTCGGCGATCTCGGCGAGGACGCGCGAGGCGGTCTCATTCGTCAGCGTCAGCGTGCCCGGGAAGTCGCGATGCTCGGTCGAGACGCCGACGCTCTGGATCGGCAGAAAGACCGCTTCGAGATCTTCGGGCAGGCGCGCCGCGACTAGATCAATGCATCCTTCCATGATCATAGCGTCGACGCCGAGCGGCAGATGCGGCCCGTGCTGCTCCACCGCCGCGATCGGCAGAACGGCGATGACGCGCGACATGTCATGCGCGCGCATATCGCGCATCGAGAGCTCGGACCAGAAGGGCGACGGCAGCATGGCGCGCAGCATATGCGTCTTGCCTCCCGAGGGGAATGCGGCGCGCCCAACGGAACGCCTTAATGTTCGTCAGAGTCCCGTCAGTTTCATGAAGAGCTTTTGAGCCATCTCGGCGACAGGATATTTGAACAAGAAGAGTGGCGGCATCGGCAGCAGCGCCGCGGCGAGAATGATCGCCAGCAGGCGAATGCTGACAGGCGCCAGGCGCATATTTCGCACAACGCCGACGCTATTGCCGAGATCGGCAAGCGATTGCAAGTCCGGCGTCCCCAGCAAAGGCTCTCGGTCAGGAGACGCTTCGCCAAACCATTTGCGCTCGAAATCCTCGACGTATCGCGCCGCAAGCACCGTGTAGTCGCGCAGTCCCCTTTCTCTGCATTCCATCAGCTTGAAGGCGAAGAAACAGGGCGGACCGAGAAACAGCACGATGTCGAGGATCACAATGATGGCCGTCGCCAGATAGATCGGGTCAAAAGACGCGCCCGCCGACATTTCCTCGGCGAAACCGGCGGCGACGAGCAGTGAGATGGCGAACGCCAGAGGCGCCAAATGGTTTTGGACGACTTCGAGATATCCGAGGCCCCCAACGCCGTCGGGATGCGTCGGCGTCAAGTGAAGCTCCATTCGGGCCAAGCGCCAAAGGAAACGCCACCAGAGCGCGAGTCGCCAAACCCAACGAAACGCCAGAAAGCGAAACAGCGGCAGACAGACCATCCAGTACCACAAACCGGCAAGCGGCATGAGGGCCAAGGCGCGGCCCGATTCGGGCGACGCGGTCTTTCCAGACAGATGAAGCTGCGCCGCGAAAAGAAACATCAGCACTGTCGCCGCGAGCGAGGTCGCATCCGGAATCCAGGAATTGCTCCAGCGGGCGAGGCTGCGAACTTCAGCCTGCAAGGCGGGAAAAGCCGCTTTCGACGCCACGCCGGAACGCAACAAGGTCGAGAGAAACTCCCGCGCTTGCCGATCAAACGTGGTTTCGCAAAAAAACAGCAGCGGAATGACCGCCAGCAACCGAATGTGCCCGCCGATGACCGAGAGCGTAAAGAACTTCCCGCGATCGCCTTCAAGCGCCGCCAAGGCGACGAGGACGATCCAGGGGACCAGCCCGAGGGCGATCCCGAGGGGGAGCGTATTCGGCCCCGGACGGACGAGGCCAAGCCGCCGTCCGAGCCTGTGAAGGGGGCCGCCAAGAAGCGAGAATTCGCTGAGCAGGTCGTCGGCGATGTGCGGGCTCGTGGCGGATTGGCTCATGCACCCCTTCCGATGGTAAGCGCTGGGTTCGTTCGGGCGACGTCTTGCCGCTTTTGCCGGCGACAACGACATACTACCGCAAGCGACTTCGCGCGAATGCCATTCCGACGATGCATCCGAATTCGGAGCGGGCGCGCATGGAGCGCGCGAGACAAGGATCGACGCTCATGGCCAATAACCTCTTCACCCGACGCGAGACGCTGCGGCTTGCCGCCGTCGCGGCGCTTATCCCCGGATGGGCGCGCGCCGAAGACGCGACGAAGGTCGTAATGCATAAAAGCCCGACATGCGGGTGCTGCGGCGCGTGGAGCGCGCGCATGCGCGAGGCCGGCTTCATCGTCGAGGAGATCGTCGAAGCCGATATGCCGTCGGTGAAGAAGCGCCTCGGCGTGCCTGAGCCGCTGTCCTCCTGCCACACGGCCGAGATCGACGGCTACATCGTCGAAGGCCATGTTCCCCCGCAGGCGGTCGCGCGGCTCTTGAAGGAGCGGCCGGACGCCGTCGGCCTCGCCGCGCCGGGCATGCCGGCGGGATCGCCCGGCATGGAGGGCGGCGCAGCGGAGGTCTACAGGCTGTATTTGTTCGATGCTTCCGGGGCGCGCCCGTTTGGCGACTGGCGGGGCGACAAGCCCGTCTGACCGGGCTCGGACGGCGCGACCGATTGATCTGGCGAAAGGCCGAGATAGCGGGCGGCCCCGCGTCCCGCCGCCAGTCCGGTGGAAAAGGCCGCCTGCAGCAGATAACCGCCCGTCGGCGCGTCATAGTCGAGCATCTCGCCCGCGACGAAAACGCCCGGCAGCTTCTTGAGCATCAGATTGTCGTCGAATTCGTCGAAGGAGACGCCGCCGGCGGTTGAGATGGCGCGCTCGAGACCGCCGACGCCTGTGACGGTGAGCGGCGCATTCTTGATGAGCCCGGCAAGCGTTTCCGCGTCGCGCGGCAGGCCCTCCCCGCGCCCCTCGCGCAGGAGCCCGATCTCGACTTTCGAGAACCCGGCCTTGCGCAGAAAATTTGCATGCGACTGTTTCTGCGGACGCCGCGACAGCTTGCGGGTCAGGCAATCGAGACTGGTGTCGGGCCGCAGATCGATCGACAGCGTCGTCGGGCCGTGTTTTTGCGTGACGTCGCGCAGCTGCGAGGAGAGCGCGTAAACCGGCCCGCCTTCGAGTCCGGCGCGCGTGACGACGACATCGCCGCGCGCCGTAGACGCGCCATGGCGCAGCAACGCCGTCTTGATCGGCTGGCCTTCGAAATCGTCGCGAAAGATCGCGCTCCACTCGATCAGCGCGCCGCTGTTGGCGGCGACGAGCGGCGTGACGCGCACGCCTTGCGCGCCCAGCCGCGCCGCCCAGGCGCCGTCGGAGCCGAGCCGCGGCCAGGAGGCGCCGCCGAGCGCGAGCACCAGGGCGTCGACCTTGCGGGTGAATTCGCCATCCGGGCCGACGAGGCGCAGCGCCCCCGATTCGGCGAAACCCGCGAAGTCGTGGCGGGTCACGATCGTGACGCCAAGCCGCGTCAGCCGCCGCAGCCAGGCGCGCAGCAGCGGCGAGGCCTTGAAACTTGCCGGAAAAACCCGGCCGCTGGAGCCGACGAAGGTCGTCTCGCCAAGCTCGGCGCAGAAGTCGCGCAGCGCCTGCGGCGGCCAGGCGCGGATGAACGGCGCGATCCTCGCGGCCCCCGCGCCATAGCGCGAGATGAAACGCTCGAGGCCTTCGCTATGGGTGATGTTGAGCCCGCCCCGCCCCGCCATCAGGAATTTGCGCGCGGGGCTCGCTTTGTGCTCATAGATAACGACGCGCGCCCCGGCGCGCGCGAGCGCGTCGGCGGCGAAAAGGCCGGCGGGGCCCGCGCCGATGACGGCGCAGAACGGAGCCTCGGCGTCGCTAATGGAAGAGCCTCCCTTGGGCGGCGTTTTTCGATGCGCATAATGGCGAAGGTTCACGCCTCCGCTCGCGCCACGCCCGCGTTTCGGTGGCTCTCATATCATGTGCGCGTCGGCGCGCGGAAAAAAAGCTGAAATGACAGTCAAGGCTCTGCCTCAAATTGACGCATCCGCCGAGCGCTTCGAATTTCTCGTTGCGCCGCAGCACGCCGGCGCCCGGCTCGACCGCTTTCTCGCCGAACAGCCGGAGATCGTCGCCGCGCATCTGTCGCGCAGCCGCATCAAGGGGCTGATCGAGGACAGCCGCGCGACCCTTGCCGGCGAGACGGCGCGCGATCCGGCCAAGAAGCTCGGCGCCGGAGATCACGTCACGCTCGACGTGCCGCCGGCGACTCCGGCCGAGCCGCAGGGCGAAGATATCGCGCTCACCATCGTCTATGAGGACGAACATCTCCTCGTCATCGACAAGCCGGCCGGCCTCGTCGTGCATCCGGCGAGCGCGCATGAGAGCGGCACGCTGGTCAATGCGCTGATCGCCCATTGCGGCGACAGCCTTTCCGGCGTCGGCGGGGTGAAGAAGCCCGGCATCGTGCATCGCATCGACAAGAATACGAGCGGCCTCTTGGTCGTCGCCAAGACCGACGCCGCGCATCATGGCCTCTCGCGCCTCTTCGCCGACCACGGCCGCAAACTGTCGCTGACGCGCGAATATTTCGCCTTCGTTTGGGGCGTTCCCGACCGCGCGCATGGAACGGTCGACGCGCCGCTCGGCCGCCATTCGACGCAGCGCGAGAAAATGGCGGTGGTGCCGGAAGCGCGCGGCCGCGAAGCGATCACGCATTGGGAGAAGGTCGAAGATTACGGCGTCGCGTCGCTGCTGCGCTGCCAGCTGGAGACCGGCCGCACGCATCAGATCCGCGTGCATATGGCGCATATCGGCCATCCGCTGATCGGCGATCAAACCTATGGCGCGGGTTTTAAAACCAAGGTCGCGAAACTGACGCCCGCCGCCCGCGAGACCGTCGAGCGTTTGGGCCGCCAGGCGCTGCACGCCGCGACGCTGGGGTTTGAGCATCCGGTGACGAAAGAGGAGATGATGTTTGAAAGCGAATTGCCGGAGGATTTGGCGGGGCTGCGGGAGGCGCTTCGCGCCACAGCGAATAGCGGAACCGCCCGCGGCTCTTAAAGGTGACGCTGGAAATCCATCCGCTGATGCAGGCTGCGGACAATTTCGACGCCTTTTGGCGCTTTCCGGTAAAAGAGCACATGAGCGCCGACAGCGTGCTTCCAGTAGCCGGCGCGAACATCGTCGCAGGCGCGGCCGCGCTCGGGATCGGCGGCGACATACGCCATCGCGACCGCGACTTGGCGAAGATATTTTTCCGCTTGATCGGCGCCCCAACGGGCGACCGTGTAAGTCCAGATGTCCTCAAGGTCAGCCTGCGCGCGCGGCGTTAACGCGTAACGTCTCATCCCTTAACTTCAGCGCGCTTGCGCGCAATAAACGCCTCCATGTCGAAGGGCGTCGCTGCGCCGCTCTCTTCGCCTTCGATCAAGGCGACGCGCAGCGCGCCGAGCCTGACCTCCTGCTCTTCGAGCAAGCGCAGCCCTGCTCGGACCACATCGCTGGCCGAGCCATAGCGACCTTCGGCGACTTGGCTTTCAACGAAGGCGGCGAGACGATCGCCGATGACGATGGACGTGTTCTTAGCCATGGCGGGGCGGCTCCCAATTTTGGGATACCAAAATATGGTACAGCGATGTTCGGCGCAACTTCGGGAGGCGTTCGCGCAATCAGGCGATGCTTGCTCGCACACGCCGCCCAGATTACCCTTCCGCGCGTTGCTGATTTTGTGGAGTTTTTGTCATGCGCGCACGCGCTGTTCGAATCCTGCTTTGTTCGTCATTGTCGCTCGTCGCCTCAGGCGCGACGGCGGATACGCCTGCATCGGGAACTTTCGTCGCCCGTCAGTCCTGTCCCGCGCTTCAATCGATCAGAACCGGCGCCAATCCCGGCAATATCAGCGTCGAGCAGAATGGGCATTATTCCATTTTCGCCAAGAACAAGCCGAACGCGACTCATTATCTCATCGATGTCCCCGACGCTCAGCCGGGGCGCCGGTGGGTCGCGGTCGGATGCGGCGAGGCGAGGCTCGCTGAGGGCGGCGGCAAGCCGGAGAGCGGCGGCGAAGAAGCCTCGGGCGGGCAAGAGCCTGACGGCGGCGCCGCGGCGCAAAAGCCGGATTACATCCTCGCCGTGAGCTGGCAGCCGGCGTTTTGCGAAGGCAAGCCCGACAAGACGGAATGCGAAACGCAAAGACCCGACCGGTTCGACGCGACGCATTTCGCGCTGCATGGGCTCTGGCCCAAAAAACAATATTGCAACGTCGATCGCCACATCGTCGCCGCCGATAAGGACAACCGGTGGAACGGCCTGCCCGAGCCCGAACTCTCCGACGCGACACGGCATGCGCTGTCGGAAGTCATGCCGGGAACGATGTCGCTGCTCGAACGGCACGAGTGGATCAAACATGGCACGTGCTTTCCGGGAAGCGCGGCGGAAATCTATTTTTCACGGATGCTGGCGCTGATGTCGCAGCTGAACAGCTCCAAGGTTCAGGGGCTTTTCGCGGCGCATATCGGCGAGGAAATCACGCGCGATCAACTCAAGGCGGCGTTCAACGAAACCTTCGGCGACGGCGCCGCCGATCGGGTGCGCGTCGCCTGCAAGAGAGACGGCGGCCGCAATCTCATTGTCGAGATGACCATCGGATTGGTGGGAGACGTCAAACCCGACAGCAAACTCGCCGACCTCATCGCCGCCGCGCCGACGACAGACCCCGGCTGCCCAAGCGGGGTGGTCGATGCAGTGGGGCTGCAGTAGAAAAAGGCTGAAGCTTTCGATGGCTCGCGTCTAGTTGCGCTCATGGCTGGGCGAGAACGCCCGCTAAAAGCGCGGCGCTCAAGATGATCGTGGCGCCGATCACGGCGGTCAACTCCCTGCTAAGAACGATGGCGCCGTCTTCGTCTTCGAACCTGCACCTGCCGAGCGGCTTGAGCTTCGACTCATCTTCCGAGACGCCCAGCGGGCGGTAACGACCGAAACTAAGAAGCCAGATCACCGGCCAGCCAAGAATGTAGCCAAGCGTAAAAAGCAACTCCATGCATTGCAGAATTACCGGGCCCCAGTCGATCATTGCAGCGTCGTCTTCGTAGCGTTGCACTTTCTTCAGCGACGCCCTCACTCCACCAGCGCGGCCTTGCCCTTCGCCTTCTTGCGATCATTCGGATCGAGAAACACCTTGCGCAAGCGGATCGACTTCGGCGTCACTTCCACGCGCTCGTCGTCCTCGATATAGGCCAGCGCCTTTTCCAGCGTCATCTGGATCGGCGGCGTCAGGCGCACCGCTTCGTCCTTCGACTGGGTGCGGATGTTGGTGAGCTGCTTGCCCTTCAAGACATTGATCTCGAGATCATTGTCGCGCGTATGCTCGCCGACGATCATCCCCTTATAGACCTTCCAGCCCGGCTCGATCATCATCGGGCCGCGATCTTCCAGCTTCCACATCGCGTAGGCGACGGCTTCGCCGGAGTCATTGCTGATCAGCACGCCGTTGCGGCGTCCCTGAATCTCGCCCTTGTAGGGCGCATATTCATGGAACAGGCGGTTCATGATCGCCGTGCCGCGCGTGTCGGTGAGAAGTTCGCCCTGATAGCCGATCAGCCCGCGCGTCGGCGCGTGGAAGACGAGACGCAGACGATTGCCGCCCGACGGGCGCATCTCGATCATCTCGGCCTTGCGCTCGTTCATCTTCTGAACGACGACGCCGCTATGCTCCTCGTCGACGTCGATAACGACCTCTTCGATCGGCTCCAGAATATCGCCGCTCTCATCCTTCTTGAAAACGACCTTGGGGCGCGAGACGCCCAACTCGAAGCCCTCGCGGCGCATGGTCTCGATCAGAATGCCGAGCTGCAATTCGCCGCGGCCCGAGACGATATAGGCGTCGCCCGCCGGCGCGTCCTCGACGCGCAGCGCGACATTGCCTTCGGCCTCCTTGAAGAGGCGCGCGCGGATCATGCGGCTCGTCACCTTGTCGCCTTCCGTGCCCGCGAGCGGGCTGTCATTGACGAGGAAGGTCATGGAGAGCGTCGGCGGATCGATCGGCTGCGCCTGCAGCGGCTCGTTGACTTCCAGCGCGCAGAGCGTGTCGGCGACGTTGAATTTTTCGAGACCGGCGATGGCGACGATGTCGCCGGCTTCCGCCTCCTCGATCGGCTGGCGCTCGATGCCGCGGAAGGCGAGAATTTTCGACACGCGCCCCTGCTCGACGATCTTGCCGGTGCGGTCGAGCACCTTCACCGCCTGATTGGGCTTCACGCTGCCGGCGAAGACGCGGCCGGTGATGATGCGGCCGAGATAGGGGTTGGCCTCGAGCAGCGTGCCGAGCATGCGGAAACCGCCGTCCTCGACGGTGGGCGCCGGCACATGCTTGACGACGAGATCGAACAGCGGCGCCATGCCGTCCTGCGGGCCGGTCGGCTCCTCGGCCATCCAGCCCTGCTTGGCGGAGCCGTAGATGATCGGGAAGTCGAGTTGCTCGTCGGTGGCGTCGAGCGCGGCGAAGAGATCGAACACCTCGTTGACGACTTCCGAGACGCGGGCGTCGGGCTTGTCGACCTTGTTGACGCAGACGATCGGCTTCAGGCCGATCTTGAGCGCCTTGCCGACGACGAATTTGGTCTGCGGCATCGGGCCTTCGGCGGCGTCGACGAGCACGATGGCGCCGTCGACCATCGACAGGATGCGCTCAACCTCGCCGCCGAAATCGGCGTGGCCGGGCGTGTCGACGATGTTGATGCGCACATCCTTCCAGGTGATGGAGGTGGCCTTCGCCATGATGGTGATGCCGCGCTCTTTTTCGAGATCGTTGGAATCCATCACGCGCTCGACGACGCGCTGGTTTTCGCGAAAGGCGCCCGACTGCTGGAGCAGGCGGTCGACGAGCGTGGTCTTGCCATGGTCGACGTGGGCGATGATGGCGATGTTGCGCAGCTGCATGTTTAAAGGCCGGCCAGGTAAAACAGCCGCCTCTGCGGCCGCCCGAGAGCGGCCGGGAACTGGAGACGCTGGCTGTTGTTGCGATGCAGCGTCTCATACCCCAAGGCGGTGGAATTTGGAAGCGGAGCCGGCCTGGGCGATCCCGCCAGGGCCAGACCCTGCCCGAACCCGCGGGCTACCGCGCCGGGCACTGCTCCCGGCAGCGGCGCCAGGCGGGGATGCATTGCGAGCCCAGGCCGCCATCGGCCAGACAGGCGTCGCGCTCGGCGTTGCATTCCCGCAGGCACTGCTCCCGCGGCGTCGGCTCCGGCGGCGGGGGCGGCGGAGGCCGTGGCGCGGTGAAGGTGGTGAGCTCTCCGAGTTCCTGCTCGATCAGGCTCATCGGGCTAAAGACGAAGGAGCTGCCGTCGTCGGGCCCGCCCCACAAGATTCCGTGCAGGCTCGCCTGACTGCCGGTCGGCAGGATGGAGAAGACGGGCGAGCCGCTGTCGCCATTGTCCGTCAGCTTGTTCGTTCCGGTCACTCGCCCGACGCGGCTCTGGCACAGCAGCCTGACGTCAGTGTCCGCGACATTGACGTCGATGCAGGTCGCGCGCACATCGCCAAAGGCCCAGCCCGTCGTGCGGCCGATTTTGTTGAGCCTCATGCCCACCACGGAGTCCGGCGTCTCGCTGACGATCAGAAATGTGCTCGGAGAGCCGTTGATCGTCAGCGAGCCGGTATTGTTCGTCGTTCGCGCGATTTCGAAACGCCCGCGGTCGATCCGATAATCGGCGTAGGCGCTGTCGCTGAAGCGGCATTTCTTGCCCGATGGGCACACGCCGCCGGTGAAGTATCGCGGATCGCTATCCTCATCGCCGATCTTATTGCCGGAAAGCAGCGGATCATTCGGCTGATGGAAATCGTCGTCATTGCTGACGCCGCGATTCTTGGTGCAGTGAGAATTCGTCACGAAGCCGTCGCGGCCGTTGCGCACGACATTGAATCCGAGCGTGCAGAGCTTAAAGGCGAAAACGCCGGTGTCGATTTCGATCTGAACGCCTGCGGGCACCGGCCGACGTTTATCGCGCAACGAGGCGTGGAAACGGATCGGCTGAGTCTCTTCGATGATCAGCGCTTCGAAGGGAACGCCGAGCGATTTCGCCAGGGCTTCGAACCTCTGGCGCGATGGATCGCCGACGACGCCGACGGTCACGCGATTGCGGCGTTCGTCGAGATCGACGAAGACGATCTCCTGGCCGTCGAGCGCCGGGCTGAAGCTTTTCTTCCACTTGGCGAGTTCGACGACGTCGTAGTCGCCCTTGATGATATTCGGTTCTTGAGCGCGGCCTTTGGCGGCGGCGTTTTGCGCCAGGAAATCTGCGCCGAGCACGCTGGCGATGGCCGACGTGACCCGCGACCGCGCGGCTTTCATTGCGTCCGCGCTGCGCAGTTCCGGCGCGTTTTTCATATAGACCTGCAGCGCGCCCTTCTCGTCGAAATACATCCCCCCGAAACCGGGCGCCTGCTCGCCAATTTTCACGAGCTTGTCGTCGAAGGTGGAGACGGGCGCGGCCGGCGGCGCTGCGGGCGCTTGGTTCTGCTGAGCCGAGGCGGCTGTCGCAATCGTCATGGCGAGGGCCACAACAGTTTTCAGCAATAATTTAAGGCCCATCGCGCCCTCCATTAAAATCATGCGCGGCGTGCAAGCGCGTACCGCCCGCGTTCGCCGTCAAATGGCGCCAATATGGACGTCCTAGCCAGCGTAGGATGTACGCGCCAGCGTTGCGTCGTTTATTCGAATGAGAAACTAGTGCGCCGTGCCGGACTCGGCCACTGGCGTCCACAGCACCTGTTCGATGCGCGCCGCCCCCGCCGCGAGCATCACCAGCCGGTCGAAGCCGAGCGCGACGCCGCAGGCCGGCGGCATCTCAGCCAGAGCGGCGAGAAAATCCTCGTCGATTGGATAGGTCTCGTCATAGATGCGGCGCTTCTCCTGCATCTGCGCCTCGAAGCGCCGGCGCTGCTCCGCCGCGTCGGTCAGTTCGGCGAAGCCATTGGCGAGCTCGACGCCGCAGACATAGAGTTCGAAGCGATCGGCGAAGCGCGGATCATCCGTGTTGGCGCGGGCGAGCGCCGCCTCGCTCAACGGATAATCCGTCAGAATGGTCGGCCGCTCGCGACCGAGCATGGGCTCGATCTTTTCGGACATGATCTTGCTAAAGAGATCCGACCAGCCGTCGTCTTCGACAACTCTTATGCCGTCGCGGGCGGCGGCGCGCGCCAGCCCGTCGCGGTCGTCGAGCAGCGATTCCAGATCAATGCTGGCGTGGGTCGCAAAGGCCTCGCAGACGCTGATGATCTGCGGTTCCTCGAAGGGATCGCAAACCCGTCCCATCCAGGCGAAGTCCGTCGCGCCCGCCGCCCGCGCCGCGCTCGCCAGCAGTCCGGCGCAGTCCTCCATCAGCCGCAGCGTCGGCGCCTCGGCGCGATACCACTCCAGCATGGTGAATTCCGGATGGTGCAGGGCCGAGCGCTCGCGATTGCGGAAGACCCGCGCCAGCGTGAAAATCCGCTCCTCGCCCGCCGCGAGCAGCTTTTTGCAGGAAAACTCCGGCGAGGTGTGGAGATAGAGCCGGCTCCGCTCGCCACCCGAACCGATCAGCTCCGTCGCGAAGGCCGAAAGATGCGTTTCATTGCCGCCCGATAGCTGAAGCGCCGCCGTTTCGACCTCGGCGAAGCCTTCCGCGGCGAAGAAGCGTCGGGTGGCGGCGGCGATCGCCGCGCGCGCCTTGAGAAAAGGCTTGCGGTCGGCATAAACATCCCGAGCCCACCAAGGCGACGCGCGCGTCATAAGGCCTCCCGCGAGGCGGGGCCCCGGATTGCCGGCGCGCCCGAAATATGGTCTGACCGCCGTTCATAAACCAAGCCGGCAATAAGGGATATCGACGTGAAAGTCATCGCCAGTTCGATTCGCAAGGGCAATATCATCGAGAGAGATGACGGGCAGCTTTACGTCGTCCTGACCGCCGAAAGTTTTTTCCCCGGCAAGGGCACGCCGACGACGCAGATCGACATGCGCCGCCTCTCGGACGGCGTCAAAACGTCGGACCGCTACAAGACGACCGAACAGGTCGAGCGCGCCTTCGTCGAGGATCAGGATTTCAGCTATCTCTACAATGACGGCGACGGCTATCATTTCATGAATCAGGCGAGCTATGAGCAGATCATCGTGCCCACCGACGTGATCGGCGATCAGGCGCAATGGCTGCAGGAGGGCATGGTCTGCATCCTGTCGATGTTCAACGGCGTGGCCGTTGGCATTCAGTTGCCGCCGCGCGTGACGCTGGAGATCATGGAGACAGAGCCGGCGATGAAGGGCCAGACCGCATCCTCGTCCTATAAGCCGGCGAAGCTCGCCAATGGCGCGCGCGTGATGGTCCCGCCGCATATTCAGCCGGGCACGCGCGTCGTGATCCAGACCGAGGACGGCGCCTATGTCGAGCGCGCCAAGGATTGAGGGCGTGTCCCTCTCCCATCGGGAGAGGGTGTCGCCGGAGGCGACC
Organism: Methylocystis sp. H62; assembly: GCF_015709515.1. Lineage (GTDB taxonomy): Bacteria > Pseudomonadota > Alphaproteobacteria > Rhizobiales > Beijerinckiaceae > Methylocystis. Next base: position 70,680 of record NZ_JADNQZ010000053.1, read on the forward strand.
GGGTGAGGTGAAAAGCCCCCACCCGCGCCGCTTTGCGGCGCGACCTCCCCGCAAGGGGGAGGTATGCGCCCCTACCCCAAGAATTCGCGCAGCTTCTTCTCCGTCGCCGCGGCGTCCTTCAGCTCGCATTCCCAGATCGTGAGGGCGCGCCAGCCCTGCGCCGCGAGCGCCGTCTGATGCGCCGCGTCGCGCGCGACGTTTCGCGCGATCTTGGCGCGCCAATAGTCGGCGTTAGCCTTGGGGCTGCGCGCGCCGCGCGGGCACTCATGCCCGTGCCAGAAACAACCATGGACGAAGATCGCGCGCTTGCGGCCGATGTAGGCGATGTCGGGAGTGCCGGGAACGTCCTTGCGATGCAGCCGATAGAACGGCGCGAAACGCCTCAACATCGTCCGAACGGCGATTTCAGGAGCGGTGTCGCGCCCCTTCACCGCGCGCATGATGGCGGAGCGCTGTTCGGGACTTTCTTTCACGCTCACGCGTAAGACCCCCTCCCCAGCCCTCCCCCGTGGCGCTTCGCTTGCGGGAGAGGGAGCAGAGACCGCTCGTCATAAAGGTTGCGGCTGGCGCGGCAGCGCTGATCGCGACGATTCCCTCTCCCGCGAAGCAGGGGAGGGTTAGGGAGGGGGCTCAAGCCGCCTCCCGCTCGATGCGCGTCTTCAGCAACTGCTCTAACAACTGCCCGATATGCCGCACGACTGGAACGACGACGCCGTCGCCAGTCAAATGATAGGCGTCGCTATAGGTCGGGGGGAGCAAATAATCCTCCGGCAGGCCCATCAGCCGCGCGGTCTCGCGCGCCGACATCAGCCGCGCGCGCACCCTGCCCTTGTCGACGACCAGCACATATTGCCGGCTCGAGCCGCCGGCCGGCGTGCGCAGGCAACCGGCAATCTCGTCGAAACGCGCCTCGGCGCGCTGGACCTTTGCGCCATTCTGATAGCGCGTGCGGCGATAGAGCGTTCCAACCATTTTGCGCCCGGCGCGTTTCGCCTCGGCGATCTTCGCCAGATTGACGTCGCTCATCATGGCGATGAGCGCATTTGTCTCGCTTACGCTATGCCACGCCACATCCGTCGGAGCGTCTTCGATCGCGTCGATCAGCGACTTATTGCGCAGCGGCGGCGCCGGCAAATTCCACCAGAGCCAGTTGTCGCGTAGCCGCTTCGGCAGGCGCTCATGCGCGGCGACAAGCGCGCGGGTGTGAAACGGCGCGTCATTGCGAGTGACGCGAAGCAATCCAGGGCCGTGAGGCGATTTATGGATTGCTTCGTCGCTGCGCGCCTCGCAATGACGGATGGCGAGCGACGAGGGAACCGCGACATCCTCTCGCGCGGCGATGATGAACAGCCGCGGACGCGATTGCGGAACGAACAGCGCCGCGTCGATGACCAGCGCGCCAAATCTGTAACGCTCCTTCGCCAGCGCCTCGCAGATCTTTTCAAAATCCTTGCCGCCATGCGAGGTCAGCGCGCCGCAGACATTTTCGAGCACGATGAGCGACGGGGCGCGCCCCTCTTGGCGCAGCGCCTTCATCAAATCCCAGAACGGCCAGAAGGTCCCCGATCGCTCGCCAGCCAGTCCAGCGCCGGCGCCGGCGAGCGACAGGTCCTGACAGGGGAAGGACGCCCAGACGAGATCGGCGCGGCCGGGCAACTGTGCTGTGGATAACGCGCGCACGTCGCCGACGTGCAGCGCCTCGCCGCCCCAATTGGCGCGGTAGCTCTCCGCCTTTTTGCGATCGAAGTCATTGGCGAACAGGCAGCGCCAGCCGTCGCCAAGCCCGGCGCGGGCCATGCCGCCGCCGGCGAAGAATTCATAATAGGCAGGCCGATCGTCCATGCGCGATTCGCTCCACGTGCAGCGTATCCGCCCGGCGCCGCCGCCGCGACCCAAAAGAAGGGTGACGGCTTTGCGAACGCGAAACCGAGAACGCTGTCACATGGTTTTTATACTTATGTGATTGGGAAAACTCCCGACCTGCTGGCTGGGCCCAACCGGGGCGACAATTTCGTGCAGCCGCTGCCTGACGCGCCTGCGCCTGCTCAGCGATAATGGAGTAAATAATGAAAAAGTTCCTGCCTCTCTTAGCGCTGATTTTTACGCCCGCATTTGCTCACGCGGAGGAGGCCTTCGACTGCAGTAAAAAGTTCGACGGCGAGGTCGAATGCAAGGTCAAGAAGGACAAGGTCGCGGTTAAAGCCGTGGCGATCGACGGCGGCGAATGCGCCGCGCCGACCTCCTCGAAGGTCTACGGAAAGGCCATGAAGAAGGGCGACAAGTTCAAGCTGCCGGGCGCGCTTGAGTGTTTCTACGTCAGCGGATTCACCATCACGACGACGGACGGCAAGACCCAAAAGTTTTACGCCTTCTAAAAGGCGATCCACCTGAGCGCGCCGCTGCTCAGGTGGCCACGACCATCACATGCACGGTGGGCTTCTTGCCCCAGACGGACGACACCGCGCCGCGCACCGCGCGCTCGATCGCCTTCGAAACGGCGTCGGCGTCGCGGCGCCGCGGCCGCGACAATCCCTCGAAAGCCGCGAACAGCGCCTCGTCAATGACTTCGCCCATCTCTTCGCCGAATTTGCCGCGTTTCGGCACGCCGGCGAAGACGACGTCCGGATCGCCGACAAGCTCGCCCTTGCGGTCGACGGCGAGCGCGATGGAGATGACGCCGGTGACAGAGAGGCGCAAGCGGTCGCGCACGGCCCCGTCGTCTTCGGTCAGGACGACGTCGCCATCCTTCATCAGACGGCCGTGCGGGGCCTTGCCGATAATGCCCGGCGCACCGGGCGCCAGTCGCACGATGTCGCCGTTGCGCGCCGAGACGACTTGCGACACGCCATGCGACTTGGCGAAGGCCGCATGCGCCGTGAGATGATGCGCCTCGCCATGCGCCGGGATGGCGATCTGCGGCCGGATCCATTCGTACATTTGCGTGACTTCGCCGCGCCGCGGATGGCCTGAACAATGCACGAGGTGGTCGTGGTCGGTGATGACCTCGACGCCGATGTCGCAGAGCGCGTTGATGACGCGAAGGACCTCGCGTGCATTTCCGGGAATGACGCGCGACGAAAAGATCACCCGATCGCCCGCGACAAGCTTGATCGCCGGATGTTCGTTCACCGCCGCCCGGGCCATGGCGGCGCGGGTTTCGCCCTGGCTTCCGGTCGCAATGACGACGGTCTTGTCGCGCGGCAAGGTCGGCAGCAATTCGGGCGCGTGAAATCCGGGCAGCCCGTCGAGATAGCCGCAGTCTCGCGCAACCTGGATGGCGCGATCCATCGCCCTCCCGGCGACGACGACGGTGCGCCCGCAGGCCTGCGCCGCCTCGCCGATGCCGCGCAGCCGCGCGATATTGGACGCGAAGGTGGTGACCAGCACCCGGCCCGGGGCTTCGGCGATCAGCGTGCGCAACGTGCGCGCGACGTCGGCTTCCGAAAAACTGTCGCCCTCGCGCAGGATGTTGGTCGAGTCGCAGATCAGCGCCGTGACGCCCTCGTCGCCGAGCGCGCGGAGCCGCGCCTCGTCGATGCGCGTCCCGACGCCGGGCTGCGGATCGATCTTCCAGTCGCCGGTGTGGACCAGCAGCCCGAGCGGCGTTCGGATCGCGAGCGCATTCGCTTCCGGAATCGAATGCGCCACGGCGACATATTCGACTTGGAACGGATCGAGATCGAGCTTTGCGCCGGCATGCGTCAGCGAGATGTCGATCTTCGGCGCGCCTGGTTCGTTCAACCGCCGCACTTCCAGGAGGCCCGCCGCAAAGGGCGTGGCGAACACCCTGCATTTGAGCCGCGGCCATAAGGTCGCGAGCCCGCCGATATGATCCTCATGCGCATGGGTGATGCAAATGCCGACGAGATCGCGCGCGATCTTCTCGACGAAGGCGATGTCGGCGAAGACGAGGTCGACGCCGGGCGCCTCCGGCCCGGGAAAGCCGAGGCCGCAGTCGACCATCAGCCATTTGCGCGCTTTCGGCGGCCCATAGCCGTAGAGCGCCATGTTCATGCCGATTTCGCCCAAGCCGCCGAGCGGCACGAAGACGAGGTCTGTTTCCGGCGTCGTCATGCGACGCCCCCCGCCGTGGTCTGGCGCGGGCCGAGCGACACGTCGCCCGCCTCGATGACGCGCTCGCCGTCACGCGTCGCCAAAACCAGCCGGCCGATCGCGTCGATGCTCGCGAAGCGCCCCTCGACGGTCTCGCGCGGCAGCTCAACGCGGATATGGGCGCCGAGATAGGCGGCGTCCTTGAGCCAAGCGTCTCGAATATAGGCGAAGCCCTCGCCGCCGCGCCAAAGATCAAGCGTTTCGACGAGCGCGTCCGACAGATGCGTAAAGAGCGTCGCGGCGTCCGGCGCGTTCGGCCCGATTGACGCCAGCGCGCGCGCTTCGAAGGGCAGATCGCGCGGCGCCTCGGCGCAGTTGACGCCAAGGCCGATGATCGCGACGAAGGCGCGCGGCGCGCGCGCATCGCCTGTCGGCACGCCGACATTCTCAAGCAAAATCCCGCCGAGCTTAGCGCCCTCGAGCAGAAGATCATTGGGCCATTTTAGCGCGAAGCGGCCAGCGTTCCCCGTCGCGGCGCGCAGGCCGCGGATGGCCGCGACGCCCGCCACGAAGCCAAGCTGCGGCGCCACGGCGGCTTCGCCGAAATCGCCAAGAACAAGGCTCGCATGGAGATTGCCCGGCGGCGAAATCCAGTCGCGTCCGAGACGGCCATGGCCGCGCGTCTGCCGCGCGGCGACCACCCATAAAGGTCCCCGCTCGCCCGCCTCGATCAAACGTCGGGCTTCGTCATTGGTCGAATCGACGCTCTCCAGCGCGAGGAGGCGCACGCCGCGGGCGCGCGCCAATGATCCCAACTCCACGCGCGAATTACCTCCCTAGAAAAGCGACTTCGCCGCCGCCGCCGCCGCATCCATGACCGGGGAGGGATAGACCCAAAAGCCAAGCAGCGCCAGCGTGGACGCGGCAAGCACCGCGCGCAGCGCCATCGGCGCGCGGTCGAAGGCCGGCGCCGGCTCGTCGAAATACATGACCTTGACGACCCGCAGATAGTAATAGGCCGCGACCGCGCTCGCCAGGACGCCGATGACCGCGAGGCCAAAGAGGCCAGCGTCGACCGCGGCGAGGAGCACGTAATATTTGGCGAAAAAGCCCGCGAGCGGCGGAACGCCGGCAAGCGAGAACATCAGCATCGCCAGGAAGAAGGCCATCCAGCCATTGGTGCGCGACAGGCCGGCGAGGTCGGAGACATTCTCGACATATCTGCCTTCGACCCGCATCGCGAGAATGGCGGCGAAGGTCCCGAGCGTCATGATCAGATAGATCGTGAGGTAGATCGCGACGCCGCGCACGCCCGCCTCGTCGCCGGCGGCGAGTCCGATCAGCGCAAAACCCATATGGCCGATCGAGGAATAGGCCATCAGCCGCTTGATGTTCTCCTGCCCGATGGCCGCGAATGAGCCCAGCAGCATCGAAGCGATGGCGATGAAGATGATGATCTGGCGCCACTGGTCCTTCACGCCCGGGAAGGCGGTGATGACAATGCGCACGGTGATCGCCACCGCCGCCATTTTGGCGGCCGAAGCGAAGAAGGCGGTGACCGGCGTCGGCGCGCCCTGATAGACGTCGGGCGTCCACATATGGAACGGCGCCGCCGACATTTTGAAGGCCAGCGCCGCCAGGACGAAGACCAGCCCGAAGATCACCCCGATCGGCGGGGAGGTCGAGACGGCCGCCGCGATCCCGGCGAAAGACACCGTTCCGGCGAAGCCGTAGAGCAGCGACGCGCCGTAAAGCATCATGCCGGAAGAGAGCGCGCCGAGGACGAAATATTTTAAGCCGGCTTCCGACGATCGCCCGTCGTCGCGCGCAAAGGCGGCCATGACATAGAGCGCCAGCGACATCAGTTCGAGGCCGAGATAGAGCGCGATGAGATTATCGGCCGAAATCAGCAGCAACATGCCGAGCGTCGAAAGAATGATGAGCACCGGATACTCGAATTTCTCGAGCCCGTTGCGTTGTAGCCAGTCGACGGACAGCAGAATCGACACGATCGCGCCGATGAGCGTCAGCGCTTTCATGAAGCGCGAAAACCCGTCGTCGATATAGGCGCCGTCGAAGATGCTCGTGTCGGGCGTGCTCGACAGAGCGATCGCGACCAGGGCGAGGCCCAGAATGCCGACGGCCATTTCGTCGACAAGGCCAAAACCGCGCTCGCCGCGGAAGGCGCCGATGAGGATGAGCGCCATCACGCCGACGGCGAGAATCGTCTCGGGAAGAAAATGATGCGCGAGTTGAACGAAGAAGGGCATCGTCAGCGATCCGTCATTGGCCAGCGGCCGCGAGCTTAACCGCGTCGATGAGCGCCGTATGGGTCTGGATGAGATTGTCGACCGACGCCTGCGTCGCGTTCAAAATGGCCTGCGGCTGTATGCCGTAGTAAAGCGTGAGCAGAACAAGCGGCGTGAAGATCGCAATTTCGCGCGGCGTCAGATCGGCGATGTTCTTGAGGCTGGCCTTGTCCAAGACCCCGAAGATCACGCGTCGGTAGAGATAGAGCGCGTAAGCCGCAGACAAGACAACGCCGCTCGTCGCGATCAGCGCCACCCAGCTGTTCGCTTGGAACGCGCCGGTCAGCGACAGGAATTCGCCGATGAAGCCCGTCGTTCCCGGCAAGCCGACATTGGCCATGGTGAACAGCATGAACACGAAGGCGTAGAGCGGCATGCGGTTGACGAGGCCGCCATAGGCCGCGATCTCGCGCGTATGCATGCGGTCGTAGATCACGCCGACGCAAAGGAACAGCGCGCCGGCGACGAGGCCGTGCGAGATCATCTGGAAGATCGCGCCCTGCATGCCTTGAGCATTGAGCGTGAAGAGGCCCATCGTGACGAAGCCCATATGCGCGACGGACGAATAGGCGATGAGCTTCTTGATGTCTTCCTGAACCAGCGCGACGAGCGACGTGTAGACGATCGCGATCACGGACAGCGCATAGATGAGCGGCGCGAAATTGGTCGACGCGTCAGGAAACATCGGCAGCGAGAAGCGGATGAAACCGTAACCGCCCATCTTCAGGAGAATCGCCGCGAGGATCACGGAGCCGGCCGTCGGCGCCTCGACATGCGCGTCAGGCAGCCAGGTGTGCACCGGCCACATCGGCATCTTCACCGCGAAGGAGGCGAAGAAGGCCAGCCACAGCCAGGTCTGCATCTCCTTGGGGAAGTCGGTATGCAGCAGTACGGTGATGTCGGTCGTGCCGGCCTTGCCGTACATGGCGAGGATCGCGACCAGCATGAGGAGCGAGCCGACGAGCGTGTAGAGAAAGAATTTAAAGCTCGCGTAGACGCGCCGCTTGCCGCCCCAGATCCCGATGATGAGAAACATCGGAATAAGGCCGCCCTCGAAGAAGAGATAGAACAGCACGATGTCGAGCGCGCAGAAGACGCCGACCATCAGCGTCTCGAGCACCAGGAAGGCGATCATATATTCCTTCACGCGCTTCTGGATCGAGTCCCAGGAGGCGAGAATGGCGAAGGGCATCAGGAAGGTCGTCAGGAGAACGAAGGGCATCGAAAAGCCGTCGACGCCCAGCTTGTAGACCAGGCCCGAGCCAAGCCAGTTCTTCTGCTCCACGAACTGGAACGCCGCGCTCGTCGTATCGAAGCCGGACCAGATGTAAAGCGACAATGCGAAGGTCGCGAGCGTGGTCGCCAGCGTCGCCCATCGGATATTGCGCAGGCTCGCTGCATCGTCGCCCTTCTGCGTCAGCAGGAAGGCGACGCCGACGAGCGGCAGAAAGGTGACTCCGGAGAGAATGCCGAAACCAAACATCAGCGCAGCCCCCCGGCGATGAAGTATGTGACGACCGCCGCGACGCCGATGAGCATGGCGAAGGCGTAGTGATAGACGTAGCCGGTCTGCAAGCGCACCGCGAGCCTGGCGCCATCGGCGACCCGCGCCGCCACACCGTCAGGCCCGAGGCCGTCAATGATCGCGCCGTCGCCGCCCTTCCAGAACAGTCTGCCGAGAGCAAAGGCCGGCCGAACGAACAGGAAGTCGTAGAGCTCGTCGAAATACCATTTGTTGAGCAGGAACCGGTAAAGACGCGGGAAGGTCCTCGCCAGCGCCTGCGCGGTTCCCGGCTTCAGCACGTAGAAATAGAGCGCAACGACGAAGCCCAGAGCCATCACCACAGTCGGCGCCAGACCGACGCCGAGCGCCACGTCGTGGAACTCATGGATGATGTGATTGTCGCGGCCGGTGAAGAGAGCGCCTTTCCAGAATTCATCGTAATCATGGCCGATGAAGTATTTGCCGAAGACGATGCCCGCGCCGAGCGCGCCAAGGCCGAGCACCGCCAGCGGCGCCAGCATGACGATCGGCGACTCGTGCGGCGCGTGATGGCCATGGTCGTCGTGGCCATGGCCATGGTCATGGTCGTGCGAATGATCCTGATGGGTGTGATCGCCATCCGCATGGGCTAATTGCGCCGCCGTCGGCTCCTCATCCGCATGGTCCGATTGAACAGCATGGGCCTTACGGGCGCCAAAGAAGGTCATGAACACCAGCCGCCAGGAATAGAAGGAGGTCAGGCCGGCGGCGGCCACGGTCGCGATAAAGGCGAACATCGCCACGTGATGATGTTCGCTCGCTGCGTAGGCCGCTTCGATGATCGCGTCCTTGGAATAGAAACCGGCGGTGAACGGGAAGCCCGTGAGCGCGAGCGTGCCGATGATCATCATCGCGAAGGTGAAGGGAATATCCTTACGCAGCCCGCCCATGTTGCGCATGTCCTGCTCGTGATGCATGGCGTGGATCACGGAGCCCGCACCCAGGAAGAGCAGCGCCTTGAAGAAGGCGTGGGTGAAAAGATGATAGACGCCGATGCTATAGGCGCCGACGCCTTCCGCAACGAACATATAGCCGAGCTGCGAGCAGGTCGAATAGGCGATGACGCGCTTGATGTCGTTTTGCACAAGGCCGACCGTCGCGGCGAAAATCGCCGTGACCGCCCCAACCAGAGTCACGAATTCAAGCGTCGTGGGCGCGTATTCGAAAATCGGCGAAAGGCGCGCCACCATGAAGACGCCGGCCGTCACCATCGTCGCGGCGTGAATGAGCGCCGAGACGGGCGTCGGGCCTTCCATCGCGTCCGGCAGCCAGGTGTGCAGCAGGAATTGCGCCGACTTGCCCATCGCGCCGATGAAGAGCAGGAAGGTGGCGAGCGTCAGCGCGTCGAGATCCATGCCGAAGACATGGATCGTCTTGCCGGCAAGCCCCGGGACGGCGGCGAAGACCTCCTCAAAGCCAAGCGACTTCGTCAGCTGGAAGACGAGGAAAATCCCGAGCGCGAAACCAAAGTCGCCGACGCGGTTGACGACGAAGGCCTTGATCGCGGCGGCGTTGGCGGAGGGCTTTTGATACCAGAAGCCGATGAGCAGATAGGACGCGAGACCGACGCCCTCCCAGCCAAAGAACATCTGCACGAGATTGTCGGCCGTCACCAACATCAGCATGGCGAAGGTGAACAGCGACAAATAAGCGAAGAAGCGCGGGCGATCCGGATCCTCGTGCATGTAGCCGATCGAATAAAGATGCACGAGGCTCGACACCGTGTTGACGACGACGAGCATCACCGCCGTCAGCGTGTCGACCCGCAGCGCCCAATCGACCTTGAGGTCGCCCACGGTCATCCAATTGCCGATGATCGGCGCATAGCCGTGATTGTGTCCGAGCGCGACGTCAAAGAAGACGATCCACGACAGCACGGCGCAGATCATCAAGAAGCCCGTCGTGACGAGTTCCGAGGCGCGCACCCCGATCCAAGGTCCGAGCGCGCCTGCGATCAGAAAGCCGACAAGCGGAAGAAAGACGATGGCGTAAATCATCGCTGGGGTCAGCCCTTCAAGGAATTGATGTCTTCGACGGCGATCGTGCCGCGGTTGCGATAGAAGGTGACGAGAATCGCGAGGCCGATCGCCGCTTCCGCCGCCGCCACGGTGAGCACGAAGAGCGCGAACACCTGACCCGTCAAATCGGCGAGCGACTGCGAGAAGGCGACGAAGTTCAGTTTGACCGCGAGCAGGATCAGCTCAACCGACATGAGAATGACGATGATGTTCTTGCGGTTGAGGATGATGCCGGCGACGCCGAGCGTGAACAGGACCGCTGCGACGACGAGGTAATGCGTAAGGCCGATGGTCAGCATGGATGTCCTCGTTAGACGCCGGTCCGGAACGGAACTTTCTTGATCTCGATCACATTTTCGCGCGTGCGCGCGTTCTGCTCGTCGATCTTCTGCCGTTTGATGTTGGGCTTGTGATGGAGCGTCAGCACGATGGCGCCGATCATGGCGGTGAGCAGCACAAGCGCCGACGCCTGAAAGAAAATCACATATTTCGTATAGAGGATTTGGCCGAGCGCCGCGGTGTTGCTCATTTGCGGAATGATCGGATTGGCGGCGGCGTCCGCGGCCGAGGGCGCCGAACTCCAGCCGAGCGCCACGAAACCCAATTCCGCAAGGACGACGACGCCGACTCCGACGCCAACGGGAAGATATTTGGCGAACCCCTGCTTCAGCTCGGCGAAATCGACGTCGAGCATCATGACGACGAACAGGAACAGCACCGCGACCGCGCCGACATAGACGACGATCAGGATCATCGCCAGGAATTCCGCGCCGGCGAGCAGAAACAACCCCGCGCCATTGCAGAAGGCGAGGATGAGAAAGAGCACCGAGTGCACCGGATTGCGCGCGAAGATCACGACGCCGGCCGAGGCGATCATGATCGTCGCGAAGAGATAGAAAAATACGGCCTGCACGTTCTTCGTCCTCTCGAGCGCTGCGCTTTCGCGCCGCTCACATGCGAGCCTGGAGGCTCGCGGTCCAATTCCTGCCCTGGACCGCGAGCCTCCAGGCTCGCAAATCCAATTACCTGTACTGCGCGTCGATCGCGATATTGCGCGCGATCTCGCGCTCCCAGCGGTCGCCGTTCTCGAGCAGACGATCTTTGTTGTAGTAAAGCTCCTCGCGGGTCTCGACCGAGAATTCCGAATTGGGCCCCTCAACGATGGCGTCGACCGGGCAGGCCTCCTGGCAGTAGCCGCAATAGATGCATTTGACCATGTCGATGTCGTAGCGCGTCGTGCGGCGGGTGCCGTCGTTACGGCGCGGTCCGGCTTCGATGGTGATCGCCTGCGCAGGACAGATCGCCTCGCACAGCTTGCAGGCGATGCAGCGCTCCTCACCATTGGGGTAGCGGCGCAGCGCATGCTCGCCGCGGTAGCGCGGCGACTGCGGATTCTTTTCGTGCGGATAGTTGAGCGTCGCCTTCGGCTTGAAGAAGTAGCGCATCGACAGCAGGAATGCGCCGACGAATTCGGTGAGGAAGAGCGACTTGGCGGCTTGATCGAGTTTCATGACGGCCTCAACTGCCTGCCGGTCCCGCCGGCCAGAACTGCAGCACGGCGGCGACGATGACGACCATGGCGAGGGAGATCGGCAGGAAGACTTTCCAGCCCAGACGCATCAGCTGATCGTAGCGATAGCGCGGCACGAAAGCCTTCACCATGGCGAAGAAGAAGAAGAAGAAGCTCACCTTCAGCGTGAACCAGATCACGCCTGGCACGTAGGTGAATGGCGCGATTTTGATCGGCGGCAGCCAGCCGCCAAAGAACAGGATCGTCAGCAGCGCGCACATGGTGACGATCGCCACATATTCGGCGAGCATGAACAGAACGTAGGGCGTCGCAGAATATTCGATCATGAAGCCGGCGACGAGCTCCGACTCCGCCTCGACGAGATCGAACGGCGGACGATTGGTCTCGGCGAGCGCCGAAACGAAGAAGATGACGAACATCGGGAAGAGCCGCAGCCAATACCAGCCGGCCATGCCGTAGGACGTATCCTGCGCGTTGACGATGTCGGTCAGATTGAGCGAGCCGGCGCAGAGCAGCACCGTGATGATGACGAAGCCGATCGAGACTTCGTAGGACACCATCTGCGCCGCCGAGCGCAGCGCCGACAGGAACGGATATTTCGAGTTCGACGCCCAGCCGCCCATGATGACGCCGTAAACGCCGAGCGAGGACAGTGCGAATATGTAGAGGATGCCGACGTTGATGTCGCCGACCGCCCAGCCGTCAGCGACCGGAATGACGGCCCAGGCGGCGATCGAGAGCGTCGCCATGATGAAGGGCGCGAACAGGAAAACGCCCTTGTTGGCGACGTCCGGAATCACCGGCTCCTTGAGCGCGAACTTGAGAAAGTCCGCGAAGCTCTGCAGCAGCCCCCAGGGCCCGACGACATTCGGTCCGCGGCGCAATTGCACCGCCGCCCAGATTTTACGGTCCGCGAGGATCACATAGGCCACGTAGATCAGCAACGCGACCGCGAGCAAAACGCTCTTCACGAGCGCGAGAACAAGCGGATACGCGATGAAGAAATCCGAAATGGCGCTCGCCCAACCGTTCACGTCCAAAGCTCCTATTCCGCCGCCTGAGCAAGCCGGCCCTGCGCCAGCGCCGAACATTCCGCCATGACCGCCGAGGCGCGGGCGATCGGATTTGTGAAGTAGAAGTTTTGGATTGCCGGCGCGAAGGAATCCTTCATCGCCACGGCCGGATGATTGGCGAGCGCGACGACCTGCGCGGCCTCGCCGGGCGCAATCTCATCCAGTTCCGCAAAATGCGGGTGGGACTCGATGAGCAGCCGGCGCAACGCCGCAAGCGAGTCGAAGGGCAGCGGAGCGCCGAGCGCGCCGGAAAGCGCACGCAACACCGCCCAATCTTCTCGCGCTTCTCCGGGCGGGAAGACGACGCGGAAGGCGCGCTGCACGCGGCCTTCCGTGTTGACGTAAAGCCCGGACTTTTCCGTATAGGCGGCGCCGGGCAGGATCACATCGGCGCGATGCGCGCCGCGATCGCCATGCGTGCCGATGTAAACCACAAAGGCGCCGGGTTCGATGGCGATTTCGTCGGCCCCGAGGTTGAAGATGAGATCGAGCGCGCCGGCCTTCGCCATCGCGCGCGCATCCAATCCGCCGGCGCCCGGCGTGAAGCCGAGATCGAGCGCGCCGACGCGCGCGGCCGCCGTATGCAGGACCGAGAAGCCGTTCCAGCCGTCGCCGAGACCGCCGAGCCTTTGCGCGGCCTGAGCGGCGAGCGTGAGCGCCGCCTCCCCGTCGTCACGCGACAGAGCGCCCTGCCCGACGATGACCAGCAGCTTTTCAGCCGGCTTTGCGGAGCGGATGAACTGCAACAGCGATTCCGGTCCGGCCCCGAGATAGTCGTAGTCGTAGGTGAGATCGGCGCGCTCGCCGACAAGCGAGATCTTGAAGTCGCCTCTGAGCCAGCGCTTGCGGAGTCGCGCATTGAGAACAGGCGCTTCCTTGCGCGGATTGGCGCCGATGATGAGCGCGGCGCCCGCCTGCTCGATCCCCGCGACCGTCGCGTTGAAGAGATATGAAGCCCGACCGAATTTCGGATCGAGTTTGGCGCCGTCCTGACGGCAATCGAGATTGGGCGTTCCAAGCTGCTCGGCGAGAAGCTTCAGCGCATAGGTCTCTTCGACCGCGGCGAGATCGCCGACGAGCGCGCCGATGCGCGACGCGGACGTCGCCTTCGTCTTGGCGGCGACGGCGGCGAGCGCCTCCTGCCAGGAGGCCGGGCGCAACCGGCCATTCTCGCGGATATAGGGGCGATCAAGGCGCTGCGTCTTGAGACCGTCGACGATCTGGCGCGTCTTGTCGGAAATCCACTCTTCATTCACGAGGTCGTTGATGCGCGGCAGAATGCGCATGACTTCACGGCCGCGCGAGTCGACGCGGATCGCCGAGCCAAGCGCGTCCATCACGTCGATCGTCTCGGTCTTCTGATATTCCCAGGGACGGCCACGGAAGCTTTGCGGCTTGGGCAGCAGCGCGCCGACCGGACAAAGATCCGCGACATTGCCCTGCAGCTCCGAGGTCATCGCGCTTTCGAGATAGGTGGTGATCTCCATATCTTCGCCGCGGCCGATCGCGCCCATGTCGCCCGTGCCGGCGACCTCCGCCGTGAAGCGGACGCAACGCGTGCAATGGATGCAGCGGTTCATCTCGGTCTTGACCAGGACGCCGATATATTTGTCCTCGACCGCGCGCTTGTTTTCATGAAAACGCGAGCTGTCGACGCCAAAGACCAGCGCCTGATCCTGCAGATCGCATTCGCCGCCCTGATCGCAGATCGGGCAATCCAGCGGATGGTTGATCAGCAGGAACTCCATCACCCCTTCGCGCGCCTTCTTCACCATCGGCGACTTGGTGAGCACTTCCGGCGGCGCGCCGTTCGGACCCGGGCGCAAATCCTTCACCGACATGGCGCATGACGCCTGTGGCTTCGGCGGCCCGCCCTTCACCTCGACGAGGCACATGCGGCAATTGCCGGCGATCGACAGGCGTTCGTGATAGCAAAAGCGCGGAATCTCGGCGCCGGCCTGCTCGCAGGCCTGCAGCAGCGTGAACTCTCCGGGCACGTCCACTTCGACGCCATCGACGAGAATCTTGGTCACTTCGCCTTCTCCAACTTCTCGACGCGTTCGGTCAGCTCCGCCAGGCGAACCTCGATTTTCTTGTGCTTTTCATCCGCGTTCACTGCAAAGCCGAGCGCGGTCATCATCGCTTCGCGAAGCGTCTCGACCCGCCCTTCGATAAAGTCGAAACGCAGGGTATGCGTGTCCTGCACATTGCGAACGGACCGAATGTCGTTTTGAACCCCACGAACGCCTTCACGAAGGTCCGCGATGTCCCCGCGCATCCCGCGCAGCAACTCAAGAACGAGATTGTCGGGCTCTTGGGCCATGATTCTCACTCGGCCGCCACGCGGATCGGATCGGGATGCGGATTGGCCGCATATTGATCGATGCGCTTCTCGATCACGTCGCGGAAGTGCGTAATGAGTCCCTGGACCGGCCAGGCCGCGGCGTCGCCAAGCGCGCAGATCGTGTGGCCCTCGATCTGCTTCGAGACGTCGAACAGCATGTCGATTTCTCGTCTGTGCGCGCGGCCTTCGACCATGCGCTGCAAAACGCGCCACATCCAGCCGGTGCCCTCGCGGCAGGGCGTGCACTGACCGCAGCTTTCGTGCTTGTAAAAGTAAGAGAGACGCGCGATGGCGCGGATGATGTCGGTGGACTTGTCCATCACGATCACCGCCGCCGTGCCAAGGCCGGACTTCAGCGCCACGAGGCTGTCGAAATCCATCGGGCAATCGACGATCTCGTGCGAGGGCACGCAGCGCACCGATGAGCCGCCGGGAATGACCGCGAGCAGATTGTCCCAGCCGCCGCGCACGCCGCCGCAATGCGTCTCGATCAGTTCACGGAACGAGATCGACATCGCTTCTTCGACATTGCACGGCCGATTGACGTGGCCGGAAATCGAAAAGAGCTTGGTGCCGGCGTTGTTGGGTCTGCCGATGCCGGCGAACCAGGCGGCGCCGCGGCGCAGGATGGTCGGCGCGACGGCGATCGACTCGACGTTATTGACCGTCGTCGGGCAGCCATAGAGGCCGACATTGGCCGGGAATGGCGGCTTTAAGCGCGGCATGCCCTTCTTGCCTTCGAGGCTTTCGAGCAGCGCGGTCTCTTCGCCGCAGATATATGCGCCCGCGCCATGATGAACGTAGAGGTCGAACGGATAGCCGTGGATGTTGTTCTTGCCGATCAGCCGCGCTTCATAGGCTTCGTCGACGGCTTTCTGCAGCGCGATGCGCTCGGCGATGAACTCGCCGCGAATGTAAATGTAACAGGCATGCGCGCCCATGGCGAAGCTCGCGATGAGCGCGCCTTCGACCAGCGTATGCGGATCGTTGCGCATGATTTCGCGATCCTTGCACGTGCCGGGCTCCGACTCGTCGGCGTTGATGACGAGATAATGCGGCCGCTTGGGATCGATTTCCTTGGGCATGAAGGACCATTTCAGGCCCGTCGAAAACCCGGCGCCGCCACGCCCGCGCAGACCCGACGCCTTGATCTCATTGATGATCGAGTCGCGGCCCTTGTCGAGCAGCGCCTTGGTGTTGTCCCACTGCCCGCGCTTTCGCGCGCCGGCAAGCGATCTGTCGCCCAGGCCATAAAGATTGGTGAAGATACGATCTGCGTCGGAAAGCATGGTTTTTCCTCTTCCCTCCGCTACTTCGCGCCGTCGCCGTAAAGCGAGGTCAGGCTCGTGAGCATGCCGACCGGCTCCGAAGAGACGCGCCCAATTTGCGAGCCGATCTTCACCGGTCGACCCGCGGCGAGATTGTCGAGAAGCTTCTCGAAATTCTCGGCGGTCAGATCCTCGTAATAGTCGTCGTTGATCTGCACCATCGGCGCGTTGCAGCACGCGCCGAGGCACTCGACCTCGAGCCAGGAAAACAGCCCATCGTCGGTCACGCGCCGCTGAGGGCCCACCCGGCGATGCAGCACGTCAATGATCTCATCCGAGCCGGCGAGCAGGCACGGCGTCGTGCCGCAAAGCTGGATGAAATATTTGCCGACGGGCTCGAGGTTGAACATCGAATAGAAGGTCGCGATTTCGAGCACGCGAATCTTCGCCATGCCGAGCGCGTCCGCGACTTTTTCGATCGCCGCCTGCGACAGCCAATTGTCATGCTGCTTTTGCGCCTGCCACAACGCCGGCACGACCATCGAGGCCTGGCGGCCGTCGGGATATTTGGCGATCTGATGCTCGAGCCACGCCTTGTTCTCGGGCGTGAATTCGAAACTCTCTGTCTGTTTTTCGGCGAGACGACGGACGGACATTAGCGATCGACCTCCCCGAACACGATATCGAGCGAACCCAGAATCGCCGAGACGTCGGCGAGCATGTGGTTCTTGCAGAGAAAATCCATGGCGGACAAATGCGCGAAGCCCGGCGCGCGAATCTTGCAGCGATAGGGCTTGTCGCCGCCATCAGACACGAGATAGACGCCGAACTCGCCCTTGGGCGCTTCGACCGCGGCGTAGACCTCGCCCTGCGGCACGTGGAAGCCTTCGGTGAAGAGCTTGAAGTGATGGATCAAGGCTTCCATCGAACGCTTCATCTCGCCGCGCGAGGGCGGCGTGATCTTATGATTGGGCGCCATCACCGGGCCGCGGTTTTCGGCGCGCATGAGCTTTTCGACGCATTGCTTCATGATCGAGGTCGACTGCCGCATCTCCTCCATGCGGATCACGGCGCGGTCGTAGCAATCGCCGTGTTTGCCGACCGGGATGTCGAACTCCATCTCCTCGTAGCATTCGTAAGGCTGCGCCTTGCGCAGATCCCAGGCGGCGCCCGAGCCGCGCACCATCACCCCCGAGAAGCCCCATTTCCAGGCGTCTTCGAGAGAGATGACGCCGATGTCGACGTTGCGCTGCTTGAAGATACGGTTGCCGATGAAGAGCGTATCGAGATCTTCGAGGACCTTGAGGAACGGATCGCAAAACGCGCCGATATCCTCGACGAGCTGGTCGGGCAAATCGCGCGCGACGCCGCCGGGCCGGAAATAATTTGCGTGCATGCGCGCGCCCGAGGCGCGCTCGTAGAACACCATCAGCTTCTCGCGCTCTTCATAACCCCACAACGGCGGGGTGAGCGCGCCAACGTCCATCGCCTGCGAAGTGACGTTGAGCAGATGCGAGAGCAGCCGGCCGATTTCGGCGTAAAGCACGCGAATGAGCTGGCCGCGGCGCGGAACCTCGACGCCGAGCAGGCGCTCGATCGCGAGACAGAAGGCGTGCTCCTGATTCATCGGCGCGCAATAGTCGAGCCGATCGAAATAGGGCACGTTCTGCAGATAGGTGCGCGACTCCATCAGCTTTTCGGTGCCGCGATGCAGGAAGCCCACATGCGGATCGACGCGCTCGACGACTTCGCCGTCGAGCTCGAGGATCAGGCGCAGCACGCCATGCGCCGCCGGATGCTGCGGTCCGAAGTTGATGTTGAAGTTGCGCAAGCCTTGCGATTCGGGCTTCGCTGGCGCGGGGGTTTGATCGTTCATCTCGACGCGCTCACTTGCTCGCCTTCTCGTCGCCGGGAAGGTCGTAATGCACGCCCTCCCACGGCGAGAGGAAATCGAAATTGCGGTATTCCTGGCTGAGCCGAACGGGCTCATAGACGACGCGCTTCTGCTCGTCGTCGTAGCGCACCTCGACGAAGCCCGTCATCGGGAAGTCCTTGCGCAGCGGATGACCGTCGAAGCCGTAGTCGGTCATGATGCGGCGCAGATCGGGATGGCCGGAAAAGATCACGCCGAAGAGATCGTAAGTCTCGCGCTCGAACCAGTCCGCGCCGGGATAGAGCGTGACGAGCGAGGCGACAGGCGTTTCTTCCGACGCCGGCGTCTTGATGCGGATACGGCGGTTGTGTTTAGGCGAGAGGAAATGCGCGACGACCTCGAAACGCTCGGCCCGCTGCGGGTAATCCGCCGCCGTCACGTCGATGAAGCACGAGAAAAGGCAGTCGGGACTGTCGCGCAGATGGGCGGCGACCTCAAGCCAGCGGTCGCGCACGACGGTCAGCGTCAGTTCGCCATAGGCGACCTTCAGCTCCGTCACCGCGCCGGGCAAGGCGCCGCTGATTTTAGCGCCGAGAGCTTCCAACTCAGCCGACATTCTAAATTCCTTGGCCTGCCGCCATTCCCTCGTCCTTCGAGACGGCGGCTGCGCCGCCTCCTCAGGATGAGCGAATTGCTTGACCCGACCTCATCTTGAGGAGCCCGCGCAAGCGGGCGTCTCGAAGGACGAGGGCGGACAACTCCTCAGTTTCGCGTCGTTAGCGCTCGATCGTGCCCGTGCGCCGAATTTTCTTCTGCAACAGCAGCATGCCGTAGACGAGCGCCTCCGCCGAAGGCGGGCATCCCGGCACGTAGATGTCGACCGGAATGATGCGATCGCAGCCGCGCACCACCGAATAGGAATAGTGGTAGTAGCCGCCGCCGTTGGCGCAGGAGCCCATCGAGATCACGTAACGCGGCTCCGGCATCTGGTCGTAGACCTTGCGCATCGCCGGCGCCATTTTGTTCGTCAGCGTGCCGGCGATGATGATGCAGTCGGACTGGCGCGGGCTTGCGCGCGGCGCAAATCCGAAGCGCTCCAGATCATAGCGCGGCATCGCCGCCTGGATCATCTCGACGGCGCAGCAGGCGAGACCGAACGTCATCCACATCAGCGAGCCGGTGCGCGCCCAATTGATGACGTCGTCCGTGGCGGTGACGAAAAATCCCTTGTCGGCGAGTTCGTCGTTGAGATGCAGAAAGAACGGGTCGTCCGAGCCGACAGGCTTGCCGGTGCGCGGATCGATCAGTCCCTTGGGCTGCGGCGCGATCAGAGTCTGGCGCACGCCTTCCTTTTCGATCAGTCCCATTCCAGAGCTCCCTTGCGCCACTCGTAGACGAAGCCGACGGTGAGCACGCCAAGGAAGGCCATCATCGACCAGAAGCCGAAGGCGCCCGCTTCCTTGAAGGCCACCGCCCAGGGAAAGAGAAAGGCCACTTCAAGATCGAAAACGATGAAAAGCAGAGAGACGAGATAGAAGCGCACGTCGAATTTCATGCGCGCGTCATTGAAGGGATTGAAGCCGCATTCATAGGCGGAGAGCTTTTCGGGGTCCGGCGCCTTGAACGCAAGCAGGAAGGGCGCAACGAGCAATGCGCCGGCAATCACGGCCGAAAGGGCGATGAAGATCACCAGCGGCAGATATTGTTCGAGCAGCGGCATGAGTCTGGTCCGACTTCGGCGGGGCGAGGGCCGGTCGCGGGAGCGTTTCCTTGGCGTTATTCCTTAGAACGACTCCAGGCCGCGCGTTCCGTAACAAAGGCCATTGTGCAAAGCAAGAGAGGAAGCGCGCCGTCGGCAAATTGGCCGCAGCCTTTTGGCGAGGCGCCTCTACATTGCGCGTCAGTCAGTCAGGAGCGGAATGGCGCGCCACAGTCGCCGCGGCCTCGAATTCCTGACAGCGTGCTGACCGCCGGGCTATGGCTTCGGCGTCTTCGCCCCAGGCGCGCATCTGCCAGTCTTCATCGACATTGGCCGCCTCCCAGGCCTTGCCCGCGTCTATTTCGTGTCGGGCGGCGGCAAGCGCAAGGACCGCAGAGCCCGATAGCGTCGTCATGACGTGCAGCGCCGCGAGCCTGAGCGGCGCCCCGGCGCCCTCTCCCACATAATCGCGCACGGCGCGCGCAAACGCGTCGAGCGCCTCCTGCGGCTGTTCGATGAACATGACGCCTTCGGCGAGCGCGAGCTTGGCGCCAAGCTTCTCGCGCGCGAAGGCGACGAGCGGGTCCCAGGCCGAGGATTGCGCCGCCGCCAGGCTCTCCGGCTGGCCGGCGCGGTAGCAGATGAGGTCGGAGGCGGCATATTTGACGACGTCGGCTTCGACCTCGGCCATTTGCGCCGCCACGCCGTCGAGCGCGGCGTTCATCAGCTTGGTGAGCGGCATCGTCGCCGGATCGATGGTTTCGCCCTGTTTCGCCCATTCGGCGGCGAGCGCGTCCGCCAGCGGCTGCGCGGGCGCGGCCAGCGGCCGCCTAGCCGGCGTGTTGACCGGCCGACCGTCAAGGAAAATCCCGTAGCCGCCCTCGACGGGGGCCGCGACCGCTTCCTTATAGAAGCGCTTCGGCAAGGGGCGCGCCGGATCACGCGCGGCCTTCACCGGATCGCGCTCCTCCGGGGGAACGAAGAAATCGGCCTCGAGTCCGGTCGGCTGCTTTGACATTTGTCATTCCTCGCCTGAGGCGCCCCAAGGAAACGCCGCCGCCCGGCCGGGCTTTTCCCTTAAGCGTCCGGCGCGTCCTCGATCGGGTCATGACGCTTCACGTCGAAGCCGAAAAGCTCCCAGCTCTGTTGCATATGATCGGGCAGCGGCGCGGTCACGTCCAGAACGCCGCCCCTTGGGTGCGGCAAGACGAGCCGGCGGGCGAGCAGGTGGAGCTTGCGCTCGATCCCCTCCGGCACGGAGCGCAGCGGGTCACGACGGCGGACCTCGTCCTCGGCGCGATGGCCATATTTGGGGTCGCCGAAGATCGGGTGGCCGATCGCCTCGGCATGCGCGCGCAACTGATGCGTGCGTCCGGTGAGCGGCTTCATCGACAGCCAGGCGCAGCGCGGCGCAACCTTGTCGACGATCGCATAGTAGGTCAGCGAATGCTGCGCATCGGCCTCGCCATGTTTGGCGACGCGCATTTTCTCAAGCTCCCTTGCGCCGCCTCTGGATTTCTCCATGCCGGCGCCTTTCGCCAGATAAAGCGAAATCCGGCCCTGCGACGGCTTCGGCACGCCTTCGACTAGCGCCCAATAGATCTTCTTGGCCTGCCGGGAGCGGAAAATCTCGCCGAGGTCGGCGGCCATCCGCCGGTTCTTGGCGACGAGCAGCACGCCAGAGGTGTCGCGGTCCAGGCGATGCACCAACACGGGCCGCGTATCGCCCTTGGCGAGCGATTCCAGCATCCCGTCAATATGCCGCGTCTGACCTGAGCCGCCCTGCGTCGCCAGCCCATAGGGCTTGTTGAGGACGAGCACATCCTTGTCCTCGAACAGCGTCATGTCTGCCAGCGCCCGCGCGTCCGTGGGGTCGGCGCGTTTCACCGCCGGCGCAGCGGGCGCCTCGATCTTCAAAGGCGGCACCCGAATCTTTTGGCCCTCTTCGAGCCGCGTCGAGGTTTCGACGCGTTTGCCGTCGACCCGAACCTCGCCTTTGCGGCAGATTTTGGCGAGATGGGACAAAGCGAGGGTGGGATAACGTCGCTTGAACCAGCGATCGAGACGCATCCCCGCCTCGTCCTCGGTGACGACGGCGGTGGAGACGCCGCCCGCGGCGGCGGGCGTCTGCGAATTTGGAATGAGGGACATGGCCGCCTTATCCGCCAAAGCCGCCTCTATGTCGATCAGGATACAGCCGCGGCGCTCGGCGATCCGGGCGCCACACAAAGCCGCACCCACGCCGCCACGGCTTGAAGCGCGCTGTTTCACGCGCCTATGATGCCGAACGATTTTTAGGCGCATCGGCGGCGGAGCGCTTCGCAAGTGAATAAGACGACTAAAAGTTCGACCGTGGGCGCGCAATTCGAAAAACGCCCCCCGCTCAGGCCCCGTTGGCTGCATCCGGTCGCAGCCGCTTCGGTCGTCGGGATATTCTGCGCCTTCTTCGCTTCAGGCGTTTACTGGCCGCAGTCGCCGGTCGTCGACCTTAGCAGCATAAATGCAGACCTCATCCCGGAAGGCGTTTCGCTCGAGGCGGGAGATCCGGCGCCCGAAGGAGATTCGCTGGACGATCCATTGCCGATTGAAACGGCCTCCCTCACCGAGGAAGGGATGGACGAACTGATCTCCGACGAGCCGCCGCCGCCGCTGATCATGGAGCCCGATGCGGCGCCGACGCCCGCCAAAAAAGAAAAGGCCGAGAAGAAAGAGAAGGTCGAGAAGCCGAAGAACGCGGAGAAAAACGTCCGCGAGCGCCGAGAAACAGCAGCTGATGGACGCCGCACGGCCGAGAAGGGTCGGCGCTATGGCCTCCCGGGAGGAACCGGTCAAGGATCCGGAACGGCGAGAGTCGCCGGCCGCTTCGGCTTGCCGGGGGGCCGCGGCGACGCCTCGACGGCTGGGCAGGCGAGTTGTATCGCCCAGGTCGCCGCCTCAATTCGCGGGCGTACGCCAGCTGTGACGAGCCTTGGCCCGGGGACCGTCTCCGTCTCCTTCTATATCAACTCCGGCGGCGGCATTTCGAGCATTTCAGTCTCGGGCGGAAGCCCCGCGCATGCGGCGCTGGCGCGGCGCATCGTCGCCTCTTCGCGCGGGCCAAGCAGCTGCGGGGCCGTGTATGCGCGGCAGGGAATCACGTTTCAATAGCGCTTAACGCCGCGAGTCTCAGGAGAGCGTTGTAATGGATTTTGCACCCATGTCGCTTGCGCCCATGTCGCTTGCGCCGATGTCGCCCCTCGGCATGTTCATCTATGCCGGACCCGTCAGCAAACTGGTGATGGCGCTGCTTCTCGCCGCGGCGGTCTGGACCTGGGTGCTCATCATCGACGGAGTCTTTGTTCTGCGGCGTCTTTCCAAGGCGCTGGATCGCGTGCGGGCCGGTGGCGACGTTGGCGTCCTTTGGCCGATCGCCGAAGCCGCGCGTGAAGCGTCGCAAGCTCAATTGCCGAACGAAACCATTCATCAAAAGCGCGAACGAGTCCTGCAGCAGATGAACCGCGCCGCGCGCGAATTCATGCTCGACGCCGAAGGCGGGCTCCCGGTTCTGGCCATCGTCGCTTCGGCGGGCCCCTTTGTCGGCCTGTTCGGCACGGTTTGGGGCATTATGTCGAGCTTCTCGGGGATCGCGCAGACTCAAGACACGAGTCTTGCGATCGTCGCCCCGGGCATCGCCGATGCGCTCGCCGCGACGGCCTATGGACTCGCCGCGGCGATTCCGGCCGCGATCGGCTATAACCGCATGGGCATGGCGTTCGGCGGTCTCAAAGAGAGAATGAGCCGCTACATCCTGACCTATGCGACGTCGATTGGTTAGCGGCGAAGACGCGCGCGCCATCTTGGCTGGCATCTTGGCCGGCATCTTGGCCGGCGAGACGTCCTCATCTAGAGTCGCAGCGTTTCTGATTTAGCGAGGGCCAGGATGAGCGATCGGTCGACCGAGCAGGCGGCGCTCGAAAGAGCCAATCTTGACGCCCGAATCGCCTTCGTGGCCGCGAGCTTTCTGCTGGCTTACGCCTTTGCGGCGCTTCTCGACCGCGTCGGCGCGCCGGAGCGCTTTGTCGGCGCGGCGCCGCCCTATTTCACCATCCTCGGCCTCGCCACGCTCGGTTTCCTTCTGCATTCGATGCGCGCGTCGGTCTATTACACCGCCGGCCGCGGACTGCCGGCCGCCTATGCCGGCTTCGCCAACGCCGCGGTCGTGATCGCCCTGATGCTGCCTTTCGGCGCACGGCTTGCGGGAGGCAGTTGGGCTGTAGGCGCCGTCGCCGGCGTCTTCATCGGTCTCGCCGCGGCGGGTCTTTATGTCGGCCCGCTGCTGCGTAAAACCGGCGTTTTTTCGATTTCCGAGCTTCTTTGCGCACGTTTTGCAAGCGCCGCGACGCGCGTCGGCTTCATCGGCGCGGTGGCGCTGTCTTCAACGCTGCTTGCCGCCGCCGGCGGCCTGATTGCGGTGAATGCGCTTGTCGAGCACACCGGCGCCAACCGGGGCTTCGCGGCATTTTTGATCGCCGCGGCCAGCCTGATCATCGCCGGTCCCGGCGGACTTTCAGGCGTCATGTGGGCGGCCGCCGCCGCCGCTGGCGTGGCGACGCTGGGCTTTGGCTGGCCGATCGCGGCGCTCAGTCTCCATGACGCGCTGCCGAGCGGTCTGATCTTTGGCGGCGGCGCCTCCGCGGAGGCCGCGAAACTGCTGGAGAGCTGGGGGGTGACGCCAACGCCCATGGGCCTGCCGGTGGAATTCGTCACGACGATCGCCGTGGCGCTCGGGATCGCGACGCTCGCGCCCGTGCTCGCCGCCTCGGTGGCGACCGCCGACGGGCGCAGCGCGCGGCGCGCCGGAGTCTCCGCCCTCTTCTGGAGCGTCGTCATCGCGCTGCTGGCGGCCGCGGCGATCGCCGCTTCGGCGCTGTCGCTCGCCCGGGCTACGGCGGGACAGCCGCCGGAACGTCTGCCGCAAGCAGTCTATCAGGCGAGCGAGCGCGGGCTTCTCAGCGTTTGCGGCTATTACGTGCGTGGGCCGTCGGAGGCTCAGCGGGCCTGCGCGGCAAAGGGCTATGCGCCTGGCGCGCCGCTCGCCGCGGAGGAGATTCGACCGATCGACGGCGACTTTCTGCTGGGCGCGCTGCCGCAGGCGGCGGAGCTCGGCGCGGCGTCTTCGGGACTTATCGCCTCGGCTCTTGTCGCTCTCGGGCTGGCGCTCGCCACCGCGGGCCTGCAGGCCTGCGCGACAGCCTTTGGCCATGACGCGCTCTATCGGCTGCGCGGCGAGATCGACCTGACGAGCCGGCGTCTCGCCGTCAACCGCGTCACGCTCGTGGTCGTGTCGACTCTGGCTTACGTGACGGCCGTCACCGGAGTCTTCACGCCAGGCGCGCTCGTGGCGGCGGCGCTCGCAGTATCGGCCGCCTGCCTCGCGCCGCCTCTCGCCCTGGCCTTTTGGGCGCGGGCGGGCGATCGCGAAGCGCTCGTCGCGCTCTGCGGCGGCGCGGTGGGCCTGTTCAGCGCCTTGGCCGTAGCCGGATCCCCCAATCGCATCGAAATCTATGCGCTCTGCGCGCTTGCGGGCATAACGCTTGGCGGCGCGCTTGGACTGTTGTCAGGACTGACGTCGAGAAGCGACAAGCCTGCGGCCCGCGCTTTCATCACCCGCATGTTGCGCGGCGACGCTCAGATGCTTCAACCTGACAAGGGCGCCTAAGGAAGGTTCCGAAAAAGTTGACGGACTTTTTCGGTGGGAGCCTGCTCCAATATTTGATCCCTTTTTTATCGATATCGTGAGCCCTTCGAGTCGCGCGCGCTTTGCATCCGCGCACACGGCCTAAGGAAGCGGCTTTCGGGGAACAAGATGCATGACGCGCGCAAGCCGGCGCTCGGTGAGAAAGGCCAAACTGAACAGCTGCAGGAAGTTTTCCGCCTCGATCAGTTCGAGGCCGATGGATTTCGGCGTCAGAACCTTTCGCGTGCGAAAGATGATGTCCCAGATCGAAAGGACAATTCCATAATTGCTGTCGTGCTCGCTGCGCAGCGTCGAGTGGTGGGCGCGGTGCAGAGACGGCGTGATGATGAAATAGGACAGAATCCTCTCCCCGGGAATCGCGATGTTGGCGTGGTGGAACAGCACGAAGAACATGCGCGTCACTTCGCATAACACCACGACATACGCCGGCGCGCCGATGACGACGGCGCAGACGCATTTCACGACGACCTCCAGCAGTTGATCGAAGACGTGGAAACGCAGCCCGGTCGTGACGTGAAAGCTCTTGTCGCTGTGATGAATCTTGTGAAACAGCCAGAGCGCTTCGGATTTGTGTCCCAGATAGTGCCACGCATACACCGCCAGATCGAACAACACGAAGCTTGCGATCCATTTCAACGGCGCGTCAGGCAGGCTCGATAGCAGGCCATAGCTCGAATAATTCGAAGCGACGACGAGCAAGCTGGAAACGGACAAGAGATTCATGATGACGTTGTTGATCAGGAAAGCGGAGGTGTTGGTGGAAAATGACGCCTTCAGCCCCGCGCCCGCGAATTTCTTGTAAGGACGGAATTTTTCGATGACGAGCAGGATCGCGAAAAAACCGAATACGGCGATAAGCAACAGGTTCTCGATATGTGGCGGAGCGCTCATCGCCGACCTCGCTGGTTTGGGATGGGCCGTTTCAAGGCGCGCGGCGACCGCGGCCCAACCAATGAAATAGGCGCCCTAGCCCCCTGAAGACC
Source organism: Methylocystis sp. H62 (assembly GCF_015709515.1). GTDB lineage: Bacteria > Pseudomonadota > Alphaproteobacteria > Rhizobiales > Beijerinckiaceae > Methylocystis. The sequence goes on from NZ_JADNQZ010000053.1 coordinate 97,111, forward strand.
GCCAATGTTCGCCAAACTGCCGCCGTTTTTAGACGGCGCGGGGGAAGTCGCCTTGATCGCCCTTGTCAGTCGCCGGAAAACGCTTAGCTCGTCTGAGGGAGCCCATCATCTTTCAGGAAGGGCGTCGCATGTTGGGACTTAACGTAAATCTCAAAGGAATGAGCCCGCCCCGCCCGCCAGCCGTCGGCGGCATTGCAAGAACCGTAATTTCACGGCCGCGCGATTTTGCTTTCGACTTTGTCGCGCGCGATTTTTTCCAGAATTATCCGCGATGGTGTCCGCAAGTGGTGGAGCTGGAGCCGAATGGAAGCGCGCCCGTGCGCGTCGGGATGACGGCGCGTCAAGTCACGATGGAACGGGGCATACGCAGCGAGAGCACATTCGAGATCGTGAACCTCGAACGCCCGCGCCTTCTCGCACTGGAAGGAATTTCCGAACCCTTCTCGTCCTCCTACGAATTCGAGTGCGAGTCGCAAGGAACCACGCTGATTTTCACCTTCGAATTGCGCGAGATCGAGTTGTCGATGCGACCCTTCGTCAAATTGATTCGCGCCGCATTGCAGGACGGCGCAGAGCAGATCGTCGAGAACCTTCGGGCGCTTATCGAAACCGGCGCGACTTCAGCCCAACCCGCCGGCGCATCACAATCAAACTGAGGTCAGCGAAAAATGTTCGTCGTTCAGAAAGATGAAGGGATCATCCCGAAGATTTTGACGCAGATTCTCGATTCATGCGTCAACGGCGTCACGCTGGCGGACCCGGATCAACCCGACGCGCCGATCGTCTATGCGAACAAGGCCTTCGAAAGCATGACCGGCTATGGCCAGGAGGAGATCATCGGCCGCAACTGCCGCTTTCTGCAAGGCGACGACCGGGATCAGGAGGGGCTCGCGCCGCTGCGGGAGGCCATGCGCAAGCATCACCACATCGAAGTGACGCTGCGCAATTATCGGAAAAATGGCGAGTTGTTCTTCAACAAACTCAACATCACGCCGCTGCTCGATAGTCGCGGCGCGGTGATCTACTATCTCGGCGTCCAATATGACGTGACCGAGCTTGTTCGCGCGGAAGCGGAAATCAACAGGCTGGACCAGCGACTGAAGGCGCTGGAGAAGGCGTAAGACCTCTATCCATCTCCTGCATTTCTGCTATAAGGCCTCGGCACGCCCCGGTCCGCCGGGGCGGCTCCGTTTTCGCGCGACCCTGCTGGACGACATCCCGGCCTTGGCCGCGGAGCGCGGATCACCCCCGAAAAACAAGGACAATCCGATGTCGATCTCGGCGGAGCGCAAGCAGTCGCTCATCAAGGAATATTCCACCAAGGCGAACGACACGGGCTCGCCCGAGGTGCAGGTGGCGATTCTCACCGAGAGAATCACCAATCTGACCGAACACTTCAAGACCCATGCGAAAGACAATCACTCGCGTCGCGGGCTCCTGAAGCTCGTTTCCCAGCGCCGCCAGCTCCTCGACTATGTGAAGGTGCGGGACGAACCGCGCTACAAGAGCCTGATCGAGCGGCTCGGCATCCGCCGCTAACCAGCTGAGCGAAAGCGGCGCGACGATGCGCCGCTTTCCCCAAGATGGGCGTCCAGAGGGGCGCTCGCCACGACCAACGCGTAAAGTCATGGCAGGATCGCCGGACGCTGCGTCGACGCTTTACGAAACACCGCTGCCGCAGCTTCTCGCCGTCTTGCTCATGACGAACCGCAGGTTCATCGGAGAAAGACCAGCATGTTCCAGATTCACCGCGAAGAACTCGATTGGGCGGGGCGTAAGCTCGTGCTCGAGACCGGCAAGGTCGCCCGGCAGGCCGACGGCGCCGTGATGGCGAGTTGGGGCGAGACCACCGTGCTCGCGACAGTGGTTTCCGCCAAGGCGCCGAAGCCCGGCCTGGACTTCTTCCCGCTCACTGTCAATTATCAGGAAAAAGCCTTCGCGGCGGGCCGTATTCCCGGCGGCTATTTCAAACGGGAGGGACGCCCGTCGGAGCGCGAGACGCTCCTCTCCCGACTCATCGACCGGCCGATCCGCCCCCTGTTTCCCGACGGCTATCGCAATGAGACGCAGGTGGTCATCACCGTGCTGTCGCATGATCTGGAAAATGATCCCGACGTTCTCGCCATGGTCGCGGTCTCGGCGGCGCTGACGCTCTCCGGGGTGCCCTTCATGGGGCCCATCGGCGGCGCGCGCGTCGGCTTGGTCAATGGCGCGCTGAAACTCAATCCGACGATCGAGGAAATGAAGCTCTCCGAGCTCGATCTCTTCGTCGCCGGCACGCAGGACGCCGTGCTGATGGTCGAGTCGGAAGCCAAAGAGCTGTCAGAAGAGATGATGCTCGAGGCCGTGATGACCGGTCATCGCGGCTTTCAGCCGGTGATCGACGCGATCATCCGCCTCGCCGAGCGCGCCGCCAAGGACCCCCGCGACCTCATCATTCCAGACACGACGGAGGTCGCGAGCGCCGTCGCCCAGATCGCCGAAGCCGAGCTGCGCGAAGCCTATAAGCACACCGTCAAGCAGGAGCGTTACGCCGCCGTCGACGCCGTGAAGGCGAAGGTGACCGCCGCGCTCTTCCCGGAAGGCGGCGAAGCCAAGTTCACCAAGGAAGAAGTCGGCGCGGCCTTTAAGGAGCTTCAGGCCAAGGTCGTCCGCTGGAACATTCTCGACACCGGCGTCCGCATCGACGGCCGCGACGTCAAGACCGTTCGCCCGATCGTCTCCGAAGTCGGCGTTCTCCCGCGCACGCATGGCTCGGCGCTCTTCACCCGCGGCGAGACTCAGGCCTTAGTCGTGGCCACTCTCGGAACGGGCGAGGACGAGCAATATGTCGATTCGCTCGAGGGCACCTATAAGGAGCGCTTCCTGCTCCATTACAACTTCCCCCCCTACAGCGTCGGCGAGACCGGCCGCATGGGTTCGCCCGGCCGACGCGAGATCGGCCATGGCAAGCTCGCCTGGCGCGCCATCCGGCCTATGCTGCCGGCCCCCGCGGAGTTCCCCTACACGCTGCGCGTCGTCTCCGAGATCACCGAATCGAACGGCTCCTCGTCGATGGCCACTGTCTGCGGCACGTCGCTCGCGTTGATGGACGCGGGCGTGCCGCTGAAGGCGCCGACCGCCGGCATCGCCATGGGCCTCATCCTCGAGGGCGAGCGCTTCGCGGTGCTCTCCGACATCTTGGGCGATGAGGACCATCTCGGCGACATGGACTTCAAGGTGGCGGGCACGTCGAACGGCGTCACCTCGCTGCAGATGGACATCAAGATCGCCGGGATCACCGAAGAGATCATGCGCGTCGCTCTCGCCCAGGCGCGCGACGGCCGCTTGCATATCCTCGGCGAGATGGCGAAGGCGATCACGGCTTCGCGCGCCGAGCTTGGCGAATTCGCGCCGCGCATCGAGACGTTGAAGATTCCGACCGACAAGATCCGCGACGTGATCGGCACCGGCGGCAAGGTCATTCGCGAGATCGTCGAGAAGACCGGCGCCAAAATCAATATCGAGGACGACGGCACGGTGAAGGTCGCCTCCGCCGACGGCAATTCGATCAAGGCGGCGATCAACTGGATCAAGTCCATCGCCTCTGATCCCGAGGTCGGCTTGATCTACGAGGGCACGGTGGTGAAAACCGCGGACTTTGGCGCCTTCGTCAACTTCTTCGGCGCCAAGGACGGCCTCGTTCACATCTCGCAGCTTTCCAAGCAGCGCGTGAACAAGACGACCGACGTCGTGAAGGAAGGCGACCGCGTGAAGGTCAAACTCCTCGGCTTCGATGACCGCGGCAAGGTCCGCCTCTCGATGCGCGTCGTCGATCAGGAGACCGGCGAAGACCTCGAGGCCAAGGAAAAGGCCGAAGCCGTCGCGGCGAACGGCGGGGAATAGGACATTCACCGGGCGGCTTTTCGAAGCCGCCCGTTTTTTTAACGCGCGGAAACGGACGCGCGAATTCACGATTGTATCGGCGCGCCGCCGCCGCCCGCAGCGCGATTTAAGCGCGCTCGCGCTCCGCGCCTCCTTGCCAAGCCCGCGGCGCGCCCTGTCTATAGGGTGGAACGCAGCGACAGGGGCGGACATGAACGAGGAGCTGGAAGCGGCGGCGCTCGTCGAACAGGATCAGAACCTCTCAATCGACGTTTTTGTTCTCGCCAGGCTTGCTGTCACGCTTGCGTTTCTCTCCGCCGCGATTCTGATATCTGCGCCATTTCTGCCGGCGCTCACCTGGGCGCTCGTGCTCGCGGTTGTATTCATTGCTCCGCATCGCCTGCTGGAGCGTTTCCTGCCGCCCTCCCTTGCCGCCGCCGCATCCATGCTGATCGTCGGGCTCGTCGTCGTTGGACCGCTGCTGCTGGTGATCGAACGGCTCGTCAGCGAGGCCGCCGCAGGCGTCGACTATGTTCAGAAAACGGTGCAGCAAGGCGACTGGCAAACGATGCTCGACGGGCATCCTTGGCTCGGCGGTTTCCAAAGCTGGATCGCACGCAGGTTCGATCTGCAAGCGACGTTCTCGCAGCTGGGCGGCTTTGTCACCAATATGGCCGCAAACTTTTTGCGCGCGTCTACCGGTCAGATCATCACCACTCTTCTGGCTTTCTACCTCCTGTTCTTTTTCCTGCGCGACCGCGCCGTGGCGCTGCAGACGCTCGCGCGATTGTCGCCCTTCTCGAACATCGAAACCGGCAAGATCATCGTGCGCGTGCGCGATACGATCAATGCAATCCTCTTTGGCACGCTGGCGGTGTCGGCGCTGCAAGGCCTGCTTGGCGGAATCATGTTCTGGCTGCTGGATTTCAACTCGCCGGTGCTATGGGGGTTGATCATGGGGCTTGTCTCGATCGTGCCGGTGCTCGGCTCTTTCATCATTTGGATTCCGGCGACGATTTACCTTTTGATCGAGGACCGTTGGGTTGAAGCCATCATTCTCGGGCTGTGGGGCGGCGTGGTGATCTCCAGCATCGACAATCTGGTTCGACCGCTGCTCATCGGCGACAGCTTGCGGCTCCATACGGTGCCCGCGTTCATCGCCATGCTCGGCGGCCTTCAATTGTTCGGCGCTTCGGGCATCGTCCTTGGCCCCATCGTTATGGCGCTCAGTCCGTTGCTGCTGGAATTCTGGAGACGTCGCGTCGGACCCGATCAGCCGGCTTAGCCTCAGCCTGCGGGAACTACGTCAGCGCGCAAGCGAGCGCATCGGCCAGCGCCGATTCATCGGCTTCGAGCACGCTGGCGTTCTGCGTGTAGATCAGAAAGCAGCGCAGCCGCTTGCCGGGGAAGAGCGGCGCGATCGCGGCGCGATAGAGCGCAAGCTGGCGCAAATGCGCATCTTCGAGCTTGGCGCGCGGCCGTCCCGTCTTGAATTCGGCGATGAGCGCCTCGCTCGCCGTTTCGGCAAGCCGGTCGATGCGGCCCGAAACGACGGCTCCGTTTTCGAGCGTCGCGACGATGTCGACCTCAGGAGTCGAGTCTGGGCCAAAGAGCGGCGCGAGACGCGGATCGGCGAGAACCGCGAGCGCCGACTGCGCCAGCGCCTTTCGCCTGTCTTCGACCAGAAAGCCGCCACGCGCCGCAAGGAAGCGCCGCGCCGCGCTTTGCCGATGGTCGGGCGCGCAGGCCGGCAGATGCTGCAGCAGCGCATGGACGAGACGGCCGTGCAGCAGACGTTCCGCTTCGCCTCGGCGCGCAGCCACGCCGTCCGCGCCATTGGCGATGAGGTCTGCGCCAGCCAGCGCGCTCGAGGGACGCAGCGGCGGCGCCGGGGCGACTTCGGGCCGCGCCTTGGTCCTCGCGAAGGCCGGTATGTCCACGGCGTCGGTCCGCAGCGCTCTTCTCGCAAGATCGAAGCGCGGCGGAACCGCGCCGCGGCGCAGAATCGTCGATGTCGCATCGAGGGGGTCGGGCACAATCTCGCAATTGGGTTCGAGCGCGTCGCGTACGGCGTCGTACCAGCAGCCGTCAGCGCGCCCGCTCACGCCGTGAGCGCCACAAATGTAAAGCCGCTCCTCGGCGCGCGTCAGCGCGACATAAAGCAGGCGCTGGCTTTCTTCGCGCTCGCCGCGCCGATGCGCCTCGCGCGCCTGGTGGAGGGCGATCGGGTCGCTGTCCTTGCCGATCGACCAGAGGAGCGCCGCTTCGTCAACCTCGCCGAGCGCATAGAGCTTCGGATCATGCTTGCCGGCGGACGCCCCGCAGGTGTCCGGCAAAAACACGATCTTCGCCTCCAGACCCTTCGCCGCATGAGCGGTCATCACCCGCACGGCGCCGCCGGCCGATTCCATGTCGCGCTTGATGGAAAGATCGAGCGACTCGGCCATCGCCAGGAAGGCCGTCAGCGATGGCGGCTGTTCGCGTTCGAAACTCGCTGCGAGCTTTAAGAATTCGTCGATGGCGTCCTCGGCTTCGCCGCCCAGTCTCGCCATGAGCCGCGCGCGCCCGCCCTCAGGGCCGAGAACGCTGCTGTAGAAATCGAACGGCGCCAGAGCCGCCGCATCGCGTCGTAAGCGTTGCAGCCGCGCCGCGGCCTCCCGGCAGCGCGCGTCTTCGGACTGCTCAAGCGCGTCGATCAGTGACGCGCGACGGCCTGGCGCGAGCGCGATGAGATCGTCGTCGTCGAAGCCAAAGAATGGCGACTTCAACACGCACGCCAGCGTCAGATCGTCTTGCGGCAACAGCGCGGCGCGTCCAAGCGCGATGAGATCATGGACGGCGATGTGGTCGGCGAGATTGAGCCGGTCGGCGCCCGCGACGGGGACATGTTCGTTTTTCAGAGCGCGAATGATCGCCTCGAAGAGCGGGCCACGCTTGCGCACGAGAATCAATATGTCGCTAGGTTCGACGGGACGCAGCGCGCCGCCGTCCTCCACGCATTCGCCGCTCTGCGGCGCAAGCAGCGCCCTGACTTTGCGCGCCAGTCGTTCCGCCAGACGCTCATTGGGGTCGCTCGCGTCGACATAGTCGAGCGGCAGGCGCCAATCGCTCGGGTCCTGCGCTTTTTCCGCGCCGATCGGCTCCCAGATTTCGATGAGCGCCGCGACATCGGATTTCCACGCCTCATGCCTTGGCGCCGGCTCCTGGGGATCGCAGCACAGGCCGAGGCGATTCTCTTCGATCGCGAAAATGTCGTCGACGGCTTGCAAGACGCCGGGCGAAGAGCGGAAGGATTGCGTGAGCCTCACCGCTTCGAAACGGCGTTCGACGCATTCGAATCTTCGGCGAAACTCGCGCCGCATCTCGTCGAATCTTTCCGGCGCCGCGCCCTGGAAGGAAAAGATCGATTGCTTCTCGTCCCCGACCGCAAAAAAACTGCGCGGCGGCCCCCCCCTCGCTTCGCGCGCGCTGGCGCCTGCGCAAAATTCGTCAGCGATCGCCGCCAATATGTCCCACTGCGCCGGACTCGTATCCTGCGCCTCATCGAGCAGGATGTGGTCAATCTGCGCGTCGAGCTTATAGAGCACCCAGGACGGGCTCGAACGATGAAGCAGGCGGCGCGCGCCCTCGATCAGATCGTCATAGTCGAGTAGTCCCCGACGTCTTTTGGCATGCTCATATTCGCCAAGAATGGCGTCGCCGAGAACATGCAGCGCCAGCGAGCGTTCGGCCGCCGCCGCGGCCTTGCGCTTTTCGATGAGTGTGACGAGTCTGTCGCGCTCGGCCTCCATGCGCGCAAGAAGCTGTGGCTCGCATTTGGCGAGCGGGCCGGTGATGATTTTTGTTTTTCCCAGGCCGCGCGGATCGCCATCTGTTTTGAAGAAGGCCGCGAGATAGCTTTCGATACAGTCCGGATGCGGGGCAAGAGCGGCTGCGGTCTCAAGTGAATCGGCGAGTTTGCCGTCGTTGGTCGAACCGCCGCGCAGCATTTTGGCGAGCGTCGGCCATTCGGACGGCGGCTCGCCGTCCTCGATGATCGCCGCTTCGATTCGCGCCAGCGTTTCATCTGTCGTCAAACCAAGCGCAGCAAAGACACGCGCCTCATAGTCGTCCTGCTCGCGCATGCGCGCGATCTTTTGGCGATGATGCAGCAATTCTTCGCAGAGCGCGTCGAATCCCGCGGCCGTCGTCTCACGGGCGACAAGCTCCAGCGCTTTTCGCAGCGATCCATTGTCTCGCGTGGCCGCCTCGAGCGCGCGCCGGCGCGCTGCGTCCATCAGCTCGGCGCGCTCCAGATCGTCGACGACGCGGAAGGACGCCGGAACATTGGCTTCGAAAGGAAAGATATGCAGCAGCTTTTCGCAGAAGGCGTGGATCGTCTGAATCTTGAGGCCGCCGGGCGTCTCGACGGCGCGCGCGAAAAGCCGCCGGGCGAAATCAAGATCGATGCGCGACTCGACCGTCGCGCCCATCTGAGCGATTTCATTGGCCAGCGCTGCATCGTCGAGCGTCGCCCAGCGCGCGAGCGCATCAAAGACGCGCGAACCCATATTGGCGGCGGCCGCCTTCGTATAAGTGAGGCAGAGAATCTGCGACGGCCGCGCGCCGGCAAGCAGCAGCCGCAAAACGCGCTGCGCGAGCACATGCGTTTTCCCGGAGCCAGCATGCGCCGACACCCAGGCGGACGTGAACGGATCTGACGCCGTTTGCTGGCGCCGGATCGTCAGGGCGCCGACGGGCCGCTCGCTCATGCCGTCTCTCCGCCGCCGCGCATCCATTCCTTGACGCGCGCTAGATGGTCGTAGTCGCCGACATCGCTCATAAAGGCTGGATGCGGCCGCGACGCATAGGGCGTCGATTCACTGGAAAACTGCGACAGCAGCTCTTCGAGCTGCGCGCGATGCGCCGCGACGACGTCGGCGAAGCGCGTGTCTTTCCATTCGAGCCAGAGAGTCTCGCCGCCCTTTCGCAAGCCGATATAGGCGGCGCCGGCGACCGGCCGCGGGCCGATCTTTTCGAAAGCGCCGGCTTCGATCATCGCCGCCTCCAACGTCAGCTGCGGCGACCAGCCGGCCTTGACCTGCTTTTTCGACGGCGGCGCGCCGGTCTTGTAGTCGAAGACATAGGCCTGGCCCTCGCGATCCACCTCGATGCGATCGGCGATCGCGGTCAGGCGAAAGGTCGTTCCGTCAATGAGCGCAAGCGCGATCTCGCCCCGCGTTTCGACATGAATGTCGCAGTCCAAAGCGCGCCGCTCCTGTTCGAAGCTGAACGCATGATCGAGCCCCGCTTCGATGCGCGGCCATTGAAAACTCACGAAGGCGGGATCGGCCATGAACCCGTCGAGTTTCTCGCGCGCGAGATCGCGGAGAACGTCGCGGGCGCCAGCGGGAAGCGCGCCGCGCGGATGGCGCGCGACGAACGCCGCAAGCGCCGCATGGATCGCAACGCCGATTTCGCGCGCGCCGGCCTCAGCGCCGATCGGCGGCAGCGGCGTGAGTTTGAGAATATATTCGGCGAAGATCGCGTAAGGATCGCGGCGCAGGCGCTCGACGCGGGTGACGCTCAAGCGTTGCGGGCGCAGCGCCGCCGGCGGGCGCGGCTGCGGCCGCTCGATCGCAATCGTCTTTTCCGGACGATCAAGCGCCGCGGCGATCGCGAGCATCGCGTCGCCGCGTTTCCTGCAGTCGTCGAACGCGTCGCCGGCAAGCGCCGAGAGGCGCGCGATGAAGCGGGAAGGAACGGTTGGCGCGCCATTACGCTTGATGGCGCGGCTGAGCACGACGCGCGCTGCGCCCAAAGCCATGATGAAGTCATGCGCGCTTTGGCCGATGCGTCGCTCCGGCGCCATCAAGCCGAGTTGCGCGCGCATCGAGCGATTGAGAAAAGCTCCGGTGTCCGTCTGCGGCGGCCATACGCCTTCATCGAGCCCGGCGAGCAGGATGAGGTCGGCCTCGATGAGCCGCGCCTCCAAAGGGCCAAGGATTTTTAAGCGCGGATGGGCGCGTCTTGGACCGCGCAGTATTGTCTCGGCGGCGACGCGGTCGAAGAGCGCCGCGTAGTTTTGCGAGTCAAAGCCTGCCGGCGCCTCGGCATGCGCGAGCCGATCGAGGAGTTCGAACAGCGCCGACGCGCCCTCTGCATCAGCGTCGTCGGCGCCGGCGATCACCGCTTCAAGCGCGCTGCTGTGCGCGCGCGCGCGGTCCGACAGCGACGCCGACGGCGTCAGCGCGGCGAAGGGCGAGAAAGCGGCGTCAATACGCGCAAGCGCGACTTCGATCGCGCGCCAGTCGTCGTCGCTGATGCGGCGCGCCGCCGGATGCGCATGCGGCGCGCGCGCCACTTCGCGCGCCGGCGGGACGCGCGCCGCCCAGCCGCCGTCAGGCTGCGCGAATGTCCGCAGCACGCCGATCTCGACGAGCGGCGCGAGCGATGCGACATGCACGCGCGAAAGGCCGAGCGCGGTCAGCGGATGGGCGAGCAGCGCGGCGACGTTCACGGCGCCGGCGCGATCCGATCCGATCGCGGCGACGAGCCGCGCCAGCGCGCCGATGGACGTTCTTGCGAGCGGCATGCCGCCAGAATCGTCGATCTCAATGTCGAAGCGTCGCAACTCGGCGGCGACGCGCTGCGCGACGAGCCGGTCCGGCGTCACAAGCGCCGCCGTTCGGCCGGGCGTCTCCAGCGCCTCGCGCATGAAGAGCGCAAGCGCCAAAGCTTCGAGCCGCTCGTCCGGCGCTTCCAGCGCAATGACGCCGTCGAGCGCCTGTGCGAAGCCGCCGCTCTGCGAAGCCTGATAGCCGCGCCACGCTGACGTCGCGTCGGCAGGCGTCATCGCTTGCGAGACAAACGCGCGGCGCGCCGCGAGAGCCGGGGTCACGCGCGCGAGTTCCCGCGGCTCGTCGCGCGCCGCGCCCATGGCGGCGAGCAAGCGTTTCAGCATCGTTTGCGGATGGGTGAATGCCGGTTCTCCGCCTCTCTCCGTCTGACCCACGCCCGCCCAGGCCTCCGCGCTCATGATCTGATCGAGTCCCGGCAGGACCACGGCGCCATTTTCGAGCCCGGCGATGGCGGCGAGCAGCCGCGTGGTCGTCGGCTGCGCGCCGGTGGAGCCAAGCGCGATCACCGGCGTGGTCGGCGGCGTGCGGACGAGTTCCGCGATCTGCGCTTCAACGAGGCGTTTTTGATAGGCGCTGGCGTCGATCCGTCCGCGGTCGGCGAGAATTTGCGGCCATTCGCGCAAGGCTATCTGCAGAAATTTCGTCGTGATCGCCCAGAAATCGCTGTAGGCGTCGTCGCTCAAAGTATCGAACCTGTCGACCGAAATATCTTCGATGTGCAATTCGTCGATGAGGGCGCCGAGCTCGGCGGCCAGCGCATAGGCCGCCGACGGCGTCGATGCGACGAGAAGCGGCTCGCTCTCATGCAGGCTGGGCGCGCCGCTTGCATCAACCGAGATGAGCGCGCGCCCGATCGCTTCCGCCCATTGCAGAATGAGCCGCGACAACAGCAGGCGTCGCTCCAGCTCTTCGATCGGCGCGCCGAGGGACGCGTCCGCCTCGACGTCAAAGTCTGCGCCGAAAAACGCGGCGTTCTCGCGCTCCTCCAGCGCGCCAAGCGGCAGGATGCGCGGCAGCAGCGTCGCGCGCCGATCCAGCGCCTGCGCGAATTCAGCCGCGAGCGCCCGCGCCGCGCGCTGGGTCGGCACATAGATCGTGGCGCGCGCCATTGTCAGCGGCGGCGTGTCGCGCGAGAGGGCGGGAACGATCTCGCCGTCGAGCAGCGCCGAAACGAACGTCTGCAGAAACGGCGCGCCAGGCGCAATGGTGAAAAGATTGCGGCGACGAGCGAGCATCGCGCTCAGTCCCGGCGCGCGGCGATCGCACGCTCGGCGTCTGCAATAGCTGCGACCGTGCCGACGTGAAGCCAAAGACCGCTGGAGACGACTCCATAGAGCCGCCCCTTGCGCGCGGCCTCGAAGAAGAAGGGCGCGAGCTTGAAGACATCATCCGCGACGCCGGCGAAGAGCTGCGGCTTCATGAGGCCCACGCCGGTATACACATAAGGTTTCTGGCCATCGCGGCGAATGATGCGCCCTTCCGCGTCCAGATCGAAATCGCCGCCCCAGTCGACTCCGACGCTTCCCGATGTCGGCGCGAGCAGCAGCGCCGCGTCCATCATGTCGGGGTCAAAGGCGTCCGCGAGCGCCAGAACATTGGAGCGCGCCGCGCCGATCCAGAACGCGTCGGTGTTGCAGACGAAAAATGGATCGTCTCCGATCAAAGGAAGCGCTTTCTTGATCCCGCCGCCTTGATCCAGCAGCAGCGCGCGTTCGTCAGAAATGACGACTCGCGGACGGACGCGGCTCGCGAGATGCGTTTCGATCTGATCGGCGAGATGATGGACGTTGACGATGACGCGTTCGACGCCAGCGCTTTCGAATTCATCGAGCGCGCGATCGATCAGCGTGCGGCCGGCGACGGAAACGAGCGGCTTTGGCGTCTTCTCGGTGATCGGCCGCATGCGCGCGCCAAATCCGGCGGCGAACACCATCGCGACGCTCGGCGCAGGCGCGCGCGCGCGCTTCTCAGGCGTCGCCAAACAAGCCGGGGATGTTGGCCTCATACCACGCCCTGATGTCGGCCAGCGCCGGATGGCGGAGGCTCTTTTTGAGATAGGATTCAACGCGCGGAAGATGCGCGAGATATTGCGGCTTGCCGTCGCGCTGATCCAGCCGCGCGAAAATCCCCAGGATCTTTGTCGCGCGCTGCGCCGCCAGGATCGCATAAGCCTTGGCGAAAGCGGCCATGTCGAATGCGGAGTCGGCGTCGCGGCGCAGTTTGGCGTAATGGGCGAGGAGCTTCAACTCCAAATCGTCGGGCACGTCGACGCGGGCGTCCTGCCCAAGCGAAGCAACGTCATAGGCGGGATGGCCGAACACACAGTCCTGGAAATCAAGGATGCCGATCCGCGCCAGACCATTCCGCTGCGCGAGCCACAAAAGATTGGGAGAGTGATAGTCTCTCAGAGTCCATGTCGGCGCGGCGCTCGCGACATCAACAAGCGCTTGGCGCCAAAGATTGAGAAAGATGGCCTTGGCGCCGGACGAGACCGACGCCTTCTGGCGCGTGAGATACCAGTCGGCGAGCAATTCCACTTCGATCAGCAATGCGTCGAGGTCATAGGGCGGGATGCGGTAATCGCCGTCGCCCTCGATCATGACCGTATCCGGCAGGCGCTGCGCGTGAAGATAGGCGAGCGCGCCCGCCGCTTCGAGATAGCGCTCGACGATCGGGCCGCTCCCATCGACGACGCCCTCGCCGCCAAAGTCCTCGATGATCAGCAGGCCGGCGTCGACATCTTTGGCGTAGACTTCCGGAGCCGAGAGCCCCAAGCCACGCAGCCCTTGAGACATCGCGACAAAAGGAGCGACATTTTCGGCGAGGCGCGCGATCGCGCTATAGGATTTGCCGAAGCGGATCGGCGGTCCGTCCGGACGCGCCGGCGAGATCATCAGGATCGCGCGCTGTCCATTTTCCTTTTCGAGCCGCTCATAGGCGCGCGTCGAGGCGTCGCCTTGCAAAAAGCTGCGCTTGGCGTCGCTCCAGCCCGCCTTTCGCACAAGCTCGTACAGCGCCTTGAACGACGCGAGGCGCGACACGAAGCCGCCATAGCCGGAAATCGTGAACCGACGCGCCTCGCGATTGTCGCCGTCGACGAAGCTTAGTCGCACTTCGAGACGATCGGGCGAGAGCGCTTCGCGCGCACGTTCCGCCCATTCGACGAGCACGATCGCGTCGTCGGTCGCCTCCTCCCAGCCTAGTCCCTCAAGCTCCCCAGTGTTCTCCAGCCGATAGAAATCGGCGTGGACGATACGATTGCCTGCGCCCTCGTAGATTTGCATCAGCGTGAAGGTCGGGCTTGGCGCCTCAAGCCGCGGGTCTTCGACCAAGGCGCGGATCATCGCGCGTGCGAACGTGGTCTTGCCGGCGCCGAGATCGCCCGAAAGCATGACGGCGTCGCCGTTGCGAACGAGCGTCGAAAGTTCTTGCGCGAGTTCGATCGTCTCGGCTTCGCTGGCGACATCGAGGCGCCAGACAGATTTCGGCGCCGCCTCCTCGCTCATTCCGCGCCTCCAGCGCTCGCCGCCAGAAGAGGCACCTCTTCTTGCGCGGCATGCGCGGGAAAGATGCAGGTGACGGTCGTGCCTTCGCCAGGGGCGGAATCAATCAAGACTCTGCCGCCATGAAGCTCCATCAAGGCGCGCACGATGGAAAGGCCGAGCCCGACGCCGCGGTGGCGGGAACCGGCGGTGTGCGACTCAAAGCGATCGAAGATGCGTTCGAGGATTTCCGGCGAAATGCCGCGGCCGCGATCCGTGACTTTGAAGACGATTTCGGTCTCGCGCCGCAACACGGCAAGCGTCACCGTCTGCCCCGGACGCGAAAATCCGATGGCGTTCGAAAGAAGATTGAACAGGATCTGGCGCACGCGTTTGGCGTCGCCGCGGAACGATCCGACATCGTCCATGGCGACGATCTGCACGTCGATCGAATTCTCGGCGAGCCGATCCTGCACGCCTTCGATCGCGGCGCGCATCGTCGCCTCGACGTCAACCTCGGAAACTTCAAGCTCCAGCGCATCCTCGTCGATGGTCGCCAGATCGAGAATATCGTCGACGATGGCGAGCAGCGCCGCGGAGGATTTGTTGACATAGCCGAGATATTCGCGCTGGCGCGGATTGAGCGGGCCGGTTGAATCCTCTCCGAGGAGATGCACGAAGCCGTTGATGTTGTTGAGCGGCGAGCGCAACTCGTAACTGACGTGATGGATGAAGTCATTGCGCAGCTTTTCTGCGGCGAGCAGCGCCTTGTTGCGGTCCGTCAATGCGCGTTCGACATTCACGTCGGCGGAAACGTCGACGAAGGTCAGGAGCGCCGCGCCATCGAGCAGTGATTGCGCCGTACAGTCCAAGACGACGCCATCGCTGCGTTCGATGCGCCGGGTAAAGCCTTCGCGCAGCTCATTGAGACCGGTGACGAAGCCTTGCAACGCCGCCCATGTCTCCTCTGTGGCGTGCAGCGCGCGGCATTTCGCGGCGAGCGCGTCGAAGCGCGGCCGCTTCGTGAGCTCCTCGGGATCGAGCCGCCACAAATGGGCGAAGGCGGGATTGCTGAATTTCAAACGCCCGTCGGAACCGAAAACCGCCACGCCCTCATGCAGCGTCTCGAGCGTTTCGCTCTGCATGCGGGCGAGCGCGTTGAAACGGGTCTGGAGATCGTAAGCCTTGGTGGCGTCGTCATAAAGATAGGTGACGCCGCCTTTGGGGTTCGGATGCGCGACGACGTCGATGATGCGGCCATCCGGCAGATGCCATGTGTGGCGTATGGGCTCTGGCGAGCGATAGGCTTCGAACAGCCGCTCCTTCCACGCCCTGTAATCCGATTCGACGGGCACGCGCTGCTCGGCGCGCA
This sequence comes from Methylocystis sp. H62, assembly GCF_015709515.1. GTDB lineage: Bacteria > Pseudomonadota > Alphaproteobacteria > Rhizobiales > Beijerinckiaceae > Methylocystis. The sequence continues at coordinate 112,449 of NZ_JADNQZ010000053.1, forward strand.
GACGGTCGAGAATCTGTCCGTCGGTCGGCCGTTGTTCGAGGAACCTTGGGTCGAGCTGCCACAGCTTGGCGTAAGCGTCGTTGCTGTAAATGAGTCGCCGCGCGCGATCGAAGCTCGCGACCGCCGTCGGCAGCTGATCGAGCGTGCGCACATGCGATTGCATCTGCTGCTCAAGATCGGCGCGCACCGTCTCGACCTCATGACGATCGATCGCGATGGCGGCGGCGGCGCCCGCGGCGGAGGCCTGTGTGACGTCGAGCCGATGGCGCGCGCCCGCGACGACGGCGTTGACGCGCTCACGCCAAACGGTGTTCTTGGCGCGCGCTTCCTCGGCGGCGCTACGCGCCGTCTGGTCGAGCAACTCCAGTTTGCGGGCGAGGGCGTCCTCGGGGTTCTTGGCTTCGACCGCCTGCGCATAGGCGTCGTTGACGAAGATGAGTTCGCCCTTGTCGTCGCGTATCCAGAATGGCGCGGGCAGCGTCTGGAGCATCGCGCGCAGACCGGAGAGTTCGGATTGCGCCGACGCGTGGCGCGCACGAAGGCCGATCAGCTCCAACCGGTCGCCGGAGACTTCGCGGACGCGCAACACGACGCTGCCGCCAACCGCTCGACCGTCGGCGTCAAAATGCCGACCGGCGACGCCGGCAAGCGCCAGGCGGAAGCTTTCGCCGCTCTTGCGCAGACGGTCGACGGCGTTTTCGAGCGCCTGAGCGTCTTTGGGCGCAAGCCAGGCGCCAAAACTCAATATGCGGCGCGGCGCGGCGACAGCCCCGGTCATGATCAGAGACGAAGAATGGATATCGGGCTCGGCGTCGGGCGCCGTCCACGCGACGAAGATCTGCGGCTCGGACGCGAGGAAGGTTTTCGCCCGGCCGAGCTGGGCGCGGGCGTCGTCGAGCTCGACGCTCAAGGCGGCTTCGCGGCGGCACCAGGCGGCGCGTTCGCGCACATGCGTCGCAACGATCGCAGCGGCGAAAATCGCCAGTCCGCCGCTAAAAGCGAAGCTGACGATCTGCGGATCAATCGCCAGATCCTCGAGGAAGCCTGCCGCGCGCGCCGGCGTCGCCTCGAGCCATAGAAGCAAAGACCCGAGGGAAGCGCCAGCAAAGGGAGGAGCGCCAGAGTGGTTGATCGCGCGCCGCCGTCTCGTCATTGCGAGGACGACTCCGCTTGCAAGCGATCGAATTGTTGCAAACGATCGAATTGGCGCGTCATGAGAACCGGTCTCCACGATCAATTGCGGGTGCTCAACACAACAACGCCGTAAACGGTTTCTTGCAGAACGCGGACGCAGCCTGCCGGGCGCAGGATGCGGATAGGCTCCGACGACAGGAAGACGGAGGGCTCCGTCGGTGGCCCGCCGCGCCGCACACGAATCAACCCCAATCTAAAGCGCAATTGCTCAAAACGGAATCGGCGTTTCGGCCATAAGCCGAGCCATCTCAAAAGACGGCCTCGCTCCAGGCAAGGAGCGAGGCCGCAAAATGGGCAAAAACCTGAACTGCGTTCAGTAGCGGTAATGTTCCGGCTTGAAGGGGCCGTTCTTGGGCAGGTTCAGATATTTGGCCTGCTCATCGGTCATCTGCGTCAGCTTCACGCCGATCTTGTCGAGATGCAGCGAGGCGACCTTCTCGTCGAGGTGCTTGGGCAACGTGTAGACGCCGACCGGATACTGGCCCTGCTTGGTCCAAAGTTCGATCTGCGCCAGCGTCTGATTGGTGAAGGACGCCGACATCACGAAGGAGGGATGACCCGTCGCGCAGCCCAGGTTCACGAGGCGGCCTTCGGCGAGCAGCAGGATGCGCTTGCCGTCCGCGAACTCGATCTCGTCGACCTGCGGCTTCACATTGTGCCACTTCAGGTTCTTCAGGCCGGCGACCTGAATCTCCGAGTCGAAATGGCCGATGTTGCAGACGATGGCGCGGTCCTTCATGGCGCGCATATGGTCGACGGTGATGACGTCGACATTGCCCGTCGCCGTGCAGAAGATGTCGCCGCGCGGCGCAGCGTCTTCCATCGTCGTGACTTCATAACCTTCCATCGCCGCCTGCAGGGCGCAGATCGGGTCGATTTCGGTGACCAGCACGCGGCAACCGGCGTTGCGCAGCGACGCCGCCGAGCCTTTGCCCACGTCGCCATAGCCGGCGATGACGGCGACCTTGCCGGCCATCATCACGTCGGTGGCGCGGCGCACGCCATCGACCAGCGACTCGCGGCAGCCATAGAGATTGTCGAATTTCGACTTGGTGACCGAGTCGTTGACGTTGATCGCCGGCCAGAGGAGCTTGCCCTCCTTGTGCATGACATAGAGGCGATGCACGCCCGTCGTCGTCTCTTCGGTGACGCCTTTGATCGCCTCGGCGTTGCGCTTGTAGAAGCCCGGATTGGCCTTCAGGCGCTTCTTGATCGAGGCGTAGAGAACTTCTTCTTCTTCATTCGAAGCGGTTTCGAGGAAGGCGACGTCGCCCTGCTCGGCGCGCAGGCCCAGATGAATGAGCAGCGTGGCGTCGCCACCGTCGTCGAGGATCATGTTGGGGCAGCCGCCGTCGCTCCATTCGAAGATCTTGTGGGTGTAATCCCAATAATCTTCGAGGCTCTCGCCCTTCTTGGCGAAGACCGGCGTGCCGGTCGCGGCGATGGCGGCGGCGGCGTGGTCCTGCGTCGAATAGATGTTGCAGGAGGCCCAGCGCACGTCGGCGCCGAGCGCCTTCAAAGTCTCAATCAGCACGGCCGTCTGGATGGTCATGTGCAGCGAGCCGGCGACGCGCGCGCCTTTCAGCGGCTGCGACGGGCCATATTCGGCGCGGGTCGCCATCAGGCCGGGCATTTCCGTCTCGGCGATGGCGATTTCCTTGCGGCCCCATTCCGCCAGCGAAAGGTCGGTGACGGCGAAATCGTTAAAGTGATGTGCGGTCATGCGAAATCCTCTGTTTCTCGTGCGGCTCGTCGGCTGTCATTCCCGACGCTTCGCATCGCGAAGCGAGGGAGTATCCGAGCAAAGCCGGCGTCTCTCGGCTCTGGATTCCCGGTCAGGCCTGCGGCTGGCCGGGGACGACACGCCAAGCGAATGGCTCAACCGAATACGCGCCGCTGGTTTACGCCAGCGGCTCGGAGCGAGCCTATAGCAGGGGTGGGCGAGGAAGGCAATAAAGATATAAAGATGCGTTTATGTCAATTCCCGTACGCCGGCGCCGTGACCTCCTCGGCGATGACCCTGAAGCTCGCGAGCGTGCACGGGCCAAATGAGGTCACCATCGCGACGTCGGTCGCATCTCGTCCGCGCGCAATCAGGATGCGCCCGATTCGCGGGGTGTTGTGGCGGGCGTCGAAGGTGTGCCAGCGGCCGCCGAGATAGACTTCGAACCAGGCGCTGAAATCCATCGCGGCGTCGTCCGGCGGCACGCCGATGTCTCCAAGATAGCCGGTGCAGTAACGCGCAGGAATATTCATGCAGCGGCACAAGGCGACGGCGAGATGAGCGAAGTCGCGGCACACGCCGCGTTGCTCTGCATTCGCGTCCCACGCTGTTCTTGTCGGGCTCGCATGCTGGTAATCGAAGGCGAGGCGGTCATGGACATAGTCACAGATCGCCTGCGCCAGCGGCCAACCCTTCGGAACCTGACCGAAAAGCGACCACGCCAAATCCGACAGGCGATCGGTCTCGCAATAGCGGCTGCCGAGCAGATAGATCAGAACCTCCACCGGCAGGTCTTCGAGCGCATGCTGCTCGGCCTGCGCGGCGATTGGGTCGGGTTCGCCATTGTCCTGCACCAGAAAGTCCGAGGACATTGTCAGCCGGCCCACAGGTGCGCGGATGACGTGGCAGAAATTGCCGAAACTGTCGTGATAGGTGTTGGCGGGGATGGGCGGATCGAGGCGCATGCGATCCGCGGTCAGCACATCAGCGAGGCGTGACGGATGGACGCTCAGCGTCAGAATCATCGGCGTCGGCTGCGGGCAGTCATAGGTGATTTCATAGCCGGCGCGAATCTTCATCCGGAAAGCCTCCTCTGCTCGAACAAGCGGAGCCGTCGCAACGGTCGGGCGTTATCCTCCCGCGCACATGAGAGCGCCGCATTCGGCGTCCGCAGCGGCGGCGACTTTGACGGCGACCTTCATGGCGAGATGGTCGGACGCCGTCCCGATCCATGTTCCTTGCAGCGGAATCGCTTCCCTTGGCTCATCCACGACCGCGATGCGCACCAAATTCCGATTCCCGAACATGCCGCTCGATGGATCGAAGTCAACCCAGCCAGGGCCGGCGATATAGGCCTGGACCCAGGCGTGGGTGTTGCCCCCGACGTCGTCGTCGTCATCATCGTCAAGATGCAGATATCCGGAGACGAATCGCGCGGCGATTCCAAGCGACCGCAGCGCCGCGATCATCAGCGTCGCAAGGTCGCGACAACTTCCACTCGCGAGCTCCAACGTCTGCACCGGATCCTGCACGCCCTTCTCATGTCGCGATACATGCTTGAAGGTCCGGTTGATGGTCTGCGTCATCTCGACGAGAAGCTTGTGGGTGTCGGCCGATCCATCCTCCCGCAGGAACGCGGCGGCCCAGCGATCGAGCCGGGGATGCTGCGACTGTGGCGTGAGGAAGCGCGCGAGATCGCGCCTCTCTGCTTCGCCGTAAGCAAACGGATGGCTCCGCGCAAAGTCCTCAATATCGGCTTCTTTGAAGTCGGTCGGCGCGTGGCGGAGACGCATGGTGCTTTCGACGCGAAGCTCCGAGGCGCGTTCCGCGAAACGGGCCGTCGCGACATGATTGCCGAAAATATCCCGCGTCCAGGAGATTTGGCTCGGCGCGGGCGTAATTTCGAGTTCGGACTCGAGCACGATCTGGTCGTCGTCGTCGCGCGGACGCAGCATCATCCGGTGCTCGCCGAACGCGACAGGCTGCGCATAATGGTAAGTCGTGACGTGTCGGACGGTGAGAATCGGCATTGCGGTCCCGCGGTGATCAAGTTGCGGATAATGCAAGTTCCGATAGCAGGCAATTTCCACGCCAGGAACAGGACTCGTTTATCGCTTTGCGCCGTCGCCGCTCCAACGAAGAGAACGCCCATGACTGGATCGCCATACAGACTGTTGGCGGCCGATGACCCGGCGCCGATCACGGTGCACAATGAAAACGGCCTCTCGCCGCTGCTGATCGTGGTCGATCACGCGGGCAATGCCCTCCCGCGCGCGCTCGGCCGGCTCGGCGTTCCGGAAAGCGAATTGGCGCGCCACATCGCCTGGGACATTGGCGTCGCTGCGGTTTCGCGCTTCGTGGCGGATGCGCTCGACGCCACTTTGGTGCAGCAGAACTATTCGCGCCTGGTCATCGACTGCAACCGCGCGCCGGGGTCGGAAACGTCAATCCCCGAAATCAGCGAGTTTACCCAGATCCCCGGAAACGTCGGCTTGAGCGAAGGCCAGAAGGACGCGCGGCTGCGCGAGATTTTCCAGCCCTATCATGATCGGATCAAAGCCGAGCTTGATCGGCGATGGCGGGAGGGCCGGCCGGCGGCGTTGATCGCAATGCATAGTTTTACGCCGGTCTACATGGGCGCGGCGCGGCCCTGGCATGCCGGCGTGCTGTACAATCGCGACGCGCGTTTCGCCGATCTGCTGATCGCTTCGCTCAAGCGCGAAGACGGACTCGTCGTCGGCGATAACGAGCCTTATAGCGTGACCGATGAGACGGATTACACCATTCCGGTGCATGGCGAGCGTCGCGGGCTGCTTCACGTCGAGGTCGAGATCCGCCAGGACCTGATCGCCGGCGACAGCGGACAGCGCGCGTGGGGTTCGCTGCTCGCGCGTTTGCTGCCGCAGGCGTATCGAGAGCTGACGACGGCGTCGTCGCTGCGGCCCTAGGATTGGCGGCGCCTGAAAAGGAATTGACCCCGCTGGCTACGCCGGCAGCATGACCACCTTCGTCTTGACCGGCGTTCGCGAATAGAGGTCGAGCATGTCCTGACTGAGGAGGCCTGTACAGCCGCTCGTGATGCCCTGCCCGAGCGTATCGGGGTCGCTGGTGCTGTAGATCGTATAGACCGTGTAGACGCCGTTTTTATAGAGATACAGCACGCGGGCGCCGAGCGGATTCTCCAGACCTCCCGGCATGCCGCCGGCATATTTGCGCGCCTCTGGCTGGCGCGCGATCATCTCCTTGGGCGGCGTCCAGGTGGGCCACTCGGCCTTGCGCCCGACATAGACATCACCGCTCCACAGGAATCCGGGGCGGCTGACATTGGCGCCATAGCGGGTGGCCATTCCGTCGCCTTCGATGCGGTAAAGATGGAATTTGCCAGGATCGACGATGATCGTGCCGGGCGCTTCCTTGCTGTCGTAGCGCACTTTCTGGCGAAAATATCTCGGATCGACCCTGCTGATGTCGACAGCCGGGATCGCGAATTTGTCGTTGGCAACCGGCCCGTAAAGCTTCGCCGCTTCGGCGCGCATCAAATCGTCGGACGACACGCAACCGGCGAGTCCCGCCGCGCCGAGACCGGCGGCGGAGCCGACCAGAAACGACCGGCGGTTGAGACGCCCCGACGCAAGCCCAAGCGGAGCTTCCTCGTTTCTTTCGCCGGCATCGGCGATCCCATCGTCCATGATCATGATTTTGGAGTTCCCATGTCCTGTTGCCGACCAGAGAATGCTCCGGCCTAAACCCGCCGAACGTCTTTGCTGAGCCGAGACCTTGCCATCACTTGCTTTTCGGAATGTAAAGACTGTCGCCTTTGACCGGCAATTTCGGTCATTCTGTGGCGGTGTTCGCCAATGGCGATAGGCCGTCGTATGAGCGCTCACCAATACAGTTGGATTGTCACTGGGTTAGCCTGCTCGGGCTGAATCGGCGATAACGCGCTCGCCCTTTCCGAGCAATCCGACGTGCGATCGAAGGCCGGCGGCATTGTGCTGTCGCCGGCGCGCCCGCGCCGCGAATCGACACAAGTTTGCGACGAGCCGCTGCCTGTCGAAACTTCTCGCGGGAGAAAAGCGAGCCTCTCGGCAGTCCCGAGCAAACTCAAAATCCAAAAGTCCCCCGCTTACTCAACGGCTCGTTGTTGAATGCCCAGAACAATCAGTTCTGCTCTTAATGACCCCGACGAGGGCGAGTGGGCCTGGTGCGCAGCTCTTCGCACACTGCAGTCGTCTCCATGACCCTGCCCACGTTGGCGTCGATCAGCTCTTCTTTGTAAATGCGAGCGCCATTTGGGCTTCGATGGCTCAAGCTAGCGACCATTTTTAATTCGCGATTCCGCCGATGCACGCCTTGCCAGGAGAGTTCGCGCGCTCTGCTTGTATCCAAGATGTCATATTGTGCGCGGCGCTCAATGGCGGCGCCCTTTTTCTGGCGGTGTCGCACCGTCCATTTATCACCTGTGATCGAAATATCAATCGATGTCGTCTCTCCGGCGGATGCCGGCAAACAACGCAGAGCTAGCGCGAAATGAGGTAGAGGATTGTCACCCGCGCTTGTCCGAGGAATACGACTCACCTTATCCCCGCCTTCAACGGCAGCCTCGACATTACCCCTTGCAGATGGCGGCGCCCTTGGATCGGGGCTCGACCTTGAAACTGGTTGGGCGGTTGCTTCGGAAGGCGACGACGGATCCTTTGCGGTCACGTCCGAGATCGATGACGTCCCACGACTTGATGCGCTCGGCGCCGACGTTCCGGACGCGAGAGTTTTTTGCACCTGATGTTTTGGGTCCTGGATAGACCGGGAGTTCATCACATTCGGAGGCGCACGGTTAAGAAAGATTGAAATGATAATGGCAGATACGACTGCCGCCATCGTATAAAATAGAATAGGCATGCTCTGCTGCGGACGGGTGGCTTCTGCGAAAGCCGCTTCCCGAGGAACCTCCACGGACGAGATTGCTGGATACGGAAAAAACCGTTCAGAAGCTTCTTTGGGAAAGCTTAGAATTTTATCGATTTTTGCGAGGTCGCGATGGTGTAGCAAAATAACGTTGTTCGTTCGTGCGAGTTCCTGGGCAGCGGGAGTATAACTGTTATTGCTTACGACAATTGCGTAATCCGCCATTTCATGAGCTCGGGCTGCAACGACCTCTTGCACTGCTTTGTTGCCGACGGGAGATCGGTAGAGTTTGCATTGAACCGCAAGCCGAATTCCCGATTTTTGAGCAATTACGTCCACGCCTTGATCGCGGCTGGCCATCGTCACCCGCGCGTCCCAACCGCTGCGATTAAGTTCTTCGGCACAGTAATGCTCATAATCTATGGGCGTCATCTCATCTCGAAACGCCTGATGACGTGGTTCGAGCTCTGTTTTCGAAGCAACCGTGCTCTCAACATAATCAGTTAGCTCGGGCGCTCGCTCAGCCGCAACAAAGCGGTCATAATCGCTGTCCAGTCCCAAGAACAGGTTATTCGAAATAAAGTAATCTATCTCCTTTAACCATTTTTCCGGCTTCAAATTGCCGTAGGGATCGAGCTGCAATAATTGAGATCTCCTCCGCGCTAGAACCTCAATGTTGGCGTCAACGACTTCTTTTAGCGTACTATCCACGCGTCTCGCGGCGCGCGAATACTTCACGTAACTCGTAGTCCAAACGGCGATAGTCCCCAGTCCGGCTATCGCTAGAAGACCCGCTAAGATTTTACTGAGCTCGCTTGGCCAACCCGCCCAAGCCAGAAGTCCTGCGAATGGTAGGAGGACCAGACCAGAGCCATTATTTTTCTTTTTTTTCGCCATCGCCGATAAATTTGTTCGTAGGCGGACTTAACCGCAGCGTCGCGAGATATCTTAATCGTCTCCGCGCAAAAATACATGGCCAAGCCTCAGCGTGACGGTGGGCCCCATGCCGAAATATCTGCAAACTTTCCCCAGTTCTGGAGAGCGACGGCGTGTTCCGCGTCAAGCTATCCTTCCCCGCCCCCGCTCTATACGGATTTGCAACGCAGCTCCCGCCCCGCTAGCTTCGCCGCCATGTTCTCAGCGCTCAAAAACTTCATCAATGAACTCACCGGCGAGGCCGAGCGGCCCAAGGCCTTTGAGGCCGCGGACTATCAGCTCGCCGCCGCCGCGCTTCTCGTCCATATCGCCTCGGTCGACGGGCAATTCGACGACACGGAGAAGGCCCGCATCCGGCAGCTCGTCGAGGCGCGCTTCAACCTCCAGGGGGACGAGGCGGCCGAATTGATCGACGCCGCGCAGGCGAGCGAGCGCGACGCCGTCGACCTCTATCGCTTCACCAGCGTTCTGAAGCGCCGGCTCGACGAGGACGGGCGCCGCCAGATCATCGGCATGCTCTGGGACATGGCGCATGCCGACGGCGCGGTGCATGAGTTCGAGGAGAACGTCGTCTGGCGCGTCGCCGAATTGCTCGGCGTCTCGACGCGCGAACGCGTCGAGCTGCGCCGCGAGTTCCGCGACGCGGCGCCGGCGCCGAGCGGTCCCTGGTCGCGCGATAAGGACGAACTGTGATGCGCCCTGTCGCGGTGATCACCGGCGCGTCCGACGGCATCGGCGCGGCGCTTGCCCGCATCTTCGCCGCCCACGGCCATGAACTTGCGCTCGTCGCCCGTCGCGGCGACCGGCTGGAGGCGCTGGCCGATGAAATCGCCGCCGATGGCGCCGTCCGCCCGCTCGCGATCGAACTCGATCTCACCACCGAGGGCGCCGCGGATACGCTGTCGGAGCGGCTGGCGGAAGCCGGCGTCGCTCCAAACTTCCTCGTCAACAACGCGGGCTTCGGCATCATGGGCCGCGCCATCGAACTCGACGCCGCCGAGCAGCTCGCGATTGTCGATCTCAACATGCGCGCGCTCACCGCGCTGACCTTGCGCTTTCTGCCGGCGATCGTCGCGGCGAAGGGCGGCGTCCTCAACGTCGCCTCGGTGGCCGCCTTCATGCCGGGACCGGGCTTTGCGGTCTATTACGCCACCAAGGCCTATGTGCGCTCGTTCAGCGAAGCGCTGTCGCAGGAATTGAAGCCGCTGGGGGTGAAGGTCGCGTGCCTGTGTCCCGGTCCGGTGCAGACCGGCTTCCAGGCGCGCGCCGGGATGGATCTCTCCGGCTTCATGACGGCGATCAAGCCGGCGATGCTGCCGGCGGCGGAAGTCGCGCGCCAGGGCTACGCGGGTCTGATGGCCGGCAAGCGCGTCATCGTGCCGGGCCTCGTCAACCGGATATTCGTTTGGGGTGCGGCGGCGGCGCCGCGGGCGCTTTTGCTGCCGCTGCTCGCGACGGCCCAGCAGCGGCGCTGATCAACGCCGGCGAAGCCTTTCCTGCCACGGCAAAGGCGCTGCCGGCCGCCTCTTGCGTGAAAACAAATAACTCAGCGACTAATTCGAAGTTCAACTTACCCCATTTTGATAATGTCGACTGCAGATTTCAGAGGTTCGGTTGGAACAGTGAAAAACCCCTGGAATGGCCGATCGAGCTCCACCAGCAGAAAGATCGCCCCGGAGACGCATATGGACGCCGTGACAAGCCCAAGCGCCGCTGTCCAATGATGGTGCGAAATGACGCCGAAATTAAAGAAAACCGTCACGAGGAGCGCGATCAGGAATATGACCACCTCTAGCGGTATATTGGCGTTCAAGTCGTTATATATTTTCCATCTTATGCCGGAAATTTCTTGCGTTAAATTAAGCGCGGCCGTTTTCGCCCATGATTTTTTCTCATCTTTTGCTTCTAAACTGAGCACGGCCTCTCGAAATGAATCGATCTTGGCTTTTTTAAAAGCCTCTTTTTGATCGATGTTATCGCCGCTCGCGACCTGCAATAGATCAATCTGACCCTGCAGAGTGCGCATGATCTTTGTTCTCGCTTCGTTAGCTTCGTCGCCAAACAAATCTAACACGCGATGCAACAAAACAACCTTGGACGCTTGCGTCCTGACCTCGTCAACCTTCTTATCAAAATTGTTTTTTGCTGTTACCAATAAAAATCCGAGACATACCGCAAGTAGTGAAGCAATCATGTTTCTCACTGCTTTGAACTGATCCCTTGATACTCCATCAAGCCAGCTCTCTTTCAGCCTTAGCGTAACGGCAAATCCAAATATGCCTGCTAGCAATGTCGCAAAAAAAGTAACTATAGCTATATCTATGCTATTCACGAGTATTTCCTCCGCAGGATCCTACCCGGCAAGGACGCCCTTGCAAACCTTCGCGTAGCCTGAGCGATCCCCGACCGCCTGGCATGAATAAGGCCCGCATGACTGTTCGAAAACAAAAAAGCGAGCCTCGCGGCCCGCTTTCACTTCATCGCACGTCGGAGCGATTATTCCTCGACGGCTTTCGGCTTCAGCACCTGACGGCCACGATACATGCCGGACTTGAGGTCGACGTGATGCGGCCGGCGAAGCTCGCCGGAATCCTTGTCTTCGATATAGGTCGGCGCCTTGAGGGCGTCGGCGGAGCGACGGAATCCCCGCTTCATCGGCGAGGTTTTTCTCTTCGGAACGGCCATTTATTCTCTCTCTGACGGAAGGCTGCGGGCGGGAGCGCCGCGCGGCGGAAACTGGCGTTGGGCCTATACGCGAAATCTCGCCCCATGGCTACCCCGTCGAGGGCTGTTACCAGGGCGATCGGTCGCTGCAGCTTTCCGCCTATTGGACGGCGGCCGGCGGGACGGGAGCGCTCGCCGCCTTGTCATAGGCGTTCTTTTCGCCGCCCGACAGCATCGCCGGATCTTCCTCGATGAGCTGCTTGCCGCCGCGATCGTCGGTCGGCCGCGCCGCGACCGGCGCCGCCGCCAGGCCGGTCTGATGCGCGAGCCAGCTTCGCCAGTGATCGGCTGAGCCGTTGAACGTGTTCTGGTCCACCGCGCCGGTGATGCCGGGCACGCGCCCGTCCGAGCGATACTGCCAAAAAGTCCATTTGCGGTCGCCGTAACGCACCTGTGGGTGATATTTCGTCGAGCGGACCCAGATCGGATATTCGGACAGAGCGTCGGAATGCAGGATCGCCTGATAGAAGTCGACCGATGAATAGATGATCGGCTTCTTGCCGTAATGGCGCTCCATCTGCGTGAGCATGTCCTTCATGTCGCGCAGCACTTCCTCGCGATAGAGCGTGCGTTTGCAGGTTCCCGACGTCGGCGTCGCCTCGACATCGAGCACCGGCGGCAGCGCGTCGGGCTCATTCGGCACGATGCTGGCGAAATTGCCAATCTCTTCATGCGGCCGGCGACACCAGTATACGAAGTGATAGGCGCCGCGCGGCACGCCGGCCGCCTTCGCCGCCGCCCAATTTTGGGCGAACTTCGAGTCGACCCGGTCGCCGCCTTCCGTGGCCTTGATGAAGGCGAAGGAGACGCCGGATTCCTTCACCTGCTCCCAGTCGATATTCCCCTGATATTTCGACACGTCGATGCCGTGGACGGCGAATTCGGCGCTGCGCGTCGCCGGGAATTTATGGAGATCGTTCTCCGGCACGGCGTAGGCGAGAAAGCTCGGGTCGCGCTTGGGATTGATTAGCGGCGCGCTGGTCTGGAACCGCGGCCGGCGCGAAAAGCCCGGATCATAAGAGCTGCCGCAGCCCGCGAGCGTCGCCGCCAATGCAGCGCACACGAGGGCCGAGGAAAGCGGGGAAAAACATTTCAACGAGCGCATTTCTCCAAATTATCTCCGCAGGCGGTAACGGAGCGTAAACGCCGACGCGCCTCAGCCCAAATGGAACCACATACTGGCGATTGTAAGGAACGCCCCGTAGCCGACCACGTCGGTGATGGTCGTCACGAAAGGCCCCGACGCGACGGCAGGATCGAACTTCAGCTTGTCGAACGCAAGCGGCACGACGATGCCGCCAAGTGCTCCCGCCACCAGATTCGTGAACATCGCCATGGCGATGACAGGCCCAAGCCCAACATTATGGAACCAGTTGGCGGCGACGACGCCGGTCACGAGGCCAAAGGCCGCGCCATTGACCGCGCCGATGGCCAGCTCCCGGAAAATAATCCGCATGGCGTTGGCGCGGGTCAGCTCGCGGGTGGCGAGCGCCCGAACGGCGACGGTCATGGTCTGGGTCGCGGAATTGCCGCCCTGGCCCGCGACGATCGGCCCCAGCACCGCCAGCGCCACCATTTGCTCCAGCTGCAACTGAAAATGCTTGAGCACGCTGGAGGTGATGAAGGCGGTCAGCATATTCACTGAGAGCCAAGTGAAGCGGCTCCGCGCGATCCACCAGAAATTGTCGGTCAGCTCTTCTTCGGGGTTGACGCCGCCGAGCGCCAGGATCTCGTCCGACGCCTGCTCCTGGATGACGTCGACGATGTCGTCGATGGTGAGAACGCCGACGAGCCGTTCGGATTCATCGACAACCGGCACGGAGACGAGATTGTAGCGCTCGAAGAGCCGCGCCGCCTCGGCGCCGTCCTCGGTCGCATTCACCCGCCGCCGATCCTCCTGCATGATTTCGTCGAGCCGCACGCTCGGCCTGGCCCGCACCAGAGCGTCGAGGAAAACGGTCCCCAGCAAACGGTAGCCGGGATCGACGACGAAGACCTCGAAGAAGTTCTCGGGCAGATTCTCTTCACCGCATTCTCGAAAAAAATCGAGCACGCGCCCCGCCGTCCAGAAGGGGGGCGCCGCGACAAACGTCGTCTGCATCAGGCGCCCGGCGGAATCCTCCGGATAGTCCAGCGAGCGGCGCAGGACGATCCGCTCTTGCGCCGGGAGCGCGTCGAGGACCTCCGCCTGTTCTTTTGGCTCCAGACCTTCGAGAATGGCGACGGCGTCGTCGCTTTCGAGGTCGCGCACGCCCTCGATGAGGGTCTCGACTTGGAGTTCCTCGAGGATGTCCTCGCGGGTCGCTTCGCCGACCTCCATCAGGGCCGTAAAGTCGAAGTCCGCGCCCATCAGCTCGACAAGGCGGGGCCGCGCTTCGTGGCTCAGCAGCTCCAGCAAGGCGCCAAGGTCCGCCTCGTGCAGGTCGCCGACGAGCTCGTGAACGCGCTCCGAGTCGCCGAGCGCGATCGCGCCTTCGACGTCGAGAACGAATTCCCGGCTGAGAGACGCCTCTCGGCCGTCGCGGAAGTCCTCGGCGGGGGTCGCCGTATCTTCATGATCGAGCGGCATAGGCGGTCCCGCGCTATATTATGGTCGCGCTCTTAACCCGAGGGCGCGAGAAATCAAACCGGCAAGCCGTCATGACCGCCATTTTTCTATTGCTGAAAAGATCTAAAGCGACAGTCGCCGCTCCCCTCCAGCGGTCCGCCCTCATGCTGCTGGCGACTTTATCGGCCGCCGGCGTCTGTTATGCGCCCCGCGACGCCGCCGCCGTGGAACGGAATTGCGGACCCGACGCGCTCGGCGTGTCGCGAATCATCGAAATCGACCGCGCCAAGGGAACGGCGGTCGGCCTGCAAAGCTATCCGCGCACGCTCGATTTGCGCGACCATGAGGTGGTGCTGACGTTCGATGACGGACCGGCGTCTCCCACGCCGCAAGTGCTCGACGCGCTCGCCAAGGAATGCGCGCGCGTGACCTTCTTTCTGATCGGCCGGAATGCGGAAAGCCTGCCCGCTCTGGTGAAGCGCGCCGCCGCGGACGGCCACACCATCGCTCACCATTCCTACAGCCATCCCGACAAGACCCTGAGGCTGATGAGCGAGGACGCCGCCAAGGCCGACATCGACAAGGGGATCGCCGCCGTGAACAAGGCGCTCGGCGCGACGGCCGCGCCTTTCTTCCGCTTTCCCGGCTTCGCCGACACGCCCGCGCTCGTCGCCGACCTCACAGCGCGCGGCTATACGATCTTCGGCTCGGATCTGTGGGCCTCGGACTGGTCGCATATGACGCCCAAGGCCGAACTCGATCTCGTGCTGTCGCGGCTTGAAAAGAACCGCAAAGGCATCGTGCTCTTCCACGATTCGCAAGGGATCACCGCGCAGATGCTGCCGGAATTTCTGCGCGAACTCAAAAAGCGCGGCTATTCGCTCGTCCACATGGTTCCGGGCGACGCGCCGACCCCGATCGTCGCCGCCGGTTCGGATTGGACATCGACGACGGAGCCGATCATCGCCAAAACGCTTGGACCAAAGACCAGGCAGGCGCCGCAGGCGCATGAGCATGAACATGAGCATGGCGCGCCGGAGGCGCCGAAATCCGGCGAGCCTTAGCGCAAGTTCCGAAAAAGTTCACAGAGCGATTATGTGATCGGACGCGCTGCGTGTCTTATGACGTCCGCGCCGCTTAGCCGCGATCGCAGATATACGTGCTCTTTGAACCCCAGCAGGAGCCGCTCTTGTAAACATTTCCGAGATTTTTGCCGCCAAGCGCCGCAGACCAGCTTTTTCCCCTGGCCGGGGAAAGCGTCAGCGTCTGACCGGAATATTGGAAGATCACCGCGCCGCCTTTTCGCGAGATCTGACAGACGCCGCTATTGACCACGCGCCCCGAAATTCTGACGTAGCATTTGCCGGTTCGCGCTTCGGACGCTGGCGGCTCCTGTTCAGCCGCGACGTTCGCCGTCGCCGACGCCTCATCGTCCGCCGTGCGGCGCGCCGATCTGCGCTTTCCCGCGATGCCGTCGCTGAGAAATTCCGGCTCGAGTTCGAGGTTGGCGATGGATGACGCGAGAGTGTTCGACGCTTGGGCGCCCGGCGCCGGTTCCGCGCCGTCCTGCGCCGACGCGGCGCGTTCTGGCGTCGCTGTCGGCCCTACCGGTCCGGCGATGATCGAGGGCGGCGGTTCCTGCGATCGCAGATTGGCGGCCGGCGCCCCCGAACCCGCTTGGCTCGGCCCCCCGCGCGGCGCGGGAGGCGCTATTTTTTGAGGCGTCATCGAATCCGCGGGATCGACATTCTGTGGAAGCTCTCCCCAAAACGCGGAGCCGACGACGATCGCGGTGCCGACGACGACAAGCGCGGCGGCGCCAATGTAGAAGAAGCGCTCGACCCTTTCGAAGTTGCGATCGGACGCCGTTGCGTAGGACTGGCGCGAACCCGCCGGCCGCGGCGACGCCGCGCGCCTATCGCCTTCGATATCCCGCCAGGCGTAGCGGGCGCGCGTCTCGATAGTGTCGGCCTTTGGCGGCGGCCTGCGGTCTCTTAACGACACAGCCATGCTTCCCTCTCCGGGCGCCGTCGAACCAAAAGAGCGGCGTCGAACGCCTCGCGTCTGCGCACAAGGCGCGCGGCGCGCTCATTTGCGAAGATCGAGCAGGCGGCTTGCACTGACCAAGCGCCAGCGCAACCATATTGCAATGGGGAATGTGGCTGATGTTTGCCCGCTGCGGCGCCGCAATCGGCCGGGGGGCGCGGGGCGCTTTTATGGCGCTAACCTTGGTGCGGCCGAGAGGACTCGAACCTCCACTGGTTGCCCAACTAGCACCTCAAGCTAGCGCGTCTACCAATTCCGCCACGGCCGCAAGGACGCTCCGCTTAACGCGAAGCGCCGGCGCGCTGCGTCTAACAAATCGGCTCCCAGATGACAAGCGGCTGCTGTCCGTCACAAGGCGCTTCGCACATCCGTATGGGTGAAGTCGTCGCCTTTGTAGAGCAACGGCTCGCGACAGGCCTTCGCCAGCGCATAGGAAAAGCAATCGCCCATATTCAATTTCGCCCTGTGGCCGCGGCCCTTGCCGAAATCGCGATAGGCGGCGCGGGCGAGTCGCGCCTGTTCCGCCGTCACCGGCTCTATGACGACGCCGGCTTCTTCGAGAAGCTCATCCAGCCGGCGGCTCGCCACGGCGTCGCCGGCCGAGTCGATGACGGCGGCGGTTTCGACATAGCTGGCGGCGGAGACGCGGCGAATCTTTGCGGCTGCGATGGCTTGCGCGAAAGCCAGCGCCTCCGGCTCGGCGCGCAAAATCGCAATCAGCGCGGAGGTGTCGAGAATCACTTGGGCAGGCCGCGCCGATCGTAGAGCAGCGCATCGTGATCGAGAGATCGTGTCTTTTGATCGAGACGCGCCGCGCACTCTTTGCCGATGGCGACCAGCCTCTCTGCGAGCGGCGCGGTTTCCTTCGCGCGCAACTGGGCGAGGCGCTCGCGCACCGCGATCATCACCGCTGCAGTCTTGCTTTCGCCTGACACGCGCGCCAATTCATCGATCAGTCGCTCGGTTTCGGCGTTTTTGATGTTGAGGGCCATGCCTGAACCTTTCTACCAACATGTTATATATATCTACCACTCGGCCAAAGCGAGATCGAGTGAGCGATGAACCTAGCCGCCTGCCCTCCTGCGCCCGCCGCTGAGACGTCGATGCGCGCGCCCACAGGCGCGCCGCCGGTCGAATGGCGCCTCAGCGACGATCTCGTCCCCTATGAGGCGGCGGTGGCTTTTATGGAGGCGCGCGCCGCGGCGATCGCTTCCGGCGAGGCGCGCGAATGCGTGTGGCTGCTGCAGCATCCGCCGATCTATACCGGCGGCTCCTCGGCGAAAGAACAGGATCTGCTCGAGGCGCGCTTTCCCGTCCATCGCACCGGACGCGGCGGGCAGTTCACCTACCATGGGCCCAAGCAGCGCGTCGCTTACGTCATGCTCGATCTTTCGCGACGCCAACGCGACGTGCGCGCCTTCGTCTGCGCGCTTGAATCATGGATCATCGCGACGCTCGCCGATTTCGGCGTCACGGGGGAGCGGCGCGCCGGGCGCGTCGGCGTCTGGGTCGCGCGGCCCGAGAAGGCCAAAGGACGGGGCGGCGAAATGGCGGAAGACAAGATCGCCGCCATCGGCGTGCGGCTGCGGCAATGGGTGAGCTTCCACGGGATCGCGCTCAATGTCGCGCCGGATCTGACGCATTTTTCCGGCATCGCGCCCTGCGGCGTGCGCGACGCCCATCTTGGCGTTACGAGCGTCGCGGACCTCGGCGTGGCGGCGGACATGCCTGCCGTCGACGCCGCGCTGCGCAGGAATTTCGAGGCGATCTTCGGCCCGACCAACAACGCGTAAGAAGTTGCAACGAAATTAATTCTGCCTCTGCAGGAGGAGATTTCCTGGTTCAAATGCGATTACGTTGCTTATTCTAGTCCAATGCCAACGAGCCGGTCAGCCCAATAGATAACAAGCTTTGGGGAACTCTTATTCCAAGCAAATCGGAATTCATGGCGGTCCACCGAAACCGAATAGCCGCCAACGCCATACGGGCCGGTTCCAAAGCCGCCTTGAACAAATCCGTATTTGAACGACTGGCCGAACGTGGCGACCGAGGGCAATACCAGCGTTAACGCCCCGATGAACACAAACAACGTTAGAACGTGACGGACCACTTCTGGTGACCAGCGACCAGTGCGAGATTCAACGCAAGTCATGGTGCCGCTCCATCAAAGAATCATTTATGAGAGCAATATACCACACGCTGAAGTTGCGGGCGCTGGGCGGGCCAAGGTCCGAGGATCTTTTATCTTGAGGCAAGCGCGGCGAAGAGCGCATCGTCTTCATTGACGCCGGCGTTGCCCGTCGTCAGCAGCTTCTCGCCGTAGAAGATCGAATTGGCGCCGGCGACGAGGCAGAGAATTTGCGCTTCGCGCGACAGCGACGAGCGGCCGGCCGATAGCCGCACCCGCGCCTTCGGCATCACGATGCGCGTCGTCGCGATCATGCGCACGAGATCGAGCGGGTCGATCTGCGCGCGCCCGGCGAGCGGCGTGCCCTCGACGGCGACCAGCGCGTTGATCGGCACGCTTTCCGGATGCGGATCGAAAGACGCCAGCGTCTGCAACATGCCGGCGCGGTCTTTCACGCTTTCGCCCATGCCGATAATGCCGCCGCAGCACATCTCCAGCCCCGCGCCGCGCACGGCCTTGAGCGTGTCGAGTCGGTCCTGATAGGTGCGGGTGGTGATGATCTCGTTGTAGAATTCCGGGCCGGTGTCGAGATTATGGTTGTAGGCGGTGAGTCCGGCGTCGACGAGGCGCTTCGCTTGCGACTCGTTGATCATGCCGAGCGTGACGCAGGCCTCCATGCCGAGCGCGCGCACGCCGCGCACCATGTCCAGCACGGCGTCGAAGCGCTTGCCCTCGGGCGCTGAACGCCAGGCGGCGCCCATGCAGAAGCGATCGGCGCCGGCCTCTCTGGCGGTCTTTGCGGCGCCGAGGACCTCCGCCGTCTCCAGGAGATCGACGCGGTCGAGCTTCACTTCACGATGATGCGCCGATTGCGGGCAATAGGAGCAGTCTTCCGGACAGCCGCCGGTCTTGATCGACAGCAGCGCCGCCTTCTGCACGTCATTGACGTCGTGAAAGCGGCGATGAACGGCGTTCGCCTGCGCGACGAGATCGAGCAGCGGCTGATCATGAATGGCGACGATCTCTTCGACGCCCCAGTCGTAGCGTAAGGAGAAGTCCGCGGAAGCGTTCACGCCGGACCTCCGGCGTCGCGGCTTTGCGAACGATGCTGGGAGCGCGCGGCGAGTCTGCGCTGCGGCGCCTCCTTCTCGGACGTGTCTTCGGCGCGCGTCACGCTCTTGCGCCTGCCGCGCAGAGCCGCATAAGCGACGAAAAGCGCCATCGCGACGTCGAAGGCTGCATTGGCGACGACGAAGGGCGCGGGGGCGAACTGCGAGGCGGCGCCGATATAGTGAAAGTAAATCGCATAGAGCGGATGCAGCGCGAAGCCCGCGACGACCCACCACGGCGAGCCGATGATCGACATGCCGGCGAGCGTGCCGAAAACGGCGACGCCGGTCATTTCGACGCCGACCCAGGGGCCGGACTCTTCAGCGCGAAAGGCGAAGCCGACGTAGAGGAAGCACAGCGCGATCAGCGCATAGGCGGCGATCCGCTGGACGGCCGCGCCCGACCATCTGCAGAATGCGAGAAGGCCCAACGCAAAGACCAGGCCGACCCCGGCGAAGATAAGAATTTCGGTTGTATCGAGCATGGCTTTGACCATTCGCGCCGCAAATTGCGGAGATTAGGCGGATCGCATCGTCGCCGACGTCTATAAGCGGCAGAGCCGCCTCGAACAAGTGCCGCGGTCTCGGGCGCTACGGCAAGCGCATCCGCTCTTGTCAAACTGTCCCGCTTGACGCAGTTTCGGCGCTGGAAATTGCGGTCACCGTTGACGGCGAGGCTCCCGTGCAAAAAATCATATTAATTGCGCTGCTATGCGCGATCAGCGGCGCTACGCCTGCGCTCGCCGTGAACACCTGGGCAGGTAGCACGGCCGACGATATGGCGGACGAGCAGGACGCCTGCGCCTCCGACGCTTACCGCTTCTGCGGCGGCAACACCGTCTTCATTTTCGAGATGGAAAATTGCCTCAAGCGGTATATGCCGTACCTGTCTCGACCGTGCCGAAAGCAGCTCTCTCCCACCGATTTTCGTAAATATCACGGCGAAGAGCCGGATTTCTTCGGCTTTTAGAAGCCGCGCGCGAGGGTCGAAAAACGCGCCGAATGGCGGACGCGTCGAAAAGGCGTCCGAAGCCTGCTATAGCTGCCTTAGAGGCGCCATGAGGCGCGGAAAGTTTCAAAGGGCGCGATAGTATGCAGCTTGAAGCGCAGGCGCAGGAAAAGCTCGTTACGACCGCTGCGGCGGGCGCCGATCCCGAAGCCCTGAAGGGCGACGAATCCCTCATCGACGACATCCGCCTTCTCGGGCGCCTGCTCGGCGACGCCGTTCGCGAACATGAGGGCGCCACGGCCTTCGAGCGCATCGAGACGATCCGGCGGCTCTCCGTCGCCGCCAGCCGCAACGGGGACGCCGAGGCCGACAGGAATCTCGACGCGCTGCTGCGCGCGCTGACGGCCGAAGAGGCGCGCACCGTCATCCGCGCCTTCAGCTATTTCTCGCATCTTGCGAATATCGCCGAAGATTTGCATCCGCTGCAGCAGCGCGCCCGCGCCCAGGCGAGCGGCGCTTTCACCGGCGCGCCGAGCCTCGCCACGACCTTCGCGCGTCTGCGCAAGGCCGCCGTCGGCGCCGGCAAGATCGCCCAGGCGCTGGCGCGCGGCTGGATTTCGCCGGTGCTGACCGCGCATCCGACGGAAGTGCGCCGCAAGAGCCTGCTCGACGCCGAACACGCGATCTTCAAACTGCTCGCCGCGCGCGACCATATGCGCGGCAAGGCCGAGCGCGCGCAAAACGAGATGCAGCTTCGCGCCCGCGTCTCCCAGCTCTGGCAGACCGAGCTGTTGCGTCATTCGCGCTTGACCGTGCGCGACGAAATCGAGAATACGCTGAGCTATTATCGCAGCACCTTTTTGCGCGAGATCCCGCGCCTTTACGCCGACATCGAACAGCGTCTCGACGGACTGCGGGTGCCGCCGTTCCTGCGCATGGGCGCCTGGGTCGGCGGCGACCGCGACGGCAATCCGAACGTCACGGCGGAGTCGCTCTCGACCGCCATGCGCATGCAATGCGAAACGGCGCTGCGCTTCTATCTCGTCGAAGTGCATGAGCTCGGCGCCGAGCTCTCAATTTCGCGGCGTTACGCCGGCTGCAGCAAGGCGCTCGAAGCGCTTGCGGCGCGCTCGGGCGACGACAATCCGCATCGTGACGACGAGCCCTATCGTCGCGCCCTCATCGGCGTCTATTCCCGCCTCGCCGGCACGCTGGAGAAGCTGACCGGCGGCCAGGCGGCGCGCCACGCGGTGGCGCCGGGCGAGCCCTACGCCAATTCATGGGCGCTGCTCGCCGATCTCGTCACGGTCGATGAATCGCTGCGCGTGCATCACAGCGAGGTCATCGCCACGCAGCGGCTCGAGCCGCTAATCCGCGCCGTCGAAGTCTTCGGCTTTCACCTTGCGACGCTCGATTTGCGGCAAAGCTCCGACCGGCACGAGGAGACGATCGCCGAGCTCCTCAAAGTCGCCCGCGTCGTCGACGATTACGCCGCGCTCCCGGAAGACGAAAAACAGCAGCTGCTGCTGAGGCTGCTCAACGATCCGCGGCCGGTGCGCCTGCCGGGCGCGACATACAGCGACCGCGCCACGAGCGAATTGACGATCATGGAACGCGCGCTCGAGATGCGACGGCTCTATGGCGATGAAGCGATACGCCATTACATCATCAGCCACACTGAAACGGTCAGCGACCTTCTCGAAGCGCTGCTGCTGCAGAAGGAATGCGGCTTGATGCGCGGCACGCTCGATCCGCGCGACGCTCAGCGCGTCGTCGCCGATCTCATCATCGCGCCGCTTTTTGAGACGATCGAGGATTTGCGCAACGCCGCGCCGATCATGCAGGATTTTTACGCTCTGCCCGGCATCCTCAAGCTCGTCGTCAATTCCGGCGGGCAGCAGGACGTCATGCTCGGCTACTCCGACTCCAATAAGGACGGCGGCATCCTAACCAGCATCTGGGAGCTCTACCGCGCCTCGACCGCGCTTGCGGAATTTTTCGGCCCACTGCCGAACGTCGCCCTGCGGCTTTTCCACGGACGCGGCGGAACCGTCGGACGCGGCGGCGGGCCGAGCTACGACGCCATTCTCGCGCAGCCGCCCGGCACGGTGAACGGGCAGATCCGCCTCACCGAGCAGGGCGAAGTCATCGCGGCGAAATACGCCAATCCGCAGATCGGCCACGTCAATCTCGAACTGCTCGTCGCGGCGACGCTCGAAGCGACGCTGCTCTCCGCGCACAAGACTCCGGCGCCGGAGTTCTTGGAAGCAGCTGAACAACTGTCGCAGGCCGGCATGGCCGCCTATCGCGGCCTTGTCTACGGGACCGAAGGCTTCGTCGATTTCTTCTTTTCCTCGACGCCGATTTCGGAAATAGCCTCGCTCAACATCGGCTCGCGTCCGGCCTCGCGCAAACCGTCGCGCCGCATCGAGGATCTGCGCGCTATCCCGTGGAGCTTTTCCTGGGCGCAGGCGCGCGTCGCGCTGCCGGGCTGGTACGGCTTTGGTTCGGCGATCGCGCATTTCATCGAAGAGGACGAGAAAGCGCGGCTCGCGCTTCTGCGCCGAATGAGCGAAGAGTGGCCGTTCTTTCGCGCGCTGCTGTCAAACATCGACATGATCCTCTCCAAGACCGACATGTCGATCGCGCATCATTACGCCGGACTCGTCGAGGACAAGGCGCTTGCCACGCGCATATTCGGCATGATCGAGGCGGAGCATGCGCGCGCGAATGACGCGCTCGAAAAACTTCTCGGCTCCAAGGAGCGGCTTGCCGACAATCCGACGCTCGCACGCTCGCTGAGGCACCGCTTCCCCTATATCGCACCGCTCAACTATCTTCAGGTCGAATTGATCCGCCGCCATCGCGCAGGCGAGCGCGGCGACGACATTCGCGAAGGGATCTTGATGTCGATCAACGGCATTGCGGCGGGCTTGCGGAACACGGGTTAACCCAGTCGCGCAGAGCGCTACGGAGCCGTTCGGGATATCCCGCAATGGCGTTAAGCGGACAGGAATCCCTCAATCTGCGCGCAAAATTGCTCTGGCGCTTCGTCGGCGACGAAGTGGCCGCTGTCGTCCACGATCACCGACCTTAAATTCATCGCCTGCGGTCGGAGCGCGTCCGCGAGTCTTTCGCCAACGCCGTGTCGCCCTGCGATCGCCAACACCGGCATGTCGAGCTTGCGGCCCTTCAAGGATGCGGCTGCGGCGGCGTCCTCTTTGAGCGCCCGGTAATAGTTGAATCCAGCCGTCATGCCGCCCTCTGAGACGTAATGTTTGGCGAACTCCGCGATCGCGGCGTCTGGGACCGCGTCCTTCTTGTGGGACCAGGCGCGGATCTGCGCCGCGATATAATCGCGCTCACGCCCCTTGGTCAGCATTTCCGGAAAATCTGGCGCCATGTGAAATCCGTAATGCCAGGCGCCGCCGCGCAACGCGTCCATGTTCTCCGTGCCCGGAATCAGACAATCCGCCAGAACGAGCTTTTCGACGTGATCAGGGTGAAGATGGGCGAGCATGAAGGCGGCTTTGCCGCCCATATCGTGGCCGACGACATGGGCGCGCCCCCCGGCCGCCTGGTCAATGAGCGCTCGGACGTCGCCCGCGATGGTCTGCTTGTCATATCCCCCGACGGTCCGTTCGGACAAGCCGAGGCCGCGCAGATCGGGTGCGATCAGCGTGAAGCGCGAGCAGAGGCGCGCCATCGTGTTGCGCCAGGCGAACCAGGTCTGCGGCCAGCCATGAAGCAAGATCACGCTCGGGCCGGCGCCGACGCGCACGTGATGCAGCTTGACGCCATTGACGCGCGCAAAGAGGCTCTGGCCGCCCTCAGGCAGCAGCAGCGCGCTGCCGTCGTCCGCCGCGGCCGGCGAACTCGTCTCGCTCGCCGTCGGCGAAGCGGTCGCGGCTGCGCCGGCCGCGAGAGTCGACGCTCCAAGAAGAAAGGCGCGGCGTTGCATGCTCATGATCCGTGTTTCCCGTGCATAGGGGCAATGGAGACGATTGAGTCTCGGCGACCTAAAATGCCCGCCATGCGCAACATTTCAACGTCAGGCTTTTTCGTGTGGCGTCTGGCCCGGCGGAGCGGCGCGCCGCCCAACCGGATCGTTTCTGCGCTGAAGAGTCGAGGAAACAAATGGCTCCCTAAACATGGTATAGATATTGCGCGTCGTCAGACCGCAAACTAACAAGTTGGCCACAAGGATTTCGGTTGGGCCGCGCCTAGGCATCTTACGCCGGCCATATCGGAGGGGGTTAAACGTCATGAGCGCAGGCAATCAGTTCAATGACATCAGTCTGGAGGAATTGAAGTCAGGACTTGCAACAGGACGGGTCTTGCTTGTCGACGTGCGAGAGGCTGACGAATATGCGGCGGGCCACATCGCCGGCGCGATCTTCAATCCGCTGTCGAAATTCGATCCGAGCCAGCTGCCGGTCGCCGGCGAGGGCCAGCAAGTGATCATCTATTGCCGCTCCGGCAAGCGCTCGGTGTCGGCGATGGAACAGGCGCGGCTCCTGGGACGTCGCGACGCCAACACGCATTTTGGCGGCGGCATCCTCGCCTGGCTCAGCGCCGGCGAACCCGTCGTCCAGGGCATGTGAACAGCGCGCCCGGTCGGCGGCGCAGCTTCAACGCAGGCTCGCGAGATAGCGCGACAGGGCGAGCAGTTCGCTTTCGCTGAAGATGTCAAAGGCCGGCATCAGATTGCCGGGCTTGATGTCTTGATTGTGCTTGATCCATTGCGCGATGGAGGCTTCGTTCGTCGCAAGGATCGCGGCGCCGATCGAGATCCTGCCGCCCAGATGCGTAAGATCGGGTCCGAGCCGGCCTGCCGCAGGCGTCCCACGGATTGTGTGGCACGCGCCGCAGCCGTGCGAAAGAAACAGCGCCTTGCCCGCTCGCGTCTGCTGCGTTGTGGGCTCCTGCGCAGGCTGAAACTCCCGCAATCGCCATTCGTCATATTCATTCGGCGGCATCGCCACGACGTTGAACGCCATCAGCGCATGCGCCCCACCGCAATATTCCGCGCATTGGCCCCTGCTCACGCCAGCTGTCTCGGCGCTCAGCGTCAGCACGGTCTTGCGGCCGGGAATCATATCGAGCTTGCCGGCCAATCTCGGCGCCCAGAAACTATGAATGACGTTATCGCTGGAGAGTTCGATCTCGACCGCGCGGCCGAGCGGAATGCGCAACTCATTGGCGCTCTCCACCGCGGCGCCGGCGTCCCGATAGACGACGCGCCACCACCAGCGTTCGCCCGCCACTTCTATTCCAACCGGGCTCGCGGCCATCCTTCCCGGCCCCGCGCCGAGCATAACCAGTCCGTAAACGAGGAGCGCGGAGAGCGTGACGACGGGGAAGATCAGCCCGCCGGCAAGCACGACCGTATCGCCGGCCAGGAACGCCCGGCGGCGCGCCGGCGCAAATAGTGCGATCGCCGTCAGGAGAGCGACCATGAGCATGATCGCGCCGCTTCCCGCGACCATGACCCAGAAGAGCTGCGCAATATGTTGCGCCTGTGGTCCGGTCGGCGCGAGCGTGGATTGAACGCCCTCGCATCCCGCAAGCACCAGGCACGCTGAAGCGGCGCGCGCGATGCGCAAGAATCGCTGTCTATCGCGCACGGCGGCCTCCATGGCGAGACGGCGGGATGGGCGGCTTCAGCTTTTGCGCGGTTGGCGCCGCGACGCTCGCGAAATAGGCGGCGACGTCTCGCGCCTGCTCGTCGGTCAGACGCGAAGCGATCGTCCCCATGATCGCTCCATATCCCGACTTCGTGCGCAGCCCGCGTTTCCACAGGTCGATCTGGCCGACGATATAGGGCGCGTATTGGCCGTCGAGCTTGGGAAAGGACGGCGCGCGTGCGTCGCCATGGCAAACCAGACAGGGCGGGACGCCCGACTCCGCGACGCCCTTTGTCGCGATGTCTTTGCCGCGCGCAATCTGATCGGCGTTGGACTCTATCGGCGGCGCGCTCGGCGCCGGGTTCGGCGCGCCCGCGTAATAGGCGCTCAGCGCCGTGATCGCGGCGGCGTCCAGCGCCACGGCGATCGGCTCCATGATTCCGCTCAGCCTCGACCCGCTGGCGAAATCGCGTAGCGCACGTTCAACATAGGCCTGCGACTGTCCGGCGAGGCGGGGCACGAGCGCGCTTCTGGGCCGCGCATCGCCACGATGGCAGCGCACGCATCGGGTCAGCGCCTCCATCGTCATGCCGTTCCGGGCGATCTCAGCGCCATCATTCGGCCGGGGCTCAGGGTCGCCGATGGCGAACAGCCGATATTGGCTCGCGCTCATCTGCGGAAGGGCGCGCAGAAAAGCGACAACGGCCCACACTTCGTCGTCGCGCTGCTGCGCGACCCACGCCGGCATTCCAGTAAACTTCAGGCCATGCTTGACGATCCAGAACAGCTGCTCTGTCGACCAGTTGGATGCGGCGCGGTTGAGTTCGGGCGGCGCTGGGAGCATGCGATCGACGATCGGATCACTGTGGCCTCCAGGGGCGCCATGGCAAGGCGCGCAGCCTGCGTCGAAATGGCCGGCGCCGAGGATCACCAGATTTTTATCATCGAGCTTCGGCGGCGTGATGGAGGCGCTGTGCGTCGCAACGGAACGCCGCAAACCAAAGTCCAGGAACCAGCGCGTGAGCGCCCAATGAGGCTGGCTAGCCGCGACGTTGTA
Organism: Methylocystis sp. H62; assembly: GCF_015709515.1. GTDB lineage: Bacteria > Pseudomonadota > Alphaproteobacteria > Rhizobiales > Beijerinckiaceae > Methylocystis. The sequence goes on from NZ_JADNQZ010000053.1 coordinate 139,395, forward strand.
GAGACCCGACCACGCGAAAAACAGGACGGCCAAAGCGAGAACGAGGGCGCCCCCGACGCCGGCGAGCAGAGCTTTTCGGGCGACCGCCACCTGGCGTCACCACCACGCTGCGCCGGCGCGTCCGGTTCTCTCCATACCGATCTCCCCACTTGGCGCGAGCCTAACAGCGTCGCTGACGCGGTAGCGTCCTAAGAAAGATAGGGTTGGAACACGAAGTGATCAGCTCGCAAGCGCAGGCCTCGCCAGATCGCCTCAAGAGGCCGTCGCGGCAGCGTTCCTTGGCGAACCCATGGTCACTGTCGAGCTGAAGGAATAAGTTCCAAATCTTGAAGCCTAGAGCGCGCTGCGAAAAAGTGGGAACCGGTTTTTCGCGTAGAGCGCGCTCTAAACTTTGGGAATCGATCACGTGATCTGCGTTTGGGCGATGCCGCCCAAATGCAGCGTGATCTAGCAGCGACTTTCCGGGACATGCGCATGAGCGACCAATATCGAACAATCAGCCGGCAATATTCGGCGGCGCGGAAGGATGACCATACGAATTTCCTTGAAACGCCAACCGTCCAATCGGTTCTCGGCGATCTTTCAGGCGCGAGCGCCATCGACTACGCATGCGGCACTGGCCATTATTCCCGGCTTCTCAAAAGACTTGGCGCAAAGAATGTGCTCGGCGTGGATCTGTCGCCCGCGATGATTGACGTCGCCCGACATGAAGAGAGCCAAAATCCACTTGGCGTCGCCTACGAGGTCGGCGACGCCGCAGCGACGGCGGTCTTGGGGGCGTTCGACGTCGCGACCGCCGCCTTTCTGTTCAATTATGCCGAGGACGAGCAGACGCTTGCGCGAATGTTCAGATCTGTAGCGGCGAATGTGATTCCCGACGGCAGATTGGTCGCCGTCGTGCCCAATCCGGACTTCGTCAACGGTCGAGATGATACGCTCCCGTATGGATTCTTTCTCGAAGAAATCGGGGAAGGTCCCATGCGCCTGCGCGTTCGGATGACGTTTGTCGGCGAAGACAAATTCTGGATCGAATTCACCCAATGGAGCCGTCGCGCCTACGAAGACGCGCTGGCGCAGGCAGGGTTTGCTGACGCGCAATGGACGCCGTTCGCCGTGTCTAAGGAAGGAATTGAGCGTTACGGACAGAACTTCTGGGACGCCATTCTCGCCAATCCGAAAAGCGTCGTGTTGAGCGCAAGGAAAAAGCCAGCGTGAACCCGGCCTCGACCACAACAAAGTGAGACGCGATGCTTCTCGTCGATACGGCGGATCAAGACGCGATCCGGGACGCGCTGAAATTTCCGGGCGTGCAGGGATTCACCACCAATCCGGCGTTGATCGCCCGCGCCGCCGGCGCGGAAGCGTTGTCGTTGGATGAGTACGTCGCCGCGGCGCGCAAGCTCTGCGGAATGTCCGCCGACGTCGGCTCCATTCGGCAGCTGATGATTCAGGCGGTCGGAAGCGCAGACGACGCGCTGAGGCAAGCGACATGCTATCTCGACGACCTGAAGACTGCCCGCGAAAAAAAACTTTGGATCAAACTTGCGCCGACGGCGCCGAGCCTCGCGTGCTGCCGGGCGCTGAAAGACACAGGCTGCGCGTCTCTGGCGACAGCGGTGTTCACGGCGGCGCAGGCCTATGTCGCGATGGAGGCGGGCGCGGACGGCGTCGCGGTATATCTCGGAAGGCTCATGCGGCGTGAAAGAGATTGGGAGAAGCAGCTCGAAAGCGTCGCCGCGATCGTCAAGAGCGCCGAACGGACTTTGCTGCTTGCGAGTTTTCCCGATCGACAGACCGTAGAAGTTGGACTTCGATATAGTCACGACATCACGGCGCCGCCGTCCGTGCTCGAAGACTTGCTAACGTCTTCACTGTCGCAGGAAGCGATCAAGGCGTTCGACGAGACGGTCGCATCGGCGCGCTGAAAAGCTGGCCAGGCCCGGAACTTTTCAGGATGCAAGAATGCAAGTGCGCGCAAAGGATCGTGACGTCTCGCGTCGGAAGCTTCTGATCGGCTGCGCGCTCGGCGCGCTCACGCCCTGCATTGCAGATCGGCCCGGTTTGGCCGAGACCTCCGATCTCGGCGATTTTCTTCGCCTCAGCGCCGAGCTGACGGGACGCTCGCGTCTTTCGGTCGATTCGGCTCGGATTTATCTGCAGAGTCTTGGACTCGATCGCGGCGCATTGAGCAGCATGGACCCTCGACAAGATAAAGACTCGGAGGGTCTTGCGCGAAGAATTGTGGCGGACTGGTATTCCGGTCAAACCGTCGACTCTGGACGCATGATTTGCGTCGATTACACGGGCGCGCTGATGTGGGACGCGATGGGATTTGCGCGGCCAGGCGGCGTTCCCGGCGAAGCCGCGAGTTGGGCGCTTGCACCGACCAAGGAGTGAGGCGTTCCATATGGATCTTCATGCCGACGTATTGGTCATAGGCTCTGGCGTCGCCGGCGCGTTGGTCGCCTCTCGCGTCGCGCGCAAAGGCGCGAACGTCATCATTATGGAGGCCGGCCCTCGCGTGGACCGCGCCGCCTCAGTGAGGCGATACCAGAGCGCTTCTGCAAAGACTCCCGAGTCAGCCTATGCGCAGGCCGCGTTCGCGCCGCATCCCGAAACCGACAAGCCCTATGCGTTCTACGCGCAGAAAGGGCCTCGCCCATTCAACTCGACCTATTTGCGCCAGGTCGGCGGCACGACGTGGCACTGGCTGGGCACAGCCATTCGACTGGTTCCCGACGATTTCGAAATGAAATCGCGCTTCGGGCTCGGCGTTGATTGGCCGATCTCATACGCCGATCTCGAGCCATGGTATTGCCAGGCGGAACAGGAGCTCGAAGTCGCCGGAGACAATGACGACGATCTTGGCTCGCCACGCTCCTCGCCCTACCCCTTTCCACCGATCGCACAGAGCTTCCTCGATCGCGCATGGCGCAACGCGTTGCAGGCGTCCGACTATAAGGTCCGTCCGACACCGCAGGCGCGCCTCTCGAAGGCGTCCGGCGATCGACCGGCCTGTCACGGCAGCGCCAGCTGCATTCCCATCTGTCCGATCCAAGCGAAATATGACGCGACCATTCACGTCGCGCGCGCGCAATCTCTCGGCGCGAGGCTGCTGACGGAGACCTGCGCCAATTTCATCGAATGCCGCCCGGACGGGCGCGTCGAAGCGGTCAGGTTCATACGATCGGATGGCGCGACCGGACGCGTGTTCGCGCGCGTCGTCTGCGTCGCCGGCAACGGCGTCGAGACGCCGCGTCTCCTGCTGGCCTCGGCCTCCGAGTCCTTTCCTGACGGCCTCGCCAATCGCTCGGATCAGCTCGGCCGAAATCTGATGGACCATCCGATCCAGCTCAGCTGGGCGCTCGCACGCCAACCTGTCTGGCCTTATCGCGGACCTGGGGCGACATCGGGGATCGAGAATTATCGAGATCTGAAGGACCGCGGCGCAAATTCGGCTTTGCGATTCGAATTTGGCAATGAAGGGTGGAATTGGCCGACGGGAGCGCCTGAATCGACCGCGCGCGAACTGGCGCTGAGCGGCCTGCGCGGAAAGGCGCTCGATGCCGCGCTCAGGGAGCAGACGTCGCGTCACATTCGCGTGGCCGCATTGACGGAGCAACTCCCTCTGGCGAGCAACCGGGTGACGCTCGATCGGGCGCAAATCGAAAAGACCGGTCTGCCGCGCCCAGCGATCTTCTTTCAACTCGACCGCTACACCGAACGCGCGCTCGGCAACGCCAAACATCTGCATGAAGACATGTTTGCGAAGATCGGCGTGGAGGCGTTTTGGCACAAGGACGACGCCCAAGGCGCCGGCCATATCATGGGCACGGCGCGCATGGGCGACGACGCGGCGACATCGGTGGTCGACAAAAACCTGCGCGCCCACGCGCACCGCAATCTTTTTCTGGTCGGCGCGGCCGTCTTCCCGACCGGCGGAACCGCCAACCCGACGCTCACCATCGCCGCGCTCGCCCTGCGCGCCGCGGACGCCATTCTATCTTCCGTGAAGGAATAGTCGCGCGCTGGAGCCTGCCTGCTAGGAAGCGCGCGCCTTGAAGGCGGCGGCCATGGAGTCGGCGGCATAAATCGCGTCCATGAGAGTCGCGGCGGTCACCTCGAAGGGTTCATTATGCGCGCTCTCGCCGACGGCGACGGCGCGCTCGGCGATCGCCCGCGCCGTCTCGCGCGACAGATTTGCGAGCCCGAGTTCGGCAAGCGTCACAGGCAAGCCGACCGAGAGACAAAATCCCATCGCTTCGTCGACCGTCGAACGCGTCCGTCCTTCGAGTGCGAGCTGCACCAGCGTGCCGAAGGCGACCTTTTCGCCATGCAGCCGATCATGCGTTTCCGGCGCGGCCGTCAGCCCATTGTGGACCGAATGCGCCACCGCAAGGCCGCCCGACTCGAACCCGAGGCCGGAGAGCAGCGTGTTCGCCTCGATGATGCGTTCCAGCGCCGGCGTGATCGCCCCTGCCCGCGCCGCGGCGACGGCGGCTATCCCGTCGTTGAGCAGCGTTTTGTAACAGAGTTCGGCGATCGTGGCCGCGGCGATTGTGCTCAGTCCGCCAGCGACGTTGTTGCGATTCGCGCGGATCGTGGCGTCCGCTTCGAAAAAAGTGGCGAGCGCATCGCCCATGCCCGAGATCAGCAGGCGCACCGGCGCGCGCGCGATGACCGTGCTGTCGACAAGAACAAGATCGGGGTTGCGCCGGTAAAAGAGGCATTTCTCGAACACCCCGTCCTCGCTGTAGACGACCGAAAGCGCGCTGCAGGGCGCGTCGCTCGACGCCGTCGTTGGACAGCAGGCGACGGGAAGCTCAAGTTCCGCGGCGACGGCGCGGGCGGCGTCCAACGTCTTGCCGCCGCCGGCGCCGACGATCGACGTGGCCGAGACGCGGCGCGCCTCTTCCCTCCCGCGGGAAATCTCCGCAAAGGAGCACTCCCCGCCGAAGTCGAGAATCGCATAGTCGAGTCCGGCGGCTGGAAACGTCTCGCGCCACACCGGCTCCAACGCCTTGCGCGCGGTCGGACTCGCGATGATCAGCGCCTTTCCCGCAATGCCGAGCCGCGCCAGTTCGGAGGCGAGCGCCATCGTGGCGTCGCGACCCTGAACATATCTCGCGGGAGCGCAGAAAACCTTCAACATGCGGGCCATCCGTCGTTATGCGTGCAGGCGGCGATTTGAGAGCAAATGACGTCGCAACGCAACGCATCGGCTTGAGATCGTCTTCGCCTGTCGAGATGCCGGAATCACCCGCCTTGGCTGAGGTTCCTCTCAGGCCGCGCTTGTCCCGATCGAGCTCATGGGCTTTATTCGCAAGATTGCTCGTGTCGTCAGCGACCGCTTTGAAACAGGTCCTTGATCGATATCCTCTCTGCGCTTTCTGAACTCTGGACTCTCCACAAACTCGCGAGCTTCTTGGAATGCAGATATCGCACACCGCCTCTGGCGGCGACCGCTGCGCCAGCGGACTTCGTCCAGGCCGAAGAGCTTTCCTTCACGCGCTGACCGGCTTCGCTTGCATCGCGTCCTGGCCCGGCCTCGCGATCGAACTGATTCCGCGCAGTCGTTGCGCGGCAACTCCAGTTCGCATGCCGGCGAGAGGCGCTCTGAGACGCACAGCCGCGCGATTGCGGGCGAAAATGCCCGTCCATGTGCTTGCGATCGGCTCGTCATCGACGCAAGGCGTCGGCGCTTCTTCGCCGGCGGCCGCCTATCCCGCGCGACTCGAGCTCGCGCTCGAGCAAAGATTTCCTGGCGCGAATGTTGAGGTCATCAACGCCGGGAAAGCCGGCGAAACGGCGGACCGTACGCTTGAACGCCTGAACGCTGAACTCGACCGCATCAAGCCGGATCTCGTGCTGTGGCAGGTCGGGACCAATGACGCGCTGACCGCATCGGTCTCCGAGCCGAAGTTCGAAGCGGTGGTCGAACGCGGCATCCTGTCGATCGAGCGGCATAAGAGCGACGTGCTGCTCGTCGATCCGCAATTCATCAAAAAGGTCCAAGATCCCGCCCGTTACGAGCGTTTCGTCGAGACGTTGGAGCGCGTCGCGGAGAAGGAGCACATCTGCCTTTTTTCGCGCTACCATTTGATGAAGACGCTCGATGCGGCGCCGGGGGGCGGCGTCGAGCCTCTGCTCGCGCCTGACGGTCTCCATATGAACGACGCCGGCTATGCCTGCGTCGCCGAACGCCTCGCGGGCCAGATCCAGGACCTTGTGAGCCGTCTCGATCCTTGACGCCGCGGTCGGCGAGCGGAGCGACGTTGGCGCAGCGCGGCCGCTGGCGTGCGCGCAAAATCAGGTCTCGAGACCGGCGCCCGCGGAAAATAAGGGAGCGGCCAGCTCGACGTAAAGGCGTCGCCACGACTGATCGTCGATGAGCCGCCAGCGATGTCCGCTTCCCGCCGTGTCGGACGCCAGCAGTATGTCGCCTGGGCGCAGCACAAACGTCTCGCCATCGCGTGTGGTGAACTCCAAAGTTCCGGAGAGCGTGACGACGAATTGCTCGCATGGCGCGGTGTGCCAGTCGCGCGAGGCGCCGGGCGCGGTCTCCTCAAAATGCGCCAATTTCGTTGGCGTTACGGTTCCCAACGGAAGCGCGATATGGTCGACGTGGGAGCGGCCGTCGTTCCCCGTATACAGGTGAATGCAGCGGATTACGTCTGGAGCCATTTCTTCACCAACTGGGGGAGCGCGCCGCTTTTGCGCAATCGTGCTTGGGCGTCGTTTATCGCCGTGCGCAAGGCGTCGTCGCCGAGGCGAACTGCGACGCCGAGCCTCTCATCGGTGATCCCGTCCTGCACGATGCGCAATTGCGGACGATTCCTGATCATCCAGCGCATCACGGGGGCGAGCTTCATCACCGCGCCGATCTTTCCGGCGGACAGGTCATCCAACATCGCGCCGATGTCGTGATATGCATAGGTGCGCATTTCGGCGATCCGGCCTTCATCCTTGAGGCGATGCGCCACTGGCTCGGAGGTATTGCCCTGCTGCACGCCAAGGATCATGCCGCGCAAATCGTCGATCGACCTGACGCTCGGCGTCGCCTCGACATTGCAAACGAGACTCTGGCCGGATCGGACGTAGGGCGTGCAGAACGACGCCTGCCGTAGCCGGTCGGGCGTGATCGTCGCCCCGGACGCGACGCAATCCCACGTCCCGCGCGCGAGCCCCTCGAAGATGCCGTTGAAATCCGCGCCCGTATAAGGAGCGAGCCGCCAAGCGAGACCGAGCTCGGCGGCGACCGCCTGCATCAGCTCGATGTCGAAGCCGCGAGCTTCCCCGTCCTCCATGAATTCGAACGGCGGATCGGGCAATGCGGCGCCGATGCATAAGACGCCTGATGTGAGGGTGCTGACGTCCATGGGACACGCTGCACAGAATCGAGAGGCACGTTCGGCTCCGCCTAGCAAACCAGCTCTCACGGAGCAAGCAGCCACCCCGCCACGAGGCAAATATCTGACGGAAATATACGTGTTTACGTCCGCCAAGACCCCAGAAAAAGCGGAGCAAGCGGCGCAAAAAAGGGCCGGCCCCACCGGCCGGCCCCGATCACTTCGAAAAGCTAAGCGTTCTTTGCAACATTCGGATCATTGCGCGTCTCATTGAAAGGCGCAGTGCGCCCCCGCACGGTGCGTGCGGCGCGATTCATGCCCGAGCGTCCGCGAAGCCGGCGTCGATCCGCATCGATGATCTGTCTCAGTAAAAAGCCGCTGCGACGATGTCGGCGGCAGATTGGGCAAATTTGACGCTTGAAATCAGGCCGCGCACGTTCCTCAATCACAAGCGCTCAGATGAGCGAGAAGGGACACAAAAGTGTGCAGCATTCCGGAAGATATTTTTACCGAGCCTGAGTTCTCCGCCGATACGCTCGCCAATCTAGGTCCGCTACGCCGCTTGGCCGGCGTGTGGCAGTCCGATCAGGGCGTGGACGTCAATCCCAAGGCCGAAGGGCCGGAAAGACGCGCGTATCGCGAGCATATAAGGATGGATCCGATCGACCCGCAGACGAACGGACCGCAACTCCTCTATGGTTTGCGCTATCACATCCATATCAACACCGCGGAGGAGGCGATCACCTTTCACGACCAGGTCGGGTATTGGCTCTGGGAGCCGGCCACGGGCCTGATCATGCAGACCATCGCGATCCCGCGCGGACAAGTCGTGCTGGCGGGCGGAACGGCCAAACCCGATGACGCGCGCATTTCCGTCGAAGCGCGGCGCGGCGATACCCGCTTCGGCATTTGCTCGACGACCTTCCTGGAAGAGGCGTTTCGCACCGACTATTACCGCATCGACATCGCCTTCAACGACGATGGCAGCTGGACCTATGTGACGCGAACGGATCTCGCCCTGCGCGGTAAGACGCCGCCGTTCAACCACCACGACACAAATACGCTGCGGCGGATCGCGCCCCCGGCGGCAAATCCGCTCGTCGGCCTGCTGAAGGACAGCGAGGTGAGTTAGCGCTGGCTGGGGCGGGAGGATTCGAACCTCCGTATGGCGGAATCAAAATCCGCTGCCTTACCACTTGGCGACGCCCCAATGCGCAGGTGAGGCGATAGCGCGCCCGGCCGCGACAATCAACTGCCGCGCGGCGCGGCGAAGCCGCTCACACGCGTTCGACTCGACCCGTTCGTTGGGCCAGTCATGCCCGGCCGGCCGGGAATCCGGAGCCGATTCATGAGCGCTGGTTTTGCTCTGGTTTCCCGATCGCGCTTCGCGCGTCGGGGCGTGGTCTGGACGGCGAAGCCGCTCACACGACGATCGCGCCGGCGCTCGCCGCAGCGCGCCGCAGCGCCGCAATATTGTCGGCATAGCAGACCTGTCCGCCATGGAAAGCGGCCGAGCCCGCGACGAGGACGTCGCCGCCGGCTTCGACGATCTGCGGCGCCGTCAGCGGCGTCACGCCGCCGTCGACCTCGAGGCGGATCGCGCGCCGTCCGATCATCTCGCGGATGGCGCGGATTTTATCGAGCTGCGAGGGGATGAAGCTCTGGCCGCCGAAGCCAGGATTGACGCTCATCACCAGGATGAGATCGATATCGTCGAGCACATATTGCAGCGCGCTCTCATGCGTCGCCGGATTGAGCGACACGCCGGCCTTCTTGCCGAGCGCCCGGATCGCCTGCAGCGAGCGATGCAGATGCGGACCGTTCTCGGCGTGGACGGTGATGACGTCGGCGCCCGCTTCGGCGAAAGCGGCGATATAGGGGTCGACCGGCGAAATCATCAGATGCACGTCGAGCGTCAGGTTCGTCACCGGCCGCAGCGCGGCGATGACGCCAGGCCCGAAGGTGATGTTGGGCACGAAATGCCCGTCCATCACGTCGAGATGAATCCAGTCGGCGCCGGCGTCGGCCATCGCCCGCGTCTCCTCTCCCAGCCGCGCGAAGTCGGCGGAGAGAATCGAGGGCGCGATGACGACGCCGGTCATGACGCTACTCCGCCGCCTTCTTGCCGGCGAACTGCGGATCGAGCGCGCCGCTGGCGTAGCGCTTGGCCATTTCGGAGAGCGGGATCGGCTTGATCTTCGAGGCCTGGCCGGCCGTGCCGAACTCCTCGTAGCGCTGCTTGCAGACGGCGCGCATCGCCTCCATCGCCGGCTTCAAATATTTGCGCGGATCGAACTCGCCCTTGTTCTTGCCGAGAACGTCGCGGATCGCCGCGGTCATGGCGATGCGGTTGTCGGTGTCGATGTTGATCTTGCGCACGCCATATTTGATGCCGCGCTGAATCTCGGCGACCGGCACGCCCCAGGTCTGCGGCATCTCGCCGCCGGCGGCGTTGAAGGCGTCCTGCAAGTCCTGCGGCACCGACGACGAGCCATGCATCACGAGATGCGTGCTCGGCAGGCGGCGATGAATTTCCTCGACGACCTTCATCGCCAGGATGGCGCCGTCGGGCTTGCGCGAGAATTTATAGGCGCCGTGCGAGGTGCCCATGGCGATCGCGAGCGCGTCGACCTTGGTGCGGGCGACGAAATCCTCGGCCTGCGCCGGATCGGTCAGAAGCTGGTCGTGCGAGAGCTTGCCCTCGGCGCCGTGCCCGTCTTCCTTTTCGCCCGTGCCGCTCTCGAGCGAACCGAGCACGCCGAGTTCGCCTTCGACTGAGGCCCCAACCCAATGCGCCATGTCGACGACGCTGCGGGTGACGCGCACATTGTAGTCGTAATCGGCGGGCGTCTTGCCGTCGGCCTTCAGCGAACCGTCCATCATCACCGAGGTGAAGCCGAAGCGGATGGCGCTGGCGCAGGTCGCTTCGGCGTTGCCGTGGTCGAGATGCATGACGAGCGGCGTGTCCGGCCAGATCGCCGCGAGCGCCTCGATCATCTTGGCGAGCATGATGTCGTTGGCGTAGCTGCGCGCGCCGCGCGAGGCCTGGATGATGACCGGCGCGTCGACCGACGCCGCCGCCTCCATCACGGCGAGGCCCTGCTCCATATTGTTGATATTGAACGCCGGAACGCCGTAGTCGTGCTCGGCGGCGTGATCGAGCAGTTGCCGCAGGGTGATCAGAGCCATTGTCGCGTCCTCTATTCCCGCTTTGGCCGCCTCCGCGCCCGCGCCGTCGCTTCGCGGTTGGATGGCCTATCGCTTTACCCAGTTACCGGATTCTGGATGAGCCGGCGCTGTTGCGGATTTATCACGTCCAGTCAAAATCCGCGCAACTTTATGATGGTCGATGGTTCCTATATGGGCGCGGCGCTCAAAAAGTCTTTTTTCGCTGCTGTTTGTGATCCGTTTGTATGGGGAGCTGATTTCATAATCTGCGGCGACACTCAAGGAAAGGTTTGCTGCATAGAGAGGCCACGTCATGAATAAATCCATTTTAGCAACGGCCGCGCTCGCAGCGTCGGCCGCAACGGCGCTTGCCGCCGACCTCCCCTCCCTGAAGGCGCCGCCGCCCGTTTATGTTCCGCCGCCCGTCATCTGGACCGGCTTCTATGTCGGCCTCAACGCCGGCTATAATTTCTCAAACAACAACACTAATTTGGTGACGTCAGCTCCGCTGCTGCCTGGCGCCGGCATCTTCACCTGGGCGTTGAGCGCGAACGCCGGTCTGCCCGCGCAAAACAATGGATTCATCGGCGGGGGGCAGGCGGGCTACAACTGGCAATTCGCGCGCAATTTTCTCGTCGGCGTGGAGGCCGACATTCAAGGCGTCGCCGCCAGCGGCGGCTCTCAGACGGCTTTGACGGCTGTGCCCTTCGCAGCCACGGTATTCTTCACCACCTATGATGCGCGTCGGAATCTTGATTATCTGGGAACTGTTCGCGGCAGAGTCGGCTTTCTCTTCACGCCCACGCTGTTGATCTACGGCACTGGCGGTCTCGCCTATGGCGGGATTCGGAACGACCTCGGCCTCTTCCAGTTTTCAACGATCGCCCCCTTCGGCGTCGGCGCGAGCAGCTCCAGCGACACGCGCGTCGGCTGGACCGCGGGCGGCGGCGTCGAGTGGATGTTCTGGCCGAACTGGAGCGCGAAAGTCGAGTATCTCTATTACGATCTCGGCCGCGTGACGAATGCGTTCGCGCTCATCCGCGTCCCGCCGGGAATCGGCCTTTACGCCGCGACGCAGTCGGCCGACCGGTTCAACGGCAATATCGTGCGCGCGGGGATAAACTACCACTTCAACTGGGGCCCGGCGCCGATCCTCGCGTCATACTGACCGACCGCAGGCGATCTGCCTTCGACGGGCGGAGCCTCGCCAGTTGGCGGGGCTCTTTGCCGCGGGCGCCTTCGCCCTTCTATTTCGGCGCGGTTTCTAGATTCGCTTTGGCGGCCGCCGCAACGGCCTCGGGCGTTATCCCGAAATGCTTGTACAGCTCGCCGGCCGGCCCGCTGGCGCCAAAGCCGCTCATGCCGATGAAGGCGCCGCGCTCGCCGATCCAGCGGTCCCAGCCGAGCCGAACCGCCGCCTCGACCGCAACGCGCGGGGCGACGCCCAGGACTTCGGCGCGATAGGCCTCGGACTGCGCCTCGAACAGCTCCCAACAAGGCATGGAGACCACGGCGGCCTTCAGGCCTTGCGTGTCCAGAATGTCGGCGGCGGCGAGGGCGATTTCAACCTCGGAGCCCGTGGCGAGCAGCGTGACGTCGCGCTTTCCGGCAGCTTCACGCAGCACATAGGCGCCCTTGGCGGACAGGTTTTCAGCGATGGGCCGCTCGAGCGTCGGCAGGTTCTGTCGCGACAGGCTCAAGACCGACGGCGTGTGACGGCTGGCGAGCGCCAGCTCCCAGCATTCGGCGGTCTCGATCGCGTCGGCCGGGCGAAACACATTGAGGTTCGGCATGGCGCGCAACGCCGCCAGATGTTCGACCGGCTGATGCGTCGGCCCGTCCTCGCCAAGACCGATCGAATCATGGGTGAGCACATAGATGACGCGCAGGCCCATGAGCGCCGAGAGGCGGATCGCGCCCCGCGCATAGTCGGAGAACACCAGAAAGGTGCCGCCGTAGGGCGCGAAGCCGCCATGTAAGGCGATTCCATTCATCGCCGCCGCCATGCCGAATTCGCGCACGCCGTAATGGATGTAGCGGCCGGAAAAATCGTCCGGGGCGACCTCGCCCATGCCCTTGGTGATGGTGAAGTTCGAATGGGTGAGATCCGCCGAGCCGCCGATCGTCGCCTGCGTCGCGGCGTTGATGACGCCGAGCGCCAATTCCGAGGATTTGCGCGTGGCGAGTTTCGGCTTTTCGGCGGCGAGCGTGGCGCGGAACTCGGCGAGCGGCCCAGCGACCTCGGCGGCGACGTCGGCTTTCATAAAGGCGTCGAAGGCGGCGCCTTTGGGCGACGCGGCGCATCGCGCCTCCCAGGCTTCGCGCGCCTTTGCGCCGCGCCGTCCGGCCGCGCGCCAGGCCTCCAGCACGTCGTCGGGCAATTCGAAGGGCGCATGCGGCCAGGAGAGCGCCTCTCGCGCCCCGTCGATCTCCGCCGCGCCGAGCGGCGATCCGTGGCAGCTTTCCTTGCCCTGCTTGGTCGGCGCGCCATAGCCGATCAGCGTGCGGCAGCCGATGAGCGAAGGCCGGGGATCGGCCTGCGCCGCGGCGATCGCCTGCGCCACCGCTTCGGGATCGTGGCCGTCGACATGGGCCACATGCCAGCCGGCGGCTTTGAAACGCGCGATCTGGTCCGTCGAGGTCGCGAGGCTCGTCGGCCCGTCGATGGAGATCGAATTGTCGTCCCAGAAGAGGATGAGCTTCGAGAGCTTCAGATGCCCGGCAAGGTCGATCGCCTCATGGCTGACGCCTTCCATCAGGCAGCCGTCGCCGGCGATCACATAGGTGAAATGATCGACGAGATCGTCGCCGAAGCGCGTCGCCGAGAGGCGCTCGGCGATCGCCATGCCGACCGCGGTCGCGAGTCCCTGGCCCAGCGGACCGGTGGTCGTCTCGATGCCGGCGGCGTGGCCATATTCGGGATGGCCCGCGGTCGGAGAACCGAGCTGGCGGAAGTTTTCCAGTTCCTTGCGGCCCATGCCCGGATAGCCGAGCAGATAAAGCAGCGCGTAAAGCAGCATTGACCCGTGGCCGGCGGACAGCACGAAACGGTCGCGGTCCGGCCAGTCCGGCCGAGCGGCGTCGAACGTCATGAAGCGCTGGAAAAGCACGGTCGCGACGTCGGCCATGCCCATCGGCATGCCGGGATGCCCGGATTTCGCCTTTTCGACCGCATCCATCGCCAAGGCGCGGATGGCGTTAGCGTCGCGCGCCGGATCGGATTTTGCGCCCGCCGCCGCCGCGGAGGTCTCCTTGGCCGCCGTCAATAGAGTGTCGTTCACGTCACGCCTTTCCTGCGTCTGACCAGTTCGAGGATCCTTGGAGTAAGGATCAGCTGCATTGCGAGATCAAGCTTATTGCCTGGAATGACGATGGAATTGGCGCGCGACATCCAGCTCCCCGCGATCATCGACACAAGATAGGGGAAGTCCACCCCTCGCGGATCGCGAAAGCGAATGACGACGATCGACTCATCGGGCGTCGGAATCGAGCGCGCCACGAAGGGATTGGAGGTGTCGACCGTCGGCGCGCGCTGAAAATTTATATCGGTTTCCGAGAACTGGGGACAAATATAATGCACGTAGTCATGCATGCGCCGCAGAATCGTCTCGGTGACGGCCTCGGTCGTATAGCCGCGCGAATGCCGATCGCGATGCAGCTTCTGCGTCCATTCCAGATTGATGACCGGCACGACGCCGATCTTGAGATCCGCGTAGCGCGCGACATTGACGTCATCGGTGACGACCGCGCCGTGCAGCCCTTCATAGAACAGCACGTCGGTATCGGCCGGCAGTTCTTCCCAGTCGGTGAACGTTCCAGGCGGCACGCCGAGCCGCGCCGCCTCGTTTTCATCATGCGCGTAATGGCGGTAGCGGCCGGAGCCTGTCTCGCCATACTCGCGAAAGAGCGTCTCGAGCTCCGGCAGTAGATTGGCGTGAGGGCCGAAATGGCTGAAATTTTGATTGCCCACCGCATGCGCCTCGGTGAGCTTGGCCTTCATCTCCCCGCGATCGTAGCGATGGAAGCTGTCGCCCTCCACATAGGCGACCTCGATGCGCTCGCGGCGGAAAATCTGCTCGAACGTCGCCTTGACCGAACTGGTGCCGGCGCCGGACGAGCCGGTGATGGAGATGATCGGATGTCTGACCGACATGGGCGCGCGACCCGGACCCTACGAGCAAGGCGAACTGGACGGCCTGCGGCGGGCCGGCCGACCGCGGGGGCTCCGCCGGCTTGTCGCACGGCGCGCGGGCAAAGGAAAGGCTCCCGCTCCGCGACCTGCGCGGATGAGGCCGCCGCTGCGGAGCTACGACCGTGGTGACGCAAGCCCCGTGGTGTAACGCGACAGATCAGATGAGAGTGGCGGGCTTAACCGGGATTGTCCGGGCTTCGATGGGAAAATGCGGGAGTTCTGGTCGGCGCTGGCCCCCGAACTCGGAAGTAAGCGGGGAAAGGCCGAGCGAGCATCAAAACGGAAGAACGCCAGAGAGTTCTATGATGCGCGATTGAAGCGCAATAGTCTAGAGTAATAGGAAGTGGATGCGGTCGAGTTTGGCTAAGCCGTGCAGCGTATCAGTCACGCCGCCGCCTGTTTCGCGTCGACGATCAGCGCCGCCTCCCGCGTGCGTTAGGAGCACGCTCGAAGCGAAAGCACGTGGGGTTGTTTGGTCAGTTGGGCTGTTCCGACGGAGTGACCTTTGTGGTCACGCAACGGCAGTTTGTCGCCAAGCGCCAAGCCTTGGTCCAACAAATCCGCGGCCACGGCGATTAGAATGTTGGCGAGTTCCTGGCTGCGCAAGATTGAATCCCCGCTAAGCGCCGCGCTGCTACAGTCGATTGTGACCTGAAACTGCATGAGGCAAGCCTCCTAATAATTCAAATAACGCAATGCGCTCGGCGACAAGGGCGAGCGCCGTAAATTACCTTTCTTCGAAACGACTGACAATCGATTATCCCACCATATCGCTCGACCGATCGCCTTGAAGTCCTGTTTGTGCAGGAATTCTGGGTCATAGGCAGGATTTTCGATTTCGAGGCCACAATCGCCAGCACGGTGGCTTGGGCCCTCGTCGCACATGTCCGCACTCTCACGCGACGCATCGCAAGGACCTGACAGCCAACAGCATTAGTGTCTGGGGATGAGCGTTATTGAGGCCTACTTTCGGCAAGCGATGATTTCGGTCCCTGGTCAACGATACCGCCTTCGGAAGATCAGCTCGAAAAGGACGCCCTCAAGCTTCTGGGTGAGATGTGGCAGGCGATGGAGAACGAGAGGCGCTGCACCTTCGCGAATTGCGGGCACGCGAACAGCGTGGAGTCCGAAGCCTTGTGGCGGCTCTGCTGTCCGCCCCCGCATTCCGGCATGATGTTTCAGAGGCCGAAGCCCTCGAAGCGAGCCTCGGACCGGACGTTGATGTCGAGATTGCCCATGTGCAGTATCTCGACTTCAAGACAGGCTTCGCGGGCCCCTAGGAGCGGATCTTCACCAAGCGCAAGTCGCTGAGCCACGAAGCCAAAGTGCGGGCTGTCTTCCGCCGCCGGTCGGTGAAGGATCGGCCAGCGGGCGTGACAATGCCCGTCGAGCTCAAACAGCTCGTCCACGCGATCGTCCCGTCTCCGTTCTCACCGCCCTGGCTCCCTAGCCGGCTCGCGCGGACCCAGAAGCGCTATGACCTCGATCTGCCGATCGGCGAGTCTGAGTTGGCCGAACCGTTCTTCTGGGGCCAAAAGCTCGTGCGCATCACTCACTGTGGGTCAGGGGCCGCCATTCGTCCGCTAGCTGTTGGCGGAGCCTGAGCCTATGGCCGGCGTTTCAGGGGCGGCCATTTGGTTTGTCGCGAGAGGCCCTTTGGTTTGTCGCGCTACAGATTCGCAGCCTTGACTTGCGCGGGGACGCCGACCTATATCGCAAATTCTTCCAGACCGCTTAAGCGGCTCGGGGCGGAGTAGCTCAGTCGGCTAGAGCAGAGGAATCATAATCCTTGTGTCGGGGGTTCGAGTCCCTCCTCCGCTACCACCGATCCCCCCGACGCGGCGATCCGCATATTCGGGTAGACGTTCGGCGCATCCATAAGCAAAGCAAGGCGTCCCTGAAGCTGGATGGCAAAGCCGTCGCCTGAGGGCACGACGACTGCTTTCGCGACCAGTTCACGGATTTTCTCCGCCGCCTCCGCGTTGTCGGGGGTGACCCCTCGGCCGAAAACATCGTTTAACTGTCCAATCAGCCTCTCGTAATGCCGAAGCGCGGCCGGGTGCAGGCCGACGATTTTTTCCTGTTCCGGTTGCGCTTTCATCTCCGCCAACAATGCCACCTTTTGCGCCTGAGCCTCCTTCATCCTAGGTCCCAGGACCTCGACCGGAACACGTTCCGATTCATAGTCCGACCACATACGGTCGAGAGAACGCTGAATTTCAGCCAGCTTGCTGTCTAGCTTGCCGCGCCGCCTGACCTTCTCCGCCGCCAACCGCTCGCGCTCTTCCTGATATGTTCTCACAAACTCTTTCAGCAGCTTTGGCGCCTTGAGGTGTTGCTGCAGGCCCGCCAAGACCGCTTTTTCGATCTCGTCGAGATAGAAAACTTTGCGATTGGAGCAGGTTCCCGCTTCCTTCATCGTGGAGCAATGGACCCGAACCCTTCCATGGTCACGATCCTTCATCGAAAGGCCACCCCCACAGCAGCCGCATTTCAGCAAGCCGGACATTAGAAATTTCGCCTTGCGCTGTTTCTGGGGCGCGTCATGCGTGCGTTCCGCCTTTCGCTGCTGCGCCGCCTCGAACAAGTCCTTGTCGACGACCGCTAAATTCGGCGCTTCGGTCCGCTTCCAGTCCTCCGGCGGATTCGGACGTGAAACTCGCCGGCCGGTGTCCGGGTCTTTGATCATCCGAACCCGGTTCCAAACGACGACGCCCGCATAGATCTCATTGAGAATGATGCCGTGATGACGTTTCTTGTTGCCGTTGATGGTCGAAGGCGTCCAGTTGACGCCTCGAGGCGGCCGCACGCCTTCTTTGTTCAAGGCATGAGCGATTTCCCGCGGCGTCTTGCCGCCGACATAGTCATAAAAAATACGACGAACGACCGCAGCTTCGTTTTCAACAATCTCAAGTTCGCCGGGTTTACCCGCCACTGGTCGGTAGCCATAGGCCCGCCCGCCAGCGTGGCGCCCGTCTCGGACGACACCCTGCATCCCGCGCCGAACCTTGTGAGCGAGATCGGTCAGAAAAAGCGAGCCAAGAAGGCCTCGTACGCCAATCTGAATTTGATCTGCCGTTCCCTCATGCACGGCTCGCAATTCCACGCCCAAAAAATTGAGGCGCTTCCAAATACCCGCAAGGTCTTCCTGATCGCGGGACAAGCGATCCAGCGCTTCGATCAGGATGACTTCGAATGATCCATCGCGCGCGGCGTCGAGAAGTCGTAACAACCCCTCACGACCATACATCGAGGCGCCGGAGCGAGCTCGATCGTCGTAGACGCCGACGATCTCCAGTTCATTGCGTTCGGCGTAATTTTTGCAGACCGCCACTTGGTCGTCGATTGAACGCTCGTGCTGTAGTTCCGTCGAAAAACGGGCGTAGATCGCTGCGCGTTTCATCTTCGGTCCGCCTCGGTAGCGACATCGCTTCGAACTTTTGGATTTCGCGATGATCCTCCCGTGCGGCGCTACGCGCAAGCGCTCGAACGATTTCAACGAGAGAAAATTGAATGTCCGAGTCTTTTCCGTCGCTTCCAACTATTAGTATGGAGCGTCGTCGAACATTCGATTCTGCGGTGAGAGTTTTCTTCGTCCGCGGCATATCAATACGACCATCGCAACGAACTCCTGTTTGAGGAAGTGTCCGGCAATCGGAGTAGCAGAATCAGCAGCAATGGCGCGCAAATCGGACGGGTTTGTCAAACGGTCTCGAGCCTCGCCGTACCAGGAAAGGACTCGATATCAGCAGTCGTAGAATTGGATGCGCCAGCGCAACAAAAGGCAGAATTGGCGTACGCGTAAAATTCGTGATTGTGGAAGGTGGATGAGTCACCAGCGCTACCGCCTTTCCCCACATCAGACGAATATTCGCTATTGTATCTACTCGTTCGCTTAACCTCGCCGGGCGTAAAGGCGATTTCTGCAGCGCGATGGCCCATCCGTCGTCTCCACGGCGCGAGCCGCTCCAACTAATGGAACGTGTCAACGGCGGCGCTACTTGCTAGGCCCCCCAAAAACTTCGATCGGTTCAGCAATGCCTTTCATCGCCTGTTTTCCGAAAGACTTGAAGCGCCCGCGCACTTCATCTTCTAGCGAGCGCCAGACCCGGTCGGAAATTACTATGGACACCCTGAGTTCCTTGCACAGGCTTTCAAGCCTAGCCGCGCGATTGACCGTATCGCCGATGATCGTGTGCTCAAGTTTGGCCTCTGACCCTATGAGCCCGATCACAAGCGGTCCACGAAAAATCCCAACGCCAATTCTTACGGCAGGTAAGTTCATCCCCCTTAGCTTCCCGTTGAGTTGTTCCACCCGCTCGATCATGGCGAGCGCGGCGTCCACTCCCAGCCTGTTTTCCGTGATATCGGAGCCTTCATCGCCGTTCGTCTCGCATTCAACGTAGGCTAACATGCCATCGCCGATGAACTTATCCACGCTGATCTGGAAGTGGGTAATCACGTCCAACATCGCACTAAAATATTGGTTCAAGAGAGTTACCACTTCATTCGGCGAAAGGCTTTCCGAGATGCCCGTAAAATTGCGAATGTCCGTCATGATGACGGTCAGCTCTCGGTTGATCCCTGTCGTCTCTGTTAGCTCTTGATGAAGGGCCCGTTCCGCTACTCTCGCTGTGACAAATCGGGAGAAATTCTTGAGTAGTCGGGTGCGCTCTCCTAGCGCTTTCGAGAAGGCATTGAGCTGGTCGAGAATTGCCGCCCAAAGACCCCAGGCTTCCCCAGGTCTCGACCGGAAATTGAAATTCATGTCGCGCAAATGATCCAAATGATCCTGAATTCGCCCGACATGATCGCGCTCCGACAAGAAGTGGAAGATGAACGTGAGAATCAGCCACGCCGCCAAAAAGGAAATGAGGTAGGACGTCTGTTCAATCAATGTGTCATGAGAGACAAGAGGAGCGATCTTGCCATTGTTAAAACTTTCAGCCTGGCGCACAAGAAAGTGTAGAAGAACTGTCCCGACGACTGCTACGGGGAGCATCGTTCTCGCGACGTGCGAGAGCCAGCGTTTTCGAAACCCAACCTGCTCGTTTGCGTCTTGTTCGTCATCGGCGTCTTCAAACGCCCAGTTTAGTCCGTAGACCTGAGTGATGCCCAAAAGGAAGCTCGCCAGGACCAGAATCTCTGGGCCGCGGGAATGCGTGCTCAGGTGGTTTGCGCGCAATAAAACCTGAAGTAGAAGCAGAGCGACGATCGTTGCTAGAAGGTATGATCCGGCATAGATCCAGGATCGGTTTCTTCTTCGACGAAAAAATCGGGGCAGATAGCGCCTTTCGCCGTGGCGCGCCGCGAGAATCACGCCGACGTTCGTCAAATTCGTCAGAAGGATGAAGGCGGACGTATAGTAGCAGCCGAAGCCGAATCCAGGGATCGTAAGTACCGGACAGACTCGCAATCCATAAAGCGAAAGCAGCGGTACGAACGCGAGGCTCATAGCGACAAAGACGACGAGGAAAACGACAAGTCTGTGGGTCATGTATACGGACTCGCGCTGTGCCAGGCTCTTGCTTCATAATCAGTTGTTGATGGATGCGGCAAGACAATCAGCGCCGAGAAATTCTTTTTGGAGTCTGACTCGGAATGATCGGCCAGCCAAGGCAGTGGCTGTGGACGCATGGCTCACGCCGAGTGTCGCCAATATCGATTGTGTGACACAATCCCTCATACATCAACGAGTCCTTGTGGCAATATCGCGCTACCTCTTCGAAAGTCGGCTAGCTGCTCCTCAACGCGACTCCAAAAGTCGTACTCCGGCGCAAATGTATCGATTGTCGCCGTCGCGCCAGCGGCCCAAGCGCGCCAAAATTCGACCGGATCGAGAGCATCCTTGGCGCTATGCGCAACCTCATTGATTTGAACCATAAGGTGCCATGAAAAAATCACCGGCAGAATATGCCCGCCCATGGGAAAATATGGATGCATCGCGGCGGTGAAGGTTGACACCAGAATCTCGCCGCGGGGCGTAGTATCGTATCCTGTCAGCACGTGGACAGAATCGTGCGGGAGCGAAAATTTGGCATTGAGCGCCTGCGGGTCGCCTGGAAAACCGTAGTTATTGCGGTGAAAGTGATCGTAGAACGCTCGACCGAACGTGCCCTGCGGGAGGTCTGCAAGCATTTTAAAACGCCTGACCTCGCTCGGATCGGCATGATCTCCGGCATAGGGTAGAAGCCACCGATTGACGTCCTCGCTCTTCCACGCCTTTCCGGTGATGCTTTCCATGTTGCAACGGGTCATGTCAGCCAGCACTTCCCCGAGGCGGCCGTGGGCGGCTTCATTGATCTGATCGATATAATGCTGATGCATCCCGAGCGCGCCGGCATAGTCCAGCACGCTCGCGATCTTGGCGCGATCCAGTTCGCCGTCTACGAACGCCATCACGGTAATGAACTTGACAGCGTTCTCATTCAAGTTCGTTCCCTCCAAAGCGGCGGCAAGTTCTTCGGGGGTAATTGGCTTCAGAGTGTCGAATTTGAATACGTCTTTATCGCCGAATATGTAGCGGCGGGCGCTGGCGATCGCCCGGCGATCATTGTTGCTGGCTGGCGCCTTGGTGTCCGCAACGGCGCGCATCGCGCCGAGAATTCCAGTGATCTGCTTCGGCGTCGCATAATCGATCAGGGGAGGAATCCAGTCATCCGACGTTGTCATCGCCCACTTCCTTTGCTCAGATCGCTTTTTCGACGTACCTCAGATGACAACCTAGCATTGTGAAGCAGCTTTGACGATTTCGCCAGGGGTGTAGACGGTAGCTTTCGTGACAGCGCCCTCGCGGAAGCGTGCTTTGGGCGACACGATGAATTGAACCTCCAGCCGTGCGACGTCTTCTCCAATAATCGGCATCCATTGCGTCGTTCAAACTCCAGCACCGTGTGATGGAACGAAGATTGAATTGAGCGCTCTTTGCTTCACGGCGCGGCGGACCGAGACGGTCGTCGTGCGCAGCGCCATTGTGTAGGTGCAACCGCTTTGAGGAACTCAAGACCTTCGTGGCGGGCGCCGAAAACGGCGGCTTCGCCAAGGCTGCCGTGCAGCTCGGCAGTTCACCGCCGGCGGTGACGCGTTTGATTGCGTCGCTCGAAGCGCGGCTTGGCGTGCAACTTTTCAATCGCACGACCCGCATCGTTGATCTGACCGAACCCGGGCTGCGCTTGATCAGGAGGGTGCGTGCGCTGCTCTTGGATCTCGAAGACGCGGAGAAGGAAGCGATAGGCGAGGGTGGCGTGATCTCGGGCCATTGACGTTGACCGCCTCGCGGACACGGCGGCGGCATTCGCGGCGTCTTTCCTGCAGCCTTCCTGGCCGAACTCGAAAGCCGCTTCCTGGGTGGCGCATCCATCGCGAATCACTTCGACATGATCGCGGGCACCTCAACGGGCGGCATCATCGCGCTTGCCCTTGCCCACGGAATGACGGCCCGACAGGCTTTGAACATCTACCTCGAGCGCGGCGAGCGCATCTTTCCGCCAGCGGCCGCGCTCAGCAAGGTGTCGAGGATGC
Organism: Methylocystis sp. H62; assembly: GCF_015709515.1. Taxonomy (GTDB): domain Bacteria; phylum Pseudomonadota; class Alphaproteobacteria; order Rhizobiales; family Beijerinckiaceae; genus Methylocystis. The sequence continues at coordinate 161,625 of NZ_JADNQZ010000053.1, forward strand.
TGCGCTGGGTGTTCAAGCCGAAGCACGACCAAGCTGCCCTCAAGGAAGAACTGCTGCGAATCTTCGGCGACAAAGTGCTCGACGACGCCGTCACCCGGCTTGTTATCCCGAGCTTCGAAGGGCGCCACGGTGAGCCCTTCCTCTACAAGACGCCGCACCACCCGGACTATCAGAAGGACCGGCACAAGAAGTTTGCGCATGTAGCGCTCCACACAACGGCGGCCCCGTCCTATTACCCCGGTGTCGAGGATGACGGTTACGTCATGATCGATGGCGGCGTCTGGGCCAACAATCCGGTGATGAACGCCCTGGTCTATGGCCTCGCCTGCTTCGACCTTGCGCGCGAGAATGTGCGCATCCTGAGCTTGGGCACGGGCGAAGCCACCTTCACTGTCGATGAGCGGGCGCGCAACGGCGGCATCAAAGACTGGGCGTTCATGCGCTCCTTCAATGCGGCCGCACGCGCGCAGTCGCGCAATGCCCTCGGCCAGTCCTATTTACTGGTTGGCAAGAACAACGTCGTCCGTATCGACGTACCGGAAAGCGACGCGCCGATCGCAATGGACGACGTGCAGCGCTCGGTGCGTGAATTGCCCATGGTGGCGCGCAGTCTCATCGAAGGCGCCGGGCATCACATCGAGCGGGTCTTTCTCGATGGCGCGGTCGAAAAATTCATCCGTTGCCCGATGACATAGCTTCTGATCGGGTATTTGTCCCTACAGGGCCGTCAGCAGACGACGAGAAGGTGTCAGAGACCTCGAACCAATTGCCATCATTGCCCATGCCATGATTGGCCCCCATGCAGGAACACTGGCATTCGTGGCCCCGCGCTTCCTGGCACTCCCTCACGCAGACTTCCTGCTCGCGATTGGGCCGGATGATATAGACCCTACCGTATCGCAGCAGTGCGCGATCGACGAAGTCGTTGCACCACGATTTCGGAAGCTCCCAATAGGCGTCGCTTCCGCCAAGGCGACGGCTGCGAATGTTAAGGTGCTCACGGCGCGTCCGCGGAAACTAAACGAGAAACAACTTCTCGTGTCTTCGATCGTACGGTAGTGGCGTGATATCCGCGTGCGTTTGTTCTTCATCGATAGAGTGAGAGTTCGGCCGGTTTTCCGTGACGGGATGCAGGTGCGAGAGAGGCTCGCGTTGCCCGTCGTGGAGTTTTGGTTATGAACATCGATGTTGCGAGCGCCGCGGCTGCGGGCGCGGGTTCGGCCGGGTTTGCCGACGAGAGCGGTTTCAAGGTGGATCTGTCACGCGGTCAGCGTATCGGCCGCGTGTCGTCGGAATGGTTTTCCCGTCCCGATGACGAGCGGTTTTTGTCCCTGTCGGAACTGTTCGTCGCCGTTCGCGGCCGCTCGGAGCGCAGCCGCACGCGGACGGTGGAGAGCGCCGAGATCCAGGTGGAGGCGCGCGGCGCCAACGCCGAGCACCTGACGCTGGCCTTGCCGGGTTCGGACGTTCCGGTCGCGCCGACGCACTGGAGCTTCGGTCAGCTCTGTAGCCTCGTCGGCGCGCCGGCGAGTTACTTGCGCGACCTGCCAGCCCCTCTCGCCGCCGTCAACCTCCAGCATGGCCTGCTGTCGCATCGCGCCGAGTTGATCAAAACGCTCGAAGCCGAGGACGACAGGGCGGAGCTGCGCGCCGTCACCGGTCCCGATTATGGTCGTATCTGGGACCATGAACTCGTCGCCGCCGTGATGAAGATCGCGGGAAACGGAACAGGCGACACGCGTTGGAAAGTTCCTGGCGTCCTCGACTGGGCGAACATGACCCACAATCCCTATGTCGACGTCTCCAAGGAGACGACAACGCTTTACGCCAGCGATCGCGACGTCTTTCTTTTTCTCGTCGACGATACGCACCCGATCGAGGCCGGCCGTCTACCGAACGGCGATCCAGATGTGTTCTTTCGCGGCTTTTATTGCTGGAACAGCGAGGTCGGCTCGAAAACGCTCGGCATCGCCTCCTTCTATCTTCGCGCCGTGTGCATGAACCGCAACCTCTGGGGTGTCGAAGGTTTCGAGGAAATCAGCATCCGGCACAGCAAATTCGCGGCGCAGCGCTTCGCCCATGAGGCGGCGCCGGCTCTCGAGAATTTCGCGCGGTCCTCGCCGGCGCCTTTCATCGCAGGCATCAGAGCGGCGCGCGAACGCATCGTCGCCCGCAAGGACGAGGAACGGGAGGCGTTTCTGCGTAAGCGCGGGTTCAGCAAAGCCGAAACGGCCAAAGTGATCGCGACGGTTCTGAATGAAGAAGGCCACCCGCCGGAGAGCATCTTCGACTTCGTGCAGGGCATCACCGCGATCGCCCGCGCCAAGCCGCATCAGGATGCGCGCCTCGAGATCGAGGGCAAGGCCAAAGCGTTGTTGGAGCGCGCCGCCTGATCATCGTGACGCAATGACGCCGAGACCACGGTTCTCTGGCGCTGTGCCTTCCTCCTTTTATTTTTCGGCGTCGCCCTCAGAGTAAGAGGGCGGCGCTGCGCTTCGTGACGGGTTTCAGGTCGAGAGAAAGGCTTTCGGCCGCCTGTCGCGGAGTTTACTTCCATGGCCAAGACGGCTCAGAAAATCCAGTTGAGCGCCTCGCGCGATATCCCCTTCAACAAGCTGGTGCTGTCGCAATCCAATGTGCGGCGCATCAAGGCCGGCGTTTCGATCGAGGAACTCGCGGAGGACATCGCCCGCCGCACGTTGTTGCAGAGCATCACCGTGCGGCCGGTGCTCGATGAGAACGGCGCCGAGACCGGCATGTTCGAAATCCCCGCCGGCGGCCGCCGCTACCGCGCGCTCGAACTGCTCGTGAAGCAAAAGCGCCTGGCTCGCAATGCGCCGATCCCCTGCGTCGTGCGCACCGAGGGAACGCCGGAGGAGGACAGTCTCGCCGAGAATATCCAGCGCGCACCTTTGCATCCGCTGGACCAGTTCCGGGCCTTTCTGGCGCTGCGCGAAAAAGGCCAAAGCGAAGAAGAGATCGCGGCGGCGTTTTTCGTCAGCGTTGCCGTCGTCAAGCAGCGTCTCCGGCTCGCGTCTGTCTCGCCAAAACTGCTCGACATTTACGCCGAAGATGGCATGACGCTCGACCAACTCATGGGTTTCACCGTCAGTTCGGACCACGAACGCCAGGAGCAGGTCTGGGAGGCGATCCAGCGCTCCTACAACAAGGAAGCCTATCAAATCCGCCGGCTTCTGACCGAGGGCGCCGTGCGCGCCAGCGACAAGCGGGCGCAATATGTCGGCGAAGATTACATCGCGGCCGGCGGCGCCGTCATGCGCGATTTGTTCCAGAACGACGACGGCGGCTGGCTGCAGGACGTTGGGCTGCTGGACCGGCTGGTCGCGGAAAAACTCGAACGCGACGCGCAAGCCATCCGCGCCGAGGGCTGGAAATGGGTCGAGGTCGCGACCGATTTTCCTTACGGCCATACATACGGCCTGCGGCACATCTCGGGAGAGCGCCAACCTCTGACGGACGAAGAAACCGCGACGCTCGACGCTTTGCGCACCGAGGCCGAACAGCTTGAAGAAGCCCACGCCGATGCGGACGAGATTCCCGAGGAAGTCGATCGGCGCCTCGGCGAGATCGAGACCGCGATCGCCGCGATCGAGGAAAGGCCGGTCAGCTACGATCCCGTCGAGATCGCCCGGGCGGGCGCGTTCGTCAGCATCGATGGTTCGGGCCGGCTGCGCGTCGAGCGCGGCTATGGCCGCCCCGAGGACGAAGCGTCGCTCATTGAACCGGACGTTCCCGATCAGGAGAATGAGAAGGAGACCAGCGCCTCGCCCTCATCAGCATTAGCCGCTTCCAAGGCTGTCGCGCCGAACGGTGGCGCGGTTCAATCCGAGCCGGCGGAAGACGAGGACGAAGGTCTGCGGCCTCTGCCCGATAAATTGCTCACCGAACTTACCGCCTATCGCACGCTGGCGCTGCGCGAAGCGGTGGGCAATGATCCCAGCGTCGCCTTTCTGGCGGCGCTGCATGTTTTCTGCCTGAAACTGTTCTACCATTACGGCTCCGACTCCTGTCTGGAGATCGAACCGAAATCGGTTGCCTTCGGCGCTCAAGCTCCGGGACTTGGCGATATGCCGCTCGCAACCAAAGTCGACGCGCGTCATCACGACTGGTCGCAGCTGCTTCCCGCCGATCCCGGCGATCTGTGGGACGCTTTGACGACCTTCGACGCCAAGACGCAGCAATGCCTCTTCGCCCATTGCGTCTCGCTTACCGTCAACGCCGTGCATGAAGCCTGGAGCCGCCGGCCAAGGACCATCGCCCACGCGGATCGTCTCGCACATGTCCTGTCGCTCGACATCGCCGCGACCGGCTGGACGCCGACCGTCGATAATTTCTTCGGCCGCGTCACCAAAGCGCGAATCATTGAAGCCGTGCGCGAGGCCAAGGGCGCCGAACAGGCGAAGCGCATCGAGCAGTTGAAGAAAGGAGACCTGGCGCGGGAGGCCGAACAGATGCTCGCCGGTTCTGGCTGGCTGCCCGAACCGCTGCGCACGCCGGGTCGCGCGCTGCATCGATCGGAGACGGCGAGTGTCTCAGACCATGTCGAAAGCACCGTCGAAGACACGGCGGCGATAGAGCGCGAAACGGCTATCGACGAAATCGTCGATGAAAGCGATGCTGGCGATGCGTCGGTGGACGAACCCCAGGACGTTGCCGCCGAATAGACCTCCCCGAGGCCGACCACGAGGGACTCGCCAGCAATGGCGGGTCCCTTTCGCTTTGGAGGGCGTACATTTGTCCAGCCCAGCATCAGAACTGGCGCGCCGTCTCGCGCGCGAGGCCGAGGCGGTGTGCCGCCATTATCTCTCCAACGGCCGCCGCCACGGCAACTATTGGCTTGTCGGCGATGCGCGAAACACGCCCGGCCGCAGCCTGTTCGTTCGCTTGAGCGGGCCTGAAAGCGGCAAGGGCGCCGCTGGAAATTGGGTTGACGCCGCCTTGGGCGAACATGGCGATCTGCTCGATATTATCCGCGAGGCGTGTCGCCTCGACGACTTCCGGGATGTGGTCATTGAGGCGCGGCGCTTTCTCAGCCTGCCGCAAACGACACCGGGTTCGGTCCACCCCCGAATTCAGGCAATCACGCCCATCGGTTCGCCTGAATCGGCGCGACGCTTGTTTGCTATGTCGCGCTCAATAGAAGCCACAATCGTAGAGACGTATTTGCGCCATCGTGGAATTACGGCGTTGCACGAAACCGCAAATCTGCGCTTCCACCCACGCTGCTACTATCGGCCGGGCCACCACTCGCCGGTTCAGATCTGGCCCGCAATGATCGCCGCCGTCACCGATTTCGACGGCAAACTCACCGGCGCGCATCGCACCTGGCTCGACCCGTCCGGCCACGACAAGGCGCCAATCGAGACGCCGAGGCGAGCGATGGGCTCTCTCCTTGGCCACGGCGTCAGATTCGGCGTGGCGCGCGACGTCATCGCGGCTGGCGAAGGCATCGAAACCGTGCTGTCGCTTCGCTGCGTCATGCCCGCCATGCCGATGATGGCGGCGCTGTCGTCCGCGCATCTCGCCGCCATCCTGTTTCCTGCATCGCTGCATCGCCTCTACATTCTTCGCGAAAACGATGCGGCGGGCGATAATGCGGCGGCGATCCTGGTCGAGCGTGCAACGGCAGCCGGGATCGAGGCGATTATCCTGTCGCCGGCTTTTGACGACTTCAACGACGATCTTCGCCGCCTCGGCGTCGACGATCTGCGAGCGGCGATCAGAGGCCAGATTGCTCCGGAAGACGTCGCCCGCTTCATGAGATTTCCGGCGTGAGCCGATACGGGGAAGGTAGCGCGCGAACTCATGTCGGACTTGTCGCGCCGGCTCGGCGCGCTTTCCAAAAGCTTCGGAGAGGACCGCGGCTCAGGCCTTCATAGAGGGCGACCTTGCGGCAAGCGGTCCGGCCCGCAATGGCTGCGGGCTGACTATTTTCCGTCGCGCCCTAGGGGCGCTTTACAGCGCGAACAAAATAGCCAGCCCTCCGCCATCCTCCACTTCGTTTCGGCCCTTCGCTGCGCTTCGGGTGCAAGCCCGGCCCGCCCGCCACCTTTCGTCGCCACGAAGGCCGCGAGGGTCGCGGTCGATCCGACGAAGGAAAGCGCAAATGACGACCGAACGCGACAACCCAAGCTTCGAGCCGCCGCAGTCTTCATCCCCGACCGATCGCGTTCTCGCCGAACTCCAGCTTTACGGCTATCGCCCCTTACAGGACGAACCAGACCCGAGGCCGCTGCCGCAAGCCCAAACAATCGCGGGCGCTGTCTCCGATATTTTCGACGCCCTCGTCGCCACCTTGGGCGACACCCGCGTCGAACCCGATCTCGAAGAGTTGCTCTGGTCTACCGTCAATCTTTTTCACCGCGCCATTGCTCGCATCGAGCGCGAACTGGACGACAACGAGCAGGCGCAGCGGCGCGGTCAGAAGGAACAGGACGGCTCCGAAATCCGCTCGGTGGAACTGGAGCGCCTCATCGCCGAAGGACAGACGCTCATCGAGCGGCGTGACAGCATGGAGCTGTTCCGCGATCACGCCGCCGACCAATTCGAGCGCCACGCCGGCTCAAACTGGCGTCCGCGCTCGGGGTCAAAGGTCAACCATCGCGCGCTGACCGCGGCGATGATCGACAGCCGGGATTTTCTCGCCGCCAAACGAAAGTCCGAAAACGATGTTTTGCTCCCTGTCGGACCCAAGGTCGCCTTCACCGGCGGGCTCGACTTCAACGATCATCGCGCAATCTGGGATCGGCTCGACAAAGCGCTGGCCAAGCACCCCGACATGGTGCTGCTGCATGGCGGCAGCCCCCGAGGCGCCGAGATCATCGCCGCCTGCTGGGCCGACAATCGCAAGATCGCTCAGATCGCCTTCAAACCGGACTGGGCGCGTCACGCCAAGGCGGCGCCGTTCAAGCGCAACGACCAAATGCTCGAAACCTTGCCGATCGGCGTCATCGTTTTCCCGGGCTCCGGGATCTCGGCGAACCTCGCCGACAAAGCGCGCAAGCTCGGCATCCCCGTGTGGAATTTTGCCGACGGCGGCGCGTAAACGCCGCCAACTGCATCGCTGGTGGAGAGATGTGATGCGTGACGTGAACGCTTATTCTATTCGAATTTCCACGTCATGCCTTACTGTAGCGCACATATAGACGGTCGGCGTTGGACCAGTTGATCGCCGCCATGACGGACTTAACGTAATCCGCGGCCTTTGCGCCGAAATCCATCTGATAGGCGTGTTCGAACATGTCGAGGACGAGCACCGGATCGCCGCCAGCGATAATTTGCGTGTGATCGTTCGCCCAGGAATTAACGAGCCGCTTGCCATGCTTGTCATAGGCGAGAATGACCCATCCCGAACCGCCGCCCAGCGCCTTGCCCATGCCGACGAATTCGGAGCGCCAGCGATCGAACGAGCCAAAGTCGCGTTCGATGGCGTCGTTGAGCGCCGCGCCCGGCTTGTTCGCCTCGCCGAGGCCAGCGAAATAGACTTCATGCAAGATCATGGAATTGGTCGCGATCAGTTCCTCGCGCTTGAGGCCGTTGATCTGGAAGCCCGGCGCCTTGTCGAAATCGAGCCCCGCCAACTGTTCGGCGATGGCGTTCAATCGCTTGACGGCGCCGACGTAGTTATTCTCGTAATGCGAGACGAGAATTTTCTCGGACAGACCTTTGATTTTCTGAGGATCGAAAGGCATCGGCGCGGCGACGTGAACCGCGCTCTTGCGCGTCGGCGCGGCCTTGTCTTCCGCCCTCGCCGTGTTTGCCGCGAACGCCGCGCCAGCCGTTGCGGCGGCGCCGATGAAATGTCTGCGGTCGATGTCTTGCGTCATGTTCAGCCTCCTTGAGTTGTCGATCAATTCCGCGCACCTGCCTTTACGGAGCGCGCGCCTTCTCTCGCCTTGCGATCGAAGTCGTCGCGACGCTTCTCGAAGAGGAGCGTCAGAAAGATGAACCCGACGATCGTCACGACGAATCCCGCGAGCAGCGCCCAAAAGGGCGCGACGCCATTGGCCAAGGGCTTCGCCACGCCGAGCCAGGCGCCGTAACTCCAACAGGCGGCGCTGATTGAGGATGCGAGCAACATCGGTCCTCTTTCGCCTCGCTGGAATTTCGGCAAGGCGAAACGACGCATGGTTTGCGTCGCAGCGAGCCAGACGCAAATCAGCGTCCCTTTGGCCCACAGTTTGGGGTTTGTGAGATAATTGAGGCCGGAAAGCGCGATTCCAAGTCCGATGATCGCGAAGCCAGACGCCCACAATTGCCAGTCGGCCGACCGGATGATCCGCGCCCAACGAGATTCGTAGCCGCCGAAGAACAAGGACCGATAGGCGTCGACGACGTGAACGCCGCCGCCGGCGAAGGCGAAAGCGTGCCAAAGCGCGGCGAAGGACAGCAGGATTTTCGGCGCGAGCGAATCATCGACGGCGACTTGCGACGCCGTGCTTTCTTTCACGACCGTCAGCGTCTGCGCCGCCGCCGGAGATGCGCCGATCAGGAACAACAGCACGCCTGCCGCCATGCAGAGGGCCAATGTGCGTGGGACGCCAAGATCGAAACGAAACAGCGCGAGCGCCGCGCCGATCGCCAGCAAAAGCGCCAGAGGATCGACGCTCGAAGGCGTGGGAACTTCGAAGGAGAAGCCGAGGCCTTGAACCAGAGCGACCTCGCGAAACAGCGCGTGGATCGAAAACCAGAGCGCGAGATTGAGAATGACGCCGACGACGGCCGCCGTGATCGTCGTCAGCGCTCCGGCGAGCGCCTTGTCGCCGCGCAGCTTTTCGACATAGGGCGCGCCGAGAAAAATCCATAAAAAGCAGGGAGCGAATGTCACCCATGTCGTCAGCAGGCCGCCGAGCGCGCCGGCGAGGAGCGGCGGCAGGACGCCAGGTTGCCGATAGGCGGCAAGAAACCCTACGAATTGCAGCACCATCACCAAGGGGCCGGGCGTGGTTTCGGCCATGCCGAGGCCATCGAGCATCTCGCCGGAACGCAGCCAGTGGAAATTGTCCACCGCTTGCTGCGCGACATAGGCAAGCACCGCATAGGCGCCGCCGAAGGTCACCATGGCCATCTTGCTGAAAAAGACGGCGATCTGGCTAAAGACATTGTCGGGACCGAACGCCAGCAAGAGGGCCGCGACGGGGACGAGCCATAGCAACAGCCAAACGCTCGCGATTTTCAATGGATACGGGGTTGATGGCCTCGCATGGCGGGGGAGCGTATCGCCGAGCAGGCTGTCGCCGTCCGTATCCTTCGCCGCTCCGCGGTCGCCGCTGGAAAATTGCGTCAAATGCGCCCGCCCACTGAAATAGCCGATGAATCCCGCCGCGAGAATGATGAGCGGAAAGGGCGCGTCGAAAAAGAAGATCGCGACGAAGGCGGCGGCCGCCAGCCCTTGCAGCAGGCGGTTCTTCAGCGCCCGCTTTCCGATCCGGGTCACCGCCTGGACGACAATCGCCAGCACGGCGGCCTTGAGACCGAAAAACGCCGCGACGACAAACCCCACCTTGCCAAACAGCGCATAGACGACAGAGAGCGTCATGATCGCCGCCGCTCCCGGCAGCACAAACAGCCCACCGGCCATGACGCCGCCGAACGTTCCATGCATTAGCCAGCCGACATAGGTCGCGAGCTGTTGCGCCTCGGGGCCGGGCAGCAACATGCAATAGTTGAGCGCGTGCAGAAATCGGCTTTCCGACAGCCAGCGCCTTTCCTCGACCAGAACCTTGTGCATCAGCGCGATTTGTCCGGCGGGCCCGCCGAAACTCAGCAAGGCGATCCGCGCCCAGACACCGAAGGCTTCGCGCGGAGAGACGCCATGATCCGCGTCTTGGACTTTCACCGGCGCGTTCATGGCGCTTTCCCCGCCTTGGTCGCGGGCCAGCTGTGCGGCTCGTCCGTGGCGTCGCGTTGCCAACGATAAAAGGCGTCGTAGAGGCGCATTCCGCCTTCGAGCTGTTCGAGATCGTCGGTATACGTGCGAGAGAGGCCGAGCGACGCGGCCAGCAGGCCCGCCGCTTCCGGGGCGAGATCGAGCCGCGCCGTGTCGGCGCCGCGAACGATCACGGCGAGCTTTCGCAGGGGTTCAATTTCAAGGTCCCACTCGTCGAGCATCGTATCGAAGGTGCAGCGCTCGCCGCGATGGCTCCAGAATGCGCCGTCGATATCGAAGGGCGTGGCGGAAAAGCGTTCCGCCACGCCTTGAACGTCCGCCGCCGAGACGAACAGAAACACGGCGTTTGGATCGACGAAGCGTCGAATGAGCCAGGGACAGGCGATGCGATCGACCTTCGGACGCGAACGCGTGACCCAGACCGTTCGTCCCCGCGCGTCGCGGGGCGGCAGTTTCGCCCCCGGGACAAGCGGCCGCTTCGCCTGCGCCCATTCGAAATGGCCGCCGGTCAGGAGATCGGCGGACGAGGCGCGGGCGCATCTCAGCCATGCCGCGACGCCAGCCCCGAGAGCGCCGCCATCCTGATCAATGACGACCACAGCGCGCTCGGCGAACGCGCCGCTCCATTGCCCGACGGAATCCGCCGCGCACCGAACGGCGCCGGGAATGAAGCGCGGATCTGCTCTCCATTCGTCGTCGACGCGAACGTCGATCAGCGTGGGGCAGTGGGCGACGCCGATGAGACGCGCGAGCTTTTCAGGAGAGATCGTGTTGATCGACGACATGATGCGCCCTTGGTGGAAAAATCCCCGGACGCGATTCTTGGGCATGTCGCCTCGTGGGGAGATCGCTTCCCCATGGGGCGTAGAATACACCGATCGCGGTCCCCGATGTCAACAGCACGCGCGGCGGCGGCGCGTGAAACGCCGCCCTGCAAGCCAGCGACTTGCTCGCTCAAACCGACGCATCGACCTAAAATGTCCAGCTTGAAGATCGTCTTCGCCGCTGCCGCGCTACTGATGGCGGCGAACGGCGCGTTCGCCGATCCTCTCATTCGAGGCGTCAAGGCGAGGAGGACGCATACATCGCCGCCGCCGGCTCAAGCCGCCGACAACGGCCATTACGTCCCGTATGTGGTCGGCGTCGACGGCAAGAAATATCCGATCATGGAAATTCCTGGGAGCGTGACAGTCATTCCACGACAGGTCATCGACGATCAGCAAGCCACGACGCTCGGCGACGCCTTGAGAAATGTTTCAGGCGTCACAGTCCGCGGCCGCTGATACGAAGCCCTCCCAAGGCTTGCGCCTTGTTCCCTATCCAATGCACTGCGCACGATTTGCGGTGCTACCAGGTCGCTGGGATTCCACTCGCCACCACTATGGCGGTGGTGGGAGGCGCGACCGTTCGACTTTTGTCACGGAGATCCGCATGCTAATCTTCGGCATCGTGTTCAACGGTATCGGCCTCGGATTTTTCTGTTGGCTGCTGTTCGCGCTTGCAACCCATGCGCTGCCGGTCTTCGTCGCCGTCACGATTGGTCTTGCCGCATTTCACGGCGGCGCGGGTCCGGCGGGCGCGATTATGGTCGCCCTGGTCTGTGGCGTCGTCAACCTCTTTGTTGGTCAAATTGCGTTCGCGACGGCGCGCTCGCCGCTGATCCGCGCGGCAATCGCGACGCTTTTCGCCGCGCCGGCTGTCGTCGCGGGCTATCACGCAACTCTTGGCCTCGGCCGCTTGGGAACGTCATCGCACGTTTGGCAACTGACCTTTGCCGTCATCGGCGCGATCGTTGTTGGCGCAACGGCTTGGGCGCGCATCAGCCTCTACGCCACTGCCAACTTCGAACAGCGGCTCGCGGCAAGCCTGGATCATGTCCCCCGCATGCCGGCAATCAGGAATCGGTAAGCTCGCCGCAACTCTTCTCCTGAACGCAGATCCCGGCGAAATCTCATCCGCGAATGCGACGCCGAAGATTTGCGACGCTCGGCGACGTTTTCACCGGGCGGACCCCTTCGGAGACTCACGAAGAGCGCCGTGACAGGCGTTCGAGTCGTTGTCCGTCAGGAACCCGGCGATTCGCCGCCCCGCCATTTGCTTCCGATTGCTTCTTTTCCTTCGCCTCGAGCGACAGACTTCTTGCGCAGGTGTTTGCGCCAGCGCCACTTCTCCTTGTTGACGATGCTGTCCGAACCAATGCGACCATTGCAGCCTCTCTTTTGGCTTGATCTGGCCGAAGGACGGCTGCGCCTCGATCGCCTGAGACGCAACGGCGGAACTGCGACTTTCTTCCCCTGACGCCTTCGGCGTCATTCCTCGCGGTACAAGAAACTCGCTTTTCCGCCGTCCTCCGCTCTGCTTCGGCCCGTGGGCGGGTGCGTCGCCGATCGCCTTCGTCCTGTTGATCGCCATCGAGGCCGCGATGGGCGCGGGCTCGAAGACAGAAAATCTTGAGGAGAACCACCATGGCGAACATCGGCTCATTCAAAAAGTCCGGCAACGAGTTCCAGGGCGAGATCGTGACGCTCAGCGTCCAAGCCAGAGGCGTCCGCATCGTCCCCGAAGCCAACCGGACCAACGACAACGCGCCGAGCCACCGCGTGTATATCGGTCGAGTCGAGGTGGGAGCCGCGTGGTCGAAACGTTCGACCGAAGGCCGCGATTATCTCTCGGTCAAACTCGACGATCCGAGCTTCAACGCTGCGATCTACGCCAACCTCTTCGACGACGAAGACGGCGAATGTTACACCCTCATTTGGTCGCGCGGGCGCAAGGCCAACGGCGACTGAACGAACCGCCGCCAAAGTCCCGTCCGAGACATCGGGCGGGGCTTTCGTTTGCGTGCTGCCTGGCCCCGCTTTTCACGCGCTCCAGCTCGCATGACATTGCAAGGCCAGAGAAATTAAAAAAAATGTTCTGCGCGCGCCGTTCACAATCCACGCATTTTCTGCTTTCGGGATTTCGACGGAGTCTCCGCGCCACGTTGGTTCGACTTGACCGAACGCTTCTTGTCGCCTGCGCCATCCGCGACCTTGTCGCCGTCGCCCAAGACCCCTTCGCCTTTTGCGGCTGAGGTCGCGCCAGCGACTCTTGCGGTTCGAGCCGGCTTGCGAAGCAGATCGGCAGCTTCGAGACCGAGCTCCCGAGCCAGCCGATCGACGACGTCGATGCTGGCTGCATAAACGCGTCGTTCAATCGAGCTGATATAGGTGCGATCGATTTCCGCCCTATGGGCGAGTTCCTCCTGTGACAGGCGTTGCGCCTGCCGACATTTCCTCAGGTTGAGCGCCAAAACCTCCCGAATGTCCATGAACGCGAGAGGAACGACTTGTCGAGTATTCTACCACGGAGTATTCTCTACAAACTATCGGCGACAGGACCGAAATCTTATGTTCTCGGCGGCGAGTCGCTTCGATTCATTTTTCCGTCGGCGTCAAGAACATGGCTCGGCGACGAGCGAGCACAGCCGGACGGATTTCGGACGCCGAATTCGGCAGTGCGTCGACGCATTCAGGCCGCATTTGTTAACTTACGGCAAACTTTCTGCATAGAATGTCAACGTGGCGGCGAGTCGTTTGAGGAATGCTAAATCCGTGGACCCTGCAAATTCCCATCCGATTGCCGACGCCGCTCCTTCCGACGAGCATGTCACCGACTACGACCGTGTTCATTTCAAAGTTTACTTGAGGATGCTCGACGCAGCCAAGGAAGGGGCGGCATGGGAGGAAGTCTCAAGCATTCTGCTCGGCATCGACCCGCTTCGCGAACCCGTCCGAGCCAAACACGCTTATGAAACGCATCTTGCTCGCGCGCGATGGCTGGCGAACGAGGGATATAAGGATTTACTGGCAGGTCCCGCCTGACAGGTTTCAGCCGAAGCGCTCCTTTGGGGCCAGGAGCGCTTCAAGGCGCGCACCGCTGCTTGTCCCCACACTCAGCGCCACGGCGTGACCGATGGCAATCTTCGAAATTTCTCTCTGCGTCAATGTGCGGCAATTGGGCGCCTGAACCCGGCATGACGTTATGCCTGCCAAAAAATCCAGGGCCGCGGGTTATCGACAAGATTTTCTCGATACTGAAGCTCGGCCACTCTTTCGCGAGAAAATCCATGATCGATGCGGATTGGCGCTCTCCGGGCGCATATGACTATTTGGACAATTTGAACTGGCCCTCCATCGCTTGGGAATGCTTACGGCGCGACAAAGAATATCACGCCGACTACGCCAACTCTCGATTTCGAGCCGCTATGGACGCCGGCGTCGCCGGCGCCCAGCGGCGCTGGGGGTTGCGATTTCGCGGTAGACCCTACGCTCGGCGCGAATGAAGCCGATATTTTCTGGCTTCCCGAAGCGCGCGCGAGCGCCGTCATTCTTGTGCCAAGTCCAACAAATGCCGGCGAGTTGAGATTCTCGCCGTCGGATTGGCCAGACCTGCATACGCGGCTGCGCGTGAATGACGGCGAACACCTCATCGTCGGAACAGGCCGCAACCAATATCAACTGTGGCTACCCGATCCGCCGCGCGAGGGAGAACCGCTCGCGGCCGTCGTTCCGCAGGACAAGACGGCGCTGCATCGCGCCGAGGCGGCGATGCATTTCTGGCGCTTCACGAGGGGCCATGCGAAACCGGCTGCAGCCTTGCGTGACGTCCGCCTCGTCAACACGCTCCGTGCGCTCGACGGCCATTTGAGCGGCGCGTCCTACCGCGTCATCGCCGAATGCCTGTTCGGATCGGCGCGAGTCGACGCCGAGCCGTGGAAATCCTCGTCCGTTCGCGACGCGACAATTCGACTCGTGCGCAATGGCGTGGCGCTGATGCGCGGCGGCTATCGCAAATTCCTGCGCAAATAGCCGTCGGCTTCAATTGCGGCGCCGCTTCGCGCATTCGGGGGTGGCGAAATTCGCCTCCCAATCTTCGCCATCCCCCCTGCCGGAATTTCTTCGCCAAAGTGATCGACGACAGCCGCCGATGTTCGGTGGCGCGCCTCGACTCGCCAAGGCTCGCCGATGTCCGCCGCCATGACCGATCTGCCGCCACGCTTTCTGCGCACGCCCGAAGCCGCGCGTTTTCTGGGGCTATCCGGCCGAACTCTGGAAAAGCACCGCACTTACGGCACGGGGCCGCTCTACTCGAAACTTGGCGGCCGCGTCGTCTATCGACTTGAGGATTTGCAGGCCTGGGCGGCGCGCGGCGCCAAAGCGTCGACCTCCGATCCGGGGGTCGGAACGGTGCTGCCGGCGAGACGCCAAGCGCCGAACGGCGCCGCCGCCACGCTTCCCGATCGCCGTTGAACGGACATCGATCATGTCCACGACACGGCGCCCCAGCGGCGAACTCGTTAAGCTCAGCCCGTTTCGCTGCGTCCCGGCCGATATCGCGCCGCGCGACGTGCAGGACCTCATGGCCTATCCGTTCTTCAGCCTCGCCAAATCACCACGCGTCACCCCGATCGACTTCCGCATGGGAGAGCTGAGCATTCGCGTCGACGCGACGCCCGAATATGGCATGGCGACGATCTGGGACGCCGATATTTTGATCTGGGCCGCCTCTCAGATCATCGCGGCGCGCAACGCCGGTCGCGACACGTCGCGCCTGATGCTGGCGACCCCGCGCGAAATCCTCACCTTCATCGAACGCGGAACATCGGCCCGGGATTACGATCGATTTCGAGCCGCGCTCGATCGCCTGCAGTCCACCACCATCGAAACATCGATCCGCCAGCCGACGGAACGTTGGACGCGCCGCTTTTCCTGGATCAACGAGTGGAAGGAGCGAGCCGATGCGAACGGCCGCCCTCTCGGCGTCGAACTCGTTCTGACCGATTGGTTCTATCGCGCCGTGCTCGACAAGAACCTCGTGTTGTCGATCGACCGGGCGTATTTCGCGCTGACCGGCGGCCTCGAGCGCTGGCTCTATCGCATCGTGCGCAAGCACGGCGGGCGTCAGAAGGGCGGCTGGTCGTTCGAACTCGATCATCTTCACCTCAAATCCGCGAGCCTGTCGCCGTTCAAGCGCTTTGCATTCGAACTGCGCGACATCGTTCGACGCCAGCCGCTGCCCGGCTATGCGTTGATGATCGAGCGCAATTCACGCGGACGCGAGTGTTTGGTGTTCAAGCCGGCGGAGTGTGGCGCGCAGATAGATATGCGCCTTGCGCCCACCATGAAGTCGCGCAGTCCAAAATCCGTTCGCCGCAAGCCTGTGAATAACCCTGTGGATAAGCGGTGAAAACGCGCGTGCTATCAGGAACTCGCGCCACGTGCCATCAGGAACCTTTGGCGCGTGCTATCGGGAACCAGAATCGCACACAACTCTCTCTATTAGAGCGCGAAACAGCGCGCCTAACTTATTCTAACAGTGAATCTAACTTTTTTGTTTTGGCTGTCGATAAGGCGAAGGCCAAACGTTCCTGCCTCATGAAGCGAAGCCGGAAAGAGGAAGTTTCCCTTCGCTCTTCGGCCATGGATACCGTTGCAACGGCGCCGTTCTTCGCGAGCGAGCGCGGCTCCCGACAAATCAAAACTCGCCACAACGGAGACGCGTCATGAGCGCTCCGACCGAAGTCGAACTCTTCTACATGAAGGGCAAAATCGAACGATGGATTCGCTTCGGCAAGCCGATCGCCGAGCGCACGCTCGATCGACGGCGGCGCATCGCGACTTTCGAAGCGGGCGCAATTTTCGCGTTCATGCGCTGGGCCTCGAACGGCCACGGGACCCTTGTTTCGCGCGTCGACATTTTACGCGCCTGCAACGCCGGCGAGGTCTGTTCGACGGTCCCTGGCGTCAGACCGGGCGCAGAAATTTTGCTGCGCGCCGTCGGCTGGGACAAGGTTCAACGGGTCTTGAGAGCGATCGACGTCGTCGAGGCGCTCGGCTTTGCGCCGCAGGAAATCTGTCCCGATCACTGGCGCCACATTCACAACCGATTGGCCGCCGGATTGTCGCCTCGCCCCTATTCGCGCGAGCGCCATCGCGCATGGCTGCTGCGCTCAACGATCGAAGTTCAATCATGAAAATTCTCACAGTCATGCTCCTTTCCTGCGGCGCGCTCGCACTTACGTCCTTCGTTCCCCGCGAGCCGCTCGTCGTCTGGAACGCGTCGGCCAGTGTCCCTGTCGGGCTCTATGCTGTGCGGCCGATCGGCAATCTGACCGTCACCGATCTTGTCGTCGCCCGTCCTCCAGAATCGCTCGCCGATTGGCTCGCGGAACGCAGCTATCTCCCCAAGGGTGCGCCGCTCCTCAAACGGGTGGTGGGATTGCCGGGACAAAAAATTTGCCGCGACGGACTCTCCGTCACCGTCGACGGCGTTATCGTGGCCGAGGCGCGCGAGCGGGATCACGCCGGTCGGCCGCTGCCCGTCTGGCACGGATGCTTTGTTCTCCTTCCCGGCGAAGTCTTTCTCCTCAACTGGGACGAGCCGGCGTCGCTCGACGGACGCTATTTCGGCGCGTTCCCGATCCAAGCGATCATCGGACGCGCCGCGCCTCTCTGGACGAGGGAGGACGATTGATGATGGCTCCCCCGATCGCCTTTTTGTCGCGCGACGCGCATCACGCCTGTCGTAAGTCCGCAAGTCGCGCAGCAGCGATTGGCGCACTCCTTTGCGCTATGGCCGCATCGCCGGCCCAATCCCAAGCGGTCGGCGTTCGCGCGGCGTCGAGCACTCGATCGTCGACAAATGTCGTCGCAAACGCCATCCAGGAAGCGTCTCGACGATTCCACGTCCCGGCGAATTGGATAGGTGCCGTCATGCGCGCCGAAAGCGATGGCGACGACAAATCCGTCTCGGAAAAAGGCGCGATCGGCCTGATGCAGGTCATGCCGAAGACATACGCTGAGCTACAGACCAAACTCGGTCTTGGTCCCGATCCCTTCGATCCGCGCGACAACATTTTGGCCGGTGCGGCCTATCTCGCCGAGATGATCGAACACTATGGCGAGACGGGATTTCTCGCCGCCTATAACGCCGGTCCGCGGCGCTATGAAGAGCTTCTCCGACGTGGCCGGCCCTTGCCGGTAGAGACTACGGATTATGTCGCGCGACTGGCGCCCGAGTTGGGCTTCGCCGACAATCCGGCCGCACGAATTCCCGCGCTGTTCGACGCGCTCCGCTCGCCGGTGTTCATCACTTTGACGACGCTGAAATTCGCGCGAGAAGCGACCGCGGACGGCGGCGTCAACAGCACTTCGAGGAGCCAAAAGGCCGCTCCTCATCCACTTTTTCAGGCGCAGCGGAACGGCGAGTTTCTTGCACGCGATTCGCACTCGGACGCTGCTACGAAGGCGCTGTTGGGCGCCGTTTCTCCGCGCACGGCCTACCTTTTTGTCGCTCGCCCAGTCTCGGAATCAGCCCGATGACCGCTGGGTCACTCTATCGCAAGATAGCGAAGTCTCTCGCGCCTTTGCGCGAGGGGACCGCCGCGGGAGCGATAGCGAGCGAAGGATGGCAAGATAAAAGAGACAGCCTGCGGCTCTCTCGGGCGGTCGTTTTGGCGTTGCTCGTCAACATGTTCGCATAGGCTGCGTATTCGAGGAGAAGCCTGTCCGTTTTGACAAGCCGTTGTACAGACTCATCAAATTTCACCTCGGCGGATTTCTGCCATGTCTCATGACGACGAAATCAACATTCGTCCTGGCCGCATCCGATCGAAGACGCCGATAAAGGGGAAGAGCTTTGTTGCGCGGGTTCTCGCGGCGACGCAGAAGTCCGGCGGACTGCATCGCTCTGGCGCGCGCGGAAGCAGTCGCGGTGCCTTTGGACGCGGCCGCGCCGCGAGCCTCGGCGCGCTGCGCGGTCTGAACGCAAAATCCCGCCATGTCGTTGTAAAGGCGCGGGTCGCCCGGCACAGCCAGAAATCGGCGCCGCTTTCCGCTCACCTGTCCTATCTTCGCCGCGACGGCGTCACGCGCGATGGCGCGCCGGGCAGAATGTTCGACGCGGCCGGCGACGAAGCGGATGCGCGCGTTTTCGCCGAACGCTGCCAGGGTGACCGTCATCATTTTCGATTCATTGTCTCCCCAGATGACGCCGCCGAGCTCTCCGACCTTCGCGCCTTCACGCGCGATCTCATGGCAGAAATGTCGCGCGATCTCGGCTCCACGATCGATTGGGTGGCGGTCGATCATTGGAACACCGAGCATCCACACATCCATGTCCTGGTTCGCGGACGAACCGACGACGGCGGGGATCTGGTGATCAATCGCGACTATATCAGCCGCGGCTTCCGCGCCCGCGCCGAGCAGCTCGTCACGCTGGAGCTTGGTCCTCGCAGCGAGCAGGAAATCCGCCGCGCTCTGGACAGGCAGGTCGACGCCGATTGCTGGACGTCGCTCGATCAAGCCCTTGCGCGCGAGGGTGCCTGCCATGACGGGTTGATCGACCTGCGACCTGTTGGCAACCGGGCTCAGGATGCCGAGCGAACGGTGCTTGTCGCCCGCGCCCGCAAGCTAGAGAGACTCGGCCTCGCGGCGCCGACCGGCCCAGGACAATGGGTCATGGCCGAGAACGCGGAGACTACGTTGCGCGCGCTCGGCGAGCGCGGTGACATAATCAAGCGCATCCATCGCGGTTTGAGCGAACGTGTTCTCGATCGCGCCACGGCAGAATTCGTGCTCGACGCCGAGACTCGCGGCGATCCGATCATCGGCCGGTTTCTGTCTCGCGGCCTCGACGACGAGCTGAAGGGTTCTGCCTTCGCGATCATCGACGGCGTGGACGGCCGCACCCACCATGTCCGGCTCAAAGATCTCGACGCGACCAGCGACGCCGCTCTAGGCGCCATCGTCGAGGCAAGGCGCATTGCGTCGCGCGATGGTGAATCGTCGCGCCTCGACCTCGCCGTGCGCTCCGATCTCGCGCTCGCTGATCAAGTTCACGCGCCGGGCGCGACATGGCTCGATCGGCGCCTGCTCGACAGGGAGCCGATGCCACTTTCCGAGAACGGTTTCGGCCGCGACGTGCGCGACGCGCTGGAGGCTCGCACAGAGCATCTTGTCTCAGAAGGACTCGCAAACCGACAAGGTCAGCGCATCGTCTTCGCCCGCGACTTGCTCGATACGCTGCGAAGCCGGGAACTCGATGCAGCCGGTGGGCGCATCGCTGCCGAAACCGGCCTCCCGCGCCACGCCGTCGCTGAGGGAGAAACCGTCGCCGGCGTCTATCGCAGTCGCCTCACGCTCGCCTCCGGTCGCTTCGCTATGATTGACGACGGGCTCGGCTTCCAGCTCGTGCCCTGGGCGCCGTCGCTGGAGAAGGAAATCGGCAAGCAGGTTTCTGGCGTCATGTCGCCGGGCGGCGGAGTGGATTGGAGCTTTGGGCGCAAACGTGGAATCGGGCGATAGGTGTCTTTTCTGTCAATGAGCGGCTTTCGCGAATGGGACCGTGTGAACTTCCGCTTGTGATCCAAGGCTGGTCCTTTGGAAGGTCTGCTTTTCGGCAGGTTGCAGGCTAGCTTAGGCCAATTTTTTCTTTTTCTATCGGAGCATATCATCTGTCGTGGATGAGCTTAATTAACCTGTAGCTAGACAAGCTGGCGCGGTGGAATAGTGTCGTTGCCGGAAGGGCGCCTGACGGTGCCGTGAGCGGGGAAAGAGTCATGGCGCCGGCACCCACAGCCAATGAGATTACAGTGCGAGAGGTGCTTGCGAAATTGGAAGCCGAGTTCGCCCCTGTTGCCGATGCGGTCGAGAATGGCGAGTTTGCTCTTTGGGTCGGCTCGGGAATTTCAAGGCAGGCACCCAATCTCGGCAACCTCATCGAACGGGCCGTCGACTATATCCGCGAGCGAGCAATCGATCCCATTACGGCAGCTGCCTATATGCCAGCACTCAAGGAAGCGCTCGTGCTTGCAGAGGTCGAACCGGAAAGTGTCGAGGCACAATATGGAC
This sequence comes from Methylocystis sp. H62, assembly GCF_015709515.1. Lineage (GTDB taxonomy): Bacteria > Pseudomonadota > Alphaproteobacteria > Rhizobiales > Beijerinckiaceae > Methylocystis. The sequence continues at coordinate 182,427 of NZ_JADNQZ010000053.1, forward strand.
AGCCTTTCGCGGTCTGGCCAGAGCACGACGCGATCATCGACCGCCTGTGGACCAAATACTCCCGCGTCCTCGACATCCGTATCGCCGGAACGGCCGCAGATTTCATTCTGTGGGATGCGATCGACATCAGGCAGGCCTTCGAACATGCCGAGCCGCCCGCCGCGGAGCATCTATGTATTGCGATCCTCATACTCGAAGGCGCGATACAGTCCGTTGCGTCGGCAAATTGGGATGGCTTCATCGAAGCGGCCGTTGAGCGGCTGAGCAACGGCGTGCCGGCCGTCCTGCAGGTCGTTGTCGATCCCGATCAGCTACGGGGACCCGCCGGTAGGGCGCGGTTGCTGAAGTTCCATGGGTGCATCGTGCATGCCACGCGCGAACCGCTAGTCTTTCGGCGATTCCTGACCGGAAGCTACACTCAGATCATGGACTGGCCGGAGAAGGCTGAGTTCGCAGCGATGCGCAATGCGGTCGTCGGGCTTGCGACGGCTCAGAAGACGCTCGTGCTTGGGCTGTCGATCCAAGACAACAATCTCCAGACGCTCTTCGCGCGCGCCAAGGCAACGCATGCCTGGCCGTGGCCCTGCACGCCGGCTGCCCCGGCGCATATCTTCTGCGAGGACAATATCCGGCAAGGTCAGCGCGATGTGTTACGCCTCTCCTATGGCGATGCATACAATGACAATCCCGCCGCCATTCATGACGCCACGCTGCTGCGCGCCTGGGGGGAGAAGGTGCTGATCGCGCTCGTCCTGAAGCTTCTTGCGGACAAACTCACCCGGTTGATGGAGCTTGGTCTCACTGCCGTTGGGAAACGACCGATCGCCGACGCGCTCGAACCCTTGCTGAAGGCATTGAGGGACGACATATCGGATCTCGCGGTCCCCACTCTCGGGGCGCAGAACCGGGCCGACTTCGTGAACCAGGCCATCGCGTTATGGTCGCGGATGCTTTCGGTGTTCCGAAGCGGCAGCCTGCCCGGAAATCCGGCTGCCTATGAGACGTTGAGCAACTCGACGCCCCACCTCATTGCGGCCGACCAGAACGCCCAAGCCATGTGCCTCGGACGCCTTGGGGTCGCTTTGTCGCTCCTCCAATTTGGACGCACAGCCGGTCTCTGGGAGCTGCGTCAACCGATCGCGAACGCCGTGACGTCAGGGGCGATAACCGCTCGCGCATCGCGTCCGGACGGGGTGGATCGCCCGCTCTTCATCGTCAAGTCCGCCACGGACGCGATCGCCCTCAAAAGCAACGGGGCCTTCGCCAATGACAATGCGATCGTCGTCCATGCTGACGACACTTGGCATCAGATGGCGGGAGGCGGCGCTAGCGCTCGGCGCGTGCGCGCCGCGCCGGGGCGGACCGGACATGTCGGCGAGACGCATGTCAGTCTTGGCGACTTGCTTTCGCGTTGCAGCGATGCCGCGACGCTTCAAAAGGAATTTGTCACGGAGATGATGCTTTGAGTTCGCCCCTCGTACATGCGATCCAGGACCGCCTCCGCGGTGCCGGCTACAGCGACCTCCCGACGCCTTTCAAGGTGGCGGGCGTCGAGTTCGCGTTCACCGGGGCGATGCATGGTCGCGACGGGCGGGCGCTGGATCTCGTTCTCCTGGTCGACACCACAACGGGAGACTTTGGCGATCGCGACGGCGGGCGCGTCCGACAACGGGTGGAAGCGTTGAGCCGCGCTCTAGACGTCACCGGCTCACGCTATCTCGTGACGGTGATCCTCGCAGGCGCAGTGCTGGCGGAAGGCGTCGAAGCGCTGTCCGAGACCTGCCGCGTGTTGCTGGTCGAAAGCATCGCGCTCGATGACCAAGACAAGCCGGCGGACGAGACGGCGGAACGCCAGCTCGACGATCGTATCCGCGTGCTAATGCCGCTCAGGCTTCCCGTTCCGATCGCAGATGCTCAGGACGGCAGCGGGTCGGCCATTGAACAGCTCGTTCACGCCCTTCCCGCTGGCACGAACAAGTCCCTTGTCAATGCGGTGATTGCCGCATCAAGTGCCGGAGAGCTGGCGGTGACGGATGCTGCGGCGCTGGTGATCAATGGTGCGTTTCAGTCCGAACCGGGAGGTGAGTAGTCGTGAGCGACCTCATCCTCAAGAGCCTCGACATCAAGAACTTCCGCAGCATCCGCGGCCAAGTCTATGCGCCACTCGACGCCAAGGTAGTAATTGTCCATGGCGAGAATGGCGCGGGAAAGACGAGCTTGCTGTCTGCCATCGAGCTGGCACTTACCGGTCGTGTTCAGTCGTTGGAACGCGCTGACCCAGGCTATGAGAAGCAATTGCTGCACCGCTCGGCGACCGAGGGGAGCATTTTGCTGAAGGCCTTCGCCGGGACATCGGAACAACGCTTTGAGGCGGTGCTGAATGCAGTCGGTGCGCAGTCGATCGCCGCGCTGGACGAACACCGCGCCACCTTCTTCCGGGAACGGGCATTCTTACCGCAATCTCTGCTCGGCCAGCTACTCCAGATCTATCAGGATGCAGGGCACGATGCGGCATCCCCCCTCGCACAGTTTGTGGGCAACCTCTTGGGGCTTGATCAGCTGGACGCCCTTGAAGCTGGACTGAAGCCCCTCGCGGATGTGCGCAACGTCCGCAAGAATGTGGACGGCTGGCTGGCGGCCGAAAATGAGAAGTCGCGCGTCGACTTGCGGCTCTCTGACCAGCGCAAGACGCGCGACGCCTTGAATGAGCAGGTTCGGAGCGCTCTCAGCGAACTCGCGATGCTTTGCACTGCGCTCGCGCCGTCCGTCGGGGTGCGGGAGGAGACGCTGGATGAAGTCGCGGCAGCACTTTCGGAGAGCAGTGACTCTGAAGCCTTCGCACGGCTGACGGACCAGCAGCGGAGGTTGGCCTCGATCCGGCGTGAAATCGACGCGGCGCGAAGCGCGGCGGTTTCCAATGCCGGCCTCGCGCCGGCCGGCTCGGACGAACCCAGCAGGGTGTTTGCGCTCTGGGAAGCGGAATATGGAGAGCGCGTCAGCGCGCTCCGCAGCCGTGTTGAAGGCCTGCTGCCCGATGTCTCGCTGCCGAGTGATCTTGAGCAGTTCGCGGAAGCAGCTCTGACGCGGCTCCGCACCGAGCAGAAGCAGTTTTCCGACCGCGCGTCACAGGCGCGGGCCGATATCGCGCGTCACGCGGTGGCGCAGGATGAGCGCGATGTGGCGCAGCGCCAGCGTGGCACGATCGATCAAGAAGTCGCCCGCTTGTCTAGCACTGCGGGCAGTCTCGGGTCGGCATTGGCGGAGCTGACATCGTTCATCACCGACGAAATTTGCCCAGTCTGCGATCGAGATTTCACTGAAGTGAGCAAAGTCCCGCTCCACGAACATGTCCATGGTAAGGTGCGGACCTTGTCTGCATCAGCGGAGCGGTTGCTGATCCTCGGACGCACCCGGAGCGAAGTGCAGGTCACTCTCGAGCGGCTGGACCGCGAGATCGAGTCGATCGCCGCGCGCAGACTCGAAGAGGAAGCGCTGGCCGAACTCGACCGATCGCTGGCCTCCATCGAGGCATTGATCAACGAGCTCGAGGCCGTGATCGAGGCGCTTCGCGAAGGCGGGCGATTGCGCGCGGCTGACGTCGCTGCGCGGCGTGCAGTAAGCGAAGCCCAGTCACGTCATGTGTCGCTTGCCGCCGCGCGCGACACTTTGAGCGAATTTGCGCTTTCAATCGGAGCGCCTGCACTCGAGGAGGGCGAGTCCTTCGATGCAGCCGCGCCGCGGCTGTATGCGCTTCTGGCGGCCCAGGCGACCCGCTTCGAGGAGCGGCTTTCCATGCGGCGTAAGGGCACCGACCATATCGCTACGATCCGCGCGGCAGTCACGCGTCGACAGGAAGCCGACGCACGGATTTCGGCAGACTTTGCGTCCTGGCAGCGCGCCGAGCAGGCCCTCGAGCGCGCGCAGGCTTTGCGCGATCAGGGCAACGCGATCCGGAGCGCCGTCGACAGGGTTCGCTCTGCCATCATTCGCCGGGAGTTTAACGACCGCCTCAATTGCCTGTGGCGCGATCTTTTCGTGCGCTTGGCGCCGGGTGAGCCGTTTGTGCCCGCATTTCGGATCCCGGAATCGTCTACACAGAGGCTCCAGCCCAAGCTTATCACGGAGCATCGGGACGGTGGCGACGCTGGCGGAACGCCGGGCGCCATGCTGAGCGCCGGCAATCTCAATACCGCGGCACTGACCTTGTTCATCGCGCTGCATCTCTCGGTGCCCAAGGAACTACCTTGGTTGATCCTCGATGATCCGGTGCAGTCGATGGACGACGTTCATATCGCCCATTTCGCGGCGCTGCTCAGGACGTTGTCTAAAGAACATAGCCGCCAGGTGATGATTGCGGTCCATGATCGCCAGCTGTTCGAGTATCTCAGACTTGAGCTTAGCCCAGCCTTTCCGCAGGACAGCCTGCTAACCCTTGAGCTGTCGCGCGGCCCACGCAGGGACAGCGTTTGCATCTCGAAGCGGTTCTCGTTCAAGGAAGAGACGGCCCTACTTTTCGCCGCTTAAGACGCATGACGTTGGGTAACAAAGCCAGCGAAGGTCGTATCAAGGTTCACCGCAAGTTTTTGCCACCAGCGTCCACTCGTCGGCGTGGCCGAGTGACCGCAAATGAGGCGCAAACGGGAAATTCAGTCCGACCCGCTGCACGCCAGTTGTGGAGCGCGTTTCAGCCTTAGACGATTCCTGGACTGTGCCATTTTTCAAATTCTCACGGCGTCGTGACGCCGATCAGCTCAGCCTTGTCATCGCCGGCGTCGGCGCGCCTTGCCATTCGAGCCGCCAGATGCCGCCTTGCCGCAGGTTCTGAACCAGATCAGGCCGGAAGGCGACGAGGCACACGCCGCCCGCAAGGCGAACCGACGGGTAGACCACGCCGTTGCTCGCCGCCTCGGTCCGCAGACGCCGGGCGAGCGCTTGGCCAGCCGGATAGGCGGCTCCGGGGTCTTCGTGAAGGGCGGGCTCACTTTCGGGGTCGGCGCCGCGAAGATCGTGAAACGGCCCGAAGAAATCGGCGAGCAACTCGGCGTAGTCGGTGACGTTGTCGAACCGACCAATCGCTTCGAGCTCGCGCGTCAAATGGTAGGACACTTCGCCAAGCGACGCTTCGACCTCGAAGGCGCAATACCATGCCCCGCGATCCTCGCCGTTGAAGCGATTGCCGCCAGGTCGCGTGTGCGTGAAGGCGGCGTTGATGAAGGTGTAGCCGGGGCGACCGAAGACGAGCTCACGCGGATCGAGACCTGGAAGGCCCGTCTCCTGCGCCTGCAATCGGCCGTTCGTCACGCTCTCCAAGCCGGCGAGGTCTTCGAGCGCGCCGAAATTGGCGGCGAGCGGCGAAAGGACCGGCGGCTTGAGGCGACCCGTCGAAATCAACCTCACCGTATCGCGCTGGGCAAGTTCGACCGTCGGCGGCGGCGGCACTTACAGACCGCCGCGCAACGCGTCGATGTAACGACGAACCTCCAACATTTTGGGAATGCCGCCCTCGATCATCGCGTCGAGCGGCCGACGGCCGCCGTAGAGCGGACCCTTGTTCGGCAGTCGCACCCATTCGTCGGAGAGCGGCTCCGAGAACAGCAACCGCAGACCCTTGAAGACGCCAATGAGCGCGCTGACCCTGGTCAGCGTGTCCTGCGACAGCGCTCCCGGCCATTCGCCCTTCTTCATGCGAAACCATGTCCGCTCGGATACGCCGCCGAGCAGCGCACAGATTTCCGCGCTAGTCAGCCGCCAGATTTCCGAGAGGCGCACAATGCCGTCGACGGCGGCAGGCGTCAGACGCTCACGCGTCGCCGCATCCGCAAGATTAGGCGGCGTCGGGGGAAGCCCGCCATCCATGGCTGGGCCGGCGGCGCTTGCAAAGCTCATGACGGCCTCACAGGTTTCTTGTCACATGACAGACTATATACTGCCAATTGGCAGGCTATTCAAGGGGCATCCGGGCCGCCAACCCTGTGGGCATCGCCAGGGCGGGTACCAACGCACCCGGTCTTTGCACGCTATGGCGCGACAGCTTTCGACCACCTCGCAATTCCTCTTGCGCGCCAGGGCGCTGGTCTCCGAGGTTGGCGCTCATGTCCGCCACCCGCATCCTCTGGGGTCAGATCCTCGTTGTCTTCGCGATCGTGCTCGCGACCACATGGGGCGCGACACAATGGACGGCGTGGCGGCTGGCGCTTCAACCAGAATTGGGTCCGGTGTGGTTCCGCCTCGCTTCGTGGCCGATGTATCCGCCGCCTGCATTCTTCTGGTGGTGGTATCATTTTGACGCCTACGCGCCGACCATTTTTGTCGAAGGGGCCGTCATCGCCGCGTCAGGTGGGTTCGCCTCGATCGCCGTCGCCATCGGCATGTCGGTGCATCGAGCGCGCGAAGCTAAGAATGTCGTCACCTATGGTTCGGCGCGTTGGGCGAAGCCGGAGGAGGTGCGCGCCGCGAACTTGCTCGGCCCAGATGGCGTCGTACTTGGGCGCTTCGATGACGACTATTTGCGTCATGACGGACCGGAGCACGTCTTGTGCTTCGCGCCGACCCGATCCGGCAAGGGCGTAGGCCTTGTCGTCCCGACCCTGCTCACGTGGCCGGGATCGGCGATCGTTCACGACATCAAGGGCGAGAACTGGAATTTGACGGCCGGCTGGCGCGCGCGCTTCGGGCGCGTCCTGCTGTTCGATCCGACCAATGAGAATTCATGCCCCTACAATCCGTTGCTGGAGGTGCGGCGTGGGGCAGCCGAGGTGCGCGATGTTCAAAACGTCGCCGATATTCTCGTCGATCCCGAAGGTGCGTTGGAAAGGCGAAATCACTGGGAGAAAACCAGCCACTCGCTGCTCGTCGGCGCCATTTTGCATGTCCTCTATGCGGAAGCCGACAAGACGCTCGCCGGCGTCGCAAATTTCCTGTCCGACCCGAAGCGACCGATCGAGACGACGCTGCGCGCCATGATGACGACAGCACATCTGGGCGAGGCCGGACCGCATCCCGTGGTCGCCTCGACCGCCCGCGAGCTCTTGAACAAGTCCGAAAACGAGCGCTCCGGCGTGCTCTCCACCGCCATGTCGTTCCTCGGCCTCTATCGCGATCCCGTCGTGGCGCAGGTCACGCGACGCTGCGACTGGCGGATCGACGATCTCGTATCGGCCAAGAGAGCAGCGACGCTCTACCTCGTCGTACCGCCCTCGGATATTTCTCGCACCAAGCCGCTGGTGCGTTTAGTACTGAACCAAATCGGCCGCCGCCTGACCGAGGAGCTGGATGCAAAAACACCGCGCCATCGCGTCCTCTTGATGCTCGACGAATTCCCGGCGCTCGGGCGACTAGATTTTTTCGAGTCGGCCCTCGCCTTCATGGCCGGTTATGGGTTGAGAAGTTTTCTCATCGCGCAATCACTCAATCAAATTGAGAAGGCCTATGGGCCGAACAATGCGATCCTCGACAATTGTCATGTGCGCGTTTCATTCGCCACCAATGACGAACGCACAGCCAAGCGCGTGTCCGACGCGCTGGGAACCGCGACGGAAATTCGCGACGCGCGCAACTATGCGGGCCATCGGCTGTCGCCGTGGCTCGGCCATCTCATGGTGTCGCGCCAAGAAACGGCGCGACCGCTGCTCACGCCGGGCGAAGTGATGCAACTTCCACCTTCGGACGAACTGGTGCTCGTCTCCGGGCTTGCGCCGATTCGAGCGAATAAGGCGCGCTATTTCGACGACCGACGACTGGCCGGCCGAATCCTGCCACCGCCGGATATCGATCGAGCAGAACGGAACAGATTGAAGGACGAAGTATCACCGCCTGATCTGAAAGACGATTGGAGCAGTCTGGCCCTACCCAACAAGGCGACGGCAGATCCGGGACAATTCGTCACGAAACGATCGGACGATAAGGGTTCGGCTAATGGCGGAATTCGTCGCGAACCCGAGATTCCGGAACACGAGGCCATCGCCCCCGAGACGGCGACTTCCACTCAGTCGCTGGACGATGCGCCGCTCGAAGAACCCGACGACGAGGAGGCCCTCCGCGCCCGCGCGTTCCGCAGCCGCACCGTCGCGCGCCAAGCTTCGATGGATCCCGACGACGGAATAGCCCTGTGAGCCGCCCATGCCGGTAAAGCAACGCCTCTCCGTCTATCTCGACGCCGAGATGATGGCGCGGCTCGAAAAGCTCGCCGCCAAGGAGCACACCGCCAAATCGGCGATAGGGGAAGCGGCGATCATTTCATTCTTGACTGCCGACGACGCCGATCGCTGGGAGGCTGCGGTCACACGCCGGATCGATCGGCTAACGCGTTCGGTCGACCGCATGGAACGCGACCTCGAATTCTCGGTCGAGGCGCTGGCGCTATATATCCGCGCCTGGCTAACCGCGACACCGCCACTGCCAGATGGTGCACAAGCCGCAGCAAAGGCCAAAGGGCGCGAGCGTTATGAGAGTTTTATAGAAGTATTAGGGCGCCGACTAGCCAACGGCGAGCGAGTCCAACGTGAGGTCTCCAAAGACCTTCCTGTAACCGATGAAAATACCGGTGCATTTGGCCCTTATTGAGCGCGGCGACTACTCACACCAATCACGTCAAGTTGCTTGTCATCCCGCAGGCACCTCTGAACGGCAATATTTCATCCAGCAGCGCAGCAGGTCTGAGGAAGGCAACCAAATGTTAACGATGCAAGCACGAAACTGCGGATGGTTGATCGTAACCGCAAGTGCTGCTTTCGACCCGTATTGCGTTGGTCCATCGAATCCCGATCAGGCGCAAACATAATATGCCTCTCCATAAAATGCCGTGGTCTGAGATCGTTCCCGGTGTTCCTCTTGGGCGCACGGACGAAGTTTTCAGTCCCGCATTCTGGCGCGAGATGGCCCGCGCTGCAGAGCGCGGAGATTTCGGCGATATCCGGCTCGGGGAGGATCTCGCAGAAGAAATTGCCGCTTGCTTATTGGGCGGCTATGGAATGCCAGCCGAAATGGGGCTTGCAGCCTTCGACAGGCTCAAAGAGCGCGAACTTCTATATCCAGGCGTGCCCATCGACATACTCGAAGCGGCCCTGTCGGCACCGTTCGGTGGACGACTGAAGGGACGGAGATATCGTTTCCCGCACCAGAAGGCGAGGTTTCTCTCCGCCTCACTGGAACGACTACCGAGATTGCAGGAACATGCCTGCGATCTCGCTTTCCGGGACGAGCTTGCCACTTTGCCGGGCATCGGCCTAAAGACCGCTTCGTGGATCGTGCGAAACCGTCGCCATTCAAATCACGTCGCGGTTCTCGACGTCCATATAATTCGTGCCGGACGCTACATTGGGCTTTTCGCACCGACAATGAATCCGACGCGTCACTATAAAGCGATGGAGACACGCTTCATCGCTCTCGCACGGGCGCTTAGCGTGCGGGCAGCTGATCTTGATTCAGCCATGTGGCAGGTGATGCGGTCAATCGGGCACCTAATGCCGGGTTCATTATACAAAGTGAATTAGGCTTGCAGGTCGGACCTGTCAGACCTCGGCCCCTGCATACCGCCCAATTTGTAGAAGGCCGCAAGCCAGTAGCCGATCTGCGCGAACGTTAAGCGATTCGACGATCTCAACACCGTGAAGTCCCAACGGACAGCATGCGAAGCCGAATGCGAAAGCCGACATCGCAATTACCTGCAACAAGGCACCGCTGTCGCGCCAAATTAGGCTCTCGCCTTCTTCATACGCTGCAATATACTTCGCGTGGTCGGCAATCAGACCGACGATTGTTCCGTTCGCTTCTGGTAGGCAGGCACATGCCTGACCAAACAAATTGATGATTCTCTCCGGTCGCGCGACATTTAGCGCCTCCAGCTGATCGCCGGCACGGTCGTAACGGAAGAGTCGAGCGTGCATTGCGTAAGGGGCAATGACAAGGTGAATGCCATGCAACCCACCTCCCGAAATCGCCGGCGCTTTGTGCCGATCGATACCCTTATAGATCCAGCCGCTCCGCAGTGCCGAAGAAAACCGCAGGACATCTAGCACTTGCCCAAGAGGCAGCGCTGTCATGCGTCGTTCGCTTCGGCGATACGCCATCACTTCGGAAAAACGTGCTGAGGGAGTCGGCGGCAGCGAACGGAGCGCGACGGTGCGTCGAACAGGCCAATCAATCGGCTGCCAAGGCGCCGGTTCGCGTCGCGGATGAGGCTCCTTAGTAAGGGTCATGTCCGAGCGCTTGCATCGTGCTATAGTGTTTTAGGCAGCCTCTGCAATTGCCGCAGGCTTCATTCGCCCGGTGGCAAGAGTGCGCCCAAGCGAGCACTTCGAACGGAATGCTGGATTGCTGGATCAACTCTTCCGCGGTCAGCGCAATCGCGGGCGCTTCCACCATGAGCCCACCTTCTTGGACCGCGAACAAGCTGTTCATAGCCGAAATGAACGCCTCTGTGCCATCACCATGCTGCCGGTCAGTGGAAAGGCATCCAATCAGAAGCCGCTCGACGCCTAACGAAACCGCCTTCATGGCCGCCACCGTCAATAGCATCTGGTTACGAAATGGCCACCATTCCGGAACCGGCGCCATAACTAATGGCGTGCGCCCTGCCATGTCGCCTGAGCCAAGCGCCGCGAGGTCGCAACGGACGATATGATGTTCGATTTCAAGCGCAGCGGCAACCGCGCCTGCCGCGCGTATCTCTGCTAAAGCGGGCTGATGTCCGTAGTCGATCGTGATCGCAATATCTGGCCGCTTCCACCAAGCGATCGCCACAGAGTCCATTCCGCCCGAAAGAAGCAGGGCGGTCTTCATGATCGCTGCGCCACCTGCAACAGCAACGATGCAAAATCAGCACTTACGATACAGCCAGACCCAACTATCATCTTGAGATCTTCTTCAGGCACAGACTGGGCCAACCCGAAGACTGGCTTACCGAGCGCGCGCGCATAGCCGATTTCAAAAATGGTCCCGCTGTCAATGCCGTCGATGATTGCAAACATTGCATCGCATTCGTGAATGGCGGAGATATCTTTTGGCGCGATATCCTTCGCGCTACCGCGCCCAACTTCGTAAACAGGGGAGAACACTTTTACATCAAGCGCGAGCAATACACGGCGAACCTCGTCAACGAGCCAGCGCTGCCCAATCGAAAAAAATGGCCCCGCCAGATACACTTTGCCGGTTGCTCTCCTGATTTCACTGCGGCTCCGTTGATCCAGTTCGACCGGAAGGATTGAGCTCTCGATGTAGTTTGCCGTCACCTTGGAGGCGACTAATGCCGCGTCGACAGGGGCAAGACCGTCATACATCCAGCCCTTGGCGAATACCGCCACGAAAACATCTCCCGAGCCGATCGTCTGGGCGACATCGACCGCGAATGCGGGAACCCGTGCGACGCCATCCGCGGAGGCAACAATGGCGCCATCGAGTCCGCACTTTATGACCACAACGTCGGCATGTTCAGAAGTCAGCAGCCTTTCAGCAGCCACCGTCAAATCCGCTGTTTTCGTGAGCGCCTTCGCCTCGCCAGAATTTGCGACCAGCGCCAACCTTCTTGCTCGACTGCCGTTGGCTCGAAACCCTACTGGCTGGTATGCTGATTGCGGGTCGTAGACGCACATTCCTGCGTCGACGACAGCGTCTCCTTCCAGCATACCGAAACGTATCACCATGTCGCCTTTAACGTGAATAGGCGCCATTTTCGGAACAGTAACCAGGTCGGGGGAAATTGTCGGCACTGCCAGACAATGGACATACTCAAAAACGGGATCGACTGGGCGCAAGTGCTTTTCGATTTGAAACTCAAATCCGCCAAGGATTAGATCGATGGTGTCTTGGAGGTCGGGCCCAATGTAGGTGTGTAGAATTCGCTCAATGCCAGTTCCCTGGAGCGCGGCGGCTGCGCGTCCCGCTGAACCAAAGACATTATCTGTCTCCGGCATCGGCCACTGACAGCGCTCACGATAGACGCCGCCTACGATATGAAGCGGCGCTTTCATACGTTAGACACTCTGACACGGACTGCTGCGGCCTTCACCGCAACGACCTCGGCTTTGTAACTCACGCCCGCTTCAAGACATGCGATGATCTGCGGGAGCTTCGCTCCCGTGATTGAACCAGCCGTAAGCCCTGACGCCGTCCGGACCACGACCCGCAACGGTGGGCCTCGTTCAAGACTGACGCTTAGAACATCGCCCGCCTTCAAATTACCGATCGTGGCCGGCACCGGCGAATTCAGTGTTGTCTCCTCCACTAAGACACACGGATCAACGCCGCTCCCAGCACCGCCGGTCCCGTCGCGGTCCTTGCGTGGAATGATCGGCGTTACCGGGTCCGGCCGCGAACTTCCACCACCACCACCACCAGACATGCTGTTTGCCTCCGAAAAGAGAAACACCAATATTCGGGTTAACTATACAAAGATCCAGGTCCTTCGATAGATACAAGCGCCAAAAATGACACCGCCAAGCAAGTGTTTCATGTTGTCGCTGCTTGCTCAACTGAGTAGCGCCGAACCCGCAGGGATCTGTCTTACTTTATCAAACTCGTGCCGATGATGCATGCCAAGCGAGTGTCGTCATAGACACCATGGGAGGGTCAAACGCTCGGACGACTCGCTTGGCGCTCCGAGGCGACGGCTAACGCCAGCCTATCGGCATGGAGAGTGGTTTACGTGGTTGTTTCGAGCTACTTCACCGACCATCCCTCTTCCCTGTCTTTGCACGCCAGAGCCCTACGCCCCTGACGGGCTTGTTGCGTTCGCTCGGCTTCGGCCTTTCTTAATCGACCCCGGTTTCGAGCCGCCGACGCGCGATTCGACGAGGACCGGGGACAGCAGTGGCGGCACACACTCAACACGCAGAAGCGTTCTCGCGTGGCGCGCGCACGTTGCGCACGGCGCTGGGAGCCCAGATCGCCGAATGGCTCGACGACGACAGCGTCGTCGAAATCATGCTCAATCCCGACGGGAGACTCTGGCTCGATCGGCTGACGAGCGGATTGGAAGATGCGGGCGCGCGCCTCTCGCCCGAAGACGGCGAGCGCATCATCCGGCTGGTCGCGCACCATGTCGGCGCCGAGGTTCACGCAGGCGCGCCGCGCGTCTAGGCGGAGCTGCCCGAGACAGGCGAGCGTTTCGAGGGATTGCTGCCGCCCGTCGTCGCGGCGCCGGCCTTCGCCATCCGCAAGCCGGCAGTCGCTGTTTTCGCACTTGATGATTACATCGCCGCCGGCGTCATGGGGCCGTGGCAGGCGGCGATCCTGCGCGCCGCTGTTGTCGAACGAAGCAATATTCTGGTCGCGGGCGGCACCTCGACCGGCAAGACGACGCTCGTCACCGCGTTGCTCGCGGAAGTCGCCAGGACGAATGATCGCGTTGTTCTGATCGAGGACACGCGCGAGCTGCAATGCGCCGCGCCGAACCTTTTGGCGCTGCGCACCAAGGAAGGCGTCGCGACCCTCTCCGAGCTTGTCCGCTCATCGCTGCGCCTGCGACCCGACCGCATTCCGATCGGCGAAGTGCGCGGCAGCGAAGCCCTCGATCTCCTTAAGGCGTGGGGAACCGGACATCCCGGCGGCGTCGGCACGATCCATGCCGGTTCCGCGCTCGGCGCGCTTCGCCGGCTCGAACAGCTCATCCAGGAAGCCGTCGTCACTGTGCCGCGCGCGATGATCGCCGAGACGATCCAGATCATCGCTGTGCTGGCGGGTCGCGGCAACAGCCGCCGGCTCATCGAACTCGCCGCTGTTCAGGGCCTGACCGACTCCGGCGACTACGCGCTCGCCGACCTTACGCATCTCAAATTCGGAGACGATCATGAATAGGATTTTTGTTCGCGAACGCTTTGGCGCCGCTGTTCTCATTATTGGCGTCGCCGTCCTCGCGACGCCAGCCTTCGCCGCCGGCTCCAACATGCCCTGGGAGCAGCCGCTCCAGCAGATCCTGCAATCGATCGAGGGCCCGGTCGCCAAGATCGTCGCGGTGATCATCATCATCACAACGGGCCTGACGCTCGCCTTCGGCGACACCTCGGGCGGATTTCGGCGGCTGGTGCAGATCGTCTTCGGTCTTTCCATCGCCTTCGCCGCATCGAGCTTCTTCCTCTCCTTCTTCTCCTTCGGCGGCGGAGCGCTGATCTGATGGAGAACGCATCCATTCAAAATGGCGGCTCGGTCGCGGGCTTTCGCGTTCCCGTCCACCGCGCACTGACCGAACCGATCCTGCTCGGCGGCGCGCCGCGCGCCGTCGCCATTCTCAACGGCACACTCGCCGCGGCGCTCGGACTCGGTCTGCGTCTCTGGATCGCCGGACTCGCCTTCTGGGTCGTGGCGCAATTTGCCGCCGTCTGGGCGGCAAAGCGCGATCCCGATTTCGTCGAGGTCGTGCGCCGGCATCTTCGCTACCCAGCGCATCTTGGCGTTTGAGGAGAGGCGTAGATGCTGAACCTCGCCGAATATCGCAGGAAGCCGCAAAGTCTCGCCGATTTCCTGCCCTGGGCGGCCTTGGTCGCGCCGGGCGTCGTCTTGAATAAGGACGGCTCGTTCCAGCGGACCGCGCGCTTTCGCGGACCAGACCTCGATAGCGCGACGCAAGCGGAACTCATCGGCGCGACGGCGCGCTTGAACAACGCGCTGCGACGCCTCGGCTCCGGCTGGGCGATCTTCGTCGAGGCGCAGCGCAATCCCGCGCTGCATTATCCGGCGAGTGTCTTTCCCGATCCCGTCTCGGCGCTGGTCGACGAAGAGCGCAAGGCGCAGTTCGAAGAGGAAGGCGCGCATTTCGAGAGCGGCTATTTTCTCACGCTTGTCTATCTGCCGGCCGAGGACGACGCGGCGGGCGCCGAGAGCTGGCTCTATGAAGGGCGCGCCTCTGGCGACTCGTCACGCGCGACGCTCGCCAGTTTTGTCGACCGCACCGATCGCCTGTTGCAGCTGATCGAAGGCTTCGCGCCGGAATCCAAATGGCTCTCCGACGCCGAGACCCTGACCTATCTTCATTCCTGCGTCTCGACCAAACGTCACAATGTGCGCGTTCCCGAGACGCCGATGCATCTCGACGCGATCCTCGTCGACGAGCCGCTGACCGGCGGGTTGGAGCCGCGGCTCGGAAGTGCGCATCTGCGCACCCTCACCATCATGGGCTTTCCCTCGGCGACCTATCCCGGCGTCCTCGACGAACTCAATCGGCTCGCCTTTCCCTATCGCTGGTCGACGCGGGCGCTCACCCTCGACAAAAGCGACGCCACGAAAGTTCTGACCCGCATCCGCCGGCAATGGTTCGCCAAGCGCAAATCGATTCTATCGATCCTCAAGGAAGTGATGACCAATGAAGCCCCGGTGCTGCTCGACACCGACGCCCATAACAAGGCGTTAGATGCCGACGCAGCCCTGCAGGATCTCGGCTCCGATCTGATCGGCGAAGCCTATGTGACGGCGACGCTGACCGTCTGGGACGATGATCCGCGCCTCGCCGACGAAAAGCTTCGTCTCGCCGAGAAGGTGATCCAGGGCCGCGACTTCACCTGCATGGGCGAGACTGTCAACGCCATCGAGGCATGGCTTGGCTCGCTTCCCGGACAAGTTTACGCCAATGTCCGCCAGCCGCCGGTCTCGACGCTGAACCTTGCCCATATGATTCCGCTCTCGGCGGTCTGGGCGGGTCCGCTGCAGGATGCGCATCTTCACGCGCCGCCGCTGTTCTTCGCACGCACGGAAGGATCGACGCCGTTTCGCTTCTCGCTCCATGTCGGCGATGTCGGCCATACGCTGATTGTCGGTCCGACCGGCGCTGGCAAGAGCGTGCTGCTGGCGCTGATGGCGCTACAGTTTCGCCGTTACGCAGATTCTCAAATTTTCATCTTCGATTTCGGCGGATCGGCGCGGGCCGCGACGCTCGCCATGGGCGGCGACTGGAACGATCTTGGCGGCGCGCTCAACGACGACGCCATCGATCCCGTCTCCCTGCAGCCGCTCGCGCGGATCGATGAGGTCGCGGAACGCGCCTGGGCGGCCGAATGGATCGCCGCAATCCTCGCCCGTGAAAATGTCAGCGTCACCCCGGAGGTCAGAGAACATCTCTGGACGGCGCTCGGCTCGCTTGCGTCGGCGCCGGCCCCTGAGCGCACGCTCACCGGCCTTTCGGTCCTGTTACAGTCGAACGCCCTCAAGCGCGCGCTAAAACCTTTCTGCCTTGGCGGACCGCATGGACGGCTTCTTGATGCAGAGGCCGAATTTCTTGGTTCCGCCGACATCCAGACTTTTGAAACCGAAGGCCTGATCGGCTCATCGGCAGCGCCCGCCGTTCTTGCCTACCTCTTTCATCGTATCGAAGGCCAACTCGATGGCTCGCCCAGCCTCATCATTATCGACGAAGGCTGGCTCGCCCTCGACGACAAGGGTTTTGCCGGCCAATTGCGCGAATGGCTAAAAACGCTGCGCAAGAAGAACGCCTCCGTCGTCTTCGCCACCCAGTCGCTCGCCGATATCGAAACGAGCCCGATTGCGCCGGCGATCGTCGAGAGCTGCCCAACGCGGCTGTTCCTGCTCAATGAACGCGCCTTCGAGCCGCAGATCGCCGCCATCTATCGCCGCTTTGGCTTGAACGACCGCCAGATCGAGATCGTCGCACGGGCGACGCCAAAGCGCGACTATTACTGCCAGTCGCGCCGCGGCAACCGGCTGTTCGAACTTGGCCTTGGTCCGCTGGCGCTGTCGCTCTGCGCGGCGTCCTCGAAGACCGATCAAAAACTCATCTCCGGGCTCGTCGCCGAATATGGCCGGGACGGCTTTGCGCGCGCCTGGCTCGTCAGTCGCGGCCTCGTCTGGGCCGCCGATCTTCTCTCCCAGCAGAACGAACTGGAGGCCGCGTCATGAATCGCAGTCGTTTCCCAATCTCGGTAAGCAGCCTTGCCCTCGTTCTGGCGCTGTCCTTGGCGCCGCTTGACGCGAGCGATGCGCAGATCGTGTTCGACCCCACCAATTACGCGCAGAACGTCATGACGGCGGCGAATACGCTGCAGCAGATCAACAATCAGATCACCAGCCTCCAGAACGAGGCGCGGATGATCGTGAATCAGGCGCGCAACCTCGCAAATCTTCCTTACTCGTCGCTGCAGACCATCCAGCAATCGATCGCGCAAACGCAGCAGCTTCTGCATCAGGCTCAGCGCATCGCTTATGACGTCCAGCAGATCGATCAGGCTTTCTCGACGCATTATGGCGCGGCGAACGTTTCGGTGAGCAGCGCATCGCTCATCGATGGCGCCCGGCAGCGCTGGCAGAACTCTCTTTCCGGATTCCAGGACGCGCTGCGCGTTCAGGCCGGCATCGTGCAGGGCATCGAGACTGCCCGCTCCGAAGCAAGCGCGCTGATCTCTTCCAGCCAATCGGCCGTCGGCGCACTGCAGGCCTCGCAGGCCGGCAATCAGCTCCTGGCGCTGCAAAGCAAGCAGCTCGCCGACGTCACGGCTCTGCTCGCGTCCCAAGGCCGCGCTCAGTCTCTGGAGATGGCCCGCAGCGCCGAAGCGCAGGAACAGGCGCGCGAACAGATGCGCCGCTTCATCGCGCCCGGACAGGGCTATCAGCCTGGCAATGTATCCATGTTCCGTTGATTGAGGCGCGTCGAGATGAAAATCGAAGATTGGATCGCTCCCGAAAATATCGGCCTCATCGCGCTCGGCGTCGTGATCGGCGCCATCGCTCTTGTCGGCGTCGAGGCGGCCTGCGACGCCGACGTGGCGGCGAGAGCGCAATCGTCGTCGAATTTGCTTACGGGCCAGCCAGTCGGAGCGCCTCGGATCGACGAAGAGCTGCTACGCTGCGCGACGCTCCCGATCGAACAGGCCGATGATCCCAAATGCCGCGCGCTTTGGGCCGAGCAGCGGCGAAAATTCTTCGGGCCGCCAGCCGAGCCCGCCGAAGAAGCCGCAAAGCCGCTCGACATGTTCCCCTCGGCGCCGCGCGCGCTCGAAAAGCCCGCGCCGACGATTGCGCCCAAAGCTTCGCCCGCGCCAAAGCCTTCGCGAATGCCCAAGAGCGAGTGACGTCATGGGCGGGACCGGCGTCATCGATCGCTTTCTCGAGGTCTTCACCTCCTATATCGATTCCGGCTTCGGTCTCCTCGGCGGCGAGGTCGGCTTTCTGGCGTCGACGCTGGTCGTCATCGACATCGTTCTCGCCGCGCTGTTCTGGAGCCTCGCGCCGGACGAAGAAATCATCGCCCGTCTCGTCAAGAAAACGCTGTTCGTCGGCGTCTTCGCCTATCTCATCGGCAACTGGAACCATCTCGCCCGCATCGTCTTCGAGAGCTTTTCCGGCCTTGGCCTCAAAGCCGCCGGAAGCAATCTGGCTGCAGCCGATTTTCTGCGTCCCGGTCGCGTCGCGCAGGTCGGCATCGACGCCGGCCGGCCGATCCTTGAGGCAATCTCCGGCCTCATGCGCTATGTCTCGTTTTTTGAGAACTTCATCCAGATCGCCGTCCTGCTCTTCGCCTGGCTGATCGTTCTCCTCAGCTTCTTCATCCTCGCCATCCAGCTCTTCGTCACGCTAATCGAGTTCAAGCTGACGACGCTCGCCGGTTTCGTCCTCATCCCCTTCGGTCTCTTCGGCAAGACCGCTTTTCTTACCGAACGCGTGCTCGGCAATGTCGTCTCCTCCGGCGTCAAAGTGCTGGTTCTCGCCGTCATCATCGGCATCGGCTCGACGCTGTTTGCACAATTCACGCAAGGAGCCGGCGGCGCGCAGCCCACGATCGACGACGCCATGACATTGGTGCTCGCGGCGCTGACGCTTCTCGGCCTTGGCGTGTTTGGTTCCGGCATCGCCAATGGCATTGTCTCCGGCGGCCCACAGCTTGGCGCCGGCGCTGCCGTTGGAACCGGTCTCATTGTCGCTGGCGGCGCGGCCGCTGGCTATGGCGCGGCGCGATACGCCGGCGCCGCCATCGCTTCGCTTGGCGGTAACCGCGACACCGCTGCCGCGACGATGATCCCGCCGGGGAGCGGACCGGGATCGCCGAGCGCGCCGCCGTCAATGGGCGCCCCGCCTCCTTCCGGGCCAGCTGGCGGGCCGGGAGGAGGAATAGGCGCGGCGCGCGGGCAGTCCGCCGCTTCAACAAGCGGCGCAGCGTCAGCCGCAAGCGGCGGCGCCGATCCTTCGGTGACGCCAAACGCCTCAGCGGCTCCTGGCGGCGGCGAACCCGCTTGGGCAAAACGCTTGAAGCGCGCCCAGACCGTCAGTCACGGCCTCTCTCTCTCGCCGCTCATTCCATTCGCGCCGGCGACGCCCATGGCGCCGGCGCTTCCATCACTCTCTCCGAGGCGCGCTGATGTTCAAACGCTCTTCCGTTCGCTACGGGCGCACGCCCGAACCCGAAACGCCTTACCAGAGAGCGGCGCAGGTCTGGGACGAGCGCATCGGCTCGGCGCGCGTCCAGGCGAAGAACTGGCGACTTATCGCCTTTGGCAATCTCTTTCTTGCCGGCGGCCTCGCCGCCGCGCTCGTCTGGCAGGGCGCGCGTGGATCGATCGTTCCCTGGGTGGTGCAGATCGACAAGATCGGCGAAGCACAGGCGATCGCGCCGGCAATCGCCGACTACAAGCCAACCGACCCGCAGATCGCCTGGCATCTCGCGCGCTTCGTCGAGAATGTGCGCGCGATCCCATCCGACCCCATCATCGTCCGCCAGAACTGGCTGAAGGCGTATGATTTCGTCACCGACAAGGGCGCGCTGGCCTTAAACGATTACGCCCGCGTCAACGATCCCTTCGCCAAGATCGGACAGGTTCAGATCGCGATCGAGGTCGCCAGCGTCATTCGCGCCTCGGATGATTCCTTTCGCGTCGCCTGGACCGAGCGCCGTTATGAGAACGCCAGTCTCGCATCGACCGAGCGCTGGACCGCCATCCTCACCATTATCGTTCAGCCGCCGCGCGACGCCGAGCGCCTGCGCAAAAATCCGCTTGGCGTTTTCATCCACGCCGTCAACTGGTCGAAGGAACTCGGACAATGACGCTGCTTTCGCTTCGTGCTTCGATCGTTCTGCTTCTCGGATCCACGGCGCTTGCCGGTTGCTCGACCTTCAAGCCGCCGGAGATCGCCTATGACGATCTTCCCGCTCCCGCCACTTTGCAGAGCGAGCCGCCGAACCCGGTGAGAATCGTCGAAATCCCCAAACTTCTGCCGCTGCCGGGCCAGCTCAAAATCTTGCCGCGCGGCAAGAGCGAACCTGATGAGCCGAGCGATCCGAAGATACGAGTCGAACAGGCCAACGCCGCCGCGCGGATCCAACCAAGGCGCGCCGGCTATATCAACGCCGTCCAGGTTTATCCGTTTTCCGACGGCGCGCTCTATCAAGTCTATGCTTCCCCGGGTGAGATCACCGACATCGCCCTGCAGGACGGCGAGCAGCTTGTCGGCTCCGGTCCCGTCGCCGCCGGCGACACGGTGCGCTGGATCATCGGCGATACCGAAAGCGGCGCAGGGAGCGCGCGAAAAACCCACATCATGGTCAAGCCGACGCGCGCCGATCTCATGACCAATCTTGTCATCAACACGGATCGGCGCACCTATCATCTCGAACTGCGCTCGACCGAAAAAACCTATATGGCCTCCGTGTCCTGGCAATATCCGCAGGACGAACTCATCGCGCTGCGCCGTCAGAATGTCGCCGCCGAGGCTGCCGCGCCCATCGACGTCGGTCTCGACCTCTCAAGACTCAATTTTCGCTACGCGATCGAGGGCGACGCCGCGCCCTGGCGCCCGCTGCGCGCCTTCGACGATGGCCGTAAGGTCTATGTGGAATTTCCGCGCGGGATCTCGCAGGGCGAGATGCCGCCGCTCTTTATCATCGGCGCCGCGGGCGACAGTCAGCTCGTCAATTACCGCGTGCGCGGCAATCACATGATCATCGATCGGCTGTTCGCCGCCGCGGAACTGCGCTTTGGCGCCGACTCGCAGCAAGTCGTGCGCATCGTGCGCAGCGACGGGAGGCCGGCGATATGAGCGCGCCGGAGAACGAGAAGAGGCTCACTGAGGAATTGCGGCTTCGACCCGAGCGTCCGCCGGTGACGCGGCTCTCGCGGCGCGTGCTCATCGCGCTTTCCGGCGTCTCCGCCGCCGCCATTCTGGGGCTGACCGTCTTCGCCTTGCAGCAGCGTGGGCGCTCCGGCGCCGCGCCGGAGCTCTACAATACGGAAGCGAAGACGACCGCCGACGGCCTCACGGCGCTGCCGCGGGACTATACGGGCCTTCCCAAAAATGTGCCGAAACTCGGCCCGCCCCTACCTGGCGATCTCGGCCGTCCGATCCTCGCCGCGCAAGGACAAGCGCCGCAAACAAGTGTCGATCCAGAACAACAACGCATCGGTCAGGAGCGCGAAGCGGCGCGCACCGCGAAGCTCTTCGCATCGACGAATGTACATGAGCGTCTAACGAACGCCCCTATTGCGCCTACGTCGCCACTGTCGGCAAACGCCTCTACATCGCCGGGCGTCGAATTCGGAGAACCGCCGCCGATCGATCCTGGCGCCATTCAAAATATGCAGGATCGCAAACTCGCTTTCGTCAACGCGCCCGCCGATCGCCGCACTGTGAGTTCCGATCGTCTCACGCAGCCCGCTTCTCGTTACGTGTTGCAGGCAGGCGCCGTTATTCCGGCGGCGCTCGTCACTGGCATTCGTTCCGACCTTCCCGGCCAGATCACCGCGCAGGTCACCGAGAACATCTATGACAGCCCAACCGGCCGCTTCCTCCTTATTCCGCAGGGCGCGAAGCTGATCGGCGTCTATGACTCGGGAATAGCCTTCGGCCAGTCCCGCGTGCTGCTCGTGTGGAATCGGCTCATCCTTCCGGACGGCCAATCCATCGTGCTGGAGCGCCTGCCCGGCGCCGACGCTGCCGGTTTTTCAGGGCTCGAAGATGAGGTCGATCATCACTGGCTACGACTGGCGGGAGCTGCCGCGCTCTCCACCATTCTCGGCGTCGGCACGCAGCTTGGGACGACAGGCGAGGAGAATGCGCTCATCCAGGCGCTGCGCCGCGGCGGCGCCCAGAGCCTCAATCAAACCGGCCAACAAATCGTCGGACGCAATCTCAATATTCAGCCGACGCTGACCATCAGGCCGGGTTTTCCCGTGCGCGTCATCGTCACGCGCGATCTTGTGCTCGCGCCATACCGAGAGAGAGCAACCATCGCTGCGCAGCGGGATGATCCATGACCAAACTGAAACTCGCCGGGATCGATGACGACAAACCGGTGAAGCTCACCGTCACACTGTCAGCCGCGCTTCACCGAAATCTGGTCGCCTATGCGGAGATTCTCGCGAACGAAACGGGCAAGTCCGTCGAACCAGCCAAACTCATCGCGCCGATGGTTGAAAAATTTATCGCGAGCGATCGAGGCTTTGCGCAATCCCGCAATTCCACAAAGAAGCCCGCCGCGCCGACGCCGTCAAAATCGCCCTTCAGCCTTTCTTCGCCATCGTCCGCGCAAGGCTGAGAAAGCGACGCAACGCCGGATTGTCGTTGCCCGGCAGCCAAACGGCGCAAAAGCCGAGATGGCTATCGTCGCGCGGGAGCTGTCGAAAAGAGACGCCGGGATAGCAAATCGAAACATTTGAATCGTTCATAAGGCCGAGGCCAAATCCCAGCACAACGAGTTTCATCACGGCCTCTTGTGAAATGTCATGGGTTTCGAGCGACATTCGGTCGCCGAACCCCGCAATGTGATCGGCAGCAACTCTGTCGAGCCCCGCGTCAATCGCCTCGCGGCCCAGAATAAAATGCTCGTCCTTCAGCAAGTCCCAATCGACGATGTCGCAACCGGCGAGCGGATGTTGGTCAGGCAAGGCGACGCAGACGCCGGCATTCCAATATCTTTCGAGATCGCAGCCAGGCGCTGGCGTTCCATCGACCAGAAAAGCGACGTCGAGACGACGCTCCATAATTCGCGCGATCTGATCCGGAGCCGGACCTTCGTAGAATTCCATGGCGACGGCGGGATGCGCCGCCCGATGATCGTACAGCAGCTCGCTCAGGCAACCGTTGATAATGGAAGGGAGGATTCCGATGCGGATCACGCCTTCCACGCCGCGTCCTGCAGCCTTAGCGTTCGCCACCGCATGGTCGATTTCGGCGAATGCGGCCCGCGTCCGATCGAAGAAACGTTTGCCGGCGACCGTAGGTCTGACGCCGCTTAATTGTCGTTCGAACAGAGATACGCCCAGCTCGTTTTCGAGCGCCTGAACGCGGCGGCTAACGGCGGATTGGCGCACCCCGAGCGCCCGGGCGGCGTGACTGACACTTGCATGGTCGGCGACGAGAAGCGCTTGCGAAATCGAAACGAAATCCACGGCCTTGTTCTCTCGTGTCGATCGTCCCGATGTTTCATTCGGTTGGCGGATGCGCCGTGGGCGATTCGAATGTCGAGCCATGGCGTCGCGTCAATATTTGTAAGTAAGGCTGGCGGCGACGGTCGTTGGCTCTCCGTGGTAGAGGGCGCCGTTTGATGTCCAGTTGGATTGGTTTGTCAGATTTGCTGCATTGAGTTCGAGCTTGAGATTGTCGTTGAAGCTATAGGCGAGCGAGGCGCCGAGCATCTGCTGGGGTGCCAGCGTAAAGCCGTAAGTGTTGGGCAGCGTCGCCTCGAGGCGGCTGGCGTAATAGTAGCTTGCGCCGAGTTCGAGGCCTTTGAGGTCGCCTGTGTCGAACGTGTAGCTGGCGTTGAAACTATAGACGCGCCTTGGTGCGCCCAGAAGATCGCTGCCCTCCTGCGAGGGGATGTTGTCGTCTTTCGAGACCAGCGCGTGCAGGAAGGTGGCGACGGCGTTGATTTTGAGGTTCGGCAGGATCTCGCCGCCGAGATTGACCTCGATGCCATGGCTGTGCTGCTGGCCGGTCACGACCGAATAGAAGCCGCTGGGATTGGCCGGATTGGGAATGGCCACATTGTCGCGGGTGATGTCGAAGAGACCGACTTCGAAGCTCATCTTGCGGTCGAGAAACTCGCGCCGGAAGCCGATCTCATATTGGGTGTCCTGCCGTGGCGGCGGCGCTTCGCCGCTTTGAATCCGCACGCCGGTATTGGGGACGAGCGATTTGCCGTAAGCGGCGAAGAGCTGCGTCTCTTCGTTCGGCCGATAGAGTATGCCGGCGCGCGGCGAAAAATAGCCCTTGATACCTTTGCTGAGACTCGATGTCGGCTCTCCCGCCAGCGCGCCAAGGGGATCGAAGACGCGCTCGCGCTGAGAGAGGAGATCGTAACGCCCGCCGATCAGAATGCGCCAGTTCTCGTTCAGATCAATGAGGTCCTGGCCATAGACCGACCGACTCAAGGCACGCGCCACGCCGTTCGACCAATAGGCGCCGGCGTAATTGACGCCGGGCGAATAGACGGGGAAGAAAATATTGAGCGGCGCCGCGACATAGGGCGCGATGTCGTTGTTGTAGCCGAAAAAATAGTCCCAGTGCTCGAGGCCAAGAAAAACCGTATGGGAGAGAAAGCCGGTCTCGAAGCGACCGTTGAGGCGCAATTGCGCGTCGAAACTACGATCGGCGGCGCGGGTCCGCACGGGATTGCCGAAGACGATGGATTGGAGGCCGTCATAGCCCCAGCCGGTGAACCAGCCCCAGCGGCTGGCGGAAAGAAAATAATCGACAACCGTCGTAAGCTTCCAATCCTTGTTGAAGGCGTGCTCATAGGTGAAGGTGAGATCGTCGAAAAAGGGCGTCTCATGCTCATTGGCGGGAAGGCCAGCATAGAATTCGCACGGAATATGCTGGAAGATCGGATCGGCCGGAATGCCGTCGCGCCAGACGAGCCGTCGGCCGTTATGCTCGGCGCGTAAGCTGGCGCGATCGCCATTGTCGGCGGTGAAGGCGATCATCGGCGCGACGTCGAAACTGCGCGAGCCCACGAAATCGACGAAGCTGCCCAGGCTCTGCGCCGAGCCGGTCAAACGCAATAAGAGGCTTTTTTCGTCGTTGAGCGGCGTATTGACGTCGACGGTGAGGCGCCGCACGGCGAAGCTGCCAAGAGTCGAAACGGTGCGCGCGAAGGTTTCCTCCGTCGGGGCCTTTCTGATGTAGTTCGCCGCGCCGCCATAGCCCCCGAGCGCCTTGCCGAACAGCATAGCGCCCGGTCCTTTGAAGAATTCCACGTGATCGACGGTGGAGAGATCGACGTCCTGGGCGGTGAAGCCATGCGACGCGCCGTCGAAAAGCGTCACCCCCGCCGGAAAGCCGCGCATGACGAAGCTTGGCGAAAAAGCGGAGTTTGTCGCCGGCGCGTTGACATATACGCCGCTCTGGTCGCGCCCCAGCGTCTGCGCGCGCGGCGCCTCTGCTGGGACTTCGACCCTGGGTTCCTCGCGCGCGCCGCTTGCTTTCGCTTCGCGGCTTTTCCTTTTTGCTCGTCCCGCATTTCCTTGCCAAGCGCCTGCCTCCACCGCGTGCTCGATCAGCCGCTTCGCGCCCGAACGCAACTTCTACCGTTACACGATGACGCTGGTGATCATTGCCGTGTGATACATCATCCAGCCGATGCAGGAGTGCGGATCGTGGTTGTAGCTCGTCAAGTTCGCGAAGCTGCTAGCCGGCAGGATTTTGTATCCTTGCGGTGGATTGGCGAGGAATTTTTGTGTGTAGCAGCTCGATACCGCTCCGGGAGAGAGCGTAAGTGCGGCAGGTTCACTGACGATGAAGGGGCTGTCGAAGTCGATAACCTCTCGCACCAGTCCGGAAGGTTTCATCGCGTTGATGAACATCCTCATTGCAGTGATCCCGGAGCTGAAGCTGGCCACGCCCACCGCCGTAAGCTGCGGTGGTGGGAGGCCAACAGGAATGAACGTGGTCTGTATCGCGTAGGTGATGTGGCTGAGGGTTGTAACCGGATCGGCAGTGAACATGTTGTCTGCACCGCGCTGAAGTGCGGCCATGGTGGTGAAAGGGACCAGCATGGGCAGAACCCGGGAGGCTGCCAATTGCCCACCTTCAAGGGCGATGTACCGCTGCAAAGAGCTGGACCAGCCACCAATGAATGCGGAATAGTCAGCATCACTGGCGTGAATGACACCGGCCTGGACGACTGTCGGATGGAAGAATACCTGAATCCTCGTGAAATCGGTCGTCCCGAACGGCACTGCGGCACCGACCCAGAACACAGTGCCGTCCTTGATGACCTTGAACAGCAGTTCGTGAATCGTCGTTGTCAGCGGCATTTCCTCCAGGAGTATGCCTTGCATTACGGGCTTGATCACAAGGTTCGTGACAGCGTGAGGCAGCGTCAAGGATAGCGGGTTTTTTTGCGTCACCGTAATATTCATCGTAGTGGACTCCTCGGAGTATAGAAAATGTAAAGCCTTTTTTGTATCCGTCCAGCAGTCAGCGGGAGTGGGAAAAACCTGAGAGTCATGACGCAAGATTGAGCGCGCCAGTCTTCCGCCGGCCATCGATCACAACCGCTCTTGCTTGAACCACGCGCTGCGCGCCACGCGGCGACCAGTGCATCTCGGCGCTGCGAACCGAATAGCTCATCAACCTGAGCGCGTCGCGGGTCTCGTCAACGCAGCCTCTCCATAGGAGATGACGTAGGCGCGGCACGTCGCAATAGGCCGATGTCAGGAGCCAAGACTTCAATTCTGGCTCGAACTGAAAGATGCCTTCGAAAGCCTGCTCAATGTGACGTACGCGAACCAGTCGAGAATATGCGTGACTTGCTGTCTTGCCGCGCTGACGACAGCGCCTCTGAGCGCGGGATCGCCGTCGCTGAAGACTGTGATGTCTCTACGGGAAATCCTACCCTGGGCGCGTAACGCAGCTCGAATAGTATCGACCTTGCTCGTCGAAATATTTGGCGCGGATGCAAAAAGGCGCGCCACGCGTCCATCGGTATCGACGCGTCCCATGATGATCTCGAAATGTCGAGTCTGAAATCCCGGAACGGCGCGTATGTAGGCGCCATCAATGAAAACGGACATCGGGCCTGGTCCGACGCGGCTCATGCGATGTGGACTCGACAGGTCTTTCGTCTCGATCTGATCTGCAACCCGCGCGAGGCGATTTCGAACGCTTTTGTGATTGTGAGGGCGGGCGGCGGGCACGAAAAGATCAAGAACCCGGCTCGCTTCGCGAAATGAAAGCCGTGCGCCCAATTCCGCTTGTACGCGCTCAAGCTCGGGGGTTGTTCGCCCCGCCATCAACGCCATCAATCGCCTTGCAGGCACCGTATCGTGCGGCGCCAAACAGCTACAGGGTCGAAATCGAGGCGCGCGAACCTGACAGGCCCCAAACAATGTGTGAATGGAACGTTTCCTATAATCATGGATGGCACGCCGCCGCTCGCAGCCTGTGCATTCCCGGTCACGCATGCCGCATTGCTCGACCTGAAATTGCGTTTGTTCGGCTTGCACCCGCTGCAATATGGCCTTGCCTTCTTCCAGGGTTAGGCCGAAATCTTTGAGATGAGGCTGGTCCACGTTGCGTCGGACAACGAAAACTTCGCGCCGTGCCAAGACGCCGTCGGTCCCAACAAACTCGGCAAATATCTTCATCTCGATAATTCCCGTCACAGGCCTGCCTCCTCGCTCAAAAAAAATCGAGCTTACACGACCCGGATGACCCCCAGCTTTCTCTTACCCCCGTCGGCGACGTCGTTTCGTCGCGCTGTTGGCTTCGCGCATGAAAGCGTCGATGGAAAGCAGGCTTGATGA
Source organism: Methylocystis sp. H62 (assembly GCF_015709515.1). GTDB lineage: Bacteria > Pseudomonadota > Alphaproteobacteria > Rhizobiales > Beijerinckiaceae > Methylocystis. The sequence continues at coordinate 210,098 of NZ_JADNQZ010000053.1, forward strand.
TCTCGATCTGCTGGCGATCCAGATCGACGGCATTCACACCGCCGAGGCCACATAAGATTCGTCACGCAACGGCCGCTTTGCGCTAACAGCGAACGGGACATACCCAAGACGTCGGTCCGCGCGTGGCGCGCTATCGACCCCAGGCGTCCAGCTTATAGCTGTTTCTTGCGCCCCAAATGGAACTCTTCCGATGTAACGAAGCCTCTCGATGCTTCACTACTCGGAAGGAGAATATGCTCCAACTCATCGAGCTTAAATCGAATCTTATTTTTGCCCGGCCCCTTAGCGGTTTGCCCCAATCCGGCCAACGTCGGATCGCCGTACAATCCAGTGGCGATATCAAACCCAAGCCAAAACAGTCCGGACGCTCGACTTTTTCGAGCAATTTCAATTTGTGGGTCAGCCTGCGCAATATCCGCGCCTTTCGAAGCAAGAACAGGTTCATTGTTTCGGATCATTGCAAAAGTTGAGGCCTGCCGAAAGCCTATCTGTTGTTCGAAATCGAGCGATTCCAACAAATTTTGCTTTCCGGATCCCCATGATGTCTGTCCGCTTGTAGCTCCTATCCCAATATCAAACCCCATCCGGCGCAATTCATTCCCCTGGAGGCTTCGAAACGCCGCCGCTAGTGGATCGGTCCGGATTATTGCCGCTCCAGCGTTTCCAAAATTCACTTTCTCGTCGGCTGTGACGGACCTTTTCTTGAAATTCAAAGGGGGAAGGGCGGCCGGCACGAAGAGCTGCGGAGGGTCTATCTTCCCTTTTGCTACTTTAATAGCATGCGCCATTAGAGCGTTTAACGTAGAGCGATATTGTTCCACGAGTTTAGCAAGGTCTGTAGAGGGCGGAAGGTTATCAAAAAACAGATCGGCATTAGGGCTAGTAAGTAAATTCAGATCAGCCAGAGCTTGGAGCAGTTTATTTTTTTGCGTAAGGCAGTCGGTCAAAACAATATTCCGGTCTTCTCGCTCTTCTGGAGAGGCCACTGTGATCGGTATCGTATCGTATGTCGCCAGTTCGACTTCGTAGCCGACCGGGTGATCGTGGGCCGATTGTGGAAACATGCTGAGCCGTTCGAGTATTTTCGTAGCGTCAGGACCGGTGAAGGACACCTGCCCACCGACGCCCCCGGCCTGGCTCATGAAGACGGTAATTTCCGAGCGGCCGCTCGTTTCTGCCATTGCGGTATCGAACGAAGCCTTAAGGGATCCGCTTGCGACTAATCCGTTACATTCAGCGTGGAGGCTCGCTGCCATCTTGCTTTGATGTGCTTCACTGACCGAAGTAATTTGGGCGACAACGCAAAACTCTCCACCGGTTTTCAATGATCGAACGAACATGTCCCCGAACGCTGTTTTGAAATCTTTGGTGTTGCCGGCAGCCACCAACTCCTGCGCAGTCGGGGTCAATTGAAATCCATTCCCATGTTGCGTGGCATTGTGTACCTCACACCGGCCAACTATGAATGACGAAAAGGAATTTACGGCATGGCTTTGAGCGAAATCGAACTTCGCTCCGCCCGAGAACAAACCATATCTCGCATCCGCAGAAACAGAAATACCTAACGATTCCATGAGACTATCTTGCGTAGAAACACTTTTAAACGAAGTGCGAACGATTTGCCCATTAGCGTTTGGATCGTCAGAGATCTTCTCAACGGACAGTCCAGATCCAACGCTTTCTCGCGAGTCGAAGTTGAACCCTTGACCAATTTGTTGATCATTAAATGGGACTAATATGGTCTGACTCATAAGCTTATCCCCTTTCGGTTGCTGTTTGACTAATGACAGTTAAGATAGCTGACCTAATGCCCAACGGTTCGCGCGTTGGAATGACCGCCCTGATCAAAGCAAGGCCGAGTCAAGGAGACAACGATGTTGAATCTATTTTTACCAGAACCAAGGGCGGCAGGTGCTTGGGCTAAAGGCTTTAGCAAAAGGATTTGTAAGCGAGAGTTCGCCAGTAGTAGCGAAATTGTAGCCCCCGATGATGTTGGCGTTTTGCGAGAGCGCCACCCGGGTCGCGACTTGCCCGCTGATTGGTTCAATGGCAGTTTGAGCCCGCCCGCGTAGTCAGACATCCCTCATATGATGTAGGCGGCAGACTAATCTTCGATGCGAACTCAGGGTCTGAAATCATTGCTGAAATGAGATCTCAGCCGTCGTGGGAGCGAACGCTTGTCCGAGATGTCCGATATTTCGAACATCATTACGCTGATCTACGACAGCGCGATCGACGACGAGGTATGGCCGGATGCGCTGAAAGCATTAGCGAATTTTCTTCAGGTGAAGGATCTCGCTGTTGGGACATTCGACGCCGCCAAGAACTTCCACGAAACGCTGAATCTGCCGATTGATCCCGTTTTCACGCGCTCGTACTTTGAATATTGGGCGGCGAGAAATTTCCTGTGGCGGGCGAGCGCGTCATTACCGGTCGGCCAGCTCTTCTCCTTCGATGTCGCCGGCCCGCGCGATAAGTTTTATAGATCGGCGCTGTACAACGAATGGTTTGGCCCCCAAGGAATGGACATCGCGCTCGGCGCGAATCTGATCATGGACGGCACGCGAAGCACGGTGCTGACGATCTATCGGCCCGCCTCGCGGCCGGAATTTGACGGTCACGAGATTGCCCGCTTTCGCGCGCTGCTGCCGCACCTCCAGCGCGCAGTGCAGTTGCGGGATCAAATGCCTCGCGGGACGCGCGGGCCGTTTGACATTCAGGCGCTCATGGATGTCCTCGACAAGCCGACGATTCTCGTCGACCGCAGCGCCAACATCCTCTATGCCAATAGTTTAGCCGATACATTATTTCGCGACGGCGAGCTTATCGCCTCGCCCAACGGCCCGCTCGCCATCCGCCGGCCCGAACAGACGGCGGCGCTTCGTGTCCTCGTACACTCAGCTGCGTTGCGAGAAACCGTCGACGCGGGCGGAATGCTCATCGCTTCGCGCGACGGCAAGGCACCCTTAACTCTCCTCGTCGCGCCGCTCGCTGGCGCACGTTTCAAGGGGAAAGACCAACTCGCGGTCATCTTCGTCAACGATCCAGTCCGGCGGACTATTCGTCCACCCGATCTCAGTCTCTTGGGCGCGCAGTTTGAGCTGACAAGGGCGGAAGCGGGTCTGGCAGCGGCGTTGCTGAGCGGGCTGCCACTTAAGTCGGCGGCAGCGCGATCGGGCGCGAGCTTCGCCACGGCGCGCACGCATCTGGTGCATATCTTCCAGAAGACCGGCGTGCATAGCCAACCCGCGCTGATCAATCTACTGCGCAAGGCAGGCTACGACGGCTGACGGCCTCTCAGCAGACCCCTTAACAGTAGCCATCCGGTGTCGGGAGCCATTTTGGCCCGACAATGCGCTGTCAAAAAAAAATCAATGAATTAACCGAAGCCACCATGCCTCGCAATATCCCCTTGATTGGGTCTGCCTCAGTGTTCGTGCTTTTCACCGGTTGGTAACCTCGTGGCCCTGCGTCATAGCCGCAGAACACCATATTTTCTGCCGTCTTTCGACGCTCTTCGAGGCCTTGATTCACTGTGTCGCAGCTCATCCTGGCAACGCAGGCGCCGACGTGTCTTTCGCCGCGCGCACGCGCCGCCAATCGAGTTCTTCGAGCAGCGCCGACAATTGCGCCGCCGACAAACGCATCACGCCATCTTCGATCTTCGGCCAGCGGAACTCGCCGTCCTCCAGCCGCTTTCGATAGCCAAAGCGTCAAGACCACGGAGGCCGGCGGCCTGCGCGGCTTCGACGCCGGCAAGAAGATCAAGGGCCGCAAGCGCCACATCGTGACGGACACGCAAGGCCATATGCTCACCGGGATCGTACATGAAGCGAGCATTCAGGACAGGGACGGCGCGCCGCGCGTCATCAGCTTCGCCTGCGAAAGTTTCCCGACCGTCACGCATGTCTTCGCCGACAGCGGCTACGCCGGCGAGAAACTCGTAGCCGCTCTGGCGAAGATGAACGGCCCCGTCGTCAAAATCGTCAAATGCCCGGACGGCGCAAAGGGCTTCGTCCTCGTCGCACGGCGTTGGGTCGTCGAACGAACACTCGCCTGGCTCAATCGCTGCAGACGGCTCGCCAAGGATCGGGAAGCCTCTATCGCCTCATCCGAAACATGGTTGCTCATCGCCTCCATCAGGCAGCTCTCCCGACGCATCGCTAGAACACCACAATCAAGATGTTAATTTTGAGTCCGACTCTCAATGCGCTCCAACATCACGGTCCATTTCATCGAGAACTCCCTCAGGCAATTTCCTATCGACCCCCAACTTCTTTCCGGTCTCCTCTTGAGTTCAAAACTTTGGGGAACAAAATTGGCGATCCTTGCCAAGGCCTCTCTTCCGTGGTGAGATTGTGTAGGTGAGATTGTGTATTAGCCACTTTTCTTGTAGGTGACATGCTAAGCGCAAGTGTTGGACAAGACGGATCAAACCTTCCGGATGACGTCAAAGCAGTACAGCGCCTTCTCGGCGATCTCCAGATCGCAGCAGGAACCGCTCCTGCCGATGTCGACGGGGTCGTTAGTGCCGACACCGTAAATGCGATCCTCGATTTTCAGCAACAAAACCCTGACCTACCGGCCGACGGCACGATGGACCCCGAAGGATCGACGTTCATCCGTCTTGATGAAGTCTGCGCCGATCTCTACGCTGCCATTGCACAGGAACAGGGTTCACCAGTTTTGACGGAGCCGACGCCTCTCGGGGCGCCGGATTCCTTAGTTTCCCAGCTCGAGGACATTCGGAGCGACTTTTCCTCTATTTCACCGAACGAGCCAGTTGGTGGCGCCGACCAGTTCCCGACTCCAATTCCGAGCTTCAATGCCCAGCTCGGTGCTGTCAACGCCGGCGGCCCACTCCTAGGGGCGGTGCAAGTGATACCCGTAGTCATCATCTTCCTGATGATTCTGGCGCTGCTCATCATCATCACGTCCAGCCCTCTATGGCAGCGGGCCGCCAAGCAGATGGTGCAAGGCCTCAAGGACCGCTCACGACTGCTGTCGCAAAAGATTCGAGATGCCGTTCAGGACATTATTGACACAATCGAAGACCTTTTGGGTGGCACGCAGTGCGCGGAGTTGTGTGCGGACGAGATAAACAGCTTGAAGGATTTGCAGCAACAAATCAATGACTTGCTGGACAGCATGCCCGCCAACGATAACGACCCCGATGCGATTAAACAGCAGCAATTCCAGCTAGCGCGTCTCTACGAACAAGTACTGGCGGCGCAACAGGCTGTCGTCGATTGCCTAGTACGAAATGGATGCTGATCCTCGAAGCGAGCTTCACCGAAGTTGAGAATCGAGTCTGTCCGCGAATGCTTGTGCGTAGGCAACATTTCGCACGAAGAGGGATTCGATTTGAACGGCGGCGGGACCGTTAAATTAACTGGGGTGCTACGCTGCTCTGAGGAGTGGCGGCGTCGGCTGAAACAGCCAGTTCAAACGCGATTTGAAGACTGGCGGTTCGTAGGACAACTGCTCATGCAAGTTTCCGTTCATGACCGCGGCGCGCACCTGCAGCATCAGATGAGCGCCGCGCTTTGACCATCGCATCTGTTGTTTTTTGACCATGCGGCGTGCGGTCAGCGAATTCACTGCGGATTCGGCCAGCGCAGTGGCGATCCGTCGTCCCGACCGATATCGAGCTCCGTAATCGACGATCGCAGACTTGTTTTGACGGATGTAAGTCAGAAGCGGTTGCGCCAATTGCCATATGCGGGCGGCGCCCAGGTCGCCTTGCTCGCGTAACATCGACATGTCTGCGATGATTTCCCCGAGGTGTTCTATCGCTCGATCGACCTGTCCATGCCACAGCTTCCACTTCAAGGCGCGGATCTCCTCATCGAGAACGACGGTTTCATTTGTCCATTCGTCGCGCCAGCGAACGATATGATCGGCGACTTGCTATAGGGGCTGGATTTTCATAGCGATGTGGAACCAATCAACGATATTCCTGGTCGGACGCGGCAAATTGCGAGGTAGCCGCTTCATAATCTCCGCGCCATCAGACAACACGGTAA